>CAVULB010000004.1:0-667991 GCA_963742325.1 Candidatus Acidiferrales bacterium | reverse complement strand
TTTAGTGCAACCCAAACACAGCGACGCTGCTAGACGTGCCGACATACACCTTTCCATTGGCAACGATTGGAGTAATGAACTTGTTGTTCGTGAAATTATCTTTTCCACCGGAAGCCTGATTGGAGTTGTAGAGTTCGGTGGCGAGATTTGTAGCATCGTACGCGTGCAGCACGGCGGGACTGCTATTCTCTACGACCCACACGATACCGTTAGATGTACCGCTGGCAGAGATGACTGGAGTTGCGCCGGGGTAGCCGAAGGTGTGCGTAGAACGTGTAGCCGGAGTCGCGGCCAATTGCCCATTGGTGATGGGGAAGGACTTGATAGCGTCATTCACGGCGCCATAGTAGACGGTTCCATTGAAGTAGCTGGGTTTGGAATAAACGCCGCCGGCAAGCTGCCCGGAGATGAGCTGATAAATATTGTCGGCGGTGCCGTTGAATTTTCCCATACTGTCGCGATTGACGACGTAGATGTTGCCATCCTTGCCGGAGCCAACGGCGAGATGGTGGGTTGTGCCGGCGTTGTCGACGATGTCCGGAAGGAGCAGTTCCCCACCGGAACCAAAATCGGTGTCCGAATCGGATTCGGCGACGGTGTTGAGCGGGGTGAAATAGTCGAGCAGCGTCAACGGGGTGGTCGAGCTTATTTTGGCGAAACAGTTGCCGCAATCGCCGTTGGTGGGAAAGCCGCTGGCGTTCAGTGTGGTGTCAAAATCCCCGTTGCCCAGGATGAAGTAGATATTACTGGAGGCGTCGGCGCCGGGCGCTCCGCCAGCCATCCAGGTGGCGCCTTGGCTGCCATTGGGAACGAGATCGAGGACACTGGCCTGCGCGAGGGTGTCGGCGTTATAGGCAATCACCCATCCGGTGTAAGGACGATCGTCGCAATGCGAGGCCCACGTCGTGTAGATGGTGCCGTTGAGCTCGAGCAGGCCGGCGCGTTCCTTGTATTGTTTCGGGTCGAACACCACGTTGCCGCCGGAGCTGTTGTCTCCGGTGCCCGGATAACTTGCCTGGATCGTGGTGGGGCCGCCGAACAGTTCTGCCCCAGTCGTTAAGTTGAGAGCGTGAATGCGCTGATAGTAGGTTCCGTTCGAATCTTTGGACATGGCCACGAAATAGATGGCGTTCCTACCGCGGTCGATGACCGGCGTGGAAGTGATGCCGATTTTAGGAGTGACCTGGCTGCAGCCGCGATTGTCGCTGGGAGTTTCTCCGCTGAGCAGCGCGCTGACTTGCCACAATGCGGTTCCACCGCTGGAACTGATGCTGTCTGCGTCAAAGGCGTAGATAGAATCATTCTCGGTAACCACATAGAGAACGTTCTTTGTGCCCTTGCCGGAAATGGCCAGGTTTGAAAGCAAGAGCGGCTGAGCGTCCACAAGGCCATCGACCGCAAATTCGCCCAATTTTCCAAACGTGCTGACGTTCACGTTCGCCGTGGTCAGCGTAATTTCGTTGACGTTCTGGCCAGTACGGAGATTATCGTAGTGATAGGTGACCACATCGATGGACGAACCGCCAGAGCTCGAGGAATTCACCGTGAGCATGGCAGACTGGCTGGTGACCGCGCCCACGCTATTCGTCACGACAACGTCGAACATGGCGCCATTGTCACTGGTGGTTGTGGCCGGTGTGGTGTAAGCCGCGGACGTGGCGCCGCTGATATTGCTGCTGTTCTTTTGCCATTGATACGAGAGAGGCGCGGTGCCAGAAGCCACAACGGAGAAGCTGGCGGTCTGACCAACTGCGACGGACTGAGCCGCGGGCTGAGTCGTGATCGAAGGAGCGGTGGGAGCTGCGCTACCGCCGCCCGTGCCCCCGCCAGAACTCATCTGGGAAGAGCAAGCCATCAAGCATGCGGTAAGGAAAATAACAGCGAGAAACTTAAGGGTTCGAGGCTCCAAAGCGTGTCTGCTTCCCCCCTCCAACTAGATTTTGGGGTTTGGCCCACCCAGAGTCAACTGGAGGACTGCAAGGGGACCCCGAAATTGTGGTTTCAGGGCACTTCGGTCGGCAATCCAGCAAAATATGTACTTAGGAAGTGGTTTCCGCGCGCCGGGCCACCCTTCCTTGAAGGTCCCAAAACTTCAGAGCGTGAAGGCCAGTACGCAGGCGGCAAGACTCCCAGAGAGAGTAGGACCGGTGATCGGAGGATGCGCCGTGCGATCCAGCTCACGTCATCCCCTTGCCAGCGCGAAGGGTTCTGAAGCACGCAAAGGAATAGGCTGCGGGGAAACCCAGGAATGTCCGTACAGTGATTGACACCTGTGGCCCGCTGTGGCAATACTCGCCGTGCATATCCTCAGCACGAGAGTTCGGAAGTCGCAAGAGTGGCTGTGAGCTGATTTTGACGGAGACGCATCATGCCGGATGTGACTCAAGAACGGCGGACGTCACAGAGACGCCCAATGGTCCTGGCAGCGGATGTGATAGAACTGTCGCAAGGCGCTCGGCTGAGAGCGCAAACGTCCGATATTAGCCGCACAGGCTGTTACATCGATACCTTGAATCCTGTCGCGCAAGGCTCCCAGGTTCGCCTGCGGATCACTCATCACTCGGAAATCTTCGAAGCCATTGTGGAAGTCGTTTATGTCAGTCATGGACTGGGCATGGGCGTGACATTCACGGAAGTGGCACCCGGACAACGGGAAAGGCTGGAGCGCTGGCTGGAGGACGGGACGCAAGAATTTTGAGCTCGAACGGCTGAGACAGCGACGGAATGACTACTTCACGCCTCAATCGTGGATACTACGGCCATAACATAGAACCTCATACTTCTCCTCGCCCGTGACTCTTGCCGTGGGCCACAGTCTTACGCTCAATGTCACTCTTGCGCCGGCCACCAGCGGAAGCGTGACAGGAAGCCTCAGCAACGCGGCCAGTTCGCCGGCAGCAATTGTGCTGATGGGTACCAGCCTACGGTCCAGACTTCCATGGTCCCTGCCAGCGTCAGTTTTGCCAACTTGGCCATGGTGAGTGAACGACCAGCTTTCACTCCGCCGAGCGTCTACGGGGCACCATGAGTTTTGTCCCATGCTTCCACTTGTAAATTTTAGGTCACGGCACTTTCTTTTGTTGACACCTCCAAAACGCTGACATATACACGGGCCAGCAAGAACGTCTAGGGTGGGGGATTAACAATGAAAAAACTGGGTCTGGGCTCGGGGATTGCCCGAGCAGGGTGTGTCATTGCTCTCGGGACGGCGCTGCTATTTCTAACTTCGATCACACTTGCGCAGGAGAGCCCGACGAATGAGCTGAATCTCACGTTCGAGCCCGGAAATCATGCCGCAACCGGTGGGGCACAAATGATTTATCGACATTCTCACCCGGCAAATACTTCTGCTGGAAGGTCGCTTCGGGCGAAGGAAATCGCAGCCTCAAAACAGATCGGCAAGAATACGGATGGGGCAGGAGGTGGCATCCTCCAATACGAAGGTGACCTCACTTACCAAGGCGGTTCGGTGGTCGACTTTGCCCAGTTCCACGCAATCTACCTGCTGCCGAACGGGAAATGTCCCATCTCCGCCTGCTGGGGCAATCCCGAAGGCTTTTTAAAGGACCTCGGCAAGAGTGATTTCATTCATCTGGCCGATCAATACATCGGCTTCTTTGGCGGAGACCGCTATACGCTCGGATTTCACGCCAAGTTGAGCTATACGCCTCCGAGTGCTCCGCTCACGGACGCCGATATGCAAGAAGTCGTGTACTTGGTTGCTTCCCTTTCTGGTGATACGGGCTACAACCACATCTACCATATTTTCCTTCCGCCGGGGCAAGACCAGTGCTTCGACTCGACGGATACGGAATGCTACTCGCCGGACAATTTCAATACTTTCTTCTACTGCGGATATCACAGCAGTGTCACATTTACTGACATTGGCCATGTGCTTTACACCGTGGAGCCCTATCAAGATGTTGTGGGATGCCAAGTGAAACCAGGATCGCCCAACGGGCAAATGGTCGATTCGACGGACAACGTCTTGAACCACGAATCGTTTGAAACCATCACCGATCCCGACGGAACCGCCTGGATCAATACAACCTTGATCGCTATGTTCTTAGACGAAGTCGGCGATGAATGCTCGTTCGAAACAGTTGTCGGGGAGAATGCGTACTTCAATCCACCATTCTTCAGCATCAACAGACATGACTACGGGGTTCAATCGATTTACTCGAACTCCTTGCACGCCTGCGGCACAGCGCCGTGACGTGAGAAATCTAAATTCGTCGAAACCATACCATAGTGTTGTCCGGGAACGAGAGCTGTTTACTTCGGTTTCTTTGCGGACAAACTGCGCAGGCGGGTCATCATGGCCGCGAGCCTGGGCCGGTCTTCCTGACTCACAGCTGCGAATTTCATTCCTACACCGCTTCCCGGTCTTATGTGGCGCACTGTAGCGTCGGCACGAATTTGCCCTTCTTGCACCAGGAAGTGGAGATTAACAACACATCCCATATGTTTGACGATGGGTGTCTTCAGAAAAAGACCCCCCATGCTCATATCCAGTACGCGCGAAACGTCCGCCCTTCCCTCGGAGTTCCAGTAAACCCACACCTCATCCGCCGTGTCCACACGGGAATAAAGTCTCCTGGAGGGTAGGGACCCCAGTTGCCAAGAATTAGCCATAGCCACTGGCCTTTCTTTCTAAGCTTGTTGCTTCCTGGGTCGCTGGGCCTGGGGTATAGACGCTACTCCTAACGTCTGACTAAGACAAGATGATTCTCCTCAACAGGTCATTCTCCTCGACAGCCTCGACAAGACTCGACTTGTCAATCTCCGCTAGTCAGACCGACGAGGTAGTGAGGGGGTGAGCCGTATCCTGCGAGAGGGCATGTCCAGACGGAGTCCGGAACATTCGCCAGTCAAACTTCGCCATTGCCGACTGAGCAAATGTCATTGATCTGAAATAGGATAAGGAAAGAGGCGGTTGTATCTTGGAGGAGATATTTCTGCTAACTCGTTTTCTATACTTTACTTACCTTGAGGATTCGTCTCCCTCAGAATCCTCATTCCGATTCCGAATAACCCGTTCGGAAGTGCAGCGACCCGCACCACCTCCGTCAGATAGTCGTGGGGCACGTCCTCGGGCTCGTCGGAATAAGGTAAGGACACGAGCAGGCGCATCCCCACCTTATATTTAGTTTCGCTTGAACGAAAATAGACTCCCGTTGGTGAGACGCTGAGTGTGCTGCGAATATCATCGAAGGGCTCGAGTCTTGGATCAGAGGGGCGGATACGTATCGGCTGGATGATTTTGCAGCGACGGCTCGAGCGTCGCTCCCACTGCGGCCGACGAGCCGGAACTCCACCCACTTGCGAATTTGTTCCGCTATCGGAATCGAACGAGGAATTCATTGTCTTTCACCTTACCGATCCTAATGGACTTCTCATGAAAGCCTAACTGGGCTACTGCAAGAAACCTATGGCAAGGCGGTACTTACAGAAAGGTGGATCAATCTATTCTATTGGTAGTACGGAAGTCCTATGACTGAGATTCTCGCTCGGGCCAGAACACCCATGTCATTGACAAAAGGAAGGAGCGATCTGCCAGAAAGCATTGCCTTCGACAGCTATAGCAAACCAGTTCCAACAGGCTCCTATTTCAGCGCTGGTCGGAAACGTTCGCTTTTTCCAAAGCTTTGAAGAGGGAATCGGTTCCGATAACCTGGCCGTTCATAGTGCCCGGAATGAGAGCGTCCTTCTCGATCATGTCCTTCCTTGCTCCGGCGATGGTGACGTTGTTGACCTCAAGAGTGCGGCCGAGCGCGCGCTCGTAATTGGCTTTGGCCTCGGCAAGATTGGCGAGTGCGCGCAGTTCCGTGCCCTGGGCATTGATGAGATCGCGTTGCGTGAGAATGACGTTGTAAACGGTAGAAGCGCCGAGCTGATATTTTTTCTCTTCGGCGTCGAACGTCTGTTGTTGTAGTTCCCGGGCCTTGCTGGCTGCCTCAACCTGGGCACGGCCTTGCTCAACGGCGATGATGGTATTCCGAACATCCAACAAGGCATTGTTTTTTGTCTGTTGTACTTCCGCTTCAAATTGCCGCTGCACCAATTGTGCGTGAATGTTGTCGGCTTGGTTCGCACGGTTACGCAACGGAAGACTCACGGTTAGCTGGCCGGCGTATACGGGGAAATTGTTGTGGAAGATCTGCGATTGAGCCGTCGAGAAGCCGTCCTTGAACGAACCTGTGACAGGCGTAACGGATAGCGGAGTATAGAAACCGGGAATAGGACTGCCACCGGCATCCACGATTGGGACTCCTGCGACGGTTGTTGGTGTGCCGGTCGTGAAAGAGTTGCCTGCAAGTCCGTTGGCTGAGTATTGAAGCCCGACGGTGGCGGTGGGAAGTAGTGCGTTCCGCGTGGCGCGGACGTCCACTTCGGCATTCTTCAGGTTGAGATATTGTTCCTGGAGATCCGGGCGCTTCTGGAAAGCTTCTTTGACGGCATCAGGGAACGATTCGGTTTCTATCGTTGCAGGAGTTTCTGGCTTATCCGTAGGAATGATTTCAACATCAAGAAGATTGGAAGCCATAGGGTCTTTGGAAATGTAATTCTTGAGGACCAATTCATCTTGTAGCTGAGTGGTTTGTGCAACGATAAGGTTCTGGCGATCCGTAGCCAGCTCGGATTCGGCCCGCGTTACATCCAGGGGGGCCATGGTGCCGATCTCCAATTGTTTCTTGTTGTCGTTATAGAGCTTTTCTGAAACGGTGACGGCCTGCTGCTCGACTTTGACGTTTTCGCGTGCGTAGACCAGTTCCCAATAGGCGGTAATGGTATTGGTCACGGTGGTGATGGCTTGTTGGGTGAAGGTGAGGTCGGCAATCTTTCGATTATTTTCCGTAATGATGATGTTTCGGCGATTGACGAAACGCCCAGCCCCCGCCAGGAGTTGCTGCTGAAACGTAATCGACAGGGAAGATTGCACATAGGGATTGAAGAAGTTCGCGGCCGTAGAAGAGGCACGGGTATTGTCCCAACTCACGCTAAGGGTCGATCCCGTAACGAAGTTCTGCGAATACGAGGTATTGTACTCAGCGGCATGGGAGAACAGAGGCTGGGCGACGGTTGTACTTCCGGATGCACCCAGACCAGAAGTATAGGGATTGGCGATAGGGGTCGTGGCATCGCTGAAACCAACAACCTGCGAAACGGTCGGATCGTAATATAGTTCAGGGAGGTTGGCGGTTGAACCCACGGCGATGCTGCCGGGCGTGCCGTATCCATAACCGCCGGCACGGGCCTTCAGCAGGCTCGCATCGGCCATCCAGGGGGTGTAGCGCTGTACAACGATATCCATGCTGTTTTCCAGCGCTAAAGCGATGGCATCTTGCAGGCTCAGAGGGAGCTTGCCGTCCCGGATCAGTTGCTCTAGGCGGGGGGAATTGCTGAGCACGCCGGGAGCGACTACCTGGGTACGGTAGGGATTGACAAAGTCCGGGAAGGCGCTCGGCGCTCGGGAATAGTCGAATTTGGAGACACCCAGCGATATTGGTACGCCCCCCTGCGCGGCGGGATGCGTTTGAGCGGGGGCAGGCTCTTGCGCGAAAATAGGGGCCACCGGCGTGCCCGCCATTAACCCAATTAGCACCGCTGCAAAAACGGGTCGAAAAAGCGGCTTCTTCATGAATTTCCTCAAGATCGGCATCGGAGCGAATGACGAAAAAGCGTTGGATTTCCAGGTTTGCTAAGCGATTGACAATCCGAGTCGACTCGCTTAGACAAAGATTCCATGTCCGGACTTACTCCACAACGGCTCAATCCGGCGGCTCGCACTAAGCGTCAATACACAATCAGAATCATCCGCGGTCGTTAGAACTGTCCTTGACTTAATGGTACCGACGCCATTCTTGATCCGGAATGGGTGTCACCATTTCAAGGATTCTGTTCGAGAGGAAAAGAGGCCAAACGGAGAGGAATTGCTGATTTCCGAGCAATAGACGACATCCACAATCGCAAAAGGTAATTAAATTAAGTCAATATGTATCCGCCAGTTGAGGCCAGAGAGGAGGACCAGGTTCCCTCCTCTTCGTAGGGGAGGGCCGAACGACAGACGGTTTCGTCTTTGCCGGAAGCCGGTCCTCACCCAATAGATCCGGTTGCAAAATCAGTTCGAGGACAAATGGTAAGCGCTGCCATCCCCGAACATCGCTTTGTCGTTACTACTGGTAGGCACCAATGTCGATGGTGGTTCCCTGGACGCGCGGATTGCCAGCATAATCGATCGTGCCCACGACTGTAGTCCCCAGGTTAATCCCGGCATTCACCGCCGGCGATGTCGTCTCGACCTGCAGGTTCGGTGTCGTCAAGCTCAGACTCAGGTACTGCGGATTGCCGTAGAGAGAATGTCCGTCTTGTCCCGTCCCCGATTGATACGTTGTAAATCCTGTGTAGTTTGTCCCGTTCCACACAAAATTAGCGGATGACTCGCCTGTCGAGGAGAAGAACACGTTGTAGTTGGAGACCAGCGGACTGGACTCGCTATTGGTGAAGTTGTTGATGAACAGCGACTGCGAGGTGGCATAAACAATGTTGTTCTCGAACACGTTGTTGGTGGCGTAGTACTGCACCTGCAGTTCGCCGCTTCCTGTGCTCTTGCTGTCATTCTCCAGCAGCGAATTGTTGACGATGGTGCAGTTGCTTGTGCCCCCAACATTGCTGGCATATCCGCCAATCGATATGCCGACCGAGTTGTTATTGAACACTAGATTGTTCCGCACCGTCACGTTGGTAGACACATGGCCCGAATGCTCGCTCGCTACCTCGATCCCCAGATCGCTCGTCGAAACGTTGTTCCGCTCAATGATTACGCTGTCGCATCCGTCGCAATAGATCCCGTCCGCGTCATACTGATTCCCTTCCCCAGGATTGCTGATCGCGCTGATGTTGTACACCGTGTTTTCGCCGATTACCCCATTGCGGGCATAATCATACGCCGGATCCGGAGACACACCTTCAAAACCTATGGCATCGATCCCGATGTTGTCGTTGTCGTGGATCGTATTGGATGTGATCGTGAAGTTCGTCACGTTCCCATCTACGTTCACCGTCTCACTGTTCCCGGTCTTGCAGTCGTAGACCGTGTTCCCACTGATGGTGATGTAGCTGATCGCCGTCGGGGCTTCTGAACCGTACACGGCGATTCCGAAGGCATTCCCTTGCGCCTCGGACGAAGTGGTGATTTTGGTCACGGTGTTATTGAGAATGTTGATGTAGCTACCCGAACCCGTCACCCAGATTCCCGCTGGCGTGGCGTTCGCATTCGAGGTCGTGTAGTTCTGGATCGTAAAGCCCTGAATCGTGACGTAGCTCTCATCCTCGATGTTGAACAGGCCTTGCGTGTTGGAACCGGAAGGTGTCAGCCCGGTCCCATCCACAATGGCTGCGCCAAAAGGCGAACTGATGAAGCTCACCGGTCCAGCAGTCGAGGAACCGGACACCGCAATCGTGACGGACTCGTTGTAGGTTCCAGCAAGCACGTAAACGGTATCGCCCGCTTGCACGGAATCTGCCGCGTGTTGGATCGTTCTCCACGGTGAGGAAAGCGTGCCCGCATTGGAGTCGCTACCGGAAGGAGAAACGTAAAATGCCGAGCCACTGCTCGTCGCGTTGACCGTCAGCTTCAGCGTCGCTGTCCCAAAATTACTGCTGTTTGCGCTATCTGTCGCCTTCACCGCGAACGATAGCGTCGTCGTGCTGGTGGCTGTGCCCGTCAACAGTCCCGTACCGCTCAGTGAAAAACCACTCACCGGTGTCGTCAAGCTCCAGGTGTAGCTGCCACTCCCTCCCGTCGCCGCCAGTTGTTGCGAGTACGCCGCGTTCTCCGTCGCGGCTGGCAGTGTGGTCGTAATACTCACCGCACTTGCCGCTGCGTTGACCGTTAGGGTCAGCGTCGCCGTCCCAAAATTACTGCTGTTTGTGCTATCTGTCGCCTTCACCGCGAACGATAGCGTTGTCGTGCTGGTGGCTGTGCCCGTCAACAGTCCCGTACCGCTCAGTGAAAAACCACTCACCGGTGTCGTCAAGCTCCAGGTGTAGCTGCCACTCCCTCCCGTCGCTGCCAGTTGTTGCGAGTACGCTGCGTTCTCCGTCGCGGCTGGCAGTGTGGTCGTAATACTCACCGGAGTTGCCGCTGCGTTGACCGTCAGCTTCAGCGTCGCTGTCCCAAAATTACTGCTGTTTGCGCTATCTGTCGCCTTCACCGGGAACGACAGCGTTGTCGTGCTGGTGGCTGTGCCCGTCAACAGTCCCGAACTGCTCAGTGAAAAACCACTCACCGGTGTCGTCAAGCTCCAGGTGTAGCTGCCACTCCCTCCCGTCGCTGCCAGTTGTTGCGAGTACGCTGCGTTCTCCGTCGCGGCCGGCAGTGTGGTCGTAATACTCACCGGAGTTGCCGCTGCGTTGATCGTCAGGGAGAGGGTGATAATTCTTCTCTGTTCGGGGTCACTGCAATCCTTAACCTCAAAGGAAAGCAGATCGCTCGCCACCGCTTCCTTAGGGATGCCGCTGATTACACCGGTAGACGAATTCAAAGCGAGGCCCGTGGGCAGCACGCCCCTCCTGAGACTCCACGTATAGGGCGGGGTTCCGCCAGTGGCCGTTAGCCGTGCACTGTATGATACGTCTACTTTCCCGGCCGCCAGCGCGGCAGGCAGAATCCTGAGCGGAGCGGTTGACGTATGCGAAGAATCCTGACGGTCGCTATGGTCCTGCGCGAACGCGGGTGAGGCGACGGCTATCAGAAGAGTAAACAGGACCAGCAGATGCGAACAGAGTGCAGTGCGACGGACATGTGCCATCATCATTATCTTCCCCTCAGGCGAACCTCTAAATTTCCTTGGGCAGGAAGAGTTCGTCGATCAGAGCTGGCACACCAACTCTAAAGAACGATGGAGGCTAGGGAAACCTGTACAGAAGTATGATTGTGGTACAGTTCGATTTACCGATGCAGTACAGTTATAGTGCTCTCATATGTACCGGTACTGCTGGAGCACGGGCAAGTTCCTCAGGAGCGTTCTCTGCGAAATCCGCTTCTGGCCGCTCGCATTCGAAATTGCTAGTTAGAGTCCAAAAAAGCTCCGGCCCTAGATGGAAGACGGATCACTGTAGGGAGTTTGCACACACCGCGGGTGGACTTGGCCAATGCCTGCGATCTGCCGCCCGAAAAATCGAAATCATCCGACCCACATTCCAGAAAGTTCCCCCGCCGAGACCACTCCTGGCGAAAGCGGTATCTGACCTTCGCCAGAAGCTAGAGCGAATCAGCGTGAGTATTAGAAGTTCTCTGGAATTTCGGCATAGACGAGGGGCGTTTTTGCTTTACTCTCTGGGAGCCTACTGCTGGTAGGCACCAATGTCGATGGTGGTTCCCTGGACGCGCGGATTGCCAGCATAATCGATCGTGCCCACGACTGTAGTCCCCAGGTTAATCCCGGCATTCACCGCCGGCGATGTCGTCTCGACCTGCAGGTTCGGTGTCGTCAAGCTCAGACTCAGGTACTGCGGATTGCCGTAGAGAGAATGTCCGTCTTGTCCCGTCCCCGATTGATACGTTGTAAATCCTGTGTAGTTTGTCCCGTTCCACACAAAATTAGCGGATGACTCGCCTGTCGAGGAGAAGAACACGTTGTAGTTGGAGACCAGCGGACTGGACTCGCTATTGGTGAAGTTGTTGATGAACAGCGACTGCGAGGTGGCATAAACAATGTTGTTCTCGAACACGTTGTTGGTGGCGTAGTACTGCACCTGCAGTTCGCCGCTTCCTGTGCTCTTGCTGTCATTCTCCAGCAGCGAATTGTTGACGATGGTGCAGTTGCTTGTGCCCCCAACATTGCTGGCATATCCGCCAATCGATATGCCGACCGAGTTGTTATTGAACACTAGATTGTTCCGCACCGTCACGTTGGTAGACACATGGCCCGAATGCTCGCTCGCTACCTCGATCCCCAGATCGCTCGTCGAAACGTTGTTCCGCTCAATGATTACGCTGTCGCATCCGTCGCAATAGATCCCGTCCGCGTCATACTGATTCCCTTCCCCAGGATTGCTGATCGCGCTGATGTTGTACACCGTGTTTTCGCCGATTACCCCATTGCGGGCATAATCATACGCCGGATCCGGAGACACACCTTCAAAACCTATGGCATCGATCCCGATGTTGTCGTTGTCGTGGATCGTATTGGATGTGATCGTGAAGTTCGTCACGTTCCCATCTACGTTCACCGTCTCACTGTTCCCGGTCTTGCAGTCGTAGACCGTGTTCCCACTGATGGTGATGTAGCTGATCGCCGTCGGGGCTTCTGAACCGTACACGGCGATTCCGAAGGCATTCCCTTGCGCCTCGGACGAAGTGGTGATTTTGGTCACGGTGTTATTGAGAATGTTGATGTAGCTACCCGAACCCGTCACCCAGATTCCCGCTGGCGTGGCGTTCGCATTCGAGGTCGTGTAGTTCTGGATCGTAAAGCCCTGAATCGTGACGTAGCTCTCATCCTCGATGTTGAACAGGCCTTGCGTGTTGGAACCGGAAGGTGTCAGCCCGGTCCCATCCACAATGGCTGCGCCAAAAGGCGAACTGATGAAGCTCACCGGTCCAGCAGTCGAGGAACCGGACACCGCAATCGTGACGGACTCGTTGTAGGTTCCAGCAAGCACGTAAACGGTATCGCCCGCTTGCACGGAATCTGCCGCGTGTTGGATCGTTCTCCACGGTGAGGAAAGCGTGCCCGCATTGGAGTCGCTACCGGAAGGAGAAACGTAAAATGCCGAGCCACTGCTCGTCGCGTTGACCGTCAGCTTCAGCGTCGCTGTCCCAAAATTACTGCTGTTTGCGCTATCTGTCGCCTTCACCGCGAACGATAGCGTCGTCGTGCTGGTGGCTGTGCCCGTCAACAGTCCCGTACCGCTCAGTGAAAAACCACTCACCGGTGTCGTCAAGCTCCAGGTGTAGCTGCCACTCCCTCCCGTCGCCGCCAGTTGTTGCGAGTACGCTGCGTTCTCCGCCGCGGCTGGCAGTGTGGTCGTAATACTCACCGCACTTGCCGCTGCGTTGACCGTTAGGGTCAGGGTGGCAGCTTGCGTTTGTGCAGCGCTACTTGAATCCGTGACCTTAACGGTGAGCGCGGTGTTCGTAACAGCCTGCGTGGGTGTGCCGGCGATCGCGCCGGCAGCATTTAGTGCAAGCCCCGCCGGCAGTGTGCCGCTGGCCAGGCTCCAGCTGTAGGGAGCCGTTCCGCCGGTCGCTGTGAGCATTGCGTTATAAGGTGTTCCGACCTGTCCAATCGGCAGCGTTACTACGGAGATGTTGAGCTCGGGAATAGGTGGATTTTGACTGGTGCTGCTTTTGACGGCCTCCGCGCATCCTTGCATTGCGGCAGCAGCGACTAGCAAAGCGGCGAAGGCAGTCAAAAAGAAGCGTGGTGGTCTATGGTTATCGAACATGATCGTCCCTCAAGGAAAATGCGAGAACAGAAATACCGGGAATTGGGACTTTTCCGCGGACCGGAGGACTGACGAGGCAAAGCTAGCACAAGGAAAATGTCATTTAAACTGTTCCAAAGTACAGGAAATGTATATTAGCGATCGCTAAGATGGCGGAGAGGCTGGCCTGGCACGGCCATGCCAGGTGCGTGAGGCAGGTTGACGGTCCCGTTATATGAGCTGGAGGGGCGGTTCTTCCGGCAGCTAGAGAGAACTCCGTCGACACGAGGGGCGAGCGAGCGGTGTTGTTCTCGTCCTGCGTCTTAGTATTGGTGGCGCAATTGAAGCAGGCTTTGCCCGACAGACAGGGTCTGATTGGCCCCCTTGGTGGCCTGAAATACAGACACGCTGCGTGGTCTGCCCACGTTCAATCGCAGCTCGTCGGCTACTTCGTCGATGATACTCGACGGCACGCTGGCCAGCTGTCTGGCGAATGCGGTAACCAGTGCGTTGTCGCTGATGGTGTTGATCAGACGCGGTATCCCCCGCGAGAAATGGTGGATCCTTGCGATCGTTTCCTCCGGAACCAAGTTGCTCGCTTCCGCACTGGCCCCCGCCAGCTGCAACCGGCACTGGATATATCCTTTCGTGTTCTCTAAATCGAGTGGCTCGAGGTAGGCACGCAAGGTAATTCTTTGTTTCAATTGCCGCAACTCATGGGAATCGAGCTTGTCACTCAATTCCGACTGTCCCACCAGCACAATCTGCAACAATTTCTCTTCGGCCGTCTCCAGATTGGTAAGAAGTCGGATTTCTTCGAGAACCTCCGTGGACAGGTGGTGGGCTTCGTCCACCACCATCATGGTCGTCAATTTCCTCTGGTGGCGCTCAAGAAGATACCGATTCAGTTCATGCAGTATCTCCCCTTTATGTTTGCCCGACGCGCTAAGCCCAAAATCGGTGGCTGCGTACTGCAGAAACTCCAGCGTTGACAGTCGGCTGTTGAAAATATAGGCGCTGGCGATGTCCGTGCCTTTGCACAGTTGCAAAAGACAACGGATCAGCAAGGTCTTGCCGGTACCAACTTCCCCGGTCAATACCACAAACCCTTTGCGCTGGCGAACACCATAGTAAAGCGCCGCCAAAGCCTCTTTATGTTTTTTGGTCGAATACAGAAAATAAGGATCCGGAGTGATTTCAAATGGATTGCGGTTTAGCTTGTAGAAGTCTGTGTACATGGTCTCTTTCTGGACGTTGCGAACGTCATCATCAGCAACACAACCCGAAGCAACGGCACATTCACTCTCCGATCAAAACTCAGGCCCGCAAAAGCCGCAGTGGCCTGTGCGACAGCAGCTTGCAGTAGGTATGTTCGTAGGCCTTCAGAAACTGTTCCTCGGTAAAATATTCCAGGGCACGCTCTCGGGCTTTGCGACCTAATTGTTCGCGGGTAGCTGCGTTTTCGAGCAAGAAGGAGAGCGCATCGGCCATGGCTTGCGGGGTCTTTGCGGGCACCAGCAGTCCGCACTCCCCGATGGCTTCGGCTACACCTCCCACGTCGGTGGCCACGATCGCAGCGCCGCACAACATAGCCTCCAGTGCCGCGAAGGGAAATCCCTCGGAAATACTGGGGATCGCCACGATATCCGCGTTACTGTAGGCCTTCCAGGGTTCCTTCGTGGAGCCCGCGAACGTTACGTTGTTCTCCAGCTGCAGCTCCGCGACGCTCTGTTCACAGTTGCGGAAGTACTCGGCATCGTTCGGTGACCCGTAAAAACGTATTTCCACATCAGCGAACTTTTCCTTCAGTACGGCCGTCGCGCGAATCAGATCCAGCTGACCTTTTAACGGATAGATCAGTCCTACCGTCGAAACCAGCGGTCGCTCCCGGGGTTCCCGTTCCGTGGGATGGAATTTCTCAGGATCCGCACCGTTAAAGATCACCTTGATGCGCTCCCGCTCTACGCCCAGCTGCTCTTCCCAGCGGGAATTAAAAGCGCATACCGGAGAGATCTGGTCGGCAAAGTAGTAGTTCAATTCCACTACGTTTTCCACCAAACGACACAAAAACCAGCGCACAAAAAAAGACTTCATTTGCCGACGCAAATTCAAATACTGCTCGCGCAGGTACACCCCATGCTCGGTCAGCAGATAGGGCGTTCCTTGTGTCAGCTTGGCCAGCACGCAGGGCAGCCCACAAAATCCCGCCGCCGAGGAATGCGTAATGTCCGCTTCCGGAATCGGAAAGTGCAGCACCATCAGCAAGTGATACAGCAAACGGTAGGCTTGTTTCACTTCCGCCAGCGTGGGGTTCTCCGTCGCCGCAGGTCGGCATTCCCACGAGGCATGCACCGCGTGCTGCAGTACATCCCACGCCTCCACCGAGTTCATCGTCCGCGTGTAATCATGCCGCTGAAAGTAGCTTTGCAATTGCACCAGCACCTGCCCCAGTTCTTCTTTGTCGCACTGAGACGAAAACACCAGGGCAAGAAATCGTTCAAAAATCGGTTTGAAACGCGCCGCAATCACTCCCTGCGTGGTGTCCCACATGTTGCGCAGCACCACTGAAGTCGCCTGGTGATGCGAAAATTCCGCAGGCTGCAGTAAACCCCATTGCGGTACCTTGGTCACTCCCCGCACATTCGGCGAAAGTTCGTACTTCGTCTCCGGATACGGGTTCGTGACCACCGCCAGCACTTGAAATTCAACCTCCGGTAAACCGTGCGTCAGCAGGTCGCACCACTTGCTCACACCCCCGGTGTAAAACGGATAGGTCCCTTCCGTCGCCAGCAGCACCGATAGCGGTCTTGGCCTGCTCATGGTTTCGCGAAGCGAATCTCCGCCGCCTGCCCTGCCAAAAGCAATAGAGTCGGATTATCGAATTCGACTTCGACCGTATGCGTCATGTTCCGGGAAGGCAGCGGATTGATCACCCGGATTTTCCCTTCGACCTGACGCGGCGGTGTGGACGGCAGTTCCACTTGCGCCGACTGCCCCACTTTCAGCTCCGCAATCATCCGCGCCGCCACCGGTACTTCCGCAATCATATGATCGAGTTCCGCCAATCGCGCTACCGCTGTGCCCGGAGAAATGTGATCGCCCAGGTGTACGGGAAGTTCCGACACCACACCGGCTTGCGTCGCTCGCACAACCTTCTCCCCGGCCTGTTCCTTGGCTTGTTGATATTTCAATTGCGCTTGCCGCAACTGCTCCTGCAAATCCTCGCGCGTGACCATCGCTTGCAGGTTCGCCTGCACCGTCTGGTCGCGTTCCAGCTTCGAAGACGCCCCCGCCAACTTCTTGGCATTTTCCAGATCATCGCGGGCAATGCGCAGTTCCGTCGCTTTGCCATCCAGCTCTTGCTTTGGCGTAATCCCCGCATCGTAGAGCGCCTTGGCTCGGTTGTAGTTGTTCAACGCAAGCTCGTATGTGGCCGTTGCCCTTTCCGGAGAATCGCGCCATTGCCGCGTGGGAACCTGCTGCTCTTCCCGTTGTGACACCGCCACTCGCGCGTTGGCTTCGGCCAGCTGTGCCCGAAAACGCTCCAGGTTCGACTCCGCCGCCTGCAGCTCCACACTCGCCTGTTGCAGGGTTAATTCTGCTTCGCGACCGTCCATGCGCAGCAACGGTTGTCCCTTTTGCACCGTGTCGCCAACCTTGACCGTAATCCCAGACACCGTTCCACCCAGGTCCGCGGTTATGCTGAATTCGCTTGCCGGATGCACGGTGCCTTCAAAGGCCACCCCGTAGATCGGCTGCCCCTTGACCACTACCCCATTCGCGTTGAACGCGTAATTGGTGGCCAGCAGCGCCAGCCCTACCGCAAAAAAAGCAAGAATCAGACCGTTCCTGAGCTTTCGATGCGAGAAAACTACCCCGCTCTTTGCAAGCACCTCGATCGGCTCTTCCCGTTCCACCTGCCGCTCGACCAGCTTCTCGACCGCACGGTCTTGCGCGATCGTTAGTGCCTCAAATATCTCGCTCACACCGCTCCTCCTTTCTGTCTCTCAACCATTCCCGTCATTGTTTCTCCTTGTTCATTCGAGACATCATGGCAGCGGTAAGGTAATGGTCTGGCCCGGCGTCATGTTGATGTGCGAGATATTCTGCCCGCCGTAAATCTCCGATCCCGTGCTGGTCACACCGGTAACCGGAATCACCGCGGTCGGAACCGTTGCCGTCGATGGCATAGTGAGGGTGATGGTCGCGTTCGCCGTGCCCGCGCCTACGATGCTCGCGGTAACACCCGATAGGTTGAACGTATTGCGGTTCTGCATCAGCACCCCCAACTGATCCATCGTGGGAGTCAGCACCGGCAGCTTATACACCGCTTCGTACTTGCTGAAGGTCAGATCGTAGGTGTCCGAAATCAGGGAAGAAACGTGGCTCGTCTGCCCGGCGAGAAACGCCGTGACGCTCGCGGGCATTGTGCCGCTCGGGGCCGCGTTGGTCAGGTACGGATAGTTATTGGAGAAATGCAGGTCCGGCTGATGGAACATCTCCGGATCCATGTCGCCCATCAACATGTTGGTCAGAAACGCCGAACTCGTAAAATCCAGCACTTGCGCGGCATTGTATGTGTTGAACGGCGGATCCGGAGCCGGCGTGGTTCCCGCCGGTGCTCCTGGGGCTACGTAGTACGAGTACACGCACTGGAACTCCGCCTGATCGTCGGCCCAGTTGGCCACGTTGTAAAACACATCATTCGGATGCCGCGGCACCTCGTAAATTCCCGTTGCGTAGCTGTTCACGATGCCCACGTTCGGGGACGGATTGGGTCCGTTATTGTTTGCCGGGTTGGTCGTTGTCGCTACCGACGTATCGCTCACCGCGTACCGTATGCCATCGTCGTACATATACCCGGGAACGTTCGGATCGTTCAGACCCGTGACCCCGGGCGTAACGATATTGGCCGGATTGAAGTCCGTAAAGATAAGCTGTTTCACGCCTCCGTCATCATAGGGGCCTACCACGGTATCTGTATCCAGGTTCACTCCACCCGGACTCGAGGCCACCCAAAGGTTGGTCAGTATCTCCAGGTTGATGTAATCGGTTGGTGGAGTATTGTTTACATCGCCGCAGCCGGTACCAGTCGGAGCGCTCTGGCAGAGACCGGTCAGCGTTGTCGGATGGTTGTACGTGTGGCTGATCCAGTGGAAGTACTGCTGGTAGTTTTGTAGATTCGCTACCAGGTCGTCGGGGACGCTCGCCGTTGCCGTTGCCGTATTGTCGACTACCCCCTTCTCGACTGCGAGAGCAACAGTGGGCGCCGATGGAATGCTCACGGTGAAAGTTGTCGTACCAGGAGTCGTCGCGGCACTCGACGTTACCGCAGTGATCGTCCAGGTTCCGTTCAGCACGCCGCCGCCGTTGGTGGTGTTGGTCACGGTGACCGACTGCCCCACCAATCCCGAGAAGTCCTGGGCCGTGAATGTCGCTGTGCCACCACTTGCCGAAGAGGCGATTATAGGAGCTGTCAACCCCGTCCAGTCGCCATTCCCTGACGTTCCCACGCCGTTCATGGCTATGGTTAGTTCGAATTGCGAGAGTAAAGGATCGGCTTGCTTGCTCTTCTGCCAGGTTACAAGTTGCGCCATGTCCGCTGAATTTACGCGGAAAACCGGCAGATTCGACGCATCGGGTAGTGTGCGATCGAGCGTTTGCGGGTCGGAGAGGCAGGCCGTGCTGGGTATCCATTCCGAGTCATCGATGAAAAAGTCGTCGATCGACTGTGTGGCATACACGTGGTAATCGCCCAGGAACACACCGTTGGTGACCCAATTGAGCAGACCGTAAGCCACCACCAGATCGTGCGTCAAATACGGGTTGCTGTCGAAGGTCTGGCTGAGGAACTGTTGTCCGTTCAGCGTGTAGATCGCAGAAACGATGTTACCACTGGCATCCTGCAAAAGCGGTGTCAGGGTTCCGCCGGCGGCTGGATCTGCGGTCGCCAGGTCGACGGCCGCGTTCGTTATGGTCAACGGCGTAGTTGTGTTCGCATAGAAGAAGACAGGCACCGCTGCCGTCGTGAAGTTGGTTGTGTAGCTCTGGGTAGACGGTATCTGTGTTCCGGTATAACTCAATCCAAAGTTCGGGTCCGGCGTGTCATACCAGTTCAACTGACGCACCCCGAAGGTCTGCTCGTAGGAAATCAACGTCGACTGCCACCCGGGAATGCTGTAGTAATCACCGCCATAGGCGAAGATCACCCCTTGGTAGTAGGCATGGCAGCCGCCATCCGACAGCGTCGGCGCGGCACCCGATACATCCACAACGTCGTACGGCGTCCCCACATAGTTGAGAATTTGCTGGACCGCCGGAAAGTCTGCATAGCCGGCCCCGGCGTTCGCCTCCGCATTGTTTACCACCAATAGCCTCATGTCGATCGTCGGCGACGGGCAGACTATAGGCAGCGTCGAAAGTGCGCTCACCCACGCGGTGTTGCTTGTGCCATAAGGTGCAATCGTCCCCGAGCTGGCGGTGACCGCTACAGCAACGTTTGTGGCTGCAACTGCAGTGGCCAAGCCCGTAGTGCTCACCGTGACCACCTGAGAATTTTGCGTGGCCCACGTCGCGGTGCTGGTCAAGTTTTGCGTGCTGCCATTGCTGTAAGTACCGGTGGCTGTAAATTGCTGCGTACCGTTCAGGCCAAGCGACACTCCGGCCGGCGACACAGAGATGGAAACAAGGACCGGGGCCGTGACCGTCAAGGTTGTGGAACCAACCACAGTCCCGGAGGTCGCCGAGATCGTTGTCGTACCGATCGTCAGACTCGAGGCTAATCCGCCGGCGGTGATCGTCGCGAACGCCGGGGTGCTTGACGCCCACGTAGCCGTGGCCGTCAGGTTTTGCGTACTCCCGTCGGAATAGTTTCCCGTGGCCGTGTACTGTTGCGTGTATCCCGCCGCTAGCGAGATCGTCGGCGGTCCAACCGTGATCGACAGAAGTGTCGGCGGCGGCACCAGCACCGTTGCTGCCGGTGAGGTTATCAGCGTTCCCGCGGCGTTGGTCTCGCTGGCCGTGATGGAAATCCCCGCGTTGTAACCAAGTGCCTGGGCCAGTCCTCCGGGCGAAGTAATGCTCACGAGCGTCGGCGTCGCCGACGTCCAAGTCACACTGCTGCTGACATCCTGGGTACTCCCGTCACTGTACGTCCCTGTGGCTGCAAATTGCTGCGTTCCTAACAGCCCCAGCGAAACACTCGCCGGCGTCACCGCAATCGATTCGAGAAGTGCCGGCGAAACCGTTAGCACCGTCGTGCCCGACACCCCTGCATACGTCGCCATGATCGTGCTCGTGCCTGCCGTTAGCACCGTCGCCAGACCTTGCGTTCCCGTGGTGTTGCTGATCGTGGCCACCGTCGTCGTTGCGGAACTCCAGTTTGCGCTCGTCGTTACCACCGCGTTGCTGTTGTCTGCGTAGTTCACCGTCGCGATGAACTGCGTCGTGTTGTTCGTCGAGCCATACGGGTTCGTGGAAGTCGCATCACCCAGGTAAACCGTCGGCGTAGCCGGGGTCACCGCAATCGAAGTAATCCCTACAACCGTCAACGCCCCATCCCCACCCGTTGTGGTGCTGACGATCGAACCATACGTTGCCGATATCCCTATTGGTCCGCCGCCTCCTACTCCGGTTGTTAAGCCTGCCGTCGCACCCGTTGTGCTGATCGTGGCTACCGCTCCGTTGCTGGTTCCCCACGTCACCGTCGAGGTCAGGTCCTGTGTCGAGTTGTCGGAAAAGGTTCCCGTGGCCGTGAACTGCTGGGTTCCTCCCTCATAAATTTTCGCCGTCGCCGGAGTCACCGCGATCGACACGAGCACCGGTGCGGTGATCGTCAACACCGTCGTACCTGCCGGCCCTGACGTCGGCGTTGCGGTGATGGTCACAACTCCTTCTGCCGTCGCTGTCGCTATCGAGGAATTTACAGGAAACGTAGCCGCTCCCGTAGGATCCGGAGCCGCCGACCAGGTCACCGCGCTCGTCAGGTTCTGTGTCGTGCCATCCGTGTAATTACCCGTCGCCGTGAATGTCTCGTTCGTTCCGAGTGCGATCGAAGCATTTGCCGGGCTGATCGTCACGGAAACCAGCGCCGCCGCACCAACCGTCAGTGTCTGCGTTGAAGCCGTTGCAACCCCTGGTGCAGAGGCCGAGATGATCACTGGTCCTGGACTGACACCGGTTGCCAAACCCCCGGTCGCGCCGCTCGCAACGATCGTCGCCGCCGTACTACTCACACTCCACGTCACCGTCGTCGTCACGTTTTGCGTGCTGCCATCCGTGAACGTGCCCACAGCAGTGAACTGTTGCGTGGTCCCTTCCGGCCAGCTCGTAACCGTCGTCGGGTTAATGGCGATAGAAGCCAGAACTGCCGGAGTTATGCTTACCAGGGCGTTCCCGCTGACCGTCCCCAGAGTTGCCGTCACCGTGGCACTTCCTACCGCGGAAGCCGTCACCAGACCCTGACTGCCACTGCTGTTGCTGACTGCCGCGTCGGAAGTCGTAGACCAGGAAACCTGCGTCGTCAAATCCTGCGTGCTGTTGTTGTTGTACACCCCCGTCGCGTACAACTGCACCGAGGTGCCCTTGGCCAGAGACGGTGCTGCAGGAGTTGTCGAACCTTGTGTCCCGGTTATGACGATCGTCTGAAGCGTCGGAGCCGCATTCACAACCGTCAGGCCGAACGGAGCGGATGTAATGCCATTTAAGGCCGCCGTTATATTGGTAGTCGTCGAGCTTGTCGGGTCGGCAGCCGTAGCCATACCTCCGGAAGCGATCGTTGCGGCCGCTGTATTACTCGAGGCCCAGGTCGCCGTGCTCGTGATGTTTCCTGTGGTGCCGTCACTGTAGGTTCCGGTGGCCGTGAACTGTAGCGTCCCAGGATAGGTAAGGTTGGTAGTTGCTGCCGACACCGCGATCGAAGTCAGCAAGGGTGGGCCAACCGTCAGAGACGCGGTGCCCTGGATCGTCGTTGTTCCGACCACGGTGGCGGTAACCACGGTAGTTCCCTGAGCAACACCGGTCGCGAGACCACTGGTATTAATCGAGACCGTACCGGTGGGCGACGACGACCATGTTGTGTTGGCGGTGACATTTCCAGTCTTTCCGCTTTTGTAGGTTCCCGTCGCTTGGAGTTGCTCTGTGGTGCCATTGGGTAGAGATGCATCTGGCACAGTGATGGCAACCGAAACCAGATTGTCCAGCTCCCCTGCTCCCGTCATGCTAACCACTTGCGGGCTGCCTACCGCACCATCGGAAATCGTCAGGGTGCCCGGGATCGTGCCAGCAGCCGCGGGAGTGAAAACTACGGTCACTGTGCAACTCGAGGAAGCCGCCACGGAATTCCCGCAAGTACCTCCCGTCACCGCGTAGCTTGCAGGGCTTGCCACAATGCTAAGGATCGACAGAGCTGTCGTTTCTTTGTTGTTGATCGTCACCGTGTGCGCTGCGCTCGGAGTGCCAACGGCCAAAGTGGTGCTGAAGGCGATCGAGGTCGGCGAGACCGTGACCGGCGCGACGGCCGTTCCTTGCACAGCCACCGTTGTCGAGCCCAAGCTATCTGCAATCGTAATTGTTCCGCTCTGCAGACCGGTTGCGGTGCTTGATGGTGTGAACGTAGCATCGATCGTGCACGTCCCGCTTGCGGCGACACTCCCGCAAGTGTCGGTTTCACCAAATTCCGAGCTCGCCGTGATCGTCAGGGCTTGCGTAGCATTGCTTTCGTTCGTTACGGTGAAAGTCTTCGCAGCGCTGGTTTGTCCTATTGCTACCGAGCCCAAGCTGCGAGAGGCAGGTGTAACTGCAATCGGCGCAACCCCGGTTCCCTGCACCGCGACAGAAATCGTGCCAGAGGCGCTGTCGACGGTGTAGCCGACGGCGATGGTTCCCGTCTGATGACCGGTTGTTGTGCCCGGCGCAAACGTAACGCTAATTGTGCATGACGACTCGCCGTTGAGCGACGAGCCACACGCGTTGGCGTCCTGAAATGCCGCCGAAGTGGGGTCAATGGTGATGGAGGCGGGGGCTGTCCCTTTATTCGTGACTGTCAAATTCTCCGCGGCGCTAGTCTGCCCGAGAGCCACCGAACCGAAGGCATGGGACATTGGCGAAACTGTGATTGGGGCTGTTCCCGTCCCTTGCAACGTAATCGTTTGCGTCCCCACAGTGTCCGTGATCGTGATCGCTCCCGTGAGCACGCCGAGAGCTGTGGGTTTGAAGGTGATCGAGATGGTGCAGTTTTTGCCCGCGGCCACCGAAGTTCCGCAAGTGTTCGTCTCGGCGAAGTTAGCGCTCGCCGCTATGTTATCGATCGCAAGGGCAGCTGTGCCACCGTTCGTGAGCCTGACCGAACTCGTGCCGCTGGTCGCGCTGACGGCAACGGAGCCAAAGGTGTGCGAGGTGGCCGAGAGCGTAACGCTCTGGGCCTGCGCGCTCGGCACTGACATAGCAAAAAGCAACAGCGCAATACCGAAAAATCCAAAGAAAATACCGGAACGAAACTTCGAAAACATAAAGACCTCACTTGCTGGGTGGAGTGATGGAAACCTGACGGTGGGTGGCGGTACACACCATCTGGCAAAATCGTTGTTGGATTACCTCATCCGAGGATAAAATCTTGTCATTCTTCGGTTAGCGAATCGGATGTTCTCTTTCGGTGGCGCTTGGTTTCTTCTTCGGTATTACCCAGGGCCCGTTGTGCGTATCGAGAAACTTTTTCTACGGCATTCTCGGGTTGCAGCCGTCGCTTTTCATCTGTGCAAAGCTCCGCTACTGTGACTTACGGATCTGGCAATTTCTCAACTGCTTCTCTAAGCAAACGCTGGCCCGTCTCAGGAACTCCCGAACATTCGCATCACATCTGGGAGCCAAAAATCGGTACTCCTCTACGCCCGAGACGGCAAACACGAACCGCGTTCACTTTATGTCCCCATCCTAGGGGTGCTCCTCCAGAAAACCGATAGCGGATCCGTACCGAACAATTTAATACTTGCTTCCCAGTACTCCCGCGGCAGCACAAGAGCACCCGTTCGAAGTCCCATATAGCGCGCAACCCTCCGGCGGAAACGCTCGGGGATCTTCCGGGGATTCTCTTGGTGTCCGACGCAGTCTCGCCTAAAAACTCCGGAGACAGTCGTAGCTTTGCACCTGATTCGTGGCCTCCGCGTCGCGATACTGTAATGACTGTTGCGTGCCTCCTCAAGTGGCAGAAACTCCTATCGGAAGGTGCAGTTCTGATGGGAGCGAAATGAGTAAGAAGTCATCTCGCCGAGAACAATAACTTCTTCTGGGCAGTGGTAAGAAACTCCCTAGCAGCGGTTCTGCACGCACAGCTACTTACGAACCAGTTGCGACATGACTGCGCGCAACTTCGGTATCTTTTGTGGAAACGGAAGGATCCCGTCCCTCAGTCGAGCCTTAAGAGCGGTGTTGTTCTTTTCTATTGGTGGCGCAATTGAAGCAGGCTTTGCCCGACAGACAGGGTCTGATTGGCCCCCTTGGTTGCCTGAAATACAGACACGCTGCGTGGTCTGCCCACGTTCAATCGCAGCTCGTCGGCTACTTCGTCGATGATACTCGACGGCACGCTGGCCAGCTGTCTGGCGAATGCGGTAACCAGTGCGTTGTCGCTGATGGTGTTGATCAGACGCGGTATCCCCCGCGAGAAATGGTGGATCCTTGCGATCGTTTCCTCCGGAACCAAGTTGCTCGCTTCCGCACTGGCCCCCGCCAGCTGCAACCGGCACTGGATATATCCTTTCGTGTTCTCTAAATCGAGTGGCTCGAGGTAGGCACGCAAGGTAATTCTTTGTTTCAATTGCCGCAACTCATGGGAATCGAGCTTGTCACTCAATTCCGACTGTCCCACCAGCACAATCTGCAACAATTTCTCTTCGGCCGTCTCCAGATTGGTAAGAAGTCGGATTTCTTCGAGAACCTCCGTGGACAGGTGGTGGGCTTCGTCCACCACCATCATGGTCGTCAATTTCCTCTGGTGGCGCTCAAGAAGATACCGATTCAGTTCATGCAGTATCTCCCCTTTATGTTTGCCCGACGCGCTAAGCCCAAAATCGGTGGCTGCGTACTGCAGAAACTCCAGCGTTGACAGTCGGCTGTTGAAAATATAGGCGCTGGCGATGTCCGTGCCTTTGCACAGTTGCAAAAGACAACGGATCAGCAAGGTCTTGCCGGTACCAACTTCCCCGGTCAATACCACAAACCCTTTGCGCTGGCGAACACCATAGTAAAGCGCCGCCAAAGCCTCTTTATGTTTTTTGGTCGAATACAAAAAATAAGGATCCGGAGTGATTTCAAATGGATTGCGGTTTAGCTTGTAGAAGTCTGTGTACATGGTTTTTAGTGTCGAATACCGAATGTCGTTATCTGTGAATTTGAGTCCGCTGCAAAGCAACTGCTCTGAAACACGGGAAATGCGAGCGAGCGGTGCCTCACCCGCTTGCTCCGGTCTTCAGTACTGGTTGTCGATGGACATGATAGATGCGGAGATTTTCATCCTCAAAAAATACATTCGCGTCGTCGTGGGATTTTCGGTAACTTTCGCAGAGCTGAAGCGCAGCCGACTCCAGGCTGGCGCGCCCTGCCGGTGAGCGGTAACTGCGGTAGGTCGTGTCGGACAGCACGCTCAAAGGGACGAATTCCGGTTCGCGGGAGAAATACTGGAACGGCCTCTTCTCCACATAGACGAACAAATCTTCCGGTGCATCGGGAATATGAAACTCAGGATTCGCGGCGCGACCTTGATATTTCTCGACAAATTCGGCTAAATCCTCATACCCTCCCAAACCAAGCGTTTCTGGCAATTGCTCTGTTGGCGCTACCACCGCCCAGGTCTGACGGGGAAATCGTTCTGCGATTACTTGGGTTTCGCAGGCCGCCTTATCGTACTCGAGGTATTGGCTAGGGAGCGGGTGCGGGCGGAACCACAACATGGCAATGAGTACACAGGCAAGCAACAGCAATCCTTCGGCTGCCTTTCCCATGGGAGCGATAATCTTGGTTTCGATCAACCCCAGGAAGCAACCCACACCGAGCACGGCGGCGAGCGGTAGAGTCACGAGCACTTCGTTCGGGAGCCCCATGTTGCCAGCGAGCGTCGCGTAAACTGCCAAACCATAAGAGAGCAAGACAAAGACAACCACGCCCATTACTGGCCAAAGCAGAACCGCGCCCGCCGTCATCACGCAGACGATTAGTAGGTACTGGGAAACGACACCCACCAACAACAGACAACACGCAGCATCCACCAGAGAATCCCACGCTCGCGAGTCTTTATACCAATGCGCCAGAAAGGCCAAGGCCAGGAGAAGGCAGAGCAAACCGATTTCAAATTCTGGGCTGGTGCGAGTCCTTGTCAAAGAGGCCCGGAAAACACTCGCGAGTTTCTCCATCGTCGAAATGGGTACGGCCGCCTCATTTCCCACGGGTTGGAAGGCCGCCACTCCCAAACAATAGATGGCGGCGATGGCAGCGACAGCCCCGCGGGTGCTAGTACGGACGAGGAAGCCCACCGCAAGGACGATCGACAGCTCGAGCATCGGGCACAAAAACCGTGTTACCTGCATCGGATCGGTACTGCTAAGGAAAGCGATCGTTGCAATCACCGACGGAAATACCATTGGTCGGTCATGACCATGGAGATTGAGCATCAACTCTCGGCCCCGCAGCAGCACTTCATATTGTTCAGGTTGATCAAGACGGAGTTCGCGAAGCGGATGTGCAAAATATAAGACGGCGGTGGTCGTCACGGCGACCAAGAAAGCTGCGGCCAGCATTTGTCTTTCTTGTATCGCCCTGGACCAGGTACTTCCCTGAGGTTCGTCGGCCGACCCGCGCGTTCCGCTGTCGCGAACGGTGGGCTGCCCTTCGATCAGGCGGACGATTCCTATCGTAGCTTCTTGCAGCCCGGCCAGCCAATTCCGAGAGCTTCCCGCCCGCTTGCGCACCCAGGCTATGGTTAGCGCGCCCAAGAAAAGCAATACAACTGTCGTGGTGTTGAAGATCCTCAAGCTGGTCAGCAGCACACCTGCAATCGTCACCATCAGCAAGGCACGCACAAAGTTGCCTGCCACTCGAAGCGCTGTCGAAGAATTCCCTCGGCCTGGAAACAGTTGCGCTGGAAGAAAGAAAAATACCAAGAGGGAGATGAACAGGATCCAGGCAGCTTTGATTGTATCCAGTGGTTGCATAAAAAAGTTCAGGAAATCGAATAGTGATAATCGGGCCGACGCAAGATCCGTCTCACAGCTGCGTTACACGTCCACAAGACCACTGCCGATCCGGCGAGCAATCCGGCAGCGGCATACTGCACCCCCCAGAAATGGCTCAGCCCATATCCCGTTATCAGATTTACCGCGAGCCCGAAGGCCGCGGCCACCATCGCGAATGAAGTGGAATTCACGCTCGAAAGAATTACGATCTCGAGCAGGGCAATACTGAGCATCAGATAACCGAGCCCCCCGAGCGCCGCCGTTTGTAATAGCCGGGGAGAAAGAGGCGCGCCGTTTACCCGAGAGAAAGCGAACCAGGCGCCGAAAGAAACAAGAACAAACATGACAAAAATTACCGAGATTGTTTTCCAGTGCCGCCTGCGGAGTCTTCTGACAAGTTCCCCGCCGCTCGACTGTGGCAACTCTGCCGCGAGTCGCCGCCAGAATCGTAAGTACGCATCACTTAAATATTCGACCAGTGATGCGGTGATCAGGAAGGCCAGCAGAACCAGATCCATACCCCTCTTGTAAGCGGGGTCGATACCGAAGCTCAGGCCGGAAACCCAGGGGACGGCGCTTCCTGCGGCCAGTCGATCGGCAAAAAGAAAGCTGAAATAGAACGTGCCATATAGAAAGAACGGTACCAAGGAGATGGACAGGACACCGAATCGTGGTCGCGCACTGTTGCGCGTATCCGAGAAGTTCTTCTCGGCGCGATAAAACCCCGCCCACACTGAGATTAACGCGCACAAAACAGCCGTTATCGGCCAGAGCGTCAAGAGCAGCGTGTTTCCAGCGCCCGTCAGGGCTTTGGCCAGGCCGCAAATCGTAGCACTGAGTAAAAAGACCAGGAGGATGCACCAGCCTATCCCCTGAACCGAGAGTACGGCGCAGAACATCCAAAGCAGGCTGAGGGCAACAAAGTTGATGGCGGCCAATAGGAGGTAATAGGGGGCGAAGAGATGGAAGTACGCTCCCAAAATCATCCCCAGCAATCCGAGCAACAGGGTGCTGGTCAATCCCACGTTCAGGAGCTTCAGGCAAGTACGGCGCGCCAAAGCAGGCTCTTTTAGTCCGTAATAAAAACTGCCGCTGCGGGAGATCATCTGAATGAATCCGCCTGTGGTGATAAGACTGGCGATCAGGGCCAAGCTCAATGCTCCGCCCAATTCTGGCGGAACGTTCAGAGCGTTCGGTCTCAGATACTCCAGGGTCAGCAATGCCATCCAGGGTATGGCGTAAGCTAGGCCGAGCGAAAACCTACGCACCGCGTAACTCAACTCCGCCAAGGCGGAAAGCCGTTTCCGTGTATCGGGTGGCGCGTCGTCCGGTTCCGGATCCTGCTGCAGGCGGGCGAACAGCTCCTCTGCGAAAGGGAAGATGCTGGGGTAACCCAATTCTCTTGCGGATTTGTCGTTATAACCGAGAGATTCGAGCAAGGCCGCGACTTCACGAGCGTGCACGAATTTTGTCGAGCCGGCTTCACCGCTGCGGAGTAACTTTTCGATCTCTTTGGGATTCAGCTTCATCGCTTGGCTCCGTCACAGGTCAAAGGAGATTGCGACGGTGACGAACTGACTAACGCTCTGACGCTTTTGGATTCGACAGAAGCGACGGAGGAAATACGGCGAACGGAATGAGCGCCGGCATCGACCACGACAACGTAAGGGCCCGCCTTTCTCCACACATAATTGCTGTCGGAACCCACCGCGGAGGATCGATCAAACGCAGGGAGCGTTGCGTTCTCCCCTTCGCATCGACGGACCGGCAAGGAGTTACTCAGGGCCGCAAAGTCTGGCTCTCCCCAGCTAAAACCATCCAGGCCGTAAACCCTGGCGGTCCACCAGGCATAATTGAACTTTTCTGCGCTGAAGGGCTGCTGTACGGTTGTCGTTGTCGTCGCGAAAATGTGTGTTCCATGGCTCCGACGGTATGCGAGTGCCTGGTTCAAGCGCTTCTGCGCCGCTGCAGTACTTTCGTAGATCCCCTCTTTCACCTCGAAAGACTCGAGCAGGAATAGATCGCGCTGGTCCAAAAGCGGCGCCAAGCGTTTTGGATTCTTATCCGAGCCGTTTGCGTTCGGAAGTTGGTTGTCTAGACTGAACAGGTGTTCGAGGAAGTAAGCATTCATGAATGCGCTCAGGCCCAATTCATGAATCATGCGCACGGCTAGGTTCTGGCGTTCGCGGGTGACCACGGCAAAGTCGTATCCTGCCTCGTCCAGAAAAATTCCGGATACACCCATTTGTTTCCAAAGTTGAATGCGCTCTTCGAGCTGCTTTGGTGAAAGTGCTGTTTGTTGCCCCTTCGGCCAAGGGATCTCGCCTAGGCAAACATAGCCATAAAAACGCGTGCCTGGGCTGCGTTTCTGCACGGCGGCAATAATCTGCAGCGCTTTCTGATGTTCCGCGGGATCTCCTTCGGGATAACGCTCGGACTGCTTATCTGTGAATTCCAGACCGTCGCCCAACACCACTACGTCATAGTCAGCGAAAACACCGGCGGCCTTCTCCACATCTCCGCGCGAGCCGTTGACGAGACTTGGATAACCATAATAGATGGCCAAGCGCGCCGGGACCGCACTGTCGGGGCGCGCGCTGGGCGTGAACAAGAGGCTCAACGTTGCGAACGTCATCATCAGCAACACAACCCGAAGCAACGGCACATTCACTCTCCGATCAAAACTCAGGCCCGCAAAAGCCGCAGTGGCCTGTGCGACAGCAGCTTGCAGTAGGTATGTTCGTAGGCCTTCAGAAACTGTTCCTCGGTAAAATATTCCAGGGCACGCTCTCGGGCTTTGCGACCCAATCGTTCGCGGGTGGTCGCGTCCTGGAGCAAAAGAGCGAGCGCATCGGCCATGGCTTGCGGGGTCTTTGCGGGCACCAGCAGTCCGCACTCCCCGATGGCTTCGGCTACACCTCCCACGTCGGTGGCCACGATCGCAGCGCCGCACAACATAGCCTCCAGTGCCGCGAAGGGAAATCCCTCGGAAATACTGGGGATCGCCACGATATCCGCGTTACTGTAGGCCTTCCAGGGTTCCTTCGTGGAGCCCGCGAACGTTACGTTGTTCTCCAGCTGCAGCTCCGCGACGCTCTGTTCACAGTTGCGGAAGTACTCGGCATCGTTCGGTGACCCGTAAAAACGTATTTCCACATCAGCGAACTTTTCCTTCAGTACGGCCGTCGCGCGAATCAGATCCAGCTGACCTTTTAACGGATAGATCAGTCCTACCGTCGAAACCAGCGGTCGCTCCCGGGGTTCCCGTTCCGTGGGATGGAATTTCTCAGGATCCGCACCGTTAAAGATCACCTTGATGCGCTCCCGCTCTACGCCCAGCTGCTCTTCCCAGCGGGAATTAAAAGCGCATACCGGAGAGATCTGGTCGGCAAAGTAGTAGTTCAATTCCACTACGTTTTCCACCAAACGACACAAAAACCAGCGCACAAAAAAAGACTTCATTTGCCGACGCAAATTCAAATACTGCTCGCGCAGGTACACCCCATGCTCGGTCAGCAGATAGGGCGTTCCTTGTGTCAGCTTGGCCAGCACGCAGGGCAGCCCACAAAATCCCGCCGCCGAGGAATGCGTAATGTCCGCTTCCGGAATCGGAAAGTGCAGCACCATCAGCAAGTGATACAGCAAACGGTAGGCTTGTTTCACTTCCGCCAGCGTGGGGTTCTCCGTCGCCGCAGGTCGGCATTCCCACGAGGCATGCACCGCGTGCTGCAGTACATCCCACGCCTCCACCGAGTTCATCGTCCGCGTGTAATCATGCCGCTGAAAGTAGCTTTGCAATTGCACCAGCACCTGCCCCAGTTCTTCTTTGTCGCACTGAGACGAAAACACCAGGGCAAGAAATCGTTCAAAAATCGGTTTGAAACGCGCCGCAATCACTCCCTGCGTGGTGTCCCACATGTTGCGCAGCACCACTGAAGTCGCCTGGTGATGCGAAAATTCCGCAGGCTGCAGTAAACCCCATTGCGGTACCTTGGTCACTCCCCGCACATTCGGCGAAAGTTCGTACTTCGTCTCCGGATACGGGTTCGTGACCACCGCCAGCACTTGAAATTCAACCTCCGGTAAACCGTGCGTCAGCAGGTCGCACCACTTGCTCACACCCCCGGTGTAAAACGGATAGGTCCCTTCCGTCGCCAGCAGCACCGATAGCGGTCTTGGCCTGCTCATGGTTTCGCGAAGCGAATCTCCGCCGCCTGCCCTGCCAAAAGCAATAGAGTCGGATTATCGAATTCGACTTCGACCGTATGCGTCATGTTCCGGGAAGGCAGCGGATTGATCACCCGGATTTTCCCTTCGACCTGACGCGGCGGTGTGGACGGCAGTTCCACTTGCGCCGACTGCCCCACTTTCAGCTCCGCAATCATCCGCGCCGCCACCGGTACTTCCGCAATCATATGATCGAGTTCCGCCAATCGCGCTACCGCTGTGCCCGGAGAAATGTGATCGCCCAGGTGTACGGGAAGTTCCGACACCACACCGGCTTGCGTCGCTCGCACAACCTTCTCCCCGGCCTGTTCCTTGGCTTGTTGATATTTCAATTGCGCTTGCCGCAACTGCTCCTGCAAATCCTCGCGCGTGACCATCGCTTGCAGGTTCGCCTGCACCGTCTGGTCGCGTTCCAGCTTCGAAGACGCCCCCGCCAACTTCTTGGCATTTTCCAGATCATCGCGGGCAATGCGCAGTTCCGTCGCTTTGCCATCCAGCTCTTGCTTTGGCGTAATCCCCGCATCGTAGAGCGCCTTGGCTCGGTTGTAGTTGTTCAACGCAAGCTCGTATGTGGCCGTTGCCCTTTCCGGAGAATCGCGCCATTGCCGCGTGGGAACCTGCTGCTCTTCCCGTTGTGACACCGCCACTCGCGCGTTGGCTTCGGCCAGCTGTGCCCGAAAACGCTCCAGGTTCGACTCCGCCGCCTGCAGCTCCACACTCGCCTGTTGCAGGGTTAATTCTGCTTCGCGACCGTCCATGCGCAGCAACGGTTGTCCCTTTTGCACCGTGTCGCCAACCTTGACCGTAATCCCAGACACCGTTCCACCCAGGTCCGCGGTTATGCTGAATTCGCTTGCCGGATGCACGGTGCCTTCAAAGGCCACCCCGTAGATCGGCTGCCCCTTGACCACTACCCCATTCGCGTTGAACGCGTAATTGGTGGCCAGCAGCGCCAGCCCTACCGCAAAAAAAGCAAGAATCAGACCGTTCCTGAGCTTTCGATGCGAGAAAACTACCCCGCTCTTTGCAAGCACCTCGATCGGCTCTTCCCGTTCCACCTGCCGCTCGACCAGCTTCTCGACCGCACGGTCTTGCGCGATCGTTAGTGCCTCAAATATCTCGCTCACACCGCTCCTCCTTTCTGTCTCTTGCAACCATTCCCGTCATCATGGCAGCGGTAAGGTAATGGTCTGGCCCGGCGTCATGTTGATATGCGAGATATTCTGCCCGCCGTAAATCTCCGATCCCGTGCTGGTCACACCGGTAACCGGAATCACCGCGGTCGGAACCGTTGCCGTCGATGGCATAGTGAGGGTGATGGTCGCGTTCGCCGTGCCCGCGCCTACGATGCTCGCGGTAACACCCGATAGGTTGAACGTATTGCGGTTCTGCATCAGCACCCCCAACTGATCCATCGTGGGAGTCAGCACCGGCAGCTTATACACCGCTTCGTACTTGCTGAAGGTCAGATCGTAGGTGTCCGAAATCAGGGAAGAAACGTGGCTCGTCTGCCCGGCGAGAAACGCCGTGACGCTCGCGGGCATTGTGCCGCTCGGGGCCGCGTTGGTCAGGTACGGATAGTTATTGGAGAAATGCAAGTCCGGCTGATGGAACATCTCCGGATCCATGTCGCCCATCAACATGTTGGTCAGAAACGCCGAACTCGTAAAATCCAGAACTTGCGCGGCATTGTATGTGTTGAACGGCGGATCCGGAGCCGGCGTGGTTCCCGCCGGTGCTCCTGGGGCTACGTAGTACGAGTACACGCACTGGAACTCCGCCTGATCGTCGGCCCAGTTGGCCACGTTGTAAAACACATCATTCGGATGCCGCGGCACCTCGTAAATTCCCGTTGCGTAGCTGTTCACGATGCCCACGTTCGGGGACGGATTGGGTCCGTTATTGTTTGCCGGGTTGGTCGTTGTCGCTACCGACGTATCGCTCACCGCGTACCGTATGCCATCGTCGTACATATACCCGGGAACGTTCGGATCGTTCAGACCCGTGACCCCGGGCGTAACGATATTGGCCGGATTGAAGTCCGTAAAGGTAAGCTGTTTCACGCCTCCGTCATCATAGGGGCCTACCACGGTATCTGTATCCAGGTTCACTCCACCCGGACTCGAGGCCACCCAAAGGTTGGTCAGTATCTCCAGGTTGATGTAATCGGTTGGTGGAGTATTGTTGACATCGCCGCAGCCGGTACCAGTCGGAGCGCTCTGGCAGAGACCGGTCAGCGTTGTCGGATGGTTGTACGTGTGGCTGATCCAGTGGAAGTACTGCTGGTAGTTTTGCAGATTCGCTACCAGGTCGTCGGGGACGCTCGCCGTTGCCGTTGCCGTATTGTCGACTACCCCCTTCTCGACTGCGAGAGCAACAGTGGGCGCCGATGGAATGCTCACGGTGAAAGTTGTCGTACCAGGAGTCGTCGCGGCACTCGACGTTACCGCAGTGATCGTCCAGGTTCCGTTCAGCACGCCGCCGCCGTTGGTGGTGTTGGTCACGGTGACCGACTGCCCCACCAATCCCGAGAAGTCCTGGGCCGTGAATGTCGCTGTGCCACCACTTGCCGAAGAGGCGATTATAGGAGCTGTCAACCCCGTCCAGTCGCCATTCCCTGACGTCCCCACACCGTTCATGGCTATGGTCAGTTCGAATTGCGAGAGTAAAGGATCGGCTTGCTTGCTTTTCTGCCAGGTTACGAGTTGCGCCATGTCCGCTGAATTTACGCGGAAAACCGGCAGATTCGATGCATCGGGTAGTGTGCGATCGAACGTTTGCGGGTCGGAGAGGCAGGCCGTGCTGGGTATCCATTCCGAATCATCGATGAAAAAGTCGTCGATCGACTGTGTGGCATACACGTGGTAATCGCCCAGGAAGACTCCGTTGGTGACCCAATTGAGCAGACCGTAAGCCACCACCAGATCGTGCGTCAAATACGGGTTGCTGTCGAAGGTCTGGCTGAGGAACTGTTGTCCGTTCAGCGTGTAGATCGCAGAAACGATGTTACCACTGGCATCCTGCAAAAGCGGTGTCAGGGTTCCGCCGGCGGCTGGATCTGCGGTCGCCAGGTCGACGGCCGCGTTCGTTATGGTCAACGGCGTAGTTGTGTTCGCATAGAAGAAGACAGGCACCGCTGCCGTCGTGAAGTTGGTTGTGTAGCTCTGGGTAGACGGTATCTGTGTTCCGGTATAACTCAATCCAAAGTTCGGGTCCGGCGTGTCATACCAGTTCAACTGACGCACCCCGAAGGTCTGCTCGTAGGAAATCAACGTCGACTGCCACCCGGGAATGCTGTAGTAATCACCGCCATAGGCGAAGATCACCCCTTGGTAGTAGGCATGGCAGCCGCCATCCGACAGCGTCGGCGCGGCACCCGATACATCCACAACGTCGTACGGCGTCCCCACATAGTTGAGAATTTGCTGGACCGCCGGAAAGTCTGCATAGCCGGCCCCGGCGTTCGCCTCCGCATTGTTTACCACCAATAGCCTCATGTCGATCGTCGGCGACGGGCAGACTATAGGCAGCGTCGAAAGTGCGCTCACCCACGCGGTGTTGCTTGTGCCATAAGGTGCAATCGTCCCCGAGCTGGCGGTGACCGCTACAGCAACGTTTGTGGCTGCAACTGCAGTGGCCAAGCCCGTAGTGCTCACCGTGACCACCTGAGAATTTTGCGTGGCCCACGTCGCGGTGCTGGTCAAGTTTTGCGTGCTGCCATTGCTGTAAGTACCGGTGGCTGTAAATTGCTGCGTACCGTTCAGGCCAAGCGACACTCCGGCCGGCGACACAGAGATGGAAACAAGGACCGGGGCCGTGACCGTCAAGGTTGTGGAACCAACCACAGTCCCGGAGGTCGCCGAGATCGTTGTCGTACCGATCGTCAGACTCGAGGCTAATCCGCCGGCGGTGATCGTCGCGAACGCCGGGGTGCTTGACGCCCACGTAGCCGTGGCCGTCAGGTTTTGCGTACTCCCGTCGGAATAGTTTCCCGTGGCCGTGTACTGTTGCGTGTATCCCGCCGCTAGCGAGATCGTCGGCGGTCCAACCGTGATCGACAGAAGTGTCGGCGGCGGCACCAGCACCGTTGCTGCCGGTGAGGTTATCAGCGTTCCCGCGGCGTTGGTCTCGCTGGCCGTGATGGAAATCCCCGCGTTGTAACCAAGTGCCTGGGCCAGTCCTCCGGGCGAAGTAATGCTCACGAGCGTCGGCGTCGCCGACGTCCAAGTCACACTGCTGCTGACATCCTGGGTACTCCCGTCACTGTACGTCCCTGTGGCTGCAAATTGCTGCGTTCCTAACAGCCCCAGCGAAACACTCGCCGGCGTCACCGCAATCGATTCGAGAAGTGCCGGCGAAACCGTTAGCACCGTCGTGCCCGACACCCCTGCATACGTCGCCATGATCGTGCTCGTGCCTGCCGTTAGCACCGTCGCCAGACCTTGCGTTCCCGTGGTGTTGCTGATCGTGGCCACCGTCGTCGTTGCGGAACTCCAGTTTGCGCTCGTCGTTACCACCGCGTTGCTGTTGTCTGCGTAGTTCACCGTCGCGATGAACTGCGTCGTGTTGTTCGTCGAGCCATACGGGTTCGTGGAAGTCGCATCACCCAGATAAACCGTGGGCGTAGCCGGGGTCACCGCAATCGAAGTAATCCCTACAACCGTCAACGCCCCATCCCCACCCGTTGTGGTGCTGACGATCGAACCATACGTTGCCGATATCCCTATTGGTCCGCCGCCTCCTACTCCGGTTGTTAAGCCTGCCGTCGCACCCGTTGTGCTGATCGTGGCTACCGCTCCGTTGCTGGTTCCCCACGTCACCGTCGAGGTCAGGTCCTGTGTCGAGTTGTCGGAAAAGGTTCCCGTGGCCGTGAACTGCTGGGTTCCTCCCTCATAAATTTTCGCCGTCGCCGGAGTCACCGCGATCGACACGAGCACCGGTGCGGTGATCGTCAACACCGTCGTACCTGCCGGCCCTGACGTCGGCGTTGCGGTGATGGTCACAACTCCTTCTGCCGTCGCTGTCGCTATCGAGGAATTTACAGGAAACGTAGCCGCTCCCGTAGGATCCGGAGCCGCCGACCAGGTCACCGCGCTCGTCAGGTTCTGTGTCGTGCCATCCGTGTAATTACCCGTCGCCGTGAATGTCTCGTTTGTTCCGAGTGCGATCGAAGCATTCGCCGGGCTGATCGTCACGGAAACCAGCGCCGCCGCACCAACCGTCAGTGTCTGTGTTGAAGCCGTTGCAACCCCGGGTGCGGAGGCCGAGATGATCACTGGTCCTGGACTGACACCGGTTGCCAAACCCCCGGTCGCGCCGCTCGCAACGATCGTCGCCGCCGTACTACTCACACTCCACGTCACCGTCGTCGTCACGTTTTGCGTGCTGCCATCCGTGAACGTGCCCACAGCAGTGAACTGTTGCGTGGTCCCTTCCGGCCAGCTCGTAACCGTCGTCGGGTTAATGGCGATAGAAGCCAGAACTGCCGGAGTTATGCTTACCAGGGCGTTCCCGCTGACCGTCCCCAGAGTTGCCGTCACCGTGGCGCTTCCTACCGCGGAAGCCGTCACCAGACCCTGACTGCCACTGCTGTTGCTGACTGCCGCGTCGGAAGTCGTAGACCAGGAAACCTGCGTCGTCAAATCCTGCGTGCTGTTGTTGTTGTACACCCCCGTCGCGTACAACTGCACCGAGGTGCCCTTGGCCAGAGACGGTGCTGCAGGAGTTGTCGAACCTTGTGTCCCGGTTATGACGATCGTCTGAAGCGTCGGAGCATTGACCGTGAGCACTACCACCGGGGAGATGACGCTATCTAGAGTGGCGGTGATGTTCGACGTGCCCGTGCCGGCACCTGTGGCCAGACCGTTGGCGCTGATCGTCGCGATTGTCGGTGAAGCCGAGTTCCACGTTGCCTGGCTCGTGAGGTTCGCCGTGCTCGCGTCACTGTAAGTTCCCGTGGCCGTGAACTGCGATGTTTCAGCAATTGTGATGCTGGTCGCTGTCTCGGATATCGCGATCGACTGCAGCACCGCCGCAGTGACCGTCAACGAAAAGGTGTTCGACGTTACTCCGCTCATGGTAGCGGTGATGTTCGATGTGCCCGTGCCAGCGCCCAGGGCCAGACCGCCGGCGCTGATCGTCGCGATTGTCGGTGACGTCGAATTCCAGGTCACCTGGCTCGTGAGGTTCGCCGTGCTCGCGTCACTGTAAGTTCCCGTCGCCGTGAACTGCCCGCTCGTGCCCTTGGCTATCGAGCCATTCGTCGCATTGATGGCGATCGACTGCAGAACCGCCGCAGTGACCGTCAACGAAAAGGTGTTCGACGTTACTCCGCTCATGGTAGCGGTGATGTTCGATGTGCCCGTCCCGGCGCCCATGGCCAGACCGCCGGCGCTGATCGTCGCGACTGTCGGTGACGTCGAATTCCACGTTGCCTGGCTCGTGAGGTTCGCCGTGCTCGCGTCACTGTAAGTTCCCGTCGCCGTGAACTGTCCGCTCGTGCCCTTGGCAATCGAGCCATTCGCCGCATTGATGGCGATCGACTGCAGAACCGCCGCAGTGACTGTCAACGAAAAAGTGTTCGATGTCACCCCGCTCATGGTAGCGGTAATGTTCGATGTGCCCGTGCCGGCGCCCAGGGCCAGACCGCCGGCGCTGATCGTCGCGATCGTCGGTGAAGCCGAATTCCACGTTGCCTGGCTCGTGAGGTTCGCCGTGCTCGCGTCACTGTAAGTTCCTGTGGCCGTGAACTGCCCGCTCGTGCCCTTGGCTATCGAGCCATTCGCCGCATTGATGGCGATCGACTGCAGAACCGCCGCAGTGACTGTCAACGAAAAAGTGTTCGATGTTACTCCGCTCATGGTAGCGGTGATGTTCGATGTGCCCGTCCCGGCGCCCATGGCCAGACCGCCGGCGCTGATCGTCGCGACTGTCGGTGAAGCCGAATTCCACGTTGCCTGGCTCGTGAGGTTCGCCGTGCTCGCGTCACTGTAAGTTCCCGTGGCCGTGAACTGTCCGCTCGTGCCCTTGGCAATCGAGCCATTCGCCGCATTGATGGCGATCGACTGCAGAACCGCCGCTGTGACTGTCAACGAAAAAGTGTTCGACGTTACTCCGCTCATGGTGGCGGTAATGTTCGATGTGCCCGTGCCGGCGCCCAGGGCCAGACCGCCGGCGCTGATCGTCGCGACTGTCGGTGAAGCCGAATTCCACGTTGCCTGGCTCGTGAGGTTCGCCGTGCTCGCGTCACTGTAAGTTCCTGTGGCCGTGAACTGCCCGCTCGTGCCCTTGGCTATCGAGCCATTTGCCGCATTGATGGCGATCGACCGCAGAACCGCCGCAGTGACTGTCAACGAAAAAGTGTTCGATGTCACCCCGCTCATGGTAGCGGTAATGTTCGATGTGCCCGTGCCAGCGCCCAGGGCCAGACCGCCGGCGCTGATCGTCGCGATTGTCGGCGAAGCCGAATTCCACGTTGCCTGGCTCGTGAGGTTCGCCGTTGTCGCGTCACTGTAAGTTCCTGTAGCCGTGAACTGTCCGCTCGTGCCCTTGGCTATCGAGCCATTCGCCGCATTGATGGCGATCGACTGCAGCACCGCCGCTGTGACCGTCAACGAAAAGGTGTTCGACGTTACCCCGCTCATGGTAGCGGTGATGTTCGATGTGCCCGTCCCGGCGCCCATGGCCAGACCGCCGGCGCTGATCGTCGCGACTGTCGGTGACGTCGAATTCCACGTTGCCTGGCTCGTGAGGTTCGCCGTGCTCGCGTCACTGTAAGTTCCCGTCGCCGTGAACTGTCCGCTCGTGCCCTTGGCAATCGAGCCATTCGCCGCATTGATGGCGATCGACTGCAGAACCGCCGCAGTGACTGTCAACGAAAAAGTGTTCGATATCACCCCGCTCATGGTAGCGGTAATGTTCGATGTGCCCGTCCCGGCGCCCATGGCCAGACCGCCGGCGCTGATCGTCGCGACTGTCGGTGAAGCCGAATTCCACGTTGCCTGGCTCGTGAGGTTCGCCGTGCTCGCGTCACTATAAGTTCCCGTGGCCGTGAACTGTCCGCTCGTGCCCTTGGCAATCGAGCCATTCGTCGCATTGATGGCGATCGACTGCAGCACCGCCGCTGTGACCGTCAACGAAAAGGTGTTCGACGTTACCCCGCTCATGGTAGCGGTAATGTTCGATGTGCCCGTGCCGGCGCCCATGGCCAGACCGCCGGCGCTGATCGTCGCGACTGTCGGTGACGTCGAATTCCACGTTGCCTGGCTCGTGAGGTTCGCCGTGCTCGCGTCACTGTAAGTTCCCGTGGCCGTGAACTGTCCGCTCGTGCCCTTGGCTATCGAGCCATTCGCCGCATTGATGGCGATCGACTGCAGCACCGCAGGTGTCACCGTGACTACTGTGCTTCCACTGGCCGGTCCAAAGGTCGCAGTGACCTTGGCGGTTCCCTGGGCAACTGCGGTCACTAGGCCCTGACTTCCTATCTTCGCGTCAGAGGTCGAGAGCCAAGAAGCTACTGTGGTCAGGTCTCGAGAACTGTTATCGGTGTACATACCCGTTGCATACAGCTGCACGGAAGTGCCATTCGCCACAGAGGGTGTCGCGGAAGTAATAGCGCCTTTCGTGGTTGAGATGATAATGGCTCGGAGAGTCGCAGGTGGTGTACCTACTGATGCACTCGCGCAGCCATGCGTAAATAAAGACATTGCGACGACAAAGAGCCCACATAGGATTGAGAACAGCCGATTCGGTTTCACGATACCTCTCACACAAGGAAAATTGACAAACTCGTTGGTGCCCACAATTTCATCCGCTACAGATGCTTTAGTTCTGCGATTTTCGATCACTCGTGCATTCCTAGTTGGGAAAAAGAGCGTGGCTTGCGGCCGATGGAAGCATCTTTCTTGCTGTCAGATATGATCCGAATCGGGAGCCGAAAAGCGTCCAGCCGTAACTGGCTGAGCTGAAGCGATCACAACGTGCGGTATCCCACTTTGAGGTAGCAGTGCATCGGGCGCTAGCCGTTCGACTTCGCTCATTTCCATTTCGACAGCAACAGACCTGCTTAGAATTTCGATCGAAAGAACCAGGCGGCACAGATTCTTATGACGCACCAGGATCCCTTCATACCCCGTAAGGGGTCCACACGTGACTCTCACACGCTCCCCGCACTGCAAAAAGGGATGGGGTTGGACTTCAAGCGAACAGTCGATCGCTCGTTGCACGGCTGCGATCTCCTCTACCGCAATAGCCGACGGCATGCCCGTGAATCCGACAAATTGATGCACACCAGGAGTCCTCAAGACCTCGACTCGTTGGCTCAAAGAAGTGTGGACAAAAACATAGCAGGGAAACAGAGGTAGCGTTAGCTGCTTCCTGCGATCTTTCCACTGATGTCTGACGGTGTATAACGGCAGAAAAACCTGAAATCCCTTCGCCGATAACGTGTTTGCCACAGCCTTCTCGTGCTGATGGCGCGTGTAGAGAGCGTACCACCCGGCCGGCATCCCAAAATCGGAGTTGATCATGTCGTTTCTCATCACCTGTGCAAAGCTCCGCTACTGTGACTTACCTATCCACTCTGGCAGGCTGCCCTGTGCCGCTTCTCAGGCACCACCGAATCCCTGTCCTCACGAGCTTCTTACGGACATTACGCTCGAGACCGCGGATCAGAACCGCATTCACTCTATGCCCCCATCCTATGGGTGCCCCTCCAGAAAACGAATAGAGGATCCGTACTGAAAATGCGGCGCCCTTTCCTAATACCTTTCTCCCAGTACTCCCTCCCAGTACTTTTTCCGAGGCCGGATAAGTCGACTGCCGGTTCGGAGTTCTGTATTTTCGCCCAAGCGCCTGACAACGACAGTCGGTCATCGTCGGGAGTATTCTTTTCGTTACCACAGCAAACTCCCACCTTCGTAGCTCCTACCTGCGTTACCGAGGTTTTGGATCGCATCACCAAGTGGTAACTTTCCCGACTCCTGCGGCGAGCGTTCGCGCGTGCATCCCGGTCCCGACTACAATCGAGCTTGCGCACGAAGCAGGCTATTACTCTTGTGTTCCAGCATGAACCGTACCACCCGAGGTCCTCGCAGCGTGCATCCGATAAACTCAACGAAACCAAATGGATCTGTAGCAGGAGCGCGTGACTTTTTCCTAAAAGGAGGAAGACTTTGCAATCACGATGGACAGGCTTGTGCAATAAATGAGAATCGATTTTCCTTTCCACGGGCTTCGTATGCTTCTAGAGCGCCGCTCGGAAAAGCTATGACGACATAAATGCATTCATAAAAAAAATTAGTTTTCGATAAATCCGATGTGTCAGAAACTTCCGTCGAGCGAATAAACAAGAACGTCGTGGGCGCCGAAAATAAAATAGATAGCGGAGTTGTGACAAACCATTGGAACTGCCATTACCTGCACTACTCTCAGTAGTTTTTTTTAGGTGAAGGGGGGAAATGGTCCTTGACTGTGTCAGTACGGGCCAGATATGTTTACGGTAACAGTTTGTCCCCGCATTGAACCAATACATGTCTTTTATGAATGCATACTCTCCCAGCCATGCACTCCAAGATGTGTCTTCGCCGCGCGTTGCAGCTATCCGCGTATTGATTGCAGAAGATACTCCGATGGGTTGTCAGTTACTCAAAGATGGACTCAAACGCTCGCGGTTCGGCGTAGGAGAAATCTACTGCGCAGGAACTGTCAATCAAGTTGTCGCTCATTGCAACCTTCACCCCGTTGATGTGGCCCTCATCAGTGAAGACTTACAGGATGGCCCTCACAAAGGCGTTGAAGCTATTGAACTCCTGCGCAAGCGCCACCCGAACATTCGCTCCGTCTTGTTGGTGAAAAAAATCCGCCGTGAGCTTACTCTCGAGGCGTTTCGTAGCGGTGCAAAAGGAATTTTTTGTCGGATAGAGCCCATCGAAACATTGGGCAAGTGCATTTTGGCCGTGCACAAAGGACAGGTCTGGGCTGACTCCGAACAAATGGGAGTGATCCTGGAGGCCCTCGTCGAAGTGAAGCCGCGAGTGACGAATTTGCTGGGCGCTTGTTTGCTCACCAAGCGGGAAGAACAAGTCGCTGCACTGGTAGCGGATGGCCTGACAAATCGGGAAGTAGCGAAGAATCTCGGATTGAGCGAACATACGGTCAGCAATTATCTCTTCAGAATTTACGAAAAGCTCGGTATCTCCAACAGAGTGGAGTTTGTTCTCTATATCGTCGGTCGCCGACAGCAAAATGAGACAAATGTTTCGCCACTCAGCAATCGGATGGCGGACAACCAGCGTTAAAAACACTGCCGCTGGCCCATTGGAAACAGTTGGCAATCCTGTCCACGCCAGACAGCCCGCGCTTCGATTCTTGGCGCCTATAAAGCATCATCCCGCTTCTACTCATCCCCCATGGTTACGCGACAAGAAAGTTCATCGAGATTTGCCAGAAATGTGGCTACCAAGAAGAGATTTGTAGGTATCAACAGGGCTATTTCACCGCGGGCGGAGGGAACAAACCTCAAGACAAGGTGATACCTTGTATCTGTATTCGGTACAATGACGGTCAGAAACTCAATCGAGCAATCATTGGCATCCGAGACTCGTAGCTTGCCTGACACCCTGGTGACTCTTCCGGGTGCAGGGGGCGATCATTCGTGGCGACAGGGCTGAACAAGGAAAGGGATGGAGGTTGCATGCGATTTCTTGTTACGGGTGGTGCGGGCTTTATCGGGTCACACATCGTCGAAGAGCTGGTTCGTCGCGGTCACCAGATCGTAGTCCTTGATGATCTCTCCTCCGGCAAAGAAGCCAACCTCGTCTCGTTCCGCACCCAGATAGATTTTAGGAGAGGCAGCATTACAGACTTGGCCGCAGTACAAGACGCATGCCAAGGCATAGATTACGTCATTCATCTTGCGGCGCAAATATCCGTACCGCGCTCAATCAAAGATCCGATCGACACGAACCTGGTGAATATTGATGGAACGCTTAACGTTCTCGTTGCGGCTCGCGATGCGAAAGTTAAGCGCTTTGTCCTTGCTGCTTCCTCTGCAGCGTATGGAGAAAGCCCGGTTCAACCAAAGGTCGAAACCATGGCACCTGCTCCTATCTCTCCGTACGGGATCACTAAGTACGTCGGGGAACTCTATGGCCAGCTCTTCGGACGAGTATACGGACTCGAAAACGCTTCCGTGCGTTTTTTCAATGTCTTCGGGCCAAGGCAAGATCCTTCCTCGCAATATTCCGGAGTGTTGTCACGTTTCATGCTGGCCGTTTTGCGCGGAGAGAATCCAGTCATCTACGGAGACGGCCAGCAGTCGCGGGATTTTATCTACATCGCGAATGTGGTTGACATAACCCTGCGAGCCTGCGCGGCAGAGGAGGCCTCCGGTCTCGTCTTTAACGGTGGCACGGGGGCTCGAATCACTCTCAACCAGGTCTTAGAATTGCTCGGCAAAATTACCGGACGAGCGATACAACCGAAATACGATCCGCCTCGCGCTGGAGACATTCGCGATTCACAAGCAGATATCTCGCTCAGCCGTAGAGTCCTCGGTTATGAGCCCCAAGTTGCGTTTGAAGAGGGGCTACGGCGAACCTGGGAGTGGTATCGAAGCAATTACGGCAAAACGTAATAGAGGAGTCGGAATTACCAAGCCAACTCACACGCAATCTTTCGCCCTGACGGCATGGCCGGCCAGAGGTAAGCGCTCTAGCCTTTAGGGACCTCGAAAATTACGCGGATCATGCTTGCCGGCTAAGCGAAAGGCGCCGGCCCTTAAGCAGAAGAGATATTCCGTATCTGCCGCGACTCAAGTTCGCCTAACTCCAAATTTGCAGAGGGTTTCGACTTGATCGAGGGGGAACTCAAGAACAATTCTTTTGCAGTAGTCGAAGCCCAGGGCCCTAGCTTCGGCGTCGTCGACGAATTTACGCCAAGGCGACCTGACGGCTCGCTTGCGGCAGAAACAGCGACAATGAAGGCATCGCCCTTGCAGGATCACTTCCTCGATACATTGCTAGACTACGAAAAACCGACAGCGGTGATCGATACATTGATGCGTCGATGAATAAGAAGATCCAACCGATCATCGATCAGGCGCTAGATGAGCAATACGCTGTACTCCTTGAGCGATATCGCGAATGCAAACGCCGTGGCCGCGAAGCCCAACGTGCCCTCTATGCGCTCCAGAACAAAATCACCGACGTCGCCACCGGGGCTGGGTCACCTGCGCCGCAGCCGAGGTGACTCGCAGCAGGTATGACGCAATGAGCCACGCTCTCATCCTGCCGCTCTTACGGCGTATTTCGGAACGACTTGCCTTTTGGTGGCCGTAAGGATGCCCAACCAACCCGAACCTTCACACACTGTCTCAAAGCCGGCATTTCTCAGTATTGTTGCGGCCTCCTCGATACGGTGATCGTGGCACTCCATCGCAATTCTTGCTATCTTCCGAAAAGAATGTCGCGACGTACTCCGCAGGATTTCGTATTCTGCGCCTTCGCAATCCATCTTCAGAAAGTCGCATATCGAAATACGTAGATCGTTAATCAGCGAGTCCAGGGTCATGGATTCCGTGCATCTCGTTTGCACTCTAGCTCCATCCACATATCGGTTCGATGTGGTCACCGTCGCTAAGTCAATCTCCCCCGAGGTATCCTCAAAGACGAATAAAGGCACCTGTCCTTGTCTTCCGGTAACCGCCGCGTTGAATATTTTCACCCGGTCGCCGAAGCCGTTGTTCTCAACATTCCATTTCAACATCTCGAAATTCTCTCTACAGGGTTCAAATGCATAAACGGTTGCGCCCTTGCTCGCGGCGTAGAGCGAAAAATAACCTTGGTTAGCGCCTACATCCACTACTGTCATACCTGGTGCCAGCGTAAAACCTGGAATATCGTAATCTTTTTTGCTCCAGGTTTCGTAGAACATGAAAAGAGAATTCGTGTGGCCACGAACGGTCAAGCCGTTAGCTGAACGGATGGTCAAAAACCGTATCCCTAGCTTATTAACGAAACCGAAGTAGAGTTTGTAAAATCGGATGGGGAGCCTTTTCTCCACAAAGAGGACCTTGCAGAGACGAGAAACGCGGGTCGTCAAGACCCTGACAGCACCTGTGATGCCCGTTGGCCGTTGTTCCGAAATGGCTGATTCCTCCAGTTGGTCAACCTCTGGCGCGTTACAACGCAGACTTCGTAATCCTAGAATTACTACAGTACCGATTCGGAGGCTGGTGAGAAGCCGAACGGGGTATGGGTTACTGGCAGCTGGGGGATACCAGTGAGATTATAGCAAATCAAAAGAACAGGTACACACTTTGAATGAGGTACGCCAGGGGACATTTCTAAAGAGCCCTGACAACGACAGCTTTAACGACAGCTTTGCGCATTGACATCCAGGCAGGATGACTATTAGCATGGCAACCTCTTTACGTCCCCGAGGTGGCAGCCTCCGAACCTATTTCATCCGGGATTCTTTGTGGGTTTCCAACAATGGAAACTATATTTGTCATCACCGCTAATCGGTTCTTTCGAGAATCGCTGATTCGCCTTTTTCGCAGCGACAAGGGATTCCGCGTGATGGGTGCGGCCGATTTCTCGCCCCTCGTCGGAACACAGGGCACGCGAATTAACCCGGAAATTGTCGTCTTGCGACCGGAATGGGATGACCGGGCCTTCGAAAGCACCCGTGCCATTCATGAGGCTGCGCCGGGGACGAAGATTCTCATGATCGCTATGGAGGACGACCAGGAGACATTTCTCAGAGCGGTGCAGGCAGGCGCGGAGGGCTATCTGCTGAGAGATGCGTCCGCAAAACAGATCCTAGCAGCGGTGCACCGTCTTGAGCGAAACGCTGTCGTGTGTCCACTCCATTTAGAACGAGCCCTGTTTAGCCACGTTGCCAACGGCCCGCGCTTGAACACGCCGCGTCCGCACTCCATTCACGATCTAACTCCTCGCGAGCATCAGCTCACCTCATTGGTCGCCCAAGGGTTGGCAAACAAGGAAATCGCTGGACGCCTGAATCTGTCCCTGCAGACAGTAAAGAACCACGTGCACAGCATCCTGCAAAAAACGCAAGTAAAAAATCGTGCGATGCTCGCCCAGCTTGTGGAATGCCGGCCCTCGCCGAGCAACACAGGGCGCAAACTGACTTCCCGCCTGTCTGTACCTTTCTGAATTTCACCAAACTCCCCTGCACATTCTTCTGTTCTCGCCCGAAGAGCCCCACACGTTTCTGCTTTCGAGGTTCAGTACCGAGAACCAGTACCGCGCTGGCGAGAACCAATACCAAGGGCCGTCGCGAGCCAGCGAAAAAGTACCGGACCAAAATTGGATCTTGATAGGCCTTGTGTGCGCGCCATAGGTCTGACAAAGATGCAGACCCTGAGAGTCATACGTTGCAACAAGAAAAGATTCGCGTTTTGATTGCGAACTCGACCAGGATCTGGCGCGACATGCTCTATGACACGATTCGGGAGGAGCCTGACATCGAAGTCGTCGGTGATGTAAGCGAGGAAAGCGCGATAGTCCCGGCCACAGAACGTACGAATCCAGACTGCCTGATTGTCCCCCTTGACGACGAGTCTGGCACGGCCATGCCCATTTGCACGGAGATTCTCGCAAAGAGGCCCCACGTGCGGATTGTGGCCATTGGAGAGGCAACCGATGTCGTTGAAATCTATTGGATGTCCGAAGAAGGCGACATTCGGCGAACCTATACCACCGCGTCTCGTCAAGCCATTCTCAAGGCACTCCATTTTTCGACTTGTTGAAGCGTAGTGAGATTTGCCGTAGGTGAGTTGGTCCCGGACTATGGCGGATTGAGGAGCAAGAAATGAGAGAAATACGGGCACTCAGCGGCAGGGCTTTATTGGCGCTAATTTGCTCGCTGCTGATGGTCTTCCAACCGACTTTTGCTGTCCCCGACCCTTCGGCGACCGTGGGACTGAACAGGGGCGGGCAGATCCAGCTCTGCGGCGCAGTTGCCCTAACCCGGACCGTGCTCGCTGCCATGTTTATCGCGCTCCCGTTTGTTTCTCACGAAGGAGCGAGTAATGCCCCAGAATCAATCGCGGTGGCGAAGTTGACGGGTACAGCCGATAGAAACGGCCAGCCTCTTCTCAACGGAAGCATCGTGTCGAGTGGCGACTCCCTCCGTACGCACGCTGATTCGGCCCTTCTCCTGAGCTCCACCCCCCAAGAGCGATTGTGGCTCGGTCCCAATACCAGCGCCAAATTAACCAAGGACGCGGCCGACGTGGCCGTTACCCTCGAGCGCGGAACCCTCGGCTTCGAGACGCGGGGGCACATTCAGGTGACTTTCGAAGCGCAGGACGGTTTGATGTTGCGAAGCCGCCCTGACACGCCGGCTCTAGCTCAACTCAGTTTCGTCGATAACCACGAAGCCCAGGTTCGAGTGCAGAAAGGGTCCTTAGAACTTGTTCGAGGCGATCATTCCGTGGTCTTGCAACCAGAGAGGTCAATTTCGGCCGCTAGCACCCGCCTGCCAGCCGACCCTCCGGGAAAGAGTAATTTGCCGGCGCAGGCAGAATCCAACAGTCAGTCGGACATGGGATCAATCACGGTAACCGTGGTCGATAAGCAGTTATTCGTGGTTTCGGGTGCCACTGTAACCTTGACAAACGCTGCCGGAAGAACTTTCACAGTCCCTAGTGATGAAGGAGGAAAGTACACATTCAGCAATGTACCTCCTGGAAAGTACACGCTGCGCGTGGTGCGGGCAGGATACCAGAATTATGAGTTACCTAACGTTGTGGTACGCGCTGGCAACGAGTCTTCACTGTACGTTGAGCTGGGAGGCGGAGCAAAGACCGGCGGCAACAACCACCTCTTGGTTTGGGTCATAGTTGGCGGGGCTGCGGCAGGAGGAATAGGCGCGTATTTGGCAACGAAGGGCAAGTCATCGAACAGCCCCTCGTCCACCGAATAGCCAGCGGCGCTTGTGTCGCTCATATCAGCGGCAATCGTGGCGGTTGCAGATTAAAAGATTGACCCGTTTGCTGAACGGGAGAACGTCGGTACTGAGCAAGGAGTGTCTCATCAGAGACAGAACACAAAAAGGGGTCGGTCGGATGCGGCTGTTTATTGTTCTTTCGGCTCTAGCGTTGTCTGTGCCTTTGGCGGCCCAACAAGGGGCAGCGCCGACGCCCGCGTCTTCACTAACGGATGGGCTGCCGCCACTACGTGGAGAAAGGACCCAGGATTACAACCAAAGAATCGCCGGGATGGCAAAGGAGACTGAAGCTCCGGAGGTGAATCTTCAGCGTGGCGATTATCAAATTGGGCCCGAAGACTTACTGGAAATATCTGTACTCGAAGCGCCTGATCTGAATCGCACTGTCCGCGTTTCGGATGACGGAGCTATATCTCTCGCTCTACTCGGTCCCGTTCAGGCTGCTGGCTTGAGCACTCGAGAGTTGCAAGCCGATCTTCAAGATCGCCTTCGGCAGACATACATGAAAGATCCACAAGTAAGCGTCTTTGTGCAGGAGATGAGAAGTCATCCTGTTTCTGTTTTTGGCGCTGTAGAAAAGCCCGGAGTCTATCAAATTCGTTATGCAAAAACACTGGTTGAAGTTCTCTCCATGGCTCAAGGCTTGGCCGACGATGCGGGAGATACAGTCATCGTGGTACGGCACCAAGGCGCGGCTGCAGATCCCGCCCTTGCGAGTACATTCGGCAACAATTCCAACGTAGCCACCGACCACACCTCAGAAGTTGCGATGTCAGTGCCCGGACCATCTGGTCTCGCAACTGACGAGACATCGAGTACGGAAAGCATCACTGTGAGTCTGAAAGACCTACTCGACTCGAGCAATCCTCGTTCCGATGTGCTCGTTTACCCCGGCGACTTGGTCAAAGTGGCCCGGGCCGGGATTGTATACGTGCTGGGCCAAGTGCATAAACCCGGGGGTTTCTTGCTTAAAACCAATGAAAACATTTCGGTACTGCAGGCAATTGCCCTAGCGGAAGGTGTGACGCCGAACTCAAAAGGGAAAGAAGCGCGGATCTTTCTAGCCGGCGGTTCAAAAGAATCCCGCAAAGAAATCGCCATCAATCTTGACAAAATCATGGCAGGCAAGGCACCCGCTCCCTTGCTGAAACCAGACGATGTTCTGTTTGTTCCGAACAGTGCCGGTAAAGAAACTTTGCACGTCCTCGAGCAAAGTACGGCTGGTATCGTCGGGGCCCTCGGCGGTGCAGCAATCTACAGGTGGTGACGTGGCAGAGGAAAGCAAAATTCAACTATTTGATCCGATTCGGCCGAGGCAGGAGCGCCTGCGTCCTGACTTGCTTGAGCCATACCAAATCGAAGAAGCACTGGAGGGTCCGGATCTCCGCGCTCACTGGCTAACCATCCAAAAGCGTCGCTGGACGGTTCTCTCCGTTCTCCTCGCCACATTCACGGTAGCCTTGATCGTTACGTGGAAGGAAAAAGCGGTTTACCGCGCTGATGCACTCCTCGAGATTCAAAAAGAGAACGCCAATATTCCGACCGTCCAGGAGCTGTTCCAACTTGAAAACGTCTCCGACAACTATTTAGAGACACAGTACAAGGTGCTGCAGAGCGAAACCTTGGCGCGCCGCGTCATCGACCAGCTGCATCTCGAGCGGGACAATGAGTTCAATCCGCCGAAGGACGGGTGGTTTCAGGCAAAGGCGCAGGCGGCTGCTCCCGGTTCAGACTCGCTCGTTGACGCCGACGTCGAGCAAATTGTGATGCGGGAGTTCAAGGATCGGCTGAGTGTCGATCCTGTGCGGCGAAGTCGCTTGGTTCAAATCAGTTTTGAATCGCAGGATCCGAAAGTGGCAGCGCAAGCGGTGAATGCTCTCGCAGCAAACTACATTCAGCAAAACCTGGAAAGCCGATGGCAGTCGGCACAAAAGGCCTCGGAATGGCTATCTCAGCAGCTAGAGAGCTTCAAGGCAAAGCTCGAGAAATCGGAGGACGATCTTCAGGAATATGCCCAAAAGAACGGACTGCTATTTCTCGAGACGGAAAAGGGAGACACCGAAAACATTGTCAACGAACGGCTTCGCCAGCTCCAGGATGAGTTGACCAAAGCACAAGCGGAGCGCTATGCGAGAGAGTCTGTTTACCGATTGACAGAAGCGGGCGACGACAGCGCGCTCCCTGGTGTCGTCGACAACAAATTGATGCAGGAACTCACGGCCAGACTGTCGGAATTGGAGCGGCAAAAGGCAGCGTTGACGCCGACATTTAACAGCGACTATCCCAAGGTGAAGGAGATTCAAAGCCAAATTGACGAAATCGAGCGGAGGCTTGATGCGGAACGCAAACGAGCCACGCAGGGCATAGTCGATGACTACCTGGCTGCCACCCGCCGCGAAAATTTAGTTCGTGAAGCTTTCGAGCAACAACAAAATCAGGCGAACCTCGTAGCGGAAAGAACCGTTCAATACAACATTCTCAAGCGCGAAGTAGACACCAACAAGCAATTGTACGAAGGCTTGCTGCAGCGCTTGAAAGAGGCTGGTGTATCGGCGGGGATGAATGCGAGTAACATCCGCGTCGTCGACGAGGCTGTGCCTCCGACGAGGCCTGTTCGCCCTCGACCTGTACTGAATTTGGGATTGGCCTTGTTGCTAGGATTGGGATGCGGAATTGGAATGGCCTTCCTCCAAGAACACTTGGATAACACGCTGAAAAATTCAGACGACATCGAACGCGTCCTTCGGGTTCCCGCACTCGCTTTGATTCCCTCGCGCGAATCTCTGGATCATGGCAGCACGCACGTCTACGGGTTGGCAGAACAGGTCGCATCGCACCACAACGGAAACGGAAAACTTGTTCCCGCAGAAAAGGGTTCGGGTAAATCCTGGGTCCGCATCGATGGGAACGGAACCCAGCATTCGGCCCTCTCAGAGGCTTTCCGCGGGTTGCGAACGTCAGTCCTGCTCTCCGTCGCTGGTCGACCGCCGCGTTCCTTGACGTTTGTAAGCGCTGAGCCAGGTGAGGGCAAGACTACCGTCGCCAGCAATCTGTCCATCTCCTTAGCACAACTGGGAAAGCGCGTCCTGTTGATCGACGGAGACATGCGTCGGCCCTGCGTTCACAAGCTTTTCAATATTGAAGAAAATTCCGGTGGATTAGTCACATTTTTGACGGGCGAGGAAGGCTGGAGTCACCTAGTCCGTCCCACGGGTGTAGCAAACCTCGATTGCCTTATTTGTGGACCTGTGCCGCCGAATCCGAGCGAGTTGCTTTCCTCAGATCGCATGATGACGCTCATGTTCGAGGCAATGCGGGAGTATCAGTTTGTCCTCATCGACGCGCCGCCTCTCCTCAATGTGACTGACGGGCGCATCCTCGCCACGATGGTCGATGGCGCCCTCCTCGTTGTCAGGGGAGGTTACACACCACAGGAACTCGTGCAACGTGCGCAATTGCACGTTCGCGACGTAGGCGCTCACTTGATTGGCGTGGTCTTGAACGACGTTGATGTGCGGGCCGACGGATACTACCAAAGCTATTACGGCTACGGTTCGTACGGCAAAAGCAAAGCTCAGATCGAGCAGACCTGAACTTGCCGGCAGTCGAGGGCAGCACGCGATTTTGGATGTAAGTACAAATTTTTCAAGGGGTTAGGTCACGGATCTCCCTGTGAGTAACGGGGCGAAGCCGCATCAAGACCGCAGCACAAATGGAAACTTCTCTTTTCAATGCGGCACTGGCGGGAACAGGAACCGCGCTCCCGGTTACCGCCGGGCTGCATGCCGAATCTTCAGAGCCGCGGTGGTACGCGGCCTATACCAGCGCAAACCATGAAAAGCGCGTCGCAGAGCAGCTGGAGCGGCGACAGGTGGAGAGTTTCCTGCCGGTGTATGACAGCGTGCGTCGCTGGAAAGATCGTCGCGTGCGGCTGCAGCTTCCTCTCTTTCCCGGCTATGTTTTTGTACGGCTCGCATTGCGTGACCGGCTTCAGGTCTTGGAGATTCGGGGAGTAGCGCGGTTGGTAGGTTTCGGCGGCGATCCGACTCCGGTTCCAGCAGAAGACGTCGAAACCCTTCGGTGCTGTCTTGCAGGTGGGCATGCCTTGCAGCCGCATCCGTACGTGCAGCGAGGCCAGCGGGTGCGCGTGTTGAGCGGCCCCTTGGCGGGGTTTTGTGGAATTGTGCTGCGGCAGAGAAACCGCACGCGCTTCGTGGTTTCCTTCGAACTTCTCCAGCGCTCGGTCGCTGTGGAGATGAACGTGTCCGATTTTGATCCTCGCCTCGCACTTCACGCATGACCGCACTGCCGTACACATGGGTATTCGAAAAGTACGAGGGACTTGCCCCGCGTGGTTCGCTTCGGGCACGGTTTGCGTTGGGTGCGTTTTGGTCGGTGGCCGGGGCGGTCATCTCCCGTGGATTCTTGCTGGCGGCCTCGGTGGTGTGCGCGCGGTTCTTGGGCAAAGAGGGATTTGGGGCGATGGGCATAATCCAAAGCACCGCGGGGATGTTCGGGATTTTGGCAGGGCTGGGACTGGGGATCACGGCGACCAAGTATGTGTCGGAACTGCGGCGGCAGGATCCGTTGCGGACGGGGCGGATTTTGGCGTTATCGGCGACGGCGGCGTTCGTTTCCGGGAGCGTCATGACGGTGCTGGTGATTCTGCGGGCGCCGTACCTGGCACAGCATGTGTTGGCCGCTCCACAACTGGCAGCACCGTTGGCGATTGGGTCCGGACTGATTTTTTTTGGAGCGATCAACGGAGCGCAAACGGGGGCGCTGGCAGGATTCGAGGCGTTTCCAACGATCGCGCGGGTAAACATCTATGCGGGAGTAGCGTCGTTTCCACTGATTGTTTTGGGGGTGTGGCGCGACGGGTTGCAGGGAGCGATGTGGGGGTGGGTGGCGGCGCTGGGCATTCAGTGGGCGTTAAACCGTCGAGCGTTGCGTCTCGAATGCGCGAAGGCCAACATTTCTTATCAGTTTGCAGGTTGGCGCGGAGAGCTGGGCATCTTGCATCGTTTCAGTCTTCCCGCGTTCCTGGCTTCAATCCTGGTGGTATCCGCAATTTGGGTTTGCAATGCTTTGCTCGTGCGCCAGCCTCAAGGCTACGCGGAACTGGGACTTTATGCGGCTGCGGATAAGTGGCGTCTACTGATTGTGTTTGTCCCGACGTACGTGCTCGCGATGGTGATACCAGTGCTTTCGAACTTGCACGGAGAAGGAGATGGAAGGGGATTTCGCAAAGTCTTTCGGGCCAACTTGCGACTTAACGGCAGTCTTGCCTTGTTGGCGGCGCTTGTGATTGCGGCCTTCGCCGGGCCGATCATGGGCGTCTACGGCAAGTCGTTTCGCGGTGGACAAGTGGTTCTGATCGTCCTTGCATTCTCTGCCATCGCGGAGGTCATGAACGCCATGCTCGGCCAACCCCTGATTGCCGCGCGCAAGATGTGGTGGCGCTTCGCGTTTGATTTGCTCCTAGTCACAATTCTCGTGGGCCTGGCCTGGGTGCTCATCCCGAAGTGGGGAGCGGTGGGCTTGGCCGTTTCCTACGGTCTGGCGTTCGCAACGACAGGCCTGGGACTTTTCATGTTTGTGCAAAAAGGGTCGTGGCTTAGCGCAAATCCATAACGTATGGAAGTTAGCACCTCATTGAATCGTTCCCTGCCTGGACTGAATCTCGGCACACGGACACACAAAAGGCACTCCGGGTCATTCTGGTTTATTGGATCCCGTGTGTGGACCTTGGTTGCATTGGCTATCGTCGCAACTGCCTTTCTTTCGGTTCCCTCCGAAAACCGGTATCCGGCGGCTCTCGCCTGCGCATTGGTATACTTCCTCGTCCAATGCCTTTTGCCGGCTTGCCGTCCTGTCTCGGGAAAACTGCTCTGCCCTTGGAATTGGGCTTTGTTCGTTTTTTTCCTGCAGCTGGTACTACTTCCCCTATCTGTGCTCTTATTCGGTCCGTCGAGGGGCGTTCTGCCTTTCTTGCCGTCCGATCAAGCCATTAATCTTGCAATGCTCGTCAATGTTTCGGCCTTCATTGCGTTCTGCATGACTTACCAATATTTTACGCGCCGTTCGAAGATCGCCCGGCAGCCAAGCGCGAGGACGCTGCTGCTAGACGCTTGCCTCGCACGTAAATCGCTATCCCTGAAGTACATCGCCGTGAACGGAGCGATCGGCATCATAGGATTTTTCCTGGCCTTTGGCGCTCTCAACAAAGTTGCGGAGTATTTTTCTGATCCCTCCGGCTACGTAAGCCGGCTTGCTGACATGTCCGACAAGCTCGGACTTGCGGCTGGCTTGTTTTTTCGTCCGTTTTTGGCGATTTGCGTGGTCATGCTGTGGTGCCGCTGGCTGGACCGTGTGCACTCTAAGAACAAAAGAGGGCTTACGAGTGCCCTAACCGCGCTGACAATTTTGGCAGTCTGTGTTTCGAATGCCACATTCAACTATAATCGCGGCTCGGTAGTGGTTCCCCTCGTCGCTATGCTCGCTGTAATTGTGGGTAGTCCCGGCCGCGTTCTCCACAGAACACTGGTTCCTGCTGGTGCACTCGTGTTTGTGGTTTTGTTGTTGGCTCCCTTTTACGGCGCTTATCGAAGCAGCAATTTTACGGGCCAGGAAATCCTTAATGATCCTTCAGTCCGTAATTTGCTGGCCGACAAAGTGGAAATCACGGAAATGTTTCAGGTCTACGGAGGGGCTCCACAGTTTCTTGGATTCTTTCTTGAGATGGGCAGATGGGGGACAAATTCCCAATGGGGCAAGGTCTTGGGTTCGTCAGCCTTGGCGCCGCTTCCCATCCTTGGCAAACCCTTCAGAGAAACCAGCGGGACGGCCATCTATAACCGGCTGATCTATGGTCAGCTCGACGTCCAGGACCAGATTTCGCCCTTTCAGGGCGAAGCGTTCCTTGACTTCCACTTGCCAGGATTGCTTGCAGGCTTCACCTTTCTCGGTTGGATCGCTTTCAAGCTGCAGACAGCATTCGCTCGATCCTCTTCATTTTTCGAATCCTTCGTCTGCCAGTACTTCTCCGTCTGGACCTTTTTCCTGATAATTGGAAGCTTGTCTGTCGTCAGTCAAGTCTTCATCTATTTCTGTTGGCCTTTCTACCTCTACTTCATTCGTCGACGTTTGGCTCAACTGAGAATTCCAAGAGTCCACGTGAGATTCGAGCGCTCATAATGTTGGATCCTTGCTTAGACTCCCATCGGATGGGCATGTCCTCGGCACCCACGGCTGAGTGCTCGGGCAGACCCGCGTCGATATACTCAGACGGTGCCTATCTAAAGAATAATCCAACCTGGCATTCTGAAGATTCTGCGTGGAAGGCGGGCCAGGTAATGAATATGCTCGATCGGAATAAGCGTTGTGTCCCGCGAAGCGTTTGTGAGGTGGGGTGCGGTGCGGGACATGTACTCGTCGAATTACAGAATCGTCTTCCTAAGCCAACAGTTTTCTCCGGATATGAAGTTTCGCCGACTGCGTTCAAAATGTCTCTGCCGAAGGAAAACGAATCTCTTAGCTTCCACCTTCTAGACTTCTGTCAATTTAAAGGCCAGCCATTTGATCTACTACTCGTTCTTGATGTTGTGGAGCATGTGTCGGATTATTTAGGATTTTTGCGAGATCTTCGCGACAAGGCCCATTACGTTATGTTTCATATCCCTCTCGAACTCACGGTGCACAGCCTGATTCGCGGAGTCCTCATGCTTAATAGGAAGACCTATGGCCATCTTCACCATTTCACCAAAGATACGGCGCTCGCAACACTCCGAGATTCCGGGTACAAATTGCTCGATTGGTTTTATACGCCTTCGGTAGTGGACGCGGCCCAGCCTGGTATCAAGTTTGGAGTCTCGAGTCTACTTCGCCGTACTGGGCTTCGGATCGCGCCAGACGAGTCTGTGCTACTCCTCGGCGGCTATGCGTTGATGGTCCTTACAGTGCCTTGCGTCTACAGCTCGTCTCAGAATCGTCACATGGCTGACGATCAGCCGTAACATCCGAAGGCATCGTATCGTAGATGCGAATCCTGCACACCGCAAATACATACGCTCCGTTGCTTGACGGAGTGGCTGAGGTCGTGCGGAACATTTCCGAACGGTTAGCGCAAAGGGGCCACGAGGTACATGTGGCAACGAGCGGCCTGTCTTCAGGAAGCTTATATGCGGAGTCGCGGGGTGTCCACGTTCATCGATTCTCGGTAAGGGGGAACCTCGCTCTCGGAATGCATGGGGAAATCGAAAAGTATTGTGAGTTTGTTGGCACTGGCAGCTGGGATATTCTCGTCAATCACGGGCTGCATGTTTGGCCAACCGACGCGTTGGTCAAGCAGATAGGGAGCTACCGTTGGTCTTCGGTTCTGGTGACGCACGGACTCGTGGATGAGCACCCATCTTTCCGGGAGTATTACTCGACCATTCCTCGGCACCTTTTGAATTATTCCAAATGGATTCGAGTGTCGAGCTGTTCCGGGGAAGCGGCCTACTCCAAAGCATTCAATCTGCCCGTGCCGCCGGTCATCAACAATGGAGTCGACATGGATGATTGGGTGCGATCGCCGCTCGGCTTGCGACGGAGGTGGGGGGTGGGACAGAAGCCGTGGGTGGTCAATGTGTCAAACCATAGCCCACTGAAAGGCCACGACGTTTTCTTTCGATTGGCGGATTCTCTCAAAGACTTGGGAGCATATTTCACGCTTGTTGCCGGTTCCTACCCAATGGCGAAGTGGGGACTAGGACGGTTCGGAATCTCGGGTGGATGCGCATATCAATGCAAGCTAAGAAGTATTAAGTCGCCGGACACAGTCGACCTGCGAGTAAATCGGCCAAGAGAAGAAGTGATTTCCGCGATCAGAGAAGCCGACTTGATGGTCAGCACGTCCAAAAAAGAGGCGAACTCGCTTGCACTGCTAGAGAGTATGGCGGCGGGAGTTCCTTGGATTTCATTTGACGTGGGCTCGGCGCGCGAAAATCGCGGCGGTGTGGTCGTGCGCGACGTCGATGAAATGGGACGAGTCGTCAGTGAGCTCGCACGCAGCCCAGAGCTCAGACGAAGCCTGGGGGATGCGGGGCGTGCCCAAATTGTGGCGAAGCATAGTTGGAACGGCATAGTCGACCAATACGAGCAGCTTTACGAGAGCGCCGTCGCTCAACGATCCGCCGTGTCGTGCCAATTATGAGCACCATCACACAGCTAAGTTACGGCAACAGAAACACCCGAGTGGGCAAGCTTGATGCGTTTCCGTTGGTTTCGATTGGCATGCCGGCGTTCAATTGCGAAGAAACGCTTTCGGTGGCGATTCACTCGATTCTAAATCAGACCTACGACAATTGGGAATTGCTGGTGATGGAAGACGGATCGACTGATCGAACAATGGAACTGGCGAGAAGTTTTTCCGACCCGCGTATTCGTGTATCTACTGAGAATTCGCACAGGGGGCTTGTTCCTCGTTTGAACCAAGCCGTCGAGATGAGCCGAGGCGAATATTTCGCCCGGATGGACGCCGATGACGTTGCGTATCCCGAGCGCCTCGAACGTCAGGTCGAATATTTTCAGCGGCATCCAGAAGTCGATTTGCTCGGTTGCCGAATGCTGATGTTCAGGGGCAACGGAGTCGCTTTTGGGTGCAGGCCCACACCGGAAACTCACGAAGAAATTTGTCGCCTACCCTCAAATGGTATTCGCATTGCACATGCCACGTTGGTGGGACGCACATCGTGGTTTCGCGCTCATCCTTATGACCCAAACACCCCGCGTGCAGAAGATCAAGTGTTGCTCCTCAAAAGTTACTCGACGAGTCACTTCGCTTGTCTACCCGAAATTCTTTATGGCTGCCGGGAAGATCGTCTCCTCCTTCGCAAGATTCTCGTTGGCCGTTATGGATTTGCAAGTGGAGCACTCAGCGAGTTTTTCCGTCGTCGAAAATACTGCGCAGCCGCAGGAGCGGTCTTAAAACAGTTGGGCAAGGCTCCCGTGGACGTTTTCGCCGTCATAACTGGCCTTAACTACCGCGTACTGGCGCACCGCGCACGGCCCCTACACCAGGAAAACCTGCAGCGTTGGTCCGAGGTCTGGTCCGACCTCTACGAAGCAGCTCATTCGGAGTTTCCAGAAAAGGGTCACTTTTTGAGCGAATGAATACTCAAGAGAATTCGACGGAACCGAATTACGCCCTCGTCATGAATATCGTTACGTCGTCGCTAACCGTACGGTTCCTGGAAGGTCAGTTTGAGTACTTTAAAGAAAAAGGATATGAGGTTGTTATCGTGTCGTCACCAGGCGAGGAGCTCAGGAAAGCGCAACGTAATGGCGCGCAAATCGTCCAAGTTGCTATGGAACGCGAGATTTCTCCCTGGAGCGACCTCTGCTCATTATGGCGACTTCTGCGCGTGATCTCGCGACTCCGCCCAGCCATCACAAATGTCGCAACGCCGAAGGCAGGACTTCTGGGAGGCATCGCCGCGTGGCTGTGTGGCGTGCCGTGTAGACACTACACATTGCTCGGGTTGCGCTGCGAGACTACCACCGGCCTCAAGCGGCAATTGTTGCTGCTTACCGAACGTATCGCGTGCCTGTCTGCTCACCGAGTCATTTGCGTGAGTGAAAGTCTACGCAAGAAGGCGATTGAATTAGGTATCGTCGACGCAAACCGAACTGTAGTGCTTACGGCCGGTAGTTATGCGGGAGTAGATCCAGCGCGATTCGCACGCACGGATGAAGCTTTGAGACGTGCCAGCCAAATCCGCCAGAACCTGGGAATCCAACCCGAATCGCCGGTCGTAGGTTTTGTTGGGCGGCTGACGAAAGACAAAGGAACAAGCGAGCTCATCGAAGCGTACTTAGATCTACGCAAGAACATTCCAGAATTGGCGTTGCTACTGGTGGGAGATATGGAAGAGGGAGACCCGCTTCCTCCAGAGATTCGCAGCCTAATTGAGAACGACCCCGGGATCGTCCGTACCGGTTTTGTTCAAGATCCCGCTGACTATTATCACGTCATGGATGTTTTCGCGTTCCCAACTCACCGCGAGGGCTTCGGTAACGTAGCACTGGAAGCGCACGCCGCGGGTAAGCCCGTCATCGCCGCGCGGGCTACAGGTGTAGTGGACGCCGTGATCGACGGAGTCAACGGTCTTCTCGTCCCCGTTGGAGACACCCAGGCCCTGACCGGGGCTTTGGGTTTCGTGATAGGGGACCGGAACCTCGCGGCTGCTTTAGGGTCAGCCGGACGCGAACGTGTGCTGCGCGAATTCCGGCAAGAGATCGTTTGGGACGCGCTGGCTGAGGAATATTCGCAGATGCTGCAAGCGAAAGGAATGACCGTTCCTGTTTGTGCCCACGCGAACGACAGCGCGGCTGAGTGGAAGCCCGCGAATGTTGTGCAGTCATGAAGCTTTTCGTCAAACGCCTTATCGACCTATTCTTTGCGGGCAGCGTGCTGCTATTGACGTGGCCGCTGATCGCAGCGATCGGCATGACCATTCGATGGTGCGACGGCGGTCCGGTGCTATTTCGACAGAAAAGACCGGGGTATAAGGGTAAACCGTTCACGCTGCTGAAGTTTCGAACGATGAGGGGGACACGAGACGCGCAGGGATTGCTGCTGCCGGACGCAGAGAGGTTAACCCCGCTGGGGAAGGCACTGCGACAGTTCAGCCTGGATGAGCTTCCGCAGTTGTGGAATGTGGTGCGAGGCGACATGAGTTTGGTGGGACCACGGCCGCTGCTGATGGAATATATGGGTCGCTATAGCGCAGAAGAAATGCGGCGGCACAATGTGAAACCGGGAATCACCGGTTGGGCACAGGTACACGGAAGAAACGCGTTGACGTGGCCGGAGCGGTTCGCGCTGGATCTGTCGTACGTCGAGCAGTGGAGCCTGGCTCTGGATGCGTGGATACTCCTTCGAACCCTGTGGGAAATTGCGACACGCACGGGCATTTCTCACGGCGGACACGTGACCATGCCCGAATTTTTGGGGAGCGAAAGCAGCAAACCGTGAGCAAGAGACGAATATTTGTTTACGGTGCGGGCGGGCACGGAAAGGTTGTGGCAGACATTCTGCTTTGCCTGGGTGAAAGCGAATTCGTCGGGTTCGTGGACGACCGGGAGGAGTTGTGGGGCAGCAACGTTATTGGGTTTCCGGTGCTCGGCGGCGGTCGATGGTTGCGTTGCGAAGCTTCGCATTCTTGCGTTGTTGCAGCTCTTGGCGTTGGGGACAACCAATCGCGGAAATTACTGGCGGAGCGCTGCGCTTCTTGGAACATCGAACCTTTGACGGTGGTTCACGCTACGGCGACGGTATCGCAAAGCGCGCGGCTTGGCCGGGGAACCGTGGTCATGGCGGGCACAATCATTAATTCCGATGCAAGAGTCGGGACCGGGGTGATTGTGAACAGCGGTGCTGTAGTAGAGCACGATGTGGAGATCGGTGATTACGCACATGTGGCGCCGAGGGCTACGATGGGGGGAGCATCGCGGTTGGGGGCCTTCTCACATTTGGGACTCGGGGCGGTCGTACTCCAATGTATCCACGTTGGCTCGCATACGATGGTTGGAGCGGGCGCCGTTGTCGTGAAGGATCTGCCAGATGGCGTCGTCGCGATTGGTGTTCCCGCACGGATTCGCCGGGAGCTTCACCAAGAAGACAGGACTGCGGTGACGGCCGCCTCGAGAAAGTGATTCCATGATTCTCAGCCCTGTGATTAAGGACTTGGCTATCGAAGGAGCCACGCCAAGTCGCGCAATTCCCTTTCTACCCTGGCCGTCGTTCGAGGCGGACGAAATTGAGGCAGTGGCAGCCGTCTTGAGATCCGGAAAAATTAACTACAGGACGGGCAAGCAGGGGCGACTGTTCGAGGAGGAATTTGCGGCGTTTGCGGGCTGCAGACATGGGGTGACGGTCGCGAACGGTACAGTTGCGCTGGAACTCGCTCTTTATGCGTTAGGAGTCGAGCCGGGTGATGAAGTCGTTGTACCCAGCCGTACTTTTATTGCGTCGGCGAGTTGCGTGGTGATGCGTGGAGCGATCCCTGTCGTTGCGGATGTAGACGCGACCAGTCAGAACCTCACAGCTGATACGATTCGACCTCTTTTGACCTCGCGGACAAGAGCGATCATCGCTGTTCATCTAGCCGGTTGGCCGTGTGACATGGATTCCATTCGTGATCTGGCGCACGACCGCGGGATCAAGGTGATCGAAGACTGCGCTCAGGCGCACGGGGCCACTTACAAGGGCCGGCCCGTGGGATCCTTCGGAGATGCGGCCGCTTTTTCATTTTGCCAGGACAAGATCATGACGACCGGCGGAGAAGGCGGGATGCTGACAACGAACTGCGGTTCGGTCTGGGAACGTGCCAAGAGTTTCCGGGATCACGGCACAAGGAGCGACGCCAGTGATAATGGAAAATATTCAGGAAGCTTCCGTTGGGTCCACGACTCGTTCGGCACGAATTGGCGCCTAACTGAAATGCAGTCAGCGATTGGCAGGGTTCAACTTCGCAAGCTTCCTCAATGGACAGCGATTCGACGGCGAAATGCCTCTCTTCTTGCCAAAGGTCTCTCAGGTTGCACCGCGCTGCGCGTGACGACGACGCCCCAAGAGATTGGTCATTCCTACTACAAGTATTACGCCTTTGTTCGGCCTGATCGCCTAAGACCTGGGCAGGATCGCGACCGAATCTTGGCGGCCATCAATGCGGAAGGCGTTCCCTGCTTCAATGGAATTTGTAGTGAGATCTATCTCGAAAGGGCCTTCCCAAAGAAACTACGCCCTCAGCGCCGACTACCGGTTTCGAAGAGCTTAGGTGAGACAAGCTTGATGTTCCTGGTGCATCCCACCCTTTCCGAACAAGATATGCTGGACACGTCTCAGGCCGTTTCCAAAGTAATGAACACTGCTGCTCTATAAAGCAAGCGTCACTTTCTTCGCGATGGTTTATTGAAGAGTGCCGCGCAAACCCCGCTCATATTCGAGAGCTTCTAAGATCATGCCTTTTCATTTCCTCCGCTATCGCACCTGGTTAATTGCTCTTTTCCAGGCAGTTTTGATCTTCACGGCACTGGTTCTGGCTTGGCTTTTGCGATTTGACTTTTCGCTGCCGTATCATGCGCTGCTGTTTTCGGCCGCACCTCTTCTTATTGCCGTCCGACTCGCCGCTATTGGGAGATTTGGTCTTCTTCACGGCTGGTGGCGCTATACAGGAGTGAACGACGCACTGGACATTGTCAAGGCCATTGCAGTCAGTTCGGTGGCGTTTTTCTTGGTGATGCGGCTCATTCTCCGTGTTGTTGCGTTCCCCAGGACGATTTACATTCTGGAAGCTCTGCTGAGCATCGGGTTGCTAGCTGGTGTTCGATTGTTCTCGCGAATCGTGACCGAATCTGTATCTGAAGTTGCGGCGTCCCGGCGCAAGGTAATACTCATCGGGGCAGGGTCGGCCGCGCAGATGGTCGTCAGGGAAATCAAACGATTGAAGGACACCTACGAGGCTGTGGGTTGTGTCGATGATGACGAGTCGAAATTAGGGATCAAACTCCAAGGGATTCCGGTCATCGGAAATGTTGATCAACTGCCCTCCCTGCTCGCAGCGAGCCCCGTGGACGAGGTACTCATCGCTGTTCCTTCCGCTACCGGGACACAGATGCGGAGATTCGTGCGCATCTGCGAGCAATGTGGCATCCGGTTCAAAACCGTGCCGGCGCTCCGCGACATCATCACCGGACAGAGGGGCATCCATGAGTTTCGCGATGTGCATCTGGAGGATCTTCTCGGGCGAGATCCCGTGGAGATTGATCTACGATCGGTAAAGGAGCGAATTGCGGGACGCGCGGTACTGGTGACCGGTGCGGCAGGCTCAATTGGATCAGAGCTATGTCGACAGATTTTGCAATATGCCCCATCCACTTTGCTCTGTTTGGATCAAAGTGAAACGGGAATATTCTACCTCGAGCAAGAACTCTCCAAAATGAGTTTCGCTGGCCAGCTAGTTTTTTGCGTTGCCGATGTGGGCGATAACGACCGAATAGGGAAGATTTTTGCAGAATATGGGCCCGAAGCGGTATTTCATGCGGCCGCTTACAAACATGTTCCCGTGATGGAACGCAATGTGCAGGAGGCGGTCAAAAATAATGTCTTTGCCCTTCTGAACCTCCTTGAAATTGCGGAGGAAAACGGCTGCAAGAGTTTCGTCTTGATCTCATCAGACAAAGCAGTGAACCCCACGAGCATTATGGGTGCTACAAAAAGGATCGGTGAATTGATCATCGCCTGCCGACCAGCCAAAGGGATGCGCTGCGTCTCCGTCCGCTTCGGCAATGTTTTGGGCTCGAACGGCAGTGTGATTCCTCTATTCCAGGAGCAACTTCGTAGCAAACAGCCTCTGAGCATCACTCATCCAGAGATCGAGAGGTTTTTCATGACCGGGCGTGAGGCCGTTTCTCTGGTCCTACAGGCATTCGCCATTGGCAAGCGCGGTGACACCTTGGTCCTCGACATGGGCGAGCCCATTAGGATCCTGGACCTCGCCCGTACGCTGATTCGGCTCTCGGGGCGATCCGAGCGTGAAGTCGGCATCCGGTACACGGGATTACGTGAGGGCGAGAAGTTGAAGGAAGAACTTTACTATCCGTTTGAGGAAATTCATTCGACATCCTTTGAGAAAATCAAAAGGATTCGAGGCTCACTCGTTGTTTGGTCACAACTGCAGAGTCATCTAAACGAACTGAAAAATTCCCTGAGTATAGATGGTGCTGGGCCCGTCCGCCGAAAGATTAAGGAGATCGTGCCCGAGTATTCGTACGATTCGAACGGGCCTCCAACCGAAAGCCATAGAAAGCTCCTCCGGCTTCCTGTTCACGAATGGCTCGAGATGAGTTCGGTTCCCATTGATGCGGATTGATCTCACTGGAGCGTGGCCCCGAACCTGTTTCTTTGCCTTGGTCGTCTTCTTTTCGGGGATGCTTACTTTCTTATGCGGAAAAGCTTATCTGGCGGCGCATTGGAACGCCTCTGCAAAGCCGGAGTTATGGCGCGAGTCCATCAAGCTCGAACCCGGCAACGCCGAATATTGGCGGCATGTGGGGCTCTCCCGGCACTGGGATCTGAGCCCTGATGGTATGCAAGAGGCGGTTCGTTATCTGCAAGTCGCTGCGCAAGTAAATCCGCAGTCTGCCGAACTGTGGATGGAGCTAGGTGACGCGTATCAGACGTCAGGCGATCCAGTTCGCGCACAGCAAGCTTACGAGAGTGCGCAGGCAAGTTATCCGATTTCTCCAGAAGTCGCCTGGCGCTATGGGAGTTTCCTGCTGTATGAGGGAAAAGTCTCCGATGGCTATCAGGAAATTCAGCGAGCAATATCGATCGATTCGACCCTCACCGAGGATGCGATCGCCGAGTGCTGGCAGTCAAATCCGAGCGTCACTTTGATCCTGGACAAGGTCCTGCCTGCAAAACCCGGGTACTACCACAGCGCCATGGATTTTTTCCTCTCTCGCAATCTATTGGATGCTGCGCTCGAGGTTTGGAATCACGAGCGCCAACTCGGCTTGCCGATCAGGATGTCGGACGCCATTCCGCTTGTAGATGCGTTGATCGATCAGGATCGCACAGCTGAATCGCGACGCACTTGGCAGCAGGCGCTCGAAGCTTCACACTGGCCGCAAGGTCCGAATAAAAATGGATCGCTCATTTTCAACGGTGGATTTGAACACGACCTTGCCGACGGTGGCTACGACTGGAGGGAAGTGACGACGAGCGGAGTCCGCTTCGATTTTGACAGGCTTTCTGCACATGCAAGTGCACGCTCTTTGCGAATCCAATTCGAAGGAACGTCCAATCTCGATTTTCACAGCTTATTTCAATATGTTCCGGTCGATCCTGGGAATCGTTATCACTTCTCAGCGTATCTGCGAACCGAAGGAGTTTCCACCGATCGTGGTATAGGCTTCGAGATTTTCGATCCTCGTTATCCTGGTCAAGTTCACCAAGTAACCTCGGAGATCCTAGGAACGAATCCGTGGACTCTTCTGCAAGCGGATGTTGTCACAGGGCCTGACACGCACCTCCTGAAAATTGCAGTTAAGCGTATCCCGAGCTGGAAGTTCGACAACAAGCTAGCCGGGACTGTTTGGATCGACGACGTATCGCTAATGCCTATCTCCGCAGCAAGCACACGTGGGGCAGGATGAAAGCAATCCGCTGGGGGATCTGCACTCTGACCGCTCTCGCCGTGCTGTCGTTCGGCGGCGTGGAGCCGTGGGGGCAGGCCATCGTCGAGATCGGCGCAGCGTTACTGTTTGTATTCTGGGGCGTAAAGGTCGTTCGCCGTCGCCGGATGGAGATTCATTGGAACTGGCTCTATCTCCCTCTGCTCGGGCTGGTCGCCATCGCAATGCTGCAGTGCCTCTTTGCTCTTTCAGTCTATCCCTACCTGACCAAGATTGAATTGCTCAGGTGGACTACCTACTGCCTGCTTTTCTTCTTAACAGCGGAGTCGTTCCGGACTGAGGATCACGTTAGGCAGTTCGTCTGGTTTCTCCTCAGCTTGGGGTTTGTCGTCTCTTTGTTTGGGATCATCCAGCACTTTACTTTCAACGGAAAACTCTATTGGTTCGTTTCTTTGCCGCCCGGAGCAGCACCCTTCGGACCGTTCGTTGACGGCGACCATTTCGCTGGATTCGTTGAGTTGACCGCCCCCCTGGGGCTCGCTCTCCTGTTGTTCCGTTCGTGGCGGCGGGAATACGTGACCTTATTGCTGCTATTCACGATCGTACCCATCGGGGCTTTGATTCTCTGTGCCTCTCGGGGAGGGATTATCGGTCTAAGCCTCGAGTTCGCCCTCCTCGTATTTCTTTCGCGTGCCCACCGGATCGGGAAAAGGCAATGGTTGGTTGCTGCCGCCGTTGCACTAGTGGCCGGGAGTTTCATTGTCTGGTTGGGGATGAGCAAGGCGGTCGAACGTTTTGAACAGCTCTCTCACGGAGGGATTTCGCGAGACGTAAGACTTTCGATCTATCAGGACACATGGCGGATCCTTCTTGATCATCCCTGGATTGGGACGGGCTTAGGAACCCTGGCCACGGTATATCCGCGATATGCAAGTTTCTACAACGGCCTGACCGTGGACCATGCGCACAACGATTATCTCGAATTATTCGCGGAGACGGGTATTGCGGGGGGAGTGTGTGGTCTGTTTTTTATCGCTTTACTTTGGTGGCAGGGTTTCGAAGTTTTGCGGTCGGCGAGAGGTCACTTCATTCGCACCGTGATTGCCGGCTCCTTGGCGGCATGCGCTGGACTCTTGCTACATAGCTCGGTGGACTTCAACCTCCATATTCCATCGAACTGCCTGATCTTTCTTCTCTTGTCATGCATCGCAACCGCAGGTTGGACAAAGGCATCGCTCTGTTGCCAAGTTTTCCCGACATGCGAATCTGCCGAATCCCGTTCCCTTCCCTTCCCCCATGGCGTACGCCAAAATACGTAGGCGCATAATCTCCTCTAACACTTGTTCTGTCGTCGTTTGTTTCCTTGGCATTTGAACGAGTAAAGGATCCCGCATTCTTCTGTCACGACCTCACCGATGGAGAGTTTGAGGGCGCCACCCACATCTTCTTCGCGGGAGACGGGATGGTAAAATCCCTAAATCTTCTGTACGGGTTTGAGAAACCCCGATGATGTAACGCGAGTATAATCGGCGCGCACGACAGCGATCGGGGCCCGAACTACCCCAGGAAGTCCAGAGGTTCCGCTCCGCTCTATGTCCTACGGTGCCTGCAATCCGATTATGATCACTTGCCATCCATCCGGCGAAGGTGAAATCGCAAACTGGCTCTGGTAGGAACCGGGCGACGACACGCTCTCGAATACCGTCGTCAAATAATTTGGCGTCGAATTCAAGTCTGTAATAAAGCCTGCCTGCGGCGTGAATACGGTGAGGCTGTCAGAATCGCCGAAGATCGAGCTTACAAGCAGCCCGGCCTGAGTGAGCGTGATCGAGCTGGAGGTGGCGCTCGACGTGGCCGTGCCCGGACTCGGGCTGGTAATCGCTGAGACGATAGGTGCATTTATCGTGTCTGATCCCGCGATGGCAAAGAAATGCAGGAATATAGGCTCCTGAACACTAGTTGTGACGGTGATCGTGGTGCCGGCAGGGCACAACACCGGATTCTGGACAAAGTAGACTGTGCTCCTCAGGTTGTAGTTGATCCCCGCCCAGTTTGTGGGTCCTGCCAAAATGTTCCAGGTGTTACCGCAGCCATCAGATACAGCAGGTTGAGGTACCGGTTGGCCGTAAAAGTTGTAATAGTCTCCAAGGACTAGCAGCAGCGTTGAAGCACCAGGATACACGAATGGTCCTACAGCGTACGTAGTTGGATAGGTCGTGGTAGCGCCCGTTCCCCAGGCACCCGATGACACAATCGTGGGCACAGCAGGATTCACGGTCAGTGTGGCTGCTCTGCTCGCATTGGCTGAGAAATCCTCAAAGCCCACATAGACATTGGGTGCAGTGCTATCTGTGCTCAACAAGACAAACCGCATGGCAGACGTATTCGTCCACCCAGGGCGTGAAGTGATTTCCCTGACTATATTCGTAACATCTATGATGTGGGTGCAGGTGTTTTGTCCGTTGTTTTGCCCTTGGCAATTGCCATGGTCATCACCCGGTCCTGTCGTTGTGTAATCCGTGTAAGAAGTCGTATAAGGCACGTCCAGAGGAGTGTTACCTGTGGCCCCAGTGAAAGAGGGCCCGTCATCTTGAGCAACGCCGTATACGCGGAAAGTGTAGTTATTGCTGGGGCAGGGAGCGGATCCACAAACTGAACTGGTTGCATAGCCATCGCTACTCACCAGTTGCAGGTATGCGGATTGGATCGTGTCACCGGAATTAGCGCCGACAGACGGAAATCGGTAGCCAGCAACCCACGCGGTTGTCATACTGTTCCAGCTCCCCACCAGATCTGCTCCACCAAGCGTCGGAGTGCTAATCCACCCTGAGCCGTTTTCGCTGTCATAGAAACCATCGTCGGCGTCGTTGGAAATCTGAATCGCGTGAGACACTAGAGTTCCTGTACCACCGCCATTAATAGTTAACGTCAGAGGCGCGCTACCTGTGCCGCCGCCGTTGGTAGCGCTCAGTGTCACGCTGAAGGTCAACGCCACACCCGTAGGTGTCCCGGAGATTAGACCTGAGACCGTATCCACGGTGACGCCAGTCGGCAATCCCAACGCAGCGAAACTAGTGGGTGAGTTGGTAGCCGTAATTTGGTAAGAAAAAGCCATCCCTACTGTTGCGCTAGCGGTATCGCTGCTGGTGATCACCGGCACAGCCGCGGTCACTGTGAAGTTCACTCCGTTACTCGCTACCCCGCCTACCGTCACCAACACATTCCCTGTCGTTGCTCCGATAGGCACCGCCACTGTAATACTCGTCCCGCTCCAGCTCGTCGGCGTTCCCGCTGTCCCGTTGAACATCACCGTGCTTGTCCCTTGTGCCGCTCCAAAGTTCGTTCCTGCGATCGTGATCGCCGTCCCTACCGGCCCGGACGTCTGACTCAGACTGCTGATGTTCGGTGCAGCCGCGGTCACAGTGAAGTTCACTCCGTTACTCGCTGCCCCGCCTACCGTCACCAACACATTCCCTGTCGTTGCTCCGATAGGCACCGCCACTGTAATACTCGTCCCGCTCCAGCTCGTCGGCGTTCCCGCTGTCCCGTTGAACGTCACCGTGCTTGTCCCTTGTGCCGCTCCAAAGTTCGTTCCTGCGATCGTGATCGCCGTCCCTACCGGCCCGGACGTCTGACTCAGACTGCTGATGTTCGGTGCAGCCGCGGTCACTGTGAAGTTCACTCCGTTACTCGCTACCCCGCCTACCATCACTAACACATTCCCCGTCGTTGCTCCGATAGGCACCGCCACTGTAATGCTCGTGCCGCTCCAGCTCGTCGGCGTTCCCGCTGTCCCGTTGAACGTCACCGTGCTTGTCCCTTGTGCTGCTCCAAAGTTTGTTCCTGCGATCGTGATCGCCGTCCCTACCGACCCGGACGTCTGACTCAGACTGCTGATGCCCGGTGTCGACGGATCTGGAGGCGGGGTACCCCCACCACTATTGCCCCCCGACGAACAGCCTTGCATCATTGCCACGACGGGCAATAAAAAGAAAAGCGCAATCAAAAGCCTGCGGAGGCCGATGCTATTGCGACGTATCATATTTCAGGCTCCCATGAGGCGAACATAGCCGCTAGTGGCCAGCTAGTGACCTCAAACGAAATTCCAGTCGGCTAAATTGTGTCAACAGAAAGTGTATTGCCACCCAAACAGATTTCTCAATGGTACAAAAGGTAAAGTACTACTAGTGCAGATTTTCGATGAGATGTTCCAGATATTGCATCTCAGAGATGTCCAATCAAATCTGTGAGAGCGGAGCTTGAAAGATTGGGAAACGTTCGGTTGGGGCGTCGCGTGACTGGACCAGCCGCGAAACCCGCAATCACTTCGACAGATCGCAATCAGCACAGAGGGCGCACCCCTCACGGTCTAAATTAATAGTTATTAACTTTTGAAATACCTGTACGCAAGTTCAGATCGAAGGTCTAAGGGATTTCCTGCACCAGTTCCTGACTGATAACAGTCCTCCGGTTCAGTAGATCGGTTCGAGAACAATCGACGAAACTGTGACGACTATGGCACATAACGGACCTTGGGAAGGTAAGCCTTTCGGAAGTGCTCGAGGACGAGTCAAAGCACACTCGTCGCGAGCCATTTATTTTCCTATGGTCTTGCTGCTAAACGCACTCCTCTTGGCGGCCGCAGCTCCGAGCGCTCAGGCAACCGGAGAATTGACGGTGTCGTCAGGAGTGCTAGAGTTCGGGAACGTGGCGGTGGGACAGTCCCAAATCATCAAAATGACGTTAAAGAACTCTGGGAATAGCGCAATGATTCTTTCCGGCTATTCGGTGGGCGGCGCCGGATTCACTATGAGCGCAATCGTGTGTCCCCAGACATTGGATGCGGGAGTGGAGATTCCCGTCAGCGTAAGCTATGCACCGTCAAAAGCGGGGAATTCGCCGGGCACAATTGAATTCTTCACTAAAGAGGCGAATGGAACGGCGGAGGTGGTGCTGAAGGGAGTGGGGGTAGCAAAGGCAGCGGCCGGATATCTCAGCGCGACGCCGCTCAGCGTGGAATTTCAGAATGTGGCCGTGGGCGTGCACAATACGCAAAGCATTCAACTCACGAACACAGGATCGGTGAGTTTGACGATCTCCGGCGTGACGACCACTGGGGTTGGGTTTTCGGTTTCCGGATTGGCGACCCCACTTTCTGTCGCACCGGGAGCCACGATGCAGCTCACGGTGGGGTTCTTGCCTGAATCCACCGGAAGCTCCAGCGGCTCCGTTGTTCTGACATCTACCGCTTCGGACAGCCAGATGACGATTGTGTTGTCTGGGAGTAGCGTTGGAAGTTCTCCCGTCTTGGATGTGGCTCCGGCTAGCGTAAGCTTCGGGAATGTGCCTGTGAACGGCGCCGCAACCCAACAATTTATGCTGAAGAATGGGGGAAATTCAAATCTCATCATCTCAGGGGCAAGTACTCTCGGCACTGGGTTGAGCGTCGCGGGCGTGGCGGCAGGAACCTTGGAACCCGGACAAAGCGAAGTAGTGACGGCAGAGTTTGCGCCAAAGACGGCCGGAAGCGTCACCGGAGGAATAACCATCCAGAGTAATGCTTCGAACGGTGGAAGCATCACGGTTCCTGTGACGGGGGCGGGAGTGGTGGCAACGCATGTGGTCAAGTTGCAGTGGCTACCCAGCAGTTCAACAGGCGTGGTTGGATACAATGCTTACCGATCGACAGTTTCCGGCGGCCCGTATACGAAACTGGTAAGCTCTCTAATCGCCGGGACGAGCTATTCTGACGCTAATGTGATTTCAGGGACGGAATACTACTACGTGGTGACCTCCGTCAGTGCAGACGGGGACGAGAGCGCTTATTCTGCTCAAATAGCGGTACACGTGAATTAGACGAAACTTGAACAGCTTACCTCATATAGCGAGTTTCATCGTTCTTGCTCTTGTTCCGTAAAATGCGAGCAGGATTCGTGACTCGGCTTCTAAAGTCGCGCCGTTTTTTTTTTGCCGAGTTCCCAGCCGTTACTTCTGAGCAATCCTAACCTGTTCCTGGCCACACGACGGTATCCGCGATACCTAGGGCTACAAACCGATCCCATCGATTTGAAAAAGCTCTGAACACACCAACCTCTAAGGCGGAAGCGATGCGTTTCCGCGTAGGGAGCGGAACCCTGTCTAGAACCAGTTCCCGGCATAATGACGTTGTCAATATTGGTTTCGAAGTTTCAAATCGATTCTAGGACCAATGGCCTAACTCCGTACGATCCGCCAGTACCGGTTCGGTAGAACCGATGGCCCATTCGTGGCGATGCTCCGTATAACTACAATAAGTTTAATGCAAAAGAGTTTGCTGAGCGTGTCCAGAAATCCGGCTGGACGTTCGTCGTAGGTCGCGAGGTTGCTGGTGCTCCTGTAGAGCGGAACAAGTCAATTGTGGATGTGGTTTCATATTCGGAGAAGTTAATTGCCAGTTATGAGGTGTTTAAGATTCCCTGAAAGGGTCGTGCCTCTCGCTATATTGGCGGCATGTGGTTTCGTGCGTTGAAGTTAATTCCGATCGAACTTCAGCCGCCTAATTGGCATGAAATATGCTCGATACGTATTGCGGGCGACTCGGTTAGATGCCCTAGTCTCCAATCTGACCAAGTAGGACACTTGAGCTTCAATAGTTCCAGGACCGCCTGATGATAGATAACAATGCGACGTTGAGGGCTGTTCAATATCCCACCCCGGCCGACTCACCGATTCTGTCAGTGGTGGTTCCCGCTTATAGAGAAGCAGCTAACCTTGAGCATTTGCATGATGAACTTGTAAACACCCTTACGTCCTTGCAGTGCGTTTGGGAGCTAATTATCGTCGATGATGGCAGCCCAGACAAAACTTGGGAGTGCATCGTCGGCCTCCAACGAAGAGATACCCGTGTCCGAGGCATTCGATTGTCTCGCAACTTTGGGCACCAGTATGCGCTCTTGGCCGGGCTATCGGAGGCGCGCGGGGCTGCCGTTATCAGCATGGATGCTGACTTGCAGCATCCGCCATCCTTAATTCCATCTTTAGTCCGGGAGTGGAAAGGCGGAAGCAAGATTGTCCACACGGTGCGCAGAGATTCCCCTGACCTCTCCTGGAGCAAACGCTTCACGTCCAAAATGTTCTACCGCGTGTTCTCCTTTCTGAGTGGAGTAGATATCTCGCCCGGAATGGCCGACTTCCGCCTGCTCGACCGGCAGGTGGTTAGGGAGATCCTGAACCTGAAGGAGTCCGGTCTTTTCCTGCGCGGGCTCGTGCAGTGGGTGGGCTATCCAAACACCAGAGTCGAATACGATTGTGCCGATCGATTCGCCGGCGATACCACGTACAGCTTCGGTCACATGCTGAGCTTGGCGTGGACGGGGATCACATCGTTCTCTATTGTTCCTCTACGGTTAGCAACCGGACTGGGACTGTTAACTAGCCTCTTTGCATTCTATGAGTTACTGGACGCCGTGTATGTCAAAACGTTCACAAGCAGAGCTGTGCCTGGCTGGACGTCATTATACGTGTTGGTCTCACTTCTCTTCGGAATTCTTTTCATTCTAATAGGCATTACCGGTGAATACATTGCGCGGATTCTGGAAGAGGTGCGCGGGCGCCCGCGCTTCGTGATTAGCGACCGGACCGTTCGAGTGGCTTCTTCAACTGTGGAGTCCGACCGCAATACCTATGCCATCGTCGCCTGAAACCGCAGGCCCAAAGCAATGATTTGGCCATCCAGCACGCCACGGCTCGTAGTCACTGCCGATGACTTTGGGTTATCGCCTGGTGTCGATCACGGAATACTCAAGGCTTTTCGCGTTGGTATTGTCCGCAGCACAGCGTTACTTGTGAATTTTCCCGATTTCAGGGATTCAGTTGCCCGATTGCGTCAGGAACCAGGGTTAGAGGTAGGTATCCACCTAAATCTGACCGCGGGTCGGCCTGTGTTGCCGGCGAAGCGCGTGCCGAGCCTAGTCGGAATTGACGGGACTTTTCACAATTTCGCCACCTTCTTTGCTCGCGTTGCTCTTTCGCAGATTGACTGGGGCGAGGTCACTTTGGAATGGCGAGCGCAATTCGAGTGCGGCCTCAACCAAGGTTGCCGTTTCACCTTTATCACAAGCCACCAGCATGTTCACATGCTTCCCAAGGGGACGCACATTTGTGCGAAGCTCGCTCACGAGTTCGGAGTACTAGCTGTTCGGCTCACGAATTTCCGACTTTCCGAGATGTTATGGCCGCTCCGTTCCAAGGCTTTGGCGTTGGGTCCGTTCGTGCCCACGGCACGTGGTGTTTTTCAACGAAGTGGAGTGATTTGCAACACGTCGACCCTGGAGATTCCTCCTAGGAATCCCGGTTCAGCGCTGGGGCAGGTCTGCAGGACGCTCGGAAAGCTGGATGCTGGAGTTCATGAGCTTATTTGTCATCCTGCGTATGAGGACTCCGTGCTCGAAGCGCGAGATACCTATGTTACAGGGCGGCGCAACGAACTCGCCGTGCTCGAGCACGCCAAGCTTCGTCTATTCTTGACGACTGCCGGGATCGAACAAATGACGTTTCGCGAACTGTCTGCCTCCATCAAGCAGAAAAACCAAGCTGTCGATCCAGGCCGGGGCGCCAATGATCCTTGGAATCCTGTCGTCTGGCATTCCTGAATCCAATAACAGGATTCCAGAGTTTGCTATCCAATGTCAGCGGTTCCCGCGTTGCGGGTTGAAGGACACTCTTGGAGAATAACGAGGGCAGGTCCAACGGTTCGTCGTGGGGTTTCAGTCGGAGGAGCGTTTTCTGTTTGTTTGGCAGAAGGCGTTGTTGTGAGCCATGAGCTAAATGTGGCCGTTCGCAAATGCGTTGTGTAGTTGCACGCGCCATTCGGGTAAGCGGACGCCGAAGGTATTGGACAGTCGCTCGCTCGAGAGCACGGAATACAAGGGGCGGGAGGCGGGCGTAGGGTATTCGGCGCTGGTGATTGAATCAATGCGCTGAACCAAAAGCGGACGACCACCCGTCGCCGCATTAACCCATGGCGCATAAGGGGTTGCGCGGGACAACTCACCGCAAACTATCTGGGCGAACTCAAACCGTGTGGTCGCTCCGGGAGCTGTCATGTGATACGTACCGGAGACTTTTTCAAGAGATGACCAAAGATCAGATTCTCGCGAGACATGGTTGAGCACGGAAGTAGTGGCGCGGGCGATTTCTCGGGACCAGTTGGGAGTGCCGGTTTGGTCGCGTACCATGCGCAACTCCTTATGCTGAGAGGCCAGTCGAAGGAGAGTCAAAAGAAAATTTTGTCCGCGTGTTGCATACACCCACGAAATTCGAAAGATCAGGTGAGGCACGCCTGACTGGCGAATAGCGATTTCGCCGGCAAGTTTTGTCCTGCCGTAGACATTGAGTGGATTTGTGGAATCGGTCTCATCATAGGGGGCTTGCTTCAAGCCATCGAAGACGTAATCTGTTGAATAGTGAACCAGGATGGACCCAATCCTGCTTGCTTCTTCGGCGAGAATCGCGGGGGCATCGGCGTTGACGGCATGCGCAACCTTATCCTCCGTTTCTGCCTTGTCGACAGCAGTGTATGCGGCTGCATTCACAATGATCCGTGGATGGACCCGACGGACTACCTGTCGGATCTCACTAGGGTTACAAAGATCCAATTGACTGCGGTCCAATGCGACCAGATTCCCCAACTGCGGTAGGAGCGATTCAAGCTCGGCTCCGACTTGTCCATTTTTGCCCGTTAGGAGGATTGAGGTCATCGGAATTAGATCCTGGGACGAAGTTCGTCAACATTCTCAGTGCATTTCAACGCGAAGCATTCGGCGCTAGTTCCGAGAGAATGACCCAGGAACGCACCGGTTCCAGGAACTCAGTGCGACGAGGCCGATTCAGGCCGCTGAAGGGACGACAGGGAGGAATCGCGGTTTTCATAGTTCTTGTTGTAATACGCCAGGTACTCTCCGCTGCGAACCGCCTTCACCCAGTGCGCATGCTCCTGGTACCAATCAATTGTCCGGCGCAATCCGTCGTTCAGCGAAATCTGGGGCTCCCAGGCAAGCTCACGTCTTATTTTCTCAGAACTGAGCGCGTATCGGCGATCATGACCCGGGCGATCCTGGACATGGCGGAGCAAAGATTCCGGTTTGTTCGTGAGGCGCAACAGCTGATTAGCGAGAGCCAGGTTCTCGACGACATCGAGGCCACTGATGTTGTACACCTCGCCACAACGACCGCGTTCCAAAACAGCTAGAATCCCGCGGCAATTGTCTTCCACATGCAACCAGTCACGCTGCTGTTTTCCGTCTCCATAAATGGGGACCGGTTTGTCGTCGAGAGTGTTCATGATCATCAGGGGCAGAAATTTCTCCGGAAACTGGAAAGGCCCATAATTGTTGGAGGATCGGGTAATCAGACCTGGAAAGTCATACGTTCGGACATAGGACTGAAGAAGTAGGTCTGCAGCAGCCTTCGAAGCAGAATAGGGACTACTGGGAGCGATTCGCGAAGTCTCATCGGCAAAGGCACCAGGAGGGATATCGCCGTATACCTCATCTGTGGAGATTTGCACGAAACGAGTGATGCCCTTGGCTCGGGCAACCTGAAGCAGGACACTGGTGCCGGTCACGTTTGTTTCGATGGCGGTCGCCGGTTCGTAAATACTACGATCTACGTGCGACTCAGCTGCAAAGTGCAGAACCGCGTCGCAACCCCTCATCGCTAAAGCGACATCTGCACCATCGCAAATATCACCTTTGATAAAAGTGTAATTAAGATCGTCGGCCACTGAGGAAATGTTCGCTAGATTGCCAGCATAGGTCAGCTTGTCGTAGTTCACAATGCTGTAGCCTCGGCCGAGACCAAGGACATAACGAATGAAATTGGACCCGATGAAACCAGCGCCCCCTGTGACTAGAATTTTCATCGACCTCAACCCTGGCCCGCGGCGACGAGTCCGTCTATCTTATTTGCTCCGGTTTGGGCTACGAGGTTGTTCGCGCGCAGCAGAGACTCGAATGTTCCGGCATCGGTCCACCAACCCTCGAGCATCTCGTAGGTCAGTTTTCCGTCTTCGATGTAGAAATTGTTGACGTCTGTGATCTCCAGTTCTCCACGGCCGGATGGGCTCAAGCGTTTGATTTTCTGAAAAACCGTTGCGTCAAACAGGTAAATGCCCGTGACCGCATAATTGGACTTGGGAGATTTTGGCTTTTCTTCGATGTTGATTACGCGATTGTCGCGAACCTCGGCCACGCCGAACCGCTGCGCGTCCTCTACCACCTTTAGAAGGATCTTTGCGCCGTCATCCTCTTTTCGAAAGTTCTCCACTGCACGGCAAATGTTATTCTCAATAATATTATCGCCAAGTACCACACATAACTTCTGGCCCGCTGCGAAATATTCTGCAAGCCCGAGCGCCTCGGCAATGCCTCCGTTTCCATCCTGGTAGGTATAGTTGAGGTGCTTCAAGCCAAAATCGCTGCCATTTCCAAGCAGACGCAGAAAATCCCCGGCACTGTTCCCCCCGGTGACTAACAAAATCTCTTCTATCCCCGCGTTGACTAGCGCTTGGATGGGATAGTAAACCATGGGTTTGTTGTAAATGGGCAGGAGGTGCTTGTTGGTGACACGGGTAAGTGGACTGAGCCGGCTACCGGTTCCGCCTGCGAGAACGACACCTTTCATGTGGCAATTCCTTTCCGATTTCAAGCCCTACCTAGCACGATACATGAGGCGATTACAACATGCAAAGTCTGGCCAAGTCTGGCCCAACACATGCAAAGTCTGGCCCAACCCAGGGGTTGTCTGTTGTTATGTTGTTACGGCAATTCTGATTTGACTAGGAGTAGTATGCCGCGACCCCGGCGTGATAAGTCTAAGCGCCTCTCGAAACGCGCTGTGCACGTCCGCTGCCGCGGGCAGAAACAAGGCTGCATGGACTGGCCAGCCGCATCTAGGGGAGCAATTGGATCGCGTCGATCTTAGCATAGTCTGCCGATCCGTTCTGAAACTGGATCACGATCTGCCCGAGGCTGTTCACCGTCGCGCTGAACGTCTTATCATCCGCAATGTATTGGCCGCCCGCGTCCGCGAAAATGTCGAAGTTCGAAAGCACCGCCGTCCCGTTCAGAATGACGTTGAACAGCCGCTTGCCCGCGGCCGTCCAATAATTCTCGGAAAATTTCAAAGTCACCGCATAGCTCGACCCAACCGGCAGACCCGCGAACGTGTAGGTGAACCCGTTATACCGTTCGGTCTGATAGAGCGGCTGCGTAGTCGTATTAGTGATGGCATGCGTGATCGGTGTGGCTGCTGTGCCGCCAACATAGTCCTCATCCCCTGTCCAAACGTTCCCAGACGGATCCGTATAAGAAGCCGAGGTTCCAGCCCGTACATAAATCGACGAGGGCCCGGAGGGAACTAATCGGATCGCGTCGATCTTGGCATAGTTTGCCGATCCGTTCTGAAACTGGATCACGATCTGCCCGAGGCTGTTCACCGTCGCGCTGAACGTCTTGTCATCCGCAATGTATTGGCCGCCCGCGTCCGCGAAAATGTCGAAGTTCGAAAGCACCGTCGTCCCGTTCAGAATGACGTTGAACAGCCGCTTGCCCGCGGCCGTCCAATAATTCTCGGAAAATTTCAAAGTCACCGCATAGCTCGACCCAACCGGCAGACCCGCGAACGTGTAGGTGAACCCGTTATACCGTTCGGTCTGATAGAGCGGCTGTGTAGTCGTATTGGTGATGGCATGCGTGATCGGTGTGGCGGCTGTGCCGCCAACATAGTCCTCATCCCCTGTCCAAACGTTCCCAGACGGATCCGTATAAGAAGCCGAGGTTCCAGCCCGTACATAAATCGACGGACCGGCCGTCGTCCCTACGCCCTGCAAGGTGTATGTGGCGCTAGCGACAGCACTGTTCACATAACCACTTGCCGTCGCGATGGCCTTTACCGTCGCCGTCGTCGTCACACTGAACGAACCGCTATAAACGGTCGTCGTACCCACACCTGGCGATGGCGTGCTGTTGTCCGTGGTGTAGTAAATCGCTGCCCCAGCAGTCGCATCGCTGATGGAGACGGGCACGGAGCCCGTGAATGTTTCTGAGCCCGGACTGATCTGTGGGGCCGGCAACGACGGCAGCCCTGAGGAGACCAATTGGATCGCGTCGATCTTGGCATAGTTTGCCGATCCGTTCTGAAACTGGATCACGATCTGCCCGAGACTGTTCACCGTCGCGCTGAACGTCTTGTCATCCGCAATGTATTGGCCGCCCGCGTCCGCGAAAATGTCGAAGTTCGAAAGCACCGTCGTCCCGTTCAGAATGACGTTGAACAGCCGCTTGCCCGCGGCCGTCCAATAATTCTCGGAAAATTTCAAAGTCACCGCATAGCTCGACCCAACCGGCAGACCCGCGAACGTGTAGGTGAACCCGTTATACCGTTCGGTCTGATAGAGCGGCTGTGTAGTCGTATTGGTGATGGCATGCGTGATCGGTGTGGCGGCTGTGCCGCCAACATAGTCCTCATCCCCTGTCCAAACGTTCCCAGACGGATCCGTATAAGAAGCCGAGGTTCCAGCCCGTACATAAATCGACGGACTGGCCGTCGTCCCTACGCCCTGCAAGGTGTATGTCGCGCTAGCGACAGCACTGTTCACATAACCACTTGCCGTCGCGATGGCCTTTACCGTCGCCGTCGTCGTCACACTGAACGAACCGCTATAAACGGTCGTCGTACCCACACCTGGCGATGGCGTGCTGTTGTCCGTGGTGTAGTAAATCGTTGCCCCAGCAGTCGCATCGCTGATCGAGACCGGCTGCGAGGAACTGAAGGAGCCACCTGACGGAGTAAATGTCGGCGGTGCCGCCTGCGGTTCGACGCCTAAGAGGCCATAAACGTCCAACTCGCCCGGTGTCGTGGACGAAGAAGTTGCGCCACCGCTGTTGTTGCCCCGCGTGCCAACATAGACCTTGCCATTCGCTATGGTTGGCACCGTAAATTTAACGGCGTTTCCAGCACTATTTCCGGCTCCTAACGAGCTGTTCCACAGTTCGGTGGCGAGGTTGGTGGCGTCATAAGCATGGAGAACGGCAGGGCCGCATCCAGGTGACTGTTTCGTGCAGTAGTCGCTGTTGTCTAAAGCCCAGACGATTCCGTTGCTGGCAGCTGTAGAAGAGACCGAAGGCGTGGCGCCTGGAAACCCGTAGCTCGAAGGAGATCGAGAAGCAATGGAAGTGTCGAACAAGTTTGTGGAGCTGTCAAACGTGTAGGAAGTTAAAGGACCGTTCTTTCCAGCGATGTAGTAATTGTTATTCCAGAAAGCGCCGGTGCAAAACACCCCGTAGCCAAGGCTGAACTTCTGTCGGGCATTGGAGTCTCCCAGCCCGCCCATACTGTCGCCATTTAAGAGATAAAGACTACCGTCTTTGCCACCTCCAATGACGAGGTGCTGCAAAGTGCCAGACGTTACATTCAGAACAACCGCCGCACCGCCCGCGCCGAAGTCCTGATCGTTTGCTGCGTCAGCGCTTTCGTCCGACGGGGTGAAATAGGAAGAAACAGTCAAGCCACCCTTCAGCTGAAGGAACGAATCCCCATAGTCGTTGTTCGGGGCGCTTCCATTCGTCACATCGAATGTGCCGTTACCGGTGATGAGATAGAGATTGTTGTTTGCATCCGCCGACGGCGCTCCTCCACTCATCCAGATTCCTCCCTCTCCCACGTTCGGACTGATGTTGAGGGTCGCCGCTTTCGTCAGATTAGACGCGTTGTAGCTCATTACCCAACCGTAGTAGGGGGCAGTATCTTCATGCGCAGCCCACGCGATATACACAACCCCGTTGACGAGGGCCAACCCCGCCCGCTGGTTCTGCTGGCGTGGGTTAAAGGTGTCCGTGGTGCCACCGTCCCCAGTTCCTGGATAAGTGCCAGCGATAGCCACTGGCCCTCCAAACTTTTCATCACCTGTAGTGACGTCGATGGCGTGCAGCCGTTGGTAGAAAGTTGGGCCCGATGCGATCACGGATTTGGACACAACGTAGAGCGTATTGGTGGAAGGATCTATGACAGGGGTTCCGGTAACCCCGACTTCCGGGGTAATATCGCCATAGCCTTTACCAACCAAATAGCCGGTCGGACCGGAAGGCACGGAAGTTTCTGACGTACTGCCACCATGAGCACTGTCGATAAGACTCACATGCCACAAAGGAACGCATGGAGTGGTATTAACGTCGGCGTCAAATGCGTAAAGGCTCTCGTGTTGTGTTGCGACAAACACGACATTGTGTTTCGCGCTGCTGATCGTCAGGTTGGCCACCCAGAGCGGCTGCGCATAAATCGCCCCATCGACCGTGCACGAGAAGAGCTTGCCGAAGGTCGTCGTCAGAACATTTGCGGGTGTGAGCGCATACTCACTCGGATTAGCGCCGTCGCGAGCGAGATCGTTGTGGTAGGTAAAGACCCCAGCCAAGTCAGTCACACCGATGGTGATACTGAAGCTCGCGGTAATATCAGCCACGCTTGTGGCGGTGATTGTATAAATACCTGCTGTTGACGGAGCAGTGTATACGTCATTCGCACCAGAAGCGCTACTCGCAGAGCCGAATGTGCCGCAGGTAACTCCTGAGCAACTTGAACCAGAAGCGACCCAGGTAACACCCAGGTTGGAGGAATCGTTGCTGACGGTTGCCACGAGAGATAGCGTTTGCCCGACGGTTAACCCACCGTTCTTCGGCGACACACTGACACTGATGTTCGATTGGGCGAGGGTTGTGACGGCTGCAAACAAAAGGAAAGCCGATACTAGGAAAAGGCGCTTCGACAAACCAAAACAAAGGAAAGATTCAGAATTCCTTTTTTCGCAGGTCATCGTCCTGAAGTTGATGAATGAAGGCATGGGCCAATCGCTCCTTGATGTCATACGGAAATGCATTCGCTAACAATTCGAGATGGTGTTAGCCTCAGATCAACAGACCCCTACGATACATTTCCACCAGACTATGAACCGGCCGAGTCGAATGCCGGAATGCGGAGACGGTCGAAAATAGTGCGTCGGAGTATATCGTTGCGAGGATGCCTTGACAAGCGTACCCTGCCACTATGAGTACTAGACGTTTAGATCGAAGAGATAAACGGGAGCCGACCGAAGATTACGGCGTAGCTGTGGTAGTCCGAGTAGAGGTTAAAGAGGAACAAGGCTGAAGTGCATCGGGATAAAGCGCTCAAAAAAGAATCCCCGCTTGGCGCATTGCACTACTCACAGGTCGAGGTGATGGTCTGCTGTGAAGTGACGTTGATGCGGATGACGTTCATGCTATTGATCAACACTCCTTTTACAGCCATCTTCTCACCTTTGTGACCCGAAGGGTTAAAGACGCTTACACCGAGCAACTGGTACTGCTGTTTGCCCAACGGCTGAGCAGCCTCCTCCTTTAATTCCGCCATTGATGTTGCCTGCGTTTTGCTTACAATTGGTTCGCTCGAGTTCGTCAAGATCCACATTCCAGAACCGCTCTGTTCTAAACAACCGACGACCTCGACGATAGGAAGGCCACCCTCCTTCCACTCCTCCTGCGGCTGTGCGATCCCACTCATCCCCGGTTGGGGCTGCCCCGTCTGCGCTGGCTTCGTCAGGTCCTGCCTGTCGATGGAATACTGGATAAACGGACTGAACATTTCATCCCAGCTCTGATTCTGAGCGCGAAAATAAACTTCTTTATCTGGCCCAGGGTTGTGCGCCGGATTGGAATCCTGGTGACCATGCTGATGCCGTAGGCTCTCATTCTTCAGGGAATTGTCGTAGTGCGCGGTAATGATCAACTTGCTGCCCGCTGGAAGACTGAGCGGAGTCTCGAGGTCATAGGCCAACTGCCAATGGAAATCGTATTTGGGCACGCGGAGTACACTTTGCTCCCGCCCGTCAGGATAGACGACGGAGTAAGTGAAGTCTTTGCCTCGCAAGTGAGCATGCGGCTGGAACTGATAAATGGTCACGGGTTCGGTGTAAGCCGTCATCCCGATGATTTCATAATTCTCGGTGTACGGGGGTATCGGGGGAATTACGACGCCGGTGCCCTCGGCTTTCTCCCCTAAAGTATCCGTCAGCAACTGCTGGCCGTTGGCGATCAGGCTCTCGCCTGAGGCTGGCACTCGAAACAGTTGATGTTTCGGTGGTTCCGGCTGGAACCAGAAAGCAATCTTGGTGCGGTCCTGTTCCGGCCGCCCTCTCGACTGGTAGTGTAAGTTGCAGTTTAGGTAGAAATTCTCACCGCCCTTCAGAAGTTTGGCACTACCATCCTCGTACATCTCAAACGTTGTTCCTGGCGTGTACACTCCTAGCATGTCGAATACTTGGCCATTTCCCGGCGCTGCTACTGCAGGCCCGCCCGCCATCGCATTGCTCGGAAGACCGAGCTGTTGGGCGACCGTTGCGAGTGTTTCCAGGTTGGCTGGTGTGACGCCGTCATTTAACTTCCATTCGGTAAACGCCATGTGGTGCACCAGCGCAGAATTTCCGGGAAGAACCTGGATGGCAACAATCCATTTGTCTGTCGAGAAGGGCACTTTCACCAAAAAACTAAGGTAGGGGATTTGCCCCGGGGCTCGAACTTCAATCTGGGGCAAGGTGACGACAGCATCCGGCGCAAGTCCTTTCGGGTGCAGCCAGCCTTCTGCAAAGGTTGGCTCGGGTGGCTGATCGGCATCTTTCCCTTTCGGGGCGCCCAGGTTGATCCAGGTGACCAGCGTATCGATTTCCTCTTGGCTCAGCGTTGGGTCGTTGCGGAATTTCACGCTTCCCTTGGCGTCTGCCGGCCACGGCGGCATCTCCCGTTTCAGGACCTCTTCTTTGATCAATTCGGCCCAGGGCCGTGTGCTCTCGTAGGAAAGAAACGAAATGTCACCCGCTATTTGCCCTGGGCGATGACAATTCGCGCATCTCTTGAAAAGAATCGGCGCGACTTCCTTATTGAACGTTGGTGCAGGGGCATTCGTCGCGAAAGCAATCGTCACCGAACCGAGAGCGATCACGATAATCGCGCAGGCTATCGACGCTAAATTGTTGAGTTGTTTCGATATCGTCAAAACGACAATCCCAACACCCTAACCCTTGGTTTCAACTCAACTCTTACTGCAGGCCAAATGGGCGCGGGTGCCACCGAAAGCTCAAAGTAAGGAACTGGCCGGAGGTGGTCGCACTGCCTATGCAACCTGGGCTGCCTGGGCCCCCACAGCCCGGGTTGCTTGTTTGGAAGGCTGCTGAATATCCAAGGGAAACGTTCATATCGCGTCCAAATGGACGGTTAACACCTACGCCGACAAACCAATCATCGAAACTCGGATTGTTCCCGACGACGCTAACTACATTGCTATTCCGCGCGAAACCTACGTGGGCACTGCCACTCCATTGCCTGCTGAGTTTTCTCATAACCGAAAAACTGACTTCGTTCAGAATCGATCCTGTAAGGACACCGCCGCCGCCAGATATCCCGTGCATATAACTTCCAGAGATCCCACCATTCGTAAAGGCATAATGCAAATACGCACTCGCATAGCCGTTCACGGTGCTTGACGTGTTTCCGACAGCGACCCGAAGGGACGTGAATTGAGGGCCACCATAAAGGCTCAGGGCTAGACGCCCTGTGACTTTCCGGGAGTAGGCTGCGCTCACTGTTTGGATGCCATAAGCTTCAGGGTTCCCGGGAAAATGAAAACTGCTGAACTCATAGAAAAAGCCGATGCTGTCCTTGTGGCTGAGTTGATAGTTATAACCAAAACTAGCAAAAGCCGACCTCGAATCTATGTTCCCCGCATCGACAAAGTTCAAAATCCCATAAGAGCCGGAAGCAGTTATGGAACTCCGTCGAGTGAGTTGATACGTTGCTTCTGCCACAGCGACGTTACTATAGCGCGGACCGTACCCGCCAAAAATGGTCTGATTGGGATTGTAATTGCTCCCGACAGTGGGAATCGTCGGTCCGAGTGAACCAGCCACTCCTGGAATGCCAAGGCTCGTGCCCACACCAAAACCAAATGAAGATTGCGGCAGTTGCGAGAACTCGTCCACAATCTGAATAATCCAACGATTGAGCTGGAAACTTTCCGCGAATGCTAGCTGTTGAAAACCGCTATTTCCCTCCGCACTGTTGGTTGTGAAAGCTCCACCGCCGGTGTAGTTGACCGCAAGTTGAGAACGGCTCCACGCTTCAAGCAAACTGACAGTTCCGGCTACGTAATTCGTTGCAAACCAGCCCGAGGTACTGGCCGGGCCGAATAGATTGGATTGCGCTGTGGAGGCAACTTGGATTCCAGGCACCCAGTAGCTGTGCTTGACGTCGGGAAAACCCAAACCAGCATTTAGCATACTAGTGAGCGGCGTATAATCTGGGCGTAAGTCACCGTTACCCATTCCTAAATCGAAGTAGGGGAGGGCCCGACCCGCGGGTTTTGGCATCGAGTCGCCGGGGTTGGAGTTGTCGTCGGGTTCTTGGGGTTGGGTTTGGGGGTCCTGGGGTTGGGGTTGGGGTTGGGGTTGGGATTGGGGGTCCTGAGGTTGAGGTTGGGGTTGCTGGGGTTGGGGATCTTGGGCGCGGAGCGTATGCATTCCGAGCAGAAAGATTAGCGCTAGGAGAAAAATTCTCGACAGTACGTTTCGGCAATTCATAGTTCTGTCCTTTACGGCACCACGATGACGTCATTCGGTTGCAGCAGGATGTTTTCCTCTGTTCTTTTACCCTTTATGACGTCCTTATAGTGAAAGGGATATTTTGTTTGCCGTCCGTTTTCGTATCGCAGAATGTAAATGTCTTTCATTCTGGCGAACGGAGTAAACCCACCCGAGGCAGACAGTGCTTGAAGCACGGTCATATTGGGCAGGAGCGGCAGAGCCCCGGTCCGCGAGACTTCCCCAGTGAGAAAGACTCGGCGGCTGTTTATCATCGTAACAGTCACAGTAACTTGTGGATTTGTGAGATATTTCGTCAATCCTTCGCGAATTACGCCGGCCAACTGCATGGCCGTAAGCCCCGCGGCTTGTACGTCGTTCAGCAAGGGCAGAGAGATTTTTCCGTCCGGACGGACTGGGATCGTACGGGTAATTTCAGGCTCCTTCCAAACGTCAATCTGAAGGGTGTCCTGTGGTCCAATCGTGTACTCGGTTGTTGTGGCCGGTGCGGGTCCATTGCCAGTGTTGACTTTAGGATCTGTTTTTTGGCTCTGTGATGTCTGCGATACCTGCCCGTGGGCGTCCTGCGCACGCACCTGTGAACACAGGAGAATCCCAATCAACAACGTGGGCACCTTAATCTTCATTTCTTCACTCCCCCCTTAAATTCTACTGCCTACCGTGACACGTTTCGATTGCTTTAGCTTATCTAAAGAAGGATTTCTAACGGGTGCAAATTGTTCATGCGCTTCCGCTGCACAGCCAGATCTATCGGTTCCCTTCCCCCTTGTGCAACCATGATGATCGCTGGGATCACCGGTTCTGGACACAAATAGCGCCCTGGTTGATTTATGCTGCCGGCCGAGTTCTTTCGCTCAAGTATCCCGCTTTCTTCGCCCAAATTATACAATTAGATATCAGCGACTGTCAGGCAGTGCAAGTCCTGTACCATGAAAAAGACAGCAGTCGGGGGTAGTATCCAGATACCGCCGCGTGCCCAGTTCGTGCTGGCCACGTGCAGCAGCCTTGCTGCCGCGAACATCAACGCCGACTTTCCATCCGAAAATGGCCCACCGCCCGTGTTCTTCGTCGCACTTCGCGCAACAACCTCTCCAGTGGGTTGTTCGTTCGCACACTCCGCCAGTGTTCGCGTGGAAATGTGTAGTAGTACAGCGTCTCTTCAATCCCGGCCATTACGATCGCCGCAGCATCCGCCAGCTTCATATCTTTCAGTTTCACGGCCACGGCCTTCTGTCGCGCCGCCACGCGACCTTCTTGGGCGTGAATGGCTTTCAACATCGCGGCCACTTCTTTCACGTTACTCGTCGGCACGGCCGTCCACACGTTGCGATAAAAATGCTCCGCACACCGTTGCCACAGCGCCTCCGGATAAAATTCACCGAGGCTTTCCACCAACCCCAAACACTTGTCGGAGACAAACACCCGCACGCCCTTCAGCCCGCGCTCTTTCAAATGCCGCAGAAACGCTGTCCAACTCGCCTTGTCTTCAATCGGCCGGTTCCGCCAGGTCCCAATCTGTAGGTAGATCTTCTGGTTCAGGTCGATCACCGTGCCCGGGCTGACCACCGCCAGCAATGTCGGTGGCTTGGATTCAGCGGGCAGGTGCAGGCGCACATTGGTCGGCTGCATCTGTCTGTCGACGCTACCTTGGAAGAGGTTTTTGAGAGCAGCCCGGATGTGGATGGTTTGAACTATCGATGGCAACGATACAGGCCCAGGAGGAGTGGCCCGGATGGCAATCCTTCAGGCCTAAACGAATCCTTAGCAGCACTCGACTCGGCAGCAGGTATCAATGCACTGCAGTTATTGCTACATTTGTGGGCGGCTGGACCGCAGTTGACGCAGTGCTTGTATTTCCAACGAAACTGGTAATGCTGTAGGCTGGCAGACTGAAGTTGAATGATCCGTCACTGACGGAAACGCCCGACTGCTCGGCTAGATTCAAACTGTCGGACGTAATCCAGGGCGTCACGCTCGATGCTGCTGCGCCGCTCAACATGAAACTCTGAGAAACACTCGCGCTGTTCTGATTGATAACAACAATGACAAGCGTCCCGCTGGTTGAGTTCTTGTACGCAGAGACGGACACGCCGCTTTGCGGAGTTTGAGTTGCATCAATGCGGTAGTACCCCGGCCGGACGAACTTGCTGTAGTTTCCTATCGCATAGATGGCCTTACGAACCGTCCCGTTGGTGCAGATCAGGCCTTCATTGTCGCCGCTCCCGCCGTTATTGATGAGCCACCAGTAGTTCCAAGCGTTGGCATTGGCAACCGTCATCCAGTCGTTGATGTCTTGCGCCCATTTCAAGGCATCGGTAATGCTTCCGTCGCAGGTCCCGAAAGACGAGACCTCCGTTTCCCATAGGTGCTTGCCGAGGCTCTGGGCAGTCGCATACTCGCAACCGGATGGATTTCCAGAACAGTTGAACGTGTCATAGTCATGTGAGGCGGCGATACCCACGTAGGGAGCGGCACTAGGATCCTCAAGGGTCGTGTTGGCATAGGTCGGAAGATCGCGCCAGCTCATTGTCTCGGGCATGATCAGTTGCACAGCCGTCTGCCCCGCAGAGGCGATCGTTGGACCCAAGTTATTGGCTACAAACGTATTGAACTGCGCCGCAGACATCAGCGCGCCGTCATACGTGGGGCAATTGTCCGGCTCGTTCTGGATCGAAATCCCCTGCAGCGTAAATCCCTGTTCCTGAACGGAGGCAATATAGTTTGATAAATACGAGGCAAAGGACGCGTAAGAGGCTGCGTTCAAAACGCCGCTTCCAGGATTGCATACCGTCGTGCCATTCGACTTCATGGAGGCCGGGGGCGATAGAGCCGTAGACCAGATACGCGCTCCCCTGGCCGACGCCAGGGCCATGTCTCCGGTAGCTCCCGCGCACGTGGCGTTGACGGACGAGCAGCTTCCGTCATCTGGAATTTCCGTCCTCAATAATGACAAGCCGACTCCAGCAGTGGTGGAAAAAAATAAATCGGCGTTCGCCGAGGACAGCGTCGAGCCGAACATATCCGATGCCCCAAAGCCGTCTACCACTTGATCTTGGTTGCTCCAATAAATTGTAGCGTTCTGAGCTTGGCTGTGCGGAGCAAAGAACAACAGTGACAGGAACCCAACGGAGACTGACTTCGGCAACCTCAACGTATCCCTCCTAACGGGATGCCTGGCAGCGGACTCGAGAGACGGCTGGCTGCTGGAATAATTGCCATCTTTGGACTTCGTATCTGCTGGGCTACTCATCCTCCCTACAGAGCTTCAGGCTACAGAGGCGGCTTGTTTGAGACAACTGGCCAAAAGAGCTATCCGTGGACCTGTCCGAATTATGTGCCCAGCCCTGTCCAACAAAGCACTCAGCGATTCCAGCAACGGCCGGCTGCGCTCATTCCGCACCGCGCGTCGTTGCTCACTGGAACGTCCCGATCTCTTTCTGCAGCAGTGCTTCGAAGAGACCTTAAACAAGCTTCACGGAGATTCGATACCGCGAAGGCCACGCGCTGCGCGCTGGGCTGGTCGGATGCGTGATGCGCTTCTGCGACTATGGCCACCAGGAGATCATCAATAACGAGGCGGACCCCTCGTTGGGCGCTGACGTTTTGGCCGGAAAAAACTATTTATTTTGTGGATCGCATGCCGGGGGCGAACGCGCCGTGGCGATCTAAGGCCTTATCGGATCAACAAAATTCCAAAATTCAGCGGTTTGGCTCCAGAAGCGTACTTGGATCAGGTGTTGCCACGCATCGCTGATCACCCGATCAACCGCGTCGAGGAACTTTTGCCTTGAACCTAGCCGCGGAGCTCGCCGGGAAATCGAGCCGCGCGGAATGGTCAATAACCGTACGACCACGTCCTGGGGTCCACGCATACATTGGAAGGTAAGTATGAGGAGCAGAAACCGCAGACAGGCGGTTATGAGGCTTGCAGGAGGAGGCTCTGACTAGCTTTGCATCGGATGATCGGGCAGTGATCCACGCCGGATACCGACCAATGCTTTTAAATCAAGAACAAGCGAGATACAGATACTAGCTTTTCATCACATGGAGGGGATCGTCTGAGCTTAGACCCCAGTCCCCAAGCCAGTCGCGAACTGCCGCCCCAGCCGATCCAGGAACAAATCCGCGTCCGTTGCACCATGAGCGAGTGTTTCCAAACGAACCTGCTGAAATAAGACGCACGGCGCCGAAGATAGGAAGGAAAAGACTTACGGTGGATGCCACGCGAACGGTTCATGTTCGAGGCGACGAGAAGCCGCGAGAGGATTCCTTCACATCCGGAAAGCCAGGCTCTGGCATCGAATGGAACGCGCAAATAGCGATTATTGCTTGCGCGCTTATCCCTTCACGGCTCGTCGCTCGAAGTCGTTACCTTTTTCTCGAGGTTCATATTCTCGGCGGTAGATTTCGACGACCTCACCGATCATCCAGTAAACCATGCACTTCTTGTAGAATCTCTCGGAGGGGGCAAAAGCCAGTAACCATCGCATAGTTTTTCGCGGCAGGACCGAGAAGAGTCGACTCGATAAGCTGATATAGTGTCTCGGGATGCCCAAAACATTCGGCCGCTTTATCTTTACCCGGATTTTAGCGCGGCCATAGTCAAACCACCACTCGAGGAAATATTTCTTGTGAAGTCGATGTTGTGCTACCGCGTGATAGACAACGGCGGTCGGCTCCCAGCGCAGAAGCTCTCCTGCCTTCATCAACCGGTATCCAAACTCCGTGTCCTCGTTGCGGATCTGACTACCGGGAATGGGGCCCAGATCTGTGCGGAAGCCACCAAATTGCTCGAACATTGCCCGGCGAAAGGCCATGTTTGTGCCATAGGGAGCCCAATCGAGCTCACCCGGTTCGTCCCCGCGATCAAAAAGGGCTAGAACCCCACCCATTGAAAACGGACCCTGCAGCGCTAACCATTTTGGAGGCGTAAAGGAGCGCTCTGGAAGAATGCGTCCTCCGGCACCTGCCCACCGGCTGTCGTCGAGATTCACAGTCAAGTTATACAGCCACGTGGGTTCTACAGTGACATCATCATCCATGAAGGCCAGGATCTCGCCGAGGGCTTCTCGTATGCCGCTGTTCAGGGCATATGATTTTCCGGGCTGCGACTCAAACAAGTACCTAAAGCGCCCTGGGTAGCGTCCGCAATAGTCTTCTACTACTTGTCGAGTTTCGTCGGTCGAGTTGTTATCCACCACCAGAACTTCCCATTCGATCGAGGGAGGTAACTGAGAGGCGGCTACACTCTCCAAAGCCTTTGCCAAACTACGGCAACGGTTATGCGTACACAGAATTACGGTGATTCTCATCTGCAGCCTGCTACCTTTCCAGTCGATTTCGCGACGTAAAGCATGGTCCAGTTGTTTTTATCGCTTTTCTGCAGGCACGGACACCATCGGGAAACGGCCTGCTAAAATTGGTTAAACTATAGTTATCTAATAGGCCATCCGTGATCCTGTAAGACAGGAACGCATCCTTTAGAATTCTGCAACAGCACGCTGCTGAATCGGCGATTTGGTTAAGCTTTCATCGCGCCAGTACGCGTTTTAAACGAAGGGCTACCCGGCTAGCAAGCGTAGGCTGTTTCAGGACTTCCTGGCGGGTCTGGAACGGAACAAAATGGTCCCATCTCCTGATATCATTTCCGATCCGCTCGAACTGAACAATGTTTTCGATCGGCGTTGGAATCTCCTGGAAATCCTTACGATTCAAGCGTATCCAGGACACGACGGCTTGGATGGAAGGCATCCACATATCATCAAGGATGATATTGCCGCGCATGGGGCAAACTTCGGCGGCCAATGTAAAGTCCACGAGAACGTCATCGAAGCGGTGATTGCCATCGATGTAGATGAATTCAAATTCGTCCTTCTGGGTTGCGAAGCGCGCCAGAGCGGAAACGGAAAATTCCTCCAGCATTTGGAAGGACGGTTCCATACCGAGTTGTTTTGCTTGGAGAGCACCCACCCCGTGCCAAGAGTCTTTCTGGAAAGGATCGAGCGCGGTATGGTGACCCGATCCCGTCCGATTGATGGCGGCTAGTATGTAGACCGTACTGAAGCCATATGCTAATCCGATTTCTAGGCTCCTTTTCGGCTTCAATTTTACGCATGTTTCATAGATCCACATGCCTTGCGGCTCAGAGATTCGAGTGATTTTGTCAAGCTCAACCGCACCATTGTTTCCCGGCTGTGGTTCAGCTGAATACATGGACCTCAAGCGTTCACGAAATAGCGGCCCGAGATCCTCCAAAGAAAATACAGGTTTGACTAGTGTTGACATTTTATTATTGATCTCCCATCAGTCTGTGCTTCCATCAATGGCGTCATGGTACCGCTGTGCGCTCTTCGGCGACTGCAGGACACGTTCCGGGTCAGGACCTCTTTTCCATGCAGCAATTAGCTGAGTATTATCTGCTCAATCCCAGCCATCGCGTTCTCGATGTCGAATGTCTCGCAGACCCTGGCCCGTGCCATCTTTGCCATGTTAGAGAGTTCCTGTGGATGATTCGCAAGGTACGCGATCCCGTCGGCGATCGCATCCACCGCCCCGCGTGGGACAATTAGTCCATGAACACCGTTAGTAATTAGTTCCGCGTTGCCCCCTACGTTCGTGACGATGCATGGCACCCCGCACGCCATTGCCTCCAGGATCGAGAGGGGCAATCCTTCGGTATCTGAGGTGAGTATAAAGGCGGAACATGCCTGCAAGTAAGGCCGCACATCTTCCTGGAATCCCTCAAAGAAGACGTTTTCAGATAGACCAGTGGACCGGGTTTGCTCGAACAGCTGGTCCTTTAGCGGGCCGTCACCCACGATGATGCATTTGCAGCGAACTCCTTCGCGCAAGACGCGAGCGAGTGCCCGGAGGAGAATGTCGACTCTTTTCTGTTCACTCAGCCTTGCGACGCACACGAGAACGAATTCATCCTGACCAAACCCCAGCTTCTCTCGAACCTCGGATCTATCGGCGCCAGAAGGAACGAACTCTGTTACGGAGACACCGTTACGAATAGTCCTCGTTTTCCTCCCAGGGAATCCAAAGTCCTTCAAGAGAGAATCACGGAGAGCGCTGCTGACGCAGATGGTCATGCTGTAGAAGTACGAAGACCACCTAATCTCTGCGGCGCTATTCGTAGACGCGATCATGCAGAGTGGTACGTCCGGATCGGAATCTTTCCGGCCCAACAGTCTGCGCAATATGGCGCGCAGCGATCTTCGCCGCATCACCACTGCTAATGCTTCGGGCGGAACCGGATAGGGCGGAGTTATCAAATGCTGGATCGAAATGCGTCTGCCGACGCCCGCAATCCAAGCACCGACAACCGCTGCGCAAGGAATCGCCCAGAACCAGCCATAGACGAATACGACGACGTCTGGCCGAATGGCGCGGAACACGCGAACCCAATCCCGAAAAAACTGTGGAGCCTTCGTGCAGGTTATGACCTCAATGTCATGATGGGGCCCCAGCCGCTCAGTGAAGAGATCCACCTGAAGGCAGAGTATTCGAATCTGGACGCTTGGCCCGCGCAGTCTCCGGATTAGCTCGAGCAGGTGTTTTTCAGCGCCACCATATTCAGTGCTGTTTGACACAAATAGGATTTTCTTGCCAGCACGGGCAGGTAAAAACCCGTTCAGCGGCGCCACCGCCTTTGTCGCTTGGCTCTCAGATGTAAGCATGACTCCTTGTCAGTTGCCTCAGCTGGCTATGACGCCAAATTCGGTCACATGGAGGGGCTCCATCCTGAATCCTTCTCTGGCACGTCTGGTTCGAGGGGTTCAGCCAAATCAAGTAGTAACCTGTATTCCCCATTTCCAACCAACGTCCTGCCCCCGGCCCCGTAGGCTTGTCCTGCGATATCACAGCTCTGGCCCCTGTTTGAGAGAACTTCTGTAATACTCTTTCTTGAGTCGGCAGATCTGCATTCCAGAAGTTGTTAGAACGCCTATTCCAAAGGTTGTAGGGATCTCCATCAGGCACGCCCGAGATATAAGGAATCTCTGCAATAATTTGAATCTGCACAAGATGGGCCCACTCGGACATTCCAAAATTTGAATCATTTAGAGAGGCTATCTGATCGCCAGACTTAAGGCCCATCTCAAGCGCCGATTTGGCAACCTGCTGATAGGATGCCCTTTCGACCCCAGAATATTGGAACAGGCGATTGCCAGACGCGCGAAGCAACGTCGGACAGACCACTAAGACAACGAAAGCCGTGATAAAAAGTACAGCTACACCCGCCAACACACGGGAACCCGGACGTGCGAAAGTGCTGAAGAACAAACACAGCAGGAGCACCACAAAAGAAGCGGCGAGGTATTGAGGTATGTAAAACACAAGTGCGAAGAGAATGGCGGTGGCTAGACATGGCACCACCAGGAACCAGTACCGAAGTATGTCCCCTAAAATCAGCCTACCGCGGCCGGTTTCATAGAACGCGAGAAACAGCGTCGGCAAAAGCAATCCATTCAGCAACAATCTCATAGTTCCGAGCTCCAAGCGCAGATTCTGGATCAAAACCTTGAACTCCTGGCGGAAGTGTACCTGGGGCTTGATTCCTTCATACCAATAAGTGATGTCGTATTGAGGCGGAAACGTACCTTTGAAAGGCTCCTTGAACTCAAAGGCGTCTGGCGCTACATGAATCTGGCGAGTGGGATGGGCGAGTGGCGTTTGAGCATCTCCCTGCCAGTGGTAACGCGGAATCCGATTTACGCTTACGGCGTAATCGTAGGTAGCGGCTTCTCCAAATGTAAATCTCCCCTTCTGAAATGAAAGTGCCGCTATAAATGGTGCTGCGATCAAAACCAGCATGCCAGCGGAAATGATGACATAGCGAGCGTTCTTCTTCGCCACCACCCATGCAATCACGAGAATTAAGAGACAAATGGGGAGTAGAAAGAATTTCGTCAAGTATGTCAAACCCAGAGTCAAGCCGAGGCCCAAGAATGGTTTCCAGTCATTGCGTTCTGACGAGATTCTCAGAAGCAATCCGAAACTAAGATAGAAGAAGCCCGCGGCAAGCAAGTCCGTGGTCAACCGACCGACTTCTGTGCATCTGAGGGTACACCAGAGGAAGATCGTATATCCAATGGTGATCCAGACCCAAGCCGGCTCCGAATAACTCTCCTTCTCCAATTCAAGACCCGCACGAAACTGTATCAATTGCCTGAGAAAATAATCAAAACAGGTCATCGTAAATAAGAAAATGATGAACAGAATTATGTGCACCATCGGATATTCCAGGTAAAACGGTGGCTTAAACACGGCGATCGTCAGACCAAGCAAAAAGGAGTATAGCGGGCTCCAAAATCCGTTGATAATCGCCGAATGATGTCCCTGAAAAAAATACCGTCCGATATCAAGATACGTGACCGTATTATCATCCGCATCCAATCGAGAAACCCAGGCTTGCGAGAAGCCGAGCACAGCTCCGAGAGCCCAAAATGTCAGCCGAATCCTAAGGTTGCGGGTTGTGTCCGAGGCATTCATTGCGGCCCCAGACCAGGATCGTTCTCGCTTCGGACCGCGATGAATCGACCCTCAGGCCAAGAGCACTGGGGTATCTCACCGACAGGGACGTTGCCGTCCTTGGCGACATGGCCAGTAGAGATGTTCTGAGATCTTTTCACGCTGACGCTGGTTTCTGAGTTATGACGCGTATTAGTGCGGACATCTGCGTCTCAATGTCAAACGACTGCGAAACCACCTCGCGAGCCTTGCTAGCCATCGAGGCGCACTTATCCCGGTTCGTCGCCAGATCCAAGATTGCGTCCGCAGCGGCCTCCACGGATGCAGGGGGAATAACCAAGCCTGTAACCTGATCTTCGACGGCTTCCGCACTACCGCCGACGTTTGTGACAATGCATGGGAGTCCGCAGGCCAGCGCCTCCAAAACGGAAATCGGGAGGCCTTCTGAGTGAGAAGTGAGAATGAAGGCAGATGCAGCCTGCAGATAGGGCTGCACGTCTCTCTGAAATCCTTCAAAAAATACGTCATCCCACAGGCCCTCGGAATTTGTCTGCTGTTGTAACTTCTCCCGCAGCGGTCCATCACCTAAGACAATTAGTTTGCACTGTACACCTTGCCGCAGTACTTTCGATACTGCACGAATTAGAATATCGATCCCTTTCACTTCAACAAGCCTCGCCACGCACACAAGGAGAAATTCCTCCCGATCAATGCCCAACTGCGCTCGTACCGCAGCCCCGTGGGTCTCCGAAGGGGTGAAGGTCGTGATAGAGACGCCGTTTTGGATGACGATCGTGTGGTTGGGCCGAAATCGATAAATCTTAACCAATGCATCCCGGATGGCATTGCTTACGCAAACTGTGCTGCTCAGGAGGAAGCTGCAAGTTCTTGCAGAAATCTTGACGCACAGGGCGTTTCTTGCCTGCCGCCCGATCAAGCGCCGGATCCTGCCTCGGATGGACCGCGCTTCGACAGGTGGTGGCGGCTGTGGGGGCATGCGGTACTGGACAAAAATACGATTTGGGATGGCAGCTAAGGCAGCAGCAACACAACCTCGCCAGGGAAAAGCTTCCAACCAGCTATAGGAAAAGACAATGATATCGGGCCTATCTTCTCGAGTTAGGCGCAGCCACTCCCAAAGAGATTGTGGCTCCTTGCTACACTTCACGACTGTTTGTCCCTGTTGGTGATCATCCATGTGCGCAGAGATCAAGTCTCGGCCAAAACACATTACAGTTGGAGTCAATTGTTGTTTGGGCAAGCGGCACAGCAACTCAAGCAGGTGTCGCTCAGGACCGCCAAACTCGTTCGCTTTAGAGAGCATGAACACTATCTTCTTGCGCCTACCTGACTGCACAGTCTCGAGTTTGCGAACTGCCAAAGGAGCTTTTGTGTCGCTTCTCGAAGCCGATATCAAACCCTCCCGTGCGACAACTGGCGATTGCGCTGCCGATTTAGGACAAGCCTGCTTCGACGGTGGCAGCTGTCTCAACAATCGTCGGCGAATGAGTTCTTCCCGGGAATAGAGAAAGGCACCCTCAAGCGGCAAGCGGTTGGAATGGTCATCCAAGTAATCTCGTAGCCCGACTGAATCTTGTCTCCAGAGATGCGGGCTGTTAATGCGTTTTTCAAGGCGCCCGGAAAGAGTCCTACGAAACTTGAAATGATGTGTGACGCCAACGACTCCCGCGGGCCTGGGTTCGGCTCCAAGAGGAGGGTAGTGGTTGCCTTCCTCCACCAACTCGGTACCGGGCTCGCAAAAGAACAGTGGAAATTTAAAAATTTCCACTTTAATGCCCATTCGTCGATAAAGATCCACCGAGCATAAAGGGAACATCGTAAAAGGATCTTCAATCACGGCCGGAGAATCCAAAGACCCGTCCGTTTTCAGTCTCTGGAGCATGGGGGCGGGCATCAGATTGGCGTTCGCAAATTCGAGTTTTCGTATCGTTTCCGGAATATCCTCGAACGGGAACTCTACGAACTCGTCACTGTCTACCACAAGGACCCACTGTCCAGTGTAGCGGGCCAACAAAGCATCTAAGCGGTTCTTCTTTTCGGTGTTATTGGGTTTACGGCTGTCAGGCAGGGGAGCTGGAAAAGGCCCCTGATAGGCATCCTCAATGGTAATCGGATAGGAATCCTTAATGGCCAGGAGCTTTTCGTTCTCCTCTGCTGGGCCGTGAACCACCAGGTGAAACCAATCCACGCCAAGCCGGAGATAGTATTTCAACCACGCCTCAATCAGGTCACCGTCCGCGTTGATGTGGCTAAAAAGTCTGAGATTCATTGACATTGGTTTCTGTGCGTGTGCTTCAGCGGGTCCAGAAACAATTTCTGATCCTAATTAACTTGCAACCGCGAGCCTTTTTTGCTTTGAGAAGAAAAGGATTCTTCAAAATCAGGAAGGAGTTCTGGATGAAATTTGAACTCACTGCCAGACAGTTACCGATCCTTTGAGCCAGGATTCCGGCAGGGGATCTTGCGAGAAGATGGGTGAAGCCACGTGCAGGAGAGCGACATAGCGAAATAACCATCGAGGGATGGACGGACTGGCTTCATAGGAGAAGAAGGTTCCAGCCGCTTGCTTCCGATAAGAATCCCACTCCTCGGTCCGAGTGAAATCGTCCGGAAGCAGCACCACCAGGTCTCCCGTGACCGGTTGGGTACCTGGGTGGCATAGAAAAGTGCGATATCCACAAAGGCCGACCGTCTGGTAACTCTCACCGACAATTTGCACACTGCCGGGCGCAATCGGACCAGGCTGGACTTGTTCCACAGGAACGCCGATATAGTTGAGATAGGCTGCAAATTCCATAACGTGGAACGGTTTCGCAAATGGGAAGAAGAGCCTTTTTACATTTTGCGGATCACTCTCATAACGCGCTTTGATGGCTTGGCCAATCTTTACCTTCGCGTGGATGACGTTCTTTCTCTCATACATGCGGAAAGCTGAGAGCGAGAGATCCTGGACAGCGATGAAGATGAGTAATGCGGTCAAGCACAGGCGAGGCAGACGTCCGATGTTATTGATGGACAGCGCGGCCAGGCGACCAAGGTAAAGAATCGCGATAATATCAACGGGCGCGAGGTAATAACCGCTGTGCATTCGCAAGGTGAGGTAGGCAACCAGACAACCGACGCCTCCTAGAGCGAGGCTGTCCCACAGCAGCATGGGCTCCGTTTCGCGCCTCAGAATCTGAACAATCCTTGCCGATGCCATAGCGACGAGCACCCAGGCCAGGAGATCCAGCTTCAGATAGGAAGTAAGAACCTGGACCATCGTCAGTCGAGATTCATTGGCATACCCTGTATTGTAATTCGGATACATGGCCGCAAGATAATAGAGAACGAACCAAAGCGCAGTGACGCCGAGACAGAGGTCCAGTCGACTTGCGGGCGATCGAAGTCGAGAGAAATCGAATCCCGACTGCCTGGTTCCCCAGCAGCGGAGCAGCAACCGCCAGCCCACAAAACCCAAGAGAACCACAAAAGCGGTTTCTTTGTAATAGAGCATGACTTGCGAACAGACGACGGCAGCCACCGCCGAAGCGGTGGATTGCGTCTGCTCAAAGCGTTTAACGGAGTATGCCAAGCAGACTAGCCAAAAAATCTCATTCCACTCTGGGTAGATAAGCCCGCTGAAACTAATCAGGAAACTTGGTGTGATGAGTACGAACACAATCAAGCAGACACGGACCTTGACGCTCAATTCGTCATCAAAGATGAGAAGAATCCCGCAGAGGAGCACAAGTTGAACAATGCGCAACGCATGGTAGCCGGCGACGGAATGGGTGAAATGCCGAATTAGATTGTACTCCTGATGGCCGAACGGGAAGAACCTGCCGTCATACGGCAAGATTTGCAGGGGAATATTCTTGCCAACTAACGTTCCGTCCGTAAAATGTGAGTTGTCGTAGTAGGTGAAATCCTCCCAAACCAGTGATCCTGCGACATAGCAGCCCAGAAGCAGAATGAGGCAGGTCACGGCAAGAATGTCTCCACCTGACCAACTCTGCCGCCGGGAAGGAACCGAACCCACTCCCGAGTTTTTCTTATTAGGGACCAGCCAGATCACCGACGACACCGCAATCGTCGTTGTGCAAAACCAGATCGGCCAAAACAAGTGATTGCGTTCCGTCCACAGGACTTTGAGCGGGTATAGTAGATGATGGAGAGGATGGGGCATCAAGATATCCCGTTATCGTTTGCAGTCAAGAGATGCTCGCGCGAGCTGCGAAGTAAAGTTGAATCGAGGGGTTCTCTGGGGAATGACGACCCCGAGTGAGCCGTTCGGTTTCATAGTTTAATTAACTCTGAATTGACTAACGTGCGCGGCGGCTCTCCATAGCCAGATTTGCTAAGGATTCATACTGGCTCGTCAATGCAGACGTTACCCGACCCTGATAAGCAGAGAGCTTTTCGATAACTTCTGCCTTATGGCGTTGCATGCGATCAACAGCTTGCACCACATCTTCGGCGACAAAATCACGGATAGGCAAAAGGAACTCCGTTTGGCCGAGATCGTTCATCACCCAGTCGACTTTCGGTTCAAACGATATAGCGATGGTCGGCCGGTGAGTAACAAAACCCAAAATGGTGCTGTGCAAACGGCTCGCGATCAGCAAATCCACTTCCCTCATAATATTTGCGAAGGCTTTCCAAGTCGTAAACTGCGGAACATAGACCTGCTGCTCGATTCTTGCTTTCGCGTCGTCCTCCAATCCATCCAGGATGTCGGGAATGACGCTCTCATCGTCGCCACGCGATGAAGTCAACAGAACGAGAAAATACCCACGCTCAAGAAGAATTGAAACAACATGGGTAAGCTGCTTGAGGTATCGGTGGTATTGGTTTGCGTCCGCTCTTGGCCAGTTATAGGGCTTGGCAAATGCGATTGGACTGATTGCGATTACCATCCGGTCCGCGGCGAGCGATCGAATCGGCATAGACTCTTGCGGTTCCGGGACCGAAATGCCAAAAGCAAGATCCGGTACGATCGCATCCTCAGAGGCCCGGTGAAGAAGGCTTGCAGCAATGTCTCGGCTGTTCCTGTCCCGAAAGGACCGGTAACGGGCTAGGCCTAGCGCAACAGACAAGAAGAACCGTGAGGTGGTCGACCTGACCGTACATGCTCCCACACTCGCGAATGCATAAGGCACTCGAACGATGCGTGCGAGGATCGCCCATTTGAAAAGAGCAAATGGGTGTCCCCAGGGTCCTCCCCATTCTTCGTCCAATTGGCCGCCGCCAGAGACGATCAGCATATCTTGGGTTCGGAGAAATCGATAACTAGCGATCCAGTGTCGGAGTTCCTGTTTGCAAATCTGGATGCGCTTCAAACCCGCCCCTAGGACCGGAACTCGCTTGGCTAATCCCCTGACGGCACGGGAATTGCGAACTTTCTGGGTAAGCGACCCGATGAACGTTTCTATTTCTTTTGGCTGCTGATCGGAGCGTTCGCGGGCCATCCTATAAAAGGGTCGGTCGGTCTCGCACAACGGAAATCCTTCTACTCCGTGACGCTTCAAAAACTCTTCACAGCTCAGGGAGATCCCTGTAAGCCGAACTCCCGGCAGGCTCCGACGGATATTTTCGATCATTGCATCTTGAATGGCGGAATCGCCAAGGTTGCCCCCATCATAAGGCGTCAGTAGCGCCACGCGAGGAACAACCTCGTCCGTCGTTTTCGCGATCGGAAGGGTAGCCTGTCGAACCAGACCATCCGCATTATCGGGCCTTGTCATTAACAGCGCTGGCGCACCTTCGACAATCCTCATTCCTGTCAACCTTACAGTACTTTCTTAGGTGACCGCTCGAAATTCCAAGGCATCACGGCTCGCTTTAAGTATCGCGGCGCAATAACCTTAAGGCGTTGAAAACCACGCAAGAAATTGCCCGCGCTTTCCTGACTAAACAGCGCATGGCCGAGGCCTAGCAGCAGGTGCCGCTTTGTCCCGAGAGAATTGAAGCTGTAACCCATGCGTTTGAGCATGGACCCGTGAAACTCCCAAAACGCTTTCTCCCTGAGTGAGATCGCCCTATCGACAAGAAGATCGGCATAGCTGCGCTCCTTCCGTTGCAACTGTTGCTCATACTCCTCGGAATCCAGGAAGTGATGCCCGAACCCGCGTAGCATGAGCAAATTGAAGGGCTCCCTATAGTCGAGATTCGCTATCCTGCTCATCAGGGATGGATTGTCCCGACGAGTAAACGTAAGAACCTGATGAACAAAGCCAAAGTTACACTTGGTCAATAGATCAAAAATGACGGCGGCGTCCTCGAAAGGGATATATGACTCGTCGTAAAAAGGCGTACGACTTCGAATGAGATCCGATCGCAGGAGAAGTTGTGTGGCCGAACCAAAAATGTAGATGTCTTCCAGAAAGAAGAGCCGGCTTGTGGCCGTACCCGAGACGACCGGTGAGGGATACGGCAGACCGCCAAAGGCTACATGACGACCTTCCAAGCTATAAGACCCCACCACGCCAATGGTCGAATCCTGTTCGGCATTTTCGACCATTCGTTCGAGGCATTCCGGGAATAGCATGTCGTCAGCCTGCAAGACCTTGCAGTATTTGCTGTGGGGAGAGATTCGCTGCAAGGCTTGGTTGTAGTTCGCCACTTGCGAAACAAACGTTTTGTTGTGCTCCAATCTGAGTTTGGTCGGATGTAGTCTTGCATAACGTTCTACGATCTCGACAGATCGATCTGTGCTGCAATTATTTACAAGCACATATTCATAGTTATCGTAAGTCTGCCGCAGAACGCTCTCAATGCAGTCCTGAAGATAGGCCTCGGAATTATAGAAGGGAGTTAGAACGCTGACGAAAGGGGATTCCATTCGGGTAGGGTACTCCAGCAGAAGACTAGATGAGAGAAGAGACTCCCAAGACAATGCGCTACGGGCTTAAAAATCCCCGTTACATGAGTAGGATCGACGCTTGCTCAGCGAGTATGTATGTGAAACAAATTCTTGAGAGCAATCGCCCGGTGGTGCAGCCAACTAACAATTCAATCAACCGCACGTCCAGCTATCGCTCCTTCCATTCCGTCAGCCATTGTCGTTGCTACAAAAGGCTGTCAAGTCCTGCAAGCCACGCCCATTCCGCTTTGTCTAACGCCTGATGGCGACGACAAAGAGGGACTGGCCATAACCCGCCCATTCTTTCAGGCGTCTCACGCGCGCTTCTCCAAGCAACTTATTCCCATAGCGGTTCACTCGGCTGGAATTGACAAAACGAAGAATGCCCAGATGCCCTTCCGGCAAGAGAGTAGTCGCGTACCTGAGCACAAATTCTTTGTGTAAGAGATCCTTGAGCTCTTTCATCGTTACCCACTTCCGGATCCAGCCCTCGGGGGGATCAATTCCTGCGGTACGGTCGAAAACGAATTTGTTTTGCGTGTCGAGGAACAGATAACCCCCGGGTTTGAGAAGCTCGGCCAGTCTGTGCATAAAATCGGGCTGGTCGGCCACGTGGGACAGAACCTGCGAAGTGACAATCGCGTCGAAGGAATGCAGCGGGAATTTCAATTCCTGAATATCACCCGAGTGAAATTCTACGTGCGGATACTTTGCTTGGGCGATTTCAATAATTTTGCTACCGATGTCGCATGCAGTCACTTTGCCGAATTGACTGAGGCCATTACTCAGCCAACCGGTCCCGCAGCCAACCTCCAAGATCTTCGCGTCGCGAATCTTAAGATCGGCCATAGCAGCCAGGGTTTTGTCCATGCGGTACTGGGAAGCCGGATCCAGAGTCCCAAGCCTGTAGGTGGAGTTCCATTTATCCCAAATCTCTACATCGCCAGGGGGTCTTTGCATGTTCAGCATATTCTCCTTAATCAAACTTCACAGGACTGGGTGGACGGGGCGACAGTCTCAGACTCAATGAGCCTCGGAAAACAATTGACCGCGCCACCGACAGCTGTCGTGGAACCGATAAAAATCGTAGTTGTTGGATGGTAACGATCGAAGCTTTTCTCGATGTCGTAACGATAAATCTCGGTGAATAACTGAAACGTGCCATGGGCGATGTTCAGGCTCAGTTCAAAGGTGCAGCGATATGTACCACCGGGTTGCAATGAAAATGAAGCAAAGCCGAGACGTTCTGTCGAGGTGTGAAAAATAATGTATTCCGTTTTATCGGTGAACCAAATCACAACAGCTAGTTTGCTGACGGCTTCCCGCGCGATCACTTCCACATCAATCCAGGCTGTCTGTCCTGACTCAAAGGTGGATTGCTCACCGTCGCGACCACGGACAACTACCTTGCTGATATAGGCCGATTTTGTCTCGTTTGGAATGCCAGAAGTTGGACCACTGCTGAGGTATTTCCGCATTACTACGTCGGATCGGTCAATGGCTGATACTTCGCCATGATCGAGCAGCAGCGCGCGCTGACATACCTCACTGACGGCTTTGAGATCGTGAGAGACAAAGAGAACCGTCGTTCCAGCCTTGATGACTGAACGAATGCGGTCGATGCACCGCTGTTGAAAAACGAAGTCACCTACACTGAGCACTTCATCAACGACGAGCACATCCGGATCGACATGGGCCGCCACAGAAAAACCCAAGCGGGCAAACATGCCGGAAGAGTAGCGTTTAACTGGGGTGTCAATGAATTCCTCGATGCCAGAAAAAGCGATAATCTGGTCCAGCTTCGATTGAACTTCACGCTTGGTCATACCCAGAATTGTGCCGTGCAGAAAGATATTTTCCCTGCCCGTAAGATCCGGGTGAAAGCCTGCGCTGACTTCAATCAGAGCCGACAGACGACCGTTTACCTCCATACGACCTTTGGTCGGTTTCATGATGCGGCACAGGATTTTCAGGGCCGTGCTTTTTCCGGCGCCGTTGCGACCAATAATTCCGAGCGCCTGTCCGCGTTCCACTTCGAAAGAGAGATCCTTGAGTGCCCAAAATTCCCGCCGGTCCTTGGCATCGAGTTCCTGAGCGCGGAAAATCCTGCCAGTCATCGCAGGCAATAGGTCGCGCAGGGAATTATAAGTTTCTCCTTTGCGGAATTTCTTATAGATATGCTCCATTCGGAGCGCAACGTTGGACATAACGGTTCCCTTAAATGCTCTCTGCAAATGCCGGTTCTAGGTGCTTGAACAATAGGAATCCACCCAAAAAAGCAGTCAAACTGAAGACAAGACTATAAAGATACCAGTGAACATCCGGGGATTGGTGGTGGACAATGCATTTGCTGAGGCCGTCCAGCAAGGGGGCCACAGGATTGAGTAGCAGCCACTTGCCGCGGTCACCAAACATACTTACATCGTAAAACACCGGCGTAAAGAAGATACCGAAGGTCAGAAACACCTCAACAATGTACTTCACGTCCCGAAAGAACAGGCTGGCGGAAGAAATGATCATGCCAATCCCCACGCAGAACAGGATCATTGTCGCGAGCAACACAGGAACCCAGAGAAAATAGATGCTCACCTCGATATGGGCGCTGATCAGGAAGACTGTTAGGGCAGAAGCGGCAATGACGAAATCGAAGAAACACGCCAGGACCGCCGCCATCGGAAAAATCTCTTTGGGAAAGTATATCTTGGCGACCAAATCGCGGTTGTTTGTAAGGCTGAAGCAGGAGAAGCGAATACTGGAAACAATGAATGCCCAAGGCACCGCCTTGATGGCCACGCTGGCGATATCCGCTTTTTTTAGCGGCGCATGGGAGACCATGGCATAGGCATAACGCACTACGATGCCGGACATGACAATGAGAATGGGCATCAGGATGGCCCAGAAAAAGCCCATGATGGATTGTTTGTAACGCACCTTAATATCGCGATAGGTGATCATGAAGAGAAGCTCGCGATATTTGAACAGTTCTTGCAGTTCATCTTTCATCATTTTGCCTATCTTGAGTCTGTTTCCCCAACGCCATTTTATTCAGTAGTTCAACGTTCGCGCCAACAATCGAGGTCCATCTAAACGAATGTCAGCTTCACGCCGGGATGTGGCTTTACCCCACGAACAGCATCCCAGAAAGTTGCCGCGATCCTATCGGTAATTGGTGAAGCGGATGGCAATTCATACTCATCCACGCACGCGACCGGGGCCAGTTCCGCGAGTGTGCCTACCAGTCGGATCTCGTCGCCTATATGAAGTTCTGTGCGATCGATCGGGCGCTCAACATATGGAATTCCGAGAGAACAGCATATCTTTCGAACGATCTCGAGCGTAATGCTCTCGAGTCGACCCTCCGAAGCCGGTGGCGTGATGACCGAGCCATTGCGAACCAGCAACACGCAGGCACCTGTGGCCTCCGCCACACGGCCATACTGATTCAACAGGATCATCTCTGGAAAACCGCGCTTTCTACCTTCGATGCGGGCTAGGCGAGCTACCTGATAGTTTGTACTGGTTTTGATCCTCGGTGAGAGGCTTATATCGCTAGATCGCTGCCAAGTACTTACGCCGAGGCGAACCGGACTGGGAGCTTGCTTGGCCTGGTGATAGGCTGTTAGAAAAAGATCTGCGACCGTGCCTTCCCCCCAGTGTCCCTCGACAACAAAGAGTGTCGCCCGGATCCACATATCTTTGTCCCGCTCATAGAGCGCACGAACCAATTTCCCGCATGCCTCCTGGAATTGCTCGTAACTTACGGGTACAGGAATGTGCAGGAGTTTCGCGGAGCGAACCAGCCTTTCATAGTGAGGCTCCAATTCCACGATTCCGAATTTTTCTTCGTTTGCCTGCCAGTAACCCTTCAAACCTTCATACACATTGAGGCCCCGATTCACTGCCTCAGAGGAGATATGCAGGGTTGCCTCCTCCCAGGGACGCACGTCGCCTTGGAAGTACGCCCATCGTGGTTGTTGTAAGCCCAGTGCGTAAAGCGGCTTCCCAACTGTCTGACTCATTCTCTGCCTCCCGAAATCAATTCCTGCATCACCGGGAATTTGCCCTTACACCGGTCTCTCACGATCTGCTGCACTGCTTGCCGGCGGAGCAGAAGGGGAGAGAGTACATTCGGTCTCGGTACCGTCGTCGTACAAAGCAACCGCTTCCTCCGGAAGGCGTGAGAAGTCTGTTGCTCTAATGTAATCCCTCATGGTGGTGCCCGTTGCAGCTGAGTCGATGTTGGGCGCCCCAGACTTGTTCAACACGTCGTCGAAGAAAACTGTCCGGAAGTCGATGCTGTACCGGGTCAGTCCACAGGTATTGGGGACCGTGGAATGCAGTTGCGCGGCCGAAAAAAGCATGACGCCTCCCACGTTGGCTACCACTCGCAACTGGGGATCGGGTCCGAGCGGAACCTGAGGGCGTGGTTGTTGTCGGTTGTCCGACTTGACGTGCTGAGCCGCACTTTGTCGGCTGTTGCGGTTCCACTCGTAGTAGTTGTACGTGTCGGAGCTGTTAGGAATCGGCTCATCCCAATATCGCGGATGGAACGCCATGCTGTTCTCCGGATAGATCTCGTAAATAGGCATCCACCAATTGATTTGCGAGACCGGCGCCGAGTACCAAATGTCGCGGTGCGGATGAAAGGCGTAAGCGATGCCTGACGATAGGTAATTGGATGGAAAGGCAGTGCGTAAACGCGGAACATCGAAGTATGTCTTTTCCAGTTCGCAGCCTCGCTCGGAAAGTACACCTTTGATTAATTCTTTAGACTTGGGATGATGGATGAATTTCGGTTTCAGGTTAGCGAGAATTTCCACGCACTGCTCCACGGGCATGTGTTCATGTACCTCGCGCGGATCGTAAGGATGGAAGGCCGTCTCTACAAGTTCGCGCGCAAATTCGCACAGTTCCAAGGCGCTAGGAGAGGGCGAATACACCAGTATGGAGCCCCGGTACAATTCTTGGCGGCGCTTCGCTTCATCCATTTGGGAATCAAAGAAAAGATTCATTCGTCGGGTCTCCTTTGAATGTTGTCGTCTCATCATTCATGTACAAGCCGCTCATAGTACTAGCTTGCGACAGTGGAAAGCCTCTGCATATCCGCTGGCGGCATTACACTCCATACCCCGAATTCTCATCAGCCCCAGAAAGGTCTCGCGGTCGAACCAGCGTTTGGCACGTTGAGACGGAAATGCCTCAAACAGATGGTCGATTTTGTTCTCATACAACGGAGTGTCCAGAGGCACGAACAAATTCGGCCGCCCCATGTCGCCGTCGTACTTGGGGACTTCGTATTCGAGAATCAAGTGATTTCGGAAGGTGTTCCAGGTGAGATCAGACAGCAATCGGTGGTCCTGGTGTGCGTCCCCCTTCCAGTGCGTGAAAATCAGATCCGGATTCACTTGACCTTTCATCTCCTCAAAGGAATCCTTTATGTCACTCGCGTCGTATGGCAAGAATCCGTCCCGAAAATTCTTCAAAACAATTTTCGTGTCGGAGTTGGACGCGAACAGTTCGGCGCCCTTGGTTGCTTCTTGTCCGCGAGCGCCCGAGGCACTAAACACGACCCAATGAAATCTCAATTTACGAAAAAGCTTTTTGAAACGTAACAGTGTCCCGCCGCAACCGATTTCGATATCGTCTGAGTGGGCGCCAAGGCACAGTACCTCAATGCAATCCGCGCCCTTGTTCTCGATACTGAGATTGATCACGCGACGATCCCGGGGAGAGATCGACCGTTATTCCAGAGGCGCCAGGGCGGTGTACCGGAGGCCTCCATCTCATCCAGAAGCTGCTTGTCTCTAAACGTATCCATGCACTGCCAGAACCCCTCGTAGCGCTGTGACCAGACCTTGCCTTCAGTGATTAATCGCTGGAATGGCTCATAGATGAGTTCTTCGCCGGGATGGATGTAACGGAAGACTTCTTTACGCAGAACAAAGTACCCTCCGTTCACCCAGACATTTGCGTCTTTCATGCTCTTGATGGCGTGAACGCAGCCTTCTTCGTCGGCCTGCACTGTATCCAGGCTGCTCGAACGAGGCTGCACGGAAAGAAAGGAAGCGTAGCAGCCATCACGACGGGAAAACTCCTGAATCATCTTGGGGAGGTAGAAGTCCGTCAGTCCATCACTGTAATTGGCGAGAAACATCTCGTCGCCACCGAGATAAGGTTCGATAAAACGCAGACGATCCGCAATGGTTGCCCGCAGACCGGTATCGACGAAGGTGATGTTCCAGTCGTCGATATCCCGCTGCATGAACTCGAGTTTGCGTCCACCTTGTGAGAACACAAAGTCATTCGAAACAGACTCCTCGTAATCCAGAAAATAGTCCTTGATCACGTTGGCTTTGTAGCCCAGGCACAAAATAAAGTCTTTATGGCCAAAATGGGCATAGTATTTCATGATGTGCCAGAGCACCGGCCGCGAACCGACCGTGACCATGGGTTTCGGCACATCTTCCGAATAGCCTCGCAGTCTCATTCCAGCGCCACCGCAAAACAGTACGACTTTCATGGTCGCTCCTTCCGCTAACAGACCGTGACTTTGGGAATCGGCACGACAAACTCGGCACCCCACTCACGGATAAAGCTCAGCTGCTGCATGATCTCATCCTTCAGATTCCACGGCAGAATAACAACGTAATCCGGTTTCGCCTCCCGAATCCGATCCGGATGATAGATCGGAATGTGGCTGCCCGGTAAGAACCGCCCTTGCTTATGCGGACTGCGATCGACGGTAAATTCGATCAGGTCCTTGCCGATCCCGCAGTACTGGAGCAGTGTAGCGCTCTTGCCGGGTGCACCGTAGCCGGCAACCTTCTTGCCTTGTCGCGCAGCAACCAGCAGAAACTCAACGAACGCGAGCTTGGTCTCTTTAACCCGTTCTGCGAAACAGACGTAACCTCCAGGCAAAGCGAGACCGGCCTTGGTTTCGTCCTCGAGAACCCTGGCCACACTCGACCGCCGCGTGTGCGTCGCGTCCTCGGCGTGGCATGCGTAAACTCGGAGCGATCCGCCGTGAGTCGGAAGCTCTTCCACGTCAAATAACTTCAATCCGTGGGCTTCGAGAATGCGATTTGTGGTCAGCAAAGAGAAGTAGGAAAAGTGCTCGTGATAGATGGTGTCGAATTCATTCCACTCGATGAGCTTTAGCAGGTGCGGAAACTCGAGTGTGAGCACGCCGCCGTTCGGCTTAACTAGAATCTTCAAACCTTCAACGAAATCGTTCAAATCAGGAACTTGCGCAAGCACATTGTTGCCTAGAACAAGGTCGGCGGCACCACGTTCGGCTACGACTTGCTTCGCCACTTGGGTTCCGAAAAAGCGTACAAGTGTCGGCACACCTTTTTCCTCAGCCACTCTGGCAACATTGGCCGCCGGTTCAATACCAAGCACAGGGACTCGTTGACGAACGAAGTACTGAAGCAAATATCCATCGTTACTTGCAATTTCGGCCACAAAGCTGCCCCCGTTCAGGCCAAACCGCTCGATCATACTGGAGCAATATCGTTCACTGTGTTGCAGCCAGGAATCAGAATAAGAGGAGAAATAGGGATAATCAGAGAAAATATTTTCAACCTTTTCATATTCTTCGAGCTGTACGAGGAAGCATGTTTCGCAGATAAACACGTGGAGGGGATAGTAGACTTCGCCCTTCGGGAAATCTGCCGCCGAGGGATAGGTCTCGCAAAGCGGGGACATACCAAGGTCGACGAAGGTCCGGAGGAGGGTCGAACCACAGAAGCGACATGCTCGCGTCGGCGTGAGTTGTTCGGCTCGCGAGGTCTCGGTCAAGGTAGCCATCGGTCCATACACTCTTCCTCAAGAAATTCCGTTGGAATCAAGCTGTCCAGGCTCAGAAACGGCGGGCCGATCCATTAGATCTAAATGATAATAAAGCACTTACTGTTTCGCCAGAGCGTCCGACAACGGACATGCTACCGCCACAGTAGCCACAAACGGTTGCTATAACAACTCTCGCAATCATCCTGCCAAGTGCGGCGTTACCTGGCCTTCGAAAAGGACGATCGTTTCATCCCGTAAGTTATTGAAACATAATACCATCCCCTTAAGTAAGACGGCGTGTGGGGTATGGTCCCTGGCAATCCCAATTCGGCTATTTAGCTTCGGGAATGTTCTAAGGGAAGGCTTTTACCACTATTTACCCAGCGCATGGAGGAATCGAGTTTGCCCGCTCGTTCAAGACGCTGGATATGATTGATGCGGAAGTAGCGTCCTTGTTCGAGATCTTCAAACGTGAGCTTCGCCGCGCGATAGGCCTCATAGAGCTCCTGGGCTCCCGTGCGGGCCGTCCACTTCGGCTTGAAGCTCGGCAGAACGCGCGGCAACTTATCGCAATTGATGCGATAGCAGCGTTTATCCGGTCCCCCATCCTTAGCGTACTCCACACGGCATCCGGGCACAGTCTCGGCGACAATCTCTGCAATTTCGCTGACGCGGTAATTCTCTTCGGTCCGGCCCACATTAAAGACCTCGTTGTGGATCAGGTCAGGGGGTGCCTCGAGCAATGTCAAAATGGCCGCGGTAATGTCACGAATATGAATGATAGGCCGCCATGGCGTTCCGTCACTCTTCACCAGGATGCGGCCGGTCGTGTGCGCCCAAGCAACAAGATCGTTCAAGACAATGTCCAACCGCAAACGCGGCGAGACGCCATAGGCGGTGGCGCTTCGGACATAAGTCGGCGTGAAGGTTTTATCCGCCAGAGGCGCGAGATCGCGCTCAACAAACACCTTTGATTCCGCGTATGGCGTGACCGGATTCAGCACGGCCGTTTCGTCGTGCATCGATTCGCCCGCTGCTCCGTAGGCACTACACGAAGAGACTTGAACGAATCGGCGGACGCCAGCGGCTTTACTCAATCGAGCGAGCCGGACCGAAGCGAGATGGTTTATGTCGTAGGTGAGCTTCGGGTCGAGATTACCGAGTGGATCGTTGGAGAGTGCGGCAAGATTCACGACCGCGTCAAATCCGCGCAAGTCTTCCTGACTCACATCGCGGAGATCCTTTTGCATGCCGCGAATTTCCGTTGCAGGCGCACCGAAATCACAGCCCGCAAAGAGGTCGCTGTCGAGACCGACTACATCGTGCCCGGCAGTTTGCAGGATCGGCCCAGCGACGCAACCAATGTAGCCCTTGTGTCCTGTCAAGAGTATTTTCATCTGTTCCTTTCCGTCATCACAACGTTTCGATTACGAAGTGTCGAGTCCACGCTTTCTCAAGAAATTGGTGCAGGTTTCTTCTGCGCCATTTCTTCGATTTTCTCGTGGAGGTTCTCTGCAACTGGCTCGAGTAGGCCGCTGTCGCGAAGTACAACCGCTGCGTCGAGGATCACCGGAAATGGAAGACGGGCACGCTCTGCAATATCCAACAAACTGTGCTTCCCATCCGAGAGGTTTAGTACCCACAGCCGCGCATTCATCTCGTCTGCCATGGAATCACCTCCTGTCGAAGGATAAAGGCCTCGACGTCCGAGCTGCGGTTCGCAAAAAGGACTTAGATTGCGGTAAAACTTATTGTTTTCAAGCACGTCGAGCACTTCCACGCAAACGCGAAGTGATTCTGCGAGACACTGGGGTTTTATGAATTCCAAGTTGTCGGCAGAGGTATGATACTCGGGAAATGTACCCCAGACGCTCCTCATGAGGCAGCCTACGGGCAAATTGAAGCCTGGCGAGCAGTATTGGCGCTCGTCGTAACCGTAGGGTGAAAACTCCAGGATTTCCGCCCCCCCGGTATGATGAGAAAGAACATGAGTCACAGCGCGGTCGATCTCTGCGGCTCCTCTGCGGCTTTTCTTGTAGTGAAACGGTGCTTCGTCCCCAATACAGGTCAACACCAGACCGTGGCGGATGCGCGCCGCACGGTCTCGATTCTGCGCGAGCCAGGTGATGGCGCCAATCGTTCCGGGAATAAATAGGAAACGGTAGGAATAGTGGAGATCGGAGTTGCATTCCGACAGGAATTTCGCTAGGGCAGTGGCGACCGTTAGCCCCGATAGGTTGTCATTCGCGAGCGACGGATGACAGGCATGACAGGAAACCAGAATTTCCTCGCTGGATTGGCCCGGCACGAAACACTCGCCATAGCTCAGGCTTCCCTCAGCAAGGGTCGAGTCGATGCAAACCTCGTAGTCCCCTTCCGGTAAGGCAACGAGTTGATTGTGCGCAAGGCAAAAGCCCCAGTTCTCCTGGTAATAGGAGGTTCGATACGGAATCCAGTCCGGGCGCGCGGGAATCGAGAACAGATGTGGCCTGATTTCACTGAGAGGCATCGTCGCATGGATGGCCACGCTATAATTCAGCACGTGCAGGTTGTTTTTCTGGAAGTCCACGACGCGTCGGCCGGACGTATCTTTGAGATAAGCGTCTCTGATATTCCATTCTTTGGGAACGGTCCAGTCAAAAACCGACGTTCCCGAAGGAACTTCGAAGATCTGCAGGGGAATACGCTGTTGAATGTTCCGCAGTGTCCGCCGAATTCCATCGCCCGTAATGCTGCGGCAGGTGGGGTAAAGTTCAGCGGCGAAGCTATGCAATTCTCTCCCCGTTCGAGCGCTGCCTGCACGATCCAGTTGACTAGAGAATTTCATAAGTTTAGGCAAAATTGGGATAAGTCGCGTCCCGCGTGGAAATGACCTGCGCTGTTCCCGGCCATTCAATGCCGAAAGCGGGGTCATCCCAGCGCACACCGCGTGCCCCTTCCGGATGATAGAACTCTGACATCTGGTAGAAAACTTCGCAATTGTCCTCTAGCGTCAGAAAACCGTGCGCACACCCCTCGGGGATGCATAGCTGATGATGGTTTTTTTCCGTCAAGACGGCCGCCGTCCACTGCTTAAAAGTCGGAGAGTCCGGCCGCAGATCAAGGGCCACATCAAAAATGGAACCACGTGTACAGCGGACCAATTTTGCCTCGGCAAAGGGCGCAACCTGATAGTGCATACCGCGCAAAGTCCCCTTTCGCAGGCTGCCGGAAATATTGCACTGCATCAGTCGGGAATTCAGCCCATGAGACGCGAACTCCTGCCCGCACCAGGAGCGGGCAAAAAATCCCCGTTCGTCGTGGATAAGCTCGGGGCGAATCTCGAACACTCCCGATATCTTCGTTTCCAGAAACGTCATTTGCGATGTGAATACACTCTGGTCTGGTTGTACTTGCCAGGAATTCCCAGAGGCTCGAGACCAAACAGGAAGCAGCAGACGGCGGCGTTTGTGTTGCGCGGATTCACGCGACCTTTCGCGCAAAGCTCAGTTTGCCCCGCGTTACGACCGTGTCCTCCACGCAGGCGACTCCTTCCACTAGGGCGGCCTCATTGGTCATTTTTATGACCTTTACTTCGATCATCATGGTATGACCAGGTAACACCGGGACCAGGAATCTCATGTCGTTTACGGCCGCCAGCGCCATGAATTCGTTTTGGTTCATGCCTTTGCCGGTCGTATGGCTGAATAGAATAGAGGCGCTTTGCCCTATGGCCTCAATGATCAGGGTTCCAGGCATAATTGCATACTCCGCAAAGTGTCCCAGGAACTGAATTTCATTGCCTGCAACGTTTTTGAGAGTTTTGATGCGTTTCCCCGGCTCTAACTCCAAGACGCGGTCCACCATGAGCATGGGGAAACGCTGCTTCAGATGCTCTTTCACTTCTTCGAAGGTCATGGTCATAGATTTGAGTTGAGACTTTAGTTTAACCACCATTCACACCGACAGAAAGCTGAATCGCAGCCCAACAGTGATTATCACCGCCGACGGAGAATCATGCCCAAAGCACGAGGAAGAAAACGGCCCCCAGGAACAGGATTGCCGGCATCCGAGACCAAACGGACAACCCGGAGACCAACTTCCTCGGCCATCTTCACGGGCTCACTCTCATGATGAAATTCGAAAGTATGATCACGCTGGGCTGATTCGAGCGCAGTGCTGAAAAAAACAAGCCCATCGTCAGCGAGATGATGCGCTATCACTTTAAACAACGGCCGCGGGTCTTCCAAATGTTCTGCCAGCATGGCGGCAATTATCCCTTGATAGGTTCCGCGGCTCTCTGTCAGGTCTAATTTGAGAGCGTTTTTGACCTCAAAACTCACATGATGATCATGCCCCGAGACACTCAGCAGTCGGTTAGACACGGCCACCGCTGGCGGGCTGATATCGAAACCCTTCACCTGGATGTCGGCTCGCGTCTCCGCGGCCAAGAGGCCCATAACACCGTGCCCGGAGGCCAACTCCAGCAGCCTGGCCTTAGGCGGCAACGCCTTCAGAAAATCGTCCCGATACATTGCGATATGGTTGATCATCGATGGCCAAAATGGATAAATCAAAATCGCTGCCCACATGTATGGAACCATGTAGCCTTCGTCCTCATATACTTCCGAGACGAGCTCCGGCATAGTTTCAGGCGTGTACCGGCCGTTTTTCTCATACTGTTGTTGAGATTTCCACACACCCATACAATACTTGGCGTAGCCTTTGGCAGCGTCCTCAAATGTGCGCTCACCGTAGGCTGCTTTCGCCCAGCGCGCGAGCGGATTTAGCAGCCACGAGCAAAGTTCGTCGTTGGCCGCGACGGTTGTCCGCGCAGCCGGCGCAAACGTCTTGGCTTTCAAATCCAGTCCCGTAAGAAACGCGTTGCCGTCTACCATAGATTTGGCTTCCTCTTTCCTTCGGATTTAGTCTGCCGAGCAAACATGTCTGACCATTCGAACCATAGGTCGAATCAGATCAACCCCATCCCACGGAGGGACAAAAACATGCATGCGCCCCAGTTTGACGATCCGGTCTACACCTTTTTTCCCGGCCAGTGAGGCAAGTTCCATCTCTCTTTCCGCATTGGCCATGCCCAATCCCAGCGTCTGCACGTTGCCGTCGAACTTGGAAACGGCCTCCAACAAATCGTCCACTTCCAGCACGGTCAAGGTTTTCCCTTGTGTGGGTTGAGGAATATCCGATCCCGAGCCTATCAGCAGCGTCCAATCCGGGCCCATGGGAAAGACCGCTCGATGCGATGAGTCCTGCAACAACCAAGATGTCCGCGCCTGGCAAATCTCTGAAGTGAGGGCGGCAGGAATGGCTCTCCGTGGATGCGCACGATTCTCGATTTCAAAAGCGCGCTGCAAAGATTCCAGAAATTGAGCGGGCGACTGTCCTACACCTCTTTCGAGGAACAATACCTGGGGTGACGAACAAGCCTGTTGGTCAAATTGCCAGACATCCCGCGCCATGCGTAGGCACCAGGACTTCCGTTCTTCGGGGTTGCCCCAAGCCCCTGCGTCCATCGCCGCAACAGACATCCTGGGACCAAAGACGGCAAGTTTGGCCCAATGCGGAAAAGGTAAGCTCCGAATCTGCAGGACGGCCTCTTCTCCTCCCCAAATCATTGCTCCGTCTACGACTTGGGCCATCGCTTCCTGCAGATCCTGCCGGCGATGGTCGAATGCGGCCATAAAGATGCGTCGGGTCAGCCGTTCGCCGGGATCGCTTTCCACCAATTTTTCCATCAGAACGCGCGTCAAGTCGACCAGGCCGCTTGGCACACGTACTAAAGTGGCATTGCCTCCGAGAAGAGCGCAGGTCATGGATAGAATCGGCTGGATTTCCACATTGCCGGCAGGCCAGTGACCCACCACGCCCAAGGGAAAAGCCTTGCATTTAGCACGACCATATTCCGTCCACCCACCATGTAGAGCATTGGACCCAAGTTCGCGTGCAATGATTGGTTCCAAAGTTCCCCGTCTTAGCCACATCCGAAGGAAAGGGATGCCGGGCAGATCGTCGAGTTCTCGAGCGTCTAACTTTTTCGCCCAAGAATCAAATACGCTCATCACTTCATCCGGCGAAAGCTCCATACCCGAAACCGCCAGACGCAATTTGGCTGCAGCGTCGGTGATCTCCGCAGGTGACTGAACAGCATGAGTAAGCTCTGTCGTGGAAATACTCATATTCAACTCGTTGCCGATCGTCTGGTTTCGATATTCCCGCAGCCTCGCAGTTCCGCCTTGGGAATCCGTCCCGCAAACCGGAAACTGATGCCGCGTCTTCCACACGGGCAACCGTCATAGGTCAATACTTGGGCCATATCCTCCGTCAGCAGGAGATGGCCTGGGAAGCTCGTCGGTAAAACACTACAGACCTGGAGAATGCCGTGCTCCCCAGCCAGAACGGGTTCGAGGGTGAGCGGATTTCGCACGATCACATCGCCAAACACCGGTCCGTGTTTGTTACCTGCAGAGCAATCCGGATAGATCACTCCCACACTTTCTACCATGCCATAGAAATCGACGACGCGGTCAGGGGTGCACCCGAACACACGAGCTAACTGCTCGTTGAATACCGTTTTTTCAACGGCCTGGTCGTGCAATCGTTTCCAGCCGCCACTGTGCAAGATCCGCGCTTTCGGCAAGTTCAAGCAGACACCCTCTGCCGCGAGAGGCTTTACCAGATGGTTCCAGAGTATAAACGTAAACCCATACACCAAGATCTCTGTATCCTGGCGGTCTTGCGCAAACTGTTTAAGCCGGTCTCGGTCCAGTATCAGGTCGCCTTGTGCACTCAAAGTCAGGCAGTACGTGGTCTCGCTGGCAAAAGGTTGCAGCCCTTGAATCGCTGCGCCCCTGGCCCCTAACTCACTACTAGCTAGAAAACCCGCTGTGTCGACAACCAAATAAGGTCTGCGCGCCGAACCGATAAAATCTCGAACAATGGACACGATTCCCTTGGTCATCCGTCGTGACGTTGGCGAATCAAGTACCACCCGGCTGGGCACCTGAGAGGTCGTGGCGCTCGACGTCAAGGTTCGTTTGACCTCGTGTTGATTCACAAAGGACAACGGAGGATTCGCCTTTAAAGTTCTCACGGGGAGAAAAGGAAGGTCCGCCACGCGAGCAGCGGATCGATAATCCGTCGGCCAGTGTTGGATGTAATTGTTATAGCCGGGGTGCCGCTGGCACGCATAATCGAGCTCTTCTTTCAATACCTCCAAAAGACACGCATCTCTTTCTTCAGGAGACTGAGCATACGGAGGCATTGAGAGAAGGCGGTCTATTTTGTCTTCAAATGGCTGCATGGAAGTTCTTTCTAAACGGGCAGTGAGGAAAGGGCTATTTTCCCCACAAAAGTCTTCGGTAACTCAGACACCAACCGAACCGAATCGATGGCCCAATGGGCTGGAAGATGGCGCCGAACTTCTTCCATTCCGATTCTGGCTCCCGGATCGGGCACAATAAACAAAACCAGCGCCTCTCCCGCTTCCGGATGATCGGTCGCGCGGGCGACACATTCGTAGACCCCCGGAATCGCTGCGACCTTGGCTTCCACTTCAGGAAAACTTACTCGCATTCCTCGCATTTTGAGAAATGCCCCTTTTCGCCCTGCGATCCAGAGATAACCTTCCTCATCAAGGCGAGCCAGATCCCGGGTATGCAGCCAGCCGCCTGAAAAGACCCGACGCGTTTCGTCCGGATCGTTTAGATAACCGGAGCATATGGATGGTCCGGTTACCAGCAACTCACCAATTTGCCCAGTGGGAACATCATTTCCTTCATCGTCCACGACGCGAACCATCAAATTGTCCAAGGGCCGGCCCACGCTCCCTGTTTTCTCCCGCCAGCGCTCGGGTTCCAAACACGATATCCGCGCGGTTGCCTCGGTTTGTCCATACATCACGTAAAACTTGGCCTGCGGGAAAGCCTCTCTCATTTCGTTGATTCTTTGCGGAGGCAAACTTCCTCCAGCCTGGAGAAAGCGCCTTAGACTAGGCACCGCGATTCGCCGGAGATTCGACCGTCGAAGAAGCACATTGTAAACGGTTGGCACACCGGCGAATGTGGTACAGCCCAATTGAGCCATGGACTGGAGCACTTTGTCAGGAAACATGAAGCGGCGGTCAAACACCACGCCACCTCCCTGATAGAGATGGGTATGCAGCACGCTCGCCCCAAAACAGTAACTCACTGGGAGAATTAGCATGGCCCTTTCGTCATGGCCCAATTGCTGACTGCGAATGATGGCTTCGGTGTTAGCGATCAGGTTTCTATGAGTGACCAGGACGAAGCGGGGAACGCCGGTAGAACCAGAAGTGGCCATAAGCGCCGCCAGATCGGAAGGTTCGCAAGCAGCAGGCGGCATGTCTTCACGGATTTCCGTCGTCAGGTCGCCGTGCAGGTAGAGGATTGATCCTTCCTGAGTCCGTTCCCCGCGAGCACTTGCTTCCGTCCACACGGCCTTGGCACCCGTTGCGTTGAGCAGCAATGCGGCGGAATCTCTCACTGCGCGATCTTCCACAGGCACCGCGACCAGGCCCGCGTATATCGCTCCTAGATAAACCAGGGTGCTCGCGAGAGACAGAGAACATCCAATCAGCACGCGATCGCCCTTTCTCAAACCGGCGGACCGTAAGGAGACACCATACGCCACAATCAGCCGCGGCAACTCCTGCGGGCAAATTTTCACCCCAGTGGCCGCATCGATCAGATACGAACCCGTTCCCAGGCGCTTTACCAGTTGCCCGGCAAAATTCGATTCGGCAGCGGCTGTCACGTCAGACTTTCTTGGAAAGTTTCGCTTCAATAATACGCACGATCGTGCGAACGTTCTCCATTTCCATTAAATCATCCACATCGAGGCTGATCCCGAAGACCTCTTCCAAGCTCGCCCCTAGAGACAAATGCCCCACAGAGTCCCACCCCGGGACGTCGTCTGCAGTGGTCTCCATAGACACCGACTGCGGATCGATGTCAAAGGCGGCTTTGAAAGCCTCCCGGACTTTAGTCAAAACGTAATCCGTATCGCTCATTTGATCTCCTGGCACATTTGTTTAACTTCACATTTCCCGAATTAATCTTGCACTGACAGCACCATCTTGAAGAAACTGCCAGCTCGCGCGTTCTGAAGCAACACGACCACGACAGCACCTTCGACCGAAGGTATTTGATTTTAACAAAACTCCTGAGTTCGATGGACTTAAGCCACGATCCCTGTGCCACCATCGATAACTAGCGTATGTCCAATAATTCCTGAGGCGGCATCAGAACAGAGGAATTGCGCCCCGCAGGCGACCTCTTCGGCGGTGACCAAACGCCCTGCGGGCGTTCGGGAGATGGTTTCGGCGATACGTGCTTCGCTATTCGGCAACGCTTTCCAGACATCCGTGAGCACAGCGCCGGCCGTTAGAATGTTGACGCGGATCCCGCGTGGCGCCAGTTCGACGGCGAGATGGCGCGCCAGCGCCTCGAGCGCGCCCTTGGATGAACCCACCAACGAATAACTCGGCATGACTCGCAATGCTCCCCAGGAACTGACGGCCACGATACTCGAGCCTTTGGAAAAGCGCGGCAAACAAAGCTTGGTTAACTTGAAAAACGCGCCCACATTGAGGCTGAATGTCCAATCGAGATGACGATCCGTGAGTTCTTCAATTGGGCGATGGACGCCGGTAGCCGCACAATGGATGAAACCTGAAAGATGCGGACTCCGCTCCCCTATCGTGCGGTCAAGTTTTTCCAGACCGTCTTTACTCGTCAAATCCGCGCGACACAACGCAATGGCCAGCCCCTCCTCCGTCGCGATCGAATTTAGGTGTTCGGCAGACTTCTCATTGCGAATATAGTTCGCAATTACCGTGGCGCCAGCCCGCGCGAAACGAAGTGAAATGGCTTGGCCAATGCCACGAGTGCCCCCGGTAATCAGGAAGGTCTTGCCCGACAAAGAAAATACATCATTCCCGCTCGCGCTCATGCCGAGTTAGTTCCCCTTTTCAAGAAAATTGCCCGTAGGACACCATCGGCTTCGCAAATAACACGGTTGCTCTACGGCCTGCGGATCTGAATTACATGGAGCTGTCGCGATTCCGGGTGGCTAAGCCCTCGTTCGGCCAATGCGCCAGCTTTTCGTCCCTTGATCGTATTGTCGGATGATCCTCGCGGGCAGTCCAGCGACCAAAGAATAATCCGGGATGCTTCGCGTCACCACCGAATTGGCCGCGACAACGCAATTGCGACCTATGGTTAGCTCCCCTTTGGGACACAATATGACTGCCCCACGGGCGATCCAAGTTCCTTGGCCGATGCGAATCCGCCCACCCTCCGTAATACCCTGCTTAACAATAGGGACGTTTATATCTTCGTACGCGTGATTGTGGTCCACAATCAGAACCCACTGAGCGATTAGCACATCGCGTTCGATGTGGATCAGGTTCCTCGCAGAGATAATTGTCTGGTTACCTATCGCACAGTTGTCCTCAATAACGATGGCGGGTTCAGTTGAGGCGTCGACTTCGGCTACATTAAGCCACGAGTCCTTTCTCAGTGATACCGAATCACCAAGACTGATTCTAGGCGCATCCCGCCGACTGATGCGACTCGTGAAGTGCAAATCCAACTTTCGACCTTTTGACGCAAAAGGATAGGTCAGACCAACCCAGATGCTATGTAGTTTGTTAAGTACCCTCGGGAAAAAACGTAATGGGTCCTCACAAACACAGTTTGGGTGGTTATAGGGAGGATGCACCTTTTTGCTCCTTAGACTCAATTTCCAGCGATCAAACGACGCAAGATGCGTCGTCGGACTTCAGCGCGCACGAGCCAACGACGCAACGCGCCTCTGGTTCATCAGAGGGCGGCTGCCAACTCCGTTGTCTGGGCGTTCGACAACAGTGCCCCGCGCGCATGCACGATTCCCATGTTGCTTGTCAGGGAGTCCGCACTTTTCCAAGCACAATGATACTATCTGAAAAATCGCAAAGAGCACCTGCCATTACAACCGAGGTGGCGGATTTCGAATACCCATCATCGAATAATTAAGCGCTCGACTCTTTACCCGCCGGGCACGGTTAATTTGTGTTCATGTGAGTTCCCGTCCCTCGTTTGCTGGTAGACCTCGACGATCTTTCCAGCCGCGTACCAAATCCGGCACTTGCGATAAAATCTACGCTGGGAATTAGAACTAAGCAGCCATTGCGGAACTGTAAGTAATATCCTGCCGAGGATCTTTACTATCTGCCAAGTGCCTAGCCTCGTTTCCGTTTCTCGAACGGAACCACGCCCAAAGTCAAACCACCATGTCAAGAAATACTCTTTTCGGACCCTGTATTCTGGTACTTCATGATATACGATCGCCGACGGTACATAGCGCAGACGCTCCCCACCCGACATCAGCCGACGGCCAAACTCTGTGTCTTCGGACCGCATTTCGCTACCAGGGCGGGGCCCCAAGTCTGTCCGGAAATGTCCGTATCTGTCAAACATCTCCTTCCGAAAAGCCATGTTGGCTCCGTAGGGAGCCTGTTTGAGTTCGCCGGGCATATCGCCAGGGTTACAGTAGGCGCAAAGTGCGCCAAGAAGGTTGCAGGGACCATCGAGTGCAAGCCAGCGGGGAGGCACAAAACCGCTCACCGGAAGTATGCGCCCGCCCGAGCCGGCCCACTGGCCGTCGTGCAGAGGCGACGAGAGATCCTGGAGCCACATTGGGTCGACTGTCACGTCGTCGTCCATAAAGGCCAAAATATCCCCGCAAGCTTCGCGGATCCCGGCATTGAGTGCGTACGATTTACCTTGCTGCGGTTCAAACAGATAACGGAAACGCCCGGGATATCGGCGGCAAAAGTCTTTGACCACAGCCCCGGTTTGATCGCTCGAGTTATTGTCCACCACCAAGACTTCCCATTCGACGGTTTCGGGAAGAATGGAGACGGCAACGCTGTCCAGGGCCCTCGCCAAGCTTTGGCAACGGTTGTAGGTGCACAAGATGACCGTGACATGCATATCAGCAGCCAGCTCTTGCAAAACACGGCAATGCAATCGGGTCGGGAACCGCAAGCGATGGCATCCGTGCATCGCTGCTTGAACTTGCAGACCGCTTCGTCGATTGTTGCGACAGAATAATCGTGGGTGCCTCTTCCATATCCTGGTTCACGCTTAAGAAGGAGCTAGCAATGGCCCGTGCGATTCTGCTTAATTTTTGGGAAGGCCGACGCACAGAGCATATGCAATCACGCAGGCGCCCGCACTAAGAGCTATGTTCGCGAGCGGTCTGGTGGCCAGTCCGAGAAAGTGCGCACCAAGACCGACCCCCAGAAGGCCGCTGGACACGAGCAGGGCCCGCCCAAAGGCTCTTCCATAGCGAAGCAGATCCAGTCCAGTAATTGCGCGTACCCGTATCACTTGTAACATGTAGCTGACACTAATCGCCAGCAGTGCCGAGACTTGGCCGCCCACGACTCCCAGCAACTTGCAAGCGGGGTAGATCACAATCAGCATTATGACCGCGGAAGCCGCGACCGCGCGCCGATGCAACTCCGGCCGGCCTAAACCGCTAAAGACACAGGTAATGACGACGTTTAGCACATTCAGAAAGACCACCATGGCCGCAAACGACAGCGGTCCGGCGCTGCCTACGTATCGACTCCCATACGCGACGAAAAGAAGGGAATGTCCACACAAATAAATAACCACAACGGTCGGAAGTCCCAACAGAATGAGCCAGGAGGTGACCTCGACAATGATGCGGTTGACACGCTGCTGGTCCTGCTGGACCTGAGCGATAGCCGGGAAGATGGTCTGAGCCAACATGGATGCGAAGAAAATTGAAGGCGTTTGGACCAAGGCCACAGACATCGTGTACAGCCCTAATTCTGTAGCAGAATGGAGCTTGCCCAACACGAAGATGTCTGTCCGTGAAAAGATAAGATTTAAAAACGATAGCCCAAAAGCGGCCCTCGAATACTTATAGAGTTCCCGTACCGCGTGGCGGTCCCAACCGAAAGACGGTAGCCCCGGACACAGGACATACGACAAAAAGCAACGGAAGACGTATTCGCTGCAATAACCAATCGCCAGTGCCCAGACGTCACGCAGAACGAAACTGAGGAGCACGGTCAAAAGGACCCCGCAGATGGCGCCCACGTTGCTGATGGCCATCCAACGCCCGAATCTCATCTCCTTCTGCAGGAGAATCGATCGGGGGCTCATCGCGCCATCGAAAAGAGTGCCGAGAAGAGTGACGCGAAGCAACGCAGACAGTTCAGCGTTTCCATAGAAATGGGCGACCCAAGGGGCCATAGCAAAAATGATCGCGTACACGCCGAGGGCTCGGCCCATCCCCATCCACCACCCAGCATTGACGTATTCCTCTTCCCCTCCTCTCGGGTTTTGAATAACCGCCGCCCTCAGACCCACCTCCGTCAAAGCCCCCACGATGGCTGCAGAAGACATGACGAGTGCCATTGCCCCAAAGGCACTGGGCGCCAGGAGCCTTGTCAACAGCATGTTGCGGGCAAATCGACTCGCCTGTTCGGCTACGCTTCCACTACCCAGGAACACTGCCCCGCGCGTGGCCTTCGCCCTGAGGGTCCCACTGAGTAGCAATTGCTGAAAGGCTTGCCTGCCGCGGTCGTAGATTTTTACGAATTCCATTCCTCTCCCATGAGGAGCATCCAGCGGCATGCGGCAAACAGCTTGCCCCCGACGTGCTTCCTGTAAATACATTGCCATGCTCAGTACGCCAATGCGCAATCGCCGGCAGACCACCGGTGGCCATTCGGAAGCGCCCCCCAGGCTGGTCAGGTTGCATGCGATTCGAGGGCAGATCAGATCGGCGGCCTTAAGGCCCACCTGTCTCTCACGGCTGGCTCAATTTTTCGTCCGATTTGGGCCGCTAAAGACGCTGTATTGCTTGGAACCAATGCGAAATTCACTCGCCGCCAGGAATGTCGTCAGGACACTGTTTTTTCCGTTCCGCCTCTTGTAAATAACCAAGAATTCCTCCGAACGAGTCGAACTTGGCAGGGTCGTCTTCCTCAATGCTGATCCCGAACTCCTCTTCGATCACCGTGAGAAGAGTAACGACAGCCACAGAATCCCAACTCTCGACCGTAGCCGAACTGGCATGAATGATTTCCTCGCTCGACAACTCGGGGAAAACTGCGCAGAAGCAGTTTGCGAGACGTCTTTGTTGTTCATCCATTCGTAATATCCTGAAGACGCCGGAAATCCTCCGAGCGAGGTGCGAGATCCCGTCTGGAAATTATGCATTGGGGGGAGGGTGCCATGCCTAGTATCTCCGTTAGGAATTGCGTCAGAGGACTATTCCTTTCGGTCTGCAAATAGTCAAGCTCGATCTCATCGACATGGAATTTTGCAAACAATTCTTCGAGACAGCGGTGCTCAATGCCTCGAGAAAAGGCCCTGCAGCTCATGACCCACATGTCCACCTTCAGTTTCCTGTTTCGACGGCCCGCAATCACAGCAATTTTACCTAAGGGCCCGAATTTATCTTTATACGAAACCGTCATCAAGAAGCTTGTCGGGTCGAGAAAATACTTCTGCCAGGACGCCTCCGCGTATCGTCGCCCATTGAGATTGAACTGGTTGGTCTTATTGACAAGTTCAAAGGCGCGCGGATCAAGAGGCGACTTGCTGAAATTGAAACTCATGTCGGCGTCTATATGCTCGAGAAAACTGGTTGGCGCCGTCTTTGCCGCTTGCGCGGGGGTCTCATTGGCATGAAGGTGCCGGATGCTGTCGACGCGAATTGCGTCTTCCTGCAAAATGATGCCTTTCCCAAACAGATCACGCAAATAAAGCACAAGTTCATAGACACCCGGACTGTCTTTTGTCGGAAACCGTAAACACTCGACCTCCGGGTGCGCCGCTTTCACCTCCGCCAGTTCGAGTGCGGAATCGTCAACAAAGACGACAGAATCCGCTCCCACATTCCACGCCTTCAGGATGCGCGCGACCGACTCCGATTTTGGTCCCCAACTCACTTCCATGGGGAAAACCGAATTTACTGACAGAACCAAATCCTTTCTGTGAAACGCTTTCTGAACCAGGGATGCTTCGTTCTTGCTGGCAACCGCCACTAGCACGCCTTCGTTGGAAAGAGCGCTGAGCAGACACTGGTAGAAAGCGTGCATCTGACTATGATGATCTAGATCCCAGGAAATTCCGTCAATCCCGACTTCCCCGAGTATCCCTCTCCACAGTGTGTCATCCAAATCCGTGATCAGCCCCTTCTTGGGAGCCGGCATCCGCGTAAGCCGTGCCAGTAGGCCAGCCAGAGCTGAAGCATGCCCCAGTTTGTAAGGAAATCCCGAAAGCAGCTCGGATTTAACATCAAGCCGTTCTCCCAAGGGCGAGACCAAGTTGAGGCGTTCTGCGCTGAGAACTCGCACCTGCGCCATTTTGGAAACATGGGATGCGAGTGAGTCAACCAAAGTTTTGAGCTCGATCTCAAATGAACTCGCTTGCCATCCCGGGACGAAAGAGACCGGCAGCAAGGGTAAGGTAGGCAGGCACAGCACCAAGGGCATGCGTTGGCAGGTTTTTTCTATTGTCCGTTGCACCTGTAAAGCACGGGGTCTCGCGTTCGACAGAATATCGGTACAGGTCGACGGGGACCATGTGGTGACAGTTCGAAGTCCCAGGCGGGGGTCGAGATCGGTCCATTCCATCAATACAATGCCACAGTCCGCGTCTGCGTTGGCAAGCCGGTCAAGGTTGCCCAGAAAATCGCCATACAGTCCTCGTTGAATGTCAATTCTCTGATGGAGGTAGATCGAAGCAAGTTCCGACGCCAAAAATGTCCGCAGGTGAAGGGGGTTCATCCCTGTCGCGAGAAAACAGCTAAACGATTCACCCTGGCGGTGTTTGGCGCTCTCGAGGATCTTTAGAGCTTCAAGCAGTTTCATGTTCCGCTCGCGAAGAGAAATCCATGACAAGTCGAGATGGTTTTGCGAAAAAAAACAGATTCGATGCCATGAAACAACGGGACTCCTGTAACGTTGAAACTTAGCCTAACCTTTGCATCGGGACATATCCATGGTGCAAAAGTACCGTAGCAAGTAAGAAGTAAGATGCGGATTGCAAACCGTTAGAAGCGGCAGCCGGGGTTCAAAATGGTCTTTAGTCACTGTCAGGTTGGATGCGTTTTCAGGACGCGTGTCCTCCAGTACCTACAGGCCTTGTCTTCGGTGCGATTCTCCTTGCTAGACTCGGCGCGAGCCATGTGAGCGCCCACTTAACGGTCGTACCCAATGCGACTTTATGCTCGACAGCCCGGGACGCAGCTTGCCGGGCCTCATCGTAGCGTCCGTTCTCCAAATACCAATTTGCCCAATGCGAGTGCAGCGCTCCCAAATTCCGCTCGATTGTCCTGCGAAGATCCGGTGCTAATCCGTCACTCATGCTCAGCCACTTCTCGAGCATATGTTGCTGCTGCCGGAACTGCACCTCCACTTTGTCCCATGGCCGGACGGTCGAACCGGGCGGGGAAGGGGTTCTATCGGTCCGAATGAGTTGGCGATTCACATAAGCAACAGAAGTTACCAGGGACAAACGAAAATGAAGATCACGATCCTCCACAAAGGAGATATCCGGACTAAACCCGCCGATTTGCCGAATTATGTCAGTGCGGACCAGTAGACTGGATATCCAAAACCCGGAAAAGGATTCTGCCAGCAATTTACTGGCATTTCGGTCGATTCCCATCGGCTCTTTGTAGTTTCTTCCGTGTACTTGAAAACTGCTCACGTCCATTCCTGAGTTGTTTACCAAACGTGCGTCGGTGAAGCACACACCGCACTCGTCCTTGAACCGTTCAAATGCTCGCATTTGATATTCCAGTTTTTCGGGGTCCCAAGAGTCATCCGAATCCAGGAATGCGATGTATTCTCCCCGAGCTTTTGCGATACCTGTATTTCGGGCAACGCTTGCACCCTGATTTCGCTGGCAAAAGAAAAGTACTTGATGACAGTCATTGGTTCTCTGACTGACGGATCGTTGAATCATTTCATCCGACCTGTCGGTAGAGCCATCATCCACAACGATAATTTCAAAATTCGGATACGTCTGTTCGAGAACGCTTTCAATTGCGGCGATCGTCTGTTGAGCTCGGTTGTACGTAGGGATAACGACTGATATGAGCGGTTGGCAACTCATGAATTCCTTATTCACGCGTCAGCGATTCCAGTTGGCCTGGGAATCACGCTGAAAAGCGCGCTCCATCTACAATGAGATTATGCTGCGATAGGAACTTTCTGCAGATGACCACGGTTTCTGCGGATACCTCGAAAATCGGAAGTCAATGGTAATTTATATATTCAGTTGGTTCTTCCATCAGGAATCAATAAACATAAAAACCTCGGGAACCACCGCCAGCCCCTAGATTGACGCATCCTGATGCAGCAGCAGCTATTGGCCAGCCGGTAGACTACGCGTTTTCTTATGTTATCATAAAGTTACTTAGATTTAATTCTCGACTCGCTCCACGGCAGGCTGATTTCAGGTTAACCACGATCATTCACCACGGGATGCTCGCTGGCGCCAACCCAGATTCCCTTTACGGTGTCGAATTTTCTGGCCAATCTCGCCGGATTACCAACGATCACCGAGTACGGCGGAAAGCTCCTGGTAACCAAGGCGTTGGCCGCTACAACACTGTTGCGACCGATCACCAGCTCGCCTTTACCGCATACGATTGCCGCTCCATGGCCGATCCAGCATCCCTGTTCGATTCGAATTGTGCCTCCTGGCGTGGACCCTTGTGCTTGAATCGGCTTGCCAACGTCTTCATAAGCATGGTTGTGATCCATGATGAGCGAGCAGGCTGAAACCATGACGTCACGCTCGAGGTGAATATTATTTTTGGCAGATATCACTGCCTGGGCGTTAATGACGCAATGGTCGTCAATGATGATCTTGATCCCGCCATCGGAGTCCGGCAGATCGACCGTGTTGAGCCAGGCATTATTTCTGATGATTACGAAGCTTCCCATCTTGATTCCCGGAGCCACGCGTCTGGATAACACGATTGTGGGATGGATGGACAGGTTGCTGCCTAAGGAGGCGAATGGATAGGTCCCTTTTAACCAAAAGCTATAGAGCTTCGTGAAGACGTAGGTAAAAAGATTTAACGGATCCTCAAAACGCACGCTGGATTTGCGAGAGGTGTTAGTCATATGTGATTGTAAGAATTTCAATTTCTGTCAGTCGCGGACTCCTGAATCAGTACCCTCCTTACGGAAAATCGCGTGGATGGACTCTCCGCCACCCGCCAGAGGAGCCAAAGCAAGGAGAAAACGCAGAACGGTCATGCGAACTACCTTTCGCGCGGCCCGCCATGGCAAGCTTGCCTCACGACGGTAGGCCACAGGCGTTCGCCGGATCGCCAGAGAGTTGAATACATCATCCCACACATAACGCAGGCTTGTCCCTACCGCAGGATTACGACGCGTTTCGAGCGACAGCTCTCGAAGTCCCGCAGACTCGGCGAGAAGCCTGAGAGACGTTGGCGAGTAGTGGAACAAATGCCGCGGCAATTCTAGCCCGTGCCAGTAGCTTCCAAATACGCGCGCCTCGGCAGAGTCCACATTGGGCACCAAGACGTAGAACACCCCGCCTGGCTTCAGCCATTCGCTTACGCGCGCCATTACCTTCCGCGGCTCGTATAGATGTTCGAGGACATCGAAACAGGTAATTACATCAAAAGATTGCTGGGGAAAGGGTGCGTCCAGAATATTCCCGACGAACACATGAGCCCCGCTCTTGGCTTCTGCCGTTTTCGCACATTCTTCCGACATTTCGATTCCATAAAGTTCCCAGGATTCACCGCGCATGAACTCCAAGAACGCTCCTGAGCTGCACCCCATGTCGAGCAGCGCCCCGGATTGTTTGCATTGATCCACAACGTCCTTGCGGAATCCCCATCGAGACTGCGCGTCGTAGCCAGCAGCGGAAATAAGCTTGTGATAGGCCTCGGTGTAATGCAGGTGCATTTTTTCGGGGGCCGGAGGATGGTTGGTCCAAACGACGGAACACCCCGGACAGCGCATCAGAGTATACGCCTCATGCCTGCCATGAAAGCGGTCGGGGGCCCTCAGCCACACACGCGCTCCGCTGTGCCCGCAAACCGGACACGGAGTCGGGACATGGCTTTCAGACTCGGCCGTCACACTGTGCCCGACGACCCTATTCGGTTCTGGGATCGAGGATACTTTCGAACTATTGTCCATGGGGTTGATTTCTCTACGATCTGGATTCTCATGCGACAAAAAACTGCATCTTCCCTATTTTCTCGGGGTAGCGTGCAAATTCCTGATAATGCGCGTTTTCAAACCTGGCCGCTGACTTCAGATTCGAGGTTCACAGGTATCTCTAGGAACTGCCCAGTGCCTCCGGCGATCGATCACCGATGGCGATAATCTCGAGGCCAGAGTATGGCTGCGCGATGACATTCTTGGTAGCTTCTTAACCCGGGTTTCCACTCCGGTATTTTGTGGAGTGGAGATTTGCTCATGACTGGACGTAAGCAGACTTCTGAGCGGCACCGATCTCCTTCGCCATTCCCGCTCGGTACCCGGCAAGAGTTTCGCGATACGCATCAAGAAGCATGCGCCCGGCGGCTGTCCAGGTAAAGCTTGGGGCGGCTTCGAGAGATGCGGCACGGAGACGTTCGAGCAAGGCGCGATCTTCATGCAGCATCGTGATGTGCTGGCTTAGAGATTCGACGTCGCCAACGCGATGCATCAGTCCTGTCTTCATGTGACTGCAAATTTCTGTGCAGGCTTCCGACGCCAGTGGAACCGATCCGCTGCCCATTGCTTCCGCAATGACGAGACCAAAGCCTTCTTCGATGCTGGGAAGGACCAGAATGTCGCTGTTCCGCATCAGATCCGGTATATCGTTGCGATGTCCCAAGACTTTGACGCTCGGATGCGAAAGCAAGGGAGCCAGTTTTTCCTGGTATGCTGGCAAGAATTCTCCGGCAATTAGGAACGTGCCATCTTTGCTGGCTGGTGACTTTAGCCATGCCTCGAGCGCGTAGTGCACGCCTTTTCGCACCGCGCACACTCCGACAAACAACATCGTCAGTCCTCGCTTGGATTCCCCGCGCTCGCGGCTGGGGTAGTACACCTTCTCGTCATATCCGTAGGTATGGCGGACGAGCTGTTCTTTGGCGAATCCGTAATCGAGAAAGTTCTTGACCACAAAATTGCATGGACACAGGAGGCGGGAAGCCAGTGCATACTCTTCCTCCTCCTTGCGCAATTTCTCTTCATTGTAAGCGTGCTCATGGCCCGGTGGAAGGGTGACTCCCAGGCGGTCGCATTCCTTTTGCACCACTTCCATCGCAAACCGCGTATGCGCGTTGCATCTCTCAAGGACCGTAGGGATTCCCAACCGTTTCGCAGCCTTCAGCGTCTCGAGAGCCCCGGTCGGCCAGGTATGGATGATATCAATCTGCCCCACCAACTTCTCGAGTCTGCGGGCTACAATCCAGTCGTGCAAAGCGACGGCGCGCGACGTACCCACAAGCCGATACGGGAGGCGCAGTTTTCCTCTTGCCAAGGTCGAGGAGACCCTTACACCGGGGTACACCGGCTTTGAAATGGAGGCTGGGAAGACCAAAACGTCCGCTCCTGCGGCGGATATGCCGTTCACTTGCTGCCAGGCAATTCCGCAGATTCTACCGACGCCTAGCCGCAGGGGAAAACTGTACAAGACCCGTACTCGGTTATTTCGGTCGCTCACTTTTGTCCTTAGGATGCGCTTTCGATCGTTACTCTTCAGCTGGTCAGAATCCTACCTATGGGTCGGAGGCTTTCTCAATCGTAGGAAACGCTATATCGAGGTTTTGGCTTCGATTTCTTCGCCTTCGCCGTCGGCTTGCCGATTGGCAGGGGCAACCCCGCCAGGCCTCGCGCAGGGACGAGATGCTCCTGAGCCGGCACCTCCGAGGTTTGCGCTGCGGTCTGCGTAGCCTCGAAGGTTGCTACGGAAGTGCACACCACCAACGCAAAGAAGCCCACGATCAATTGGGCCATATAATTGATACCGAAATGTGCCACCACCGTGGCAAACAGGCAGGCACCGAGACTCCACAGGAACCATTCTTGATCACGGTCTCCACTCACCAGCTTCCTGGCAGTCCCAACCGCAGCAAAACTCCTGCTGAAGATCATGACATAGAGAATCAGGCTCAGCAGACCACCCGTCAACGCCACAGCAACGAACTGGTTGCAAAGGTCCCAACTGCCCCATCCCCAAGCGGTGTACGCCTTGGTACCAAAAAGCCACCAGTCGCTGAAACGCCTTATCGTCATGTCCACGAGCTCGTAGCGTTGACTGCCGGAAGAGGACCCAGTCAGATCCACCCGTTGGATCAGCGCCCAGACTGGTGCCTTCATTACCATGTGAAGTCCCACCAGGATGGAGACCAGTGCCCATCGCACCAGGCGCATACGGTCGCGCAGAGGCCAGAAGGCGAGTCCTAGCAAGCTGCCCATAAAGGCCAGATACGACGTGCTGGAGGTCGTGGTGATCACCATGGCGGTGGCGCCAACGAGTCCCGCGTACGCGGCCATCCGGGATCCTTTTTGCCTCCACAGCCACAGAAACAAGGGAATCAATACCCCAGCGAAGGCGCCGGCGTAGAGATAACCTAGCGTTCCTCCCGCGCGGACGTGGCCGTTTCTCATCGCCGCCTCGATTTCGATCCCACCAAAATAGCCGAAGACATTCTTATGGGTGACAAACTCGTTGACCATGCAGACTCCCAGGATCAGGCAAATCGCGGCCAACGTCTTGACGGTGCGCCGTAAGGCATCGCCGTCGGGGACTAGAAATCTCACCACCAAGAAACCGCCCAGAGTGTCAAGAAGCACTCCCATCTCTTTGACAACCGCCTGCGACTCTTTATATTCGAGACAAAAGGCGATGGCGGCCACAGTCGACCACAATATGACGGCCCAATCCACCCCGTTGAAACCACGTGCTTTCTTTCCGTCTAACGTCTTTGGGGAGAAGGCCCAGCGAGCCAAGCCAGCCAAAATCAGGATCCGTAGGGCCGTAAAGTGGAATCCGCCCAGCACGAGGACCTGTCCGCCAGGAATGGTGAAATAAGGGATAAGAAAGGGCGTTATGGCCTTCCTGCGGGGCAGAACCAGGATCAGCACGACGGCGAGCAGCAGATACAAGGCGATCAACGGGTGGATCACCGATTCCTCTGCGCCGCCTCCAAAATGAAGATTTTGCGGTACCATGTCCTAACCGTTATTTCTGCACCGCGTCACTTGGACGCGCATACAGCCCTTCTTCATTTTCTGAAGAAATCGTGCCCTTGACAACCGGCTTTTTGAGGGTCTTGTCCATTCCCAACATGAATGCCTGAATCCCATGGAGACTCATTTCCCTGAAAACTGTGGCGAGCTGCTGAATTGATAGGCTCCGACGTCCCACGCGCCCGCGGGCCGCGGTACTGCCATCATTGCGGGGCAGCTCACGGTGTGATTCGTTGAATTGTATGTACAGGCATACGTAGTGCCACTCTTGCAGGCGGCCCCGGCGCTTGAATCAATGGCACTGACGGCAGTGCATAGCGCACTCTGATCTGAGCCTTTTCCGATTGTGGAGCCGTTAGAACTAGTGGGCTGAAAGGCGTATGCGGATTTGGACGTGTAGCCTCTTTTCTTGGCTGTCCCGACAGACTGATACAAGGCATTAGTTTCGGTGCAGGTAAACCAAGCGCAACGCCCGAAGCGACCACCGAAGCCAACAAGGCTGGTTTTCTCCGTACTGATCCAGTGATTGTTGATCAGATGCAGTGCCATCTGTCCATGCAACCCAACACCGTGCTGCCCATTCCCCCCATCTCCTACCGAGCAGGCCCCTGGATTCTTTTCTGTGCCGCACTCAAATGTGTTGTTGAATATGTACCAAGTGCCGTAGTTGGCGCCGAAATGGCCTCCGGTATCTACTATGTTCCCCGGATAAGCGTCGTAAATGATGTTGTTAAATGCGTAGCTGACACAAGCGCCAGGCGCTGAGCCGTAGGGGCATGGAGCATTGCCATTGAACCACATCTTGACCGCACCGCCCGTAAGCGGATTCGTGGTGTGGCGAACAACGTTGTTATAAATCAGACTGTTTGGCCTGGAATACTGGGAGACATGATAAAGACCGTCCTGATGGGAGGTTACCGTGCTCTGCACCAGGTATTCCACTAAGTTGTCGTGCCAATCGTCACCGGGACCATCAATTCCCGTCACGAGATAGCGAAGTACGTTGCCGTAGGCGATCGGGGCCGTAGGATAGATACCCGTCATCATGTTCTGCGACGAGTCGGACCCATCGACCACATTGTAACGGAAGGTCGTTCCGGCCACATTGTTTCCGCAACCAACATGAAAGGCCGTGCCTACCGTGCCAATCGGTCCCACGTTGGTGTTCCACCCGTGAATATAAATGTTCTCGAAAATCTGATTAGCGCCACAAGCGCCAAAGATATAGGCGGCCGTATTTGTGGATGAGACAAAGAACCCTGCTACTTCGATGTTGTCTAGGTAGAAGTATCCCTTATTAGACTGAAAGTAATACGCGAGGGTACAGGACGAGGTGGGGCAAGTCCATATCGGGCGTGACCACGAGCTTCCCGAGTACCACGCTAAATCCACGCCGATGTAAATTGGACTACTCCATGATCTGCCGCCCCAGTTCCAATTCATTCCCAAGTTAGAACCATCCCACGTATCGCCACCACGAAAAATGTAAGCCTCACCGGCCACGGGAGTGTGAGCAGCACAATTTCCTGTACAGGTGGACATCCCCGGCAAGTGCACCCAGGGACTTGCCTCGCTTAACCCGTCATTGGCATCAGCACCATTCGCGGCGAGGTAGTAGCAATTCGTTATGCCGAGGCTCGCCAATGTGACCAAGGAGGTGCCGTTCGAGTTGAAATAACTTGCGCCCGACGGGCATGCGCCTCCAGCAGCGAAAGTACTCCCTGCATAAAGGAAGAACGCCATAAAGATCGCGGCGCGATGCAGCCTTGTTGCCAAAATGCTCATGGACAAATAGAGAACGTCAGTACTGACTATGAGAGTGTTCGTCGTCTACTGTTGGACAGGTTGGATTTCCATCGATCACGGGCGCTCCTCTGACTGCAAACGACCGCGGCATCCCGGAGGGATGGGATAGTATTCGAGTTCTGGTTATTGCACGGAAGCCGCAAGACCCTGCGGAGGCAGGGGAGCCGAAGCCTGTGTTGTCGCACTAAATTGATACGCCCCGACGTCCCACGCACCTGAAGGCCGCGTGACCTCGGCGATCGTCGGGCAGCTCACGGTGTGATTGGTTGCGTCGTAAGCGCAGGCGTACGTCGTTCCACCGTAGCAGGCGGCCCCGGCGCTTGAATCAATGGCGCTGACCGCGGCACACAGCGAATCTTGATTGGCGCCTTTTCCGACGGTCGAACCGCTGGAACTGCTGGGCTGGAAAGCATAGTTCGCGTCGTCTGTGTAACCCTGAGTATTGGCTGTCGTGAGCGTTTGAAAAAGCGGCGTGCTTTCATTGCACACATAGTGGGTGCAGACTGGGAAACTCGTGGTTGCCGTGCTGATCCAGTGATTGTTGATGGCATTCACCGTCATCGTCCCACCAGTATTTCCCTGGTCACCGAGTTCGCAATTCCCTAAGACTGAATCCATTCCGCATTCGACTGTGTTGTTGAAGAAATACCAAGTGCCATAATTTACGGCAGCATGGCCACCCATATCGATGGTATTGCCAGGATAGTTATCATAAACGATGTTGTTAAATGCGTAGCTGACACAAGCACCGTAGGGGCATGGAGCATTGCCATTGAACCACATCTTGACCGCACCGCCCGTAAGCGGATTCGTGGTGTGGCGAACAACGTTGTTGTAAATCAGACTGTTTGGCCTGGAATACTGGGAGACATGATAAAGACCGTCCTGATGGGAGGTTACCGTGCTCTGCACCAGGTATTCCACTAAGTTGTCGTGCCAATCGTCACCGGGACCATCAATTCCCGTCACGAGATAGCGAAGTACGTTGCCGTAGGCGATCGGGGCCGTAGGATAGATACCCGTCATCATGTTCTGCGACGAGTCGGACCCATCGACCACATTGTAACGGAAGGTCGTTCCGGCCACATTGTTTCCGCAACCAACATGAAAGGCCGTGCCTACCGTGCCAATCGGTCCCACGTTGGTGTTCCACCCGTGAATATAAATGTTCTCGAAAATCTGATTTGCCGCACAGGCACCAAAGACATAAGCGCCGGTGTTTGAAGAAGACACAAAAAAGCCAGGTGCTTCGATATTGTCTACCGTGACGTACCCTTTAGCAGATTGAAAGTAGTATGCCGCGGTGCCGCCAGTGCAACTTGCACCGCCACAAGTCCAAATCGGCCGGGACCAGGCACCTCCAGCAGACCATGATTGGTCTACACCAATATATATAGGACTCCCAGCCGTACCGCCCCAATTCCAAGTGATACCAAGGTCAGAGCCCTCCCAAGTGTCACCGCCCCGAAAGATGAAGCCTTGCCCTGACCCTGGGGTTAGGCCAGCACAATTCCCTGTGCAGGTCGACATACCCGGCAGATGTGCCCAAGGGCTAGATTCGCTGGTGCCGGAGTTGGAATCCGAACCATTCGCGGCGATATAGTAGCAATTCGTCACGCCGAGGCTGGCCAACGTGACCAACGAAGTTCCGTTCGAGTTGAAATAATTTGCGCCCGACGGGCATGCACCACCAGCGGCAAAAGCAACCCCAGCATAAAGAAAAAACGCCATAAACATTGCGGCGCGAAAGAACCTGGCCATAATCCGTCCCCTTGTCCAAATCGTTCCCACAGCTCACGTTACATGTCGGGCCGGTGGGGCCACTACTGAACATGAGGACAGATTTAGTACAGGGTTAGGCACTCGCGCCGAGCAAAAGCAAACTCCAATCAGGTCTTTTTGGATTCAAGGAATTCCAGCAGCAGCCGCTTCCTTGTGATGCCCCAGGCGATGCGCCGCCCCCCGAAGGCCAAGGCCGGTACAGGCGGGCGAATAATGCGGGTTCCCACCGACCGACAGAACCGCAGCTGCGCATCCATGTCCGCCACCTCGTAGCACACGTGGTGAAGCCCGCCTCCCCGCTCCGCGAACTGCGCCACGGGCGATTCCACTCCGCCCGGCTCCACCAATTCCATCAACGGGTCGCTGGGGTTGTGTGCTTGAAAAAACGTTACTCGAACTTTTTGCAGCGGATCAAACACGATGTTTCGATCCCACGTTGCGCCCAAGGCTAACGCAAATGACTCAGCGCATTCCTGGATCGAGTGCACCACGAAACCAATGTGGTGGAGCTTCAGGTCATCCGCTGGAGGAAGACTCTCGAGAGGTCTATCGCTCATGGGACCTCAGCATGAGCGACGCCTGTCTTCCTGCACGGTTCCTTACTGTGATTGCGCACAACGCGTTTTGCCATCAATTTAGAAAGCGACGCTGGAAGGTCTTGGCAAGCGTCAGCAAATGTTGATTCTTACTGAGGTAATTATCTCTCAATTCGGAAAGCCTTCTGCGGAGAAAGGCTTTTGCTTCCCAGTGCAAGCCGAGAGTCTGAAGATCCGCGGATTCGTTTCGATACACTACCGACAGTGTCCGATAGCTACCAGGAGCTACGTCGACCGAAAGGGCGATTGTGGAATCATCGGCTGCGAAAGAATGATCGGGCGTTCCGTCCTGCAGCACCTGCTCAACAGGAGTGCATCGACCGGCGCGGCTCCATTCTACCGCGAACCGTTCCTCAGAATTCCGTTCATTTGTAATCCGAACACTGCCTGAGTAGGCCCGCACGTTGAAGGGGCAGTTCGGCGTTCTGCGTCTGAGTACCGAGTTCATTACGGCGGTTTCGAGATTCGACCAGTGGATTTCCGGAGCAACGGAGTTAATGGTCGAAGCCACCTCGGCGAGGCTTTCCGGGCGTTTGAACACGTCGTGGTGCTCAACGATAAACACCGGTCTTCCAAAGAAAACATTGAACGCGACGTCCTGACTTTTCGTGGCCTCGACGTAGGTGCGAGTGAATAAGGGAAATCCCCCATAGCGAAGCACCGCCGGCTGGGCGATATCAGCGATCGTGAGCGGAACCGGTCGGTCCAGGGGATGAACAACGGAATTCACGGCTGCACAGAAATTCCGGGATTTGAGAACCTCCATGGCTTCGACGGAAAAGCCGCCTTGCGGGAATACCATCACTTTGTCGCAACGCAGCCCGGTGGTTTGCTCGTGCTTCTTCATGCGCACTTCCGCGATGCCCAGCATGGTGTTGAGCAGAGCGGTATCGGCCGACGCAAACTCTGATTTGGTGTGATCATTTCCGTGGAAGCAGATTGAGAAGCGGTTAGGATTGTCCAGGAACATGCGGACGATGCGCGCCGAGTTCCGCCGATAGTTGTGAGGGATAAACGCAATCGTCGTATGAAAGTTGTGCTCTTGCATCTGGTGGAGAAGCCTATCGAAATTCAGATAACCATAGTCCCGGCGCAGCAGGGGATCATCAATGATGATTGCAGCGTGAGACCCGCCGGGATGCCAGCATTCCTCCCCGAAGATATGCCGTAGCGCCATGGCGTGGGGGATGAATCGGGAAAAATAGTCACTCAACGGGGCGGCACCGACTTCGGCGTTTATGTCGGCCGTGCCCTCGCCAGCGACAAACGTGATTTCCGTCTTATCCCGCTGAACGACGGCCATGAAAGGGTGTCCGCCAACCCAGATCAGCCCGCGTACGCTCGGGTCGTCTTTGCTGACAGCAAGTACACGGTCGTTCGCAAAATTGGTTGGTCCGAAGGAGAGTCCCGAAAAAGGCCCGCAAAAGTTCTTCGAGCGCGAACTCATTTGGTAAGGCTGCCCGGTGTCCGCAATCGGTTGGACCGACCGTAGCCTGCCATTTGACAAAGTGGCAATCATGTCCGCCACGAAGGGATCCAAAGTCAGGCCGTGAACAAGCACGTGTGCAAAGCGTGACACAAGGCAAGATGCCAGTTCGGCTGAAAGAGCACGTCCGCCCAGCCATGCATGGATGACATGCGGGTTGATGACTAGGCAAGCGTTTTGGTCCGGCGTTACTCTTTCAACATATTCCGCGCACGGTTGAACTTGTTTGTCCAGAAGAAGTGGTTCACAACTTATCCCCAGAAACTCGGCCAGCCGGATCAGGCGAGCGTCTCCCGCTTGCAACTCACCCGTATGCGGGACGATGAGCCTCATACAGAGTTCTTCCGTCCGGAGTTTTCGTTTTGCATAGATGTTAGGATCGTCGTTTTGAGCCTGACACAGACACGGCAAGGGGTTTAAGTCGCCTGGAAAACTCTTTCAGCGTCATTCCGGGTACCAGCGGCGTCCCACAGCGGGCCACCGGCACCGCCGGATTTCCTTGGACCATCGTCATCGGTGGCACGGATTGCGTGACCACGCTCCCCGCGGTCACCACCGCTCCCCGCCCTACGACGACATTGGGAAGAATGATTACCCCCGGCCCCACAAAGGCATCTTGTTCAACTTTTACGCCTTGCGATTCGCGAAAGTGGGCGATCACCGTCACGCGCATGCCAATGGAAGCGCCGTCTTCGATCGTTATCAGGTATGGGCGCGAGGTATCAAGTATAACGTCGTACCCGATCCAAACGTTCTTCCCGATGCGAACTCCCCGCGCCCGGTGCAACTTCACGCGGAGTGATTCTGCACCGGGCAGAATCCTCGCCAAGTGTTGGAGCAACCGGTTGGTGAAACCTCGTAGCTTACGCTCTTTCACTGGTTGGTATTTACGCCCCTGCCCGGCTGGCATCGCCGTTCAGGCCAAGATAGTTTCGCAAAGCGACGAAGGAATTCAACTCCGGCAGGTCCAGCGGATTAATTTCGACAGCGAACTCTTGCTGTATCACCGCCAGGAGTGTGACGGATCGCAGCGAATCCCATACCCCTACGGATTCTGTGCTGGCCGCACGAATCTCTTCAGGCGTGAGGGTTGGGAATACCGATGCGAAACACCGGGCTAACCGATTTTCCTGCTCAGACATTCGCGACCTCCAGGATCTGATGAAACAACGCCGGAACCTTCGCGTCGAAACTGGCTTTGTGAAGCAAGAGCGGAGGTGAAGGCGACGTTCCCAGCAACTCCGCAAAGAACTCCTGAAGCGGGCCGTTCCGGAGAGTCGCTTCGTAGTCAAAGACAATCTCGTCAACGTCCAACTTTTCGAATAAGTACTTCAGACATTGATGTTCGATGCGGCGCGAAAATGCCCGGCAACTCATGACCCAGGCACTTACATGCAACTTGCGCCCGTGCTTTCTTCCCAAGACCACCGCGATCTTACCCAAAGGACCATATTTGTCCTCGTAGTTAACGGTGAAAAGAAAAGCAGCCGGGTCACGAAGAAAGCTCAGCCACTGCGACTCGCTCAATCGCTTGCCATTGAGATTAAATTGGTTCGTTTTATTGATCAGCTCGAACGCCCTGTTGTCACGCACATCGGTTCCCAAGGAAAACGTGACGATAGCCTCGGAATTGCGAAGAAAATCCTCCGCGCCAAGCCCGCGTTCCCGAAGCGAACTTTGCAATGGCGACACGGCACGGATGCTGCGCAGCCGGATCTCATCCTCGGGAGTGACAATCTCTTTCCCGAAACTGTCACGCAATCGCTTAAGAAGGTCCCAGATAGCCTGCGGATCGCTCTTTGGAAATACTACGCATTCCATTTGGGGGAACGCCGCGCGGACCTCGGCAACTTCCATGGGGCTGTCGTCAATGAAGGTAACATCGGCTGGCGATAGGTTCCACGTCTTTACGATCCGTCCTACGGATTCAGACTTCGCCCCCCAATTGAGTTCCAACGGAAAGAGGTTGTCTTTCGAAACCAAAATATCACGGCGACCCAGGGCTTGTTCCCCCAGCGCAGGATCATTTTTACTGGCGACAGCGAGGAGCACGCCAGCACTAGCTAACGAAGCCAGGAATTGCTGATACAGGCCGTGCATGTGAGCGCGACCCGCGATGTCCCAGGAGATCTTGTCCACACCGATCTCGCCCAGAATTCCTGCCCAGAGTGTGTCGTCGAGGTCGGTGATAAGCCCTTTCTTCGGGGCTGGATTGTGGATTAGTGCCGCCAATAATTCGGCCAATCTTGCCGCGTGTTCGAGACTGTACGGACAGCCGCTGATGATTTCGGATTTGGCATCGAAGCGGCGCGCCAGAGGCACGAGCTCGTCGAGGCGTTGCTGATTTAAGAGCCGCACCCGACTGTAGGACGAAAGGGAGGCCGCCAGTGACGCAGCGGTTTCCCTTAATTGGCAATCGTAGTGATGCGCTTGGTCCCCTCGCGTCGTGAAAATGGGAGGCAACGGAAGCGTTGGGGTACTCACGCAAATCGGCGTGCTTTCCGCTAACTGTTTCAACCGATGAGTCAGCCGTTCGCTTTGCCGGCGCGCGGAATCCACGATATCCGGTATGTCCGTAGAACGCCATCCACCGAGAGCTCGAATGCCTAGCCGGGGGTCGAGATCCGCCCACTCCACAGCAACGCAAATTACCGACTCGCCTGTTGGCTGCAGTCGTTCCAGGTCGCCGGCCAAGTCACCGTATAGGCCTGTTCGGATCTCGATGCGGTATTGTGGGAAATACAAGCGCAAATGAGCTGCCAGAAACGTCTTGAGGTGAACAGGAGTAAATCCACATGCCAGAACAATCTCCAGGTCGGAAACTGGCGCGGTAACTGGTCGGTTCAGAAGTTCCAAAGCGTCTAATAAGTTCATGGGTTCAACAATCGATTCAGATCTTAATGGTTTCACACGGTTGCCGACCGCTTAGAATCAGTCCAAGCCTGCGGGTGAACGCGGCTAACATCATTCGCCACCCGTGAACGAAAAGCTTGATGACATCCGAGTACAGGCCACTCTTGGCTGCCCTCTTGGCCCAGAAAAATACCACCCCTCCGATTAAAGCATGCCGCTCGCGACTGCGAGGTTCACCCCCAGGGTATCTCCCGGTGCGTTCGTTCCGAATTATTTCACACACCGAGAGTATGAACGGCGGTACGTTGGCAACCGTTTGGGCCGCATGAGATCGATGGAAGGTTGTGGGAGGGGCGAGAATCTGAACGGTCCGGCCAGAAATCCCCAACCTGAGCGCAATTTCCTGGTCTTCGCAGGGAAACAAGTCCGTCGGCCATCCCTTGATGTCCTGAAAGGATTGTCGATCAATCACGAGCGCACTGGCACTGTTCCCAAAGCCTCGATCTCTTCGCAGATAATCTTTGTACTCGACGACCTGAATTTCACGCGGACTGTCAGCCGACGGAGGGGCAGGCAAAGCGCCCTGAAACCATTGCATGCTGCCCAGGATCAGTTTGGGTTTCTTTTCCGTGACAACTCGTTCGTAGACATCCAGCGACCAGGGCAGGAAGGCGTCATCCCCGTCGAGGAAAACCAAATGTTCCCCAGTCGCGAGAGCGGCGCCACGATTGCGGGCCGCACAAGCCCCCTGGTTGATTTCGATGCTGACCAGTCGAATCGCATCGCCGTATTGCCTCAGAATCTCCTGGCTACCGTCGACAGAAGCGTCATCGACGGCAATCACTTCCTTTTCGGCATACTGAAGGGACAGTGCGGAATCGATCGCGTCCTTGATGAATGCCCGCTGGTTATAGAATGTAATGATGATGCTAAATCGAATCGCCGGCATCGTGCGGATCCTTAAGTTGCCACTCTATCAGCCCTTCCGGAAGACGGTTTAGCTACCACGTCCGCTTCAGAAAACATCGGCATAAAAGGAGCTTACCGGCTCGGGCTCCAATCCTTCGCTCAATCGTCCGAAATACGCATGCAGCACGCGAGGAGAGCGCAAAAAGCGTGATTTCATGAATGGTTCGGGATCGGCGTAACCAAGCAGTGGAACAACAGCCATCCGCACTCCTCCTGATGCCGAGCGGTCCACCAGCTTCTGCACCAACACGTGCCTTTCCTCGGCCACCAGGTCATCCCACAGGACGTCGTCGATGAGAAGGCATTTCGTCCTGTTACGGTCGGCAATCTGCATGACGTAGCCAGTCAAAAATCCCCGTTTACCGTTCGAGGAGTGACTCACTACCATCGGATTAGAGCGCCGCCGGCACTGCCATTCGGCTTCCTCGTGACTCCAGAGGCGAGCCAGTGGAACAGCAGCGGCAGTTCGAGTGGCCACTTGCATGAAGCTGTCCAAGAATTCTTGGTCGACAATCTCTGACTCCGGCCCGGATTTCTTTGCTAAGAGCAAGCGGGTCAGGTAGTGAACCGAATAGATCTTGGCCGCGGGAACCTTCATCCGCTGGTAACAGCCCAGCATCATGTCGGTCATGGGCTCACCGTCAACGGAGTAGCTGATGACACCGTCATAACCGGCAGCGCGCGCCCTGCGGACCAGTTCCGTCCAGAGAACGATTCCGAAGCCACTTTTTTTGTAGTCATTCGCGACCGTCAGAAAGGCGGTAACGATAACTTGCAGTTCTTTTTTGTTGTAATGGACGCGGCGCGGAAATCCGGCAGCAAAGCCTACAATTCGCGAGTTCTCATAGAGGGTCGGCGCAAGATGGAAACTAGCGCCGGGGTATGAGAAGCACGATGCCAGGAACTCTGCCGAATAGAGCAATGGCTGGGACTTGTTTTCCTCCCACGAACGCTGCATGAAACACGCCAAGTCTTCGAAGTTGCCACGAAAGTCCTCAATCGATCGACGGGGCCGGGAAGTTGTGGTAGGGGACAAGGCCATTTGGACAAATTATCCTGTGACCACCTGGGAGGACACAAAATCACAAAGCGGGCCCACAATCGTCATCTGCTCTGGATCGAGCGCGTCGAAATCGATTTCACAGCCGCAATGTTGCTGGAAAGCAGTCATCAATTCCAGCAATCCTAACGAATCAATCATGCCCGAGAGGAGCAGATCACAGTCATCCGCCAATTCCTTGGGGGCTTCCCTTCCCTGGGATGCCAGTTTGTCCGTCAGGTAATTGCGAAGAAAAGCTCTCAGCTCTTTCGAGTCAAATTGATTCATAGCCCGCCTTCCAATAAGTGCAATATCGCCTTTCGGTCAAATTTCCCGTTCACGTTGCGGGGCAACTGACCCATGAAATGAAACCTCCGTGGCACCATGTAGTCGGGGAGTTGAGAGGCGATGGACTTACGTAACGCCTCCGCGTCGGCAACTGTCCCTTCGACAAACACTTCCACGCCTCCATAGCCGCTGGGAGTCAGTGGCCAGCCGACCGCCACCGCGCCGTCCAACCCAGTCGCGTCGCGTACGATAGCTTCAACTTCGCCAAGTTCGACGCGATGACCCATTATTTTAACCTGGAAGTCCAGGCGGCCCAGATGTGTGAGTGGGCCACAATCGACCGGGCGGCGGACGCGATCACCGGTTCGATAGTAGGTATCGGTCTTGCCGGGAGGGATCACGAACGCAGCGGCTGTCTTCACCGGATCCTTCCAATAACCAAGTGACATTTGAGGCCCGGTCATTAGCAACTCGCCCTCAGCTCCCGGCAGCACTTCGTTCAGATTCTGGTCTGCCACCAGCACACTCATGCCAGGATATGGATACCCAATCGGCACAATACCTAATTCCGATTCGCGCGGAGAGTTTGCGGCATTCCAGCGATAAAGCGTGCAGGCAATGGTCAGTTCCGTCGGACCGTAAAGATTTTCCAAAACACTATTGGGCGCCGCTTCCAGCCAAGCTTGCGCGGATGAGACCGGCAGCGGTTCTCCGCAGAAAAGACTCAGACGGAGCGATGGATAATTGTCACGCTTGAGTGCGCCCAACTGCTTCATGAACGCGACTGTGGAGGGCACGGAAAACCATACGGTCAACTCCATGTCGCGCATGAATTTCCCAGGATTGATCAGCGCTTTTCGAGAAGGGCAACACAGTTGTGCACCGCGCTCCCAGCAAACGAACATGTCGAAAGCCGAGAGATCAAAGGTCATATCAAAGGTCTGGGACAAACGATCGTTCTCGGTAATCTGGTAGCGTTCCGCCATGTAAGCGACGAAAGAAATTACGTTCCGCTGTGCGACAACAACTCCCTTGGGAGTGCCCGTGCTGCCGGAGGTGAACAGCAAATAGGCAATGGAGTCCTCGCTAATGGCTGATTCTCGCCAACTATCCGGCGCATCGAAATCTCGGGAGCCAACAAAATGATGCACTGGCCATTGTTCCTGCAACGCTTCGGTGTCGTCGACCTCTGGGATCAAAATGAGCAGAGGCGTCTGCATTCCCGGCAACATGGCCTGCAATTGCGGAAGCGATTCGGCGTCGACCACAATCGTGCGGCACTCGGAGCGATCCAACATGGCCCGCGTCCGTTCCAGGGGAAAGGTATGGTTCAACGGAACATATCCATTGCCAGCCAGCAAGGCCCCCAGAACGCCGGCAAAGGCGACTGGACTACGGTAGGCAAACACAGCGGTCAGTGGCGTCGGAGAGGACCCCGTATGCGATTGAATTGTGGCCGCGATGCGGCATGCCTGCTCGCGCAATTCCCGATAGGTTATGGTTTTGCCTTGCGCGCTCAGGGCCGGCCGCTCGGGAAAAGTTTCCGAACTGCGCATGAAACCGGCCCACAGCGGCCGATGCAACAGGGACGCCCGACAACTAATCGTGGCATTTTTCAGAGGTTCATTGTTCATGGGACCTGGCCATGGCGGGCACTTTGTCCTTCGGCTCCATACGCTTCTGTGTTTGTTCTAGCGGCACGTTATCGACCCAGGACACGAAGGTACGTCCGAAAATTGTGAACGCTTTGACCATGCCCAGACGGCGAAATGGAGTCATCTTAAAAGATGCCAACTGGGCTTGGTTCCACTCACCGGTGTCGGCAAACGCTCGTGCGGCACCTTCGGCCGCCAAGGTCTGCAAAATGTATGCGGTCAAAAGCCAATGCAGTGCGCGGCCACGAAATCTTGGAAAGACGTAAAAGTCAAATAGCTGAACATCCTTGGGCGCCATCGGAAAGTAATACTCGGCAATGGTGCGGCCCTGTAAAGTCCAACCATATCCGGCTACCTCGTCTTCGGACTTGATCAGCCAAAGCGAGGCTGCTTTTGAGAAACGTTCCTTGATATTCAGGCGCGCCTGCTCGGGGTTCCAAAAACTAGTGATTTTCTCTAAGTTCGCTTGGCTAAGTTCCGCCTCACTCCGCAGCCGGTCGATTCTCATCGAGCTGGGGATGTTCACCGGGCGCACCGGTTGCTCAGGCAAATCACAATAGAAGACCACCATGCGGCTGGCAAAGAGACTACGTTGCAAGGCCACGCCGGCACGGCGCACCGTGGCCCGAAAGCCGTGGCGCGAGTAATACGCAGTGAAACGCGAAAGTGAATTGGAAATTCCCATAGAGATGGAGACTACGCGGTCATCAAGCGTTGTTCGGTGCGCCCCTGGAAACAAGTTCCCGCAAACACGCGCCGCTCACTTGCTTCCGCACGTCGCTTTGCGCACCTTTCCCGGAGTGCGACAAGCCACGGAGAAGCGCAACCGAGTAGCGCAACAGGTGACGGAAAAACATGATGGTCCGGATCCCCAGGACGCCCAAAAAGCTGTGATGTTTCTTCCAATAGTGCAAGACCGAACGCTGTTGCGCTACTGCAAAGCGCACGGGATAGGGTGCGGTGGTCTTTCCTCGATCGTGGATAGCCTGCCCCCCAGGGTAAAACATCACTTGCCATCCGGCATTCCGCGCGCGACGGCACCAATCCACGTCATCGCCATACATCCACAGATCTTCATCGAGCAGTCCCACTTGGTCAAAGGTGTCACGCCGGATCATGGAGAAACAACCCACAATGACATCCACGGCCAACGTGCGATCGTGCGAAAAGTAGAACATGTGCTCGCCGGCAAAAAACCTTGAATTCTTGAACCAGCCGGACAAGCCAGTGGCCGAACAAAAGTTGTTCCACAGTGTTGGGAATCGCCGGCAGGTGCTCTGCATGGACATGTCTGGATTAAACACGCGCGGTCCTACGTTGCCCACTTTGGGGTGCTGATCCAAGAAATCCGCGAGCGCATCCAGACAACCCGGAAAGACGATCACGTCCGGATTTACCAGCGCGATGTAGCGCCCCTGGCATTGGCGGATGGCGACGTTGTTGCCCTTCGAGAATCCCAGATTTTCGCTACTCTTGATCAGTTTCACCCACGGATATTTCGCCTCGATCATCTCTGCGGAGCCATCCTCGGAGGCATTGTCCACCACGAATACCTCCATGGTGCGCCGTGGCGGGGCTTTGGCGAGACTGTCCAAACACAACTCCAGATAGTGTTTGGCGTTCCAGCCAACGATCACGACGGAGATGTCTACGCAAGTGGATGTAGGCGACATGACGCTGAACCTAATTTTTGCCGGCCAACTGTTTGCGCGAGCGGGCCATGCTGAGAGAACTCAGTGAGCCACGAAGAGCGCGTTGCATGAGCAAACCTGCTTTGACAATTGCCGAAGAGACCGCACTGTCGGATGCCACCAGCGGGTTGATCTGACAAACGTCCAAGCCGGAGAATCCTCTTTTGAAGGAATACACGCCCGGGTTGCCGGCGGGGTCGATGCCGCCCAAGTCGTACTGTCGAATGCCATTCTCCTTGAGCCAACGAATCATGGTCCACTGCAAGAGGTAGGCACCTTTTGTATTCAACCCGGCGTCGCTCGTGGCCCCGAGCAGGTAAACCGCAGAATCGCCCATTGCAGAGGTAACCAGTCCGGCCACAGGGGTCCCGCGATTCTCGCAAATCAAGATCCGCATACGCTGTCCTGCCGGCAGTGTTTCTTGGATCTGCCGAAACTCCTCGACATCCACGGTGGTTTCGAAATTCTTGCGCTGGCGCATCTGATTGTATAGCCGACAAAACGTTTGGTACTCTTCGAGGCCATCTCCTGCCACGATGTTGAGGTTGTTCTTTTCCGCGCCCGCGAGCTTATTTCGCCATTTTGCGTCCAGTTTCTTCCGCAATTCCTCGAGTGAAGGACTGAGATCGAGGACAAACGTCCTATAGGTGTTTTCCGCGATGAGCGCTTCCGGAGTGAACCTGGAAAAGGCAGTTTGCATGACCGAGGCGCGAGGCGTTCCGGCAAAAGCGTTGGGAATAACGCGCAACAACAGTCTTCTTTTTCCAACATATTCTTCCTCGAGCGCACGCGCCATGTTGATGAAACCTTCAGGATCGAGCAGTCGGCCCCGCCGCTCGCAAAGCGGGCCCCAGCGAAGGTACGCCATGCCGAACTTGAGTGGGGTTGGGCGGACGATCCGGAGTTGCGCCATTCCCCGGACTTCCCCGTCTCTCTTCAGGATCAGGTGACTCAGGCTCTTTTCCCCCCAGCGAACTCCGCCGTACGCGAAGGTCTGATAAATGTTCGCGTCATCAAACAGATCGAGCAGTTTCGACCATTCCGCGGAAGTTGCGCGATCCACTACGACTTGCCATACAGGGTTCGGCATGAACTTTGGTTCATCCTCGCGAGCTGCGAAGGGAACGGCTGGCGCTGGGGTGGTGATACGTTCCTCAGGCATTGGCAACGGTTGGCAACGTCTGTGTGGTCCTGCGAATGAAGCGCGTTCTCACCGCATAGGTTTGCGGAACTTCATAGCGCCATAACTCCTTGTCCCCTGAGGATTCACTCATGCGGGTGAAACCGAGGGCGGCGAAATGTCCGGCGACCATGTTGTTCTTCTTCGAGGGAATATAGACGCCGACGATCTTGCGGATGCCCCGCGCCTGGCACTGTTCGACCAAGGTATCGAACATGGCCAATTCCAGTTCCCGATTCAAAACGCGGCAACTCATCAGCCAGAGATCTACTTCGAGGGTTTCGCCTGAGACGCGGCCAATTAGCACGGACACTAAACCATTGTCGCCAAATCGGTCGGCCAGCCGGCCATACAGCGTCACAAAACCCGGGTCCCGCGAGATGCTCTCGACTTCGGCGCCGGTATAGCGTTTCGTTGTGAGATTGAACTGATTGGTCTTGTTGATCAGCTGGGTGATTCGCTCGAGGTATACCGCGGGGAACGAGGCGATCTCGGCAGTCATTTCCAGCGAAGCAAGGAACTCATTGTAATCGCGGAAGCCCACTTGATAAGAGCTGCGCTGCGCATTCGAGGTGTAATACGCCGGCCGTTGGAGATCGTCCTGGACCACCCGATTCACCTCGAAATACCGTTCGTGTTCGAGAATTTCCGCAAAACAGGATACGTCGGATCCCACCTCCGGCACAGATACTTCGGGGAGTTGGTCCGCTACCAAGGCTCTCTCTGCCGGGTTATCATCGACAAACACCAGGCTATCCAGGCCGATGTTGAGCTCTGCCGCAATCTCGCGCAGGTTGCTGGGCTTAGGATTCCAGTTCGCTTTGAAGGCGCTGAAGTCCTCGACCTTTAATATGCTGTCTGGATGCGAGAAACCTTCCTTGGCGCTCTCCATCTCGTTTTTCGAACAAATCGCGAGAAGGACGCCGCGCAGTTGTAGATCCTTGACATACCGCTGGAAATCCAAAAAGGCCTCGCCCACGGGGTGATCGCGGCCCAGAATGAGGTTTTGCACGCCATCGTCGCCAACGATCCCGCCCCAAAGGGTATGGTCTAAATCCAGAACCAGGCACTTCTTGGATTTCCCGTAAACGGACTTCACAATCGCCGCAACATTTTGCCCCAGAGCCACCGTGGCTGTGGGGCTCAGCGCCATGTGAAAGTTGTACCAGTAGGCACGGGCGTCCCACTGGTTGAGGCCCACTTGCGCCGAAAGATAGTGGATGTCATTAATCAGGAATCGCGGGTGGTTACGCGCGTACTTTGCGAACTGGGCATTCAACCTCTGTAGAAAATGTACGCGCCCGAACGATTCGGAAGCCTCCAGATTCCCCAGCGGTCTGAGGTGCGGCAAGTCAAAGTTGTTCTGGATAATGAGTGCGCCCAGTTCTGTGTGGATTTTCTCCCAAAGGGTCGCAAAGCGGGCCACCTCGCGGCCCACTCGTTCTTCAACTTCGGCTTCCGGCTCCATCAATTGGGGAAATTGCGAAACGTTGTGCCAGGTCGTATGAACAAAAACGATATCGGGCTTGAAATTCCACAAATCTGGATTCTGGAACAACACGTCCTCACTGTAGCGGTTGTATCCTGATTCGTAGAAAGTCGGCTGAATTCCATGCGCCAACAGAAACAGCTCCAACATGCCCTTTACTTCCGAGGTCGTTGAGCCGCCAAGAATGGCAATTCGCGTGGGGACTAAACTCGTCTGTCCGAGCAATTCTTTCTTCAGAGATTGACGCTTGCGCAGGATCTCTGTCGCGACCATCGGGAATTTCATTGCTTTCGGAATACCCATTTGAACTGTCTTAGTTTCTGACGCCATAGAAACTCTCTGTCACAGCGCCGCCCGTTCAGCAGCGCCAGGGATATGCGTCACAAGGACGGAAACACACAAAGAGTCATCCGCTTTCAGCCAATCGGCAGTCATGACGAACTGCCATCCACGCGAGCCAGCCGTAGCAGGTCCGCAACCGTGGAGCAGCCGACGACCTGGTCGGGCGAAATCTGTGTATTGTTGGTTGATTCCGCCAAGACGATCAGACTGATGAGAGCGGTGGAATCCCACCGCTCGAGTTCCTCCAGTTTTTCGTTGCCGCGAAGCGTTCCGGCGCGCAGGCCAAGAATTTCGTCCATCTCCAGTAGAAATTCTTCCCGGGTCATCTTAGGCATGCGGTTGCCTCCAATCGAATCTTTCGGCGGTATCGTTCCCCACGGCCGCCCTTTGCGGGGCCGCAGAAATACGGAAATGCCGGTTCCGCACGGCACGAAGACGAGGAAGAACCTCGATCTCGAAAAAGAAAGTGTCGTCGCTTTCGGCCTGACTGCTGACTCGGTCAACATAGAACGGGTTAGCACCGCGGAGGTTGGCGACACTTTCGCTGAGGAAGACCGCCTGGTGTCCGGAACGCTGCAAATGCTCAGCCAATTCGGGAGTGACGTCTTTCGAGGAACCATAAGGCTGGCTGAATGACCGCACTTTCGTTCCAGAGGCCGCTTCGAGCTCAGCCTTATTCCGGTCCACCTGTTGCTCAAAGTCTTGCCGCGAAAGAGACCTTCCATGCACGTGAGTGTAGGTATGGTTCCCAATCTCAAAATTGAAAGAGGCCATATCGCCAAGCTGTTTGCGGGTCAAATACAGGCCGGCTTCCCGGGCCATGCGAGTTTCGTTGATGCCGGCGAGTCGACATAACGCGTCAAGAAAAACTTCCCTTTCTGCCAGCGAAATGGCTGGAAAGAATCCGGTGAATACTTCAGAAAGAGACTGCAATTGGAACGTCCCCGCGCCTCGTACGGCTCGGGCGGCGGCGCGAATTGTCTCCATTCCCAAAACGTTAGCCACATAACAAATAAGATTGTCGGGCGCCAATCTTTGGTTATCAAGAAATGCGGCGTTCACGAAAAACACAGCGGGTACGCCAAACTGGCGGGACAGCGGTGCTGCCGATTCCGCAACGGAAGCGTAGGCGTCGTCGAACGTCACCAGCACCGCACGGGGCGGGAGCCCTCGGCCTTCCGCGTCGGTCAGAACGTCTTGCAGACTCACAGGCGTGTAGTATCTGGTGAGAAATCTCAGCGCCGCCTCAAACTTCGCCGGGGTGATACTAACGCTCATTCCGGTAGTAAACGGCGAAACCGTCGTCGAAATATTGTGAAAGACCACACAACGTAGTGCGTACGACCGGCCCAGCACTCGCGCAATCCCGAAAGAACCGGGTATACGCCAAAAAGCATGCGCGGCCAGGTTGATGGCGGCGGATCTGGCTTTACTGTAGGACAACTTGTTCGCGCTCCAGAAAAGTGCGCTGCCACAGCTCCAGGCTGAGGAGCGAAAATATCTCTTTGGAATAGTTGCTGCCGTTCGAGTTGGCCCGCAGTAACCCTTCCACCGCATCCTTGCGGAAGAAACCGCGTTCGACGGTCCTACGGTCCATCAATACGTCCCACACCACCTTCTTGAGATCATCTCGAAGCCATGATTCGTAGGGAACCGGGAATCCGGTCTTCTTCCGATCGCGAATCGCTTTCGGAATCTTTTGCGACAACACGGACTTCAGAATGTATTTTAGATTGAAGCCGTTCAGTTTGAAACGGGGCGGCAACGACGCCGCGAACTCGAGGACCTTGTGATCGAGCAGAGGGACGCGGAGCTCCACGGAGTTGGCCATGGTCATTTTGTCCGCTTTGATCAGGAGATCGTCCGGTAACCAACTCTTGGTATCGATATAAAGCATCGCATCGAGCGTATTGTGGCCACGGACATGTGCCTGCAACTCGCGCACGGGTTCGAGCGAATGCTCGCGGTCTATGGATTGCGCAAAATCAGCCGAATACGCCTCGCCTAATCGGTTTCCGCTGAAACGATGGGGGTTGGAGGTCCGGCTGTAGTAGTAGCCGGGGAAACGGTCGCTCATCAGCGGCACGTATTTGGCCATCCCCGGCACGTGCAAAAACGAGTCGGCGAAAGAGAGTCCCCGGGCAGCGGCGCCGTTCAGTGGAGAGAGCCAGCCTTTGATCCGCTCGAGCCAAACGAGATTGCGATAATTGCTGTACCCTGCAAAAGCTTCGTCTCCGCCCTCTCCCGACAGCAGCACCTTGACATGCTGCCTCGCTAACTTTGACACGTAATATAAGGCTATCGCAGGGGGCTCGCACACCGGCTCTTCCATGTGCCATATGTATTGGGGCAGGAAGGTCGCAAAATCGTTGGACGAAATCGTCATCTCATAGTGCTCGGTGCCGAATTTTTCTGCCGCCAATCTAGCGTAAGGTCTCTCGTCGGCAACTTCCCCGCCGGAGAAACCTACGGTGAAACTACTGATCTCCTTGTCGGTATCATGCACAGCCAGACTGAGAACACCTGTCGAATCCACTCCACCACTGAGAAGTACGCCCACGGGCACATCCGCAATCATGTGAAGTTCAACCGCTTCGGCCAGCAAGCTCGTCAAATCGGCTTCCGCGTCCTTAAAGTTTTGGTTCCGAGCCGTCTCCGCAAAGCGGAGATCCCAATATTGCTGGACCACCACCTTGCCCTCTCTCACGAGCAGATAATGCCCCGGCGCCAGTTTGCGGATTCCCTTGAGCAAGGTTTCCTGACCGGGCACATAGAGAAAGGTCAGGAATCGGTCGATCATCTCGGGAGCAATCTCTCGCGTAATTGAGGGATCTGCCAAGATCGCTTTTATCTCCGAAGCAAAGACCAAGGAGGTCTCCGTCAAGCTGTAGTAAAGTGGTTTTATGCCGACCCGGTCTCTTGCCAGAAATAGAGACTTGGCCTTTTCATCCCAGATGGCAAAGGCAAACATTCCGCGCAATTTTTCGACGCATTGCGGCCCGAACTCCTCATATAAATGGACAATTACTTCCGTGTCACTCTGGGTGCTAAAAACGTGGCCTTTGCTCAAGAGAAATGCGCGCAGTTCCTTATAGTTATAGATTTCCCCATTGAAAATGATGTGGACCGTTCCGTCCTCATTCGGGACGGGCTGATGACCGCTTAGCAGGTCGATGATCGCGAGTCTGCGGAAACCGAGTCCAACCGGACCCGAGAAGTAGTAGCCATCGTCGTCTGGCCCGCGATGGTAGATCGTGTCAGCCATGGCCTTGACGAGAGTGGGCGACACCGTGGCCTCACTGCCCAACATCAATTTTCCGCAGATTCCACACATATTCCGAGTTTCCCTACTCCGACCTCGAGGTTACCTCCAGATCGTCTGCATCCCACAGAGACGCCTTAGCTGCTGTTTCCTCAAATAGCGAATGAGCTGGTCATCGTTTACCTTTGGCGTGCCCATAAAAAAACTTCTCAGAAACCCAAATAGGATTGCAAGTGAGCCGAGAATATATGGTTTGCTTACCGACCGGTAGACGCAACGAGCGAGAACATAGAGCGGATGATATCCACAGACGAAACAAATCGAACCATACTTTACGCGGTCGCGCAAAAATCCGTCAGCAGCGCCGGTGGGGCGATGATGAACCAGTTGGAGGTCATTAAAGCTGTGCGTGTCCCATCCCAACATGTTCGCCTTCACTTCATCGATGGTGTCCCATCCCGCTCCGGAGAATAGGCCACCAATCACTTCCCAACAAGCTCTGCGATAAATCTTGGTGGCTCCCCGAACATGAAACTTGGGCACGGCCTCGACTTTCAATTTTCCGGCCGCCGAATGATAGATATCGCCACCGCCGATTCCGAGGCGTGGTTCCCTGGTGAAATGCTCGAAGCACATCTCGAAATAATCCGGCGCGAACGTCAGGTCTCCGTCGAGCTTCACCAAAAACTCCCAGTCATCACACTTGCACGATTTGTACCCATCGTAAAAGGCTTCCATGACGCCGCCTCCGGACTTCCGGAAACCGCGGTTCGCACGATGGACCACTCGAATCCATGGGTACTGCGCGGCATATCGGTCTGCTGCCGCGCCGGTTTGGTCGGTGGATCCGTCGTTCACGATGATCCATTCCTCAGGCCGCACCGTCTGGCGAACGACACATTCAATGGTGGCCTCGATATGCTTCTCCTCGTCGCGCACCGGCGTGATGATTACATATCGCGTCATTTCTACCGATCGTTTCATTTAGTTGTGAAACCTAATTCACTTGCAAGGCTGCGCTGTACGCTTGAAGCAAGCCAAACTTCTCCGCATCCCAATTCATTCCCTCTTCGATCCGTTTGCGGCCGCACGCACCGAGTTGTTGGCGGAGTTCGACAGAATCAAGCAGCCGGTTTACTTGGTTGGCGAAATCGATGGGATTGTTTGGTTCCGCGTACAAAGCTGCTGGCCCTGCGGTGCGACGCCCTTCTTTCAAATCGAAAAGCACTACCGGCAATCCCAAAGCCATATACTCAAAAATCTTGATCATCGTCGAGTTATCGTTCATCGGCGTCTTTGGGTCGGGCGCTACTCCCACGTCAGCGTTGGATAGATGCTTGACCACGTCTTCGTGTGGAATTTGACCCGTAAAGGTGACGAAACCATCTAGCCCTTTCTTGGCGGCCATTTCCTGCAACGCGGGGAGCATCGTACCTTTGCCGATAAGCAGGAAATGTGTGTCTTGCCGTTTCTCGTGTTTTACGAGGTGCTCGATCGATTCAAGCAACAGGTCCAGGCCGTCCTGCTGCCCCATGAAACCCACATACGCCACGAGCAGTGGCTTCTCTGGCTTGCTCTCGGAGCGATCCCCGCGACGAAATGCCGTCAGGTCAGGACAGTTCCGTACGACGAATACTTCCTCCGGACGCTTTCCGCCCCGGTTGACGGCAACTTCCTTAAAGGACTCGTTCGTGGCAATGGAAATGTTGGCGACCCGAAAAGAACACTTCTCGGCCAAACGGGTCAACGCACAAAACAATCCTCGCGCGCTGCCAAACTTGGCCTCAAACACTTCGGGGCTCAGGTCGTGATGATCGAAAATGTATCGAACACCAAACGGTTTCAAGACTAACCCGATCAGAAAGATGGTGTCTGGCGGATTGCAGCCCTGGAGAACTCGAAATCTCGAATGCCTGAAGACTTTCAACACCAGATAAAACTCTGCCACCAAAGCCCAGGCATATTCCAGCAGATACCCAATCGCGCCTGTCGCTTCCCACGTTCGATGACGATAAATGTGGATGCCTTCCAGCAGCTCGTAACTCGCAGTGCAAGATTTTTTTCCCTTGGGGCAGATGACGGAAACGACGTATCCCGCATCCCGTAGCGCGCGGGCCTCGCACCATACACGCCTATCAACAGGCACGGGCAAATTTTCCACGATGATACAAACGGATACTGGCTCATCCCTCTTCATGTCGGCTTGTTGTTTCAGAGAACCCGAGATCCATGACTAAACAAAATAGAGTCTTTCCGTCTGCGCTAGGAACGCGTCGCTGAAGATGACTTGATGCGATTTCCCAGATACTTGTGGAGTCCATCCTGCCACGGTTTGAATGCATTCAGGCCGTGGGTCTTCAAGGCGCGATTTTCCAGTACCGAGTATTTCGGCCGGGCGACCTTGGCCGGGAATTCGTCCGGGGCCGCTACTTTCAAGCGGACTGGCGTATCGGTGATCGCGAAGATCTCCCGTGCGAATTCATACCACGAGCAACTGCCTTCCGCCGTGGCGTGGTACAGACCGTAGCAATCCGAATGACTCAACCGGACCATTTGCTGCGCAAGCTCTGCCGTGGATGTTGGCGAAACCACCTCACTGTCCACAACCTTCACCTCTCCTCGTTCTTTCGCCAATTTCAGCATAAGTTCTATGAAGTTCAACCCTCCCTTTGCGCGGCAGGGGCTTTTTCCATAGAGACCGGAAGTGCGAATCACGAAATGCTTTGCCGTCGTCGCGCGGACAAAGTGCTCGCCGGCTAGCTTGGTGATGCCATAAGCGTTGAGCGGCCTGGGAGCGTCCTCTTCGAAATAAGGGCTTCCCTTGCCGCCGTCAAACACATAATCGGTGCTCACGTGTAGCAAAACCGCATCTAGGTCCCGCGCCACGAGGGCCAGGTTCCTTGGCCCCAGTGCGTTAACGGCGAACGCTTTCTCGGGTTCGCGTTCGCAATTCTCGACATGATGCATTGCGGCGGTGTTCACGATTACCTGGGGACGAATGTCTCGCAGAACCTTTGAAACCGACGGAGGATCGGAGATCTCGATGTCGGTGTGTGTCAACGCGCTTACGGTATCGCCGTTCTCCGAGAAAGCGGCCACTAAATCACTGCCCAGCTGCCCGTTCGCGCCGATCACTGCTGCCTTCATGACTAAAGCGCCTTAGACATGCCGTGGATTTCGACGCCGTGTTCGATTCCTCGGAATGTCCCGATGTTGGAATACAGCGGGTTCTCCCAGTCTTGAAACTTGTCCATGTTGTCGATCAAGTTCATGACGATAGATTTCAGATCGTCACTCGGGTGGAAACTCAGCACATTTTTCGCTTTTTCTATACTGACTTTGTAATTCCGGAAATCCTGGACATGCTTAATGATCAGGCGGATCGGTGTTCCCAAGCGCTCCTCGATCGCTGATTTGACCAGGTCACCGACTTCGCCCACGGTGTAATTGCCCGAGGCGACATTGAACACACCCGAAATCCGGTGATTCGCTTCGATGGCGCGCGTGTACGCGGTCGCCGCATCCTGGATGCTCAGGATAGGTCGCCAGATAGAGGGATTATTGATGGTGATGGTGTGATCTTTCATTGCAGTTTTGAACATGGTGTTGATGATCAGATCCAGGCGCATACGCGGACTGTAACCCGAGATGGTTCCCTTCCGTAGCGAGATGACCGAGAAATTGTCGTCAGCGAGCTGAAGCGCCGCCTGTTCGCCCTGTAGTTTGGAAATGCCATAGGGGTAGGTGGAGCTCACGGGACGCGTCTCGTCGTACAGTTCGTTTTCCGTGTACCCATACACCGAGCAGGAGCTCGCGTAGACATACCTCTTCACCTTGGCCTTCTTCGCGGTATAGGCGAGGTAAGAGGGAGCCGCGGCGTTGTACACGAAGTTCTTGCTGGGCGAGTATTCCGCCATGGGGTCGTTGGAAAGCCCAGCCAGGAAGACGACTTGGTCGTAAGGCTCCAGATCCTCCTCCGTAAGCTGGAAGATGTCCTTGTTAAGGACCCCGACTTGGCGAGGCAAGTAGTTGCCAAACCAAAAGAGATCGACCACGTCGACTTTGTAACCACGGTCAAGCAATTTCGGGATCAACGTCGAACCCACATATCCTGCGCCGCCAGCAATGAGGAGTTTCACGGTTCCTCCCTCGAGTCGATAGAGTGATCGTTCAGAAACGGAAATTCGCGGATTCCGGTCGCGCTGCCCACTGGGCTAAGGTTTGCGCGTTTCGGTCTTTCTCTGAGAGCGACACATCCCGGAGCGGCCAATCGATGGCGATGGCGGGATCGTCCCAACGAATTCCCGATTCGGCTTTGTTGTTATAGATTCCCGTACACTTGTACTGGATTTCCGCAGCGTCGGAAAGGACACAGAATCCCCGGGCAAAACCGGCCGGAGCCCACACCTGGCGCCTGTTTTCAGCCGAAGCTTCCACGCCCGCCCACTTGCCAAACGTGGGTGACCCCTTACGGATGTCCACGGCCACCAAAAAAGCGCTGCCCACGGTGACGCGCATCAACTTGCCCATCGGGGGTTCCCACTGGAAATGCAAACCACGCACAACTCCCTTCGCGGAACGCGAGTGGTTATCCTGCACAAACTGCGTGGGCAATCCGAGGGTCTTGAACTGGTCCTCTCGAAAAGTCTCCATAAAGAAGCCCCGGCTATCCTGGAAAACGTCCGGCACGAGCACGACGACATCCTGCAAAAACTTTGCCTCAATCTTGATGTCCATTGGTATCTAAATGCCCTCGGATTCTGTGAGATCTAATTCTGAATGCATCCATATACATGCACACACCGCACGGAATGCAAGCAGTTCGGCATCACTTGGCTCGTTCAGACGCTGACCAGCTCGAACGTTGCATCAGAGAAGCATTATGGTGCATAAATTTGTTGAACCACTGGGGCCAATGTAACCAGTCATAACCTCCCGCGAGTTTGGCCCGGAAAAAACTCTGGTCGTCCCAACTATTCACCGGCAGTCGCGGGAGCAAGAAACGATTATAACGAACACTTGCCCGCCCCAAAATGGTGGTCACCCCATTTTCAAACCCCTGGTTCTCGAGCTCGTCCAGAAGGAGCCGCGTGAAATTCGTGTCCTCCTCTGGAAATGCAAAGGGGTAGGCAAAAGAATTTACTGCGACGCCGAGGTTCTGCTCGATGACCTCTTTTGAATATCCGAGTTCGTATTCGATCTGCTCCGGTCCCAGGCACCGGAAGTCCGGGTGGGTCACGGTGTGGGATCCAAACCGGATCCCCTCCGCGTGTAGTTCACGTACCTCGGACCACGTCAAATAATCGACGCCTTCTAGCCGCATGGAGATTTGCTGGATGCGGCCGGTGGCCAGGAAAACGGTGGCCGTGAATCCGCACTGTTTCAGCACCGGCAGCGCATCCGTCAAGAAATCCTGATAACCATCATCGAAGGTGATTACGACGGTTTTAGCGAGGTCTGTGCCGTTTTCGAATCCTTTCATGAGCTCACTCAGGTCAACGGAGCGGTACCCTGCCTGCCGCAAATACAGCATCTGCTTCCTAAAAACGTCCGGCGACGTGTTGATATGAGAATAGGGGTGTGATTTTCCGAAAAGGTTCTCTGAAATGCTGTGGTACATCAGTATCGGAACTCGCGTGCCATTCTTCGGCCCCACCAGCTTCGTGATGGGTAAGCCGAAATAAAGAGTGGTTAGACGATCGAGGCGAGGGAGAAGCATACCGTTCACACGCATTGCAATAAATGAAATGTCTAAATTGCCGACGGAATGGGGTCCAAAAAAGGAGCCGTGCTATTGAGGTCGGTTAGAGGCGCCGTACGGATTCTGTAGAACTTAACTGCCTTGAGTCGTGGCAACTCTCAATGCAGCGAATTCTCTCACCTTGTTCGCGACTTCCTCTTGCTGAGCATGAGTAAGTTGCGGGAACATGGGAAGCGAAACGATTTCCGCGGCCGCGCGCTCCGTCACAGGGAAATCACCCTTTTTGTAGCCGAGGTCTCGATAAGCCTTCTGCAGATGAAGCGGAATGGGGTAGTGAATGCCGGAACCGATACCCCCTTCTGCAAGATAAGTTTGAAGTGCGTCGCGGTCCTGCACTCGTACGACGTACAGATGGTAGACACCTTTTGTCCAAGGCGCCTCAACGGGCGTTACAATCGTGTCCTTTGTATCAGCCAACAGGCAGTGGTAACGATGTGCGAGAGAGCGCCGCGCTTCATTCCAGCTGGCCAAATGACGTAGCTTTACCGACAGCCACCCCGCTTGAATCGAATCTAGCCGGCCATTGTAACCTTCTATGTCGTGATAATACTTTTTGGCTTGGCCGTGGTCGCGAATCATCCTCATGCGTTGCGCGATCGTCTCGTCGTTCGTGGTGATTGCACCGGCCTCTCCACAAGCCCCCAAATTCTTACCGGGATAGAAACTGAAAGCTGCGGCCTTGCCCATGGATCCGGCACGTTTCCATCGATTGTCCTTCTTCGAAAAATAATCCGCACCGTGCGCCTGACAGGCATCTTCAATCACAAAAAGCTTATATTTTGTCGCCAGTTCAAGGATTGGATCCATATCCGCGGTTTGCCCGTAAAGGTGGACCGGGATAACACCTGCCACTCTGCGTCTCGAGGCGCGCTCGACCAGTTCCCCAGTGCGGCTATCGAATTCACATTGCTTCTCAATGAACCGTTGGAGTTCTTTCGGATCCATCGTGTAGCTGTGTTCGTCAATATCCACAAAAGCGATTTGCGCGCCGGTCTGAGAGATTGCTTCCGTGGTAGCAATAAATGTGTGTGGAACCGTGATGATGATATCTCCGGGTTCGACACCCGCGGCCATGAGCGCAAAGCGGATTGCGTCCGTACCGCTATTCACTCCGACACAATACTTCGCGTCACAGAAGGCAGCGAATTCCTGTTCGAATTCCTCTACCAGGGGACCACCGATGAAGCCGGCACTACGGAAAGTCTTCTGAACGACCGCGAGTAGCTCGGCTTCCAGCTCTTGATGAGGCGTTATCAGATCGAGAAACGGAACTTTCATTGGATTGATCATGGGCTTATTTGTTCTCCGTCACAAATCGCAAAATCTTTGCCGGGTTTCCGGCAACAATTGCATTCGCCGGGACGTCCTTTGTCACCACGCTCCCAGCCCCAACGATCGCGTTTTCACCCACGGTTACGTTGCTGAGAATCGTGGAACCCGACCCAATCGAAGCACCTCTACAAATCCGCGTCTGTTCAACCTTCCAATCGGCCTCTGTCTGCAAGCTACCGCCCGCGCTTGTCGCGCGCGGATAGCTATCGTTGATAAACGTCACACTATGTCCGATAAAGACGTTATCCTCGATCTCGACACCCTCGCAGATGAACGTGTGACTCGAGATTTTGCAGCGTCGACCAACTCGGGCGTTCTTCTGAACTTCGACGAATGCACCGATTTTGGTCTCATCGCCGATTTCACAACCGTATAGATTGATGAAACTTGCGAGTTTTACGTCTTTCCCGAGCCGGACGGTCGGGGCAATGCAGACGAACTCACTCACAGGGCCACCACCGTGCCGCGCTTGCGGACCGATTTCTCCGCAGCCTCCAAAAGTCGCACGACTCTAAGACCGCTGACCCCGTCATTGAAGGGCGATTTGTTTGCTTCAATACACTTCAAAAAGTAAGCTGTTTCCGCCTTCAGCGCTTCGACTTGTTCCACTTGAGGAGCCAACATATCTCCTGAGCGGTAACTCACCAGCAATCGGTGGAGGTTGCTCGGATTCGCGGACATGCTTACTCCCTTGTCGTAGATCCTGATTTTCTCGTCGGCTTCGAGATCATTCCAGACGAGCATCTTCTTTTCTCCGCCGATTAACGTTGTACGCACTTTTACAGGCGAAAGCCAGTTTACGTTGATATGCGCGATGATTCGCTTTGGGAAGTACACGGTGATGAAGGCAATGTCTTCGACCCCATTCAGATGCGTTTCGCCGGTCGCTACCACCGCCTCCGGCTTTTCCTTGATGACATGATCCATGATCGAAAGATCGTGGGGTGCCAGGTCCCAGATGACGTTCACGTCATGTTGAAACAAGCCCAAATTGACGCGGAGCGAATCGTAGTAGTACAGATCTCCCAGCGCGCCTTCATCGACCAGTTGGCGAATTTTCTTCACCGCGCCAGTGAAAAGAAAGGTGTGATCCACCATGATTCGAAGGTTCTTCCGTTCGGCCAGCTCAATCAATTCCTCGGCCTGGACAACGCTGCATGTGAATGGCTTTTCGATGAAAACATGCTTGCCATTTTCGAGCGCAGACTTCGCCAGTTCGAAGTGCGACCATACGGGTGTTACGACCGCCACGACATCAATACTGGCTGATTTCACGACAGCCAAGGAATCGGTCGTGAATGGGATGGCCGGGAGTGTCTTCTTCAACCGCAGTTGTGCATTAGGGTCCTTATCGCATACAAGGACAACTTCGGAATCCTCGTGTGTATGGAAGTTGCGCACGACATTCGGTCCCCAATAGCCGTAGCCTATGACACCGATTCGGATCATCAGGCCTCCCTTTACTTTCGCTCTCGAACGAAGACGGGCAATTTACCCCTCTTTTTCCTTATTGGTAGATCATTCGTGGGCGGAATGCGGAGTAATCTGCGGACTAAGAATAACTAGAAAACGTAGAAATGAAGAGATAGCTCCATTCAACGAAACGGCGAAGAACTGGCTAATGCGCCCCATCGCCAGAGACAACGGCGGCCGGGGTCCGTGCAAGGATCTTTAGATCAAGCCAAAGGGACCACCCACGAGCGTACTTAAGGTCCAAACGCACCATCTCATCAAATTGGGTCCGGCTGCGTCCTTCGACCTGCCACAATCCCGTAATCCCGGGTTTGATCTCCAATACACGTCGCCGGTGCCAGGGGCTGTAGGCTTTAAATTCGTACTCCAATGGGGGACGGGGGCCCACCAGCGACATCTCGCCCACCAGCACATTCCAAAACTGCGGAACCTCATCCAGGCTCGTCTTACGCAAAAATTTCCCAACGGCTGTGACACGCGGATCGCCCTGGATTTTGAATGTCGATGAAACACCGTTGCCGTTGTGTCCTGCAACTTGCCCCGCAATGAACTTGCTAACGTATTCCTGGTGAATGCGGCTGTCGCAATCCTTCCTCATCGAGCGGAACTTCAGCAACTCGAATTTATTACCGTAATGCCCAAGGCGAGCCTGACGATATAACACCGGACCTTCCGAAGTAAGTTTTACTATTAATGCGATAAGGCCAAACACAGGCGCTAGAAGAATTAAGGCAAGAGCGCTCCCGGCGATATCTATAGCTCGCTTGAAGCCCAACGCCAGTTTCCGCGAGGCCTTAGTCCTAAACAGATCCGGATAAAGTGCGTTATTCGGAGAATGATTCAGTTCGCCATCTTCCCGCTCCTCGGGGAAAAAATGAAAGGAGATGGAAATCTGAGACGCCTTCTTCTGGCCCAGAGCCAATAAGAAAGCTGCATGAAATTTCTCGGAAATCTTCTTGCGGACTTCCGTAGAAGAGGTATTGCCAATTTCCGTGGCGATGACGCCAATGATTTGGTCCTTCAAGTACCAGCCGATTAGATCGGTCTCGCGCGTGACCTCACAAATCGTCTGGGTGATCTTTTGCACTGCGAGATTCTTCTGCTTGTCCGAGATCGCGTCCTTAACATCGACGAGCAACAAGAGATAGCGCTTTTGAGCCCTCTCTGCGCGACGGCGCTCAAGATACAACATGGACATGAAAGTGTCTTCGCCGAGGATCATCCGAGTTGATATCTCGCCCTGAACTTGGCTCGGGCTCGGAATTCGAGCCGTTGCATCGTTTGGCTGTTCTTCGCGTGGCACCGTGATTCGCAGTAAGCCCATATCTTTCATCTCTTTCTTGGATGTAAACCTGTTGCTTCGTTTCCCCATTAGCCGGTGACTGTGACAGTCCTCGACCGATCGCCGAGAACTCTCAAGCCTTGCGCTGGTTTCGCTTCGCGCACCGGACTAACCCACGCAAGATCGATCTCCATAGCTACCGAGCGCTGTAACATGGTCACCGATAAAACGACCCGATTACTTCCCTTGAAGTTCACAAGAATGCCCTCAAGGTTGACCATGCTTCCATAATTCACACGAACTTTCTCTCCAACGTGCATGTAAGGCCAGGGTAGACTTGGCAATCCGGACGATTGCACTTGGCGGATTGATTCCATTTCCTTCTCTTCTACAGGCATCGGGGTGCGGCCAACACCCACAATCTGTTGAACACCCGGGGTCATCAACAAAGGCCCGCGATTGGACAAGTCGAGCCGACAGAACAAGTAGCCAGGAAAGAGAGGCTGTTCAACCTCCTTCACCCGATCCGACCAACGACGCTTGCTCTTGTAGAGCGGAAGAAAGCACTCAAATCCCTGCCCCTCCAAGTAAGTTGCGACAAAAGCCTCGCGCCGCGATCTCACTTGTAAGGCAAACCAAGGAAACGGAACTGTATCCTTCACTGAGGAATCGAAATCGCTCAAGATGGCCTCACTCGAAAACAGGGGGACTGAGCCTTCCGTAGTCCAACCACAACAGGCTACCGCCACAAAACCCCCACTGACACGCGCGGGTTTAATCGCAATTTGGCTGCCATTGCGACAGGAAAATGGGGCATTTTCCCCTGCGTTTATGGCCTTTAAGTAGTTGATAACAAAATGGATGGTGTGATGTGCCCTTCCGCGGCATCCTCTTGTCTTGATTCTGGACTTGTACTGAGAAAACGAATGCCCATTTGTTCTAAAGTCATTCCAAGAAACGACTTCCCTCGGCTGGCCGCGCGATTCCCAAATAGAGTTCCGACAGCGGAAGGCTCAAAACTCGCGGTTCTCGCCTTTTGGCCCATAAACTCTGCAACTCATTGATGTCATTATTGTTATGTTGAACAAATCGCCGAGATTGGTGTCGTTGTAGACGTTGCTGCGAGGGATCAAAATCTGCTTCGAGCCGGCGCCCTTTATAATCGGTTTATCAGGTGAGAGCCATGGCAGAGCACCAACTCCGAATTCTTGGCGATCGGATCGAACCACGGAATCCTCAACCCAGCCGAGCAAAAGGCGCAGTGATTTTCGACTCTGCTACTCGGGTTGCTACCGGACGGAGCCAACCGGTTCCCGGGCGGCTATACCCCACTGTCGGCGAGCGCCTTTGACCGCACACCGAGTAACCTGTTTACCAACAAGCTGAGACTTACTAGGAAGTTAAGCGAACCCTGAAGCGCTGGATCGCACGAAGGAACGAATCCAACCTGCAGTACATTCGAGTATGGCCTCTGCTCATATGATCAGAATTGGAAGTTATTGTGCGATGAAGTGAAATACTTTGCATATGGAGTAAGTCGATTCGTCTCAATTTGTGGACAGGATCGTCTCCCACATCCTGGCACTATGCTTGCTCAGTCTTGCTTTCGTGTCCCCGCACACGAAGCTCGAATCCGCCTGGCGGGCCGGGCGCTCGGTATGCTGAGCGAGTAGTAGATGAGCGTCAAACAGTCATTTACGAACGATGTCGCTCGCGCAAGCGCAACATCCCTGCGAGCACTGCGGACATGCCCTCACGCCGTCTTGGCACCCACACAGAAATACAACACGGTGCAGCGCTTGAAAGAGTCAGGGGTTGAAAACGATGCGATCTGACACCTCGGCATCTAGCAGGTTGGTCAGGCGAATCGACTCCCGGAGAGAGAGTCGGGGGTCGCAATGCGCTTGATCCAGGTGACTCGACACAACCGGTGGCACATAGCGGCATGCGTCCTAATATTTTTTGCGACCTTAGCTAGATATCACGAGCGGTACGATCCAGCCGAATCTTATGCCGATTACCCGGAGAGCGTCCAGATAGCTCGTCATATTTCCATGGAAGATCGCTTCGCTAGTCCCTTTGCTGCACTCGACACCGGTCCCTCGGCGCATGTGGCTCCTGTCATCCCCGCTATCCAGGCCCTCTTGATGAAAGCGTTTGGGGACAAGAGTACGGGAATGTATGCCATGAGACTGTTGACAGTGTCGGTTCTGTCCCTGCAGTTAGCTCTATTTCCGGTATTTAGTAGAAAGCTTGGGATGGGCAGCGCAACAGGGTTTATCGGAGCTGCGATGTGGATCGTCGCTAAACTCAGCATCCCTTATGAATGGGAAAGCGTCTATGTTGCGCTTCTGCTTGCCGTCGCTTGTTGTTGCTATCGGCGGTACATCGAAGCCACTGCGAAGCCGCCGAGGGGAAACCAGTTGCTTCTTGGAGGTCTTGTAGGGCTTTTAGTGTTAACAAGTCCCCCAACGGCGCTGATATTTATTCTCTGGCTGGCATATGACCTGTATTTGAACGGAACCGCCACCTTCCTCAAGAGAGCTCTTGTGCCTTTTGTCTTGTTGCCGCTCCTGATTGTTGCGCCGTGGACGATCCGAAATTACCTGCAGTTTCATCGCGTCATTCCGGTACGTGACAATCTCGGGCTGGAACTGTCTGTGTCGAACAACGACTGCGCGCAGTTTAGTATCTATAGAAATCTTTCGTCCGGATGTTTTGATAAGTTCCATCCGAATCACAATGTAAGTGAAGCCGCGAAAGTTAGAGCGATGGGTGAGGTGAATTATGAGGACCTACGACTCCGAGAAGCAGCAAGCTGGATCGGTTCTCACCCGGAGGCATTTGTTAGCCTGAGCGCAACGCGATTTATCGCCTTTTGGATCCCTACACAAAACGGGGATGTCCGCGATGCGAGCGGATGGCGATTAGAGCGGGGCATCCTGTACATCTATCTGATGACGGCACTCAGTGTCGCAGGCCTCGTGACGCTTTTCAGGCGAGACGTACGGAGCTCAATCATATGCCTGTCTTGTTTGGCTGCATTCCCACTGATTTACTATTTTGTACAATTTGAAGACAGATATCGCTACCCGATTATGTGGGTAACATTTCTTCTGGGATCTCGACCGATTGCAATCGGTCTTGGTTTGGAGAGTGCCGACGACCCGATCCGACGGCACAAAGTCGCGGCGTCTGGCCTCGCTGCCATCCCGAGTGCAAGCCGAATTACTCTGGAAGCGAAGTAAACTGGCGAATGGCCGTTGCCGAAGCCCGGTACTGAGCGACATTTGTACCTGCCAACCGTTGCGGTAGGAACGATCATCGCTGATCGCCTGCCCGCACAGAACCGTACGAGCGGGATTACCGGCATACGGCTTCCACCTTGGAGGATTGGCGAGCGATGCTGCTCTATTTTTCGCACAATTGAAGAGGAGTAGGTCTGGTTAGTAAAACAAGGCCTGAGGAAGGCCCGAGAGGAGAGGCGATGGAGCCCTCCAACCAGGGAGAAGTCGTCCGCAGCACGGTGGAAGAAACGTTGAACGCCATGCTGGACGCTAAAGCAGATCGACTTTGCCGAGCCGAGCGGTGCGGACGGACGGAGGCTAGGAAAGATACGCGGGCAAGGTTTCCTACCAACGGCACCTTATCGCTGCCGGTGGCGATTGGCGTGAATGAAGAGGGTTTTGGCGAAGTGCTGGCAATAGCGGAAGGCTCGAAAGAAAGACAAGGCGAGTTGGACGGGGTTTCTGCGGCATTGCACCAGCGATGGCCTGCAATCTCAGACGGCAGGCAAGTTATAAGTTTCCGCGGTCGTTACATGGGAAACCCGTCTCCGAGGTCGTGTCTTTCCTTGCGCTTTAGATTACTTTGCCAATGTATCGGCTGTCGAGGGGAGGGCTAAAAGTGAAAATAAAACCGACAAGAATTCCTGATTTAGGAATTGAGCTCGAAGATCGGATGGTGCGCTCGCATTACCCATTAAAGTTCAACTGCTCGGTGCATTTCCCGTCATGTTCTCAGCCGCGTAGCCATAATAATAACCGCCGTAAAGATCCGTCTTCTCCACGCGATTCAAAACTACACCCAGTAGATTTTTCTCTCGAAATTCCGACACAGCCCGCTCTGCCAGCGTAGAATCAGTCGCCCCGGCACGCACGACAAAAAGTACCCCATCACACATGTCCGCCAGAATGCTGGCGTCGTGGACGGCCAAAACCGGTGGTGAATCCAAAATCACCCAATCAAAGATCCGTGACATGTCGTCAATGAACTGTCTCATCCGTTCGCTGTGCAGCAGCTCACTCGGGTTTGCGACCAGACCGCCACCAGGAACGAAACAAAGATTCCCCTCTGGGCCCACCTGGATAATCTGGGACTCATCAGCCTCTTTACGCAGATACTCTGTAAGCCCGGGAATCGTTGGGGCTCCAAAGGGTACGTGAAGTCGTGGAGCCCGCAGATCGGCGTCAATCAGCAACACACTACGATTGGGTTGGCGCACAAAGGATTGCCCCAAATTAGCTGCGATGAAAGTCTTCCCCTCGGCGGCCATGCTGCTGGTGACCAAAAGGCGTCGAATCGGTTGCGTGCTTGCGACCTGGTAAAGCCGCGAGCGCAACGTTCGGAATCGCTCGGCCCCATAAGGAAACAATGTGTCTGCGCAAAACACGCTTCCGTCCACTCTGATCTTCCAAGCGGGACGCGGACAATTCTTCACAAATTTCTGGTATCGCAGGAATGTCGCACTCTGTAAATCAGTCACAACCGATGGTCCTTCTGGTTGCGTCCTGTCGTCTGTAAGTACGGCACCCGCCAAGCCTCCGGACGTTAGGTCCATTGGTCCGGCATCGGAGAGGATATCCTCCTGTTGCGTATTGCGTTCCTGTGCCGCCTTTTTCAATGCTTCATGGATCCGGCTCATTTTTTGTTCTGATCTCTCTCTGCGGCGTTCTAAGCCTTTTGGGCCACCGCGGGCTTGTAGTGCTCGGGATTGCGTCTCTTTTTGCTTCCGCCTTCCTTGAGGGCGCTGAATGTCGGGACCATCGTCAGTACCGGCAGCTTCAAGGACAATTCGACATCACGCTCCGAGTACATGGCCTTGTCGAGGATCATGAGTAGGTACAGAATCCCCGCTGCCAAAGCAAATCCGCCTGCCAATCCGCCGCCTAAAAATATAATCAGCTTGGGAAAAGAGGGAGTGGACGGATAGCTTGGTGGATCGAGTACCCGGAAGACTTCACTTTCCTGTTCGTGTTCAAGATCCTTTGCGATGGACGAATCTGATTGTTTTTTCAAGAGGTCATTGTAAATTTGTTGGGCCGTTTGGTAGTCTCGTGTCAGCTCTTTGTATTTCTCTTCCACCACTGGACTGGCTTGCACCCGCGCTTGCATCAGTCGTATCTGCTCTTGGATTTGGTTCTGGCTCTTCGTCAAATCCGCAATATTTAGATCGTCTTGCTTGACTTTTGCGCGCATCTGCTGGAGCTCGGGCGGCTCATGAAGTTTCACCGCCGCAGGGTCACTCGGAGTCTTCGTCCCGGGGTCATCCGACATACGACGTTTTAGGGCTTCGATCTGTGATTTTACCTTGAGCACATCCGGGTGTTCCGGCGTGTAGCGCGCGAGCATGACTGATAGTTGGTCCTGCAAGGCGGCAAGTTGCTGTGCCATCGTATCTGGATTTTGCGGGCCCCCTGCCGACGCCGCTTTCCAGTTTGCTTCCTGCTGGCTGAGCAATGTTTGGTTGAATTCCTTTTCCTGCTGCGCGCGGCCCACCGCTTGCGTCGCTGCTTCCAGTTGCGTATTCAGACCTGTCAACAGGCTTAGGTTGGTTTGCTCTTCCTCGGGAAGGGTGCCAAGGTACTGCCTCTTGAATTGCGCCAGCTTTTGATCTTGCTCGTCCAGCTTCGCTTTCGCCACCTGGAGTTCTTCGCCCATGAATTGAGTGGTTTTTTGCGACTGGTCCATCCGCCTCTGAGAATTCTGTTCCATAAACATCGAGGTGATTTCTGTGCAGATCTGCTGTGCCAGTTGAGGCTGCTTGAAGGTCACGCCCACGTGGAATCCTGGGGGCCGGCCGTATGACCCTGGCATGGGTTCCAGCAATTTCACGTCGACGGCCTTCTGCAGCTGGCCAATGAGGTCGTCCATGCTGGTATTCGAGCGCTGATCAGAATAAAGATTTAATTTCTCAATGATGGGCTGCAATCGCGGACCACTCAGGACTTGCGCCTTCATGGAGGCCAATCGCATGTTGAGATCATCTGACTCCACGGGCTTTACATAGTCCGCTGACACAACCGGTTGTTCTACCAGTACGCTGGTCTCCGAGGTGTACTTCTTCGGCAAAACAAGAGTCGCAATGTATCCAAGCGAACCAAGGAGCACTGTGCTCAGCGGTAGAATCCACCAATACCTCCGCAAAACCCTTTTCGCGTCGCTTACCGAGATTTCGCCATTTCGAACCATGCTTGCTATTCCTCGTTTCGCCTATTTCTGGGCAGGGACCCATGCCTGCACTTTGCTTGTAACCATCCCCCTAGACGCGACTATTCTACTACTTCATGTGATGCACGGTTCATTCCATCCCTCGGTGCTTGAGCCCGAAAGTCTCTTTCATGTTAAACTATTTAACATCAATATGTTACGAAAATAATGGGGGGTCTGCCGTTCACTGGGACGGCGAGCCGAATCTTTCCGGCAGTGTCGCGCCGGAAGAAAATTGCTCACTTTAGCCGTATTTTTATCCGCGATGGACTCATCGACCAGGCCGTTTGTCCCCGCCGTCGAGAAAGTAACTGACAACCGAGTTATCGTGAGCACCTCGGCTTAAACCTGTGTATGAACCCCCTAGGCTTGCGACGGGGCCGCCGGCGGATCAACCATTCGACCGTTCCGTTGGAGAGAGAAACAAAGCCCAACATGATATTCTTCTGAAGGGATAGGCTCTCTACCGCTGATTTTCGCCAACTCGATACCCTTGCGCTCCGACCTCAAAATCAAAAACCCCGAGATGCATACGCGCCTCCGATACTGGATCCCAGCGATTGTGGTCGCGATTCTGATTTCTCTGTTTTCCACTCATTACTTCAGCGCCGAGCAAACCGGACGGTTCATCCTTCCCATCCTGCGATGGCTTTTCCCGTCCGCGAGCCCTCACACGCTGAAAGTGGTGCATTTTGGAATTCGAAAGATGGCACATGTCACCGAGTTCGGCATCTTTAGCGTCACTGTTTTTCATGGAGTTCGCGCAGAACGTCTCGGATGGAGACTCAATTGGGCGATCATCACGCTTTTGATCGCGGTATCCTATGCCGGTCTCGACGAATGGCACCAATCCTTTGTACCTCTTCGGGAAGCGCGTGTCCGCGATGTATTGATTGATGCGTTTGGCGCGGTACTTGCCCAGGTTATTGTGTGGATTTATGCAAAGTTCCATCGGGCTTCGGCCGACGAAACTCCTTGATTTACGTCAGATCCTCCCAACCGCGACGAGACGTCTGTTACGTCGTCTGTTCGCATGCATCTGACGCGACAGACTCCGGGGTGTTCGTATACTCCACACGATTCGTAGCACTAGGACTTGACGACTCTCGCAGGAAACGTAAGCGGGTCTCACGACGGGAGATTTTTCCCGCAGTACTCTTCACAATCCAGCGCTCGGGTGTGACCAGAACGTATCGGGGTGCAAAGCCGAAAACCGAAGAAATAAGGCGCCGAATCTGTATTTCGAGCGCCGCAGCCGATGAACTACTAAACTCTCCACGCATTTCCGCGACGACGGCCAGGCTTTCCGTTCCTCGAGCCTCATCGTCCACACCGAAAGCCACCACGCGCCCTGGATAAAGGCCCTTTACCGAGTCAAGCAGCGCTTCGATGTCCTCCGGAAAAACGTTTACACCATTGGTTATGATAATGTCCTTAATACGTCCAATCACATAGAGGTCATTCCCGTAGGCGAAGCCATAATCGCCGGTGACGTACCATTCATCCGCCGTAAGCGATTGGCTTTGGAATCCATTCCTGCCCCAATAACCGGAAAATAGACTCTCCCCACGGATTTCTATGGAACCCGCCTCTGCATCGCCGCACAGGTCTCCATTACCACGTCGTATGCGAAAAGCGGTTTCTTCTAAACTATAACCGCTAGAAACATAACGATCGTCTAGTAAGTTATAGGAAGTTTGCCTCTGATCATGTGTGCCTTTGACGGACAGTCGGCTAATAGTGGCTGGCGCTTTGCCCGGTGGGGTCTGGGTGACGGCGAAGACATTTTCAGCCATCGCGTAGGAAGCCTGGCACTGCTCAGATCGCACTCCCAGCCCTGAAAAGGCTTGCGTAAACGCTTCGAAAGAATGATTTCTCACTGGTTCACTGCAATTGATCCACGCCCGGACATGCGTTAGATTCAGCGTGCGATCTATTCTTTCTTTCTGTGCAGCAAGATAAGCGAATGCAAAGTTCGGAAGCCAACAGAACGTAGCCCGGTATTTACTCATGAAGTGGAAAAGCATCCCGGGATCCATCAGCCACTCGCTCGCGGCCATCTGAATCGACTTTGCCTGATTCCACAGAGGTAACCAGAAACAAGCAATTAGACCCATATCATGGTACAGCGGCAACCAACTCGCCACGCCATCCTCTCGATTGAATTGCAGAGTCTCGCTCAGTCTTTCTAATTGGTTCACGAGCATCGCTGCCGTTACGACTACGCACTTCTGGTTCCCTGTCGTCCCACCGGAAAATTGCAGAAACAGTGCGTCCTCAGGTGCGCAGGCCCCCGGATGACATGAGGTTTTCTTTTCTACTTGTCGAACGTTTAGCTCCATCGAGAACAACGATTCAAATCGCTCGTATTCGTTGATCGGGCACTCGGTGACTGTAAATGGCATTCCTGGATCCAAATTTCGCGCAAGGCCCGGTAACGTCAACAACTGTGTTGCGGGAAGGCTCCGTAACTGGTGCAGCACGTTGTGTTGATACTTCTCTGGATCAATCCGATTTGTGGGCCAAGGCAGAATTGCTGGCAAACGGCCAATGAGAAGCAATCCCAAATGAAGCAAAAACAACTCTGCCGAGTGGGGCAGCAGCAAAAGCACGACCCCGGCCATGGGGGCCTGACAATACCTCTGGGCGAGCTCAATACTTTTTGCGCAAAGCTCCGGGCCAGTCAATTCCACTAAATCACTTTCTCTCCTCGAGCCCAATATCCGCAGTACGACGCGATCGGGAGCCGATTCCAGTCGCTGGCGGAGCAATGTTCGAAATGAATCTGATGTCATCGGGAATTGGCTCTCAATACTGGCACCTAAGGCGGGAGGTGTGTCGTGGGTTCCCCTTTCATGGGTATCCCGCAGCCATTGATAGCCTATTGGCGGGTGCTCCTCAATCCCGTTATTCCTGTATCGCCGCGTGAATGAAATGTGTACTGGGCGCCAATCGGGCATCTGCGGCTTGAAACCGTCATTTGTCAGGTAGGGGACGTCATGAGAGATCGGGCATTTTTAGGTGCACTTCCGCTGCACCCCGAGTTTCGCGATGCCCTGACGTGTTGCGAACACGCTGCCGGGATAGGGGATCAAGGCGACCTATGCAGTAGGTAGCACTTGGGCGATCGTCAAGGGATAACCGCCGTAGCCTGATTGGAATCCGTGCTCTCTTCGCCGCTGGCGTTGACTGCGGTCACCACATAATAGTAGGTGGTCCCGCTTTGAACGGTCGTGTCATCATACGTCACGCTGGCCACCAGGCTCGGGTTGATCTTGGCATAGCCCGACCCGCTTGTTGCGCTGCGGTAGACGTTGTACCCGGAAACCGTTGAAGTGCTCGCCGTCCACGTCAGAGTGGCCGAGTGGACGGTCGCTTCCACTCCGGTACCCGCAAGCGCGATCGTCTTAGGAGAACCGCTTGCCGTACTGCTTACAGTTACCGAGCCAGTCGCGCTCCCCGCGGCACTGGGACTAAAGATCACACCGAAAGTCATACTTTGCCCCGCGGTTAGAGTGACGGGAGTGCCGGCTCCGCTCAGTGTGAACCCGGCTCCGCTCTCGGTGATCTGGGAGATGGACACGCTCGTATTGCCTGAGTTCGTCACCGTGACACTTTGTGTCGATGATGATCCCGTGTTCACATTCCCAAAACCAAGATTTGTGCTGCTGAACGTAAGTACTTGCGTCGACGCTACTCCGGTACCGCTCATGGCAACGACCGCGGGCGAATTTGGTGCGTTGCTGACAATCGTCAAGCTACCACTCGCTGTTCCAGCTGACGCCGGCGCGAACTGGGCATTAATGCTAGTCGACTGCCCGGAACCCAGAGTTATAGGCAGCGACAAGGTACCCGTGCTAAAACCGCTTCCGGCCGCACTCACTTGCGTGACAGACAAAGTGCCGGTGCCGCTGTTGCTCAACTGGATCGCCTGCGTGGCAGGAGATCCGACAGTTACATCTCCAAAGCTGGCGCTGGAAGGGACAATCGTTAAACCAGGCTGCAGACCATTTCCCGAAACTGAGATAACTGCCGTTGCTCCCTGAGAACTGGAGACCTCAATGTTGCCTGTAATGCTTTCCGACGTGCTCGGGCTGAAAGATACGCTCATCGCAGCACTTTGCCCTGCCGTCAGTGTAAACGGTGCCGTGATTCCGCTGACTTTGAAATCTTTCGCGTTCACAGTGACTTGAGAAACGCTCACGCTGGTATTGCCACTGTTCGTAATCGTTGCACTCTGAGAGCTCGAACTCCCGGCATTCACGTTCAGAAAGCTCATGCTGCTCGGGTTCGATGAAAGCGTGACGGTCGCTGCCGTGCCCGTTCCACTTAAGGACAGGACATTTGGTGAATTGGGCGCATTGCTCGTGATGCTTACCGTTCCGGTGAGGCTACCTGCTGTCGTCGGTTCAAACAGAACGGTAAAAGTTGCGTTGCTTCCAGCGGCTATTGTCGCCGGTGTGACCAGTCCACTCACACTATAGGCAGTGCCGTTCACGGATAGTTCGGCGATGGTTAGAGCCGCGGTTCCCGTGTTGGTCAAGGTAATTGTTTGAGACTTTGTTTGCCCGTCGACCACACTCCCAAAATTATAGCTCGCAGGCGAGATCGTTAGACCGGCTTGGACCCCGCTGCCACTCGTGGGAATCGTCAAGGGGGAGTTCCCGGCATCGCTAACGATCGTAATGGATCCCGTGTCGCTACCCGTAGCGTTCGGCGCAAACGACGCGGTAAGAGTCACGCTCGCTGACGGATTGACCGTGGTCGGTGGGGCCACCCCGCTTATCGTTAGGCCGGCTCCAACAGCAGTCGCGCTTGAAATTTTGACAGCGGCATTGCCCGCATTCGTAACCACAATCTGCTTTTCCGTCGAACTGCCTGTGGCCACATTTCCAAAACTGAGAAGCGCCGGACTCGCACTTAGTTGCCCTGTCGCCACCGTGGTCCCGGTCCCACTCAGCGGAACAGCGAGCGTTGGATTCGTGGGATCGTTGCTAGTGATGACCAAACTCCCCGTAGTGCTTCCGGCGGCTGTAGGAGAAAAGGTGACAACGGCGGCAACCGATTGACCTGCAGGAACGGTCGCCGGCGTTGAGATCCCGCTGATCGCAAAATCGGCGCCGGTAAGCGTGAGCAAGGAAATGGTCAGGTTCGTGGCCCCCGAATTGGTAAGAACAAGATTGCTGGTCGCCTTCAATCCGCTGGACACGCTGCCAAAATTGATGTTTGCGGAGCTCAAGGACAATTGCGGCTGCAAACTCACCGCCGTCGCAGACAAGTTGACAATGACAGGTGTACTGCCCCCGTCGCCTTCGGCGGTGAGTGTTCCCGTCAAGCTTCCAGCCGAAGTTGGATTGACGGCGACCTGGAAAGTTCCCGTTTTGCCCACAGGTAGCGGTATCGGAGTGGAGATGTTCAAGACACTGAATTGGGCATTGGAAAGTTTGACCTGTGTGATATTCAAGGCCATGTTCCCCGTGTTGGACATCGAAACCAGCTGTGTGGCCTGTTTGCCGACCGTAACCTGCCCGAAGTTGACGCTCGCGGGGTTCAGTTGGAACGCCGCTTGTACCTCTGAATGCTTGCCGTTTGCGCTCACCGAGCCTGCGCAGCCGCTCAACAAAAGGGATTGAGGGACCAGAAGCGCCATCACGAGTAACCCAACCAAACTGCTTTCCTTGCGAATTCTTCTACTAATCTGGTGCGCGAGCATTTCCGCGAAACCAACGCTCATTGAGTTTCCTCCGGAGCGACCCCAGAGTTGAGAGTAGGTAAGCACGCAGCTCGGCATAACTGGTGAGAAGACCAATAGAGGGACAGGCGGACCGATTTGTCCACAAGTCGATAAAGGTTGCCCTTCGGTGCAAACTGTCCGTTAGGGCAAGTCGCAGCGTTTCCGCCAGGTGGCCTCGCGTATGCGCATCTTAAAACGTCGATTTCGAAATCAAATTGAGTGTTCGCAAGAAAGATCCGCGGGGAATATCAGCAGAGGAGACAGAACAGCCTTCAGACACGATTTCGATGAACGTGAGTTATTCCTGAACGGAAGATCAGCCAAGAGGAGTAACTAAAGTTAGTCTTTGTTCCTGGTTCGGCTAGACGCGGTCTGTTGGGCTTCCGAGCTAGATGCAGGAGGGCGACGTGACATCAATCCAGCATCATGGATCTTATAAATCAAAGCACGGTAACTTATTTTCAGTTCCTGTGCCGTTTTTCTGCGGTTCCAGTGATTGGCACGAAGTGTCTCGAGAATGACGCTGCGCTCCATTTCCTTGGTCGCATCCTTCGACCTTTGCTTCAGCGATATTTGCGTACCATCCGGCGCAACTTCGAAACTGGATCTGCTCCTCTTCGCATCACGTACCGGATCCATGGTTGCCTCTGGTCCGATCAGAACATAACGAGCTACCACATTGGAAAGTTCCCTAATGTTCCCGGGCCACTTCAGGTTCTGGAGATAGTCTAGCAATTCGGGCGGAAATGGCTTGGCGGTCATCCCGAATTGCCTCTGGAAATGTTGGCGGAAGAATTCTGCAAGCCGAGGGATATCCTCACGCCGCTGACTAAGCAAAGGAAGGTGGATTCGAAAGACGTTAACCCTATAGTACAAATCTTGCCGGAATCGTCCCGCGGTGACTTCTTCGCTCAGGTCTTTGTAGGTTGCACACAGCACACGGACATCCAGCTTTCGCTCCACTTGGTCGCCAATGCGAGAGAAAGTGGCATCTTGAAGGAAGTGAAGCAGTTTGCTTTGGAGACTGAAGTCCAGATCTCCGATTTCGTCAAGAAACAGCGTGCCCTTGTGCGCGAGTTCTACTCGACCCGGTTTACGGAAGTTCGCTCCCGTGAATGCCCCTTTTTCATAGCCGAATAACTCACTTTCAAGCAGGGACCCAGGGATGGCTGCGCAATTGACCTTTACGAATTCTCCCGAGGCATACTCCGAATTTCGGTGAATCCATCGGGCCATTGTCTCCTTGCCAGTACCACCCCGGCCGTTCAGAAGTACGGGTATGCTCGTTCGGCTAATCCGGCGGGCTTGGCTTTGGAGTTCCCGCATGGCTGCAGAGCTGCCAAAAAGCATTTCCTCGGGAGGAAAGGCGTTCCATGGATCGAGAAGACCCGCCGCAGATGAGCTCGTAGAGGACATTGTTCGAAAGCAGGACAGCACATTACCAACCAAAAGCTCAGCTAGGAATCGGATGAATTTAAGTGAAAGCGGGACGCCCAACCCACTGTTTTTCAATGGCTTGCACGTTACAAAGGAATGGAATGGCAGTTCGATTGGACAGGGATGGTTTGTCGGCTATGGGTCGGGAAGGGAAATCTCAGGGCTGCTCAGAGGAAGCTGAGTTCCCTTTTTAGTCTCAGGGACTGCTCAGAACCTGTGACCGTGCCACGTGCAGTGTCCAAGAAGTGCACGCGTCTTGCCAAAACATAGTGCGGACGATTTTGCTTGCCTCAGGAGAAAACTCCGGCTGCCGCGCTGCGAATTTTCAAATTGAAAGATAAATCTGTCATGACGATTGGAGGGGAGCATTCGATCCCGCGCGAAACGAATTGGAAAAGCGATCGCGCCAACACCTTATGCCTTCGGCGTGCTTCCACGGATGATGTCATAGCGCTCGATGACTGCTGCTATACCCATACGAGGCGTTTCATCTTCCACTCTATGCTCAACGCGAACGATTTTGGCTTGCGCCCGCACAAGGACCTCTGTTCCGTGCGTGATCTCAGCGGGCAAGGTTAGCGTGATATCCAATTCAGAGCCAGATTGCAGCTCTTGGCTGACCACAAAATACAGGCCTCGTGTCGATATGTCTCTGGTCTTGCCTTCTTGTTTAGTGAGGAGATTTTCGACGGCGAAGCGGATACTGACAGGGAGTGTCAAATCATAGCGACGCGCCATACGACGTTCCGTCATCAACGCCATCCTCAAGCTCCGTTCGTGGGCTCCTACCGCGGAGTCCAATCGTCTGTGGCTCTTGTCTAAATCGCTCGGTTCAGAAAACTTGACAGTTTGGGTGGTTCGCAATTTCGCAAACTACCGGACCTCATTCGCCGTCTTTGAACATTCTGGATTCCGGCACTGGACGCTTCACACGTCAGCGTGGGGAAACGTCAGCAGCTGATGAGAACTACCAGAAATGGTTCGCACCCTTTCGGCAGTTCCTTCACGCCACCGACCCGTCACCACCGCTACACTGACAGGTCCCAGAAGGACCCGTCACGGTCGTTCAAGCCTGACGTTTGACCTTGATTTCGCTGCAAAAGATACCTTGCCCGCGTCTACCCAAGCAAGTTATGTTTTATGTTTTCTTGAGGGGGTTCTTAAAGTGCAAGCGTACGTACTAGAACGCCATTCACTGTGGCTTTGCCCCGAGCTCCACAGGGACGGCTTCCCCAGACTTGTCATTCTGGGCTTTTCGTCTGTTCTTCGGATTATCCAGATTGAATTGCCTCATTTTGTACAAAAGCGCCTTGTAACTGATCCCCAGCATTTTTGCTGCGTCCTTGCGGCACCAGCGCGTCTTTTCGAGTGCGTCCGCGATTGCTTCCATCTCGGCTTCGTCTTTTAAGCCCCGCACGAGCGCTTTCAAGCCTTGCTCCCGGGGTATGGTAGTTTCCGTCCTAGGTGATGTCCTCTGGCGGGTGGCGGACATTTCCACCAGTTCTCGTAGGCTACCTTCATCATCCTCGAGGATCACATAACGTTTTACGAAATTCTCTAGCTCACGCAAATTGCCGGGCCACGGATAGTTAACGGCTGCATCGAGTAGATGCGCCGAAGGCGCTGGCGCTGGCTTGCCAAATTTCTCGCAGTACTTGTCGAGGAAATGGCGAAAGAGCAGGGGGATTTCTAGGGTTCTCTCCCGCAAGGGTGGCACATTGATCGACAATACGTTCAACCGATAGTAGAGATCTTCTCGGAAGCGACCTGTCTTCATGGCTTCGTGCACATCGACGTTTGTAGCTGCCAGCACTCGCACATCCGTTTCCACGAGATGGCGTCCACCGAGCCGCGAATACTGGTGATCTTGCAGAACGTGTAGTAACTTCGCCTGCAAATGCACAGGCATTTCCGCGATTTCGTCCAGAAAAATGGTCCCCTTATTTGCCAATTCGAACTTTCCGGGTTTCGCGCGTATGGCACCCGTAAATGCTCCCTGCTCAAATCCGAACAGCTCCGATTCTAGCAACTCACCAGGCAAGGCGGCGCAATTCACCTTGACGAATGCCTGATTCCGCCGCTTGGACCGCAAATGGATCATTCTCGCGACGACCTCTTTTCCTACACCACTCTCCCCGCAAACAAAGACCGGAACATCTACGGGAGCGATCTGTAGGATTTGCTGCCGAATACGAACCATTTGCGGGCTGGCCGCGAGGAAACTCAGATCTTCTGTCACCTGATCACAATAGTCCTTCAATGCCTGGTTTTCCTGCGCCAATTGCTTCTTTTGCCGCGACTTCAGCATTGCCGCATCGAGTTCCGTCTTTTCAAATGGTTTAGTCAGGTAGTCATGTGCTCCTAGTCGGATCGCTTCGACAACTGTACCCACCTCATTCGAGCAAGAGAGCATAATCACGTTGAGAGTTCGGTCCAGACGCATCAATTCCTGCAAGGTATCAAGCCCGCTCATTTCCGGCATCAATACATCCAGAATGATGAAATCCGGGCGATCGCCAGCATTGATTTTTGAAATGGCTTCCTTCCCGCTGCTTACCGCTTCTACATCGAAGCCGTCCACTTCGAGCAACGTTTGCAGGTATTTTCGAATGCTCGGTTCGTCATCCACTACAAGAATGGTCTCTTTCACTGCCATTGTTCCCCCGTTCGTGCTCGTTGAGTCTTTAGGATTGATCCATCGGCAGCAGAAATGCAAACGTGCTCCCTCGTTGCGCTTCGCTTTCCACCCAGATTTTCCCGCGATGTGCCAAGATCAAGCGTTTCGCAATCGCCAACCCAAGACCCATTCCTGACGTTTTCATATCTACGCGCATGAAATCTTCAAAAATTTCTTGATGGTGTTCCGGTGCAATTCCCGGACCCGAATCGGTTACGCTGATTTCGACGCTGTTGGGCCTCGGCAAGCGAAATCTTCGTCTTTCTTCCGTTGGTACCACTTGCGTGACCCGGCGTTCCCAGAAATGGGGACATGTCCGGAGCGTCACCGTGCCACCGGCCGGCGTGTGTTTCAGGGCATTGTCGAGCAGGTTGAAGGTAACTTGTTGTACCTTTTGATAGTCAAACTTAAAGGTAGGAATGGATGGATCGAGATGACTCTCGAGTTTTACTGCCTTACGCTGGTACAGTTCCGACCATCGGCTCGCAATCTCCACCAGGCAGTCTTGCAAATCGTTCTCTCGCAACTGCAGTACAAGTTTCCCGCTCTCCAGGGCGGAATAGTTCAGAAACATGGAAACCAGTCTTACCAGCCGCTCACAGCTTTCCTTTGATTCTTCGAGAATATCTCGTTGCTTCTCCGTCAGCCTCCCCAGGGACCCGGTTAACAATAAGTCATAGTAGCCTTTGATTACCGCCAGGGGAGTTTTTAGTTCATGCGCTGCCGATGCCAGAAAAACTGTCTTTTGACGGTTCACCTCCTGTAACTTCAAATAGGCGGCCAATAGGTTCCGGTAGGTGACTTCACGCTCCTGCAAGAGTTCCTGGACGGTCGGCTCGATTACCCGAGGTTGCTCTTCGAACTTCTTGTTGTCCGACTCAAATTCGATTGCCAGCCATTCAGACTCCCGGATCCACCGCAGGCGCGCCTGATAGTGTTTGCCGTCCTGACTGCCCCTCAAGGTAACGTCTTCCTCTCTGCCTTGCACCCTCTCGAGTATGTCCCCAACATCCACCTTGAGTACTTCCCGGAGAATGTTCAAGGGGCGGCGACCGTCCAAACCTAGCTGCTGCAAAAATGCCAGCGCCAGCCTATTCGACGCCAGCATTTGGCCCTCTTGGTCGGACAAAATGACTCCATAATCCAATGTTTCAAGGAAGGAACGCACCTGCGTTAGAGAGACATTGCTCTGGGCGTATTTGCCTGCAGAATTGGCGGAGACTTCCATCGATTCAGGCCGTTCCTCGGGGAGTGGAAAATATTTTCCCGTTGCGAATCCATCCTTCCAGACGCCCGCATTACTGTCAATGGGAAACTCGTCCCATTTGCACTTTTAGGGAAATCCGGTACGCAAATTGTCCCAATGCCTGGAGCGTACTTGGTTAGAACGGGTGCCCATCTAGATCAACATATTGAAAATAAGAAAGTTACATTTCACGGCAAATTCCTAAACTGGCATCCAACCTGCTCATTCCGTACTAGACCTGGAGTACCAAAAAAATGACCATTAGTTTCCAGCGTGTGGAAGAACATGCCCAATCACGCGCCTCAGCCCGGATCAAAATTCAGGTACCTATATTTCTTCGCACTTCGGACCCTACAGGCACCGAGATTTTTGAGCTTACGAAAACCCTGAATATCAGCGCTCGAGGGGTTTGTCTCGCCTCCACTCATTTCCTTCGCATTGGCCAAACCGTTCACTTAACCATTCCCACGCCGTCTGGATCCTCTTCAAGTCTGATACCAAATGAAACTCCTCCGATTACCGCTCGCGTGCGACGTATCGAAGTCCTGGGTGACATGCGTGTTTTCGGGTTGGAATTCCTTCGCCCTCTTGAGTAAGTGAATAGCCGTGCCCAGGGATTGTCGGGTGTTCGATGGAGGTCCGCGCACAGGTCGATTTTTGGGCGAATCGCAAACCAACAGTCGCATATCTACCGAATTTGTAATAACATGCACCCATCCGCTTGGTCCCCAGCGGCTTGGATTCTCGAATCTATAATTGCTTCACTGAATTGGCACTTGGCTTGCTTTATCTGTAGCAAAGCCATTTGAGTAAGCCGGCCCCAAACCCCGCGGGGAAGGCAGAATGTGGGAACACCCGCTTATGCCCAGCTCCGGAGCCCCAGCGGCCCCGCGCTTACCCGTCGAAGACTCCTATCTCGAGCTTCTAGCAGACACGCTCGAAGGTATGGACATTCCCGCACGCGGTCAATTTCTCCAACGATATTTCCGCACAACCACTCATCTCGATTTACGCGAGAGCCAAAGCTTGCAGCTCTGGGAAGAAATGCTCACGCGTCGCCGTGAGCTGTCTGAGCGAATCGGCCGCCCTATTTCGCTGAAGACTGTTCTGATGGATGTTCTTTCCACGGCTGGAATGATTCGTGTGCCGGTGGTTCTCGAGTATGACGAGTTCAAGAAACTACAATTAAATGCCGTCACTGATCCTCTCACTGGGCTCTACAATCGCCGTTTGTTTGCTGAGTCCTTCGAAAAAGAACTTAATCGTGCCCGTCGTTACGGCATCCCTCTCGGTATCGTTATCCTGGATCTCCACCGCTTCAAGGAAGTAAACGACAAGTACGGCCATCCTCGCGGCGATGAAGTTCTGCGCGCCGCGGCCGCGACGCTGCAAAAAGCTTTGCGTACTTCAGACTCCGCCTTTCGCATCGGCGGCGACGAGTTTGCACTTCTTCTGCCGCAAACCGACGCCGCACAAGCTTTGGCTCTCAGTCGCCGTGTTGAGACGGTCTTCGCCGAAACTCTTAAGCCACTTCAACTGGCTTTCTCGGTCGCCATGGACCATGGCGTCGCCAACTTTCCTCAAGATGGAGAGCAGTCCGAGCAATTGATTCACGTCGCGGACGAACGTCTTTATCAGCTGAAACACGCGAACCATAAACGTAGTGCCGAGGCTGCTGCCCGCCTCGCCGGACAGGCAGCAGTAGCTACACCGCCGGTTGCTCCGTCGCCCACAGCCAGCCCGGAGCCAAATAATACGACGACGGAACGTCCCCCGGAAAAGACCGCGACGGAATTTGACTTGGCCTCTTCCGCTGCCGCTGAATCCATTTCCAATCAGACCGCTCATGAGGCAACCCGCGCTCCGGCCTTCGCAATTCAGCGAAAGTCCGAACGCGTCTCGATGGCTGGCACAAATGCCTACGCGGTCATAGGAGAAACGGGAACACGACGCGCGCGCGTCCTCGATCTAGGATTTGGAGGCGTGTCGCTGGAACTTGAAGAAGCCCAAGATCTTCCGGAGAATCTTTTGGCCGTTTTGCATGTGCCCATTCTTCCGCCCGTGCGCGTATTCCTTCGCCCCGTTTGGTCACGCACCACAAAAGAGGGCGCCTTGCGCCTTGGATGCCATTTCGTCTCCTGAGCTGCGACAAATCTTTTCGTCCTCAAATCGTATCTTCCTCGTAAACAGATAGTCCTGGTTTCTGGATGCACATCAGGGCAGTTACCCCCCTGGCCCATTTCTGTCCACCGGACAGGTTGCAGGTATCGCCTTCAAACCGATAATTTGGAATTTCACAAACCCAAGGGAGATTTTCTCGTGATGCGCGTCCTTAAAACAGCTTCTTCATTGCTTCTTAGCGTTAGCAGCCTTGTCAGCTTGTTTCTGATCTCTTTGCTGGGCATCGGTTGCGCAGGATATACGAAAAACGTAGTCCCGGACCTCTCCCTTTCTGCCAGTTCGGTCAATTTCCAAACCGTACTCGTTGGCCAAAAGGTCACCAAAACCTTCGACGTCTCGAACACGGGGACCGCCCCCCTGCAGATCTCTGCTCTATCGGTTTCGAGTAAAGTATTCTCCATTTCAGGTCCCTCCGTGCCTCGCACCCTTCCTGCGGCGAGCAGCGTCACTTATACCTTGACCTTTGCTCCTACTTCGGCCGGCGACGCCTCTGCTACCGTCGATATCTCGACAAATACCGCATCCAAGCCGGCGTCGATCTCCGTCGCAGGTAGTGGCAAGACGGCCATCGCCACTCTGGTGGTCAATCCTACGGTAGTGAGCTTCGGCAACATCGCGTTGAAATCCACCGGCACGCAGAACGTCACGCTCGAAAACACCGGGGATAGCAGCCTTTCTTTGCAGGCGGTAACGGTTTCCGGGGCGGGTTTCGGTTATTCGGATCTTGCTCCTGGCTTTTCGCTGGCAGCGAACCAGAAAGTCACATTTCAGGTCTGGTTTACTCCCAAGACAGCCGGTGCGGCATCGGCCACACTTTCTCTGTTAAGCCCGGATCTCTCCGCGCCCGCCACGTTGAGCCTGTCCGGAGACGGAGTTAGTGCCTCAACTCCGCCGCCGACGACATCGAAGGCGGCGAACCTGGTGGTCAGTCCTGCGGTCGTCAGCTTCGGCAACATCGCGTTGAAATCCACCGGCACACAGAGTGTCACGCTTGAAAACACCGGAGATGGCGCCCTTTCTTTGCAGGGGATTACAGTATCCGGTGCAGGTTTCGGTTACTCGGATCTTTCTCCCGGCTTCTTGCTGGCAGCGAACCAGAAAGTCACATTTCAGGTCTGGTTTACTCCCAAGACAGTCGGTGTGGCATCGGCGACACTTTCTCTGTTAAGCCCGAATCTTTCTTCACCCGGTACGCTGAGCCTGTCCGGAGACGGAGTTAGTGCCTCGGCTCCACCGACGACAACGCCACCACCTGCTTCGGCGCCGCCTGCTTCGACGCCGCCCTCGGTGGCACTGAATTGGAATGCCAGCACCAGCCAAGTGATCGGCTATCGCGTCTATCGCAGCGAAACCTCAGGCAGTTCCTACAACCTGTTGACGGGCACGGCGGTGACTGCCTTGACGTACACGGATACAACGGTCTCTTCCGGCACGACGTATTTTTATGTCGTCACAGCCGTCAATTCTGCCGGAGTCGAAAGCGTCTACTCGAATCAAGTGACGGCCGCTGTTCCTGCATCTTGATCCTCTCTTTCCGGCTGCACATACGAAGCCGGTTTTGCGCTGATCGCAATTTGGTTTATAATCACAGTTTGCCTCGTGACCTAGCGACGCGGCTGTAGTTCCCTGGCGCATTCAGGGAGCCGTGCAGACCGGACACGAAAGAAATGGAGAATCATGAAACCCGGCATTCATCCCGATTATCATGCTGTGACTGTGCATTGCGCCTGTGGGCATACCTTCCAGACGCGCTCGACCGTTAAGGGGGAGATGCTGCGCGTCGAAATCTGCTCGAGCTGCCACCCGTTCTTCACAGGTAAGCAAAAGCTCGTTGACACCGCCGGACGCGTGGAGCGCTTTAACAAGAAATACGCCAACGCGCCTGCTCCTACCGGCAAACGGTAGCCGTAAATTTCAATTGCCTTGACCACGGACCGGCCGGTTGCCGGTCCGTTTCTTTTTGCGCCTTTTGTCCTACTCGCGAACTACGTGTAGAATCAATTTCCAACGTGGCGACACAATCCCGCATGTTTGATGGCGTGCCCACTCCCGATGGAGTGGAAACCGCGCCGCCACGGGTAACCCTGCGCAATACGTTTTCCCACCCTTTTGATTCCGCGATTGCCGCTGCCCGCACGTGCTATTCCCCCCGCCTAATTGCACCGGAAGAGATCACCGATAAGCAACGCCTCAACATCGGCGCAGCGACGTTCTACAGCGGGCACCACACCGTCTACCAGCATGCGCACTTCGAATTTGGTCTGGAGAATGTCAGCCGCCAGTTTGTCTGGTCCTTCCTGCATGCCCACCCTTTTTACAATTCCGAGCAGCAGAGCCAGCGTTATGTCCGTATGGAACGCGCTCAGGCCTACGTTCCTGCCGTTTCGCTTTTCTTCGACGAGGGCTCGCGCGAAATATACGAGGCTGCCATCGCTCGCGCCTGGGCCTATTACCGTGAACTCTCGACTCTTCTCGTTGGCGACACGCGAACCATCCTGAGCGACATCTGGCATATCGGCCCGATGTCTCATCCAAAGCGCATCCAGAAAATTGAACGCTCCGCCGAAAAACGAGCCATCGAAATCGCGCGGTACGTCCTCCCCGTGGCGGCGTTCACGACCATGGTGCACACCCTTTCCGGCATCGTCCTTCATCGACTCTGGCGCATGTGTTCGGCTTCCGACACGCCGAGTGAGGCACGCGCGGTCGTCGGCGAAATGGTGGCGCTGGTACGCCAGCAGGATCCGCAGTTTTTCGACCGCTTCGGCATTACGCCGCTCGAAGAGCTTCCCGAATGGAAAGAAATCGGTCCCGCTCAACTGCACGCGGATGCCTTCGTTCGCGAGTTTGACGCCCCGCTTCAGGGCAAAACTTCGCGTCTCGTCGACTATTCGCGCAATGCGGCGCGCGTCATGGCCGCTTCCTATCGCGCTGTGGTTGGGTTGCCGGAATCTGTATGCTCGGACGCGGAAGCCATCGATCGCCTCCTGAATCCCGCCCGCAATCTGTATCGCCTCGAAACCCTGAACATCGGCGTTCATGCCCCCATGATGCGTGCGCTGCAACATGCCACATACACTTTCGCCAAGAAAATCAGCCATACCGCGGACAGCCAGGACCAGCGGCACCGTATGGTCCCCGGCTCACGCCCGTTGCTCACTCTGGCCGACACCCGCCAGCCCGACTACATTACGCCGATGCTCCTCCAGGAAAATCCCCGGGCCAAGGAAGCCTACGAACGCGCCATGCACGACGCCTGGACTGCCAAAAATCAGCTTCTTGACCGCGGCGTGCCTCCGGAGATCGCTCTGTATTTGCTTCCCAACGCCAAATCCATCCGTCTCGTAGAAACCGGTTCGCTTCTGCATCTTCTGCACAAATGGACCATGCGCACCTGTTTCAACGCTCAGGAAGAAATCTACAACGCGTCGATGGACGAAATTGCGCAGGTTCGGGAAGTGCATCCAGAACTCTCCCGCTACATCGGCCCGCCCTGCCACCTCCGCGCAGGGATTACCACGCCGATCTGCACGGAAGGCTCCCACTTTTGCGGCATTAAGGTCTGGCTGGACTTTCCCAATATTCAACGCTGCATCTGAAACGCTACCGGCCATTCGCTTCGTTCTTTCTACAGGAAAGCGGTGTTTCGTGGCGCTCGCGCGGTCTGGTTCCTGTCCTACCCCCCAGCGCTGTCCTGGTCGCTACTGTCGTGTTTGGATTGCACGCGGAAACTTTTCCGGACAAGAACGACTTGTCGGATGTTCGTTAGGCTTTGCCTGCTCCGGATGAGCTTAGCTTTTCCAGTGCAGCGTGACCGGTCCGGCCATCGGGTGGGGTAAGGGAATCCCCGTTCGCCGCTGTTCGATCAGGTTTTGCTTCAACGCGAAATACCATTTCGCGGGGCGATCCGCATCGTCGATCAGCATCAGCCGGGGATTATGCTTCAGCCCTTCGGACTGTTTGATCATGGTGTCCTGGTCCTGTCGTAGAAAAATCTTCGCGAACGCCCTAAATATGGAAATAGGAAGCGGAAGATTCCATGCGGCAACGAAATCAATGCGGCAACAATCCCGCCGTACGGGAGTCACCGTCGCGCGGCTCGAGAACCAATATCTTCCGCTGTGAATCTCTTCAAACCGCATATTCGGCAATACGAAGTCAATCGTCGTCGTGACAGCTTCGCCGGTAACTTTTTTCAGCCACTGGTACGGCATACTGTTGGTCGAAGGCGAATGCTTACTCATACGAAAGCCATCCGGGATCGGCTCGAACTGTTTGGACTTTTCATGCATGCTCGCTTTGCTCCGCCAGAACCAGGATTGATGCACAAACGGCCCGTGCGCCGGATCCATCAAACCAATGATTCCGTGATCAATGTGTGAAGGCAGTTCGCAGTCGAGCCGTGTGATCTTGTATTTCTCGCTGAATTTCGGCAGCTCAGGGGCCGACGGCAACGAGTCCGGCAATTTTGTTCCCGGCGTGTTCACGTAAACCCAGACGTATCCGTCGCGCTCTTCACACGGGAAGTGGCCCGCGCTGATGCGTTCGACTTTCAGTTTGTCATGACTGGTCAAAGAAGGAATCAGCACGCAGCGCCCGCTGCAAGCATCAAACTCCCACCCGTGGTAGCTGCATTGCAGATTCTTCCCGTCAAAATGGCCGTACGACAGCGGAATGCCCCGGTGCGGACAGCAATCCCGCATGGCGAACGCTTTCCCTTCGGCGGTCCGTCCCAGCACCAAAGGCACTTCTAGCAGTGTCGCTTTCACGAGGTTCCGTCCAGTAATCGCTGCGCTGCGCAGCGCCGGATACCAGAAATCCCACAGGAAGCCGAGATCGGTTTGTGGCGTGCCTTCAGCCCGGATTTCCGACCCGGTTTCGATGGCCGTTTGTGCTGCTTCGCTCATCCTTCCCACCTTCGATCTCCGGCGTTTTCACCAAGTCGCATCGTAGTACAGCCACACGCCGAACAGCAACGTCCACGCCGAAGTTAGGGACAGATTCGCACAAGCCGTTTGCAACCAATCGGAGTTGGCGCTACTCTAAGTCCAGAGAAAACAGATGTTCGCCTCTTTTTATTAGCTCCTCTCAACGATCGTTCCTTCCGGAACGAATGCCCTTATCCTGAGTTTTTCGAATTATTTATGGCTTCTCGTGCACGGACGAGTCGAGCGCTTTCTTGGCGCAAAGGATTACGCAAATGTCGGTTCTAACTCTCAGTGAAAAACTCGACCAGCTGGACGTCCGCTACCAGCAGATGACCCAGGAGCTTTCCACTCCGGAAATCGTCTCTGATTCCGCGCGCTTCCAGAAGCTCGCCAAACAGCACTCCGACCTCGAGGAAATCGTCAACAAGCATCGCGAGTTCAAGCAAATTGAAAAGGACCTCGCCGGTACTCGCCAGATGATCGTCGAATCTGAAGACGCCGAAATGCGTCACATGGCTCAGGAAGAAGAAAGGCAGCTCAACACGCGCAAGGAACAGATTGAGCGCGAATTGAAGCTTCTTCTCCTACCCAAAGATCCCAACGACGAGAAAAACGTGATTCTCGAAATTCGCGCAGGTACCGGTGGGGACGAGGCTGGAATTTTCGCCGGCGACCTGTTCCGTATGTATTCGCGCTACGCCGAATCCCAAAGATGGAAGGTCGAGGTTCTGGAAAGTTCCCCGGCTTCCATGGGCGGAGTGAAAGAAATTGTTGCGGCGATTCAAGGAAACAAGGTTTATTCCAAGCTGAAATATGAAAGCGGTGTTCACCGCGTACAACGCGTGCCCGCCACGGAAACGCAGGGCCGCATCCACACCTCGGCTGCAACCGTCGCCGTACTTCCGGAAGCCGATGAAATTGATATCAAGATCGAAGCCAAGGATCTGCGCATCGACACGTTCTGCTCCTCGGGGCCCGGCGGCCAGTCGGTCAACACCACTTACTCGGCGGTTCGCATCACGCATCTTCCGAGCGGCCTTGTCGTTTCTCAACAGGACGAAAAATCTCAAATCAAAAATCGCGCCAAAGCCATGCGCGTTCTGCGCTCGCGCCTCTATGAAATGGAGCTCGACAAGCAACAAGCCGCCATCCTCGCCGAACGGCGCGGCCAAATCAAAACAGGCGATCGGTCCGAGAAAATTCGCACCTATAATTATCCCCAGAACCGTGTCACCGACCACCGTATCGGCCTGACTATCCACCAACTTACAGAGGTCATGGATGGCAAGCTCGCGCCCCTCGTCGATGGACTGGTAGGTCACTATGAAGCGGCGCGCCTCAAACAGGAATTAGCCGAAGCCTGACGACGTAAAAAGCAGCTTGTCTATCCGCGGAGCGCGTCCAAAAAAGAAAGAACCAATGTTAGGATGACCCTGATTTCTCTAGATCGTTCGGTTCGCTCCCTGCTGAAGCAGGGTATGGACAAACTGCGCGCGGCTAACGTTGCTTCCCACACCCTTGCGGCCGAACTTTTACTTCTCCACGCCACTTCGCAAAATCGTACCTGGCTCTACTCTCGTCCCGAAGAAATTCTCCCGGACTCCGTGGCGGAAGCCTACTTCGGGCTGCTCGCCCGACGCGCTTCCGGTGTACCCACGCAGCATCTGACTGGCAAGCAGGAATTCTGGGGCCTCGAATTCGCTGTCACCCCAGATGTGCTCATTCCGCGCCCGGAAACCGAACATCTCATCGAAGTCGCCCTCGACCGTCTGGCCGTCCGCGAGATTCGGGCCGGGCGGCAACCCCGGCTAAACGGCGAAAACGTTACGCTCCTCGATGTCGGCACAGGTTCCGGCTGTATCGCGATTGCACTGGCGAAAGAACTTTCCGCCGCTACCGTTTATGCGACGGATATTTCCAAGCCGGCTCTAGAAATCGCGCTCCGCAACGCCGCCCGCCACGGCTTATCGGACCGCATCCAGTTTCTCGAATCCGATCTACTGGCGGCATTTCAACCTGACCGTGCGCAAACACCGCGCGTGAGCTTCGACCTAATCGTCAGCAATCCTCCGTACATTAGCCTGCGGGAAGCCGATTCCTTACCCCTCGAAGTGCGCGAACACGAGCCGCGGACCGCGCTCTTCGCAGGTGTGGAAGGGTACGAACTCTATGGACCGCTCATTTCGCAAACCGCGCCATACCTAAAGCCCACTGGCTTGCTGGTCCTCGAACTTGGCTATAACACCTTACCCGCTGTCGAACCCCTTCTTGGTGATTCGGGCTGGACCAACATCCGAATCACCAAAGATCTCGCCGGCATCCCTCGCGTAATCTCCGCCGAACGCGACTCGTAGTCACACCGAATGGCAAGGCGCAATGTTGTGAACTATCTCGGTTTGGCAGGAAATCAGAGTTACTCGAGAAGTGCAGGTTCAGCCGGCGAACCGATCTAGCTCGGTTCGATAACGAGGAGTCCTTTGATTTGAGTGAAATGGCGCTTATTGAACGTTGCAACCTGACTCCCTCGTTCGAGGGCCGTCGCCGCTACAATCACGTCATAGAAACCTATCATCCTGCCGGCGGCTTCCAACCCGGCCCAGATTCGAGCATGTTCGTAGGCGGTCTGCTCGGTGTAGGGAATGACGGGGACGGTTGCCAAGACAGCGCCGAGGTATCGCTGTCTCCTCAACTTATGCACGCCGCTGGCTCGTTCCACTCCATGCCAGAGTTCGGCCACCGTGATGGCCGCGACTTCGAATTTATCGGTCGGACAGGAGAGTACCCAGTTCCGCAGGTCGAAGGTGCCTGTCTCGCCCCGAATGACGACATCCGCGTCTAGCATTATCGCCATTTATTGGTGGGCACCTTCAGAGCTTTGCGGCCCCTCTGTAAATCACGACCCCACGCTCGCGCTTCCTCTTCCGGCAAATGGATTTCAGCAAGGGCCTCCGCCAAATCGCGCCCCGTGCAAGACCTTTCCTTGCCAGGGCCCAGACAGGCGACAGCCTCGCCGTTCTTCAATAGCACAAAGGTGACGTCTTGATAGTGGGCGCGGTTGATGCAATCGGCAAAATTGCGAGCGGCCTCGGTCACACTTATTCTTGTTTTCCTCATAAATCTGATTATCAGATCATCTTATTATATGATTTCGGTCAATTCGAATTGTCACAAAAATGACATGTTGCGAACCGATTCGGATACCCGCTATCGAAGGAGTCATATCGGCGAGTCCTGGTCGCCGAACTCGCCTTGGCGCACGAACGTTGCTGCAATCTCTCCGACGTCGTAGGCTTATGGCATGCCGGATTTGGCCCGCTTCCGCGCCAAGCACGATTCTCCTGATCCCCAGGAGACGCCTCTTCATTCCACGATCCTCCACGTGGATATGGACGCTTTCTTTGTTTCGGTTGAATTACTGGAACGCCCGGATCTCCGCGGTAAACCCGTTGTCGTCGGCGGCCGTCCCGATCAGCGTGGCGTGGTCACCGCCGCTAGCTACGAGGCCCGTAAATTCGGCGTTCATTCCGCGATGCCTCTCCGCACTGCCGGCCGTCTCTGCCCGCACGCGGTTTTCCTCGACGGCCACCACGAAAAATATTCGGAGTGGAGCGACCGCGTCGCCTTCATCCTCGGCAAGTTTTCTCCCATCGTGGAAATGGTTTCCATCGATGAAGCGTACCTCGATCTCTCGGGTATGGAGCGTCTGCACGGGCCTCCGCTGGCCGCAGCTGACAAACTCCTTCGTTCCATCACACGGCAAACCGGCCTTCCCTGTTCCGGAGGGCTGGCCACCACGCGTCTGGTCGCCAAAGTCGCTTCCGATCAAGGCAAACCGCGTGGACTCGTGTGGGTCGCCCCGGGAATGGAGGCTCGTTTCCTGGCGCCGCTTCCCATTCGCAAGATTCCGGGCATCGGCGAAGTTACCGAACGCGCTCTGCGCGCGCTGGGAATTGAAACCGTCGAGCAGTTGGCGTCTCACCAACAGGAAAAGCTGGAGAAAATTTTCGGTCAGTGGGGTACGGCGCTCTATCGCAAGGCTCGTGGCGGCGATTCCTACGAGTTTCTGATTGACGCCGAACCCAAATCCATTTCCCACAATCACACCTTCGGTGAAGACACGGCCGACGTCGCGCAAATGGAATCTCTCCTTAGCCACTTGTCCCAGAAAACCTGCAAGCGCCTCCGCGAAGCAGGCCTCTTTGCGCGCACGCTGACTCTGACCATCCGCTATGCAGGTTTTCAGACCTACACCCGCTCGAAGAGCGTGCCAGATCCGGTGCATTTGGACACGGACGTGCACGCCGTCTTTCTCGATCTGTTCCGCCAGCACCGCGATCGAAAGCGCAAGGTTCGCCTGCTCGGCGTCGCTCTGTCCAGCCTATGTCATGGCGCGACGCAACTAGATCTCCTTGAAACTGGCCGCCGCGAAAAACTCGATCGTCTCACCAAAGCCGCCGATCAACTGCGAGACAAGTTCGGTTTCGGCTCGGTCCAGTTCGGCGGCTCGCTCGGTCGTGATGAATAGCCTCGGAGCGTTGCACGCGTCTGCCGCCCCGATGTTTTATACTGATAGTCGATGAGTTCCATCCCTCCCCCTCCCATCTCCCCTTCGCCTCCACGCCTTGGCCGCATTCGCGATTTCTGGCAGCGCGTCAGCGAAGGGCGCGACATGGATGACCTTTGGTCTCAATTCGCCGCCGATACCCGCTCGAGCTATGGTTTCTACGGCAAAGATGTCGATTGGGAGCAAATTCACAAGCTTCCCGCATGGAAGCGTCCATTCCGGGTAGCCGGCCAGTTGTTCTGGGCGATGATGAATAAACTCACGCCGGCTCGCCGTATTCTTCTCCTCGTCGCTACGGTCCTGCTGTTCCTTTCTGGCTTCCAATTCCAGTTCGGAGATAACAACCGCCTCGAAATCAAATCTGAATTCCTCGCCGCTTTGCTTTTCCTTCTGCTTCTCTCCCTGGAACTGGCGGACAAAGTGATCATGAAGCGCGATCTGGAGATCGCCCGAGAAATCCAGACCTGGCTGGTTCCTTCGGAACCTCCGGTTATTCCGGGCGCCGAAGTGGCGTTCTGGACTCGTGCGCAAAATTCTGTCGCCGGCGACTACTACGACGCTTTCTATCCGCTCGGCGACGGCGCCGCCGGCGGGAAGCTGATGTTGGTCATGGCCGATGTTGCGGGCAAGAGCGTTCCCGCCGCGCTCCTGATGGCCACCTTGCAGGCAAGCCTACGCACCCTTGCTTCCGAGGGAATTTCGCTCGTCGAGCTCAGCGCACGCTTGAATCGCTATGCTTGCGCCCATAGCTTGAACGGGCAACGCTTCACAACCGCAATCGTCGCTCTCTATGATCCGGCCACGCGCCATCTCGAATATGTGAATGCCGGCCACAATTCTCCGGCGCTGCGGCGCAGCAACGGTGGCATAGACCGTCTGGAATCTTCGAGCTTGCCGTTCGGCATCAGCCCCGATGCCCCGTTTTCCTCGGACTCCGTAGACCTTCAGCCGGGCGACACCCTCATTCTGTTCACGGATGGAGTCGTCGAAGCCTTCAATTCCGCGGGAGAGGAATTCTCCGATGCACGTTGGATCAATGTCGTTCGTGCGTTGCCCAAGTTCTCCGCCCAGGAAACCCTCAACCAACTGATGAAGAGTGTGGAGCAGTTCGTCGGCGCAACCCGTCAGTCCGACGACATCACTTGCCTAGTCCTTCAGATTAAGTAACTTCCCGTCCCATACTTGATCTCATTTGCAACGCATCTGCCTTCTCGAGAGGCGCATAATCGGAACATGCCTGCGCGTGAACTAGCCAACTCCATCTGTGACACGCTCGAGCGTGAGGGTCATCAAGCCTTTCTCGTCGGCGGCTGCGTGCGCGACCTTCTCCTCGGCCGCCATCCAGTCGACTACGACGTGGCGACGAACGCTACGCCCGAGCAGGTTCTGCGGCTTTTCCCCGATAGCCTCACGGTTGGTGCGGAGTTTGGCGTTGTCTTGGTAAGTCGGGATGACTATAAAGTGGAAGTGGCTACCTTTCGCCACGACGTCGGCTATTCCGATGGCCGACACCCGGACCAGGTGGTTTTCGCCCGCACCGCGGAAGAAGATGTTTCCCGCCGCGATTTCACCATTAACGGTCTGCTCATGCGGCATACCACGAATGAGGTGCTCGATTTCGTGGGAGGCCGCAGCGATCTCGAGGCCGGCATCATCCGTGCGATCGGCGATCCTCGGCGCCGCTTCAGCGAAGACAAATTGCGCATGCTTCGCGCCGTCCGCTTCGCGGCTCGTTTCGGCTATGCGATCGAAGCAAGAACGTTTGAAGCCATCAAGGCGAACGCTTCGAACATCCATTCTGTCTCCGCCGAGCGTATTCATGAAGAATTGTCGAAACTCCTGACCGAGGGTGCGGCCCGAACGGGATTCGAGTTACTGGATGACAGTGGTCTCTTACGGCAGGTCTTGCCAGAGATTGCGGCTTTGAAAGGCGTGCCACAACCACCTCAATATCACCCCGAGGGCGATGTGTGGGTTCACACCCGCATGATGCTCGAGGCTATACCCGCTGGCGCCTCTCGCACACTCGCCTGGGGCGTCTTGCTTCATGACGTCGGCAAGCCGGCCACATTTCGGCCCGCCGCCGCCACGGGAGACCGCATTCGTTTTGATGGCCATGCGCAAGTGGGCGTCCGCATAGCTGCCGATATCTGCAAACGCCTGAAGTTTTCAACCGACGAAAGCGATCAAATCCTCGCGCTGGTCGACAATCACATGAAGTTCAAGGACGTTGCCCAGATGCGCCAGTCTACGCTCAAGCGTTTCGTCCGCCAGCCGCATTTCGACGAGCATCTCGAGCTTCACCGCCTGGATTGCCTGGCCAGCCACCACATTCTGGAAGCCTACAAGGCGGTCCAGGAGTTCCTGATACACACGCCCCCGGACGAAATTAGGCCTACAAGATTATTGACAGGCGACGATCTAAGTGAGATGGGTTATGCTCCCGGTCCGCAATTCAAATCTATTCTTGGGGCCCTAGAGGACGCCCAACTTGAAGGCACAGTAACAACTAGGGAAGCGGCCAAAGTGTTTGTGCAAAGCCATTATCCTCTACGAAGAGTCGGCCGATAGAGGAACTGTAGGGTATGGGCGCGACTAACCGGAATATACTAAGCCTCTTAAATGCATGGGCTTAGGATAGAATTTGCACTTCGCAATGACTTGTTCTATAGTATGAGTTTCGCACACTAAAGGTTGTTGCTCATGATCAATGCAGGTTCGGGTACCTTTCTGGCCCTCCCTGCATCTAATGTTTCAAGGCGGCACTGCCCGCCGCCGAGCGTAAGGGGAACCTATGGCTGACAAAAAGCACTCTTTGCCAGATACTCTGCCGATTTTGCCCGTTCGGGACACCGTCCTGTTTCCAGGTGCTGTCCTGCCTTTGACGGTCGGCCGGGAAAGCTCTCTGGCTCTTGTTAATTCTCTGACCGGCGAGGAAAAACTCCTCGGCGTAGTTGCGCAACTCGATCCACGCGTCGAAGATCCCGCGGCTGCCGACCTGCACAAAGTGGGCACCCTCGCGAAGGTGCACAAGACCGTCAAGATGCCGAATGGCAATGTAGTCGTCTTTATGGAAGGCCTGCAAAGGATTCGTATTGAAGAGTTGCTGGCATTGCGCCCATTTCTTCGCGCCAACATCGTGGCAGAGCCCGACATCATCGGCGAAAATGACAATGAACTCGAAGCTCTGGAACGCAATGCCCAGGACTTGTTTCGCGATGTGGTCAGTCATTCGCCGCAGCTGTCCGATGACCTGCAGAATGTGGCGATGAACATCGACGATCCATCGCGCTTGTCGGACTTTATTGCCGGCACGCTGCCGAGCCTCTCGACTCTTTTGCGTCAGGAGTTGCTTGAAACCTCCAACGTGCGCAAGCGCCTGGAAATCCTGATTCGCGAACTCTCCAAGGAACTGGAAGTTCTGGAACTGCGCAGCAAGATCAATGAACAGGTCCAGGAACAGGTAAGCCAGAACCAGCGGGAATACCTGCTTCGCGAACAGATGAAGGCGATTCAGAAAGAACTGGGGGAAATGGATGATGCGCAGGCCGAAATCGAAGAGCTGCGCAGCAAAGTCGAGCAGGCCGGCATGCCCGCGGAAGCGAAGAAGGAATGCGAACGCGAGCTCAAGCGCCTGGCCAAAATGACACCCGCGTCCGCGGAATACATGGTTTCGCGCACTTACCTCGAATGGATGACCTCACTGCCCTGGTCGAAATCCTCCGGCAGCACGGAGATTGACATTCCCAAGGCGCACGAAATCCTGGACGAAGATCACTACGATCTGCAGAAGGTAAAGGAACGCATTCTCGACTATTTGGCTGTGAAAAAACTGCAGCCAGGAATGAAGGGTCCCATTCTTTGTTTCGTCGGACCTCCAGGCGTCGGCAAAACGTCTCTCGGCAAGTCCATTGCCCGGGCTTTGGGACGCAAGTTCGTTCGCATCTCTCTCGGTGGAATGCACGATGAGGCTGAGATTCGCGGCCATCGTCGCACATACATCGGCGCCCTTCCCGGCCAGATAATTCAGGGCCTGAAGCGCGCCGAGACCAACGACCCCGTCTGCATGCTGGACGAGGTCGACAAACTCGGCCGGGATTTCCGTGGCGATCCATCCGCGGCGCTGATGGAAGTTCTCGACCCAGAACAAAATGCCAACTTCCGCGATCATTATCTTGACGCGCCATTCGATCTGTCGAAGATCATCTTCATCGCCACGGCCAACTGGATGGATCCCATTCCGGAGCCTTTGCGCGATCGTATGGAGATCATCGAGCTCCCCGGCTACACCGGCGAAGAAAAGATTCACATCGCGCGCAAGTATCTGATCCCGAAGCAGGCCACCGAACACGGCATCAAGGAAGGCGAGCAGCTCGAATTCACGGAAGCGGGACTGCAGGAAATCATTCACAGCTACACGCGTGAAGCGGGCGTGCGCAACCTCGAACGGGAAATTGCCACCCTGGTACGCAAGCAAGCCCGTCGTCTGGCGGAAGGCAAGACGGAAAAGATGGTGGTCACTCCGGAAGTCGTTCGGGAGTTCCTCGGCGTTCCGAAGTACCGCACGGAAAAAGAAGTCGAAGAGCGTGTCAAGAAACCGGGCGTCGCTGTCGGTCTCGTCTGGACTCCCGTCGGGGGCGACATCGTCTTCATCGAGGCCAGCCGTATGCGTGGTGGCAAGCAGTTCACCATGACCGGCCACCTGGGAGAAGTGATGCAGGAATCGATGACCGCCGCGCTGACTTGGACGCGTGCCAATGCCGAGCGCTACGGCATCGACCCAGACTTCTTCCGCAAGCAGGATATCCATATCCACGTGCCTTCCGGGGCGGTTCCGAAAGACGGACCCTCCGCGGGCGCGGCCATGGTCACGGCGCTGATCAGCTTGTTGACTAACCGGCCGGTGAAAAATCGGCTGGCCATGACCGGCGAAATGACCTTGTCCGGCGTGGTTCTGCCCATCGGTGGCGTGAAGGAAAAGGTCCTGGGCGCGAAGCGTGCTGGTATCAAGCATGTACTCTTGCCCGCGGACAATGAGCCCAACGCGGTGGCCGATCTTCCGGCCGACATTTTGGGCGACCTGACGATCAGCTACGTACGCACGCTCGACGAAGTCCTTGAGCAGGCGCTCGAAAAAGAACCGATCGCCCCGGTCGTTCCCGAACCCGAGCCTCAACAAGCTGGCGTCGGAGATTCGCCGCGAGCAATCCACTGATCGCCCTATACGTCCATACGCAAGGCCCGACCCTTTCGGTCGGGCCTTTTGTTTTGTTTCCATGGCCCCGCCCCGCCGGCACGCAAAGCCTTGAACTGCTGTTACCATGTGAAATCTAGTATGGCGTCAACGCGAAGACCGAAAGATAGCACTCCCGACTCGGCAGCTGTCCTCGCGAAGCGTTTGAGTGAAGCTCTTGTTCAGGAGCGCGTTGTGCCTCGGTTTGTCGATTCCTACGTCGTCGAACACGGACGCTACGCCCTTCAGGTGCACGCCGGTCTTTATCGCGATCTGCTCACCATTCTGCAGCGCGAAGCGCTTCTCGCTGTGTCCGCTCAAGCCCTCGAAATTGTCTGCAAAGGAACCGGCGGTAAACAGGATCGCAAGGTCTGGCCGATGACAAACAAGGACGCTTCCGCCTTTCGCCAGAAATTTCTGGACGCACTGACGCACCAGCAACGCTGGAATATGGGTGCCGCCCTTGATTTTCAATCGGATTTACAAATGTATGAAAACATACTGGCCCGCGGCCAAGCAACGCGCCGTAGCCGCAAGCCTTTCGAAGCGGCCAATCATCCCTTTGTCGATCGCTGTGCGTTTTTGTTGGATTCGTCGTTCATCGAGAACGCCCGGTTGGCCGCCAGCCGCGCACTCGCAAACCTCGAAATGCTTACCTCGCAACTGACGGGAGACATTGTGCCGCCACGAGGGCGTTCCTGAGCGGCTCACCTCGAATCGACCAGCATTCTCAAGCGCTATTCAAATAGTTCTTCCTTCAGCAGCCTCTGCCCTGCCAGTGCTGTATAGAAACCCCAACCTGCCAGAGCGACGATACTCAACACGAAGCAAACGGATGCGGGAGCATACCAATCGGAAAAGTCCAATGTATATGGCACGTTCAACAACAAATTGGCGGTGAAAACTGCCACGGCGAGCACCACCAGCCCGAAGCGAACCACCGCAACCGCCGCGATCAGATAAATGATGATCCAGACCGGAGAATCAATCAGCGGGTGGTTGGTCCCCAAAATCTTGGGAATCGCAAACACCAGCACGAATAGGACTGCCGCCAGCCAACGGTTGCGCACCAGTGCGCGAAAGAAAACCAAGACAAAGAAGAACATCAGCACTCCCGCGATGGCCGCGACAATATTCCCGAGCCACATCGAGATGGCAGCCCGACTGCCCTCGAGGAGGTCCGTGTCGGGTAGCAGCGGACGCTCCCCTTGGCGCATGTCAAAAAGATGTCCCGCATAAAAAGCCAGCACCCACACCGCTCCCATCAAGGTCCCGTATAAGATGTCTCGGCCCACCAGCGGATCGCGAATCTTTCCCGCCATTACGCGCGACCAGGACACGATGGTTTGCGGCCACTTGCTTCTCACGTACGGTTCGAGCGCCAGATACAACGTCCACATAAACCCGGACATGAACAGCCCCGTGCTAACAGCCAGAAGAAGGAGAAAAAGTGCATCGCCGGAAAATTTCAGGTGCGCGTGAAACAAGAACAAAGCTATTTCGAGCAGGAATACGACCCAAGCCAGCCTCCAAGCGCCGCGGCGATCACCTTTTCCGCGGGAATAATTTCGATAAGCAAGCCATATTCCGCCCGAAATCAACGAAAGAATGAATATGGTTCCGAAGATTTCGCTCGCTCTTTCCGACGTCGTCTGTTCCGGCGCCGGCATACGCCCCGGCGCCGTCCAAGGCCCCGCAAGTCGAAACAGAACGGGCCTGCCGTGCAATGCCGCTGCCTCTATGTGCAATGGACGGTTGTTGCCGGGCCAGGTGCCATCCCAAGCGGCCCGAGTGTCTGCCGACGCCAAGCCGTTCCACACCGGAGCGGCGGCATGAAAGTCCGCTGCATTTAGCCCCGCTGCGGAAAATAGCGGCTGCCAGTCCGGCGCCTTCGTCGCTGGCGCTTGATCCTCTCTTTCTGCAGGCATAGCTTGGAAATACAACAAGCGTCCGGTGGGATCGAGCTTTAGGTTGATCATCCCGGAGAAAATCGCGGGAGGGTCAGAAAATGTAACTACGCCAGGAGTGATGGAGGTATTCGAAAATCCAGCCGCCATCATTTCCTCGGGACTCTGGCGATACCAAAACTGCAGGATGGGAGGGTCCTCGGTGAGCACCCGATTCCACGCCGAACCAGGCTTATCCTTTTTCGTCAAGTACGCGAGGTAATCGTCATCATACTTGAACCCGGCGGTGGCATCGTGAGGCTCGGCGGTGTATCCCAGGCTTGCCAGGATTTCGCGTGATTTGTGTTGCAACACTTCGATTGAGTACCGTGGATGAATTTTCCTCAGCCCGTTTTCTCGAAGTCCCAGATAGCTGGATATCGCGACCAGTGCCAGCACGGAGGCCATGCACAGAACCGCCAGTCGCGGCTGCATTCCTTCCGTAGTTCCTGCCGCCGCCACCATCTCCGGCGAAGGCGTCTCTCCTGCCGCCAATGCCGCCGCCAGAGGATCACCTCCCGGCAATGCAGCAGCCACCTGCAACGCCGACGCCGGGCGTTTCGCAGGATCTTTGTCCACGCAACGCAATATTACGCGCTCAATAAGGGGATCCAGATCCTTTACGATCGTGGAAGGATTCGTGATCGTTCCCTGTTCCCGGCTTTTCATCAATTCGGCAAGCGTCGTCGCGTCATAGGCGCGCCGCCCGGTCAACACTTCGTACATCACCAGTCCCAGCGAAAAAATATCGCTCTTGACGGTAACCTCTTTCCCCGCAAGTTGCTCTGGTGCCATATACGCCGGTGTTCCCGCGCGTACTTCTGCGCCCTTTATGTTTGCGGCGACCGCGGCTAATCCAAAATCGGTAATTCGAGCCTTACCCGCTCCATCGAGCATTACGTTGGCGGGTTTCAGGTCGCGATGAACCACTCCTCGTTCGTGCGCCGCAGCCAGCCCGGCACACACCTGTCTTGCAACTTCGATGGCTTTGTCTTGCGGCAATCGCCCGATTCGCCGGATCAACGAAGACAAATCCTCGCCATCGACATACTCCATCGTCAGAAACGGCATGCCATCCGCGTCTCCAATGTCGAACACGCGGCACACATTGGGATGCGATACCTGGCGCGCCACGCGGACTTCGGAATGAAATCGCGCGAGCGCGGACTCGTCTTGCGCCAGCGCTTCCGGCAGGAATTTGATGGCCAGCATCTGATTGAGCCGCAAATCCTCGGCCCGGTACACTTCTCCCATTCCGCCGCGGCCCAACAGAGCCACGATTCGATATCGCTCGGCGACAATAGCGCCGGGTGCGAATCGTCCGCCCCCGATGGGATCGGAGGTTGTTAGCGTTGGATTCGAAGGCGGTGCGGAACGGGGCCGTGAGTGCGAGGGAGCCTGGCGGGGCGTGGCCATGGCCGGTGGCGGCAAATCCGGCGCAATGGTCTCCTGGTTCGCATCCAAAATACCTGCGTCACCGAGCACCGTTGCGTCCGGGTCAGCTCCCCCGATCGCTTTGCCGCATTCCGCACAAAACCGCGCTGTCGCCGGAACTTTACCGCCACAAGAAATGCAGAACATGAGGCCCGGATTTTACCACTGCCGTCATCGCATCACGAACTGTTCTCTTCGATCAACTGATCTTTTCCACTTGAACCGCCGTACCGTAGGCCAGAACTTCCGTCACTCCTTGCATTACTTCGTTGGCGTCATAGCGCATGGCTAAAATCGCATTCGCCCCATGCGCCGCAGCGTGCTGCAACAACAGCTCATAGGCTTCTTCACGCGCCTTTTCGCAAAGTTCCGTCAATATCGTGATGTTCCCACCGACAATCGTTTGGAAACCGGCGGCCAGATTTCCCAAAACGCTCCTCGAGCGTACCGTAATCCCCCGCACAATCCCGAAATTCCGCACCACGCGGTACCCATCCAAACCGTTCGCCGAGGTCACCATCGAGCTATCCACTCGTCCTGTCATGTTTGCTCCTCCGTGTACAAACAGATGTTTACCGCTGCGATTCTACCTCGAGATAACCGCGCTCTGTCACCCCCAAGCTTTGTTATTCTCGTCTTACATGGAAATCCTCTTTGATTTCATGGCCCTCGTTCAGGTCACCGCCGGTCTGTATCTGCTCTGGCAGGGAATTGTGTGGCTTGCCTACGTCCGCCGCCGCTTAAAAACCGACCCCGGATTTTACGCTCCTCGCACTGCCGTCATCTGTCCTTGCCGGGGAATGGAGCCGGGCCTCGAACGAAACCTGGTTTCGTTGTGCGAGTTTGACCACCAGAATTATGAAGTTTTTTTCGTGCTGGCTGCGGAAAGCGATCCTGCGCACAGCATCGTGAAGCGCGTCGCCAGTACTTCCCGGGCCAAAGCCCATGTGGTGATCGCCGGCAAACCCGAAAACTGCAGCGAAAAGGTGAATAACCTGCGCGTGGCCGTGGAACAACTTCCGCCGGAATTTGAGGTTCTGGTCTTCGCCGATTCCGACGGGCGCCCCGGCAAGACTTGGCTGCACCATCTCGTGGCGCCGCTGAGCGATTCCCGTATTGGCGCCACGACTACCATGCGCTGGTTCTGCCCGAACGACAATAGCCTGGCGACCGCGCTCCTTGCAGCCTGGAACGCTTCTGTGGTCACGATGCTGGGTCCGCATAACAAGAATTTCTGCTGGGGCGGAGGCACCGCCATCCGCCGCGCCATCTTCGAACAGATTGGGATGCTCGACGCCTGGCAATATTCCTTCAGCGACGATTACTCCCTCACCATGATGATCGAACGCGCGCGTCGCCAGATCGTTTTCTTGCCCGAGTGCCTGACCCCTTCTTACGTGCAAACCGATTTTGCCGGCCTGCTCGAGTTTACGACACGCCAAATCCGTATCACACGCGTGTACCGTCCTCAAATGTGGGCCACCGCTTTCGCCACACACTTTCTCTATTGTTTCACTCTTGTGCTAGGGCTCATCGTGGTGATGAACCTTACGCTAGCTTCGCGACCCAGTTTTCAGGTCATGACCTTGTTGATCCTTCCGCTACTTCTCGCCGCAATCCGCGGAGCGCTGCGCGTAATTGGTGTCACCGAGGCTCTGACGGCGCTGCGTTCTCAAATCATGTCGCAATCCTGGATTTATATTCTTTTGGGTATGTTCGTGCCTTTTCTTTACCTGGTGAATTTCTTTTCCTCAAGTATTGGCCGCCGCATTCACTGGCGGGGCATTGAGTATGAGCTGATCTCTCCCGAGCAGACGCGCGTTCTGACCCCTTAGACGACCGTATTTGTCCCAATTCGAGAAAAAAGGTGCTGGTGGGGCGCAATTTCTACTCGGCTTCTGTTTCCCACACTGTGCAATCTTTTTCTTAAGTACTTGAAAATATGTAGACTGTAAAAAGTTACAGTCCGGCATCCTGCATGCTAAACATTACCGCGGTCAGGTCTAGCTTTTGCAAGCAAGTTTATAGGGACTCCTTCTCGTTACCCCCGGTGGTGACGCTGTTTTGGGAATTGGGGATCACCCCGGCCCGGTATATGCCCTGTTTACTTGCCGGGTAAGTCCGGCCAGCCTCGAGGTAGAGGCATTCGCAAGTCCAACTTACAAGGAGCGTCTCGTTCCCACCGCGAGGCACCCATGGAGGAGTGCACGTGAAGTTAATACGCAGAAGTATGGCCGCGCAGTCTGCCACTCAACCCCAGTCCCCATCCGCATCGAGCATTTACCTTTTTTACGAGAAAGCAAGTGGGACCGCTCATTTTCACGTGGAAGCGGGACCTGCTGGCGAGCTTCCGATTGATCACGCAGCCGGGCTACTTGCAATGCACTGCATGGTCCGCGGTCAATCTCCCAACGATTACCTCATTATGGTTCCCACAGCCCCGCAAAACCTCGGCGAGCTCACCGAGAAAGCACAACAACTTCTGGACGCCGGCCAGAGTGTCAAGACCAGCGTGAAACTAACCCGTCGTGAAAAGGAAGTCCTTGACGGCATTCTTCGCAGCCTTGCCAACAAGGAAATCGCCTCCGAATTGAACCTCTCTGAACGTACCGTCAAATTCCATGTTTCTTCGCTGCTCTCGAAATTCAAGGTCCACAGCCGTATGGAACTCATGCGCGAAGCTTCTCAGCGCGCGATGAAGCCCGTTTCTGCGGCAGGCAATCCGGCGCCTACGCAGTCAATTCGTCCGTTTACGAGAAGCACCGAAATGCCCGGGAGGGTCCTGAATTCAGGCAAGGTTCTGCCTCTGGCCCGCCCGCGCTTGATGGCTTGATCGGCACAGTTAACTCCATCCTAATTGAAAAAGCCCGACTCGCACTTTTGCGAAGTCGGGCTTTTCGTTTCACACTCAGCAAACTTATTTGCTGCCTGCGTAGAGTTCGGCCACCTTGCTCCAGTTGACGGTGTTCCACCAAGCGTCAATGTAATCGGCGCGCCGATTTTGATACTTCAAGTAATAGGAGTGCTCCCAAACGTCCACTCCCAGGATGGTCTTGGCTCCCAAACTGTATGGCGTGTCCTGGTTGGCTGTCGAAGCGATGCTCAGTTTACCGTCCTTGACAATCACCCAAGCCCAGCCGGAACCAAAGCGCGCGAGCCCGGCTGCCTTCAACGCATCCTTGAAAGCCGTGAAGGAGCCAAAGCTTGAATTGATGGCAGCAGCGAGGTCTCCGCCTGGTTCTCCACCACCGCCCTTCTTCATCAACTGCCAAAACAGCGAATGGTTCCAGTGGCCGCCACCGTTGTTCTGGACAGCCGTCCTGATGTTGTCGGGAATGGCGGCTAGGTTCTTTATCAGATCATCGATCGACTTGCTTTGCAGGTCGGGATGGCCTTCAAGCGCTTTGTTCAGGTTGGTGACATAAGCGCCGTGGTGCTTATCGTGATGGATTTCCATCGTTTTTGCGTCAATATTCGGTTCCAGTGCGTCAAACGGGTACGGCAAAGGGGGAACTGTAAAAGCCACGGGTTTCTCCTCCATAGTGCGCTAGGAATATGGTTCTGTTTCAGATCGGGCGGGGTTTGCTATATCTCTGGTGCCACCGACCCCGTTGCGAGGACGCCAACACCAACAAGACCACTGCTCACGAGAAACTTCCGCCGATCCACGGGAACTCCTCAGCTTCGGTGGGCTTCTGGACTTGCGCGCGAAAGTATAGCGCCAAGAGCCCTGCCCGCTCAATCACGTCAAAACCGTAGGAACGCTGAGCGCGTAGGCCCTGGCTAGTTCGGCGTTTGTTGGATGCGCTGGAGCGCCCATTGGGCAGATTCTGAAACTGTGGAAATCGTCGACTCGCGAAGGCGCTTGAGCACCGTCTCCGCGCGACGGCGGCTTACGGATTCCATGCGACTCCCGGCATTCCCGAGCGCAATGCAAGCGTTTCTCAGGAGACCAGCCCATTTCGTCCGCTTGACGGCGCTCTTCCGGAATGCCTCCCGGAATTCCTGCTCGTCCATCTCAGCAAGCCACTCCAGGTTCGGACAGAGCAGGCTCTTGTCTTCACTCTTGCTGCGCGGCTGAAACTCATCCAGCAAAGTTACCGGGGCGTTGCGATTGTACGGGCACACGTCCTGGCAAATGTCGCATCCATACACCTGCCAGCCGATTCCTTCGCGGAGTTCCTCCGGTATGCTCCCGCGAAGTTCAATCGTCAGATAGGAGATACACTTTCGCGCGTCGAGAACGTACGGTTCAACGAGCGCGCCGGTCGGACAGGCATCCAGACATTGCCGGCAATTCCCGCACAGGTCCGGGGGAGGAGATTCGGTGGGCCCGAGCGACGCGGGCAGATCCAGTGAAGTGACGACAACACCCAAAAATAACCAAGACCCATAAGCTTCATTCAGCAGCAGCGTATTCTTGCCCAACCAACCCAAGCGCGCATGCTTCGCGAAAATCCTTTCAGACACTGGCCCCGTGTCTGCATAAGCCCGCGCCGTGAACGGCCCCGGATATCTTTTCTCGAGCGACTCCACCAAAGCATTCAGCTTTTCCCACATCACCTCGTGATAGTCCTCTCCCCACGCATACCGGGAAATCCATCCTCGTGGAGGATTACCCGCCTCGGGAAGCGCGCCCGCCGCTTCGATCGAATAGGGATGCCCCGTGTTGTAATTCAACCCGCAGACGATCATGCTGCGCGCGGACGGGCTCATCAGCTCCGGACAAACGCGGCGCGGATCCTCGAGATAACGCATTTCTCCCGCGTAACCTCTTCGCAGCCACTCTGCAAATTTATCGAATTCAGGGAATCTTTCTGGACGCACGACGCCGCACAAATCGAAGCCAATCTCCTTGGCTCGCTCAACAATCCATATGCGGTCCGCGTCTGTCGTCATATTGTCGGTTGTGCCGCAGTTAGCGACGTGTACCCAGCTGGCAACCCTTCCCGCCCGGCAAGCACGCCAATGCACGGAAAACGCGGGTCGGGTTGAATTAGGCAATTCTAGTTGTAGCTGCGTACCGCCGTGTGTTCGTCGTTGTACACGTCGAACACCGTGAAGAGTTTCGTGATTTGCAACAGGTCGTGAACCTTCTTCGTCAGATTCAGGAGTTTCAACTCGCCGCTGCGATTGCGCACCGCCGTAAAGGCGCTCACGAGTTCGCCGATTCCGGAGCTGTCGATATAATTGACGTCCCCTAAATTCAGCAGGATTTTCGATTGGCCGGATTCCAACAAATCGCGAATGGTCTTGCGCAACAGCGCGCTTCCTTCGCCCAGCGAAATCCTTCCGCTTAAATCGAGAATTGTAACTGGGCCGACTTCCCGCAATGTCATGAATAAGGCTGGCATGTTCCTAAGCTTCCTGTCTGGGCGTTGCGTCCGAACTTTTTCCGTGGTTTCCGTTTCCTGAGGGCTTGCCGCCGGCCGGAATCTTCTTGGACATAATAATCTCTGCCCCGCCGGTCCGGCCCGCCACAACATTGAATTCATCCATGAAGGCTTTCATCAGGAAAATCCCGCGGCCGGAGGTGCTAAGCAAATTCTCCTCCGCCAGCGGATCGGGTACGTCCGCCAGTTTGAAACCTTTCCCCTCGTCCATCACGTGAATGATCATCTTTTCCTGGGTCAGGTCCAATGCCAGGTAAATCTTCTTGTTCGGTTTTTCCTGGTTTCCATAATGAAAGGCGTTGATGACCCCTTCCCGGACCGACATTCCGATCCGGTAGCACTCATCCTCGCTAAAGCCGACCGCTTCCGCGACGCGAAGACACATCTCTTCTGCGAGATTGACGCTCTCGACGTGTGTGTCCAGGATTACTTCCAGGTGTTTTACTTCTGGCGTCATTCCCGCCTATCGCCGCGGCCCAAGTTGCAAAAAAGGCGTACTTACTCGTAACACAGCGGGTAAACCCAAGTCAATGGAGCCAACCGCTTGTATTTCCCCGGCTGGACCGGTGTATTGCCTCGCTCTAATGTTTCCCTGGCGCCGCCGCCAGGTCTGCGATCCTTGCGACCACCTTTATAATCCGCTCCTGTGTCCCGGGCAGATAGCCCCAACCGCGTCATCGCGAAATAATTTCGATAAACCTTTTTTCGCCCTCACTTGTACCAGCAGCCTCGTGCGCTTTACTCACAGACAGGCAACCCGTATAGTCAGTTCGTAGCTGTTCTTGTTCTTCCCTTGTGGAGGTTGGCCGATGTTTGGTTGGGTTCTGCTTGGCATCCTCGCGCTTCTTATCATTTTCGGCATCGGAATGTATAACGGCCTGGTTCGTTTGAAGGTGCAATGTGACAACGCCTGGGCCGATATCGATGTTCAGCTCAAACGCCGCTACGATTTGATACCTAATCTTGTCGAAACCGTAAAAGGCTACGCCGCTCACGAAAAAGGTACGCTGGAGGCCGTCATCAACGCCCGGAATCAGGCCATGTCCGCTAGCGGCCCCGCCGACAAGGCGCAAGCGGAAAACATGCTTTCCGGCGCCCTGAAGAGCCTGTTCGCACTGTCCGAGGCGTACCCGCAACTTCGCGCCATCGAAAGCTTCACTTCGCTCCAGAATTCGTTGACGCAAATTGAAGACAACGTCCAGAACGCGCGCCGCTACTACAACGCCGTCGTTCGCGACCTCAACACGAAGATTATGCAATTCCCGACCAACATATTCGCCGGCCTGCTCGGCTTCAAACAGCGTGAATTTTTCGAGGTTACCTCCGCCGCAGAGCGCGAAGCTCCCAAAGTCAGCTTTAGCAATCCAGCGGCCCCGACCGCCTGAAATTGCGGTCTGCTTCCGCAATGCGCCCTCGCCAACAATCTTATCTTCGGGTCGCTATCGTTTCCCTCGCCCTGGTGATTTCGCTTTCCCTGGCACATCCCCTTTTCGCCAAGGAACGGCGCCTGCTGAAATTCGACTGCAATATCGCGGTGCTCGCTGACAGTAGCGTGAACGTCACAGAAAACCTCACCTTCCAATTCATCGGCGGTCCCTGGCAGGGCATCTACCGCAGAATTCCCGTTGAATATGCCGGCCCTAACGGCCTGAACTTCTCACTGTTTCTCGACGTCAAGCGTGTTACCGACGACAACGGCAACAAACTGAAATACGAAACCAGCCGTCAACGCCAGTACCTCGAATTGAAAATCTATATTCCGGACGCGGACAACAGCACCCACACCATTTCCATCGAATATACCGCTGCGGACGCCCTGCGCTTTTTCGACGACCATGACGAGTTGTACTGGAACATTACGGGCGACGAGTGGCCCATTCCTATCGAGCAAGCCGGCGCTCACATCGTGCTTCCGGATGGCACTTCCGACATTCGCGCCAACGCGTTCACCGGCGCCTTCAGGTCCGCTGGCCGCAATGCCAACATCGAAATCCTTGGCACGGCCGTCGATGTTCGCACTATCAGTCCCTTGGGGATCCACGAAGGGCTGACGGTGGCCGTGGCATTCGATAAAGGAAGCGTCCGCGAACCAACTCCGTTCGAGCAATGCCTTCGATGGATTCGCAGCAACTGGCCTCTCGTAATTCCCTTCTTGGTCTTCCCCTTGATGTTTTGGTGGTGGTGGACGCGCGGCCGCGATCCTCGCTTGCGTCCTATTGCCGCGCAATACGAGCCGCCCGATCAACTCACTCCCGGCGAGGTCGGCACGTTGATCGACAATTCCGTCGATATGCGAGACATTACCGCTTCCATCGTCGATCTCGCGGTGCGCGGTTTTTTGGTCATTCAGGAACAGCAGAAAGATCACTTTCTCGGCTTGACGCACTCCAAGGATTACCAATTCCACCTTCAGAAATCGCGAGCGGACTGGGCCGCGCTCAAATCCCATGAACAGGAACTGCTTGGCGGCCTTTTCCCCAATGGCCAAGCCGGCGACGTCGTTTCTCTCGCCGATCTTCATAACCGCTTCTACCAGAACATTGCCGGTATCAAGAATCAGATTTTCGCTTCGCTCGTCGGCAAGGGATACTATGCGCGCCGGCCGGACAGCGTTCGCGCAAGCTACATTGGCTTTGGCATTGTGGCGGGATTTCTGGTGTTTGCCGCCGGAAACTGGTTCGCCCGCAGCTACGGCATGGCGCTATTGCCGTTCGTCATTGCCGCCGTTCTGACGGGCTTGATCATCTGCGGCTTTGGTTGGTTTATGCCCGCACGAACGCAGTCGGGCGCCACAGCACTTGAAAAACTCCTCGGCTTTGAGGACTTTCTCAATCACGTCGAGGCCGACCGTTTCAATCGCACGATTAAGACTCCCGACATGTTTGAAAAATTCCTGCCCTTCGCCATGGCCCTCGGCGTCGAGAAAAACTGGAGCAAGGCGTTCCAGAACATTTATACGCAGCCTCCGCAGTGGTACCAGGGAGGCAGCTATGGCCCGGGCTTTTATCCCTATTTGTTTGTGAACAACCTTAACGCCATGTCGCTCCAGGCTGGCGACGTGCTCGCTTCTGCCCCGCGCAGTTCCGGGGGCTCCGGTTTTTCGGGCGGCGGCGGCTTCTCCGGGGGCGGTTTTGGCGGCGGCGGTGGCGACGCCTTTTAGCTTCTGCCCCCCGCCACGGGAGCCGCTCTCCCCTGTGCCTCAAATCATGTCGTGATACGATATATATGCATTGCGCGGCCGCCCGTCTCGTCAGCCCAAACGGGACCTGCGCGCGTACCTCGAGGACCGGTAGTATCGTGATTGGACTGGAATGAACCTTTTACACCGCGATTTCATCATCCGGGAGCCTCTGCTCGTTGGTATTCTTGTTCTCATCACCGTCCTTTTTTCGGCCCTCACGCACTCCTATACCCAGGCGTATGACCGCCGCCGCGCCGCTCTCGGGGTTGCGTGGTTCATCCGCGGTAACCAGGAAATAAAAAACGGCCGTCCCGTCGCCGCCGTGCAAGACTTCCGTACCGCGCTCTTCTATGATCCCAAGAACTCAGGATTCGAAATGTATCTCGCGGAAGCCTTGATGCAAGCCGGCCAAGCGGACCAAGCCCTGAACTACTACCTCGGTCTATGGCAAAGCGATCCCGCGAATGGTCCGGTAAATTTTCAACTGGCTCGCCTTTACGCCAAGAAGGGCGACAACGTTGCCGCGGAGCGCTATTTCAACGGCGCCATTTTTGGTGACTGGCGGGAGAACCCCGAGGCCAACCGCCGTGCCGCCTCGCTCGAACTGATCAATTTTTATCTCGATCGCGGAGATACGGGACACGCGGAATCTCAGCTCATGATTTTGTCCGACAATCTTCCGGAAGATCCTCAACTGCGTACCCGTGTTGCCGATTTGTACGCCCGTGTCGGCGATGACCAGCGGGCACTGGCTCAATATCGTCAGGCTCTTCAGCTGAATTCCAGGTATCTGCCCGCTCTCGGAGGCGCCGGTGAAGCTTCCTTGCGCGTTGGCGATTATCATGCAGCGCAAACCTATTTAAGCCGGGCCCTTCACTTGGATCCATCAAACGCCCCTGCCAATCAACTTTTGGCGGTCATCCAGTCCGCCCTCGCTCTCAATCCGTATGAGCGCGGCATCCCCGAGACCGAGAAAGTTCAACGCACCCTGCGGGTCTTTGCCATTGCCGGAAAACGCCTGCAATCCTGCGGCGAATCCGGGAAGCCCTCCGCGGCATCTTCCACTGCGCCGTTTCTGGAAAGGTGGAAACAGTTGACGGCAACGGCCAACGCCCGTTTTCTAACGCAATACCCCGAGCAGGTCGAAACGCTGATTGACTTCTCGGCTTCCGCAGAAAAACTGGCCGAGGACCATTGTGGCGAGCCTACTCCAGATGACTCCGCGGTGCTGGCCATCGCCCACCAGCGGGAAATGGAAGATCAGTGAGCGCTCCCGACCTGGCCAATCCCGCCGCGGCACCCGCTGCCAGTCCGGTGCACCCTTCTTGGGGCGCGCTAGCCTCTCGCCTTACCGCTCAACTGGCTTTCAACGAAGATCGCTTTTTTCTGATTCTCGCTGTGTTCATCGGCATCTTTGCCGGCCTTGCCGTGGTCTGCTTCCGCATCACGATGGAGTGGACGCGCCTTTACCTGCTTGGCAGCGCCCTCACTCCTCCGCCGTGGAGGGCTTTTCTCGCGCCGTCCCTCGCCGGGCTGGTCATCTCCGCTCTGATTTTTACCGTGTTTCGGGGCGCGGCCGGAAGCGGCCTCAATCAGACCAAGGCTGCCCTGTATATTTCGAATGGATACATTCCTGTGCGCACGGTCATCGGTAAGTTCATCCTTGCTTCGCTGGCTATTGGCTCCGGCCACTCACTTGGCCCGGAAGATCCCTCCTTGCAGATCGGAGCGGGTTTGGCCAGCGCGATCGGCACGCGCCTGAACCTCTCGCGCAAGAAATTGCGCATTCTTGCTCCTGTCGGTGCCGCGGCCGGTTTGGCTGCCGCGTTCAACGCACCCATTTCGGCGGTCCTGTTCGTCATCGAGGAAGTCATCGGGCACTGGAGCGCAGGTATTCTCGCCACCGTCGTTCTTTCGGCGGTTTCCAGTGTTGTTACCATGCGCTTGTTCCTTGGCTCCGAGCCGTTCTTCCGCATCCCTCCCGTTGCCGTGATTCGCTGGGAAGAACTACTTGCCTACAGCGTGCTAGGAGTCTTAGGTGGAATTGCCTCCGTGGTTTTCGCGGCTGCCATTGCCTGGCTGCGCCCCAAGATCAAGGCTAGCCCGAGCTACATGCAATTCTTTTACCCCTCGATTGCCGGATTGCTGATCGGCTTGATTGCCTTCGCAGGGTTTCCGCAAGTCATGGGCGCTGGATACGACTTCATGGACCAGGCCATGCACAACCAATACACATGGGAGGTGCTCGGCATTCTCGCTGGCCTCAAGATCCTTGCCACAACTTTGTCGTTCGCGAGTGGCACTCCCGGCGGGATGTTTGCCCCCACCCTTTTCATTGGAGCCATGCTCGGCGGCGCGGTCGGCACTGTCGAACGAATATTCTTTCCCCATTTGACCGGTTCGGTAGGCACCTACGCGCTCGTAGGCATGGGCGTGCTATTTGCCGGCTTTCTTCGTGCCCCGATTACTTCCGTTTTCATGGCACTGGAAGTCAGTGGTGATTACACCATCATTCTTCCCGTACTTGTCGCCAATATGTTTTCCTATCTTATTTCGCGCAAGCTGCAACCTGTCCCGGCTCTGGAACATATCACTCGCCAGGATGGCCTGTATTTGCCGGCCCTCGAAGAAGAACGCGAACAGGAAATTCTCACCGTTGAGGACGCCATGCGCCCCCGCCCGGCCATTATTCTCGATAGCCAGAAAACCGTTGCGGACGCCTGGACCGTGGTTGAAGCAACCAACGACGAATATTTCCTGGTGCGGCGGCCGAGCAATTCCATCGCGGTGCTATCCAGAGAGGACCTGAAAAGGCTGATGGAGGCCGCGGATTTTCGTCCACTCGAAGAAACGCAATCGCTCTCCGTGGTTCCCTACCTCCATCCGGATGAAGATCTGCAGGTCGCTCTGCGCCAAGCCACAAATTATCCGCTGGTACCTGTGCTAAGCAGAGCGAACGTGTCGCGCATTCTGGGTGTCATGAGCTTGCAAGACATTATGGAGACCTACCGGAAATCGAACCGGCCCGGTCCAGCGCACGAGATGTAGCGATGCGAACAGTCCCCTTTGTTGTGGTCTTTTTAGGATCTGGATTTAGCCGACGCCCGTCGTGCGCGTCCAAAATAGGGCAGCCAGAGAGTCCGTTCGCGGCGTTCTTCCTCTTCGAGATGGCGTGATCGCGCCTTCAGCAAATCATCCAGGGTGATAAGTCCAAGGAACCTGCGGTTCGCTCGCTCTACCACAGGCATGCGCGTCACGCCCGTTTCTGCCATCCGGTTGACCACCACCCGCAAAGGATCGTCTCGAAACGCCACGACCGCGTCGCTCCGCATCAGTTCGCGCAGGGACTTGCCGTTCCCGATGGCCGGAGTTTTCTGTAACTGAGTTTGCAATCCTTTGCGCGTCAGCACTCCGGCAAGCAATCCCAGTTCATCTACTACCGGCAAAAGGCGCTGCTTGTCGGAAATGTCCGCGCTCATCAACTGCATTGCGTCCGTTAGCGTGCCGTTAGCAGGCAGAATCACATCGGGCGCCCGCATCACCTCCCGGGCGTAGAGCAGTTCCAGCGGATCGATCGCATATTCGCTGCTCACGTGGTAGCCACGCCGTGCCACTTTTTCCGTCAGGATCGACCGGCGCAGGAGTACCGTCGACACCGTATACGATGCCACGCAGCCGAGCAACAGCGGCAGCAACATGTTCCAGTCGTGGGTCTGTTCCACAGTGAATACAATCGCGGTCAGGGGCACGCGCAAAGTCCCGCTGAGCATCGCTCCCAACCCGATCATCGCCCAGAATCCTGGACCCATGTCCGGCAGGCCATAGGACAGCAAAGCGCCCAATCCCGCGCCGATCATCATCACCGGCGCCAGCACACCGCCCGATGTGCCCGATCCAAGCGCGACCGACCAGATCAGCCACTTCACAAGCAAAACGCCAAGAACCAAATGCAAAGCCCTGTCGCCCTTCACCAATTCGCCGATCACGTCGTAGCCGACGCCCAGCGCCTGCGGAAACACCAAACCGCCCAAGCCCACAACGACTCCGCCAATCGCCGGCCACCACATCCAATGCACCGGCAGTTTTCCGAATAAATCCTCGAAGTAATAAACCGAATTCGACAGTGGAATGGACACCAGCCCGCAGACGACGCCAGCAATCACGCTGCAGATAAGCATTATCGGCGTAATGAAGGATCCGTGCCCAATTGTGGGAAACAATGGTCCTTGGCCCAATAAATACTGCCGTAAGAGCGCCGCAGTGGCGCTCGCCACTGCCACGGGAATGATGCTGCGCGGCTTGCGCTCAAACAAGAGCAGTTCGATCGCCAGCAGCACCGACGAAATCGGGGCCGCAAACGTGGCGGACATTCCCGCCGCCGCTCCCGCCACCAGAAGCGTTTTTCGCTCTGTGCTCGTCAGGTGAAACATCTGCGCGACCATCGACCCGAATGCTCCGCCGGTCATGATGATCGGCCCTTCCGCTCCAAATGGCCCTCCAGAACCAATCGAGATCGCCGCGGACAACGGTTTCAAGACCGCCACCTTCGGCTCGATGCGGCTGCCATTGAGCAGAATCGATTCGATGGCTTCCGGAATTCCATGGCCGCGGATGCGGTCCGAGCCGTAGCGGGCCATGAATCCCACGATCAATGCGCCCGCTACGGGTACCAGCACGGCGAACCATCCGAGACGGGAATTCGCAGGCAGATTCGCCGCAGTTGAAAAACGCCCGAAATAAAAAACGTTGGTGAAAAAGGCAATCAGGCGAAGCAGCACGAGCGCGCTGACGGCCGCGAGTGCCCCGATCGGGATGGCCAGCGCCGTAATCCTTAGGACCCGCCACTTTACGGAGAAATCGCCAAGGTCTTCCTGGCGCGCCACCGGCTTTCTTTCCACTTGTTTGCTATTTTCTGACATGATTGCGGGCTGCCTAATCCGCGTTATTGCGCGCCGCGGGCTGCTCACTGCTTCGCGCCGCCGTCTGTCTGCGACGTCCCTTTTTTAGATGCCCAGCCCCCCTGCGGGGCTCTAACAATGAACTGATGGCGGCAACCAGCGCTCTCCCATTCGCGCGCAATTCGCTAATTCGCTGTTCCACCACTCGTTCGAGCAGCCGTTCTCCCTTAGGTTGCAGCGAAACCAGCACTTGCCGCCGGTCCTCGCGTCCCCGAATGCGCTTCACGTAGCCACGTGATTCCATCCGGTCGATCAATTCCACAGTGCTGTGATGGCGTAAAGACAGGCGGTTTGCCAGTGTACTGATGGTCGCCTCTTCATCCGCCGGCAGGCCGCGAACCGCCAGTAAGAGCAGGTATTGCTGCGGCGCGAGCCCCGCCTGCTTGGCTTTCACGTCTCCTTCTTGCAAAAACCTGCGGATCAAATAGCGAAGCTCGCCCAAGGCCTGATATTCGGTTTCGGTGATTTTCTCCGGCATGTGAATAGTTTATCGTATCACGATATATTTTTCCACGGCGACTGTCCTGCTCGCCATCAAACCATGGATAGTGATCACCTGACAGATCCGGGGTTTCCTAGCGTGACCGCGCGCGCCGGTTCGGCGGTGAAGGATCGCAACGTTTCCGTCCGCCAAGCCGCTTGGGGATAGACCGTCGCTCTTACAAAGCTTTCCGGAATGCTTTCTGCGTTTTGTAATGCTCGTATCCGCTCCGCACGTAGAAGGTATGCGCGCGGTCGCGAATCACATTGGATCGCACGGACATTCCCGCGCATCCCATTTTCCGAGCCCATTGCTCCGCCGCTTTGAGCAAGCTCGCACCCATGCCACGGCTCCGCACTTTTTCATTCACCACCAAACCGTTCACCTCGGCTCGGCACTCCACTTCGAGCAATGGCGTCACGCTGACGTGCACCCAGCCGATTACCCCATCCTGCTCTGTTTCCGCCACAAAGCATGCGCCGTCTTTCATTTTCAAAGCGCGTTTCAAGCGTGGGGCCATCTCGTTGGTCTTCGTCGGATAACCCAATTGCCCGGACAACCCTGCAATCCGCGCCGCATCCGCCATCTTCGCTCTGCGGATTTTCACTCCTTCGATGGCGGCCATCGCGGTTCAACCGCCTTTCCGCCGCAAGCGGGTTTGCACCGCTGGGCTTTGCAACTCGCGCAACGCGTCCGCGGCAATCCAGCGGCCTGCGCGCATACCTTCCCGCCGAATTCTTTCCGCCGCCGCGACGGCGTCTCGATTCAATCGCCGATTGCGCTTGCCGATGTTTCGCAGCGCCCAGTTCACCGCCTTCCTCACGAAATTCCTTTCGTCCCAGGCTTCGCGCTCAACCACCCTCAGGAATTTGCGGTAGGTTTCATCTCCCGTCGTTTTGTCGTGGATGGCCAGATATGCCGCCATCGCAAATCCAGCCCGCTTCTCGAATTCCCTCTTGCGGCGGCTCCATGCGAACGCCTTTTCCCAAGCCGGGCTTGCATCCACAAACAAGTGGCAGCATGTTCCGTCGCACACGTCCCAATTGTCGAACTCGCGAACCCAGCGTTCCATTTGACCGGAGGTCACTCGTTCTGGCTCGCAGATCAGCATGCCGAGTAATTTCGCATCATGAATCGCGGTTTCCCATAGCCTTAACCCCAAATCGTGGTTCTTGCCGATAGCCTTTGCGATTGCGTCCATTTTTGGCTTGGAAACACCATAGATTTTCTCTGCGCGGATTCCAAAACGCGCCATTCCTTCCACGTTTCTCCGTTCACCGTGCTTCTTCAACTCCGCCAACACCCGCGCGACCGTCCACGCTTCAAGGCCTCTTCCGTTCTGCCGGCGGGCCTTAGAACGTTTTTTCGGAATCGACAAGGATCGTGACCGGACCCTCATTCACCAGCTCCACCGACATCATTGCCTGAAAGATTCCCGTGCCCACGGTTATTCCCAATTTCCGAAGCCCGTCGCAAAACTCCTCATAAAGTTTCTTAGCCTGTTCCGGCGGAGCCGCGGAAATGAAGCTCGGCCGTCGCTGCCCCCGCGCATCTCCATACAAAGTGAACTGTGAAACCACCAGTGCGCTGCCCTGCACATCCAGTAGCGATAGGTTCATTTTTCCGTCGGTATCCTCGAAAACTCGCAGATTGGCCAGTTTTTCTGCCATCGCCGTCGCTACAGCGGAACTATCTTCCTTTCCTACCCCCAACAGGATCATCATCCCAGCCGCAATTTCGCCCGTGACCCGTCCTTCCACCGTGACCTTGGCTCGACTCACTCGTTGTACCACCGCTCGCATTTCTTCTTCCTATCCTCGCTGCACCGGCATATTTGTGATGGTTTATTTCTTCGCTCGTCGCTTTAATTCGCCGGCACGTTTCGGCCGCCTCGGCCCCCTCTGGCAATGGGGGCAGAAATAACTGCTGCGACCAGCTACAAACACTCGCCGGATCGCTGTTTTGCAGCGAAAACACGGCTCCCCTTCCCTTCCATACGCGCGGTGGTGCTGCTGATATTCTCCCGGCAATCCTTCCGCGTCAAGAAAGTCGGAAATAGATGATCCGCCGAGTAAAATCGCCTTCTGCAAGATCTTCTGTAGCGCGCTATGTAGCTGTTTCACTTCCGCGTGTTTCAGCCGCCCGCCCAGTTGCGCTGGATGAATCTTTGCCTTCCACAAACTCTCGTCCGCGTAAATATTGCCCACGCCGCGCAGAACGCCCTGGTCCAGCAGTAGCGCTTTGATCCTGGCTTTGCGCCCTTGGATTGTTCGCGCAAATTCTGCGAGTCCCACTTCCAGCGGATCGGCGCCGAACCGTTGCAACTCTCCGGACAACACTTTGCCAGGCAGGTAGGCCATGCGCCCAAACCGCCGCGGGTCGACGTAACGCAACTCCCGCCCGTCGTCGAGAAGCATCACCACGTGTGTATGTTTTGCCTGTAGCTCGCGAACCGCCTTGGGCATCAGCAATCCGGTCATGCCCAGGTGCACCAGCAACGCGGCTTCCCCATCGCTTTTCTTTGTGCCTTCTTCCGCGCCCAAACGCAGCAACAGAAATTTCCCGTAGCGTTCTACCCGGGCAATCGTCCGCCCTGGCAGCTCGCTCTCGAGGGCTTCTGGATCATCGATGAAGTCCGTTTTCCCAAGCGTGATGCTTACTATTCTTCGCCCAGCTAGTTCTCGCTGCAAGCCGCGCGCCAGCGTCTCCACTTCAGGAAGTTCCGGCATATTTTTCCCCGAGCATCAAACTATCACACACTTTCTTTTCTTGCCCCCCGTTGCCCGTGCTACAGTCCATCGCTTGGAGGTTACGGTGCGCGCGATTTTGCTGTTCTGCCTTTCCACTCTGATGGTATCCCTCCCACTGGCTTCCCTGGCCTCCGCAAGCAAGCCGCAGACCGGTTTCCTCGATCGTACCCTGTCGCTCCAGGGCACCACTTACAAATATCAGGTGTTTCTTCCGGACCATTGGACGCCAAAGCAGAAGTGGCCGATCATTCTTTTTCTTCACGGCTACGGAGAGCGCGGATCGGACGGCTTGCTGCAAACCGATATCGGCTTGCCACACGCGATTCGCCTGGATCGTTCCCGTTTTCCGGCAGTGGTCGTTATTCCGCAATGCCTGATGGGTCATTGGTGGACCGAACAGCAAATGGAACAAATGGCCCTGGCCACACTCACTGCCGCCACCAAGGATTTCCAGGGCGACCCAAAACGCACTTATCTTACGGGTCTTTCCATGGGTGGGTATGCCAGCTGGGATATCGCCTCGCGCTATCCGGGCAAATTCGCGGCCGTCGTTCCTATTTGCGGCGGAATCATTATTCCCGCGGACCTGCTGAAAAACATCCCGGATTTGGCCAAAGACGCGTATCCGGACGAGCCTGGCAGTTACGCGCAGGTTGCAAAGAAAATCGGCAAAACTCCCGTGTGGATTTTCCACGGCAGCGCCGATGACAGGGTGTCCGTGACAAATTCGCGCAAAATGAATGCAGCCTTGACCGCTGCCGGTGGAAACGTAAAGTACACGGAATATCCCGGCGTCGGCCACAATTCCTGGGACAAAGCTTATGCCGAGCCGGAGCTGATGCCGTGGCTGCTCGCAAAGTCTTTGCCGTAAGCCTTCGGCGAGGCTGCGTGCGTTGTTAGAGACGCGTCGACCGCCGCTTACTTCTTTTGATAATTCGGATACGGCGGATGTTCCGGCAGAACTACCGGATTTTTCTTCAACGCTTCCAGCGTCACCTGCACCGCTTTTTCTAGTTGCGGATCGTGTCCGGCCGCAACCGACGCGGGATCGTTTTCTACTTCAATGTCCGGCGCGATGCCACGATTTTCCACTTCCCATTGGCCGTGCAGCCCGTAAATGGCCACGCGCGGCGCGGTGACGAACCCTCCGTCTACGAGGGCCGGGTACCCATAGATCCCCACGAGGCCGCCCCACGTCCGTGTTCCCACAAGCGGTCCAATGCCATCCTGTTTGAACATCCATGGCAGCGCGTCCCCTCCCGATCCCGACATTTCATTGATGATCATGGTTTTGGGTCCGTAGATCTGCGCCAGCGGCGAGCAGAATTTTTCGCCCTCGCGCGAAATCGCGCAGTTGCGCAACGGTCTTTTCAGCATGTCGATAATGTAGTCGGCGATTTCTCCGCCGTGGTTGTAGCGTTCATCGATGATCGCCGCCTGCTTGTCCACTTGCGCGAAGTAGAATCGATTGAAGTTTGTGTATCCGCCGACGGCCGTATCCGGCACGTGAACGTACGCCAACTTCCCGCCGCTCAATTCATCTACCTTGCGGCGGTTGTCTTCCTCCCACGCGCGGTTGCGCAGTGCGAATTCGTTGTCGACCGGCACCACGGTCAGTTCCCGCGCCTCCTTGCCGTCCGCATTCGGGCCGACCTTGATCTTGATCTGCTTTCCCGCGGTCTCTTCAAAAAAGCTATACACTTCCGCAGGCGGTCTCACATCCCTTCCGTTCACTTCCAGAAGGTAATCGCCTACTTTCACATCCACTCCCGGCTGCGTCAGCGGCGCTCGCAAATCCGGATTCCAATTTTCACCACTGTAGATGCGGGCAAAACGGTATCTGCCGTTTTCCACCTTGTAGTCCGCTCCCAGCAATCCGCCTCTAACCTGGAGAGGTTTGGGCACGTCTCCGCCGCCGACGAACATGTGTCCGATCGTGACTTCTCCAAGCATTTCCACGAACAAATAGTTCAAATCGCCACGTCCGCCGACCCCAGCCAGATACGCGCTGTACTTCTTTTCCGTGGCCGGAATATTCAGCCCATGATGATTAGGGTCATACAGGAAATCGCGCTCGATCCGCCAAACTTCGTGGTACATCTGGTTCCACTCCGCGCGCGGATCCACGTACACTTCCATCTGTCCAAGATTCAACGCACCTTCTCCCGGCTTTGCCGCCGCGCCAGTTCCCGCGATGAACCATGGTCCGTTCGGCGGCGGTCCTTGACGGAACAGCGCCTTTTCCCCATTGGCTGAAAAATAAAGCTGCGTCACCCCGCTGACGTACGGCTCAGTCTTCCTCGTGCTCAGATCAAATTTGCTAACCGTCACGCTGGGTGGCTCACTAAATCGCGGTACGTCCACGATTTCCGAAAGGAATAGCACTCCCGTTTTTCCGGCGTCCAGTTGAATATAGTTGGCGGCGCGGATGGGCAGAGATACGATCCGCTGCCCTATGCCATCGAAATCGATTTTGACCGCCGGCGGTTCTTCCTTCTTTCCGTCTTGCTGGCCTTTGTCAGCTTCTTTTGCTTTGTCCTTATCTTTGTCCTTATCTTTGTCCTTATCTTTGTCCTTATCTTTGTCTTTATCCTTCTCCGTGTCCTGGCCCTGATCCTCGGCCTTGGCAATCTTCTCTTCGTCGCTTTCGGGCTCAACCGGATTCGGATCGCCTTTTTTCAAGACCACCGCATACACGCTGCGCGTCAACGGGTGCTGGAAACTCGAAAGATCCAGCCATCCCACGCTCAATCCAACGTCCGTGCTGGCCGTGAAATACAGCGCCTTGCCGTTTTTGTCGAAAACCGGAAAGCGCGCATCCGCCGTCCCGTCCGTGATTTGCGCTTCCTTTGCGCTCTCGACCGAATACACGAATACCGCATGTTGATGGTTCGCAAGATACCTGGTGTAGGTCAACCATTTGCTGTCCGGTGACCACGTCTGGTTCATCGCGCTCGACGGATCTTCGAACCGCTCCGTTGCAACCTTCACCGGTGTGCCCTTTTCTACGTCCACGTACCACAGGTTCAGCCGTTTGTCGGTGTAGGCAATCTTCTTGCTGTCCGGCGACCAAGTCGGTCCGTAAAAATACGATGGCGGATTCCCCAGATTGACCTTCTGCACCTCTCCGAGCCCGGACTGATCTTCCAGGTGCAATGCATATTCTCCGGATTCATCGGAAAAATAGGCGATCCATTTCCCGTCCGGGGACCACGCGGGATCGCGTTCCGCCACTCCCGTGCTTCGCGTCAGATTTCGGATGTCGCCCTTCTCCGCGGGAACCGTCAGGATTTCTCCCCGTGCTTCAAACACCGCCCTTGCACCGGTCGGGGAAATCCCCGCGTTCTGAATCGTCTCCGCCACTTTCTCAAAGTGCGGACGCGTCGCGGGGGAATCACCATTCAGATGAATTTCCACTTTTGTGGACTTTCCTGCTTGTGGGTCAAACAGATAAATTCCGCCAAACTGCTCATACACGAGCGCATCCGGCCCTGCCGAAACGCTCTTCAGATCGAAGCCCTTGTTCTCCACCACTTGCTTTACGGTCTTGTTCTTGGTGTCATAGGCGAACAGGGTGACCGGCCCATTCCGGTCTGACAGAAAATACACCGTATCGCCGAACCACACCGGGTTCCCATCGTTCGAATTTTGGCGAGGCAATTTTTCCAGGGATAGATCGCTGAGTTTCACCACATAAATCGGCGTTGTTTGGCCTCCTCGATAGCGCTTCCAGGCCGCTTGCCACTGAAGGTTCGGCACATACGCGAGCCTTGTGCCATCCGGTGAGTACGATCCCTCAAAAGCTCTCCACATCGGCAATACTTCGGCTACTCCACCTTCGGCTGGTACGGTATAGAGGCGCGTGAAGTCCGCATATGCGTCGCGGGTAGAGAGAAACAGCACGCGCTTGCCGTCCGGCGTCCAGCCCACGGCCGCGTCTTGCGCCGGGTGCCAGGTCAGGCGCTTCGGCGTGCCGCCTTCAGCGGGCATTACGAACACATCGGTATTGCCGTCGTATTCGCCGGTGAAAGCGATCCACTGCCCATCCGGCGAAAATAGGGGAGAGCGTTCATGACCACCCGTCGTCAATTGCCGCGCTTCGCCGCCGGGCCGCGCAACGCTCCACAGGTAGCCACCATAGGTGAACACAATCGACTTTTTGCTGACCGTGGGCTGTTGAGCCAGCAGCCGCGACTGTTCCGCGGCTCTTATCACGCTACCGGCAAACAGCACCATCAACGCCAACCAGGCGATGCATACGCGCATTTCTCTCTCCTGTATTTCCAGGCGAATTTTGCTTTCGCTCATTTACCAAGCATCTTGGTCGAAAGGTAGTCGAAATGAATTAGCCAGACGGAATCATTCTGCTTGAGCTTGCGCTGTAAATGTAAGACGTAAGGTCACCTAAACATGTTTGGGGGGTGGCCATGAAAATCCTTCGCTCCCGGCTTGCCGCAGAGCTTCAGGGCAATGGCACGCCCGGCATGGCCACAATTCCCGCCATCCGCAATAATTCCTGATATTCCGCCTCGGTCAACGGGGAAATAATGCGCCGCACCGCTTTCAGCAGTTTCACTTTTCGTAAAGCAGGATTACCGCGCATTTCTGCCAGGGTCACTGGACGCGGCAGCTTCTCGTACGCGCGTAAATCGGCCACCAGATTCTTCCCGTCGTAATCGTGGGGGTCTGGATAGGGATCGCGGGTCACTTCCGCAATGGAATATAGCGAGCGCTCCGGCGTGGAGTGATAGCAGAGCACGCGATCGCCTTTCTTTACCTGCTTTAAGGCTCGGACCGCGTCCGGTTTGGCTCCCGCGCCGTGCCACATCTCCTTACCTTTTACGAAGAGTGTGTCCCAGTGATAGTGATGAGGGTCCGCGCTGAAGATCCAGTAATGCCGTGTTTGAGGGGTCGCAGTCGCCATCGGCTCCGATTCGCGTGAAGGATACACGGACGCGAGGCGAAAACCAAACAAAATGTTAAGGATAGAAGGCTTTCCACAGGAAGAAAACATGCCGAAACAGTACTAAAACTACCAGAAAATAAATAAGACATTTATTTTCTGCATGTTATCTGAATAGGCTCCGCGTTTTCCCGGTTTCCTTTGGATCTTTTCAGGATGCCAAGTCTATGAAAACGTCCTGCCCTCGAACCTCTGCCTCATAGCAATCCACTCCGGCTGCGGGATTCTGCACCGCCTTACCAGTCGTCACGTCGAACTGCCACCCATGCCATGGGCATGTCACCACTTTTCCCTCGAGCAATCCCTGCCCCAGAGGTCCGCCTCGATGCAGGCAGGTATTATTGATTGCGTAGATTTTCCCTGCTACGTTCGCTACCGCCACCGCTTTTCCTTCAATGTACAGTTCCCGCACCGTACCCGGCGGCAACTCGTCCACTTTGATGGTTCTCACGAACGCCATTTTCGCCTCGTTTGCTGTGGTATTTACTTCTCGGCAGGCTCCGGCACTTGTGCCACCATAACGTTCCGCTTGAACTCTTCGACCATTTCCTCCCGCAGTCTCACTTCCGTTGGCCGCTTCGCTAACGTCATGGTGTCGATTTTATCCTGTAATTTCAGAAGCGCATAAAAGAGCGCTTCCGGCCGCGGCGGACATCCGACGACATATACATCTACCGGAATGATGCGGTCCACTCCCTGGAGCACAGAATACGCGTTAAAGGGTCCGCCGACACTCGAGCAAGCCCCCATGGAGATGCACCACTTCGGATCGGGCATTTGCTGCCAAACGCGCTGGATCACCTGCGCCATCTTCAGCGTCACGGTTCCGGACACAATCATCAGGTCCGCCTGACGCGGGGACGGCCGAAACACTTCCGCCCCGAACCGCGCCATGTCAAAACGCGCTGTCGTCGATGCAATCATCTCGATGGCGCAGCAAGCCAGGCCAAACGTCAACGGCCACAGCGAACTCTTCCTCGCCCAATTGAATACATAATCTACCGAAGTAATCAGAAAATTCTTTTCAAAACGCTGGTCTATGACACCCACAAGGAACCTCTCTCCGTCCTGCCCCTGAATTCAGTATATCGCCACCATTCCCGGCCGGCCAACAAATCCCTGATAAAGCGGGCGCCGTGGCACGGCGCTACGGCTAGCCTGCTATTTCTTGTGCAGTGCACGAATCTCTTGCACCAGCGTGTCGATCTCTTCGGGCGTCAACTTGCCGCCAAACTTCGGCATGTGCCCTTTACCGCTCGTGATCATGTTGCGCAAATCTTCGTCGGAGGTCCCCGCAACTTTATCGGATTCGAGCGACGGTCCCGCGAAATGCCGACCCTCCGCCGACTTGCCGTGGCACTTCGCGCAATTCTTCTCGTATACAGGATTGCTGGTCAAAGCCGTTTCCGGAGGCAGTTGCGCGAAGCCCGCCAAAATGAGAGACGCGGAACAAAAAAGTAGCGTGAGCTGCAGTTGCAAGGCTGACCTCCACATCACTTCAACATCGTCCCATGGTGATACCGGCACTTCCAGTCGCCGTCGTGCTGCATCCAAACTTCGCCCACCCGGAAGCGCATACGTCTGGCGGACAGGCCGCTTCGTACTTCCACCTCCGCCGTGTACGTCACTATCGCCCCTTCTTCCCCCACCGGCCATGCCTCCATTTCCCGCAGCCAGTAATCCTCCATTGGCGCGGCGGCCATTTCCTCCGCACTCGGCTTGCCCATGCGCACGGTGCCATCGGGATGAACGGCGCGATAATCCTCCGCCAGCAGTTCGCTGTGGGTTTCTCGATCGATTTGCAGATACGCCTGCCAAATCTTCTCCACACGCTGCGCCAGCACACGGGTCAATTCGTCCTGCTTGGCTGTATGAATTCTCGTCAATTACGCGCGCCGTTTCTCACTTCGCCTTGGCTCCCGGATCTTCAAATTGTTTCGCGATCAGGTTCCAGTAGCTTGCCGGCTTCAACCTCTGCCAAATATCCACAAAATAAGCGTCGGGTCCAACGAGCACACGCGCCTTGCCTAGCTCCACTCCCCGGAGAATCTTGCTGGCCGCTGTGCCAGCATCGGTGCGCGCCACCTTCTGAAATCTTGTCAGGCTTTCCTGGCGCAAGCCTGCCCCGGCACCCCGCCCTACTTTCGCGCGTTCTGCAATCGAAGTGCGAACAAATCCCGGATGCACGCAGGTGACGCTAACACTCGTCCCCAGCAGCTCGTGGTGCAGCGATTCCGTGTATCCGCGAACGGCAAATTTGCTGGCGCAATACGCTCCTTGCCCGCAGGCGCCGAAAAATCCCAGCAGGCTCGACGTGTTCACGATGTGCGCCCGTTTTTCTTTTTTCAACAGCGGCAGAAAATAGGTCACTCCGTAAACCACGCCCCAGAAATTGATGCCCATCAGCCAGCGAAACTCGTCCAGCGAAATCTCCTCCAGGTGCCCGAGCAGCGCCACCCCTGCATTGTTGAACAGAATCGTGGCTCGTCCGTGCTGTACCGCAACCGCCTCGGCAAATTCCTTCATCTGCATTTCTTCAGCCACGTTCACAATGTGCCGCGTTACTTTCCCAGTCGCGCCGCCCAGAAGTGCCACGGTTTCATGCAATCCGTTTTCGCTTACATCCGCCAATGCCAGGGAGCATCCTCGCGCGGCCAGTTGCCGTGCCAAACATCTCCCCATCCCCGATCCTGCACCGGTGACAACCGCCACCCCATCATCCAAAAATCCCATTCATGCACCTTCACTTGTCCGGCTTCGCAGCACGCCAACAACCTTCGCACTCTTACCACAGTTCCGACCAGGCAGCCAGATTGCCGGTCACATCTTGCACAGATACATTTGCTTTGGAAATTACTTCTCGGCGCGAATCAACAAGGCGCCTTCAGCCTTGAAGGCCCGTAGCTCCGCCGCGTCGCGGAACCATCGTCCCGTATATTTGTCAGGACTTGGCGAAGGATCGACGATTCTCTCCTGAGAAACATTGGCAAATCCTGCTGCGCGGAACAGTTCCGTCCATTCCTCCGCCGCAAGCAAATGTGTTGGTACGGCCAGCAGCGCACCCCACTGGTGACAATAAGGATTGTCGCGGTAATAGTTGATCAACATCCACGCCGCACCGCCTGGCCGTAGCACCCGATGGAGTTCTCCTATGCCCGCGCCAGGATTGGGCCAGTAGTACGCCGATTCCACAGAAATCGCATGCCCGAAGAAATTGGGCTCCCACGGAATTTCGGCTACTTCTCCGGTGACGAACAGGATGTTGTCCTCGTCCAGCCGCGCCCGCCTCGCCACTCGAATCATTTCATCCGAAATGTCCATGCCGACCACGCGGCCTTCGGGAACAAGCTTACTGATCCGCCGCGCCAGCCATCCGGACCCGCAGCCCACGTCGAGGACGTTATCGCTAGCGGCAAGGTGCATCATCTCGAGCACCGGAAGCGCGATCGGCAGGTGATCCTGCTCCATGCCGTCGCCTCGCCCGGCTTCCGCCCAGCGGTTAAACTCTTCGCGCAAGGATTGCCTTTGGAAATCAGTCATCGGATCGGTAAGGCCCCAAGAGCTCATCGAACAGAGTGCCAAAAAATCTTCAGCACGTCATGCGGGGCGAACTTTCAGACCGTGCAACCACATCCCGTGCAGAAATGTGCGCCAGGGCAAGTCGCCGTACCGCACCGACAACAGTAACGGCCGCCGACGGTCACGGGAATCATAGCCACGCGCGGATAAGCCTCCGCCGTACAAGCCCAGACGAGGGCGATCACCCACCCAAGTACCGTCCATCCCAGGAACAGGTTCAGCAAAAAGATACCCGCGGCATCACGCTTATCGCGCCCGATCACCGCAGGAAGGAAATACAACAGAATCATGAAGGCAAGGGTCAGCACCGAGCACCCTCCAAATCCGGCGGCAGCCACACTGGCCGCCTCTATTCTCTATGTACGCAGCGGCAGGGCAATTTGTTGCAGATCCACCGCCGGTTCTAGTTCCCCGCGCCCTGTACCTTTACCAGCAAATCCGCGAACTTCTGCTTTCGCTCAGCCTGATCCTTTCCGCTCTCGGCTTCCGCCAACTGCGTAATGTTCATGGAGCAAAATTTTGGCCCGCACATCGAACAAAATTTCGCTTCTTTGTAGAAATCGTCGGGCAAATTCTCGTCGTGCATGGCTTTCGCCGTAGCCGGATCAAGGGATAGCTCGAACTGTTTGTTCCAGTCGAACAGAAACCGCGCATAGCTTATGGCGTCGTCGCGATCGCGCGCTCCTGGCCGGTGCCGCGCCACATCCGCGGCATGCGCCGCAATCTTGTAAGCGATCACGCCCTGTTTCACGTCCTCTGGATTCGGCAGCCCCAGGTGCTCCTTCGGCGTCACGTAACAAAGCATCGAAGCGCCATACCAGCCGATCATCGCTGCGCCAATCGCGCTTGTGATGTGGTCGTAACCCGGCGCAATGTCCGTCACCAGCGGGCCCAGCGTATAGAACGGCGCTTCATAGCACCACTCCACTTCCTTCTCGACTTGCTCCTTGATCTTGTCCATCGGGATATGGCCAGGGCCTTCGATCATCACCTGTACATCGTGTTCCCAGGCGCGCTTCGTCAACTCGCCCAGCACGCGCAACTCTGCAAACTGCGCTTCATCACTGGCATCGGCTATGCAGCCAGGCCGCATACCGTCGCCCAGCGAGAAGCTCACATCGTGCTTCTTGAAAATCTTGCAAATATCCTCGAATCGCTCGTACAGGAAATTCTGCTTCTTGTGATGCTCCATCCAGTGCGCCATCAACGAACCGCCGCGCGAAACGATACCGGTGATGCGCTTGCGTACCAACGGCACTTGTTCTCGCAACACTCCCGCGTGGATGGTCATGTAATCCACGCCTTGCTCGGCCTGCTCTTCAATCACTTCGAGCATCAAGTCCATGGAAAGATCTTCGGGCCGGCGTACCCGCGAAATCGCTTCATACACCGGTACTGTGCCGATGGGCACGGGCGAAGCGTTGATGATCGCCTGCCGAATCTCCGGGATATTCCCGCCTGTAGAAAGGTCCATCACCGTGTCCGCGCCATAATGCACGGAGTGGTGCAGCTTTTTCAGTTCCTCGTGGATCTCCGAAGTTGTCGCGGAGTTGCCGATATTCGCGTTGATCTTGCAATGAAACGCCACGCCAATGCCCATCGGCTCCAGATTGCGATGGTGAATGTTGGCGGGAATAATCGCGCGCCCCCGCGCTACTTCGCTGCGCACATGTTCCGGATCCAGGCTTTCCCGCGTGGCCACATACTGCATTTCTTCGCTGACCACTCCCAGCTTCGCGAGATGCATCTGGGACATGTTGCGGCTGCCGTTCGCCCCCGCCTGTGCCGCCTCCCGCTTTTCTATCCAGCTATCGCGTAGTGCCATGGGACCACCTCCAGAAAATCACCCGCGCGCAACTCATGCAAAGCCCGGGCGCCACCCTTGTGAAGGGGAATTATGGCATTCGGCACCTCGAACGACAACTTGAAGGTCGCGCTGGCCCGTTGTTTCGTCCCTTCTTTTCAATGGGTTGACTTTGCCGGGAAATTTGTTGCAATAGAACGCTTGCGAATTTCCTGCTGCCCAGGACCCGAATGAACCTCATCGATCTGATTGTTGGCAAGCCGCTGAAAACCAGTGAAGAGCGCGCCGAACAAATCGGTGTCGCCGCCGGTATCCCCATTTTTGGTCTGGACGCCCTCAGTTCTGCCGCGTACGGGCCGGAAGCCGCTCTCAGCTTGCTGATTCCCCTGGGGCTCCTCGGTCTTCACTACATCGTTCCTGTCAGCGTGGCCATCATCACTCTTCTGGTCATCGTGTTTTTTTCCTACCGGCAGACCATTGCGGCTTACCCAATGGGTGGTGGTTCCTACACCGTGGCCCGCGCCAATCTCGGAGCCTTTCCGAGTTTGCTGGCCGCGGCCGCGCTGCTCACCGACTACATTCTGACTGCCGCCGTTGGCATATCCGCCGGAGTCGGCGCCCTGGTCTCCGCAGTTCCTTCCTTGCAACCTCACACCGTCTCGTTGTGCGTTGGGATTCTGCTGCTGATCACGATTCTTAACTTGCGCGGCGTCCGCGACGCTGGACTCGCGTTCATGATTCCCACGTACCTATTTGTCGCCACCTTGCTGATCACCATCGCTTGGGGCGTGGTTCGCGTGCTCGCGAGCGGAGGCCATCCCGCTCCGGTTGCACCCATCCCACCCCCCGGTCCAGTAACGACAGCCGTCAGTTTCTGGCTTTTGCTCAAGGTTTTTGCAAGCGGTTGCACGGCACTGACCGGCGTCGAGGCCGTTAGCAACGGTGTAAGGGCCTTTCGTGAGCCTGCTGATAAAAATGCACAGCGCACGCTCTCGATCATTATCTTTGTGCTGGCCGTGCTCCTCGCCGGTATTTCCTACCTCGTGAAGGTTTACCAGATTGCGGCCACCGACCCAGGCCAGCCCGGTTATCAAAGCGTTCTTTCGATGTTGTTGCTCGCTGTTTTCGGGAAGGGTATTTTTTATTACGTAACGATCGCAGCCATCCTCTTCGTACTTTCGCTCTCCGCTAACACCGCGTTCGCCGATTTTCCCCGACTTTGCCGGGCCATTGCATTGAACAACTATTTGCCTCACGTCTTCGGCTATCGAGGCCGCCGCCTCGTCTACACCTATGGCATCGTGATCCTGGCCGTAGCGACTTGCTTCCTGCTTATTCTCTTTGGCGGTGTAACCGACCGTTTGATCCCGCTCTACGCTGTCGGCGCTTTCCTGGCTTTCACGCTTTCGCAGTCCGGGATGGTGGTGCACTGGTTTAAAAAGCGCGGACCGGCATGGGTCCGCAACATGCTGATCAATGGCTTAGGCGCTTTCGTTACTGGCATCACCGTACTGGTCGTGCTGGTGGCGAAGTTCACCGAGGGCGCATGGATCACCGTCTTCTTCATTCCCATGCTGATCTTTTTCTTTCGCCGAGTGCGGCGTCATTATCACAATGTCAACGTCGCCACCAGCTGCACGGATCCCGTCGAGCCTTCCAGCCGCAGAACTCCGCCCATCGCCGTCGTGGCCATGGATCGCTGGAGCCGCGTCTCCAAACAAGCCCTGGAGTTCGCCTCCCGTATTTCCAACGAGATCGTTGCCATCCACGTCGAGCCGGAAAATCATGCCGAATTGCTTCGCGACGATTGGGAACGCTATGTCGAAAAACCCTTCCTGGAGGCTGGCGCCCCTCCGCCGCAACTTATCATTCTTCCATCGCCTTACCGCTTCGTCATCGTTCCCATAGTCCAATATGTACTCCAACTATCACAGAAGTATCCCGAGCGGCGCATCGTGGTTGTCATTCCGCAGCTTGTCGAGGACCACTGGTACGAATATTTCTTGCACAATCAGCGTGGCCGCCTGCTTGCCTGGGCGCTCCTGGCGCAGGGAAATCAGCGCATATTTGCGCTTTCCTCACCTTGCTATTTGTCGGATAAGAAATAACCGTGGGCGGCCGCCGGAATCAGTGTATGGGCACGCTTTCTCCTTGCTGGCGGGGCGATTTAATCAGGAACATCAGCGGGATCATCGCCAGGCACACCACGCCGAGGATCCAGAACACATCGATGAACGCCAGCATCGCCGCCTGCCTCTGGAGTTCTCCATAGAGGATGGCACCCGCTTGTTCCGCAGCGGTACAGGCGCTCGATCCCTTTTCCTGAAGCCCGGCAGAGAGACCGTGAAGCGCCGCAAGGTAACGAGGACTAAGCGGCGTCAGATTTGCGATCAGGTCGTGTTGATGTTTCTGCGCCAATCGCGCTTGGATGGTTGTGACCATGGAAATGCCTACACTACCGCCGATGTTCCGCGCCAAATTAATCAGACCCGTGGCGCTGTTCATTCTTTCCTTAGGCACGAAGGAAAACGCCACCACGTTGATCGGTACAAACAAAAACGCCAGGCCGCCGCGGGAAATCATCCACACGTAGACAAAAGTCCAGAAACCGGTTGTCAGATTCGTGTAGGAAAGCTGAAACATTCCTAGCGAAAGACTCAGCAAGCCAAAAATCACCAGCCACCTCGCGTGATATCGCGCAAGCAGCCAGCCCACCAGTGGTAGAGACACCAGCGTCACAATCGCCCCGGGTGAGAGCACCAGCCCGCTCAGTTGCGCCGTGTATCCCACGAGCGTCTGCAACATCACTGGCAATAATACTGTGCTTCCGTACAAGACAATCCCCAGCAGAAACATCAGAAACGTAGCGGTCGCGTAATTGCGGTTCTTAAAGAGGTGCAATTCGACCACAGGATCTTTTTGACGCAGTTCCCACGACACTGCGCCGACGAGGCCCACCGCGCACGCCACGGAGCACCATACGATGAAGTGTGATGCGAACCAGTCGTCACGCTGCCCCTTATCGAGAACCACCTGCAGGGAGCCGAGGCCCACACTAAGCAGACCAAGGCCGATGTAATCAATACGCACTCGCGATCCGTTTCCGTTGCGTGCTACATGCGCGGGATCGTGAATAAGTGTGGATGTCAGGAAAAGGGAGAGCAGTCCCACCGGGATGTTGATAAAGAAAATCCAGCGCCAGGAATAATTGTCGGTCAGCCAGCCGCCGAGCGTCGGGCCCACAATGGGCGCGACTACCACTCCCATTCCGTAAACCGCCATGGCCATGCCTTGTTTCGCGCGAGGAAAACTCTCTACCAGAATAGCCTGGGAGACCGGTTGCAAGCCGCCTCCCCCCGCGCCTTGTAGCACCCGGAAAAACACCAACATCGGAAGGCTGGTGGCCACGCCACACAGGAAAGAGCTGACGATAAAGATCAGCACGCAGGACATGTAAAAGCTCTTGCGTCCGAACAGTTTGGAGAACCATCCCGTCAGCGGTAGCACGATCGCGTTGGACACCAGATAAGACGTCAGCACCCAGGTGCTTTCGTCGACTCCAGCGGAAAGACTACCGGCAATGTGCGGAAGCGCGACGTTGGCGATGCTGGTGTCCAGCACCTCCATAAACGTAGCCAACATCACCGTGAATGCGATCACCCAAGGATTCACGCCGGGACGGGTAAAGTCCGTGGGGATCAGCGTTTCGGATTGAGCCACCGTGCTCATTGCCAGATGCGAGCAGTGGCCGAGGTCGGCGGGAGCGAAGGCGAACGAAGCGAATCAACGAGGCCTTTTACGTCGGAATGGCCACACAAATAGCATAACCGATCGCCCGACTGGCGACAGTGCCCAGCGTCACTACGGTTTCTTGAACGCCGCAACCCTACTTCGGTGGGAACAACTTCAGAAACTCCGGATCGGCATGAAGCGAGCTCAGGTCCGGATCTTGCCGCGGCCAATCAAAATTCGAGTATCCGGACGCAAGCGCGCGCCGGAGTAAATCGAGCGCCTCCGCCTTCTTCCCGAGTACCGTGTAGGTGCAAGCGGCATTGTAGAGCACGTTGGAATCGTTCGGGCGCAGTGCAACCGTCATCTCCAGGTGACGCACCGCATCTTCCGAACGCCCCATATTCGCGTAATCCGCGGCCAGCAAGCTGCGCGCGCGTACATCTTCCGGAACAACTTCGAGCTGCCGTTCAAGCGCGCGCATTTCCATTTGGCGATAGCGCTTGAGTTGCTCGGTACGGCCGAGCCGTTCGAGCGCATTCACAATGGGAATGAACACGTTGTAGTCGTCCCCATTCGCCTCGATGGCTTTCTCCGTCAGTTCCGCCGCCTCCTGAAAGCGGCCCGAAGCGAAATAAACGCGGCCGAGCACGTTGTAAACTCCTTCACAATCGGGCTTCAGGGCAATCGCCCGTTTAGCGAATTCGATGGCTTGCTCGTGTTGGCGTTGGGAGTAGGAAATTCGTGCGCGAGCCACGAGCGCTTCCGCCAAATTTGGATCGAGCTCTAGTGCTTTGTTGCAGGCCGCATCGCCGCGCTCTACCCATTTCGGATTGTGCTCGCGAATTTCGTGAATGATTCCGCAAATATACGCAATCCCTGCGTGCGCCAGGGCGAAATTGGGATCCAGCTTGATGGCTTGCTCGTACATCTGCAGCGCGAACTCCAGACTCTCGCGCCGGGCGTAACTCCGCCCGCGCAGGTAATAATCATAGGCCACCGAATTTTGCGTGGGCTTGCTGGCAATCTTTTGTTCTTCCTGCGGCGAAAGATTGATGCGGAAGGTTTGCGCGATGCTGCGCGCGATTTCGTCCTGTACCTCGAAAACATCGTCCATCTCGCGATCGAAACGCTGTGCCCAGAGCGCGTGCCCGGTGCGCGTTTCCACCAACTGCGCGGTGATGCGTAACCGGTTGCCGGATCGTCGCACACTACCGGCGAGCACGTAGGAAGCGTTCAGCTCGCGACCCACCTGGGGCGCGGTGACCGGTTTGTCGCGATAAGGCAGCAACGCCGGCCGCGGAAAGACTTTCAGATTCTTGATGTTCGCAAGTTCGGTGATGATGTCTTCGGTCATGCCGTCGCGAAGGTATTCATCTTCCTTAGCGCTGCTGAGATTCTCAAAATAAAGAACCGCCACGGAATTTTGCGCGCGCTGCGCCGACGCGCCTGCGGGCACGACATAGGAAGCCGTTCGCCCAGACAAATTGCGCTTTCCGGAATCCATGTCGCGCTTCAGCCGCTTCAGGTCTGCGCGCAATTCAGCGGCAGACTGGTAGCGCAAATCCCGGTCTTTTTCGAGAGTCTTGCAAATGATCGAATCGACGGCTTCCGGAATTTCCATGTTCAACGAACTCGCGGGCTCGGGAGTATGGTTGAAAATCGCATTGAAAATCACCGCTGAGGTCGGCCCTCGAAACGGTTGCGATCCCGTGGACATCTCGTAAAGCACAGATCCGAACGAAAACAAATCCGATCGCGGATCAAGTATTTCGCCGCGCGCCTGTTCCGGCGACATGTAGGCAATGGTGCCCATTGAAGTTCCCGGCGTCGTTAGCGTTTCGTCATGGATAGGCGTGCTTCTGTTGGTGGAGCTCGACGGCTCGGTGTCAGGCGAAATACCGAGGATCGCCGAAAGTTTGGCCAGCCCGAAGTCTAGAACTTTGGCCTGCCCCGACCGCGTAACAAAAATATTGGCGGGTTTGACGTCGCGATGGATGATGCCGCGCGCGTGCGCGTGCTCTAGCGCATCCGCGACCTGCGCAGCAATGTCGAGCAGCCGCTCTGTGCCGAGGGCCCTGCCGGTTATCAGGTTCTTCAGCGTCTCCCCTTCCAGAAATTCCATCACGATAAAGGGATGACCTTCGGCATTTTCCCCGATTTCATGGACAGTGCAGATGTTTGGGTGATTCAAAGCAGCGGCGGCGCGCGCTTCGCGCAGAAAGCGATCCAGGGACAGTTTGTCCCGCAGCGCCTCCGCCGTCAGGAATTTCAGCGCCACGGAACGGTCGAGAACCGTATCCCGCGCGGAATAGACGACACCCATCCCGCCGCCCCCAAGTTTGTGGAGGATATGGTAGTGAGAAATAGTCTGACCAATCATGACGCCGCAGTGCCGAACCAGGCCCAACGAGGATATTGAGATTTGGAGATGGTGTCAAAGAATCGCTTCTTCCTAGCTGCACCATTTGCAGTCAGCTACTGGCCAACTCAGTAAGGGTTCACCATTTAGGTGGCGGGGCCGGGCGAACTGGGTTAATGGTCATTTCGAAAACGGACACCCGGGAGCTCCACTTCCCATCGAATGCGTATTTCGCGGAACACTACGCACGCGTTGCTGGCATCATTGCTCGTGTTGTCCGAGATCGTGCGCGAGCGCAGGAACTGGCCGTCGATGTTTTGCTAGAAGAAATTCCAAATGTTCCTGCGCCTGGAGCATCGCGGGGACTCTAGCTGCGCCGCGCGCTGCCACGAGCTCAAGTCATCCTACGATTTGCTCGTTCGCGCAATCAGCCCGCGCAGCACGCTTTCCAGTTCGACAGTCCCTTTTCGAGAGCCTCTCTCGCCACCCGCGAACTCGATCCACCCTTCATTGAAGCCATCCAGCATCTGAATGCGCGGCGTCGGGTTTTTCATCCCCTGTGACTTGAAAAGAGATTCCCAAGTCTCGCGCGGTACCGTTTCCGCTTTCACGGGACGTCCTAGCAATTTTGAAAACGTTTCCGCAATCTCCAGCGGCGTGACGCGATGGGCCGCTTCGAGCTCCACGGTCCTGTGACCTTGCCACGTTTCCTGTAGTAGTTCGGCGGCCGTCCTCCCAATGTCGGCAGTGGCAACCATGGGAACTCGCCGTTCGAGCGGCTGTAAGAAGCTTTTAATCAGTCCATCCTTCATCGCCGGCGCTACATCCCAACTGGAATTTTCCATGAACCATCCCGGCCGTAAGAACGTTACGGGTACGGACAACTTCCGGAGCGCCTCCTCAATGATCGTGTGTTGCGTCAACAGATTTGGCCGGGTTGCTTGCGCGCCGATGGTCGACAAGTACACCACTCGGCCCGGACGCGCCTCCTCGAAGGCCGAACTCAGGGTCGACGCTATTATCCGCGCCTCGCGAAAATCCGGCGCGGGATCGAAGTTCGGAGGAACCAGCACAAACACGCCCTCTGCGCCGCGAAACGCGGCCGTCAAAGCCGCCACATCGTTGATGTCTGCCTTCACTACTTCGCAACCGCGCGCGGCCCACTCGCTGCCTTTGGCCATGTCCCGCACCACCGCTTGTACAGGCTTTTTCGCCGCCAGTAAATTTCGCGCCACTTCACCGCCGACGTTCCCCGTGATTCCGGTGATAGCAAACATCAGTTTTTCTTCCCCTTAAAGATTCGATGAAAGTTTTCGACAGGATGGGACAGTTTTCTACAATCCAGTGCAACGCGCCCGAAGCGCACAAACGCGCCTTTCACGCCGAAATCCTCTGCGACCGTCTGCGTAGCTATGGAACTCTCACAGGTACTGATGTAGACCCCATGCACTTATACACAGGGGCTGTGGAATTGTGGATAACCAGGGGGAGAATTCAGCAATTCCTACTTGACCAATTGGCGAACATAAGGCGAAAATGTCACGGGTACTTTCCGTCCGTCAACCCTCCGGGAGAGGTCAATGATTGCTGCTCCAGCCGCGGCCAGGCAAGCGGCGGCTCCAGATCGGTTTTCCACGACTCTCAAGCAGTATTGGGGTTATGACGGTTTCCGGCCGCGCCAGGAAGAGATCGTGCGCGGTTTGACAGCTGGCCGCGATGTGTGCGTAGTGATGCCCACGGGCGGCGGAAAGTCCCTCTGCTATCAATTGCCCGCCGTCCTCGACGACCAGCGGACGGCCGTGGTCATCTCCCCCCTTATCGCGTTGATGCAAGATCAGGTCGCGCAGCTGCGGCAGATGGGCATCCCCGCGGTGTTCCTGAACAGCGCGGTGGTCGAGGCCGATCGCCATAAGGTGAAGCAGAAGGCCGCCGCCGGGGAGTATCGCCTGATTTACGTCTCCCCGGAACGCGCGGTAATGGATGGCACAGCAGAGTGGCTAAGGAGAGTTCCCGTCTCCTTTTTCGCGATCGACGAAGCCCATTGCATTTCAGAGTGGGGCCACGATTTTAGGCCAGAGTATCGCCAGTTAAGCAAACTGCGGGCGGTCTTCCCGCAACAGCCCATTGCCGCATTTACCGCCAGCGCCACAAGGCAGGTTCGCCACGACATCGTCCAACAGCTGCGGTTGCGGGATCCCTTGCGATCCGTCTCGAGCTTCCGCCGCGAAAATCTGCGTTACTTGGTTAAGGAATGCAAAGGCGGGACGCAAGACGAGCTTCTTCTCGAGGCTGTCGGTCGGGTGAAACAGGGCAATGTTATCGTGTATTCACCCACCATCGCCCGCGTTGGAGAAGTCATTGACCTGCTCGGTGAGCACGGTATTGCCGCCGTCGGCTATCACGGCCAAATGAACGCGGCCACCCGCAGCGCTAATCAGGAAAAGTGGATGACGGAAGAAGCCCCCGTCTTGGTCGGCACTATTGCCTTTGGACTGGGCATCAACAAACCCAATGTCCGCGCTGTCGTTCGCTTGGGGTTGCCGGATAGCATCGAACAGCTCTACCAGGAAACTGGACGCGCCGGACGCGACGGCTTAGCAGCGGATTGCTATCTCCTGTGGGAAAAGAAAGACAATGGCCTGCGGGCATTTTTCATAAATCAGATCGGGGACAGCCAAGAGAAAGAACGAGCGTGGCAGCGCTACCACCTGATGCAGGATTTCGTGAAGTCCCGGCAATGCCGCCAGAAGCACATTTGCGAATATTTCGGTGAAAGCGCGAAGGGACCAAAATGCGGTGTGTGCGACGCGTGCGCGGGCCTGCTTCCGTGGATGGCATCCGCCAAGAGCAGCCTCGCCGGGAGCCCCGCCCGGCGAACTCAGCAAATCTCGTTTGAAACCAGTCCATCCTTCGCTGTGGATGAAGAGTTGCGTGAATTCTTACGTGAATGGCGGCGCATCACTGCGCGAGAAAAAATGGTTGCCGCATTTATCGTGCTCCATGACACAGTTCTCGAGCAATTGTGCCAAAAGAGGCCAAAAACCATGCAGGAACTTCGTCAAATCTCCGGCATGGGCGAGAAAAAATGCGAGATGCACGGCCGGGAAATTCTGAGCCTTTTCCCGCGATTTGAAAATGGGGAAAGGGTCAGCAAAGAGTCGCGCGCCAAACCCGCCAACGCCTCGGTCGAAACACGGGATCTATTGCAGCAGGGACACACGTTCGAGGAGATCGCTCAGCTTCGTGGTCGAAAAGTATCGTCTGTCATTGCTCTAGTCGCAGACCTGATCGAGCGAGGCGAAGCAGAATTCCAGGCGAAATGGATGGCCCCGGAGCTGCGCCAGCAGATTCGCGAGGCCTGCTTGAGGCTTGGCCTGGAATGGGTGAAACCAATCAAGGACACCCTGCCGGCCCAAGTCACCTTTGATGAAATTCGCCTGGTATTAGCCGAAATGCGAAGAGCCAAGAAACTGGCGCCCGCTACCGCCTCCTGAGACCTATTTTGTTTCTATGGGCCACGCCTTCCGAGGCAGGCCGTGCCTTTTTAGAATATGGCGGCTAGCTGCCGCCTCCGCGGTCACGACGCCACGCGGAACCTCAGCGCAGGCGCGTTATTTCAGCGCTGCATGACCATCAAACCGCGCCGCAGATCCCAATTCTTCCTCAATCCGCAACAATTGGTTGTACTTCGCAATGCGATCGGTACGCGATGCCGAACCCGTCTTGATCTGACCGGCAGCTGTTCCTACCGCAAGATCGGCGATGAAGGTATCCTCTGTCTCCCCGGACCGGTGGGAAATAACAGACTTGTACCCCGCCTTCCGCGCAAGTTCGATGGCATCTATCGTTTCAATTACGGTACCAATCTGATTCAACTTGATCAAAATAGCGTTGCCGATGCCTTCGTTAATCCCGCGGGACAGTCGCTCTGTATTCGTAACGAAAATATCGTCGCCCACAAGCTGGATTTTCTTCTTGGAGCTTTTGGCGCCCAGCGAATCCGTCAGCGTTTTCCATCCCGACCAATCATCCTCCGCCATCCCGTCTTCGAGAGAAACGATCGGATATTTCTCCACCCACTTGGTCCAGTAGTCGGCCATTTCCAAGGAAGAGTGCGTGGACTTGTCCGACTTCTTGAACACATATTTCCCGCTGGATTTGTCGAAGAATTCGCTGGCGGCCGGGTCGAGTGAGATGGCTACCTGCTCGCCCGGTTTGTAACCTGCCCCGGTAATGGCTTCGAGCACGATCTGTACGGCTTCTTCGTTGGACTTGCAGCTGGGCGCAAATCCGCCTTCATCTCCGACCGAAGTAGAGTACCCGCGTTTCTTGAGGGCAGCCTTCAAGGAGTGAAACACTTCCACACCCCAACGCAGCGCTTCGGCAAACGACGTAGCACCCACCGGCATGGCCATGAATTCCTGGAAGTCCACGGAACTATCCGCGTGGGCGCCGCCGTTCAGTATATTCATCATCGGCACGGGCACAAGATTCGCGGAGTGATCCGTGGAATACCGCGCAATATATTTGTACAGAGGTTCTTTGAGCGCCGCAGCAGAAGCCCGGGCCGCAGCCATGGAAACCGCCAGGATCGCGTTTGCCCCAAGGCGAGACTTCGTCGGCGTGCCATCGAGCGAGATCATCTTGTGATCCAGGGCGCGTTGCTCCGCGGCATCGGAACCAACCACGGACTTGGCAATCTCTCCATTGACATTCCCCACCGCTTTCAACACGCCCTTGCCCAGATATTTGCTCTTGTCCCCGTCGCGCAGTTCGATGGCTTCATGCTCGCCCGTGGACGCTCCGGACGGAACAATGGCCCGGCCAAACGCGCCGGATTCGAGTGTGACTTCGGCTTCAACGGTAGGATTGCCGCGCGAGTCGAGGACTTGCCGGGCATGCACGCGGGTGATTTTCGTGGACATGATGGTTGCTTCTCCTGTGTAGTCAGAGCGAAGGAAAATTGTAGCAGAGGTCGGCAGGATGCCGCGTGACGCAGGACACGCGCTCTATTTCTGAGGTATGGCGGGGGAAGGTTCTTTGGGCAGCGCAAAGGCCACATAGACCCCTCCCGATTTTGATTTGAGGTCCTTTCCTCCACCCGCCGCAATCACCACATACTGGCGTCCTTCGACCGCATAGGTGGCTGGCGTCGCGTTTCCTGCAAACGGCAACGTCGTTTCCCACAATAGCTCGCCTGTTGCTTTGTCGAATGCGCGAAATTTCTTGTCGTAGTTCGTCGCCCCGATAAAAAGCAATCCACCCGCAGTAACGATCGGACCGCCATAATTCTCCGTACCGGTATTTTTCAAACCTTGCATGGCAAGCTCGGGATATTCGCCCAACGGAATCTTCCAGACATATTCACCCGTATTCAAATTGATGGCGTTCAGTGTGCCCCACGGTGGCGCAACGGCCGGATAGCCCTGCGGATCTAAGAATCGTTTGTAACCGGTAAGGTGATACTTCGAAGAAGGTGGGAGCGGTTCATCACCGGCAAGTTGTGTGTCCTTTCCCGTCGACAAATAGTTCAACAGCGCATCCACTTGCTCGCCGGAAAGATTCGTAAAACCAGGCATGCGCCCCTTACCCTCCGAGATCGTAGTCGCTATCTGGCGTTGCGACCGCTTTTCTGCAATAGCGACGAGCGGGGGCACAGCCGGCGGCGCCCCTTCGCCGTTGTCACCGTGGCACAGCGCGCACTGACTTAAATAAATGGCCTTCGCACTCTTGTGCGCTGTAGTTTCCGCCAGAGTCCCAGTCCACACAATGTCGTTCGCATTCACGTAGAGGATCGCCGTCTCGGGATCGGCAGCGGAGCCACCCCATTCCGCGCCGCCATCAAAACCGGGGAAAACTACCGTGTCCCTGGCAACGCTGAGCGGAACAAACTGTCCCTCGCTGCGAAACGTCTTGAATCTTTCGAGTGCCCATTGATGAATCGCCGGGCTGCGCCGGCTCAACATATCTTCCGTGAAGCTCTGCCGCGCGAACGGCAACGGCTTGGTCGGCAACCCTTGCTGTCGAGCGGCGATTTCGCCGGTAACCGAGCTTGCCGGATAGTCGCGATATTCGATGGGAAATAGTGGTTGACCGGTGGAACGGTCGAACAGAAAAACAAATCCTTGCTTGGACGGCTGCGCCACGGCGTCAATGGATTTGCCGTCGCGATCGACCGTCAGAAGCACCGGCGGAGAAGGAAAATCGCGGTCCCACAAATCGTGACGTACGCCCTGAAAGTGCCACAGCCGTTCGCCGGTCTCGACCTTCAGGGCGATCAGGCAATTTGCGAAAAGATCGTCTCCGATACGGTCGACCCCATAAAAATCAAAAGCAGCCGAGCCGGTTGGAACATACACGACGCCGCGCGCGCTATCGAGCGACATGCCCGCCCAATTGTTTGCCGCGCCGCTCGTTTTCCAAGCGTCCACGGGCCAGGTGTCATATCCGAATTCGCCGGGATGCGGGATCGTGTGAAAGGCCCAACGAAGCTTCCCGGAACGCACCTCGAAGGCCCGCACATCCCCCGGCGGCGCTGGCAACGATTCGGGATTGCGTCCGCCCACAATGAACAGATCGCGATAAACAACCGGCGGGCTGGTGAGAAATACAGATTGCGCGGAAGCCGGTTCGCGGCCCAATCCCTCCCGCAAATCGATACGGCCCTGTTGACCGAACGAGGCGATTGGCTTTCCCGTCGCCGCATCGAGCGCATACACGAAGTTAAGAACACCTGCGAGGATGCGTTTGTCGTGCCCGTCGCTCCAATACGCCAAACCACGATCGGGCTGCGTCCCCACAATGCCGGAATCAAACTTCCAAAGAAGTTTGCCGCTAGCCGCATTTAGCGCAAAAATTTTTTGCGTAGGTGTAATGCCGTACAAAACGCCGTCCACAATGATGGGATTTGTTTGCAGGCCGCCCTCTTCGCCGGTATCAAAGCTCCACACAACCTGCAGGTCCTTCACGTTCCCGCGATTGATCTGCGCGAGAGTCGAATAGTGGGTATTGCCCGCTGAACCGCCATAAACCGGCCAGTCCTGTCCCTGCCGCGCAAGTGTCGAAGGGAGGGCGCACAAAAATGTCACACACAACAGCGAAAGGATGCCAACCACGTTCGCGGACTGCGCTGGATAAGCGGCCACGGTTAACGGCGTCTCCGTCACTGCGAATCGGGCTCTTCGATCAAGGACTCTTGGCGCACCACAACGACAATGCCGGAGGGCGTGACGTGGAACCGTCGGCGGTCGGCTTCCAAGTCAAATCCAATCTCCGTGTGCTCCGGCAAACTCACGTGGCGATCGATGATCGCCCGGCAAATTCGCGAGTGCCGCCCTATGTTTACGTGGTTATAAATAATGGAAGCGGTCACTTCGCAAAAGCTATTCACGCGCACGTCGTAACCGATCAGGCAGTTCTGCACCCGCCCCCCGGAAAGTATCGAACCGCTCGCCACAATGGAGTCCAGCGCGATGCCTTTGCGGTTTTCGTCGGCAAACACGAATTTGGCCGGCGGATATTGCTGCTGCCAGGTGCGCAATGGCCAGTTCTTGTCGTACAGGTTGAAGACCGGCGAAACGCTCACCAAGTCCATGTTCGCCTCGTAATAAGCGTCAATGGTTCCGACGTCGCGCCAGTAAAGCGACTCCCTGCTGTTCTCGTCGATGAAGTTATAGGCGTACACGCGATGTTTGGCAAGAATCCGCGGCAGGATATCCTTGCCAAAATCGTGCGCTGATTTCGGGTCCTCGGAATCCGCCAGCAAGATCGGAATCAGCAATTGCGTATTGAAAATGTACACGCCCATGGAAGCGTTGCAGTGTGTGGGCTTATACGGGGAAGTCTTCGGCTTGGCCGGTTTCTCTTCAAACCCAACGATGCGCCAGTCCCTGTCGGTTTCAATCACTCCGAATTGCTTGGCGGCTTCGGCAGCGGGAATTTCCAGCGTCGCCACAGTCACGTCGGCGCCAGAATCGGCATGCTGCTGCAGCATCTTGGAATAATTCATTTTATAAATGTGGTCGCCGGAAAGAATGAACGTGTATTTCGATCGTTCGCTCCCAATCGAATAGATGTTCTGATACACGGCGTCGGCCGTTCCCTGATACCACTGTTGGGAAACGCGCATCTGTGGAGGAAGCACTTCGATAAACTCGCCCAGGCCCATCAACGGCGACCAGCCGGCGCGCACGTGCCGCGACAGACTGAGCGCTTTGTATTGGGTGAGCGTAAACACACGCCGCAGGCCGGAATTAATGCAGTTGGAAAGGGTGATATCGATGATGCGGTACAACGCTCCGAACGGCACGGCGGGCTTCGCACGATCACGGGTCAACGGCCACAGCCGTTCGCCCTGCCCCCCGGCAAGCAGCACTCCAATGGCATCGCGCATATCGGGCATAAAGGTCGTCCCCCGAGCCAAGTGTACCAGCACATGCAAGCCAAAAACCAAAGCCGCAGGCAAACGACAAAAGCAAAGCCGGTTGTATTCCGGTGATAGATATCCGAAATGACAACACACCTTGGCATCACCCGAATAACATAAAGAGTACTTGACTTGTATAGGGGGAATTGACTACAAGAAGCCAGCAACCTCGTGAGATACTGTATCCAGGCGTAGTGCTTAAGCTTGACGGTAGGCGCTACATGCAACCAATCCGAACCGGAATAGAGGTGAAGTCCAATTGGCAGAGGTCATCATTCAAGAGAGTGAGTCTCTTGAGAATGCACTTCGGCGTTTTAAGCGCAAAGTGCAGCAGGAAGACATCATTAAGGAAATAAAGAAGCACAGCTTCTACATGAAACCCGGCGAGAAGCGCCGGGCGAAAGAAGCGCTTTCACGGAAGCGACTGCGCAAGAAGCAGCGTCGCGAGCAGGATTAACACTGCGCGGGACGCGGCTCGGCGCCGCACTTCCGGGATCAGGCCCCAGTCAGGCAGAGATGTTGGGAATTCGTTCAGGTTCTTCGCCCGCCGGCCCAAAGGGACCCGCTCCCGGTATCCCCGGAGTTCGGGTCTCGCTATCAGTCCAGGCCAATGGTGAAAGACGGCCGGAGCCCCACTGCCCCGATGGGGTCCCAAGGGGAGCCGGCCATGGAATTCCACGATAAGGTCCTGAAGTGTTCCGAGTGTGGCGCCGAGTTTGTATTTACTGCCGGCGAACAAATGTTTTTCGCCGACAAAGGTTTTAAGAACGAGCCCAAGCGCTGCAAGGCTTGTAAGGCGAAACGAGCCGAATCCGGCCCTGCTGGTGGCGGTCAGGTACGATCGGAAACGAAAACGACCTGCTCGCAATGCGGCAAGGAAACAACCGTTCCCTTCCGGCCGACGCAAGGTCGACCCGTATTTTGCAGGGAATGCTTTCAAGCAAGGCGTTCCATGGGTGCGGCATAACAGCTGCGGCCGTCGCCATTGCCGGTCTAGAGAAGGGCTATCGTCCGCGATAGCCCTTTCTCATTTTGTGGCATACATCGTCAGCCAGGTTTCCAGTTCTACCAGGGCTTCCGGCATATTCTTCCGGCCATAGCCAAAGCGGATGTACCGCGCTTCGTCGTAAACGCTGCCAGGCAGCAATAGAATACCTGCGCGCCGAACCAGCTCTTCGCAGAATGCCTGCACGTCCTCGTCCGGCTTGAACCGTGCAAATCCAATGGTGCCTGCGTCGGGCGCCGTCCACTCGAACAGGTCCGTGTGCTGTGTGAAAAACGCCGAAAGCAGCCGCAAATTGCGCAGAACGATCTGCAAATTGCGTTGGATGAATTTCTGACGATGGCGAAACGCTAACGCTGTCAGGAATTCGCTGGGAGCACTCGAGCAAATCGTGGTGTAGTGCTTCAGAGAAATCAGCTTTTGGAGAAATGCGCCGTCGCGACACGCCAACCATCCGAGGCGCAGTCCCGGCAAGCCGTATGTTTTGCTGACAGATCCTAAGCTCAATGCCCGCTCGTAGAAATCGCACGCAGCCGGAAGCCGCGTAGTGGGATCGTGTTCGAGTTCGCGGTAAACCTCGTCGCAAAAAACGTAAATGCCATGCTGCGCTGCCAGTTCGAGCACGCGGCGAAATACCCGCGGCTGCATCAGCAGACCCGTCGGATTGTGCGGAGTGTTGATGTAAATCGCGCGCGTGTTCGGCCGAAGCAGTCGCTGCAGCGCCTCCACGTCATGCGCCCAGCCATTGTCCGGCTTGCGCCGCCACTCGGTCACGGCAGCGCCCGTGCTCCTCGGCACGGTCAGCGCGCTTTCATAGCACGGCGTTTCCACGATGGCATGGTCGCCGGAAGTCAGCAGCGCGTGATAGAAAAGAAATATCGCTTCCTCCGCGGCGGAAACGACCACAAGATGATCGGCGTGAATTTGCTCGTAAATGCCGGCCAGAACTTCGCGCAGCCAAGGCGCCCCGGGTGATTCCGTGTACCCGCACCAGTGTTTCAGAAACGCATCGTGTGCGCCGGGCTCGAGCGCAAGCAGCTCTCCGATGCTTTGCGATTCGGCGTCGGAGGACGAGAGCAGGTACTTCGCGGAAAACTCGTACTTGCTCATGTACTCTTCAATGCGGAACGGAGTGATTTGCATGAACAGGAGTTTGCCAAGTCCAAAGGCCGACCGTCCAGAGCCAATTTGCGGCACGCTATGAGGTAGAATGCGCGGGTAGACAGCGAAGGGAAGGGGTGCACGGGGTGAAGCGCAGGGCACTTTGCGCGGCTGGCGTTGTGGGTAGCCAGGCCGTGGCGGCATGGGCGGCGCGCGCCGGCGAAGGCAACTCGCCTGCCTACTGGGTGAAGCTCGTATGCGAATCCTCGGATCGCATCGCCACGATTCGTCTTGGTCCCGATGGCGCAAAATTGGTGAAGACCACCGCCACGCGCATTCTGCAAAGCGATATCAGCGGCCCTCACGGCATCGCCATTTCGCCCGATGGCAAGAACTATTACGTTTCGATCGGCCACGGTCGGCCCTACGGGACCGCGTTGAAATACACGGCAGCAGACGACAAAGTGATCGGCCAGGTCGGATTAGGGTTATTTCCCGCGACCGCCGACGTATCGCCGGACGGCAATTTCCTGTACGTGGTGAATTTCAATCTCCACGGAGACATGGTGCCCAGCAGTGTGTCTGTCGTGGACACGGCGGAGATGCTGGAGGTGGCTCGCATTCCCACTTGCATCATGCCCCACGGCTCGCGCGTCACGCGCGACGGCACGAAACAATACTCGGCGTGCATGATGGACGACCTGCTGGTGGAAATTGACGCGGAACGCATGAAAGTCGGGCGTACTTTTCGCCTCACCGCCGGCAAAGAGCAAGGATTCACAGGAATGGCGCCGAAAACGGACGCACATGCGATGCCTGCGGGGCATACGGGCATGAACATGAGCGAAATGACCTGCCAGCCCACGTGGGCCCAGCCATCCGTCGACGGAAAGCTGGTCTTCGCCGCGTGCAATAAATCGAGCGAAATTGTGGAAATCGATGCCGCCAGCTGGACGCGAATCAAGCGCATTCCGGCAGGCAATGGCGTTTACAACCTCTGCGTTTCGCCCGACGGTAAGCTGCTCGTCGCCACGAACAAACGCGACGCCTCCGCTTCCATATTCGACATTGCCAGTGGAAAAGAACTCGCGAAAATCCCCACCAAGCGCAGCGTGGTTCACGGTGCTGCGATTTCGCCTGACAGCCGCTATGCCTTCGTTACCGTCGAGGGCGTAGGCGAGGAACCGGGCACCGTCGAGATCATCGATCTCCAAGCCATGAAAAACGTAGCCCGCGTTGACACCCCTCCGCAAGCAGCAGGCATCGATTTCTGGAAAATGGAATAAACACGCAAACGCCCGGCGACCGACACCACAAAATTGTCATCCTGGGGCTATCCGATGAGAAGGATGCGAGCGCAATCCGCACTCTTTCTAATCCCGTGTCGACGGCCACAACCCTCGAGCGTCACATCGGCGACTGAGCCGCAGGCGCAGCGCTCGCAGGCTCGGTCGTCTGGGTATACGCTTTCGGCTTTCCTAAACGCGTGATCCACAGCCCGCTATGCACGTCATTGACGTAAATCAGTCCTTTGTAAGGGAACACCCCCCAAGCAAACGGAAGATTGCTGCGAAAGCCCTGGGCGTCTCCTGTCCAGAAATGCGCGATCTCCCTGCCTTGGTTGTACAGCTCGCCCCGCAGCTCCCCGGAAACATCCACCACGCGAGCTCCGCCGTTGTAATACCCGATGTACATCACATCGTCGACCACCCAAATATTGTGCGAGCCCGCTTCGGGCACGCTGTATGTGGCCACCTCGCGCGGATGATAAATGTCGCTGACATCCAGAATATGCGCGATTCCGCGCACCGGGATGCGTTCCCGTGAAACCAGGCTGAACGACGCCGGAAACACTTCATCGCCGATATACAAATAATTCTTGTAGCGAAACACAGCGTGCGCCCCGGCAAGCCATCCCGATCCGTAAAGTTCGTCATAGTTGAATCGGTATTGCGACACAAATTGCGGGTGCTCCGGACTCCCGCCCTTGATCCCATTCCCGACGTCCAAAATCACCACGCCATCGCGCCAGTACGCCAGATACGCCAAGCCATCGACGACCTGATCATCGTGCAAGTATCGCCCGGCCATAGTGAAACCGCCGCCTTCCTCGCTAGGAATGGCTACCTTAATCTGCGACTGGCCCGAGCTTTCCACTTGCCAGCGCGCCACTTCCTTAGGATTCTTCACGTCGGCAAAATCAATTACGCGAAGTGAACCTGTAGCATCGTCGGTCAGATAAACGTAATGCGAGTTCACGTACGCGCTATGTACGCCACCCGTCACCGTCGCGGTGAATTCGGATATTTTTTTCGGATGCATGGGGTCGCTCGTATCCAGAAACACGATGCCGTTCTTCCGATTCGAAGCGCCTTCGCGGGTGATGACGGCAATCTTGCTGTCGGGTGTGACGCTGACGTCATTGATCAAGCGCGCGTCCACCTTGAATGGCTCCGCGGCTTGCGGATGAGCCGGATCGGCGATGTCAAAGATATAAAGCTTGTCGCTGATGGCGGAAAGGTAGGCGTAGTGATCCCAGATCCATTCTTCGGCGAATTGTTCGTCTTTCGGCATTGCGTGACCAACCACATCCAACTGCCGCGCGATGTCGCGAGGGGCCACGGTGATACCGGCCGAGGCCACGCGATCGCCCACCGATGCCAACACCGTGTACGTGCCGGGGCGGCTGGCAACGAATCCGCCGTCCGGCCAGATTTGCGCGCCATCTTCGCGTAGGGACCACGCGATTTCGACCGGAAGCGATCCGCCGCTCCTTCCCGCCGCCGAAAAATGAATTACCTCTCCGGTTTTTGCGGTAGCACTCGCGGGAGAAATAATCAGCGCGGAAACGGGATTCTTAAGGATGGTAATAGCCGCTTCCCCAGTTACTCCGTCACCGGCAGCGCGGAGGATCACCTTGCCGGGCTTCAGGGCGCGCACCAAGCCGGCATTGTCCACGGAGGCGATAGCCGGATTTTGCGATGTCCAGCTCAGCGCGATATCTGTCCGCGGATCGCCGCTCGCGTTGCGCGGAACCGCGGTGAGCCGATGACTCGAGCCTACAGCAAGCGGCGTCGCAGGTGCGTCGATGCCGATGGAGGCAATGTGCGGCTTGGCGACGGTGATATGGGCATAGCCAATCTTTTTCCCCATCACCGCGCCCACCGTAATTTCCCCCGGCTCTACGAAGGACACTTGGCCTTTATCATCTGCGGAGGCAGCATCAAACGGCGCCGCAAACCAGAATTTCACCGTGTCCGGCAAAGCCTGCCCGCGGGCATCCTTGCCCAGCGCTTTGAATTGCAGGCTGCTGCCAACGGCCGTGGTGCCCTGTGCCGGCGTCAGCTCGACGCTGGCCACGTTGGACACTTCCTCCGGCTTCTTCTGCGCCGTGCCGGCATCCTGTGCGAGCCCGCCAGAAACAAAGGGGCCGGCTGCCAGGCAAACTACCGCCGCGGCAAAATATGTCCGGCTGGAAGTGCGCGTCGTGAGAAGCATAAGTACTCCTGACCATGGGAAACGAGCTCTAAACGCGGACCAGAGCGCAATGAGCCGGGAGTGTAGGACATGCATAATGTCCTGTCAATTCAACGCGAAACTAGTCCGCGAGACGGTTCCTCGAGGCAGGTGTGTTTTGCGGACTGACGGAGTATGATACCCACTCCAAAGAAGTCCTCGGCAGAAATCACGCGACCCGGAGGGCCACTCATGGCTCACCGCTTCACCATCGGTGTCGAAGAGGAATTCCAAATCATAGATCCGGATACGCTGGAGTTGCGCTCCCACGTGGTGCAATTGCTCTCGGCGGCGGCTTCGCGCGGGCTGGGCGATCAGGTCAAACAGGAGATGCACCAGTCCATCGTCGAAACAGGCACGAAAATTTGCGAGAACATCAGCGAATTGCGCCTGGAAATGCACCGCACCCGCAGCGAGCTGGTTTCTGTCGCAGAAAGCACCGGCCTGCAAGTGGCAGCCGCGGGAACGCATCCATTTTCCAGCTGGATTGATCAGGTCATTTCACCCGGCGAGCGTTATCAGAATATCGTCGAGGAAATGGGTCAACTCGCCCGCTCCCTCCTCATCTTTGGCATGCACATCCATGTAGCCATGCCCGACAAGCAAACCACCATCGACATCATGAATATGGTGCGTTACTTCGTGCCGCACCTCCTGGCCCTTTCGACCAGTTCGCCTTTCTGGATGGGCAGAAACACAGGCCTGAAATCATTTCGCACCACCGTGTTCCGCAGATTTCCACGCACCGGAATTCCCGAGCAGTTCGATTCCTGGAGCGCCTACGAGCAATACGTGAACCTGCTCATCCGTTTGAATTGCATCGATAACGGCAAGAAAATCTGGTGGGATGTGCGGCCTCACCCGACCTACGGCACGCTGGAATTCCGTATGTTTGACACCACCACGAAAGTGGAAGAGGCCGTGGCCATTGCCGCGCTCACGCAAGCCATTGTCGTAAAGTTGCACCGGCTGTACACCGGCAACATGGGCTGGCGCATGTATCACCGTGCCCTGATCGAGGAAAACAAGTGGCGCGCCGCGCGTTATGGAATCGAAGGCAAGATGATCGATTTTGGCAAGGAAGAAGAAGTGCCGATGCGGGCTCTAATCCCTGAATTGCTCGAACTGGTCGACGACGTTCTCGACGATTTAGGAAGCCGCGGCGCCGTCGAGTATATTCACACAATCTTAAACGAAGGCACCAGTGCGGAGCGTCAGATGCGCGTATATCAACAAACCGGCGATCTAAAAGATGTCGTGCGGCATCTGGTTAAAGAGACTCGCGCCAGTGCCATGGACACACGTTCCAGTTCGGCTGGCACAGTACATTAGATTTTCTGGGGCGGCTAGCAATGGAGGAGGAAGGCCATGGTGAAAGTGGGGCTGTTGTGCGGGCGGGAATTCAGTTTTCCTCCGGCATTCCTTGCACATGTAAACAAACTCGGCCAGAAAGACGGCGTTACCGCTGAATTCGTAAAACTCGGCGGAACGAAAATGGGCGAGCCCGCGGAATACCGCGTCATCGTGGACCGCATTTCCCACGAAGTGGAATATTACCGTGGCTACCTGAAGCATGCCGTGCTCCAGGGAACCTACGTCATCAACAACCCTTTCTGGTGGACCGCGGACGACAAATATTTCAATTACACCGTTGCCTCCAAGCTGGGACTAGCGATTCCGAAAACCGTGCTGCTTCCGCAAAAGGGCTATCCCTCCGACGTGGATATAAATTCGGAATCCCTCCGCAATCTGAAATATCCCGTCGATTGGGTAGCGTTGCTCGATTACGTCGGCAGGCCGGCGATTCTGAAGCCGTATTCGGGCGGCGGTTGGAAGCAGGTCTACAAAGTGAACAACGAGGAGGAACTGCTGCAAGCCTACGATCAGACGGCGCCATATTGCATGACCCTGCAGGAGTTTATCGATTTCGAACAATATGTGCGCTGTTTCACGTTCGGCAAAACGGATATTCTCCCTGTCGCCTACGATCCCAAGGAGCGCCGCTACCTGGTCGAACATAATTACCTGAAGGCCGAACTCGGCGCGCGAGTCGTAAAAGATGCACAAACCATAAACCTCGCGCTGGGCTATGAAATGAACACCATCGAATTTGCGGTGAAGGATGGCGTACCCTACGCCATCGACTTCCTGAATCCCGCGCCGGATTTCGAGCGCGATCGCATCACCGAGTTTTATTTTGTGCATGTGGTAGAAAAGATGGCGCGCTTGGTCATCGACCGCGCGCTGCACGGCAACGCCGCAAATACCTGGCCGCGTTGGGAAGAGATGCTCGGTATCGGCGCGCCGGCAGGTTTCACCGGCGCGCCACGCACCGTGCAAAGTGCCCAGGCCGCTCCTTCTACTCCTTCGGCAACCGCCCACCGATGAGAACCGCCAAACCACGCGCAACCGGGAACCCCGACCCTGTCGAATATTGGGATGAATTGCTGCGCCCCCTTCTGAAAAAGTCTCCGGATCTGGCGAAGACTTTTCTCGAAGAAGTCCGCGCAGCCAAACTCACTTTCGGAAAGCGCGTGCACTGCCCCTTTCTCCGGCCTGTGTTTCTTTCCCCGCAAGACGAAGAACGCGTCAGGAGAGTAGCGGAAACCATTGCCGCAATTGCCGAACGCATCACCAGCACCGCACTCGAAGATACTTCTCTCCTCCAGCAGTTTCACCTTCGCCCCGAAGAAGAACGGCTGGTGCGTCTCGACGGCGGCTACGTTCCCGCCAGCGCCGCTTCGCGTCTCGATGCCTTCCTGCTCCCGGAATCCTTGAAATTCACGGAATACAACGGCGAATCTCCGGCGGGCGCGGGTTACTCAGAATCGCTCTCCGACATTTTTCTCGCATTTCCGGTAATGCAGGAATTCAAGAAGCGCTTCGAAGTCCACAGCTATCCGTTGTCCGCCAAACTTCTGGATGCGCTCGTCGGTACCTATGTGGACTGGGGCGGGAAAGCGAAGCGGCCGCAAATGGCCATCGTCGACTGGAAAGAAGTTCCCACCTGGCGCGAGTTTGAAATATTAAAGGACCGCTTCGAGCGCATGGGCATTCCCGTCGAACTCGCCGATCCGCGGGAATTGCAGTTTGACGGAAAACGATTGATCGCCAACGGCAAGTCCATCGAACTTCTTTACCGCCGCGTGCTTGTCAACGACATTGTCGCCCGGCCTAAGGAATGCCAGGCGATTGTGGACGCCCACGCTTCCGGAGCCATTTGCGTCGCGAATAACTTCCGCTGCAAGATTCCCCACGTGAAAGCCTTCTTCGCGGTTCTGACTGACGAAAGCAACGCGCGGTATTTCTCGGGCGACGAGCGGGATTTGATTCACCGTCATGTGCCTTGGACGCGCGTGGTCGCCGACGTGAAAACTGAATATGACGGCGAACCTATCGAACTGCTGGAATACATCCGCAAAAATCAAAAGAACCTGGTGTTGAAGCCCAGCGACGAGTATGGAGGCAAGGGCGTAACCCTCGGCTGGGAAGTGGAAAAGAAAGAATGGGAAAACGCCATCGAGCAGGCGCTTCCCGGTGGTAAAGCGGCGGAAGAACTGGGCTGCTGGATCGTGCAGGAGCGCATTCCCATGAGGCGCGGCACTTTTCCCTTCATCGGCAAAGGAAATAAAGTGGAGTTCAAGAATATGCTGGTCGATTTTGCGCCCTATCTATTTCGCGGCAAAGTGGCCGGCTATCTTACGCGTCTCAGCAGCACCAGCCTCGCCAATGTAACCAGCGGAGGCGGCCAGATCCCGTCCTTTCGCGTGGAGCCGAAAAGGGCCGAACGCCGGGCCTCCGCGGGCAGATCCTAGTTGCCTGGGAATTGGCAGAACATAAAAATCCGGTAAAATGAAGAGATGTGCTTTGGAATCGCTCCCAGTGAGCTCATGGCCGGCGCGCGGAACGCCGTGGAGGTATGTCTAGGGGTGCGCGCGAACGAACAAGTATTAGTCATCGCCGACGAGATCAGCCGCAGTGTCGGCGCAAGCCTCGAACAAGCCCTCAAAGAACGTCACGCAAAATTCACCGGCCTGCTGCTGGAAGATTTTGCTCCTCGTCCGATGACCAACGCCCCAGAAACTGTCCTGGAAGCTCTGGAGAAAACAGACGTGGGGGTGCTGTGCATGACCCCGCAACCCGGCGAATTGGCCGCGCGTATGGCCATCGTTCGAGTGGTAGAGCGCCGCCAGATTCGTTACGCGCACATGATCGGGGTCACTCCGGAAATCATGCAACAGGGTATGCGCGCGGACTATCGCAAGGTCGATGAGCTCAGCGACCGCCTGCGCGAGCGCATGGTCCGCGCAAAAACTCTCACCGTAAGATCCGAAGCCGGCACCGCGTTCCAGGCCCACTTCAACCCAAAATTGGATTGGGTCAAGACCAGCGGCTTGATCAGCCCACGCTATTGGTCCAATTTGCCGGCCGGCGAAGTTTTCACGACCCCGGCCACCGTCGATGGAACATTTGTTTGCGATGCCACGGCAGGTGACTATTTCAATGGAAAGTACGGCGATTTGCAGGCAACCCCGCTGCTCATGGAAATCGTGGGTGGCCGCCTTCAGCGCGTGGAATGCCCTCGCCAGGATCTGCAGGAGGAATTTTGGAATTATTGCCACACCGACGAGAATAGCGACCGCGTTGGTGAATTGGCCTTCGGCACCAATCTCGGCCTGTCGCACATGATCGGCATTTTATTGCAGGACGAAAAATTTCCCGGTGTGCACATCGCCTTTGGCGATCCCTACGGCAGCCAGACCCACGCCGACTGGAAATCCCGTACGCATGTCGACGTGCTCACCCGCAACTGCGATGTGTGGATCGATACAGATCAGGTCATCGAAAAAGGCCGCTATCAACTCGACCATCTCGGCCTTGCCTGAGCACCCGCTCTTCGTGGTCGTCAAAACAGCTTCGCCAGATATTCCCGCATCTCATTCTTCCAGAACGGCCAATCGTGCCCGCCTTGCGGACCCCAGTTATCAACGGAGTGCCGGATTCCCTTGCTCGACAGAACTTCAGAAAGCCTGTAGGTCGGCCCGCTGTGCTCCCAAGGTCCCGTTCCCGTAATCAGGTGAATATCGCAGGAAGCCAGCTGCTCGTAATACCAGGGATCGGAAAGATTGGCTAGATAGTCCACCGGATTATTGAAATAAAAATTGTTGTCGTACATTCCATCCATGAAATTTCTTAAGTCATAGACGCCCGACATGGCAAAGCAGCGCTTGAAAACATCCGGGTGTTTGAACAACGAATTCGCGGCGTGGTATGCCCCAAACGAGGAGCCCATCGTCGCTATAGTCACTTGCGATTGGCAATTGCTCCAGACAAACGGCACCACTTCTTCGCGCAGGTAAGTTTCAAACACGGACTGCACATAGCTGCGATGAAAGGGGTGCGCCCCTTTGTTATAAAAGCTGAGCCCGTTGATTGAATTCACGCTGTACACTTTCACGCGGCCCGCATCGATGAAATCGGCCAGCGCCCCGATCATGCCCTGCCCTTCCAGTTCCCATTCATCCCCGGCGCTGGTTGGAAACCCGAGCAGCGGCGGACCCCAGTGCCCGTAGACCACAACCCCAAGTTCGATGCCCAGACGCGGAGAGTACCAGCGATGATATTCGCGCTTCATGAATGGATTCCTTCCAAACTGCGGGAAAGCAGTATGCAGCGGAGCGCACAAGGTTGCAAGGAATCGGAAATTGAGTAGGATAGAATGCGGCTATGGACGGAATTAAGCGCATTTTCGTCGATTGCCGTTCTAGGTGAGCTCATGATCCACATTGAAAACGTAAGCCGTCGTGGTTTTCTTAAAGGCATGGTGGGGGCCGGCGCTTTCGTGTTGGGCGCGCAAATCGTGCCGAAACTCCTCTCGGCCACCTCTGTGGGCGCCGCCGATAATCCCATGTCCAAGGCCCCGTTGCAGCCCAACGTCTACGTAGCCGTCGACACCGATGGCACCGTGTACATCGTTTGCCATCGCTCGGAAATGGGCAGCGGGAATCGCACCGGCTTGCCGCGCATCGTCGCCGATGAATTGGATGCGGACTGGAATCGCGTGAAAGTCGTGCAAGCAACTGGGGATGCGAAATACGGCGATCAAGACACAGACGGGTCGCACTCCGTCGTGAGCTTCTTCGAACCTCTGCGCGAGGCTGGCGGAACTGCGCGGCTGATGCTGGTGCGCGCTGCGGCGCAAACCTGGAGCGTTCCCGAGACGGAGTGCACAACCGAAGCCAGCACCATAACGCACAAAGCCAGCGGAAAGAAACTTGGCTACGGCGAACTGGCAGCCGCAGCGGGCAAACTGCCGGTGCCCAAGAAAGAAGAAGTGACACTGAAAACGCGCCGCGAATGGTGCTACATCGGGAAACCTGCGCCCACTTATGATTTGAAAGACATGGTGAGCGGCAAAGCCTCCTACGGTCAGGACGTACACGTCGAAGGCATGCTTTACGCGTCCGTGGCGCACCCGCCGGTCTACGGTAGCGCGGTACAGAGCGTTGACGATTCGGCCACCCTGAAAGTGCCGGGCGTAAAGGAAACCGCAACGCTCGAGCCGTTCAAGCCGCCGGTCACCATGCAACCCCTCGGCGGCGTGGCGGTGCTGGCAGATAACACCTATGCGGCGTTCCAGGGCAAAAAGAAACTAAAAGTCGAATGGACGAAGAGCGAACACGGCGTCTGGAACTCCGGCCCGTTCCGCAAAGATCTGGAAGCAACTGCGCGCAAGCCCTGTAAAGTCGTGCGCGAAAACGGCAACGTGGACCAGGCATTTGCCAACAGTGCAAAAATCGTCGAGGCGGAGTATTACGCTCCCATGCTCGCCCACGCCGCGATGGAGCCCCCGGCAGCCCTGGCCATCTATCGCGATGGAAAAGTGGAAGCGTGGGCTCCCACCCAGAATCCCCAGGGCGCACAGGACGCTATTGCCGCCGCAGTCGGCGCCAAGAAGGAAGATGTTACCGTGCACGTGACCCTGCTCGGCGGCGGCTTCGGGCGTAAATCGTTTCCGGATTTCGCTGTGGAAGCGGCGGTGCTCTCCAAGAAAACCGGCAAGCCCGTGAAAGTCGTTTGGAGTCGCGAGGACGACATTAAATTTGATTCGTTCCATTCCGTCGCCGCCATGTATTTCAAGGCTTCTCTCGGACCCGATGGCAAACCGGAAGCGTGGTTGCAACGCAGCGTCTTCCCTCCCATTGCTTCCACCTTCGACGCATCGGCGCAGTATGCCGACGCCGGGGAAATTGGCCTCGGCTTCAGCGATATTCCCTTCGCGCTGCCCAACCAGCGGGCGGAAAACGGTCCGGCGCCCGCACACACGCGCATCGGCTGGCTGCGCTCCGTCGCAAATATTTATCACGCCTACGGAGTTCACTCCTTTGTCGGTGAATTGGCCAACGCGGCGGGAAAAGATCCAGTCGAATATGTGTTAGCGCTCTTGGGTCCGGGCCGCATCATGCCCAAATCCGAGCTTCCCAAGGATTACACCAATTACGATGGCGACTACGAAAAATATCCCATCGACATCGCGCGATTCCGCCGGGTGGTCCAGATTGCCGCGGAAAAATCCGGCTGGGGCAAACAAAAATTCGGCAACGGGTTTGGTATGGGCATCGCTACGCACCGCAGCTTCCTGACCTATGTCGCAACCGTGGTGCAGGTCGAGGTAAAAGACTCGCAAGTACACGTTCGTCGCGTCGATACCGCTCTCGATGCCGGCACCATCGTGAATCCCACAATCGTAAGGCAGCAGTTTGAAGGCGCGGCGGTCATGGGCACAAGTATCGCCTTCTACGGCGAAATTTCCGCCACCAATGGCGTCGTCGACCAGTCCAACTTTGACACTTTCCAGGTCGCACGCATGAATGTGTCTCCCCGCGAAACCAATATCCATATTGTCGACAGCGAAGCACCCCCTGCGGGCATTGGCGAGCCCGGTTTGCCTCCCGTCGCGCCCGCCATTTACAACGCCATTTTTGCCGCCACAGGTAAACGCGTGCGAGAGATGCCGCTGACGAAGGCAGGATTAGCCTAGAGTTCGCCGCTTCGCCAGCATTGAAAATGATGCACGCGGCCAGCGTTGCTGCTTCCCTGCGCATTTTGACTTACGATGCGGCCTTGCGGAGGATACCTTGAAACCACCGATGGCGATCGCTTGCATCACTCTTGCATTCATCGCAATTCCCGCGGCCGCGCAGCGCAGCCCCATCCTCTCCCAGATCGATGAGCCTCATCCTTACTACTACCGCGAGTTGTACCTGCCGCAACTGACCAACGGTCCAAGCAGTTTGAGCTGGGCACCAGACTCGCGCGAGTTGATCTATTCCATGGCGGGCTCCCTCTGGCGCCAAAAGCTGAATTCCCTTGAAGCACAGCAGCTCACCGACGGCCCAGGATACGACTACCAACCGGATTGCTCGCCCGATGGAAAAAGCATCTTGTACGTCTCCTACCAGAAAGACACCATGGAATTGTGGCTCCTCGATTTGCCGAGCGGCAAGACCAGGCCATTGACAGCCGGCGGTGCAGTTAACGTGGAACCTCGCTGGTCACCCGATGGAAGGAAGATCGCCTGGGTTTCCACCCAGTACAACCGTCGTTTCCACATATTTGTAGCCGATTTGGTGAATGGCGAGCTGAAAAATATCGTGCGCCTTACCGGTGAAACGAAAAGTCCGCTCCCCCGCTATTACTACAGTTCCTACGACATGGAGATCAATCCCGTGTGGACCCGGGATGGAAAAGAAATTCTGTTTGTCTCTAACAAGGGCCACATCTATGGCAGCGGCGGTTTCTGGCGCATGAAAGCCGAGCCGGGCGCGGAAGCCCGGGAGGTTCATTACGAAGAGACCAGCTGGAGGGCGCGTCCTGATTTTTCGCCGGATGGCTCGCGCCTGATCTACAGCTCCTATCTTGGCAGGCAGTGGCATAACCTCTGGCTCATGCCGTCGCACGGTGGCGATGCTTTCGCTCTCACCTATGCGGAGTGGGATCAAACCAATGTTCGCTGGTCGCCCGACGGCGAGGCCATCGCGTTCATCTCAAACAAGGAAGGCTCGACAACAATCCAGTGGCAGAACCTCGGTGGAGAAAAGGAACGCCACCTGAAAATCGCGACCCGCGCTTACCTGCGTGCGCGATATCGCCTGCTCGTCGGTGTCGGCAATAATTCCACGCCACACATGCGCGTTTCCGTGACCGATGCCACCGGACACTTTTACGCTCCGGACGATACATGGATTCACGCCGATGACGGTTTTGATCCAAAACAACAGCCATTCGAAAATCATTATTTCTACACCGGCGAACAAGGCTCGGCCCATCTCGATCTCCCTGCGGGAACTTACACCGTAGAGGTAATGAACGGATTCGAAGCGAAAGCGTTTCGAAAAGAGGTCGAAGTAATCGCCGGCAAGATCAATGAAGTTGCAGCCACATTAGAGCCGCTTGGTTTTACCCCCGAGCATGGAACCTGGGTAGGGTCCGACCTTCACGTCCACATGAATTACGGTGGCAGCTACCGCAACGATGCAACGCATCTCGTGGAACAAGGCGAGGCCGAAGGCCTCGCGATCATTCATGAGCTCACGGTAAATAAAGAGCAGCGCTTTCCGGATATGCCCTTCGTGAATTTTAACAATTATCAGAATGGCGATCCTGACGTCTTGATCGTGCAGGGCCAGGAATTCCACACCAGCTATTGGGGTCACCGCGGCATTCTACATTTGAAGGACCAACTCCTCCTGCCGGGTTATGCGGCTTATCCGAACACAGCCGCCGCAAGTTTGTATCCAATGAACGCCGATGTTTACGACATGGCCCACGCCCAGGGCGCCCTGGTAGGGGCCGTCCATCCCTTTGATGAAACGCCAGATCCATTCGCCAAACCTGCGCAACAAATCACCGATGAATTGCCCGTAGATGTCGCCCTCGGGAAACTGGACTACATGGAAATCGTTGGTTTCAGCGATCATAAATCCACCGCGGCGGTCTGGTACAAGCTTCTCGACCTCGGTTTCAAACTCCCAGCCGGCGGCGGCACTGACGCGACCACCAACTATGCCGCTCCCATTCGCGGCCAGGTCGGTTTCGATCGCGTTTACGTGTGGATGCCCAGTTGGCCCATGAACATCGACGCTTGGCTGGCCGCACTGAAGAATGGCAGAACCTTCGCGACTAACGGCCCGCTGCTCGAATTCCAGCTCGGCGGAGAAATGGTGGGTACGGAACTAAAGTTCGATACTCCGCAACCCCGCGTTCCCTTCACCGCCAAGTTGCGCTCCATCGTGCCTGTCGATCATCTCGAAGTCGTCTGCAACGGCAAAGTAGCGCACGCTCTCGGGCTCCCAGCCACTCGCGATTCCGCAGACGTGACTGGAACGATTCGGCTCAGCGAAAGTGGCTGGTGCGTCTTGCGCGCTTGGAGTGAGAGCGCGCAGGCCCCGGTGATGGACAAGTACGCCTATGCAACAACCAGTCCGGTCTACGTCACGATCGCGGGCAAGCGTGCCTTTTCCAGGGAAGACGCGGACTATTTCAAAGCCTGGATCGACCGTACCATCGAAATCACCGAGCAATATCCCGACTGGAACTCTCCAACCGAAAAGCAAGGTGTAGTGAAGAAGCTACGCGATGCGCGAGCAGTCTACGAACGGATGAATTAAAGCAGTCAGAAACTCCCATTCCCGCAAGCTCCTCCTTGTGGCCAACGGGACATTGGGGCTAAAATTCATCTGTCACTTCAAGATGTCGCTGTTCATGCGCGAAGCTCGTGGATCGCATGACTGCCTTTGTTCCAAGAGGGTCCATCGCTCCTCCCTCGATTCCGAAAGCGCATATAGAATGAACCACCGTACTCTACGGCAAGCGCGCGCCAACAGGACCGTCCCGACTCGTCTCGAAGATTTCGTCAACAATCCGGAAACAACCATGCAACCGAACCCGTCACAGTTGCGGAAGGAGGGTACATGATCGTCGGTGTGCCGAAAGAAATTTATCCAAAAGAACGCCGCGTGGCCCTGGTGCCCGCAGTCATACCCAACCTGACAAAATCCGGCCTGGAAATCGTCGTGGAGGCCGGGGCGGGAATCGCCGCTGGTTACCCGGACGCTGACTACCAGGCAAAAGGTGCGCGCTTGATCGCGAATCGCACGGAAATTTTCAAAACCGCGGACATCATCGTGCAGTTCCTGGTCCACGGCGCAAACGACCAAACCGGCAGCGAGGACCTTCCGTTGATGAGGAAGGGCCAGGTGATTCTCGGTTTCGTCCGCCCGCTCGGAACCCTAAAGACCCTGCAGGAACTTGCTGACCGCGGCGTCACCTCCTTTTCCGTCGAACTCATGCCTCGCACCACACGGGCTCAGAGCATGGACGCATTGTCCTCGATGGCCACAATCTGCGGCTACAAAGCCGTTGTGCTGGCCGCCAACACCTTGCCGCGCATGTTTCCGATGCTCACCACGGCGGCGGGAACCATCGCGCCTGCACGGGTGCTGATCATCGGAGCAGGCGTGGCTGGCTTGCAAGCCATTGCTACTGCCCGCCGCCTTGGTGCCGTGGCCTCAGCGTACGACATGCGCCCCGCCGCAAAAGAACAGGTGCAGAGCTTGGGCGGCCGGTTTGTGGAATTGGCTATCGAGGCCAAGGATGCGCAAGACGCGCGCGGTTACGGTAAAGCGCAGGACGAAACTTTTTACCAGAGACAGCGCGAACTTCTCGGCAAAACGATTGCCGAAAGCGATGTCGTCATCACCGCCGCGGTAATTCCAGGCAAGAAGTCCCCCGTGCTGGTCACCAAGGATATGGTCGAGAAAATGGCGCCTGGCTCCGTGATTGTCGATCTTGCGGCAGAGCGCGGCGGCAATTGCGAACTCACAAAGCCTGACCAAATCATCGTCGAGCACAACGTCACCATCATCGGCGAGTTTAACCTCGCGGCCACCGTCCCCTATCACGCCAGCGCACTCTACGCGCGAAATCTAAGCGCCTTCCTGCAGCATCTGGTCAAGGAAGGTAAATTGCAATTGGATCTCACGGATGAAATCATCCGCGAAACGCTGGTCACGCAAGACGGCGAAGTCGTAAACGCGCGTGTGCGTGAATTTTTCGGTTTGCCGGCGCTGCAATCCGCACCGGCCGGAGGAGGCGCCCGATGAAGCTGGATCTTCTGACGGGTTTGTACGTTTTCATGCTGGCGGCATTCATCGGATTCGAAGTGATCCGCCGCGTCTCGCCGCTTTTGCACACGCCGCTCATGTCTCTGACCAACGCCTTAGACGCTATCGCCGTCGTCGGGGCCATCATCCTCGTGGGCGAAGGAAAATCGAGGCTCGCCACGATTCTGGGCACCATTGCTATCGTCGCGGCCACCAGCAACATCGTCGGCGGCTTCATCATCACTGACCGCATGCTCAAGATGTTCAAAGCCAGCGGCCCCAGGAAGCCGTGACCTCATGATTCCACAGGACATCGTCATCGAAGTCACTTACCTGATCGCAACGGCTCTCTTTATTCTTTCTCTGAAGTGGCTGAGTTCCCCGGCGACCGCTCGCCACGGCGTCTGGGCCGGCGAGATCGGCATGTTCTTGGCGATCGTCGGCACGTTGCTGCATCACGGCTTAACCTACCGCTGGGTCGCCATCGGCCTGGTACTGGGCACCATCATCGGCGTGCCATTAGGCAAAGTCGCCATGACCGCGGTGCCGCAGCGGACGGCCCTGAGCCACGCTTTCGGGGCGCTTTGCGTAACCCTTGTTGGTACCGCCGAGTTTTATTTGCGCGCCCCCGATGTGTCGAAGTTCATGATGAGCGTGCTTTCTCTCGAAGTCATTCTCGGCGCACTCACCTTCACCGGCAGCCTGATGGCAGCCGGAAAGCTACAGGAAGTTCTGCCGCAGCGACCCATCACGTACAAAGGCCAGAACATCGTCAACCTCGGAATGCTGGCGGTAGCGATCGTAGTCGCCGCCATGCTTGTCCGCGATCCCACCAAAATGTTTTTGTTCCCCTTGATGATCTTCATTCCACTAATATTCGGCGTGATGATGATCATCCCCATCGGTGGTGCGGATATGCCGACGGTGATCTCGCTCCTGAACTCCTACGCCGGGCTATCAGCCGCCGCGATGGGATTTGTGCTCGGCAGCAAACTGCTCATCATCGCTGGTGCGCTCGACGGCGCATCGGGCTTCATCCTCTCCGTTAATATGTCCAAAGCGATGAACCGTTCGTTCACCAACGTTTTGTTCGGCGCGTTCGGCCAGGAGCAACCAGCAGCAGCCGGCAAGGCCGAAGCCCGGCCCGTGCGCAGCGCTTCGCCGGAAGAAGCCGCCGGGATATTGGCCGCCGCCAGCAAAGTGGTCATCGTTCCCGGATACGGCATGGCCGTCGCGCAAGCGCAGCACAAGGTGCGCGAACTTTACGATGCCCTCACCAAAAAAGGAATCGATGTGAAGTTCGGCATTCACCCCGTCGCCGGTCGCATGCCCGGTCATATGAACGTCCTGTTAGCCGAAGCCGATATCCCCTACGACAAACTCTTGGAGATGGACGACATCAATGGCGATTTCCCGCAGACCGATGTGGCCCTGATCATCGGAGCAAATGACGTAACCAATCCTGCGGCCCGTGAGGACAAAAGCAGCCCCATCTACGGCATGCCCATTCTCGATGTGGACAAGGCTCACACGGTCATGGTCATCAAGCGCAGCATGGCTGCTGGTTTCGCGGGAATCGACAACCCTCTCTATTATTTGGACAAAACCCTGATGCTATTCGGCGACGCCAGAAATTTCGTCGGCTCCATCGTCCGCGAACTCACCGGCGGCCACACCTGATCCGGCAAGCAAACGCCGCCATTGCGAACGGAGTCCGCGAAGTGGGGAATGCCTTTGTCTGCAGTTGTCAGTGCCAAGGCAAACGCTAATTCCCGCCAAAAAAAAACAGGTGCCCCGGCTGGTTGAGGCACCTGTTTTTTTTATTTTAAACCAGACTTGCGAAAACAAATTCAAGGCCGGTCCGGGCTCTCGAGCGCCTTCCAGACGCCGATACCCGCGCCGGCCCCCAGCAAAGCTGCCGTCAGCAAAAGGAAGCGGCTTTGGCCAGCGGCGATGGGCGGGTGCCCATGGGCCATTTCGACCGGCGCACACGGATTGTGTTCGTGATATTTGTGATAATCGTCTGCGTCCGGTGAAAGATACTTGCGATAGGTAATTTCATTTTCTGCGCGCACCCGGTACGCCTTATTTGGGTCGACCAATTTGTTTTCCGAACCCACTTGAACGTTCACTTGTCCCCGCTCGCTATACACCGTGACATTGCAGGGATCATCCTGAGTGACTCGCCCGAGATCCGAACTCGTGATAAGCGGTGTCACGCGCACATCGGACGCGACGATCACCAGATTCTGTCCGTTGCCCGGCGTCGTGTAGACTACCGTCCCCCTGTTCAGTTCCACCACTGCGCCATACGGTGCGCGATAGATGTGCGCGCCCGTGGAACCTTGCAATTCCAGCGAAAGCGCGCCCATGCGCACCAGCAGCGATCCATCGTCCGACGTGGAGAGGTAGTCGCCAGAATAAATCGATGATCCTTCGGCTGCCGCCGCGTCTCCGATTTTTCCTCCGGAACTCTTTGCCACCAATCCCAACGCGGCCGTCTGCGGCGCTGTCTGCGCGACGGTCGTCTTCGACGCGAACACCGCCAATGTCACCGCGAACAGCACGCCAGCCATTTTCCTGTTCATCATTTCTCCTTGCCACAAGTGGTCTCAGCGGGACACTTGTCGACCGCAGTCCTCCGCGTGGATGGGGCCGAAACTTCCTTGCTAGCCGCCGTCGAAGAACCGGTAACTCCGAAATGGAACTTCATGCTCGGATCTCCCAACAAGACCCAGCTACGTCGGACATCGTTGTCCGTTGTCACGTTCTTGGCGTGCAGGATCAAAAGCCCCAAAGGCTCGTTGGGATACGCAGCCAGTTGCTGCAACAAGGCAAGGTTCATGGAATCCTGCGGTGGCTCATTCGTGAATCCAGAAGAAGCCCATACCGCAACGCCGCCGCCGTTCGGAGCAAGGATTAAGGCTTTCGCCAGGCTCTGGGCGTAAACGTCCTGGAACAATCCGTTCAGACAATCGATCAGCAAGTACACCGGCAGCCGTCCGCCATTGGAAAGGGTCGCCACATCCGAGTTGTCAAACAGGTCGACAAACGACCACTGTTGTTCTGCGCCATGCCCGCTGTAATCGACGAGCAAGGCACCATTGTTGAGGGCCTCGAGAATCTGCGTATGAACCGTCGAAGGGTCAACCCCATCGGCAAGGATCTCGGATGTCTGCAGGGAGGAAGGCAACGTGGATACTGCCGAAGTCGCCGCGGAAGTAAAGTTCGCGTCAACGTTTTGGTCCGCGATCAGGACTGCCTGCGAATTCCAGGAACCTGCGTACGTGCCCTGCTCGTATCCCACGATCTTTGAAACCATAACATCCACGTCTGAAGTCGTGCGTGCCGGCAAGCGCCCGGTTGCGAGCGTGGCGTAACCGTTTTGCACAAAGTCCGTGAACCAGTCATCGGAAGCGGTCTTCATTGCCGCGGTCTCGATAATCCGCGTGGGCACAAAGTCGAAGTCCCCAAAGCCCAGATAATTCCTGGGATCCATAGACGCGTCGCCAACCAACAGCACCGCTTGTGGTTTTCGCTGCCAGCGGCCCACAGCGTTCTGCAAAAAGCTGCGCACCGCGAACGGGCTGCGTTCCCCGTAGTTGTAGTCGTCAAATATCTGGTCGGTGGTAACAACCTGCACGGTATGCCCCTGCGATTCCCGCAGGTTCACGAGCGGCGTCAGGTGCGACGCAAAATCCGGATAGGCAATCATCACGATATCCGCGCCCGAGCGCTCCTGATCGAGTAACGTCGGCGTGTGCGCCATGATGGCCACGGGAGAAGACAGCGTATCCGCAGCCAGTGCCAGGAGTGTGCGCCCGCCACTGCCTGATGACGGCAGCGCCGCGCTGACGCCGTAGGAACCGGGTTCCGCCGTAACCTTCGCGTCCAACTCAAGAATGTTCAGTGGATTCGTGATGTCAAAAACGCGAACTTGAGAGTTAGAAAAGCCGGAAATATGTACATCCGTTCCGGAAGCAGCCGTAGCTTTCAGCCAATCCGAATCCGCTGCGTATGTGTGCATATACTGCAACTGGATCGATTGCACTGCGCTGACGTCATTGTCTCCGTCGAGAGCCGTGAGCGTAACCGTGTTGATCCCATCGACCACCAACGATGGGTCGACCGGAAAGGATTGTGCGTCAAGGATCTGACCGTAGAAATTCAGCGTGCCTACTGTAGAGCCGTTGAATTGTACGGTCACAGCGTGTTGCTGCGCGTCCGTTACACCTTGCAGCGCAAGAGTCAAAATCAGCGGCTGCAGGGAAGTTGTGTCCCGGTGAATGACATTCAGCGTCTGCTCTACGGGTTCCGAAGTAATAACAGCCCCAAAGAAGTTGTCGTTATTCTCACCATTGAGCAACGCTGTGAAATAGACGGTGCGGTCTTCGAGGATGACCGTGTACGGGAAACTCCCGCCGCCCGGCGCGTCGGCAGGCGTACCGGAAGCGCTGAGAATGCGCTTGCCAGCAAAACCTTCGGCAACCAGCCAGTAGACCCGATCCGCGGAGAACGGCGTGTCAATCCCTGTGCCGTAAAACTCGATAGCGTCGGTCGCCGACGGTGTGCCCGAGGTGTGGCCCACCAGCAGGATTGGCTGCTCCACTCCTTCCGCATAAAGATGCAGCGAGCTCAGTTGGGTATTTGGACTCATCCCCGCCCTGAACAACTGCGAAAACGGAATGTGATACCAGCCCTCCTGGTCCACCGAAATTTTGACCGCCGCACGATCCGCCGCGTTAAACAACTGCATCCCTGTCGGAACTACCGGCCGTACGGGCTGCGACTGCAGCGGTTGTGGCAACCGAAACGCTGCGTGGGCCGCACCGCTCAGCGCGCTCGGACTCGCGCTGGCATACAGTTTTGCGAGCGAAGGAGAAACCTCGATCGCCGGCACACCCTGCGCCTGCATCTGCTCCGTCGAAGCCGTTTCCGTGTAAATCGGCCCGTGTAGTGTCCGCGTGCCATTAATGTCGACATCTTCCAGGTAGTAGACCGCGTTAGGAGCCGCTTGAAAATCAATCGCCGCATAGGTTTTGGCAGCATGCTGAGGTCTGGAACCGCGCAATATCAATGCACAGCCGGCAATCAGCGCAGAGTCCACGCGATGGCGGCCCAGTCCGTCTTCCCGATACACATGGAAGCCGAGATTCCGAGACTCTTCCTGCGTGTGCCACACCAGCCTCACCGTGCCGTCGGGCTGCGCATAAGCATTGAACGAGGAAACATCCACAGCGGTGGACGCCTGGATCGTAGAGAACGCAGTGGATGTATTGTTGCCCGGGTTCGGATCGGAAGTAGAAGAACTTACCGTCGCCGTATTCGTCGATAGCGTAAACGAACTGAAAGTGGCAGCGGTCACGTTGATTGTAACCACCACCGTGCCTCCCACCCCAATGCTTCCGAGGTTGCAATTCACCGTGGTTGTGGCCGCCGTGTAGGTGCACGTGCCGGCCGCGGTCAACGATGAGGTGTACGTCACCTGCGCTGGCAGCGGATCATTCACCACAACGTTCTGCGCCACAGCCGGCCCGGCATTCTTGATCGTCAGCGTGTACGCAAGATTTGTTCCTTGATTTACCGGTTCCGGGGCAGCCGTCTTGACGATGCTGACGTCGGCTTGCGTGGGAGAAGCGACGAGCGTTGTTACCGTCGTCGTGTTGTTCGCCGTATTCGGGTCGCTCACCGAACTCGCAATATTTGGAGAATTCGTGATCGTGGTGCCCCACACTGTGGCCGCATTCACTTTCACCGCCAGCGGGAAATTCACGACCGCTCCGACCGCCAGCGTCTGGCCCGCATTCAAAGTGCAAGTCAGCGTGCCGGTAGCACCGACAGCAATCGTGTTGCACGTCCATCCCGTGGGCGCAGTGAATGCCGCTCCCAGCGTTGTGTTTGCCGGAATAGCGTCGGTAAACGTAACCGTGGTAGTTCCAGAGGCGGTGATGGCCGTCGGCCCATTGTTGGTAATGGATTGCCTATACGTGATGTTGTTGCCGGGAGTCACCGGATTTGGCGATCCCGAACTCGTCACGGCAAGGTCAGCCTGGCCGGTCGTAGCTACGGTCGTCGTTGCTGTCGCCGCGTTATTTCCCGCGTTCGGATCGGGTGTGGAGGCAGCAATGTTGGCAGTGCCCAGAAGAACGCTTCCAGACGCCGCACCAGATGGCACATTCATCACGATCGGGAACGTGGCAGTGCCGCCCAAGGCCAAAGACGCGATGGTGCACGTGATCGTGCCGGTCCCACCGGCGGCGGGAGTGCTGCAAGTCCACCCGCTGGGTACCACCAGCGAAACGAATGTAGCGTTCACCGTGGCGGCGGTGTTGCTCGCCGTGTTTTCCGTGAACACCAAACCGGAGGCCGTCGCGGGACCATTGTTGGTGACGACCGCCGTCATCGTGAAATTCGAGCCGGCAAGGACTGTCGGCGACGACGCCGTGTTGGTTACAGCCAGGTCCGCTTGCGTCGCAGTGGCAACCGTCGTGACGACGGTCGCGGTGTTGTTGGCTAGGTTCGGATCGTTGGTGCCGGAAGTAACGCTGTCGACATCGACGATTTGCGTCCCGCTGGTGGTAGCACTTCCCACTTGCACCACCACCGTGAAGCTGGCATTTCCTCCATTGGCGAAATCCGGACTCGTGCAGGATATTGTTCCGGTTCCCCCCACAGCGGGCGTAGCACAAGTCCATCCTGCAACGTTACTGATGGACTCAAAGACGGTGTTCGCTGGGATGGCTTCGCTGAAAACCACGTTGACCGCATCAAGCGGGCCGTTGTTCGTTGCTGTTTGCGTATAGGTAATGTTTCCGCCCGGCGCGACAACCTGTGGACTTCCTGAATTCGTGACCGCCAGATCGGCTCCCGCGCAATAGGCCCCCGCTTGCGTTCCGGGCGTCTCCGTAATCACGTTGGTCGTCAGCACAAAACCGGGTTGACCGGGCGTTGCGCCGTAGGAGTCTTGCACCGTATCGGTGTAGCCGTTGCTGCCACCCGAAACGCTGATCGCTGCGGGCGTACCCGACAGAAGAATGACGCCGCCGCCGCCACCACCGCCAGGGCCGTGACGCTGGCCCGGGAACCCGCCTGGGGCTTCTTCCGGCCAGGCATCCCCTCCCGATCCGCCGTTGGCGCTAACCGTGAGCCCGCTCAGTGTGCCGCTGTTGGCGAAGAAGAGAATGGAACCACCGGCTCCGGCGCCACCGGTACTGTCGTTGTCCGTGCTCAGAGTCGATTGGCCATTCGACGTTATCGTTCCGGTGCCGACGACGGAGCCCGTGTGCACGATGACGATGCCGCCACCCGCTCCGCCGCTGCTATAAATCCCCGTGCAAGTGGTGCCACAATCCGCGCCGTGATTCGTGCCCGAGATGTAATAGGATCCATCGTTGGTCGTGCCCGCGCCTCCCGCACCGCCCATGACCAAAGCGCTCGTGGACGCGGGGAATGCTGCGCCACCGAACCCGCCGTCAGTCGAGTTGAGCGCCGTAAAACTGTTCCAGCCATAGCCGCCAAGGCCACCGGCGCCGCCATTACCGCCTGCGCCGCCGCCGGAATTGTAATTATTGGCTGACGGATCGCCGTCCGTGCCACCGCCTCCCGCGTTTCCTGGCGCTCCGCGTGCGTAGCTCCCGTTAGGATATCCTTCGACAGTGGTATCTGTGGCCGTCGTAGTCGTTGTGATAGTCGCCGGCGCAAGATAGCGGGGCGTGCCAGCAATTCCCTCACCCTTCGATCCGTTCGTAGCGTCGGTGGCCAACGTTACATAATCGGTGCTGGCCCCGGTGCCACCTGCGAGGATTCTCCCGCCGCCGCCACGAAAACCGAGCGCATCGGCCGCGACCGTTCCACCCAGCGTAAGCTGCGAAGACACGTCAATCGCCAGCACGCCGCCCTCGGATCCATTCCACGCGAGCGGCACAAGCCCGGAACTCAGCGTTGCCGATGTGTATTGAGGAACGCGCACCACCTGATAGGTCTGTTGCCCCTGTGTCACTGCATACGCGTTCAAAACATAGGCGTTCAGTAGTCCGCCAGTCGTGCCGGACCCGGTGAATGTCAAAGTGCCGCCCGTGACGGGAACGGCGCTCGTTGCCGTGACAAATTCAAAATATCCGCTGCTTCCCGGGTTCGTGGAACCAGACGCCGGGTCTCCGGGCAAGCCATCGCCATAAGAACTCGTGTTCGTGCTGTTAATCGCGGCCGCCTGCATCTGGATGACCAACAACAGATCCCCAACCGCAATCGCTTTTTGCGCGCCCCCTGCCGCCGCGGCACTCAGCGCGACGGAGGTGGATCCGACGGCCAGGGTTCCGGCGGTCGATGGCCGATAGTAAGCGTTCACTACGCCGGTCAACATGCCGCCGGCACCATCCTTTCCAGGTGTGGCGCAGACCAGTGGCTGAACTGCGGTGTAGGCAGTCGCCGAGTTGTTCGCGGAATTCGGATCGCCCGAAACAGAGACCGTCGCTGTATTCGTGAGCGTAGTCGCCGCGGTGGGAGCTGTCACGGTAATCGCGATCGCGGCAGTCGCGCCCATCGCCATCGGCGTCGTGATGGAGCAGGAAACGGTCGTCGTACCCGTACAGGACCATCCTGAGGAAGCGCTAACGGCAACAAAGGTAACGCTGGCAGGCAATGTGTCTGTCAGAACATTTGATGCGATCGGCGCGCTCAGCTGCCCAAGGTTCTGAACCTGGATGGTGTAGGTGAGATTCGAAGAGATGAACACCGGCGTCGGCGCAACAGACATGGACAGACCCAGGTCTGAGCTGGTCGTAGGCTCAACCACGATGGATGTAATGCTGGTGTTGTTCGCCGGTATAGGATCGACGAGCGTGGAATTCGTAACCGTAGCAGACGATTGAATCGTGGTACCGGCGACAGTTCCGCTGGTCACCTGAAAAGTGGCAGTCAGCGCACTGGCAGTCGCGCCGCTGGCCAGCGCGGCGTTGTAGGTGCAAATGAGGGGTCCGCTGCCTGCAACGGCCGGAGCGGTGCAGGTCCAATTTGTTCCCGCTTCACCTTGAAAATTCGTGTTCGCTGGCGTCTGCATGTAAACGGTGATGGTCCCGGTCGCAGCCGCGGTTGGACCGTTATCGATCACTGTTTCGGTGTAAACGTAATTGTCCCCCGCGGCGACAGCGGAGGCCGAAGCCACTTGCGTGAGCTGAAGATCGGCAGTACCCGCGGCCTCAACCGTGACCGTGGTTGTACTGGTGTTGTTGGACGAAATGGGGTCCGTCAGCGCCGAATTTGCTACCGTAGCGGAGTTCTGAATCACTGTCCCAGATACTGTCCCGGCGTTCACTTCGACAGTGATCGTCAATGCACTCGCAGCTCCGCTGACGGCCAGCGCAGCGTTGTAGGTGCAGACGATGTTTCCGGTGGCGCCCACGGCAGGTGTGCTACAGGTCCAATTGGTTCCGGCAGATGCTTGATAAGTTGTGTTCGGCGGAGTTTGCGTCGAAACAGAGATCGTCCCGGTCACAGCGGCGGTTGGGCCGTTGTCGGTGACTGTTTCCGTGTAGACGTAATTCGTGCCCGCGGCAACGGTGTCTGGAGAAACAGTTTCTAAAAGCGCCAGATCGGCGGTGCCGGCGGGCTCCACACTGACAGAACTTGTGCTGGTGTTATTGGACGGGTACGGATCTGTGAACGCCGTATCTGCAACGGTAGCGGAATTTTGAATAACTGTGCCGGAGGTCGTAGTAGCGGCAACCTGCATCGTCAACGTAAGGGTAGTGGCAGTAGCGCCGTTGGCCAGCGCGGCGTGGTACGTACACAGCATGGCGCCGGTGCCGCCCACAGCAGGCGTCGTGCAGGTCCAGTTCGTCCCTGCATAAGCCTGATACGTCGCGCCGGTCGGCGTCTGCGTCGAAACGGTGATCGTTCCGGTGCCTGCATACGTCGGACCGTTATTACCGACAATTTCCGAATACGTATAATTCGCGCTCGGCGCAACCACAGCGGGCAAGGCGGTTTGCGTCAACGAAAGGTCCGTAGGCGCCACGGTCACCGTAGTGCTTGCCGTATTGTTCCCCGCTGTGGGATCGGTACCAGTTTCGCCGACCGTCGAGGTATTCGTGATGTTGGTGCCCGCGGCCGTCGTCGGATCGACAGCCACGACAATCGAAAATGCGGTGCTCGTTGTTCCCGATGTGACCGCGGCGCTGGCCGTGCACGTAATTGTGCCGGTCCCGCCCGCTGCGGGTGTCGTCGGGCAAGTCCACCCGGTAGCAGGTGTCGCCGACACAAACGTGGTGTTCGGCGGAGTGCTCTGCGTCAAAGTCGCGCCGTATGACGAAGTCGTGCCATTGTTCGTCACGCTCTCCGCGTAGTTGATATTTCCCCCAGAAACTACTGGGTTCGGTGCCGCGCTTTGCGACACGGAAAGATCCGCTGCCGACACCGTCACCGACGCGGTTGCTGTGTTGTTTGCAGGATTAGGATCGGACGTTGTTGAGCTGATAGTCACCGTATTGCTCAGAGTGCCGTTCGGAGCTGCTCCCGTTACCAGGACGACGAGCGAAAACGTCGCGGTGCTTCGCGCCGGCATATTTCCGGTGCTCGTGAGGGTAATCGCTCCGCTCGCGCCTACCGTAGGGGTGTTGGGGGTCCAGGTGCCGCTGCCTCCTGTCTGCGTCGCCGAAACGAAAGTAGTATTGGTTGGCGTTCCTGTCGTTATTGCCGGCGGATTCGCCGCGTTAAAAGAGTTGTTGGTGGCCGTGATCGTATACGTGATCTGGGCTCCGGGTGGCACGGTTGCCGGCGCCGCCGTAATAGTGATGGAAAGGTCAGCCTGCGCATGCACTACTGGGGCGAGAAAAGTGGCGCCCACAAGGGCAAACGCTACGATTCCCGTAAGCAGCAGTCCTAATCGCCTCATCCGCAACTTCGCTGCCGCGCTTACGCGCCGGGCCAGCGCCCGCACAGGGTGAACCAAGCGGGTCCGCACGATGGTGAAACGCTGCTCTCGAGACCCACGTCGCCGAGCCACAATTCTTCCAAACACTCGAGACACAGGCGGATCGCTTGCCACCCCTGTGTCACTGCGCAACGTGGCGGTTCCCAAACTCACATCCAGCGAATCGATTCTGTGTACACGCAGCCCGTCGGCGTTTTCCGCAAGCACCACGTCGCCACGGCGCAATTCCGCCACATTCGCTGGCGCTACCAGTACGTCGTCCCCGTCCAGCAGATTGGGCACCATGCTCTGGCCGTTCACGCGAAACCGTACTGCGTTTCCGCGCCGCAGCACTGCCGAGCAAAGCTCGTCGAATAATCGGGAATCCCTGCGAACCCGCTCCTCAGACGCGAGCATATCGAACCGCCTCCACTGCGCCTTGTGTTGGCGTGAAGCGCAGGATGGAACAGGGCACGGAGCGCGTGATCTCGTCCAGAAAATCCAATGTGAAATGAATTCCGCTTTTCAGATAATGCGGAACAAAGGCGCGCGCGAATAGTTCGGCGGCGGCCTTCGAGTTCGCGATGGGCGCAAGTTCGTTGGTCGGCGCCTGGTCCAGCAGAAATAAGGCGGAAACTGGGGCACGGCCCGCGGAAGCAACCCCGGCATCGCCATGCCACGGCGTTCCGTACATCCAGAATTTCCCGTCCTGCTTTCGAAGAATGATACGGTCGTCGCTCAGCAGCTGCACGCCGGGCTGTTTCATCCAAAGCCGCGCCGTCGTGCTTTTCCCCGCGCCCGAATGCCCCAGAAACAGATAGCCGGCTCCATCGTGATCCGCCAAACCAAGGGCATGCACTTCCACTCCTTCGCCCTGAGCCAGCCGATGCATCATCACCAGTTCGTCGATGGGATACTCCAGGGGAAGGACCGGGTCATCGCCAACAAAGCAGGAACGGTTCAGAACAACGTGGCCGCGTGCAAAATTCTCGTCGCACCAGGCAGCCTTGTAGGGCATCGCACCCAGCGTCGAACTGCAAAAATAAAACTTTGTTCCGGTAGAGTGCGTATACGCCGACCACAGTCCTCCGGAGACAAATGCTGGTGTCGATTTCGGAAGTTCGAACTGCGGCGACCAGTAAACGTCCAATTCGATGTCGCAAGCGGAATCCGCTGGGGTCGCGCACAGGAAGGGCTGGTGTTCCGGGTCGATACCGACGGGCATTCCTCCTTCGCACCACGCTCCGATCGACAATCCACCGATTCCCACGGCGAAGCGACTGGCCTTTGCCGACAACGAATTTGAGTTAGTGGCCAACATCGACACTTGAATCTCCCGAATTCACGATCCCAGAGTTGGGCATGACGAAAGCCTGCAGGAAGACCCGATCGGTCCCCTGGCGCTGGAGGTTTTGCAATGGCCCAACACCGCTTCTTCTGGACGCAAATGAATGCGCACAACCGACGGCGGCTGATACTCTGCTTTGCCGCCCTCCTGCTGTTTCCTGTTGTTTTCCGTTCCCATATCTATCTTTCCGGATCCTGGATCTCAGCGGTCTCCGCAGGCCGAACATTTCCTTTCGGAGCAACCGCTTCCGGCCTGCAAAACTGGCAGGACCGGTAGCAGAGAACTGCTTCCACGTATCGGCATGGTATGGGCGGAATTCGGTGAAATCTGTTGCAATCGGCTTGCTGCTTCAAGCAGTGACTTCTGTTGCGGTCCTCCGGCACAGCACGGACAGTCGCCGTGTTCGGGCACTTCCACGCCGAGCGCGAAAGCGCGCAGGTGTGCGACTTCGCAGAGGAATGGGACCGGTGTTTCTGCGTCACCCGTCTCCAATTCAGCCGTGGCGGGACACATATTGCAGAGCGAATGAATCCGGCAGTGCGTGCAAATAGTCTCGCGATGGCGTTTGGTCGTCCGGATTTCCAGCAGTTTGCCCGACCATCCTTCTGTGAAACTCCCTTGGCGGATGTTGTAGCCGTCTTGATGGGAAATCAGGCAAATTGTAAGTTCGCCTTTCGGATCGACGGCGCACCCCCGCTCTCCGCCGCCACACAGGTACCTTTGCTCTCCTAACGCGCGTGGCTCCTCCGCCAACTCTTCCATCACGAGTTTGCGATGCTCGGCTTTGCGAGCCGGATCGAGAAAGTCCAGCGTCACGGCCTGTTCTGGGCTCAGGCGTACCCCCAGCGGGCTTTGCGAGCAGTCCGTCCGTGGATTGATAGCGGCGTCGTATTTGAATTCCACCCCAATCTCTTCTTCGGCGAACCGCTTCATCTCATACACTTCGTGGTAATTGATATTGGTGGGAACGGTCTTCAGCGTCAGGGGCAGATTCCGTTGTTTCAGCAGGCGGATTCCGCGCATGCACCGGTCGAAGGAACCGGGGATCTGCGTGAGCGCTTCGTAGGTTTCACGCGTTGCACCGTACAACGTGATTTCAATACCGAAGGGCCGGTATTCCACCAGGTAGTCGGCGATTCGAGGCGTGATCAAAGTCCCATTGGTGAACAGCGTGATGATGAACCCACGCTTCTTCGCCTCCGTGTAAATATCCAGAAAGTCTTTCCGCGCAAAAATCTCTCCGCCGGTATAGAGAATCCAAAGGCAATTCATGGCAACCAGTTCGTCCAAAAGCCGCACGTGCTCTTCGAGCGTCAACTCCTGCTTACGGGCGTTGTTGTCGCTCATCGGCAGGTTGTTGTAACAATGCTGACACTCGAGCGGGCAGCGGTGTGTCACCTCAATCGACACTTCCGCCGGAATTCGCCGCCCCTTCTGGCGCTTGTGGATCAAGCTCGAGAAATCACCGTAGGTCGCAATCTCTAACAAGGCTTACCTGTCTTTCTCTTCCCTCAAGCGACGCACAAGACCAGTTTTTCCTCGAGCAAGGAATCGAGAAATATTTCGATGTCCTGCGCCGCCTGGGCCTTGGTCACTTCAAATTCGTCGCATACCCGCCCGACCATTTCCCCGACCGTGTGTCGTTCGGTCATGAAATCCCACAACACAGATCCAACTGGGTTCAGCGTGTACAGGGAGTTCAGGTCGCCTACTCCACTGCGGATGGGCACGATGATCAGCTCCCCTTCGATCTTTCGTGAAACCACTTCCTGATTCCTGATAAAACGCACGTCCTTCGTATGCATCGGGATTCGTGACCTCCGTTCGCGCTCCTGACCTAACAAGACAACCCTTGGGGAAAGTTTGCAGTACTATAACTGGGGTGTCATGAAGTGAAACAAGGGGTGTACCGTAACGGTATCGGTTAACGGTTTGGGCATTTCGCGCCCTCGAAACGTCTACAACTCGCTGTAAATGATTGGGTTACTGGAATACGCCCGCGCGGCAGTCTGATGCCCTTGTTACGTCCATAACAAGCCAAGGTAAGCGGTCACTGCCCCAAAAATCAGGAGATTCACCGAATCGATACTAGAAGTTCTAGTACTTACCGACCCGTGCCAGCCGGACGCTGTCTAGCAGAATTCTCGCCATATCCACAATCTTCCCTGGCTCATTGCCCCGAATCGCGGCCAGGTCCACCAGGTCCGCGCCGATTCCCAGGGCGAAAGAACCTGCCGCCAAATACTCCGCCGCATTGTTCACGTTTACTCCGCCGGTCGGAATGAACCGCGTTTCCGGAAAGGGCGCCTTCAGGGCTTTGATGTGCTTCGGGCCGCCGGCACTGCCGCAGGGGAAAATCTTGACGAGCTGCGCCCCTGCTTCCAGAGCGGCCATAACTTCCGTTGGGGTTAGTGCTCCCGGAATAGCCAGAATTCCTCGTGCCGCGGCGGTTTGCAGAACCGCAACCGACAATCCGGGGCTGACCAGGAATTGTGCGCCCGCGTCCAGGCAAATCTCGGCTTGCTTCGCCGTGGTAACGGTCCCCGCGCCCGTCAACACGCTTGCCCCGTAATGCTTCACCAATTCTTGAATCATCGCCGGTGCGTTCGGCACCGTCATGGTGATTTCGATAACCGGTATGCCCCCGGTGCAGATCGCATCGACGGCCCGTCGCGCCTCGTCCAGATTCGCGGCTCGAACAACCGGCACAATGCCGATCTCATGGATTTTGCTGATGGCGTTTTCGATGTTCACCGCTAAGGCTCCTGAAATTTCAGAACAACAATTCTATCTTGAATTCGCAAAGAGCGAACTCACGAGGAAGTTTGCGCAACGGGTTCCAACGTTTTCTGCGGATTCACGGCCAGCCAGGCCACCGCGCCCAGCGCGCTCAGAACCGCGGCAAACAGAAATGGATAAGTCCAACCCAGATGGTTCGCAATCACCGGCGTGAGAATCGCGGTCACCCCGCCTCCCAACTGCGCTCCCATGTTCATGAATCCCGACGTGGACCCGGCCCGCCCTCCGGCAATGTCGGCGGTGACCGACCAGTAGCTGCTCTGTGACAGATAAAGGGCCCCCGCTCCGCCCGCAAGTACCATACTGGCCAGTTCCGCGCTCACCGCTTGGGATCCCAGCACCAACAAGACCGCTGTCAGGATCAAAGCAAACGCCGCAATCCCGCAGCGCCCCACCCTCTTTCCGTATGCCTTGGTCAGCCTGTCGTTAATAACGCCGCCGAGCAAGCTGCACGCAACCATTGCCAGCGGTGGCAACGTGCTGTAAAAGGCGCTCGATTTCAGATCAAGACCTCGCACCTTAAAAAGATAGCGGTGGAACCAGCTGAAAAAAATCCATGCCACATACCCGAAGCAAAAGTAGCTCAGGGTTACCAGCCAAACTTCTTTGCTTTTCAAAATTACGCTCCAGGGAAGCGCATTTATCTTGGAATTATCGCCGGGGGTGCTGGTTGTTGTTCCGCTCTCAATATGTTGAAGCTCGCCGGGCGAAACCCTAGGGTGTTCCTCCGGCTTATCTCGCGCCGTAAGATACCACACCACCCCCACCAGCAAGCCCAGCAATGCACTCAGCCAAAATGACCAGCGCCAACCGTAGTGCACCATGATATAGGTCACGATGGCCGGAGCCGATCCCGCTCCCGCGCCCACGCCCGCAAAGATCAAGCCGTTCGCGAATCCCCGCTCCTCGGTCGGAATCCATCGCGAAACAAATTGGTTCGAAGCAGGATAGATGATCGCTTCTCCGGCGCCCAGCAGAAAGCGCACGGTCACAAAAAAGAAAACCGCGCCGGTCAGTGCGGGCGAAACTGCCGCCGTCAGGGCCGTGAACATCCCCCACCACACAACCCCGGCCGTCAAAACCCGGCGCGGCCCGAGCTTGTCCGCTAGCCATCCTCCGAACGTCTGGAAAATCGCATAGCCCCAAAGAAAGGCGCTGAACACCCATCCCAACTGCATGTCGCTCAAACGATATTCCGACGCAATCGCGCTGGCCGCAACCGATATGTTCACGCGATCTAGAAATGAAACCGCGCTCAATATAAATAGCCAGAAAACCAGGAACCAGCGCACGTTGCTTGGTCTCTGCTCAGACATGATGCTCCTCTGAGCAGGCTCTGAATCCGCCGAGCTCATGCCGAATGGGCTTTCAGAACTTCATACAGCTTGTCAGCAATGATTTTGTCCTCGCCAGGTTGCAGCATGAACGAATTCATGGACAACGCTCCCGCGCGTTCTCCGCTAGTAAGCACGATCGACGGTGACCCTTTTCGCAAAGTACTCTCAACATCCTCCGCCGTGATTTTGATACGCCGCGGGTCCCACTTAATTTCCATGTGCGGAACGTGATTGGCCATGTCGGGCACGAAATAAGACGTAGTCACGGAGGGCAAAGTGGTCACCTTGTCGGAAATAAGCTCCAATTGCCCTTGCCAGTTCTTACTGAGCGCTTCGTGATCCTCGTTGAGGTAAACCTCCAGCGCCTTCACCATCCCCACGATTTCTTCCTTGCCCACTTTCTGGCTTCGGCCAATGGTGTCTTCGTGAGGGCTATTGTTCAGCAACGCATAGCCCACCAGATCTTGGCGGCCCAGCAGCAGCCCCGCGCATTGCGGACCCCGCAACGCCTTTCCTCCGCTGAATGCGACCAGGTCGTATCCCATGTTCGCGTAATCCCACAAGTGAGAAACAGGCGGGGTGTCCGCAGCCGCGTCAATAAACGTAGGAATATTCGATTGCTTCGCCAGCTTCACCCATTCATCCACCTTGATCTGCCCATCGGCATTCGCGAAATTGGAAAAATGCATCATCGCGGTGTTGGGATTCACAGCCTTCCGCAGTTCCTCCCGCGTTTCGATCACCATCAGTTTCGCCCCCGTGTTGCGCAGTTGATGGTCAAACGGGTTCCGGTGCGTTTTCTGGATGATCACTTCCGATTTCATTCCCGTAAGATCGGGAATTTGTTGGATGAACTTGGGATTGTTTCCGGTGAGAATGCCTGCAAGTCCGGATTCCATCGCCGCCGCCGCGCCGGAAGTCACAATCGCCGAATACCCCGCGGGAAGCTTTAGCATTTCCGCAATGCGTTTTCCCGCAGCCACTTCCAGGTCGGCGATGCTCACGAAATGTTTCCCGGCCAGCGCCATCACCTCCTCGACTTCCGGCCGCATTAGGGAGCCGCCGAGATAAGTCATGGTTCCTTGGCCGTTAATGACGGTCGTGACCCCGAGCTCCTCGTACACGTTTCCCGTAGAACCGAACCCCGTGATCTTTGTTCCCGGCTGCGGAGCGGGAAAGGAGAGCAACTTCCTGGGATTCGCCATAGCCGCCGTAAGTGCGCCAAGACTGCCCATGAAGGATCGCCGCGTCCATTTCAGACTAAGTCCCATCGTTGTTCTCCTTTACCCTGACTTCCGTTACTTCTTCACCACGGCGGCGATGCAATTGATTTCGACCAGCGACTTCCCGGGCAGAGACGCTATGGCCACGCAAGTTCTCGCCGGCCCGCCATTCGGGAAATATGTCTTGAAAACGCTGTTTACTCCGTCATAGAAATCAATATCCGCCAGATACACGTTCAGCTGCAGGATACTGTCCATCGTCCCGCCGCCGCGCTCCACAAGTGTCTTCACGTTTTCCATCACCTTCTTTGTGTGCGTTTCCACGTCCATTGGAAAATCGCTGGGATCGTGCGAGTGTGCGCCCTGTCCGGAAATATAAATCGTGCCGTTGTACACGACCAGCGGCGTGATAAATCCGTTCCCAGCTGTCTTTCCGTCGTAATCGAGCTTCTGAACGCCGCTGGGCGCCTGTGCCGCGGGAGTCCGATTCGAGAGCAAGCTCACCGCTCCGACTCCTGCGAACAACGAAGCAAGCCGGGCCGCAAAGCCCCGGCGCGAACTGAGATTCGAAAACATTTGATTTCTCCTTATATTTGAATTGAACGAATTCCGTCCTTATGGCAATGCAAAACTGAAAACGTCACTCCCCGCAGCGATTGCAACGAATTGCTTCCCATGAATCGCGTACGACATGGGCGACGCATGAAGATCTTGGCCGGTATTGAAATGCCACAGCGACGCCCCGTCACGCGCATCCACGGCCTCGAAAGATTGCGCGGCGTCGCCAAAGAAAACCAGCCCACCTTTCGTGGTCATCGTCCCCGCAACAGTATGGCCTGCTCCCACCTGCACAGAGCGCCATGCTGGCTTGTCTCCTTCCAGTTCGTAGGCGAGTAAGACACGCTGGCGCTCGTCGCCCGGACTACGCTTCACTCCCGTGGAATAAAACTCCTTGCCCTCCTCAAACTTTTCCGCCTTCTTGAAATACACGTTGCAATTTTCCGTCGCCAGAAAATAGAACAAATGCGTCTCGGGGTTGTAGGAAGGCGCGTACCAGTTCGTAGCGCCACTGAATCCGGGGCATACTCGCGCCCCGTCAGCGCTGGGCTGCACGCTGGTACGGATGGGTCTTCCATGCTTATCAATTCCTGTCGCCCAATTCAGCTTTTCAGCAAAAGGGACCGCGGAAAGAAATTTGCCGTCGCTGCGATCCAACACGTAAAAGAATCCGTTGCGGTTAGCCTCCGCAAGAAGTTTGCGGGGCTTCCCCTTGTACACCGCATCGATGAGAACCGGAGTTTCCGTCGCGTCGTAATCGAACAGATCGTGCGGGGTAAACTGGAAATACCATTTCAATTTTCCATTGTCCGGATCAAGCGCCAGGACCGCGTCCGTGTACAAATCGTCTCCCGGCCTCGGATCGCCATCAAAATCAGGGCAAGGATTACTCGTTCCCCAATAAATCGTGGCGAGCTCTGGATCAAACGTCCCCGGCATCCATGTGGTGCCACACCCGTGCAAATAGAGATCGCCCGGCCAGCTAGCGGAGCCCGGCTCGCCCGGCGCCGGAATCGTCCAGAATCGCCAGGCCTGTTTCCCGCTCTCGGCATCATAGGCGGCCACAAATCCGCGCACTCCATCATCTCCGCCGGAAGTGCCGACCAGGACTTTGTCTTTCACCACCAGCGGCGCGCTCGTGGCCCCATAATTCTTGTTTCCGTCCGTATACGCCACGTCCCAGATCAAATGTCCGGATCGCGCGTCCAGGCACAGCAAATGCGCATTGTCTGTTTCCATGTAAATCCGCGAGTGCCAAACAGCGACGCCGCGATTGTGGTGTTGCGACGCGTCGTCGATCAGCCCCTCGGTCACCGGCCGCGAATAATGCCACACAATTCTTCCCGTCTGTCCGTCCAGGGCATACGCGTCATTCGCGGAGGTGACGAACATCAGGCCTTCCACGACCACCGGCGTGACCTCCAGGCTGTCCGCATTGGGAGCGTGAAACACCCACTGCGCGCGCAGCCGTCCCACATTCCCAACATGAATCTGATCAAGGCTGCTGTATCTTCGCCCCGTGTAATCTCCGTTGTACGACAACCAGTTTTCCCGCACCGGCTGTTCCGCCAGCGCCGACGGCGCAACATCTACATTTACCGACACAGGGGGGTTGTCATGCTCTTGCGCCACTGTCGAGATCATCGCACATCCGCAAAGCACCGCCGCACCCAGGTATTGAGAGGCAACTCTCATCGCGCTAGAATCCCCGCCTTCCCCCACCGGCGGCACGATCACCAATTCCCCCTGCGGGTTCGAACCTGCTGTGGCATTTACACTGAAAATCAAAGTCGTCCAAATTTCTTCACCGCTTCCTCAATCGATTTCAGCTTTTCGATGTACGCATACATGGAATGTTCCTTGAAATCCATATCCTGCGCCAACACCAGCACCTTCGGTGCGTCGCCTCGTGGCACCACCACAACTCCATCCTGATCGGCCACTACAATATCCGCTGCTTTCACCTCCACTCCATCGCAAACCACAGGAATATTCGCCCCGCCAAAACGATAATGGTGAATCGACGTTGAAGGAACGATTCCCATCGCATACACGGGAAATCCTATTTTCTGCAGATACGCCGTGTCGCGAACTCCTCCATCAATCACCGCGCCGGCAAATTCCCGGGCATTCATCGCCGTGCCCATCAATCCGCCCATTCCCGCGATATCGTTGCCATCTTCCACCACCATCACGTACACCGAGTCCTTCGCGCCTCCGTCTATTGCCGCCAGCATCCCGTTCAGCGCATTAGGATCCTCGTTTGCTTCTTTTTTCAATAGGACCGTCACGGCAAATCCCGCGAACTTCGTGGGAAAGATCGGCCTCATGCGATGAGACATGTACATCTTACGCCCCGTCAATTGCTCCAGTGCATCAGACACCGAAGCCACTTCCACATGCCGGTATCCTTCCAACAAACTAAGGGCATCATCCGCTGTCCCTGCCTGCCAGTGACCGTGCGCAAGCGGGCGGCCCGCAACCGCCAACACGCCGCCCAGCAAAAGTCCAATACCAAGCAATGCCTTGCCCGCAAATTTCCGGGACACAAAAGATCTCGGCTCGTTCATAATGCCTCCAAAATCCGATCGCACTGGACTTTACCACCGTGCGGCCTGCGCGCGAAATATCTTTGAATCGATTTAAGTTGGGAAAACTGACATGACCTCGGGAGAAACTGGTTGACACTCATCTCGCTATAGAGTATTTCAGAATCCCAATGGCCATGCGCACGCATAGTGCTTGACTGGGGTATTCTGGCCGGTCCCGGTGATCTATGATTTTCCTATCGCTTCGAACTCATCTCCTGCCATTCCCGCGTCGTTGCGCGCTCGGCATTTCGCTGTGCCTGCTTAGCCTAACTTTGCTCCCAAGGGATCACGCGCAAATCGCCGCCGCTCCCAAGAACGCTGGAAGCCCACAAGGCTCAACTAACGAGGGCCGTCAGCTGTTCGAATCAGTCTGCGCCGGCTGCCACGGCCTCGACGGGCGAGGCGGCGAGCGTGGGCCAGATATTTCCACCCGCCAGCAGATCGCGCAGCTTTCCGATGCTGATAGTTTGGAAATTTTGCGAAGCGGCCGCCCCGCCGCAGGTATGCCCCCGTTTGGCTCCTTCGGCGAGGCCAAACTCAAGCAGTTGCTCGCTTATCTCCGCACTCTTCAGGGCAAAGGTACGGTGGCCGCGCTTCCCGGCGACCCGCGCAATGGTAAAACCATATTCTTCGGCAAAGCCGGCTGTTCGGAATGCCACATGATGCAAGGCGCTGGCGGTTTTATGGGCCGCGACCTTTCCGTCTATGGCGCGTCTCTTTCCCCCGCCGAGGTTCGTTCGAACATCCTTCGGCCGAGCGCAGCATCCAACAAAGCCAACAAAACCGTCGTCGTTGTCATGCGCGATTCCACTAAATTTTCTGGTGTAATTCGAAACGAAGATAATTTTTCCATCCAGCTGCAATCGCGCGATGGGGCGTTCCATTTCCTGAACAGGTCCGACGTCGCCCAAGTCACGTTTCTCCCTGAACCCATCATGCCTTCCGACTATGACAAGAAACTGACGACCTCGGAGTTAAATGACCTGGTCAGTTATCTCCTGAGCGCCACAAAAAAAGAGCACCCCAAAAATCAACCGGAGGATGAAGAATAACATTGAGAACTAAATCACTTCTTGGGTTTGTATGCGGTGCCTCCTTCCTCACTGTGTTTTGCTTCACCCTTCACGCGAGCGGGCCCGTTCGCCAATTCGAATTACGCGCTGAATCTGCGCAATTCTGGAAGCTCTTCGCCCATGACGCAAAACTGGAAACACTGGCAACGGGATTTGGCTTCACCGAAGGACCGGTCTGGGATCCCCAGGGCTTTGTGTACGTCAGCGATGAAGAAATTAACAAAATCTATCGCGTGTACGCCGACGGTCACAAGGAAGAGCTCATTTCTCTCGGCGATCCCGACGGCAACACGTTCGACTACGATCAAAAACTACTCGACTGTGCCAGCGTGCTCCGTGCCATCATTCGCGTCGCGCCGGACGGCACGTATCAGGTCCTGGCCGATCATTTCGAAGGCAAACGTTTCAACAGCCCTAACGATGTCGTAGTCGGCCCCGACGGCGCCATTTATTTCACAGATCCGACCTTGGACCTGCCCGCCGGCGAAAAACAGGAAATCCCGTTCCAGGGCGTTTATCGCCTCGATTCCAAAGGTGAGGTCCGCCTCCTCACCAAGGAGCTCTCAGAACCGAACGGCCTGGCATTTTCTCCCGACGGCAAGAAATTCTACGTCGACGACAGCGAGCAGCGGAACATCCGTGTCTACGACTTCCTTCCCGACGGGACCCTCAGCAACGGCCGCATTTTTGCCAGCGAAGCGGGTCCAAAAAAGGGTGGCGTTCCCGATGGCATGAAGGTCGATCGCGACGGAAACCTCTACGTCACCGGCCCGGAAGGCATTTGGGTGTGGGATCCAAACGGCAATCATCTGGGCACCATCGTTTTGCCGGAGCAGCCCGCCAATCTTACTTGGGGCGATCCCGACTTTGCTACGCTGTACATCACTGCCAGCAAATCCGTCTACAAACTCCGCACCACCACGCGCGGCTTTGTCCCCTATCGCCGATAGGCACGATAAGTCGCCGCTTTTCTGCATTTATCTCGCCGCTCGCTTAAATCCTTTACGGTATGGCCTCGGTCATAGCCGGGCGATAGGGTCAAGTAACGCGAACCGTCAGACAGGCGTTCGCCTTTGCTCGCATTTTCTCTGCGATCGAAAGCAAAGAATCGAGGAGGTTCCATCATGGACGCGAACAATCGAGAATCCGCTGGCGACGTCTCCAATTCGTCTTTCGCCTCGACTGCTGCCGCAGCGCGAGCAAAGGGAATTGCCGACAAAGCTTCTGCCGCAAGGGATGCCATCGACGAATTTGCCCGCAAAGCCGCCGGATCGCTCGAAAATTCCCGCGAATCTACAGCGAAAGCCCTGCACCAGACCGCGACATCGCTCGAATCCGGAGCCGATCAATTTTCCGATTTTGGCCATATGGCCGCAGAAAAGCTTCACGCCACCGCGGATTACGTCCGCGAGACGGATATCGAGAGCATCGGCCAGGATCTTCAAGGCGTGATCAAACGCTACCCTGTGCGATCTCTCGCCGCTGCCGCCGTCTTGGGATTCTTGATCGCTCGTGGTTTGCGCCGGTAATCCATTCCCGTAGTGAGTAGCAGGAGATTCCACATGGCTGCACCGCAAACCCAACGGTCCGTCTCTGAGGTGTTGCAAGACATTGTCGGCAATCTCCAGCAGATTATTCGCAACGAATTTCGTCTGGCGCGCGTCGAGATCAAAGAAAAGGCCGCGCGCGCAAAACAACCCGCCACCATTCTGGGCAGTGGCCTAATCATCGGGCTTTACGGTTTCGGCTTCTTGCTGCTCGCTATTGTCTACGCCCTCTCCCTCGTGCTCGCGGCTTGGCTGGCCGCCCTCCTCGTCGGCGTGGTCCTGACCATTGCCGCCGCCATTCTAGTGGCTTCAGGCCGCAACGCGCTGAAGCAAGTCGACCCCGTCCCTGAAAAAACAGTTCAGACCGTGAAGGAGAATGTCCAATGGGCGAAAGAACAGATCAAATAGAACAGCAGATTAATCGTACCCGCGAAGATCTTGGCGAGAATTTCAACGAGCTCGAACAGAAAGTGAAGGGCGCTTTTGATTGGCGCACTCAGTTCGAACAACGTCCGTTGACCATGCTGGCCGTCGCATTCGGCGGCGGTGTGATTGCCTCCGCTCTGCTGCCCTCTCGGTCTTCCCGCCGCAGACGCTACATCGAAGATCGCAGAGAATTGCGCAGATCCCAATCGGCCAAGGATGATTCGCGCAGGCCAGCCGAAACGTCGACTGAGACCGTCAATCGTAAGCACAGAAACAGCTCCGAAGGCGTCGAGGCCCTCAAAGGTGCCCTCATGACCGTAGCCGCCAGCCGTCTCGGCGGCATTGTCGGCGATTTCCTCTCCGGCTACAGGGACGAACTCCGCAAGGTACGCCAGGCCGAACACAAATAGCCAGGCAGTGGTGTTTCCCGTGGTTTGTTTTCCGAGCTGCTCCACTCTAAGTCCGCGTGGGTTATGCAACGAGGGATCTATCTCTAAAGCAGGCGGCAAAGCCGGATAGAAAATCACTTTAGGTGGTCTTGAACGAGAATTGCCGCTGGCTTACTCGAAAGAATTGGTGGGCTCCCCCGGACTTGAACCGGGAACCAATCGATTATGAGCCGATTGCTCTAACCATTGAGCTAGGAGCCCGAACGTGAAAACCATTTTACAACTTTATCGCATACTTCGTCCCGGCAACTTTCTTTCGCGCCCTCATCGAATCGTGCCGTCGACTCGGGCTACGGCTATAACTTTTGTACCTGAGTGCGCCTTCGGTCGCGTCCTTCTATCAGGGGGCCTTGAAGCATGCAATCTCCGGAGTACCCCAAATTTCCGAATGCCGCTCGCACGCGAGGTGAACCTATGTTCATCGCTGCACGTCTCGGCTGTTTCCTTCTCGCCGTTTTTCTCTGTCCGACCTCAGCCTTCTCTCAACAATCCAGCGCTCCGCCGCAACCCACAAACGATATGGTCAATCTCGATGTTGTCGTCACCGCGAAGTCCGGCCCTCCGATCACCGGTCTCGAGCAACAAGACTTCACCGTCCTCGAGAACAAAACCCCTGTCCCCATCAACTCTTTCCGCGCCGTGACCGCCAGCGAAGCCCCCCTTGAAGTCGTCCTGGTCATCGATGACGTAAACACCGGACTTTCAAATATCGCTTACGAACGCAGCGAGATCGATAAGTTCTTCCACGCCAATGGAGGTCGTCTGGCCAACCCGACCGCATTGGCCTTCCTCACGGATTCCGGCATCAAGCTTCAGGATAACTTCTTCACCGATGGAAACTCACTGAGTGCCGCCCTCGATCAATATACCCTCGGCCTTCATTCCATTATCCGCTCAGGCGGCTTCTATAGCGCCGAGGAACGCTTCGACGTTTCTGTCAAAGCTCTCCTGGAACTCGTCACGCACGAGGCTTCTCGTCCAGGGCGCAAATTCATTCTCTGGATTTCTCCGGGCTGGCCGCTGCTCTCTGGCCCTGGCGTCGAGGTACAAATGAACGAGAAGCAGAGGCAACAAATTTTCACCAATGTAGTGGGAATTTCGAATCTCCTGCGACAAGGGCGCATCACCCTTTACAGCATTGATCCCCTCGGCAGTGCCGATTTTTCCGGCCGTGCTTTCTGGTGGGAGACTTACCAAAAAGGTATCGGCAAACCCAATCAGGCTGAGTGGGGAGACATCGCACTGCAAGTGCTCGCGGTACAAAGCGGCGGCTTGGCCCTCACTACTGACAACGATATCACCGCCATGCTGCAGCGTTGTGTCTCGGACGCGCAAGCGTATTACGAACTTTCCTTCGTCCCCACGCTGGAACAGAAACGGGCGACCTACCACCATGTGGAAGTCCGGGTGGCAAAGTCAGGTGCGGTGGCTCGCGCTCGCCAGGGCTTTTATACCCAGCCTTAATGCACACCGCTTCTCACGCTAGGAACCAACGCGAATGTGCGAGAACGAATTGAAGAGCCCAAATACGTTGAGTAACCACAAAACCACGGCAATCACTACCACGCCGTTCAAAATGGATTTAATCGTTCCCTGCATCGGTATAAACCGATTGATCAGCCACAATAAGACCCCCACAACGATCAGCACCATCACTACCTGTATTAGCGGCACAGCTGCCTCCTTGCCTGCTAAAACTGCGCACCCGGCGCGCATCGCCCAGGAAATCTACAATCGTGGCAACGTCCGCGCTATACATAGAAGGGCCTAGGAATCGGCAGGCGATGCCTTATTGGACGCCGCGCTTCCGTCGCCTTTGTCAGTCAGGATTTCCCGATATTCTTGACTCTTGGTCCGCCCCGCGTTTCTCGCCACTCTCCGCACGCCGAAACGACTCCAATTCCGGCGAGCTCGCCAATCGCGATGGAAATTCGCGGACATACTTCGTCATTGCCGGGTGCCAGAACGAGTTGTAGTGAAAAACGTGCATCTCTCGGATGGCTTCGTCCGGCGTCCAGCCATCAAACGCAATGCGATAAGCGGCAATGAATACGCCGCTACGATCCCCGCCCAACCAGCAATGAAGGAACACGCGCCGCTTCGGCGTCTCTTGCATCAGTGAGAAAAACTGAGCCACCTGCTGATCGGGCGGTGGCATCCAGCCGTTTCCCGGCAGGTTCAAAAAATCCATGCCCAACGATTCCGCATATTTTTGTTCTTTCCTTATCAATCCGTGCCGTTCGCCGCGTAAATCGACGATCGTCGTGATCCCAAGCGCTTGCAGTTCCTCGAACGCCTTATCGTTCGGTTGCGCTCCTCGATAAAGAAAATCGTTCACTTTGCCCGCATCGCGTACGCCGGATATGTGCAGCCTCTCGCTCGTCAGCGATTGCTCCACCGGCACCCTCGCATGCGACGCGGCGGCAACACAGCTTGCAAATGTAACCACAGCCAACAGAAAGGATCGAAGCCACGGCTTGCCGTAGGACATTACCCACAGATATCCGTCTCAAGCCCTATCGTGAATGAGGTCTTCCCTGTATATCTGGATTTTGCGGATGGGAGAGGTTTCTAATGGAAGTCGTGCTTGATTACTTTCAGCGCCGGATACAACTTCCGATACTCTACATACTGCAAGTCCATTCGCCGCGCACTGTTCTCGTCCGGCTGCACCCGCTTGGCAACTCGAACCGCGGTTTCGCACGCCGCTTCCACTGTGGCCCAATTCCCCGTCCCGACACCCGCCAGCAACGCCGCTCCGTAGGCCGCCCCTTCGTCCGCCTCAATCAATTCCACCGGCATTCCATAAATATCCGCCTGAATCTGTTGCCAAAGCGCAGACCGCGCACCACCGCCGCTCAAGCGGATCGATTCGATCGGCACGCCAATCTCCCGAAACAATGTCAGCGTATCCCGCAAACTGAATGCGACCCCTTCCAGGATCGCGCGGATCACATGCGCTCGCGTGTGCTGCGCCGTAATTCCCAGCAATGCTCCGCGTGCCTGGGGATCGAGATGTGGCGTGCGCTCGCCCATCAGGTAAGGCGCCCATAAAAGTCCATCGGCCCCGGGCGGCGTCCTTGCCGCTTCCTCCGCCAGCCGCTCATACGGGTCGCGCCCATCGTCTTTCCCGGCGCCAAATTGATCGCGAAACCATCGCAAAGAAAGTCCCGCGCCTTGCGTCACACCCATCACATGCCAACGATTCGGAATCGCATGACAAAACGTGTGAATGCGTCCTTTGGGTTCGAGCAGCGGAGCGCTTGTCGCCGCAAACACCACGCCCGAGGTGCCAATCGTGGCGCTGACCGCGCCAGGCTTGACAATTCCCATTCCCACCGCGCCCGCCGCCTGGTCTCCCGCGCCTGCCACCACCGGAATTCCTGCCTTTAATCCCGCCAATCGCGCGCCTTGCTCATGCACCTGCCCGCTGATTTCCGGCGATTCAAACACTTTCGGCAGCAAGCCTTCGTCGATCCGCGAAATTTCCAGCATCGGTTTGGACCATCGCCGGTGCACCACGTCAAACATCAGCGTGCCCGAGGCATCCGCAACATCGATCGCGCGCGCACCTGTCAGCCGGAAGCGAATGTAATCTTTGGGTAGCATCAAGGACCGCACACGCCCCCAAAGTTCCGGCTCGTGCTTCCGTACCCACCAGATTTTCGGCAGTGTGAACCCGGTCAGCGCCGGATTCGCTGTCAATTCAATCAGTCGCTCGGTCCCCACTTGCTCCGTAATTTCCCGGCATTCTTCCCCGGTCCGCTGATCGCACCACAACAGCGCCGGCCGTACCACCTGGTCCTGTGCATCCAGCAAAACCAGCCCGTGCATCTGTCCGGTCAGCCCGATGGCGGACACTTCCTGCGCGGTTGTCCCGCTTTTCGCCAAGCACTCCTTGATGGCCTGACAAGCGGCTCGCCACCAATCGTCCGGCGCCTGCTCCGCCCAACCGATGTGCGGGGAGCTCATCGGAGCATGTTCGGCCGTCGCGGCGCTGATCACGCGCCCGCGCAAATCTATCAAGACTGCGCGCGTTCCCCCGGTGCCCACGTCAATTCCCAAAACACTCATGATTTGGAGCTGCCTTCCCGCGAAGTTTTCTTGGCGCCTAACGCGTGGAGAATCGGAAGATCGTGACCGAATGGAATTCGCTGCGCGGCTTCAGTTCTGTGGTTGGAAATGCAGGGTGATTCGGAGAATCCGGAAAGTGCTGCGTCTCCAGGCACAGCGCCGCGTTCCTTGGATAAGCCACGCCGCCCTTGCCCTTGATCGAGCCGTCCAGAAAATTCGCGCTATAAAATTGCACGCCGGGCTCGGTCGTCAACACCTTCAGCACGCGCCCGCTCGCCGGATCGTACACCTCGGCAGCTTCTTTCAATTCCTTCCCACCCCCATCGATGACAAAATTATGGTCATACCCGTTGTGCGCCAGGTGTAGCTGCTGATCGTCCGCGTTAATCCGCTCACCCACAGCATGCGGCTTCAGAAAATCGAACGGCGTACCCACAACCGATTTTAGCTCTCCTGTGGGAATCAAAGCCGCATCCACCGGCGTGAACCGCGAAGCATTCAGCTTCAACTCGTCGGCAAGAATCGTTCCCGTACCCTGCCCTGAAAGATTGAAATAGGAGTGATTCGTCAAATTCAGTACCGTGTCTTTGTCCGTGGTCGCCGAATAATCGATCTTCAGATCGTTCCCGCTCAGCGTATATTTCACTGTCACCGACAAATTCCCGGGAAAACCGGTTTCACCGTCTTTGCTCAAATACTTCAGTTCCACTCCATCCGCGATAATGTGGCCCGTCCAAAGCTGGCTATGAAAGCCGTCCGGCCCGCTATGCAGCGTATTGTCGCCGTCATTCTTGGGTGTGTGATACACCGTACCATCCAGCGTGAACTGCGCATGCGCGATGCGGTTCGCGTAACGCCCCACGATTGGCCCGAAAAACGGATTACCCTTTCCATGATTGGCTTCGTAATACTGCGCGGGATCATCGAAACCCAGCACCACATCCGCAATCTTGCCGGTACGATCGGGCACCTTGATGGACAACACGTATCCGCCATAATTCATCACTTGCACTTCCACTTTTCCATCTTTCAGCGTGTAGATCTCCACCGACGATCCGTCCGGCAATTTCCCGCCACTTCGCTGGCTGACTTCAGTTTTCGCCATCAACGCACCTGCCATCCCTGCGCAAAAAAACAGGACCACCACAACTTGCTTGAAGTTTCTCATGAATCCTCACTCGCACACATTCTATGGTGACTTAGACAGGCGCACAACCTGCGCCACTCATCCCTACGCCACTCATCCCGGCCCAAAATTCAACTTATTTTGCCGCTTGCTCTTTCGGCATCAATTCCATCGTCCAGATCGCTGCCGGCCTCATATACATGGACGCCCGGTAATCGCCGGTGATGTCCCACGCTTCCGGAGTGCGGAACCAGTAGCCCTTGGTCTCGTAGCTCGTGTGATACAAGCCCCACAACGTGCGGTAAGCCTGCTCCGTCATCCCCTCGCTCAGCATCAGCCCCGCCACTCCCATCGTCGTTCCTGTCCAAACTTCCCGCACCTGCTGGTTATCCTTCAGCACAATCAGCTTTCCGTCGGAAGTGATTCCGTTCACGGCGCCCATATTCCCGTCCGCGAACTTCATCACGTTAAAGTCGAAAATCTTCTGCAGCGAGCTCCGTTGCATCTGCAACGGCACCAGATCGCCCAAGCCCGTCAAGTTGGCATACCACTGCCCCGCCAGTTGATCGGCCTGAATATTATCTTTGTACTCGCTTTCCGTGTCGTAGCGGAAATACTCACCGTTCCACAAATTCTTGATGTAACTCGCCTGCCCCTTCAGGAACAATGCATGATAATCGCTCGCCGCCTTCGTATCTCCCAGTTTCTTGGCGATTTCTTCGGCCGCGCGCAGCGACGCCAGCCACAGCCCGCCGCAGTACGCGCTTTCCCCGCGCACCACCCACTCGTCATAAGTCTGGTCCGGATAGCCCTGATTCTGCGGAATGCCGTCACCACTGGTATCGAACTGCTTCAGATACGCGATGGATTCCTGAACCGCCGGCCACGTGTATTCCAGAAATTCCTTGTCCGAAGCTCCCGAAAGCACAAAATCCCGGTAAACCAGCAGCACAAATTTCGGATTCAGATCCTTCCATCCGTTTGTGTCCTGCCAACTGAATTGGTTGATTTGCTTGAACGGATCTTCCGACGGCACTCCCAGATCATGCGGCACTGCTCCCTTGGCCTTGCGTATCCGGTATTGCGCCACGCCGGTCTGTTCGCTCTTCCAGATCCACGCCATTCGCTCGCGTGATTCCTGCGGCACCGTGTCCGCAAATTCCTTCATGATCCCTTTCTCGATCTCCGGCCAGAATTTGATCAGCGGCATCGACCCGTAAAACCGCACGTCGAGCGTTTCGTAGAACGGATAGTCGAAACACTCCATGAAGGAATAGGTAGGAGCTTGTTTCGGGTCCGCATCCAACGGCCGGCCCCAGAACGTCCCGCCATCCGCCAAAGGATAAAGTTCGTTGAACAACATTCCGCGGTACCACAGCGGTTTACTTTCGTCGTTTACATAGGGCGCTTGCCACGCATCAATCTCCGCGCTCCACGTACTCGCGTTTGTCAATGCATCCTTGGCAATCGCCCACGCGTTCAATCCGCTCGTCCCGTAATAATCCGTGTACCGTCGGTACCATTTCCGTCCCGATCCGAATTCCGCCACGGGAAGATCCCATGCGATCACCATGGGCACGATCTTTTTCTCGCCGGGCTCCAACGTGAATCGCAACGCAATCGCTCCCGCAATCCGCTCCCCGCTGCTTGTCCAGGAGTCGTTGCTGTTCGCCAACTTCCCATCCTGCGCAAACGGTTTCCAGACCTCATCCCCCGTGCCTTCAGGACTAAATGTCGTTTGATAACTCAGTTCCACGCCCGGCTCGGCAACGCTGGCAATGACAAACTGTCCGTCCCACTCCTCGGTGATCTTGCCGATATGGTTGCGGTCGAGCACGATGCCCTGCATGGTCTGCTTCGGCCCCAATGCTTCCATCTTCATGTGATTGTAGTTTCCGTCATTCATCGCATCGCTAAGATCGCGCCGGTACGTGCGAAACCACCCGATCATGTTTTCCCAGGACAGCAGCACCGCTACGGTCACGCGTTTGTTCGTCGGATTCTCCGCGTGCCACCGGTATACCGCGACCGGATAGCTGGTCTCTTTGTAATTGTTCGGAAGAATCGGCGAGAACTGCTCCAGCGCCACGTGAGCGGGAAATTTTTCCCACCGGTAGTCAAACCACGATTTCGGATACAACGAATAATAATCCCCCGCCCCGACGGGATAGTCCCATTGCCAGGCGCTCAATCCAGCTTTGGGATGACCGTTCATCAGCGCTCGCGCCACCCCCGTCTCATCCCCTTCCGCTTTTTGAAACATCGCAAATTGGTTACCGCTCACGCTCTCATATTTATGCACGCCGCCCTTGATGTGCCATCTCACAAAATCGCCGCGATAGCTGCGCGAAAAAGTTCCCGCTCCAAATCCGCCGACCGGCGCGCCTTGCCAGTAGCCGTCATCGACGTGTTCTGGCTCGAGCCCGGCCTTCTTCTTTCCGGGATTTTCCAGCGCGGCGCCCAGTGGCCTCTTCCACGCCGCCTTGGGAATATCGTCGTTCGCTCGCAAAATCGGCGCTGCACACAAAATCGGCAGCAGAATCAAAAATCGAAGCACTGCTTTCCGGGGATTCATACGACCTCCGTGGGAGTAGGGAGGTTTGGTCAGATGGTCCAAGCCCGCACGCTAGTCCAGCAAAACGTTAGTACAATATCGATTTTGTGTAAAGTGCAAGACAGCCCATTTGCTCAAAAAGTCCTCAGTGCGGCTGGGGCGTGGCTTTGCTCCTGGAAAAGGTCTTCTCCGCCGGCACGATTCCTTGCCCTTCAAGCACGTGATAAAACTTGTCCGCTTCCAGATCTTTTATCGTTTCGACCTTCCCGGACGGCCAGTAAATCTCCAGGCTCTCAATCTTCGTCGCCTTTCCTAAACCAAAATGCACGCGTGTGTCATTCTGCGAAAGATAGCTTCCGCCGCTGTGAATCTGGTCGGTTTGCGTGATTCCGCCGGCCACCAATTTCAATCGCGCTCCAATCGCCATCCGGTTGCTCTTTGTGCCCGCCAATTCGAAACTTATCCAATGATTTCCCGCTATGCCATGATTCCTCAACACCTGTGGCGTTCCATCGATGTCGCCGATCACGATATCGATCTGCCCGTCGTTGAACAAATCGCCATAGGCTAAACCTCGTGCAGCCCTCGGTTCCGTGATCGCCGGGCCCGCTTGCGCGCTCGCGTCACAGAAAGTGCCATCCCCTTGATTCATCTGCAAAATTCTCGGCTCTCGATAACGCACACCCGTCGGCAGTGTGTCCACTTGCGGATATACGTGGCCGGTCGCCGTGATCAGGTCCAGCCAGCCGTCATTGTCTAAATCCACAAACGCTGCTCCCCATTTCACATACGGCAAAGACGGAACCGCCACTCCCGATTTGTAGGAAACGTCCGTAAAGTTCCAATTCCCGTCGTTGCGGTACAGCACGCTATATTCGTCGGAAAAATTCGTCACATACAGAGAGGGCCGCCCGGTGTGGTTGTAGTCCCCGACGGCAATCCCCATGGAGGCCTGCTCCGACCCGTCCTCATCCACGGCCGTCCCTGATTCCAATCCAATTTCGGAAAAAGTCCCGTTTCCCTCATTCTTATAAAGAAACTTAGGCGTCGAATCATTGCTGACATACGCATCCGGCCTTCCCACATTGTTAAAATCAGCCCAGATCACCTGCATCCCGTAGTAGCCATTCGGATCAGCCACGCCCGCCGTTTTCGAGACATCCGAGAACGTTCCATCCTTATTATTGTGAAACAGCGAATCTTCCGACCCCGGCAGTCCTCGCGGCCCGCATTGCACGTTCATTCCGCGGAATTTGCAATTGGCCGCTTTCCCGAACTCCGGTAAATCATCCAGATGAAAGTCCACATAATTCACCACCATCAGGTCCAGATACCCATCGCCGTCATAATCGGCAAACGCGGCGCCGGTCGACCACCTTCCATCCGTCAGGCCCGCGTTCTTGGCCACATTGGTGAATGTCCCGTCGCCGTTATTGTGATACAGCACGTTTCCCCCCATGCACGTCACGTACAAGTCGGGCCACCCGTCGTTGTCGTAATCCCCTACCGCTCCGCCCATCGCAAAACACGGTTTTCCCACGCCCGCCTTTTCCGTCACGTCGGTAAACGTTCCGTCGTGATTGTTGTGATACAGCGCGCTCCGGCTCAACTCTCCTTTCTTCATCATCACCACGCTGGGGGCATTCGGAAAATAAATGTCCAGCCAGCCGTCGCGGTCGTAATCGAACAAAATCACCCCGCCGCTCATCGACTCCACAATATATTTCTTCTCCGGATCGGAAGTATGCCGGAACGTGATTCCCGTCTTGGCAGTGACATCTTCTAGTTGCGGAATCGCACGCCCCGCACAGACGACCGCTCTGGCCCCGGGAGGCGGCGCCGAAGGCGTAGGATGTCCCTCCTGCGCAAGCGCCAACGCCGCAGCGAAAAACCATAACAGCATCGCATTCCAACTCTTGCAAACGATTCGTCGCGTCAAATGCTCGTCCTTCAATTTTGCTCTGATGGAATATTGCATGCACAAGGACTGCAGAGTTTGCTTCAACCCAAAAACGAGTTGGGCATTTCGAGTGTTTGGTGAATCTTTCTTCGGTTCTTGCACTGGGCAAGCCGCTTACGCGGCCGCGTGCCTCTCGCTATTCGGCTTCGATCCGCTCAACGCAAAGAACAGTATATAAATGTAGCAAAGCACGGGCAGGAAAAACGCGTGGTGGATCCCGATGTGGTCGGCAATCCAACCCTGCATCAGCGGCACAATTGCCCCTCCAACGATGGCCATAATCATGACTCCGGAACCGTCGCCTGTCAGCGGTCCCAGTTCCGCCACCCCTAGCGTAAAAATGCTCGGGAACATAATCGAATTGAAAAATCCCACCAGGATGATGCTATACATCGCCACGTGGCCATTCGTCAGCATGGAAATGGCAACCAGTGCCGCGGCACAAACCGCGCAAATCCCGAGCAGTGTTCCCGTACGTACTTTTTGCAGTAAGCCGGAGCCGATAAAACGTCCGATCATCGCTCCACCCCAATAAAATGCCACGAAACTCGCCGCCACCTTTTCCGTCAACCCGCCAATCGATGGTTCCGTGAAGTAGTTGACCAAAAAGCTGCCGATGGAAACCTCCGCTCCCACATAAACAAAAATCGCAATGGCCCCAAATATCAGGTTCGGATGATTCCAGATGGAGTCGTTCACCTTCTCTCCCACTTTATGTTGCGCGTGCTCAATCGTCGGCAACTTGGAAATTGCGATTGCCACGGCGAGCGCCACTAACGCAATACCCAACCCCACATAGGGCGTCTTAACGGTAGCCGCTTCGTGCAAGCGATAAGCCTGCAACGCTTCGGGCGCCATCGCGCGGATTTCCTGCATTGCTTTCGGTGCAGCGCTCAAAATCAGCAGTCCCCCGAAAAACGGAGCAAGAAATGTGCCCAGCGAATTAAACGCTTGTGTCAGGTTCAGCCGGCTGGAAGCGGTCTCGGGCTTTCCCAAAACCGTCACATACGGATTTGCCGCCACTTGCAGGCAGGTGATTCCCGCGGCTAAAACGATCAGCGCACCAAGAAACAGCCAAAACGATGGAGCACTCGCGGCCGGAACAAACAAAAAGGCCCCCAGACCCATGGTCAGCAACCCCGCAACCATGGAACGCTTGTACCCAATCCAATCGATGAGTTTGGCTGAAGGCAGGGAGAAGATGGCGTACGCCCCAAAAAACGCAAACTGCACCAGCATCACTTTCGCGTAATTCAGATCGAAAATCGATTTCAGATGCGGCACCAAAATATCGTTCAGGCAGGTCAGAAATCCCCACATGAAGAACAGCGTCGTCACAATGGCAAGCGGCCCCGCGTAACTTCTCGTAGCCTGTCCCGCGCTTTCGCCAGCCTTCGTCGCGTTCGATACGCTTAGGTTCGGCATATTCCCGGTTTCTCTTTTCTCCGCTCTTCCGCGGCCCCTCACCCGCCCTTGATACTGCCACACCTGTTCCCCAACCCAAAAGGTATCTCGTCACAAGGCTCCCTCGGCAGAAATGGTATAAGGTTGTGCGGTATCGTTATTCTTCACGCGATTGCGAGATTCGATCATGAATCATTCCTCCTGGCTTCTTCCAGCGGCCTTCACCTTGCTCCCGCTCCTGGTTCCCAAGTCTCTGCACGCTCAAAAATATTCGAATACCGTCATCTGGTGCGAACCCGGCCTACCCGCCGCGGACAGCGCTTCGGCTTCTCCCGCGCAACTTGCCCAGATCTTTCCTGACGCTCGCAGGCTCCCCGCCGATCAACTCCCCGCTGCCCTGGCCGACGCGCAGACCCGCCTCCTCGTCCTCCCGCAATCCTCCGTCATTCCTGAGGCAGCTTTTTCCGCCATCTCAGACTTCCTCCACCGCGGCGGCAATCTCCTGGTCCTCGGCGGGCGCCCTTTCACCCGCGCCGCTTTTCACGACGCCTCCGGCTGGCACCTCCGAGACTACAGCACGCGCTTCTCTCGTCCTCTGCAAATCGATCAATATCAAAACACCCCTGGTTCCTCGGGCGCTATCTTCACACGCAATCCGGAAATTCCCATCGATCTTCCCCACTTTTCCTGGAAACAAGCCTTCAGCCCCATCATCCGTCTCAGCACCAACGATCTTTATCCTCGCGGCGGTTCTGCCGGTTCTCTCGATACAAAACTCGACGCCCTCGTCTGGGGGGTCACCGGTCAGCGCCGCCTCTCCGCCCCACTCCTCCAGATCGATCATTTCTCTTCCGGCTTTGACGGCAGCCGCTGGGTTTTTCTCACCGCCGAACTCGCGCCTGATTTCTATTCTTCGCCCGATTCCGCCAAGCTGCTGCGAACCCTCGCCGATCGCGCCCTGCAGGGAGCCTTGGAGTTCTCCGTTCGCCCAGCCCTTCCTTTATATCTTCCCGGTGAACCGGTCGAACTCGAATCGATTGTGCATCTGGCAAACAAGCCTGCCGGTCCGCTCACCATCCAAGTCTCTACTTTCCCCGAAGATCAACCTGTGCAAAAACAATCCATCACCATTTCGCTTCCTGCGACAGAAGATACCGTGCTCGGCACTGCCAACGGCAAAGGCCTGCAGATCATCGAAGCACGCCTTCTCGAAGGCACCACCCTCTGCGCCATCTATCATTCTGCCTACTGGATTCGCGATGAAGCTTTCCTTCGTTCCGGCCCCCATCTCGCCGTCAACACGGACTACTTCACCGTCGACGACAAACCGCTCGCGGTAGTCGGTACCACCTATATGTCCAGCGAAGTCCAGCGCCTTTTCTTCGATCATCCCAACGTCTACGTTTGGAACAGCGATCTCTCCCTCATCCACAGCGCTGGCCTCAACATGATTCGCACCGGCTGGTGGACCGGCTGGGACAAGCTCTGCGACGAATCCGGCCGCCCCTACGAGCGCACGCTCCGCACCCTCGAAGCCTACTTGATGACCGCCCGTAAATATAACCTTCCCGTGCAATTTAATTTTTTTGCCTTCCTTCCCGAAATTCTCGGCGGCGCGAATCCCTATCTCGATTCTGAAGCCGTGCGCAGACAACAAAGCTTGGTCAGTTCCGTCGCCGCGCGATTCCACGACGTGCCTTTTCTCGCCTGGGATCTCATCAACGAACCCAGCTTTTCCAAACAGCTCTGGCGCATGCGCCCCAACTACGATCCCGTCGAACTCGCCGCCTGGAATGCCTGGCTCGCCCAGAAATATCCGGACCGCGCCGCCCTCGCTGCCGACTGGAATGTTCCTCCGAGCGCGGTCGCCGGCACAATCTCGCTTCCCACCGAAGAAGAGTTTGCGCCGCGCGGCATGTACGACGGCGTCAACTCGCTTCGCGTAAACGACTACGTTCTTTTTGCTCAGGAGAAATTTGCAGGCTGGGTTCGCGGCATGCGTGAAGCCATTCGTGGTGTAAATTCGAACGCGCCTCTTACCGTCGGCCAGGACGAAGGCGGCTACGTCGACCGTCTCAACCCCGCGTTCTTCGCGCCCTACCTCGATTTCACCACCAACCATTCCTGGTGGCAGAACGATCATCTGCTCTGGGATTCCCTCGTCGCCAAGCAATCTGGCAAAGCCATGCTTATCCAGGAAACCGGCCTGCAGCGCGAACTCACGCTCGACGAAATCGCTCGCCGCACTCCCGAGCAGGAAGCCATGCTCTTCGAACGCAAATTCGCGCTCTCCTTCGTGCAAGGTTCCGGTGCCATCGAGTGGCTCTGGAATTCCAATTCCTACATGACGGAAAGCAACGAAACCCCCATCGGCGCGCTCCACGCCGATGGCACCGAAAAACCGGAAGCCACCATCCTTCGCGACATGGCAAAATTCTCCGCCGCCGCTTCTCCCTATCTCGTCAATCCCGCACAACCGGCCATTGCCATCGTCACTTCACAAGCCGCGCAATATTCAGTTCAGGCCGATCTCCAAGTCGCCGCTCAGCAAAACGCCGTCCGCGCCCTCGGTTATGACATGCACCAACCCTGCTATATCATTGCCGAAAATCAAATCGACAAACTCGGCTCGCCCAAACTCGTTATTCTTCCCTCCGCCCAAGCCCTAGGCGAATCCACTTGGCAAGCCCTACTCACCTATGTGCGCAACGGCGGCAACCTGCTGGTCACCGGTCCCGTCTCTCGCGACCAACACTGGCATCTTGTCAATCGCTACACTCCGCTCGGCATCAAAGCCACCACCGGACCTGTCACCTTCCGCAACGCCGACATCGGCAACAGCGTTGGCCTATCCTCGGAAATAACCATGATCCAGCTCTCCTTTAACCAACAAGACCAACAACTCCTCGAATATCTGCAGTTCGATGATGGCTCCGCAATCAAAGATTTTCCCTTGGGCCATGGCCAACTTTTCTGGGCTGCCTATCCTGTCGAACTCGCGGAAACTCCCCGAGTTGCTGCGCTTCTCTATCGACAAGTCCTCGAGCGCGCCGCGATTCCGCCCTCTTACGAAGGTGGCATGCTTGCCGGTGACGGCGTCCTCCTCTATCCAATTCATCTGCAAAACGCCACCCTCTATATCCTCGAATCGGAATCGGATCACGACGCTTACATCACCATCAAAGACGTACCCTCCGGCTTGGAGCTCCCCATCCGTCTTCCAGCCCAGCGCGCCGCCCTATTTCTGATCGACCAAAAAACCAAACAAGTTGCAGCCAAATACGGTTTCTAAGCTCCTGTTCGTAGGAGCCGAGCACTGCTTGCCTCTCCTGTCGGCACGATTTCCGGCCCCTGTAAGGTCCGCTTTCCGAAGCGGGCCGTTTCTGACACATGCGCTTTCCCGCATCCACTCCCTCTTATGCTTCCCATTAGCAAAATCACCACCCACTCCTGGCCCTCCCCATCTATAATCCACAAACCCGTTGGTTCGGGAGTGGAGGCCGGGCATGCCCATCATTGCGCCTGCAGCCGAGTGGGATTTTCTGTCCAAAAAATTGCGTGGAGCTGCGCCGGAAGCCTTTGACTCTGAAAACCGCGTCCTTAATCTCCTGGACGGCGAGTGGAAAAATCCTGGCTTCGGCCGCCATTATGAATCCGCCATCGACGGCCGTAGCCTCGGCCGCATTCCCATGCTCGATCTGGACTCCGCGCTCACCGCCGTAAAATTCGCCAAGTCCGAGGCGCTCTCCTGGTCTCGCGTCGATCTCGACGAGCGTCGCCGCCGCGTCAGCGAGTGCCTGGCCGGCCTCAAGCAGCACCGCGAACTCATGGCCCTTCTTCTCATGTGGGAAATCGGCAAGCCCTACGCCCAGGCCCTCACGGACATCGACCGTTGCATCTCCGGCGTCGAGTGGTATATCGAACACATCCCTCCGATGCTCAGCGGACGTGCGCCACTGGGCCTTATCTCCAACATCGCTTCCTGGAATTACCCCATGTCCGTTCTTATGCACGCGGTTCTCGTCCAGGTCCTTGCCGGCAATTCCGCCATCTCCAAAACGCCTACCGACGGCGGCCTTTATTCGCTCACACTCGCCCACACTATCGCTCGCCGTGCCGGCCTTCCCGTTTCTCTTGTCAGCGGCTCCGGCGGTCAGCTGAGCGACGCCCTCGTCCGCAATGAATTCGTCGATTGCCTCGCTTTCGTCGGTGGCAAAACCAATGGCGGTGTCATCGCCTCCACTCTCTACGACGAGAAAAAGCGCTACATGCTCGAAATGGAAGGGGTCAACACCTACGGCGTCTGGCAGTTTTCCAATTGGCCCCTGCTCGCCGAACAACTGCGCAAAGGGTTCGATTACGGCAAGCAGCGTTGCACTGCCTACGTCCGCTTCGTCGTCCAGCGCGAACTTTTCCCGCAATTCCTGGAAATGTATCTTCCCGTTCTGCGTTCCCTGCGCTTCGGTAATCCCGTCCTGGTCGAATCTCCTGACGATCCGTTTCCCAAACTCGATTTCGGCCCGCTCATCAACAGCAAAAAAGTCGAAGAGCTGCGCGTCCTGTATGTCGATGCCCTCGGCAAAGGCGCCATCAGTCTCTATGAAGCCACGGTCTCGGAAAGTATGATTTTCCCCAATCAGGATACTTCCGCCTACGTCGGCCCCGCCGCGCTCCTGAACATCCCGCGCAATTGCCGTCTCTACCACGCCGAGCCCTTCGGCCCGCTGGACACCATCGTCGTCGTCGATCACCTCGAAGAACTTGTCTCCGAAATGAATATCTCCAACGGCGCGCTCGTTTCTTCCATCGCCTGCGACGATCCGAAAATCGCCCGTCGCGTCGCTTCCGAACTTCGCTCCTTCAAAGTAGGCGTCAATTCGGTCCGCTCCCGTGGCGACCGCGAAGAAGCCTTCGGCGGCATCGGCCAATCCTGGAAAGGCTGCTTCGTCGGTGGCCGCTACCTCGTCCTGGCCGTCACCTCTGGCGAAGCCGGCGAAAAACTCTTCGGCAATTTCCCCGACTACACCCAACTCCCTGAAGAAGCCTCTCCCAAATCCTTCGCCACCGTCCACTGATCCGCTACCGCACATACGCCAAAGCCTTGGGTTGCCTCTTGTTGCGCCGCACCTTGCTCGTGGCACAAACACTCTGTGTTCAGGGGGTCTTCCCAAACAAGCCAAGCCAAATTTCAATAAGCATTCGTGCAGGTATTCTTAGGCCGACGCGCTAGCCTGAGAATCGCGTGAAGTGAATCTAGTCGAGCGTCGTGGCATCAAATCCAGCCAGCTCATCGCCTTCCACACTATAACTGATCTCGATCGGCCGGCAGCAAACTTCGCAGTCTTCCACATAAGTCTGCTGCCGGACAGACAGGTCCAGAACCATCGAAATTTCCTCACCACAATACGGGCAGTTAAACGAATGTTCCACAGGGAAAGCACTCTACAGCACCCAACTCAATCAAGAGTCCACTCTCAAGCGTGCAGAACTGCCGCCTGCTTCTTCTCCACAATCTGCGCCAGTCCAGCCTCAATCACGTCCAGCCCCTCGTCAAACTGTTCGTCGGTGACCACCAGCGGCACCAGAATACGCATGATGTTGTTATTCGTCCCCGCGGTAATCGTCATCAGGCCATGCTCGTAGCAGAACTGGCCCAACTGTTTCGTCTCCGTGTCCGCCGGTTGCCGGCTAGCGCGGTTTCGCACCAACTCTATCGCGCACATTCCGCCCAGCCCGCGAACATCCCCGATCAGTTCCCATTTCTTCTGCCAGCCGTGCGCGCGTTCCTCAAACCTCTTCCCGATCGCCGTCGAACGTGCCAGCAAGCCATCTTTCTCAATCGTATCCAGTGCCGCCAACGCGGCAACACAAGACATCGGGTTTCCCGCGAACGTGCTTCCCAGTCCGCCAGGCTGCGGCGCATCCATAATTTCCGCGCGCCCCGTAATTCCCGCCAGCGGCAGTCCTCCACCCAACGATTTTGCGGTGGTAATCAGGTCCGGCTCCACGCCGTAGTGTTCGATGGCAAACATTTTTCCAGTTCGCCCGATTCCCGACTGCACTTCGTCGGCGATAAACACGATCCCATATTTCTTGCAGATATCCTTCACGATCCCGAAAAATTCCTTCGGGGGTGCCACGAATCCGCCCTCGCCGAGCACCGGCTCGGCAATCACCGCGGCCACCGCGTCTGGAGACACTACACGCTTGAAGGTATCCTCCAGGTGATGAGCGCAGGTTACGTTGCACGACGGGTAAGTCAAGTTGTAGGAACACCGGTAGCAATACGCGTACGGAATGCGATAAATATCCGTCGCAAATGGCGCGAACCCCGCCTTATACGGGTTCGTTTTACTCGTCAACGACATCGTCATCCACGTCCGCCCGTGAAATGCATCTTCAAAACAAATCACCGCGGGGCGCTTCGTGTATGCGCGCGCGATTTTCACCGCGTTTTCCACGCACTCCGCCCCGCTGTTCACGAAAAAGGTTTTCTTTGGCCCGCTGATTGGAGCCAGCGCGTTCAATCTTTCCGCTAGCGCGATGTACGATTCGTAAGGCGTCACGCCAAAACATAGATGCAGGAACTTTCCTACCTGCTCTCGTAGCGCGGCTTCCACTCGCGGCGGCCGATGCCCGGTGTTCAAGCATCCAATGCCGCCCGCAAAATCGATGTAGCGGTTTCCATCCACATCCTCGATCCATGCCCCTTCCGATTTCGCCGCAAAAATTGGCGAAACCAGATGTGGCCCCCGCGGAATCGCCGCCTCTCGCCGCGCCAGCAGCGCTTTCGATTTCGGTCCCGGTATTTCCGTGCGCAATTGAATGGTCTTCATGTTTCGCAATCCCTTCTGGTATCCACGTCTTGCAAAATCTCCTAGCCCTTGTAGGGCTAGAGTTCTGAGGCGGGCCGTTTCCCAAACCTTCCTACGCCTAAGCTGTCGGCCGAAAAACGTGCCCAGCTTCCGACTGCCCCAAACCATCCGTCAAGAATGACTTTTCAACCGAAAACTCAAAACTCCTTCAGTACCAGGCAATCGGCGCTTCATCCAGATTCACGAACACCTGCTTCGTCTCCAGATACTCATCGAGCCCCCAAGGCCCAAGCTCACGCCCAAATCCGCTCTGCTTGTATCCGCCCCACGGCGCTTCCACATACGTCGGCTGCATGTGATTCACCCAGATAATCCCGGCGCGCAGGGACTTCACCACGCGAAACGCCTTGAAAATGTCTCGCGTCCACACCGCCCCAGCCAGTCCATACGGTGTGTCGTTCGCAATCTTGATCGCATCGCCTTCGTTCTCGAACGGAATGACGGAAGCCACCGGCCCGAAAATCTCCTCCCGCGAAATGCGCGCCCCATTGTCCACATCATAAAAAATCGTAGGTTCAACGTAGTAACCTTTGGCAAACTCTTTGGGCCGGCCGCCACCAATCGCGGTCTTGGCCTCTTTCTTCCCCAATTCCAGGTACGAGCTCACGCGGTCATATTGCTCCTTGCTGACCAGCGGCCCCATCTTCGTCTCGCGCTCCAGCGGCGGTCCCAGCTTGATGCGCTTCGCCTTTTCCGTCATGGCTTCCACGAACTTCGCATAGATTTTCTTTTCCACCAGAATTCGGCTGCCGGCGCTGCAAACTTCCCCCTGATTGATGAATACGCCAAATAGCGCGCCATCTACCGCCGCTTCCCAATCCGCATCCGCAAAAAACACATTCGGCGATTTTCCGCCAAGCTCGAGCGTCACCCTCTTCAGCGTGTCTGCCGCACCCTTCACGATGATCTTCCCCACGGCTGCGCTTCCCGTGAATGCAATCTTGTCCACGCCCGGGTGCGCCACCAGCGCCGCGCCGGTTACTTCGCCGAGGCCATTAATAATGTTGACCACTCCCGGCGGCAACCCCGCTTCCGCCAGGTAATTCGCAAACTCGAGAGCCGTCAGCGGTGTCTGCTCGGCCGGCTTCAACACGCACGTGCAACCCGCCGCAATAGCCGGCGCCAGCTTCCATGCCGCCATCAGCAGCGGAAAATTCCATGGAATGATCTGCCCCGCCACACCCATCGGCTCGCGCAATGTAAAGCTCAATGCATTCGCGGGCACCGGCATCACGTGCCCGGTGACCTTATTCGCCAGGCCGCCGTAATACTCAAAGCAGGTCGCCACATCCGCAATATCGAATTCCGCCTCCACAATTGGCTTACCGCAATTCCGCGCTTCGATTTCCGCCAAAGTCGCCGCGTTCTGCCGGATCTTTTCCGCCAGCCTGAACAAAATGCGTCCGCGATCCTGCGCCGAAGTCTGCGGCCAAGGACCCGAATCAAATGCCGCGCGCGCCGCTTTCACCGCCTTGTCGGTATCCGCCGCGTTCGCCGAAGCCACCTGTGCGATCACTTCCTCGGTCGAGGGATCGTAAACCGCAAAGGTCTCATTCGAAGAACTGCCAAACCATTGGCCGTTCACATAATTCTGGTAAGTTTTCGCCGTCACCTTCGCCGTACTCGACATCGTCCGCCTCCCAACTTCCGCCCCAGGGCACGGCTGCAGCCGTACCCAAGTAGCACATAACTCCGCGCGTTTTGGCCGCTGCGACCTTTACGCCGCAGGCTCCTCAGCCAATTTCCGAGCGGCCTTTCGTCCTCCATAAATATAAAAGAAAAACGCTGCCAGCCCGATAAACAACAATGTCCCCCCACCCATCCAGATTTCGTATCGCTCGACCGACTTGATCTGTTGAGCCGGAAAGAAAGCCAGCGCGATCCCCAACACCGTGGTCACAAACCCGCTGGCACCCGCAAAGATCAGTGTGCCTTTCCCGTAGTGCCCGCGCACGAAATCCTCAGCAAACGCGATCCGCAACAACGCCGCGAACATATAAAGGAACGGAATCAACTGCAGCACGACGGCAAGCGATAACAAAGACTGAAAGGATTCCTGCACTCCGCCTGTTGCCACAAAATTAACAATCACCAGAATCAATGAAACACTCGCATGCACGATCAGCGCCGCGTAGGGAGTGGCGTACTTCGGATGAATCTTCCCCAACCATGCGGGCATATACGAATCGAGCCCCGCCACGAACGGAATCCGCGCTGATCCTCCGAGCCACGCCGATCCAATCCCTGCAATCGACACGCTCAACAGAAACGCAAACGGCGCGACAATCCAGCCCGCGCCAACCTGCCCCGCCATGTGGCTCATCGCTTGCACGATCCCCTGCAACACGCTGATGCTGTTCTTGTCCACCGCCACCAACAGCGTCAGCGTCACTCCGACGTAAAGAAAACCCGATAGTACGCCGCCCCACGCCACCGCCCCGGGAAGAGTCTTTTGCGGATTCTCAATCTCGTCGCCCATGATCGACGCCAGTTCGAGGCCCACCAGTCCAAAACAAATCACTCCGAACGAATTCAGCACAAACCGCGGATTCGCCGGTATCTGAAAGTCGGACCAGTGAATGTGCGTTCCATATTTCGCGCAAACAATCACGCCTAAACCCATCAGCAAAAACGCCGCACTAAACGTCCCAATCCCGCCAAGATTGTTGATCCACTTCCCAACGCCCAACCCCATCACGTTCAGCACCACCAGCAGCGTCAGCAGCACTACCGACGCAATCAGCGCAAATACCCGGTTATCAGCCAGCCCCTCATGCCCTGGACCCAGCACAAACACGGACACGCCCACGAAATACAGCATCACCGTCGGCACGTACATCATGTTGTTTGTCCAGTAGCACCACCCGGATAAAAACCCGTGGAAATCCCCGAACACTTCCTTGGCCCACAAGTACACTCCGCCTTCGCCAGGATAGCGATGTGCCAACTCGATCACCGCAATTCCCTGCGGCCAGAAAAACAGGGTCAGCGAAATCAGCCACAACCAAATCGTGACTCCGCCATTCGCGGCAATCGACGGCAAGACATTCAGATTGAAAACCGCCACCACAAACAGCAGCACAAGGTCACGCCGTCCGAGCACCCGCTTCAGATGCGGTCTTTCCCCGGCGGAAGCAGCGGCAACCGCCGCTCCCTTCGTGACCTCGCTGCTCAATCCGTCCGCTCCTTCACTTCCTTCAACTCATTCATTCCCTGAACTTCCCCACCTTAATGACCCACCGCCCCCACGAACTTCAGCCCGCGTTCCTTTTGCGTCTTCGCCAACGCCGGCGCCACTTCGTCAAACACCGCCAGGTGCTTGTCGATATCCGCCTCCGTGTGTTGCACGGAAATAGTCCACTGTTCGTCCCACCAGTACGGCATCGCCAGCACGCCGCGGTTCACCATCGCAAACCAGAACTGCCGCCACAGATCCACGTCGATCTTCGTCCAGTCGCGGTAATTCCGGATTTCCTGCGGATACAGCATCAGCGCACCATTCACCCCCGCCTGCGCCACATACGCATCCAGCCCTGCCTTCTTCAGAATTGTCCGATACCCTTCCGCCAGCTTTTTCCCCAGCTTGTCGACGTGCGCGTAATTCGCTCGCGTCAGTACCTCGCGGAATGTCGCCAACCCCGCCGCCATCGCGATCCGGTTTGTGTTGTACGTCCCGCCGTGAAACACTTTGTGTTGCACAATCAGGTCCATCACTTCGCGGCTGGCTCCAAACGCGGCCAACGGCACTCCGCCGCCAATCGATTTCGCCAGCGTAATAATGTCCGGCTTCACGCCAAAATATTCGCTCGCGCCGCCCCAACCCAGCTTCGCTCCCGTTTTCACTTCATCGAAAATCAGCAGCGCGCCATTCTTCGTGCAAATTCCCCGCAAGCCTTGCAAAAATCCTGACTGTGGCAGGCAGATGCCCACATTCATCATGATCGGTTCCAGAATGATGGCGGCAATCTCTCCCGGGAACTGCTTGAACCGCTGCTCCACGCTCGGCAAATCGTTGAACGTCGCCACGGTCACGTTATCGAGCACTGCCTGGATCACGCCTAGGCCGCCAGGAACCGAATTCGGCGCGTGGATGTCGCCGTAATCTTCTTCCTTCGGCTTCACACTGACGAGCGCCGTGTCGTGCAGTCCGTGATAGCAACCTTCGAACCGCAAAATCTTGTCCCGGCCCGTCGCCGCGCGAGCAATCCGGCAGGCGTGCATGGTCGCTTCCGTCCCGCTCGAACCAAACCGCACCATCTCGACTGGATAGCGCGCGCAAATTTCATCGGCAAGTTCCAGTTCCATCCCATGCGGCATTCCAAACGTGGTGCCATTTGCCAGCGCCCACTCGACCGCTTTTACCACCGCCGGGTGTCCGTGTCCTGCCATCAGCGTCCCGAAGCACAGGTTGTGGTCGATATACTCGTTCCCGTCGATGTCCTTGATCTTTCCCCCGTGTCCCTCGGCCACAAAAATCGGATAAGGATCGTACGCCCGGTAATTGCTCGCCACTCCTAGGGGAATTCGCTTCTCCGCTTTCTTATGCGCTTCTGCGGATTTCGGCGTGCGCTTCTCATACAAAGCGATTTCCTTCTGTAATGTCTCGTGCATTTTCAAACTCCATCCAGGTAAGCCTTCCTGTGGTCACCTGGGGCAGGTCTGTTCCCTGCGGTCAGTATAGAGCGAGGAAAACTTCGCGGTTTCTGCGGCAAACTGCTCTTCCAGTTTACGCCTTTCCTCTTCATTCCCGCACGTTCGACAATGGCCACGGCACGTTTGTAGCAGTGCGGACTTCTGGTTGCACAAGAAAACGCGGCCCTTGCAAGCCGCACTCTCTGGCTAAGTTAGTTCCACCGTCAGAACAAAAACTTAATCGCGAACTGCATAACGCGCGGGTCTCTCGCCTTCAATACTTCGCCAAACGTCGAGTCGCTAAAGTTTCCATCCGGGTTTTCAAACTGCGTGTGATTCCAGGTGTTATAAAACTCGGCCCGGAACTCCGTGTTGATTTTTTCTGTCAGGGGCGTCATCTTCGCAATCACCAAGTCCGTATTGTTCAACGCCGGCCCGCAGCATAGGGAGTGTGGCGTGTTCCCGAAAGTCCCCAGCTGTTGTGGACACGGCGAAGTCCCCGTGGGATCGCAGAAGTTAGCGGTATTGAACCAATAATTCCCCACATTTGTCTTGGGGTTCAACCGCTGCAGCGGTGCGGTCATATAGGGCGTGTTCGTGGACTCAAAGAAAATGCTGGACATCAGTTCCGAGTCGTCCTGGTCCTGCACACGAATCGGGAAGCCGCTCTGATAGGTAATGATCGCGGATAATTGCCAGCCGTTGACAACTTTCCCTTCGAATCCATCCTTCTTCGGAATTGGCAATTGCCAGACCGGGCTAAACACAAACCGGTTCTTCGCGTCCAGCAGTGACAATCCCCTGGTTGCATTCGGATAAACCGGATTCAGTTCATTTTCGAACGACGCGCCCTGGTCGATCGCTTTGCTCAAAGTGTAGGATGCCTGGAAGAGCAGTCCATGCGAGAAATTCTTCTCCAGAGAAATCTGCAATCCGTTGTAGTTCGAGTTCGCAACCGTATTCTCGGAGAAGATGTTGCTGAATACCGGCACGCCGTCTGCCGGACACCCTGCTCCTGAATAAGGATTGCAGTTTGGCGAAGAATAAGGCCGAATTCCAACCAGGTTAATCGGCGTCCCGCCGGCAGCTCCGGTGATCGTGCATCCCGCCGGATTGTGCGCGTTGCCATACGGACACGGAATATCAGCGCTTCCGGCCGGACCAGGAATATACGGCATGTGGAATACATCCCCGGCGGGCAAAATGAAGGAATACGCACTGTCAGAACCGAACGTTCCGCAACCCTGCCCATAGGTCGCAAGGTCCAGACAAGTTTGTGGATTCCCGTAATCGAGATCCTGGGAGGCAAGCAGGTGGTGCGCTTGCGTGCCCACATAGGCAATGCGAAGCAGCATGTCCGAAGTCAATTGACGCTCCACTGTCAAGTTGTACTGTTCCGCATATTGCGTCCTCAGGTGCGGCTGAAATTCTCCAAAGAGCAGGATCGGCCGGAATTGTGACCAGTCCACACATCCCGCGGGCCCTGCCGGATCAAAACACGGCGTAGTCGGCTTCTGCGTAATGATCCCATTCGCATTATTGGGCACCTGCGTCCCGTTCTGAAGCAGATAAGGGGTGTTGAACAGCGGGCTGGACAGAGACGCGCTGACGCCGAACGGCGGTTCCGCGCTGAACTGTTCCAGCACCAGCTGCTCCATCGGGTTGTAGAAAATCCCGTAACCCCCGCGGATCGTCGATTTCCCTGGCCCACCCGTCAATTTCGACAACCAACCATCCGTCCAGCCCGGGCTGTACGCCAAGCCGATACGCGGCGCGAACGCTTTGTAGTACGTCGAGGTCAATCCGGAGGGAACTCCTTTATCACCAGGAAATACCAATCCCGTCGGGAAATAGGCGTCATTCGCCGATCCCGGCCCGCAATTTGGTGAAGTCGCCCCCAAAGTCGCCTGGCTGGTAGCTGACAACCAGCAGGGATACTGGGTCGTGTTCTGCCCGGGCCGGAATGTTTGCAACCGGTTTCCGCTGTCTACATACGGCGTGTTCAATTCCCACCGAAGTCCGTAGTTCAGCGTGACGTTGGGTTTGATTTTCCAGCTGTCCTGGGCAAACAGATACAAACCGTAATTCGTCGTGTCCAGTCCCTGCGCCGCTCCTTGCGAATACGTTGTCGGCACACCCAGGAAATAGTCCGGATATGCGTCGGGATTTGTTCCCGAGGGCGCCAACGAATTGTTCGATCCGCCGTTTTGGAAAGCGAAGTCGCCATTGATGTTGTAGTACAGGAACTGGTCGAACTTTTGTAGCCGGAAATCTCCTCCGAACTTGATGCTGTGCGATCCCAGCACCTTGCTGTAGTTGTCGGAAAATTGGTACGTATTTCCCGTCTGCGGCAGTTCGCCCTCAAAATTGTTCCCGATAGAAAATCCTCCGGCCACGCTCACAAACGGCACGCCTTCTCTTCCGGGGATATTCGTGGTGATCCCTGAACTGGGATTGGTCGGGTCCGCAAAGCACTCTGACGCCGGAACGGACGACCCGCAAGCATCGTGCAGGCTCGACAGGATGTTCACCGGATGATTCAAATCTCCCTGGCCCTCGCGGAACCAGTTGAACCTCAGCTCATTTACGGCGCTCGAACCAATCGTCGATGTCTCCGCCAAATTGACTTGTTGCACGCGGGTCTTGAAAATTCCTCCAAACCCGGGAACGTTAGCACCGGCCGCCTGGAAATTCGAAAATGGCTGGTTCTGATTCACGTCATCGAAGTAGTAGTACGCCGTGAAATGCTGCGTCGCTGAGAAATTATGATCAAACCGGAACGTAAATTGATCGTCATTCTCAATCAGATTTGGCACCGTCTGCACTAATCCCGCTCCCGCCGGTGCAACGTAGTTCTTGTACAGCGCATTCGCCGTCGGCTCGAAGCAGGATGTCGGAACCTGCGAATTCGGGAATAAGCTGCTGTAGGCAACCGGTGTCGTCGACGATCCGTTTGCCAGCGACTGCAACTGCGCCGCTGCTGTCGGCGCGGTCGCCGCCAAGGCGCCGGCGCATCCGGGACGGTTATACAAATTGCTCGCGAAGTTTGGGTCTGTCACCGCTCCCTGGAACGGCCCATCGGCTGAAAAGTCTCCCGTCGCCTCAGCCGTCGTCGGAAGATAGACGTTCCCGGACGGAATTCCCTGTTTCAGCCGGTTTCCTTCGTACGAGCCGAATAAGAAAGTCTTGTCTTTCCGGATCGGGCCGCCGAGCGTCGCTCCAAACTGGTTCTGCTGGTAATCAGGCACATACGGATCAAAAAATCCCTTGGTGTTCAACACGCTGTTGCGGAAGAACTCATATACGTCGCCGTGGATGTCGTTCGTTCCCGCTTTCGTTACCACGTTCACAATCGATCCCGAGTTGCGTCCATATTCGGCATCGAACGTGTTCGTCAATACTCGAAACTCTTCAATCGCATCCGGCGACGGCTGGATCGCCGGCCCGTTCACGAAAATATCGTTGCCGTCTCCGCCGTTCACCATATAGTTGTTCGAACGCCCGCGGCCTCCGTTCACCGAAACCACTCCAGGATTATCGCTGCCGTAAAACAGGTCCGCGCCCAATTGCGACTGCACCCCAGGCTGCAACTGCAGCAACTGGTACGTATTCCGCGTACTTAGCGGCAACTCGCGCACCGACTGGTCCGTCATCACCGCGCCTAACTGCGTCGTGGTTGTATCGATCACCGGCGGCGCGCCGCTCACTTCCACCGTCTCCGTCGACCCGCCAACCTGCAACACAATGTCCACGCTGGCAATCGCGTTCAACACCAGTACGATGCCTTTTCTCTCAAATTTCTTGAAGCCCGTTCCCACCACGTTGACGTCATAACTCCCCACCGGCACTTCCAGAAACAAATATTCTCCCGTTCCCGATGTCTGCGCCTCGCGCGTCGCGTTCGTTCCTTCGTTGACCAGCGTCACCTTCGCGCCGACCACCGCCGCTCCGCTCGTATCCGTTACCGTTCCACGAATTCTCCCGCCCGTGCTCTGTCCGCTTCCTCCGGGAACGGCAATGAACAGGCACACTGCGAAGATCGCGCTCAGCAGGACGCTGCGGAAACACACTGCCGTAAATAGTCGGCTCAATCCTGATCTCATTGATTCACCCCTGTTCCCCGAGAAGCGATATCCCCGATAAACCGTTTCTTCGTGGTTGTAACCTGACCGCGAACCTTACTATAATCCAGCAAACTTAGAGAAAGCTGCGACCCGTGTCAAGCAGAAAGAATTTGTCCACAGCATCGGATTCTTTGTCGGCTCCGCGCCTTCTGCGCATCTCCGATGTCGCCCGCCGTCTGCGCATTTCTTCCTCGGCTTTGCGCGCATGGGAAGCCCTCGGACTCGTCTCCCCACAGCGCACGGCAAGCCGCTACCGCATGTATACAGAGTCCGATGTTCGTTTGCTGCAGCGCGCTCTGTTTCTACGTCGAGCTCGCGGCCTCAATCCCGCCGCGATTGTACACGTTCTTAAAAAACAGGGCGTCGTCTCCGCTCCGGCCGACGCTCTGCAGTCTCCCGGCCAGCGCTTCCGCCGTCTGCGCATCAAACGCGGCCTGTCTCTCGCTCAAGTCGCCCGCGCCACAAAGGTTTCCGTCGGTTTTCTGAGCGCCCTCGAGCGCGGCCAGATGCGTTCCTCCGTTGCCACGCTTCAGCGCATCGCGCGTTTTTACAAAACCAATATCCTCTCCATGTTTGAAACCAACGGCGACGCTCAACACCTTGTTCGCCCCTCCGAGCGTAAGGTCCTCGAAACCAGTCCCAAGGTCCGTATGGAACTTCTCGCCTGGGGCAACACCGCCATGGAGCCACACCTCTTCCGCATCAAGCCCGGCGGCACCAGCGGTGAATCCTACACGCACGAGGGCGAAGAATTTCTCCACGTCCTGCGCGGCGAATTCGAAATCTGGCTGCATGATCGGGGCCACTATCGCCTGAAATCCGGCGACAGCCTCTATTTCGAAAGCTCCACGCCGCACCGCTGGAAAAACCCGGGGCGTTCGGAAGTCTGGATTCTGTGGGTCAACACTCCGCCCACGTTCTGACTTTGTTTTGACTCGCGGTCGCCGCAAAAATCGCGCCGCGAAAACCGAGAAGGACTCGGAAAGAGTCACCGAAAGGGGTTTCGTGCGATCCAGCCACCGTCGTTTGCCCGCCCGGCTGTTCTTTTCGCTCCTTTTGAGCGCCATGGCCGCTCGCGCGCAGCAATCTGCCCGCGTCGCTCCTGCCGACATCCTCATCGTTCACGCAAAAATTTATACCGTCGACGCACAGAAGCCTTGGGCGCAAAGCTTGGCCATTCGCAAAGGGAAAATTGTCGCGGTCGGATCGGACGAACAAGTCGCCCGCTTTCGCGGCATGGGCACAAAAATGATTGATGCCGGTGGCAAACTCGTGCTTCCCTCGTTCACCGACTCCCACGTCCACTTGCTTGATGGCGGCCTAAGTTTAGGCCAGGTTAACCTGGAGGGCGCCAAGGACGTTGCGGAAATCCAGAGTCGTCTACGCGCCTACGCCGACCAGCATCCCGACAACAAGTGGATTCTCGGCAGCGGTTGGAACTACGCCATGTTCGGCACGGAAACTTTGCCCAACAAAAAATATCTGGACCAATTATTCCCTGCCATCGCCGTCTTCCTAACGTGCTTCGATTTCCACACCTTCTGGGCGAATTCCAAGGCCCTGGCACTCGCAGGCATTACCAAAACCACGCGCAATCCACCCAACGGCGAAATTGTTCGCGATCCCGTCACCGGGGAACCCACCGGCGCCTTGAAAGAATCCGCCGGCGATCTCGTCAGCAAAATCGTGCCGAAGCCCAGCGAAGTTGAAACTCTCAATGCCTATCGTGCCGCCATTAAGTGGGCCAATCAGAATGGACTCGGCCGCGTCCACAGTGCCGGAGGCGACTTCGAACATCTCGGTGTCTTCCAGGAACTCCGCGACGAAAATCAGCTTTCCCTTCGGCTCCATGTCGCCTACGTTCTCGATCCCGCCGAAGTGCGCCCGCAGGATCTCGACGCCCTCGAATCCTCCAGGAAAAAGTTTCACGATGAATGGATCGACGCAAACAGCGTCAAATTTTTTCTCGACGGCGTAGTCGAATCCCACACCGCCGCGTTTTTCGAACCTTACACCGACGATCCTTCGACCAAGGGCGCGCTCTTCTGGGATCCCGCAAAATACAAAGCCGCTGTCGCCCAACTCGACAAAAAAGGTTTTCAGCTCTACACCCACGCCATCGGCGATTACGCCGTGCGCACGGCGCTCGACGCTTACGAGTTCGCCGAACACACCAATCACAGCAAAGACCACCGCAATCGCGTCGAGCACATCGAAACCATCACCGCCGAGGACATTCCCCGCTTCGCAAAGCTCGCTGTCATCGCCAGCATGCAACCCCTCCACGCCTATCCTGATGAAGACACGCTCGATGTTTGGGCTCGCAACATTGGCCCGGAGCGTGCCTCTCGCGCCTGGCTCTGGAATAGCATCGCGCAACAAGGCGGCCGTTACACCTTTGGCAGCGATTGGCCCGTCGTCACTCTCAATCCGTGGGAAGGCATTCAAACAGCCGTCACACGTCAGACTTCCGACGGCAAACCCCCGGGTGGTTTCGTTCCCTCAGAAAAACTCAGCGTCGCGCAAGCCGTCGAAGGCTACACCATCGACGCCGCCTTCGCCGGCCACCTCGAAAAATCCGAAGGCTCGCTGGCAATCGGCAAGGTTGCCGACGTCATCGTCGTCGACAAAAACATATTCGAAATTGATCCTCACACCATCGACGAAACCAAAGTGGTCCTAACCATAGTCGGAGGCAAAATCGTCTATGAAGCGCCTATGTAGCGCCCGCCTTCTGGGGCGGACCCTTTCCGCACTTACCGCCGCAACGAGGACGCAATGAAACCGCGAAACGGCAACCCCATTTCCCTGCTTCTTCTCTCCTGTTGCCTATTCCTCGGCTCCTGCCAAAACAAACAACCCTCCCTCAACCTCCTTGTCTGGGAAGGCTACGCTGATCCTTCCTTCCTTCATGCCTTCGAACAATCCCACCACTGCAAAGTCACCGCGTCCTACATGGGCTCCAGCGACGACCTCGTCGCCAAACTCCGCGGCGGTAGCGCCTCAAACTACGACGTCATATCTCCCTCGAGCGACGTCGCCACTTCCATCGCCCGCGCCCATCTTGCCGAACCCCTCGATCTCACAAAAATTCCCAGCTACTCGCAACTCTCTGCCAAACTGCGCGATCTTCTCCTCGTCAAAGTCGACGGCCAAACCTTCGGCGTCCCTTTCATGTGGGGCCCCAATCCTCTCCTCTATGACACGACCGCCTTCGCGCCACCCCCCGATTCCTGGGCCATCTTCTGGGATACAAAATACAAAGGAAAAATCTCCGTCTGGGACGATCTCTCTACCTTATATATGGCTGCGCAGCTCCTCGGCTACGACAAGCCCGATCCCTCGCAGCTCTACAATCTCTCCGACGACCAGCTCGCCGCCGTCAAACAGAAACTTCTCGCCCTCAAGCCCAACATCCGCAAAATCTGGTCCACCGGCGGCGAACTTACCAATCTTTTCGAAAACCACGAAATCATCGCCGCCATGGGCTGGCCGCTCATGACTAACCAGCTTCGCCAGGCCAATTTCCCGATCGGCGAAACCATTCCCAAGGAAAACACCACCGGCTGGATCGATCACCTCATGATCACCAAGGCCAGCCCCAACAAGGATCTCGCCTATGCCTTCCTCGAATACATGATCCAGGCGCAAACCCAGAAGAAAATCACCGACGTCACTCATTACACTCCAGCGAATCCTTCCGCCGCCCAGTTCATGACCGGAGCGGAGAAAAAAGGCCTGCATCTCGACGACCCTGATGCCTACATGCAACGCATCTATTTCTGGCAAGACGTCCCTCGCCGCGCCCGGTACATCGAAATCTGGAACGAGGTCAAAGCCGCCCAGTGACCGCCGCTTCCTCCAGCCCGCCTCTATCTCCCTCGCCCGTGGCGCTGCTCCTTGAAGTGCGCAACATCGCCAAACAGTTCGGTGCCCACAAAGTTCTCAAGAATATTTCCCTCGAAATCGCGTCCGGAGAATTCCTCACCCTCCTCGGCGAAAGCGGTTCCGGAAAGACCACGCTTCTCCGCCTCATCGCCGGCTTCGAACAACCGACCTCGGGTGAAATCTGGATGAGCGGCGCTCGCCTCAATACGCTTCCTCCTTACAAACGTCGTGTCAACACCGTCTTCCAGCATTACGCGCTTTTCCCGCATCTCTCTGTCGCGGACAACGTCGGCTATGGCCTTCGCGTCACCAATTCGCCGACCGCAGAGATTCCCGCGCGTGTCGATGCCGCTCTCCGCATGGTCAAAATGCAGGATTACGCCTCTGCCCGGCCCGCTCGTCTCAGCGGTGGCCAGCAACAGCGCGTCGCTCTGGCACGCGCGCTCGTCAATCGCCCTCAGCTGCTTCTTCTCGATGAGCCGCTCTCCGCCCTTGACGCCAATCTTCGCAAGCAGATGCAGGGTGAACTAAAATCCCTCCAGCGCGAACTCGGCATCACTTTTCTCTTTGTCACTCACGATCAGGAAGAAGCCATGGCCCTTTCCGATCGCATCGCCCTCCTCAAGGACGGCGCCCTCGAACAAGTCGCTTCGCCTCGTGAAATCTATGCCCGCCCTGCCACCAGTTACACGGCCCAGTTCATCGGCCAAACTAATCTGCTCGGCGCCGAAGTCCGCGACGGAATCGCCACCAGCGGCAGCCTGCACTGGCCCACCAACGCCGCCAACGGTCCATCTCTGTTTTCTCTTCGTCCTGAAGCCATCCGGCTGGCCACAGAAGACTCATCCATTCCCGACGCCGTCCGTTTCCGCGCACGTATCCACCAACAAATTTTCTCGGGCTCCGTCGAGCAACTCGAAGTCGACTGCGCCGGTCAACTCCTCCGCGTGCGCATCCCCGCCCGTGGCATCCTGACCGGCGAACATGAATTCACCTTCGATCCGGCGGAAGCCATCCAGGTCCAAAAATGAAAGGGGCGTGCCACATGAGAACTGTCATCCTGAGAGAAACGAACGATCTCAACCGCAACTCGAGGAAAGTCCCACCCCACGCCAGAAACCGGTCGTCCAAAAACTTATTGCAGAAAACAGAAAACTAACAACTCCCATGTACTCCCGCCTCTATAAAACCGTGGTCTCCCTCCCGCCCCTCCTGTGGGTCGGCCTTTTTCTTCTTCTTCCCTACGCGCTCATGTTTGCCCACAGCTTCTGGCTCGTCCGCGATGGCCTCATCGTCCACCAATGGAATCTCCAGAATTACGCCAAGCTCCTCCACAATCCCGTTTATGCCGAAGTCCTTTTTCGCACTGCCCGCATCGCCGCCAGCGTCACCGTGCTCTCGCTCCTTCTCGGCTACCCCCTCGCCTATTACATGTCCTTTCACGCTGTGGTTCGCAAAGATCTTCTCTATCAACTCGTCATCGTTCCCCTCTGGGTCAGCTATCTCGTCCGCGGTTACGCCTGGAAAACCATCCTGGGTTCTGACGGCGTCCTCAACGGCTTCCTGCAATACCTTCACATCACCAAGGAGCCGGTTAGCTTTTTCCTTTATAGCCCTTTCGCCGTCATTCTCACCCTCACCCACATTTATACCCCGTTCGCCTTCCTTCCTCTCTACGCTTCCCTCGAACACATCCCGCGCCATCTCATCGAAGCCTCCCAGGATCTCGGCGCCGGCCCCCGCGCCACGTTTCTGCGCGTCATTCTTCCGCTCTCGCTCCCTGGTCTGATTGCCGGCGCTACCTTCGCCTTTGTCCTCACGCTCGGCGATTTCCTCGGACCGATGCTTGTCGGCGGCCCTTCGAGCATCATGATCGCCAACATTGTCCAAAGCCTCTTCGGCACAGCTTACGATTGGCCGCTCGGCGCCGCAATCGCCGTGTGTATCCTTCTTCTGACCATCGCTCTTCTCTTTCTTACCGAACACCTCGAGAAACGGTGGGCCTTCCGATGAACGCCACGGCCGGCCACAAATCCAACCGCGCTGCGCTGCTTGGCGCGTTTTCGCTGTTCGTCTTTGCCTTTCTCTATCTGCCGATCGTCGTTCTCATCCTCTACTCCTTCAACCAAAACGGAGTAGGCGGCTTTCCCCCAAGGCAGTTCACTCTTCACTGGTATCAACAGCTATTCGCCGATAGCGCCATATGGGATTCCGTTCTCAATAGCCTCCTCGTCGCGCTCGCTGCCGTTGCTCTCTCCCTTACCCTGGGGCTCCTCGCGGCACTGGCTCTCGATCGCGCCAATTTCCCGGGCAAATCCCTCTTCCGCCGCCTGGTCCTGCTTCCTCTCGTTCTTCCCGGCATCATCACGGGACTTTCCTTATTAATGTTCGTCGAGCGCATCGGCATTCAGCTTAGTCTTCTCACCGTCTTCCTCGGTCACGGCACCGCGCTCATCTCCGTCGCCACCACCGAAGTTTTCGCCGGCCTGCAAAAAATGGATCGCGCCCAAGAAGAAGCATCTCTTGATCTCGGCGCTACTCCCTGGCAAACTTTCTGGCGCGTCACTCTCCCGAATCTCAAACTCTCCCTCATCGCCTCCGCCCTGCTCATCTTCACCCTCTCCATGGACGAAATCGCCGTCAGCTTTTTTCTTCTCGGTCGAGACAACACCCTTCCCCTGGAAATTTGGGCAAGACTCCGCCGCGGCATCACTCCCGAAATCAACGCCATTTCCACGCTAATTTTCATCCTCTCGGTAATCCTCATCCTAATCTGGTACCAAATCCGCACCCGCACCCTCGGCCATGAACCGAGCGAACTACTGGAGCGCCCATGACGTCTTTGCTGAACTGCGGCGACGCGCCGCCGTTATTACGGTCTGAACGAAGCCAGCAATCTGTAATCACACGCAGGAATGACAAATACTTGGAACTAAAAACTTATGACTAAAAACGTAAAACCAGCCAACTCACGTCGTGATTTCATCAAATTCCTTGTCGCCGGTTCTATTGCCTCCGGCTGTCCCATCGACAAAGCTCTTCTCGCCGAGCCCGGCGGCAAACCCACCAACGTCGAAGGCGAACACTTCGCCATCTGCCACGAACTCCGCGATGGCCACTCCTTCGCCAAACCCGACGCCACCCGCAAAGTCGATATCGCCATCGTCGGTGGTGGTATGGCCGGACTCTCCGCCGCCTATTTCCTTCGCGGCAAAGATTGGCTCCTCCTTGAAAAGGAAGATCACTTCGGCGGTAACGCCTACCAGGAGGAATTCGCCGGCCAGCCTTACTCCACCGCCGCCGCGTACGATTTTCGCGGCAGTGACAGCGACCATCTCGCCAAGGAAATCGGCCTTGATCTTCTTCCCATCGACATGCCAGACCCCACCATCGTCAATGGCGTCTACACTCCAGACACCTGGCGCTCCGGCCTCAGCCAGCTTCCCTACAGCAAAGAAACCGTCGCGAGTTTCAAAAAGTTTGTCGCCGATATTCTCAAAATCGATCCCCACAAAAGCATGTTGGAGCTCGACTCCAAGCCATTCACCGAAATCACCAAGAACTACGCCCCTGCGATCACTCAATGGTGGGACGCTTACGGCCTCTCCAACTGGGGTGCCGTCACCGAAGACACCACCGCGTTCATCGGTGTCGTCGACGCGCACTACCTCATCAAGGGCGAAGACAGCACCCGCGTCATTCTCCCTGGCGGCTTGGGCTGTATCAGTCACAAGCTGGTCGAAGTGATGAAGCCGAAATACGGCGAACGAATGCTCGGCGGGACCACGGTTATTTCTGTCGTCCCCGACGCCGACGAAGTTCGCGTGACGTACCTACAAGAAGACAAGCTCACCACCGTTTCCGCAAAAGTCGTGCTCATGTGCTCGCCCAAGTTCATCACCTCTCGCCTTGTCAGCGGCCTGCCCAGCGATCAGAAGCAGGCCATGCGCCGCATGCGCTACGCACCCATCCCCATGATCAACATGATTTTTGACAAGCGCATTTACAACAAGGGCTACGACAATTGGTGCCCCGGCAATTCCTTCACCGACTTCATCGTCGCCGATTGGACCATTCGCAATCAGCCCGGCTACAAACCAAAGTATGAAATCCTCACCTTCTACTCAGCCCTTCGCGAGTATCAGCGCTCCATTCTCCTTGAGGAATCAGGTTGCAAGGATTTCGCGGGCAAAGTGCTGCAGGATTTTCAGAAGTGCTTGCCCGAATTCAACGTTGATCCCATCGAGATTCGCCTTTATCGCCGCGGCCACGCCATGATGATGGCCGTCCCCAGCCAATACACAAAAAACCGCATGATTGCTTCCCGTCCGATGGATCGCATCTTCTTCGGCAACTCGGACTCCGGCGGCCCCGAATCACTCACCACGGAAGCCGTGCGCATTTCCGACGCTGCCGCCGAATGGGCCAACCTCGTCTTGAGCGGCAAGCCCGGCGCCGCCGAGCTAGCCCACAAAGCCCTCAGCGCAGTCAACTTCTAACCGCGCCGCTGCACCGCGCACCCTTTCCGGCAGGCAGGTTCACGTTGCTAAACGCATTGCATTCCCTTTTTCTAAAAATCTCCAAACCCTTGGCGCTCGCCGCGCTGACGGTCCTTACCTTTCTCTTCTTCTGGCTTATTAATTTCCACGGTGTGCCTGGCGTTCCCCGCATCGACTCTCTGTTGCGAATCGGCATTCCCGACATGATGTTTTCCTATTCCCCCTCTTCCATCTATTCGAAACTCGCTCAGTTCGGCAGCGAAGGCCGCCTTGCCTATCGGCTTTTTCTCGAACGCGTTGATTTTATCTTCCCCGTGGTCTATGGATTCTTCTTGGTTATGACCATCACATTCGGCCTGGCGCGTCTTTTCCCCAACCGCCCCACACTCCAGAAATTGAGTTTGCTTCCCTTGGCCGCAACCTTCTTTGATTACGCCGAGAATGTCTGCTTGCTCATCCTCCTCCATAGCTACCCCCGGGAATTGCAAAACACCGAGAAACTCGCGAATGTATTCACCCTCGCCAAATGGGCCTTCGCCGCAATCAGCGTTCTGCTGTTGTTTACGGTACTTGTTGGACTACTGATACGAAACTTCCCAAAACGCGCTTCAACGTAGCGAGCAATTTCGTGGAAAAAAGGCGGGAACAATGAACCGAGAAGAGCGCCCTGGGCGACCGGGGCCGATGCGGTAGAATCAGACGCTGATCCATTCAAATGAGGTCCGCCATGTTTCGAGCAGCCATCGCTTTCTGCTTGTCCCTCTCAGCTTCGATCCCCTCCCAGGCGCAACCCCCCCTGCGTCCGCAAATCTCCGGCATCGTTTTCGTGCGCGTTAAGGCTAGCGATTTCCAGACATCATCGGAAACCTACACCAAAATTCTCGGTCTTCGCACCGGCTCAAACGGCTGCATCAACGTCAAAAATCCCTGCTTCGTCGTCAACGCTTCCCAGCACATCGAACTAACTCAGGCCCAATCGGGCGATACCGGTTCCTGGCTAGACGAGGTCGCTTTCCGTACCAGCAGCGTTCGCGAGATGCGCGATTATCTGCTCTCGCAACACGTTTCGGTCTCCGAAATCAAGAACACTCCTCACGGCATACCCCTCATCGAAATTAAGGATCCCGAAGGCAATGGCATCGCTTTCGTTCAGTCATTTTCAGAAATTTCCGTGGCTCGCGTTCCGCCCAATCAGGTCAGCTCCCGGCTCTTTCACGCTGGCTTCGTCGTCAAGAATCTCGCGATGATGAAACACTTCTATATGGACATTCTCGGCTTCCGCCTTTATTGGAAAGGCGGCTTCAAGGATCTTCCGGCCGGCACTCCGCAAAAGGATTCCGACATCGATTGGTATGAAATCCAGGTTCCCGATGGCTCGGACTGGGTCGAATTTATGTTGAACATTCCCGCCAACGCTGATCATCAGGAACTCGGCGTGCAAAATCATTTCTGTCTTGGCGTCCCCAACATGGAACGCGCCCTCGACCAGCTTCACAAAAACGGTCTTCCCCTCGATTCCAAATTTGCCGACGACAAATCCGAAATCGGTCGCGACGGCAAATGGCAATTTGATATCTTCGATCCCGACCTCACCCGCATCGAACTGATGGAACCAGCGCCAACCAGAGATCCATGTTGCAATCCCTACACCGCCCCCCACGCCAAACTCTGACACACCCTGTTGGTTAGGGACTCCACTCATACGCGTCATTTAAGAATGTTCGAGCAATGACGTCTCGCTTACCGTGCTATGTTCTATGCGATAGAGTCACCGGGGGCTCGTTGATCTCAGATCAGCCTCTCATCGGGAATCATTTCGGATGCGTATCGCAGACTTTCTTTTCTCGCTCGCCATATTCTCTCTAGCATTTCTTCTTTTGCTTCCTGTTCACTCCCAACAAAAGCCGTCTTCCTTCCTTATCGTCAACGCCCAACTCGCCGATGGCACCGGCGCGCCCCTGCGCCAGACCAATGTCCGCGTCGACTTCAATCACATTTCAGAAATTGGCGACCTCACCCCCGAAAAAGGTGAATCCGTCATCGACGCCAAAGGCCTCGTCCTCGCACCGGGCTTCATCGATATTCACAATCATTCCGCCGCAGGCCTCCTCACCGATCCACTGGCGGAATCTCAGATCGCCCAGGGCATCACGTCCCTGGTCGTCGGCCCCGACGGCGAATCTCCCTGGCCCATCATCACTTGGGTGCGCTCCATCGAAAAGCTTCATACCGCGCCGAACGTTGCAATCTTCGCCGGACACGCCACCATTCGCGAGCAAGCCATGGGCAAGGATTACAAGCGCACTGCCACTCCTGGCGAAATCCGGTTGATGGAACAGTTTGTTGGCCAAGCCATGAATCAGCAGGCTCTCGGTCTATCTTCCGGCCTCGAGTACGAAATCGGCAGCTACTCGGACACCGCTGAACTGGTCGCCCTCGCCAAAGTAGCCGCCGAGCACGGCGGAATCTACATGACCCACATTCGCGACGAAGCCGACAAATCCTTTGAAGCTCTCAACGAGGAAATCACCATCGCCGAACGCGCGCACATCCCCGTCGAGCACTCGCACATCAAACTCGGTACGGTCGCAGTCCAAGGCAAAGCCGCGGCGTACATCAACATAATCAATGATGCGCGTCGCCGTGGCGTTGATTTCATGGCCGATTGTTATCCCTACGACGCTTGGCATGCCAATCTCAAAGTACTTATCCCCGACAAACAATACGAAAATCCGAAAAGCGTCGGCAAAGGCCTTGCCGATGTCGGCGGAGCCTCGCACATCACCATCACCGAATTTAAACCGCATCCCGCATATGCCGGCCACACGCTCGCCGATCTCGCCAAAACCGCCCGCATTTCCGATGTGAATATGTTTATTCTTCTGGTCCGTGAAGGTGACGCCGCCAACACCGAGGCTGGCATCATCTGCCAATCGATGATCGAGTCGGACATCGACGCGTTTTATCAGCAGCCTTGGGTCATGGTCGCCAGTGATGGCGGCCTCGGCGCCAGCCATCCCCGCGGTGCTGGCACATTTCCACGCGTCCTTGGCGTGTACGTCCGCGAGAAACACTGGCTCACGCTGCCTGAAGCCATTCGTAAAATGACGTCTCTGCCCGCCCGGCGCCTCGGCTGGAAAGATCGCGGCACCATTCGCGTAGGCGCGTACGCCGATCTGGTCCTCTTTAATCCCGACACGGTAATCGACCGCTCCAGCTACAGCAATCCAACCGCACTCCCCACGGGAATTGAAAAAGTCTTCGTCAACGGCATCCTCGTCTGGGACGACGCCAAAGCAACTTCCGCCCGGCCCGGCCTCTTCCTGGGCCAGGGCGGCGCTCCTATCGAAATCCTAAACTAACCCGTCCCCGCGGTTCGACGCCCGTCTAGCGCTGGCCTCCCTGCCAGCGCCTCCCACGCGCACACCACTTATGTTGTCATTCTCGGGAGAGCCCGTTGCCATGAAGGATCTAAACGTAAGCGCCTGGTCACGCGGGAGGGGCTCCTGCCGCTCTTGCTCTTCAATACTTCGGCACCGTCCGATCCACCTCATCCGACCAAGCCAATATCCCGCCCTTCAGGTTGTGGATCTTCCTAAATCCTGCCTTACGCAAAAAATCAATGGCCTCCGCCGAACGCCTCCCGCTCCGGCAATGCGCCACAATCTCCCGCGAGGGATCCAGCTCGTGCACCCGCCTCGGCAATTCGCCCAACGGAATCAAATGCCCCTGTAGATTGCAGATCTGGTATTCGTGCGGCTCCCGCACGTCCAGAACAAACAAATCGTCGCCCCGATCGAGCCGCGCCTTCAATTCCCTCGGCGTAATCTCCGGCACTTGTAAATCCGCAGCCGGCGCCTCTTCGCCCCGCACGCCGCAGAATTCATAATAATCGATCAGCTTGTGAATGGTCCGGTGATCGCCGCACATCGGGCACTTCGGATTTTTCCGCAACTTGAACTCACGGAATCCCATCTCCAGCGCGTCGAATACCAGCAACCGCCCTTTCAAGCTTCGGCCGCTCCCCAGAATCAGCTTGATCGTTTCCATCGCCTGGATCGATCCCACAATTCCCGGCAACACTCCCAACACTCCTCCTTCCGCGCAAGACGGCACCAGCCCCGGCGGAGGCGGTTCCGGGTACAAGCACCGGTAGCACGGCCCGTCGGGCATTCCAAAAATCGTCGCCTGCCCTTCAAACCGGAAAATCGAGCCGTACACGTTTGGTTTGCCTAGCAAAACGCAAGCGTCATTCACCAGATATCGCGTAGGGAAATTATCCGTCCCGTCCACAATGATGTCGTAATCCTTGAACAACTCCAGCGCATTCTCGCTCGTCAGCATCGTCTCATACGCGGTCACGGTAATGTCCGGATTCAGATTCGAAAGGCGCGCCCGCGCCGCCTCGCTCTTCTTCCTTCCGACATCGCTGGTCCCGAATGTCACCTGCCTTTGCAAATTCGTGAAATCCACCACGTCAAAATCCACCAAACCCAATTTCCCCACGCCCGCCGCGGCCAAATACAATCCCAGCGGCGCGCCCAGTCCACCCGTCCCGATCAACAGCACCTTCGCCGCCTTCAATTTCAACTGCCCCTCCATGCCCACCTCGGGCATGATCAGGTGCCGGCTGTACCGCAAGATTTCTTCGTTGCTCAACTTCTCTGGCGATGTCAACGTGGGCACCCCTCCCGCGATCGAGGGGATAATATTGAGCGTGTCCCCATCCTTAGTCGGCGTCTTTTCCTGCGCCAGATAACGAACGTCTTCGCCATTCAAATACACATTGACGAAGCTCCGCAGCTTTCCTTCCTCCGTGAACAAATGGCGTTTCAATTCAGCGAATTCCGTTGTTAAGTGGCTGAGCGCTTCCGACACCGTCTGCGCCGGAAACTCCACTGCCGATTTGCCCTGCGCATGCACCCGCAACGGCGTCGGTATCAAAACTTTCACACTCATGGTCGTCTCCTCGAAATTGCGTGCCCTACCTGCAGGGCCGGGCGAGTCCGCGAGCCCCGCGGCAATTTCACGCACAAGCCAACATCAGGTCCAACGGCTTTCGCACCGATTTTTACGTCAGGAAATCCACAACGAACAATGGCGAGAGCAACGACTGTGGCATTCCTCTGCTCTTGGAAGCCCGAGCTTCCATCCCCTGGAGGGGTCAACGGAGCCACCATTTCTCTGTGCTTGCTCGATGCCACTTTGCCCTTCTCCCCAAAATACAATCTCTGCCTTCGCTCGCGCCGCACCGGTACAACAACCCGTTACCCGGTTAGATGCACCAGTACATCGCATCGCTATTTCGCTGTAAATCCAGCCATGCATGGGCAATTTCCGCAAGGTGCTCTTCTGATCCGGAATCCAAATTGTGGCACACTTTCCCGCATGCAGGCACGGCTTTCCTAGTGGCCAGCCTCTAGGCTGGTCAGCTCCAACGAAGGGTTAAAGTCCCTCGTCTTCACATCATCCCCCACTCCAGATGTACAATCCCTATCGTTCGGGAGCATCAGATCCATCCCGAGCCGAGGCAAGCCCATGAAGAAATCATTCCTGCGCGTTCTACTATTCTCTGTTCTCTGCCAGCTTCCCTCACCGGCCGCCACAGACAAGCCCGATTCCGCGGCAAAAATCGACAAACTTGTTTCTCAATACATGGACTGCTGCGCCTTCACAGGTACTGTCCTCGTCTCCGATCATGACAAAATCATTTTCAAAAAGGGCTATGGCCTCGCCAACCGCGAGTGGAACATCCCCAACACTCCCGAGGTCAAGTTTCGCATTGGCTCCATTACCAAGCAGTTCACTTCCATGCTCATCATGCAGCAGGTCGCCAAAGGCACCGTCAAGCTTGACGCTCATTTGTCCGACTATCTTCCCTACTACCGCAAAGACACCGGCTCCAAAGTCACCATAAGCCAACTCCTCAGCCACACTTCCGGGATCCCCAGCTACACGGACGACCCCAAATTCTTTGAGGATGTTTCGCGCAATTACTATCCCGTCGACGATTTCGTCAAGAAATTCTGCAGTGGCGATTTGCAGTTTGCGCCCGGTTCAAAGTTTCACTATGACAACTCCGGCTTTTTCCTTCTCGGCGCCATCCTCGAACATGTCACCGGCAAAACCTATGAAGCCCTCCTGAAAGAAGATATTCTCGTTCCTCTCGGCATGAAAGATTCCGGGTACGATCACTACGCCGACATCCTCCCGAAACGCGCTTCGGGCTATCGACAGGAATTGTCCGGGGTGGTAAACGCGCCTTATCTGGACATGGCCCTTCCCTACGCCGCTGGTTCCCTCTATTCCACCGTTGAGGATTTATACAAATGGGATCAGGCGCTCTATACAGACAAACTTGTTCCTAACGATCTCAAGCAGAAGCTATTCACTCCCAATCTCGAACATTATGGCTACGGCTGGGATATTCGCCCGGTTCCCGCCGGCGAACCCGGCGCCGGACAAACCGTAATCTCCCACGGCGGAGGCATCAACGGGTTCAACACGCTGGAGCAGCGCTACATTGGGGACCACGATCTCATCGTGATCTTCAATAACACTCCCGGCGCACCGCTTGGCGATATGGCCAAGGGTATTCGCGCCGTCCTTTATGGTCAGGAACCCGTCACGCCTAAGCGTTCTCTCAGCCACGATCTCGGACAGATCGTGCTCGGCCAGGGCGTCGACGCCGCGATTGCCAAATATCACGAGCTCAAGAGCATTCATCCCAACGACTACAACTTCGACGAAGGCGCCCTCAACGGTCTCGGCTACGGACTGCTTCAGGAAAATCGCAATTCCGACGCGATTGCCATTTTCAAATTAAATGTCGCGGAATACCCCAAGTCTGGCAATGTCTATGACAGCCTCGCCGAAGCCTATGCCAAGGATGGTCAGAAGCAGCTGGCCATCGAGAACTACCGCAAATCTCTGGAACTCGATCCCAAAAACCAGAACGCCGCCAATAAATTGAAAGAGCTGGAAGAAAAATAGTCGCCGCACCACGACGGCTTCAAAGAAAGCAAAGCGGTAAGAATTACCGGATTGTGTTCGGTATTGGTGCGAAGTTTCGTACTAGGCCTGTACTCCTCAGAGTCCTTACTCCAAGTCCAACCTGCTCTCCTTCCATCACTTAATTGTTTGGCGCGTCACGTGCTCCTCACCGTCGCGAGGAACGCCATGCATTCGGTAAATTCGGAAAGTCCCTTCAGGACCGCAATCTGCACCGACTACGAAAAGCTCCTTTTTGCCTGTCAGAAAGCTTTGGAGAGTTGGCACCGGCGCCGTGATGAAGTTGCTTCCCTCGGCTTTGCCGACAAAAACATTTCGGATGAGCTCCTGCGACTGCAAGCCGCCTTCGCCCGCGCATACTCGCAACTGGAAACCCACGATCACCGTTGCCAGCTCTGCCGCTTCGTTTCCAAAATCGGCAGTCGCCATTTCACGATGCCACCACCAGTCGTGGAGAAAAAGCCAATCGCGTGAGTTCGCGCGTCTAAGACTGCAGTTACGTCATCTGGCCTTTAGACGCGAAGTGGAGAATATCCGTTTTCACCGCACGGCCTGCCCGGCGCGAAAACAACTTCGCCGTGTTTTGGACGGCAAATGTTCGCAGTGAATAATTTGAGGGAGGACAGGTTGAAGTTATCGAGGGAAATTCTCAGCTTACTCGCTTTTCTGATGGGCTCGCCCCTCTACGTCCCAAAGCTTGTCGGCCCTCTGTCCCAACTCGACCCGGCGCAAGCCGCAACAACTCCGCAGCCCCCTTCTCAGGATTTGCCTCACACCGACTGACCGGGCCACGCACCCAGTCGCCCCGTCGGCGATTTCCTTTCCACAAAAGCTACCGCCGCCCCCTTCATTCCTGATCCCTCCGGCCTTCGCTACCATAGGCCGCCCGTGCTACCCTCTGAACCCGTTTGGGAGGGCATATGGCTGAACGGTTGGACGAGTTTCAGAAGTTTCGCGCCGAATGGAACGAGGAAATCCTCGAATGCGGGCACTTGGGCATCAAACGGGGCTTGGCCCTGGATCACCAGGCCTATGAAGCCGGCCCGTTGGACACTAAGACCAAGGAACTGCTCGGCTTAGTGGCTTCCACGGTGCTCCGCTGCGATGATTGCATCACCTATCACTTGGTCCGGGCAGGTGCGTTTCGGCTGGACCCGCGATGAAGTTATCGACGCTCTGAACGTTGCCTTGGTTGTAGGGGGTTCTATTACTATCCCCCACCTCCGGCGTGCTTTTGCGCGAATGAGAGAGGTTAACGGACTACAACCTGATGTAAAATAGGCAATCCGGTCAACCCAAAATGAGCACGACACCCAACGTAATTTCTGTCGAGCAAGAGAACCTTCTGCAACGAATCAAAGGCGTATGTGGCACGGCGTTGTTTGTGCTGATGCAGCGTTCGCCAAAATTTCTGAAGCTCTATCGCAACGAAAAATCGTGGACACTGTTCCGCGTTGCGCTAGGCTGCTTTGGTGCGGCGCTGGTGGTGCTGCCGTTGAGCCTGTGGCATGGCTATTTCACCGCCGTGTTTGGCCTGATGTTCTTTGTGCTTTCCATTTTATTGCCGCCCGCTGAACTGGAATCGCCGACCGATCGCAAAGCCCGTGAACTCGGCGCACAGACTGTTGTGAGTGGCGGCGAATATCAGCCCGCCAACTCCTCCGCGAAACCCGTGCAATTGTTTATCTCAACGTCGCAAACGTGGGCGATGGACAAGCACTACGACCCGCTGGTGGTAATCACCACGGGTGAAATCGCCAAGCTGGACGTAATGCCAGGTGAAAACTGGTGGACGCTGGTGGTGCGCTGGGGCGAACACAAAGCCGAATTTCGTTACACGGGAATTTTCGCCGAGCGCTTCGCGCGTCTTGCCGAAGAATCACTGCGCAACGCCAGCGCAACCATGCAACCCACCCTGCCGAAGAGCCGTGCTGCCGGCGTTTAAGCCCGTTGCTGGCGGCCAAATCGAATATTTCTTCCCTCGTATGTCCGCCTCTGCCTCCGATCTGTGAGAAAATAAGACCATGGCACGCGGTTGGGAAAGTAAAGACGTCGAATCTCAGGTAGAAGACAGGAAAATCGTGGCAGATAACTCAGCTAGAGGTCAGAAAAGTCCGGAAGATTTACGTCGGGAAACCGAGCGTCGCGGATTGGCTCTCTCTCGCACACGGATTGTGAACGATCTCGAAAGTGCAACGCATCCGAATCATCGCAAGTCTCTGGAAGCCGCGCTGGAACATCTGGACAAAAAGATTGCGGAACTAAGCTGAGGCAAGCCTGGTCGATCCTGTCCTCGCCGGTGACGCTGAAGTTGTGCCTCGTGGATTGGAATCCCAGCGAGTTAATCCGTAAACACCACACCTACGGCGGTGGTTCCCTTCTCTGTTCCCGCTTCAATCCGTACAACGTAGCCGCGCAGCCGCATTTCCTTCACGCCATCCAGGCCTTTCGTCTCCATCACCACTTCAAGTTCCGACTGCAGCCGCGGATTATGCTTTAGGGAAATGAGCGCCCCCTGCAGCGCAAGATCATGCACCATGGTTTCTTCCTCAAACTTCTTGCCGTCCGCTCCGAGCCCGGTGACCACGGCGCGGAACTGCGCGTCCCGGCGCAACGCGGTTCGCGATCCGGGCAAATGCGTTTGTACCGCCTCGCCGGGAGCGCCTAGAGTGATCCCCATTCCCTCGCTGGCTGCAAACACCGAATCAAACTCTTCCCGGGCATCGCGCAAAATAGCGTCGACCATGCGATCGGCCGAGTCGGGATCGTGATGAAACAAAACCAGTGTCTTCGCACCGACTTCGCGGGCGACGTTCACGCCCTCTTTCCAGGAAGAATGGCCCCAGCCCTTCTTCGTGGTTCGCAGCTGCGAAGGAGTAAATTGCGCGTCATTCACGAAGATATCCGCGCCCGCAGCAAGCTCGCGCAAGCTCTTTTCGAGTTCGGGATCGCCCGGCTCATTGTCGGTGGCATAAACGATGGTGCCCGCCGGCGTCTCGATCCGGAAACCCAGGCAGCCTTGCGGATGGTTCAAGTGACGCGCGGTTACTTTGTTCTCCCCAACCAGGAAACTTTCTCCGCCTTCGAGCTCCCGGAATTTGCGCTTGGCACTCATTGACGCGAAATCCACGGGAAAATACGGCAACGCCATTTGCGTTTCAAAGACCTGCCGCAGGGAATCGGGTCCAAGGAATTTTGAGCGGAAACTATAGAACTGAAAATGGTTGCGCTCGTCGTACAAAGGAGCGAAGAAAGGCAAACCCTGGATATGGTCCCAGTGATAATGCGTCACAAAAATGTGCGTTTCCGCCGGCCGCGGAGCGGGATCGGATATCCACCGATTGCCCAACATGCGCAAGCCCGTGCCGCAATCCAGGATAAACTGCGTGCCGTCGGGAGCCAGGAAATCTAGGCAGGGCGTATTGCCTCCAAACCGCCAGGTTGTCGGATCGACAGTGGGAGTAGATCCGCGAACGCCCCAGAAGCTCAATTTGGCAATAGGAGAGGTCATTTCGATCGGTTTGATGCCAGATGACTCCCATCTAAAACAGGTGTGAAACGACTGCGACTGTGCCTTTTCTGATAGTGGCAGCGGCTGCCAGACCCGTCAATGAATTCACGGTTGCGTGTAGTCAACCATCCAACAACCGACAGAACGAAGTGACTGGACGGCGGCCGCCAAGGACGTAGAATACAGGGAGAATGCACGCGCATACGCATTCCCAAGGCGGACACTCGCACATCCACGCACACGAGCACGGGCATCGGCACGCCCACGAGCATCCGGCTATGAAACCTTCGGTTTTGGCCTGGGCCATGGCGGCGACATTGGGACTGGTAGTCGCCGAGGTCTTTGGAGGTTTGCTGGGACATTCCGTGGCCCTACTGAATGACGCGGTGCACAATCTTTCGGACGTGCCCGCGCTGGGAATTTCCTGGCTGGCTATGCGCTGGGCGCAGCGCCCGGCGGATTCCGAGAAAACGTACGGCTATCACCGTGCAGGGACCCTGGCGGCGTTCACAAATGCCGTGCTTCTGATCGTGCTGGCGCTTTGGCTGGGATACGAAGCGATCGAACGGCTGCGCAATCCCGTCGTTGTGGCGGAGAGCTGGATGATCTGGACGTCGCTGGCGGCGCTGGCAGTTAACGGCGGAATTACGCTGTCCTTGATCAAGGGCCATAAGGATCTTAATCTCCGCAGTATTTTGGTGCACAACTTCGGCGACGCCTTGTCCAACGTTGCCATCATTTGTGGGGCGCTCCTTATGCGCTACACGCACTTGAACTGGATTGACCCGCTGTTGGGCCTGGCGATTGGTCTGCTCGTCTTGTACTCCTCCATCGGCATTCTGCGCGAGTCGGCGCACATCCTGCTGGAAGGAAGGCCGAAAGGCACGCGCGTCGAGGAAGTAGCCCGCGCCATCCTGACGGTCGAGCATGTGCAGGAGGTACATGACATCCATATATGGTCGCTGGGCGGCGAACACAATGCGCTGAGCTGCCACGCGCGCATTCCCGATATGCATATGGATAAATGCGAAGATGTTGTCGCGGCCATCCGCGAAAAAGTGAAGGAGTTCGGGATCGAACACAGCACGGTTCAACTCGAGCGCGCGGGCCTGCCCGCTACGTCGGGATACGTAATGCCGGAGCCGGTGCGTAGAGGCTGATTCAACAAAAAAAAAAACGATAAGAGTCTGGAGCTATCGCAGCGGTAGAAGAGGAATATTGATAGCGACACCGGAAGCCACAGGCGTCGGCAGATTTATTGTGTTGCCCAGGTCTTCGTTCTGCTTTTGTGTGGCATCGAGATCTAGCGAATCGAGCGCTACTGCCCGGCGAACGCCCTCCTTGGTGACGTACTGAAGCTTGTCATTAAGGAAGCTGTAAGCAACCGCGTAAATCTTCGTGCCATCGCGCTCGACAAACACAAACTCCGAAAGCGATTTGGTAAAATCATTGGAGCTCGAACGATAACGGGACGGGGCAGGCCCTCCAACCGACGAATCCTGATCGCTCGCTTGCGGGTTGGCATCCGGAGGCTGTTGGTTGGCAGCCTCTTCCTGCGGGGCCTCCTGATCCGGAGGGGCGCCTGCATCCGCGTAGTACGGAATCGGGACGTACACGGAACCTCCGAAAAATGGCAAGACGACTCCCGTGGTCGGCGGGCACGCATTCAGGCCCACTAAGCCGCTGCCTCGCCCGTTGCAAAACGATGGGCCTGCCGTAATCGGGTTGACCGAGCCACCGAGTGGCGCAGGCGGAATTGTGTGCACGGGCAGCGGGGGGTTCCCGCTCCTGTGACTGGCAACGGTACTGGCATGAACGGGAACTCCGACGTTGCTGCCAGAATGCGCGTGGGTTGGCGAATGAGCTGGCAGGACATGAGCCGCCGCAACCTGCCCAGTAGGCACCGCTCGAACGACCACCGGCGGAGCCGCAACAGATACCACCGCGTGTTGACCGGCGGCAAGACTAACGGCAAATGCAAAACAGAGCGAGCCGAGAAGCAGTAGTTTGCGCATAAAGCGCCCCCGGGAAGCTAGCGCGGCGCCTCCCAACAAGTTGGACGTAAAGGAGCCCGGAACGGATACACGCCCACGCCCTACCGAGGATTCTGCGCCCGATTCGACCGGAAGAGAAGCGCAATTGCGATGCCCTCGCGCTAATACTTCCAGCTCATCTCTGCACCCGCCGGGGCGGTGGCAGTCATGCGGCGAGCGATTTGCGGCATGATGCGCTGGTAGACTGTCCCAAAGCTCTCGATGTTGGAAATGTCTCCGCCGCCCATATAGCAATGAGGCTTGCCCGGGCTGTACTCGAAATCGGCCACACGAAAAGGATTCTTCGGAGAATCGACGAAATTCTGCATCAGGTGTACAGCGTTGTTCAGATACCAGGTGTCCATGTCTCCGACGGCGAAATGTAGCTTACCGGCAAGTTTCGGTCCAAGCGTGGCGGTGTCACGCTCCATGATGTAGCGCAAGTCGTAATGCTCCTTCCAATAAGCGGCGACTTCGGGATCGATGACGCCCGTAGATGGATTCCAGATCGCCTTGGGGTAGCCATCGGTGCCAACCGGGCTGAAAACCGCTTGCCAGATCCCAAATTGCTCCGTCGACCGTCCGTGCGTGCCCATCACCTCTTCGCGCCGGACAGTGGGCTCCATGACGGCGACAATCTCCCCAGTGGAGGTGCGCATCTCAGCCCGCGGAACCTTGGCGAAGGTGCTTTCCTGCCAAAACGCGTTCTTGTCGCCATAGATGTTGACGGCCTGGTAGGCACGAAAATCGATCGGATCGGGGCAAAACGCATAGGAATCGTTGTAAAAGTCCGGATAGAAAATCTGCGATGCCGCCGCTTCCCACCCGCCGGTCGAACCGCCTTCTAATGCGCGCGCCCAGGGCTGGCCAATACCTCGGAAACGTCTTTCGACTTCGGGAATAAGCTCCTGAGTGATGGCGTCGCCGTACGGGCCGACATTGGCGGAGTTCACGGCGTAAGAATCGTCGTAGTATGGATTCGCATGTTGAATGCTCATCAGCAGCATGCGCGGCAACCGACCCGAGGTCCAATCCTGATAGAAGCGGTTGGCATATTGCAGGAATTCTAAGTTTTCTCCCTTGGGCGCGTCGGTCTTGCCAATCTCCGGCGCCCTCTCCAGGAAAAAATCCCAGTCAGGCTCAAAATGTCCCTGGTGGACAAGCAGTGGATAGTGCGCGGTCGGATGTTCGTCAAATCCATCCGGAAGCAGGACCGTCGCGCCCAGGTACATCGGCCGGCCCCAGAACGCGGTCAGGAGCTTGCTCTCGATACGAATATGCTTGATGTAGTTCGTGTCTTTGGCCGGCTCGATAGGAGGAATTTTTTCAGTGAGACTGATGCGGATCACGTTGCCAGCTTGCGGATCAATATGGATCAGCTGTGGCTTATCGAGCAGGTTGCCCGGTTTGCTGAACCACTGCTGGCCTTCGCCCATGTCCGGAGGAAGCTTAACTGTACGGCCGTCGGCGCGATGGAACGTTTCATAGATGTTGAGGACCGCTTGGACGTAATAATCGCCTGCAGGAAGCTGCTCGAGCGAGACGAGTGGATATCCGAGCGTGGTGGAATCGATCAGCGCGGGAGTGCCAGGCTTCCAGTCATCCACATCAAGTCCGAAAAATTGCGCACTGGAGGCTTCTTCTTCGCGCAATTGGAAGCGCGGCTCACTGGTTTTGTCCGTGGAAATGCCGAGCATAACATGGCCATCAAGAGCCTTCCCGCCGCTGAGGGAATCAGGGAACAAAATTTCAAAACGCAGTTTGCCGGGAGCTTTGCCAGGAGTAGCTTGCCCCGCTGCACAACGACCAGAAAGCAGCGCGGAACCAAGCAGCAATACCACGGCGAAAATGAAATGGATACAGTTCGATGAGCCTTTTTGCACCGAGTCGAAATTCAAAACGATCCTCCGAAGTCAGCCCGGACAGAATACAACAGGCGAGCCAGTTAGCGCTGAGCCCCAGTTATTCCAGGTGAGGGCACGATCGGTCGCGCACCGGGCGAGTCCGCGAGCCGCAATCGAAAAAACGTAGCGCCGTTCGCCCCGGCCTGAAACCACAGTAGAGGACCCCCGAATGAAAAATACAGGAAGTCCCCCGGACGCAAGAGTCCGCGCACTGATGCATAAAGGAGATTGCGCTGAATTTTCCGGCCAACGCGCCAGCCGCGGATTTTACTAAGCCTCTCGGCCGGGCTTCAGTCCAATTCAAAAAGGAGATCGACCATGTTTGGAAAAGTTAAGTCTCTTCGGGAACTTTTCGAGATTGAGCTTCGCTACGCCTATGACTGCGAGAAAAAGCTCGTGGAAAAAGGCTTGCCGGAAATGATCGACAGTGCTGGCTCGCAGGAACTGCGAGCCGCGCTGCAGCAGCATCTGCAGGAAACGCGGAAACACGTCACACGGCTCGAGCAGGTGTTCGGGGCAATTGGTGTGGCGCCCGAAACAAAACACAACGACATCTTCGACAAAATGGCCGGTGCGGCCAAAGACTCCGCGTCCAATATCGATAATTCACCGCTGCGCGATGCCGCACTGATCGCCAACGGAAACCAGGTGGAACATTATGAGATCGCCTTGTATGGGACGCTCGCCGCGTTCGCGCGCGACTTGGGAGTCCAGGGCGCAGTCGGACCGCTCGAAGAAACTCTGAAGGAAGAAAAAGCTGCGGACGCCAAATTGACGCAAATCGGCGAAACCTTGCTGAATCCTCAAGCCGCTAAATACCGGACAGCTTAACTAAAGCCGCACCACGCCAAACCGCATGCGCGCCCGACGGTAACGGGAAGCAAAAAATCTGGTTACTCGGGCGCGTCTGCGCCAGTGCGGCAACCCGGCCTGCGGCCTTGCTGGGCGCCCGGAAGCTGTGGGGCACGAAGTTCAAATTCAAGCCGCGCGTTATCCGAGCGCATACCCACCGGACCGTCGAAAGAGAGCGCTTCTGGCCCCAGCGAGCCTTCCCAGACCAAGGAATTGTCCACAAAAACTCTCATCTCCGCGCCATTTATTTCTGCGTGCAGGTCGTGGGAGTCCCCGGTACGCAAGACCGGCACAGGTTTGCTTCGTTGCGGTTTGACGTTGTGGTAGCCACGATTACCGCACTCCGCGCTGCTATGCTGCCCCGGATTGCTCTTGATGGACACCACCAGCTTGGATTCCGGTTCGACCCGCCACATCGCATAAACCAGATTGCAGGCATCTTGCGCCCGCAGCTTCAGACCGAACTGGCGCCGCAGTTCCCCGGAACCGAGCCTCGCTTCGTTTCCCGTGGAACCGAGATAGGTGAAATGAGCTTCGACTTGCTGCGCCGTGACGGCGTTCAAATAGGCCCTCATTTTGGGGACGCTAACGGAAAGTCGTCCACCCGGTAACTCTTCGATCGCCCCTTCCGTGACGCAGAGATTGGCGCGGGAAACGGAAGCGAGATTCGCTGCGGCGGAATATACGGCTGTGCCGACGGCGAGGACCGTCAGAAACAAAGCCACTGCGGTTTGACGAGTTTTGCTGGTGTGCATGGGCAACTCCGTAACGGATGGAAATCATAGACCCGATCAAACAAGCCAGCATCACGAAAAATGTAGGAGCACGATATAGCGAGTCTGCAAGGACAAGCCGCTCCTGAAAACAGCATGCCCATGAAGCCGCGACTTGTGACCCCAGCCCCTTTCGCACGCCCCGCTGCGCTTTCCTGCCGATGGGCGGATGTGCTATAACCGTGAGGCTGTGAAACAGGGCGGAAAGCTAATACCCCCGGCAGGGCTGCGGGGAATGGCTGTTGCGGAGTCACCGGCACATAGCCCGGCCGACAAGTCAGCGGCTGAATTGCAGGAAGATCCGTCCCGGTATTGCCCGGTTTGCTCGCAGCGGCTAGAGTCGAGAAGGTGCAAGCTGGTCTGCGGCGAATGCGGGTATTATATGTCCTGCGCGGATTACTATTAACGCCGAGCGGCCGTAGCCAGGGTGTAAAGACCGCTTTGCGGTAAGCACCAAAAACAGATATGCTTCGCGATTCCGGCCCGGGTTGCCGCCGGATCGTGTACGGACGAGGAGGAACTTAAAGTGGCATTAAAGATTACAACACGCGAAGTGGACGGCGTAACTGTGGCGGCGCTGGACGGTCGCATCGTGCTGGGAGAAGAAAGCAACGCCCTCCGCGAAAAGATCAAGTCGCTGGTGGCCGAAGGCAAGAAGAAGGTCGTGCTGAATATGGACAACGTTACGTTCATCGACAGCGCGGGCTTGGGTACTCTGGTGGCGTCCCACCATAGCGCGAAAGCGCAGGGAGCAGCGTTGAAGCTGTGCCACCTGGGCACGAAGTTCCAGGAAGTACTGCAAATCACGAAGCTGATGACCATCTTCGACGTGTACAACACGGAAGCCGACGCGGTAGCCAGTTTCTCGAAGTAATTGTCGGGTTCACCAAGGATATTGGTCAGGAAAGGGCAGGATTTCCCTGCCCTTTCCTATTTCTCCCTTTTTTCCCCATCATTCCGGAATGCCATACATGGTGATGCCGCTAAGCAGCTTGGGGTAGAAGTCTGTGGATTTTTGCGGCATGACCTCGCCAGCGGTGGCTACCGCAACCACCAGGTCCACATCGACGGGATTGAGCAGAAACGCGACTTGCGCGGTGCCGTTGTCGACGGCATCGAGAGCCGTGGCGGCTTCGCGCTCGTAGGAAAGATTTGCCTCGGACGCGACGGCGTGGGGCGTGATGCCCAGTGCAGGCTCGAGAATGCCCTGGTGCAGCAGCACGACGTCCAGTTTGCGTTGCAGCGGGGAAAGACCAGGCAGGACTTGCGCGATGTCCGCTTCGCGGCGAAGCGTCAGCAGATAAAACGCGCGCTTGTCGCCTTCGGGCGCGGGGTAGACCCCGATAGCTCGCTGCGATTTTGCCGCTGCAAGCCGCTGCAGAAATTTTGCGGTTGCTTCCTGTCGCTGGGCCGGACCATCGAACGGCAGGACTTCGGTTGAGAACCACGGCTCCAGATAACGGCGCACGGAGCTCCAGGAAAAATCATGCAGGTTGGCGACCACCCGATGAGTGGGAAGAATCGTCAGGCCTTCGCTGCGCGTGTTGATGAACGTCATCATGGAAAATTCGTAAGGCGCGTCCGCGATCAACTTGCCAGCTCGCGAGCGGCATTCGTTGCGGAAATTAAGGGAAGTTTCGTATCGGTGGTGGCCGTCGGCGATCACCAGCTTCTGATCGGACATGGCATTCTGAATCGAGGAAATGCCATGCGGGTCTGTGATCAGCGACAAGCGGTGAATGACACCGTATTCGTCCGTCAGTTCGGTGACAGGGGCTTGCGAAGACTGCGCTTCCTCAACAACGGCGTCTACCCGGCGATGAGCGTCTGAATACAGCATGAATAACTGCCCGGTATGGGTGCGCGTGTGGCGCAGCAATTCCAGGCGATCCGCTTTTGGGCCGGAAAGCGTGTGCTCGTGGCGGAAGATCACGTTGGCGGAATAATCCTCAAGTTTTCCGGCGCCAATAAAGCCACGGCGCGTCCGGCGGAGCGCCGTGCCGGGAATTTCATAGTCCTGGGAGTAGGCGTAAAACGCCGGTGCGGTATCCTGCTGGATGACATGCTCGGCAATCCAGGAATTCAAACTGGCGGAAGCGCGCGTATAAACATTGCTTTGCGCGGTGTCTTCCTTGTATGCGCGCCCTTTCTCGATGGCAATCAAATTGTGAGGATCCGCCGCGTAGTACTCCTCTTGCCTGGCGGGAGTGATCTTGTCATACGGCTGCGTGAGCACCTTTTCAAAAGGAGCAAGACTCGGGTTATAGCGGTAAGCACGGAACGGTTGCACCAGGGCCATGACGTCTCCAGATGGAATCTTCGTTGAACGAATAGCTTTCTAGTGTACGCGAAGTGGCATGAACGGAAAAAGTCCATCCCCGGACCTTTCGCGTTTATTTCTGTGTCGCATGATTTTTTGGGCGGACCGGCGGGACAGCGCACTACAATAGAAGGCTATGACCAAGGGAAATGTCGCCCCTATGCGGGCGTTTGTGTTTGATCTGGACGGAACGTTGATCGATTCAAAGATGGACCTGGTGCACTCGGTAAACGCCATGCTGCGCGACACCGGACGCGCGGAACAGCCTGTAGAACAGGTCGCAAGCTATATCGGCCACGGCGCGCCGCGGTTGATCGCGAGCGTCCTGGGACCGGAGTCCAGCGAAGAGCAAAGGAGAGAAGGACTTGAAGTTTTCCTGCGCCATTATCAATTGCAAATGCTGAATCTGACCCGGCCGTATCCCGGCGTGGCTGAGGGACTCCGCGCACTGAACGGCTGTGCTTTGGCAGTGCTGACAAATAAACCGACGCAGCCGAGCATCGCGATATTAGAGGGGCTGAAACTGCGGGATTTTTTCCGCGCCGTCTATGGCGGCGACAGTTTCGCAAAGAAAAAACCTGATCCGGCCGGTGCGCAGGCAATCTTGCGCGAAATGAACGTCTCGCCCAGCGAAGCCGCTATGGTCGGCGATTCGGATGTGGACATGCAGACCGCGCGCAACACGGGAATGTTAGCGGTAGGAGTAACGTACGGCTTCGGCCAGCACAACAGGCACTTGTGCGCGGCCGATTTGTATGTGAAAAGCTTGACGGAGTTGTCCCCGTTGGCGGAAAGAAAAGATTGAGGACACAATTCCCGCCGCAGCGGCAAACTGCCGTTCGCTCCCGGTATCAACTAAAATCGTGAGCCACTTGCGTTGGGTTGGCGGGGTTTGTCAGACTCAGCGCGTGCTTATAGGACTGTTTCCTGAACTGGACGCGCCCGGCGGAATCCAGCGAGCGGGGCGGCATCTGGCATTGGTGCTGAGCGAATACGCCACCGCGAAAAAAATGGAGTACCGGTTGCTAAGCCTGAATGACTCACAGGAGCTGCACCGCATGCGCGTGGGCGATCGCGAATATGTGTTCACGGGTGCGGCGCGAGGTAAGGCTCGGTTTACGGTGTCCGCGCTGAGGGCGGCGCGGCGGAAGGCGAAGCTGGTGCTGGCGGTGCATCCAAATTTTGCGCCGATTGTGCGCTCGATGCACGTTGTGGCGCCACGGATGAAAAGCATCATCTGCACCCACGGTATCGAAGTGTGGGAGCCCTTGTCGCGCATGCGGCGGCGCGCGTTGCAACGGGCGACTGTCGTACTGGCGCCGAGTCGGGCGACGGCGGATTACGTGATTTCGATGCAGGGAGTGGCGCCGGAAAAAGTGCGCGTGCTGCCGTGGGGCCTTGATCCGGACTTTGACACAAGTGCTTCAACCAACTCAGAATCGCGATTGCCGGCGGAATTTCCGCAAGGCCGGGTCATCCTGACCGTCGGCCGTTGGCTAGCCACCGAACGCTACAAGGGAATGGACACCTTGATTCAAGCGATGCCTCGCCTCTTGCTGCGCTGGCCCGACGTCCAATTGGTGATGATCGGCGCGGGTGACGACCGGGAATGGCTCGTGAATCAAGCGCGGGACAGCGGTGTGCATCGGCACGTGCATCTTCTCAGCGGGCTTTCCTATGTAGAACTTTCCGCCTGCTACGCGGCGGCAGAGATGTTTGCACTTCCCAGCCGCGGAGAAGGCTTCGGTTTTGTGTACCTGGAAGCAATGGCCCGCGGCAAACCGGTGATCGGCGGGGCCCACGGCGGAGCGCCGGAAGTGATTCGCGATGGCATGACGGGCTATGTGGTGCAACACGGAGACGCGCTCGAGCTCGCGACGTCTTTGGATGCGTTGTTAAGTAACCCCGAACTCGCCCGAGAGATGGGGGCGCGCGGGCGCGAGCGAGTGGAGAAGGAATTCCGCTTCAACGTTTTCGCCAAAGCATTCAAGAAAATCCTGCGCGAACTATGCGAATCCTGAACGTCACTCAGAGCTACGCGCCATTCTTCGAATTCGGGGGACCGCCGGTCAAGGTGAAGGCATTGGCCGAAGGGATGGCAAGAAAAGGGCATGAGGTCACCGTGTTGACGGCAGACTGGGGCCTAGAGGCCCGTCTGAAAAACTCGCCCAATGCGCCTCAGGCCGAAGTAAGCCCGTTCGGCCGCAGAAGAAAGGTGCATGGTGTGACCGCCATCTATCTGGCAAATTGGTTGCGCTACCATGCGACCAGCTGGAATCCAGCATTGGGTCGGTATCTTCGCGCGCGTTTGAAAGAGTTTGATGTCGTCCATATTTTTGGACTGTACGACTTGCTGGGACCCCGCGCCGCGAAAGAATGCCGGAAGCGAAACATTCCTTATCTGGTCGAGCCGATCGGCATGTTCGTGCCGATTGTGCGGAGTGTTTTCCTGAAGCGCGCGTATCACCGTCTCTGGGGACGCGAAATGCTGGAAAGTGCCGGCGCCCTTGTCGTCACCTCCGAACAAGAGCGCGAGGAACTGATCGTTGGCGGGTTCGCCGCGGAGAAACTTATTCTGCGCCGTAACGGCGTGGATGTGCCGGGCACAATGCCGGAGCGAGGCAGTTTCCGGCGGGCGCTGAAAATCGCGGACCAGGACAAACTGATTTTGTTTCTCGGTCGATTCTCGCAGAAGAAAAGCCCGGATCTGCTGCTGCAAGCGTTCGCGGGACTGCCTGAATCCATTGCCCCGCGGGACGGCGCTGTACATCTTGCCTTTGTAGGTCCGGATGAGTCTGGAATGAAATCACGCCTGACGCACATGGCCGGAGCGCTTGCCGTTTCCGGTCGTGTGCACTTTTCCCCGCCGCTGGAAGGCGAGGCCAAATGGTCCGCTTATCGGGACGCAGACATTTTCGTGCTTCCCTCGCAAAACGAAAATTTTGGCAACACGGCGGCGGAGGCCGTAGCGGCAGGTACACCCGTTATTGTCACCGAGCACTGCGGCATTGCGCCCCTTTTGAAAGACACCGCAGGTCTGATTGTCAGGCATGAAGAGGTGGGACTGCGGAATGCACTCATACGTCTACTGGAGCATGAGGAAGCCTACAAAAGCCTGCAGCAAGGTTGCCGGGCGGCGATGGCCAAGCTCGGCTGGGACCAGCCTCTCGATGAGATGGAAAACAGTTATTCCAGGCTTGCGAGACGAGGCGCTGCGTAGGACAATTCCATGCGCAGATCACGAGGAACACTTTTGAATGCCCGCCACCTCTTCCGCTCCGTTTGGTGCGTGAGCAACGTATTGCTCATCTTGGCGCTCGTCGCCACGGTGTGGTCCGGAGTGTGGGAATTTTCGATGCGTCAATATTTGAAGGGATTTTCTGACGCGATTCTGCCGCAAGCGGCGCCGCCTCAACAAAAAGCACAAGCGATTCTGGCTTGGATGCAGAACGGGCCACCGCGGCTGGACGCCCAACATGTCAAAGAGCTTTCCACTCGGGATCCCCAGGACACCCTGAACTACAAGCAGTTGCTACAGATCTGCGGCAGTGCCACGAACGCATTCCTCAACTTGACCCGCAGCGCAGGCGTCGAATCGCGCCGCCTGTTGCTACTGTCGCCGAACATGACCGCAAGCCACGTGGTGGCGGAACTAAACTTGGATGGCCGCTGGGTGATCGTTGACCCGACTTACCGGACGTTCCTAAAGGACGCCCGCGGAAACCTGCTGACTCGCAAGGATCTGCAAAATCCGGAAATTTTCGAACAAGCAACGGCTTCGATTCCAGGATACCTTCCGGAATATAACTACCAGCGGTTCGCACATGTGCGCCTGGGAGCGTTGCCTTTCCGTGGTGCGCAGGTCCGGCGTCTGCTGGATCGTATGGTTCCGGGCTGGGATGAATACCTGGATTGGGGCTTGCTGCTCGAACGACGCTCGTTCATGTATCTGTTTTTCTCGGTCTGCTCGCTGATCGTGCTGATGTTGCTGCGCGTGTTTCTCGGATGGCTGGCGGACCATCGTTTGAAGATTCCCCGTTTTCATTTGCGTACCAACCTCAGCCGTGCAACCGCGGCCTTCTTCACTACTCCGGAGATCAAGTAGCGCGTGTGCGGCATTTGCGGCTTCGTGTACGCTTCAAGCTCGACTAAAGCGGAAAGCCTCGTGCGCGAAATGGCAGCCGCGATGGTGCACCGGGGCCCCGACGAAGACGGATTCCTAGTCAATGATCCCCGCACTCCGGGCGCGGCATTAGGGATGCGGCGGCTGAGCATCATCGACCTTCCCGGCGGCCATCAACCGGTCTGGAATGAAGCGCGCAACGTGGCCGTCGTGTTCAACGGCGAGCTCTACAATTACCGCGAATTGCGCGAACGATTGCTTCTCGCCGGACACCGCTTCACCACAAACTCCGATACGGAAATTCTCGTTCACGGTTGGGAAGAGTGGGGCGAAGACCTGCTCGGCGAACTTCGTGGAATGTTTGCTTTTGCGCTGCTGGACATGCGCAAACATTTTGCGACGGTTCCGGTGCTTTTTCTTGCCCGCGATCCGTTGGGAATCAAACCGCTGTATTACGCACAAACAGCGCTGGGTTTCGCGTTTGCATCGGAGTTGCGCGCTTTGCTGGCGTCGGGAGCCGTAGATCGAAAACTCTCGACCGATGCGCTGACCTCCTATCTGCTGTTTGGAAGCGTCTCCGAGCCGGTGACGCTGGTGCAAGGCGCATTTTCGCTTCCGCCCGGCCATGCGTTGTTGCTGCACTTGCCCGATCGTCGGCGTACACCGCGCGTGCGTCCATGGTGGGATCCTACGCGAAGTGCTGCGGCGCGCGATCCGAAGCGCCCGCGGGATTTTGCGGCAGCGTCGGCGCGACTGCGAACTTTGCTGGAAGATGCGGTACGCGCGCATTTGATCGCCGATGTGCCGGTGGGATTGTTTCTGTCGAGCGGCCTCGATTCCAGTGCAATCGCCGTGCTCGCCGGGCGCGCTCAGAAGGGCATCCAGAGCTTCACGCTGACTTTCCCCGACACGGCCTACGACGAAGGTCCCTTGGCCCGCGTCGTGGCACAACGTGCGGGCACGCATCACACCGAAGTGCCGTTGCAAGGGCGGGACATGTTGGCGCGCGTGGACGAAGCGATCGGCGCACTGGACCAGCCGACCATGGATGGTATCAACACGTATTTTGTTTCGTGGGCGGCGCGCGAAGTGGGGCTGAAAGTGGCATTGTCCGGTCTGGGAAGCGACGAGTTGTTCGGCGGTTACCGGACGTTCGCGGACACGCCAAAGCTGGTGAGATTGGAAGTCGTCTCTCGATTCATTCCGGGGGCGTTCCGGAGAATCAGCGCTCCGTTGGTGAATTCCTTCATGGCGCGCAAAGGATCGGTGGATGCGGCGCGCAAGGCAAGTGACGCATGGCTGATGCCGAACGTGTTGCCCCATCCGTATTTTTTCGCCCGCCTGCTATTCCCTCCGTCGGAAGTTTCGCGATTGGCTGACGCGCGCTATCGCAAGAGCAGTGTGGCTAACGACGGAATGACCCTGGATCCCACGTGGCTTGCCTGGCTGGAACGCACCGCGGATCAGGCAGGAGCAGCCGAGCCGATAGCGGGAGTTTCCTGGCTGGAGATGCGCACGTATATGGCCAGCACCCTGCTTCACGATACAGATTGCGTGAGCATGGCGCGGTCGCTCGAAGTGCGCGTGCCTTTTCTCGACACGCCACTGGTGGAGTTTGTCGGCGCCCTGCCCGATGCCGCGCGAGTGGAGCCCGGAGTGTCCAAAGGATTGCTCAGGGCTGCGTTGGCGGGCCTGATGCCGCCGGAAATACTGGAGCAAAAGAAACGCACGTTCACGCTGCCGTGGGAAGAATGGCTGCGAACTTCCTTGCGGCCGCGTGTGGAATCGAGCTTGAAGGAGTTGGCGCCCGCATTGAAAGAACACGTGCATGCTGCCGGCGTGAACAACGTGTGGGATAATTTTCTGGAGGGCCGCACAACCTGGTCCCGCCCATGGTCTTTGTATGTACTGAATGAGTGGTGCCGCCGCCACCTCTCCTGAAATCCGGAACCGAATACCTACTTGGTTACTACATATCAGGAAGTACAGATTTGCGCTAAACTTCGAACGGACTGATGAACATTCTGGGGATCAATGCGTATCATGGGAACGCTTCGGCGGCGCTCGTCTGCGACGGCGAGCTCATCGCGGCGGTGGAAGAGGAACGCTTCAACCGTGTGAAGTATGCGGCAGGTTTTCCTTCAGCCGCGATTGCTTACTGCTTGGAGGAAGCAGGTATCACCCTTTCCGATATCGATCATGTGGCCGTGCCGCGCAACCCGTACGCACGGCTGGGCACGAAGCTGTGGTATGCGATGCGCATGCCGTCTTTCGCACGGCAACGCGCGCGCGTGATGTCGAAGTTTACGGGCATACCGCAAGCCCTCGCGGCGACGTTTGCCAGCGATCCCGCCAAAATCAAGGCGACCTTTCATCGCGTGGAACACCACCAGGCGCACCTGGCGAGCAGTTATTTTGTGTCGCCTTTCGAGGAGGCGGCCCTGCTCTCCGCCGATGGGCTCGGAGATTTCGCAAGCTCCATGTGGGGTGTGGGACGCGGGAATCGCATGGAGATCGACAATGCCATCGCGTTTCCCCATTCGTTGGGGCTGTATTACAGCGCGGTGACGCAATATCTGGGCTTCCTGAAATTCGGCGACGAATACAAGGTCATGGGATTGGCGGCGTATGGCACGCCAGAAAACATGGAAGCGTTTCGCGACATCGTGAGGTTCAGTCCGAATGGAGGCGAATTCGGATTTCGACTGGGCCTGGATTACTTCACGCATCAGAAAACGGGTCCGGAGATGTCTTGGGCGGAGTCCGACAAAACACCAGTGCTCGGCAAAATGTTTTCCGAGGCCATGGCAGGGCGTCTTGACGGTCCGGCGCGGTCGCCGGAACAACCTCTGGAGCAGCGCCATCGCAACCTGGCGGCTTCCTTGCAGGCACGCCTTGAAGAAGTCTATTTGGGCATGCTAAAGAAATTGGCCGCAAAAACGGGCGCGAAGGCCGTCTGCCTGGCAGGTGGCGTGGCATTCAATTGCGTGGCAAACGGAAAAATTTTCGACCAGACGCCCTTTGAAAAAGTGTATGTGCATCCTGCGGCGGGCGATGCTGGGCTTGCCGTCGGGGCGGCATTTTACGTGTGGCACCAAACACTCGGAAAACCGCGATCGTTCGTGATGCAGCATGCCTATTGGGGTCCGGGATATTCGCACGAAGAAATCGGCGCGGCCATCAAGACCAACTCGGTGTCGGGCGGCGGTTACACGATCGCCGAGTTGGACGAAGCAGCGTTAATGCGACGCACCGCGGCAATTATCGCGGATGGAAAGATTCTGGGTTGGTACCAGGGACGAGCGGAATGGGGACCGCGAGCCCTTGGCAACCGCAGTATTGTGGCCGATCCGCGGCGGCCAGAGATGAAGGAAATCCTGAACCAACGCATCAAGCACCGCGAAATCTTCCGCCCATTTGCTCCATCCATTCTGGCGGGGAAGACCGGAGAGTGGTTTGCGAAGTCGCATCCGTCGCCGTTCATGACCCTGGCCTATTCCGTCCTGCCGGAAAAACGCGACAAGATTCCCGCACCCACGCACGTGGACGGAACGGGAAGACTGCAAACGGTGACACCGGAAGCGAATGCGCGTTATCATGCCCTGATCGCCGAATTTGAACGGCAAACCGGTGTGCCCGTGGTCCTGAATACCTCTTTCAACGACAACGAACCCATCGTGTGCCGACCGCAAGAAGCGTTGGACTGTTTCCTGAGGACAAAAATGGATGCGCTTGTCCTCGGCAATTATTTGATTACGCGTCCATGAAAATCCCTGTGCCGTGGCTCGCACCCTGGGGCCCACCGGTGCTCCTGGGCCTTCCGCTGGATCACAATTCATCGTATTTACGAGGGGCGGCCAAGGGTCCGCCACTGATTCGCGAAGCGCTTCGTTGCGACGCGTGGAATCGCTGGAGCGAAACGCATGTGGATCTGGATGCCCAGGGGGTTTACGAAGATGCCGGTGATCTGGCCGATCTGGAATCGTCCGATGCGTTCGCGCGCATCGAAACAGTCGTTGCACAAATCGTGGCGGCGGGGAAACGGCCAGTAAGCCTCGGCGGCGATCACTCCGTCACCTATCCCATCCTGCGCGCTCTCGGCAAGCAGGTTACCGGCATCACGCTGGTACATTTCGATGCGCATCCCGATCTCTACGATAATTACGAGAATAATCCGCATTCCCATGCCAGTCCATTCGCGCGAATCATGGAACAACAATTGGTGCAGCGATTGCTGCAGATCGGCATTCGCACGTTGAATGCCCACCAGCAGGAACAAGCGCGAAGATTCGGTGTGGAAATGTACGAGATGGATGTTTTGCCGGACCCAGCGAAGCTGAATCTCGCCGGACCGATTTACGTTTCCTTCGATATGGACGCGCTCGATCCGGGGCTGGCTCCTGGGACTTCCCATTGGGAGCCGGGCGGACTGACGACGCGAGAGGTAATTCGCTATCTTCACGAGCTGCCCGCGCCAATTGTGGGAGCCGACATCGTGGAGTTCAATCCAGCGAGGGATTGTTCAGGCTTGACGGCCACGGTGGCGGCGAAAATCCTGAAAGAAATTCTCGGCCGAATGCTCGAGGCCTAGCCACCGCGCGAGTCAATTCTTGACTGCGACCGGGGATTCCACCTGAATCGAAATTTTCGGCGTATGCAAAAGCGTGTTGTGGACCAGGCAGTGCTCGACAGCTTCGTGCAAACCTTGACGATCCTTCGCGCTAAGCTCGACCGGGACTTGAATGTCGATTGCAAAATTGTCCATCCGCGGAACGGGCTCCTTGACCTTGTCGCACGTGACGCGCACCACCGTCCCTTCTGCGGCCAATTTGTGTTTACGCAGATATTGGGCTGCGTAATACCCAGCGCAGGATCCGAGCGAGGCCAGGAACAATTCCGGGGGAGTCATGCCTTCGTCGTAACCACCGTGCTCGACAGGCTGGTCGCTGACGATGGAATGTCCGCGCGTCTTTATCTGAAACTGTAGTGATCCTAGATGTTCAACGTTAATTTCCACAGTGACTCTCCGTTCGGGAGCGAACCATGGCGTCGAGAAAGGAAAGGAGTCAGACGCCGAAGGCAGGAATTCTGCTTTTAGCTATAGCAGAAGGCGGCCAGGCTGCCAAGGGCGGAGATCACATTAAAGGCGTCCGGATTGTGCCGGTCGCACGAATTAGCGGCGGCTCTTTTCGTAAGAGTCGAACGCGTCGCGAAGACCATCTAGTAAGCCGCCGTTCTTGACCTTCGCGCCATCGGTCTTATGCGTATCTGACCACAGAACGGTGTTGGTTTTGGGATCGACAAGGGAAATGCGCGTGTGGCCTTTGGGAATTTCACTGTCGCCGGCACCCAAACCGGCGGAGGAAGGAAATTGCCCGTCAGGGACAGCGCGCACATGGTTTCCGCAATCGAGGCGCAGGATCAGATCGGCCTTTTCGGGACTGTCGGCCAGGTCAAAGCGGCCCCATTTATTGAGCTCGAATACCGTACTGTATCCCAACTCGTTAAAGCCAGTTTCGTTGATCAGAAAAACGGAGTGGGCGCGCACTACAGCATCGGGAAGGGCCTTGGGCACCGCCGCCGCTTGCAAGGCCATCAGGCCCACGGCCATACCGAGCAGGAATCTCGCCGGAGCGAAGTGAGCGGAGTGCATAAGTTCCTCCAAAGATTTGGAAATGGAGGCTCCACAGTAGTCAGCTGGTACGTCGAGGGGAACTGACCTGGTGTACAGGAATGGTGCACCTGCCCGTTCGTTTGAAAAAGTTTGCCATGCATTCAAACGGTGACCGTGATCCGCCTTCTAGGCCGCACGTTGCCTGCGAGGCGTCTTCTCCTTGTACAATTCCCTGGTGCGTATTCTGCTGCTGAATTTATATTTTCCCCCGGACACTTCTGCCACGGCGAAGATCGCAAAAGCAGTGGTCGATGCGCTTGCCGCAAAACACCAGGTTACCGTGCTTTGCGGGCGCCCTTCCTACGATCCCAGCGAGCGTCGCAGTTGGCATTTGTATCAAAGCGAAGAAGCCGGAAGTGTCCGCGTGCTTCGCGTGGGATCGACGGATTATCCGCGTGTGCTGATGAAAAAGCGCGTGCTGAATTACCTCAGCTATGTGCTGCTTGCGGTGCCACGAGCGTTGCTGATCCCTTGCGACGTGATCCTGGCAATGACCGACCCTCCCTTCGAGGGAATCGTCGGTGCGTTCGTGGCCATGCTGAAAAACAAATCCTACGTTTACAACATTCAGGACATGTATCCGGACATGGCCGTTAGAGGATCGATCGTCAGACCGGGCCTGCTTGCGCGCATTTGGGAAAAATGGCACCGCTGGGCACTGCGGCGCGCAACAAAAATCATTGTGCTCGGCGAAGACATGCGGAACCGCATTCTTGCGAAAGGCGTCGACCCGGCCCGCGTCATCGTGATCCGGGGCGGTGCGGAAATTTCCAGTGATAGGACAGCGGCAGCGCTCGACCAGTCCGTGATCGAGGCGATTCGTGCGGATTTTAAATTTGTTTTATTGCACGCCGGAAACTTGGGCTTTTACGGCGCATGGGACACGCTGGTCGAAGCAGCGCGGCAACTCGCCGGGGATGGCATCGGATTGGTGTTTGTTGGCGATGGTGCCGAACGAAAGAGGCTGGAGACAGCCTGCGCAGGAATTCCGAACGTGCGATTCCTTCCCTTTTTTCCCGCCAGCAAGATTTCATCCGTATTGGCTGCGGCTGACGCACACGTGATCACCGTCAAGCGCGGGCTGGAAGGCGTGGTCGTGCCGAGCAAAATGTACGGGATCCTTGCCGCCGGAAAACCGATTCTTGCGCTGGCGCCAACGGAGTGCGATGTGGTCTCGCTAGGAAGCCAGAAGGGATTTTCCATCTCGGCCGACCCCGACAATCCCGCCCAGCTGGTCGCTAGGGTTCGGGAAATGCTATTTGACGGCGAGAAACTCCACCGGCTGGGAGTCTCCGCGGCAGCCACAGCGCCGGAATACGAGCGCTGCCAAGAGTTGGCCAAGCTGGTGAAGGTCTTAGAAGAGACAGGCAAACAGGACTAAGCGTTTCGCAACCGAAATGCTCTCAGAGTTAACGCCCGCGGTGTAATTATTACCCGATTCTACTAGCAGTTCTAATTATTTTGCTGTATGTTTTTATGGCTGCGTGGGGCAGCATCATTACTTTTTTCTCGGCCTGCTAACGCCGTTTACTTGGGAACCGGAACCCAAATCCGGTAACGTGTCTGCAATCACTGGCATTCTCGCCCGGCCAGTTTCTTCAGAACGAGCAGTGAGGGCGTATGAGTGCGGGACTACTGGCGTTCCTAATTGCGCTGTCAGCCTCTTTGGTCCTGACCGTTCCGGTGCGAGCCTTGGCAATACGGGTGGGCATGGTGGATTCCCCCGGTCCTCGCAAGGTACACCTCAAACCCATTCCGCTGCTGGGCGGTTTGGCCATTTATGCTGGCGTGATGCTGGCCATCTTGATTGCCTTTGACGGCCCGGCGCGGGCACAGAGCTTCGGCATCGTGACCGGCGCCACGCTGGTGGCCATCGTCGGATTCCTGGATGATCGCGGCTGGCTTCACCATCAAATAAAACTATTTCTGGGAATGCCTTTGGCGGCTGTGGTCCTTCTGGCAAGCGGCGTGCGTGCAAACGTGTTCGAGACCTTGGTCGGAGGAACGAGCGGCTATTGGTTGGACGCGGGGCTGACGATCGTTTGGGTCGTGGGAATCACCGCGTCGTTCAGCATCCTCGATCACATGGATGGGCTTTGCACCGGCGTCGCGGCGATGGCTTCGGTTTTCTTTGCGATGGTCGCTTATCTAAACGGGCAGACTATTGTGACCACCTTGGCGGCGGCTACGCTCGGCGCGGCCGCGGGATTTCTGCGCTGGAACTTCAAGCCGGCAAAGATTTTTATGGGAGACGGCGGCGCGATGTTCCTCGGATTCCTGATGGCGACCCTGGCGTTGAAACTGCGTTTCGAGCACGCCTCGAATCTAGCGGGTTGGCTGGCGCCGGTACTGATTCTGAGCGCCACGATCTTCGATACAACGCTGGTTACCATCTCGCGCTCGCGGCGCGGCTTGTTGCCCTTCGCTACACCAGGCAAGGACCATTCCGCGCACCGCTTGGCAAACCTGGGACTCGGGCAACGCGGAGCGGTCTTGACAATGTACCTGGTCGGGGCCGTCTGCGGGGGGGCCGGCGTGCTGGTGACGTACTTGTCCAACGGAAAGGCAACGCTTTTGGGAGTGGCCGTTCTCGTCGCCATGTTGGCCGCCATCGCCTGGTTGGAACGAGCCCCCTATGAACGGCAGAAGGCAACGCACGACCGATCGACTCCAGTGGCTCAGTCTTCCTAGTGTTTCCCAGAGAATCCAGCAAAACAGCAGGCCTGTTTGGACGAGCCAAAGGGATTCGCTATACTCGGTGGCACTCCGGGAGCTCGGAAGTTCGCGCGGAGCGGTGTCGAACAAGAAATTTTGGTGGGGTGGGCAGCCGGGTCGTTCGTTGATAGGATCCTCGAATACTGTGAACAAGACGAGAAGTGGACCGGGTAGCAACCGGGAAAAACGAGAAGTTGTAGTAGTTGGGGGATCTGCCGCGGGCCTCTACACTGCCGCATGTGTGGCGCAAGGCGGGCGCGCGGTGCGCGTACTGGAAGCAAAGCCGACGCTCGATCCGGCGCCGCGTACGCTGATTGTCACCGATCATTTTCGCCGTCAAGTGAATGGCGCGGCTGCCGCAAGTGTGGTGAACGAGATTCGCCGGTTTGAATTGTTTACGAATGGCCGCTCCGCTTCCGTGAGTCTGCAGCGTCCCGACTTGATTATTGAAAGATCGCGGCTGATTCGCGCATTGGCAGAAGAAGCGGAAGAAGCGGGGGCGCGATTCCAATATAACACGCGCTTTCTGGGGCTTACGCCGAACGGCAACGGCCTGCAGGTCCACATAGACCAGGCGGGTCGGCGGGAAGAGCTGGGCGCGGAAAGCGTCGTCGGAGCCGATGGTGCGGCAAGCCGCGTGGCGCGCGCTTCCGGATGGCCGCCGGTTGAAACAGTCCCGTTGGTCCAGGCACTTGTAAAGCTGCCCAAAGACTATCCTCCCGACACCACCAGAGTCTGGTTCGTTCCCGATGACACTCCCTACTTTTACTGGCTGATTCCAGAGTCCGCGGAACGTGGAGCACTTGGCGTAATTGGAGAACAGGGCCGCGACACGAAGCGCTGCTTTGACCGCTTCCTCGAGAAAAAAGGATTTCAGCCGTTGGAATGGCAGGGCGCGCGAATTCCCGTGTATCGCCGTTGGGTAAACGTGCAACGCGCGGTGGGAAATGGGCAAGTGTATCTGGTGGGCGATGCCGCCGCGCAAGTAAAAGTTTCCACGGTTGGCGGAATCGTGACCGGTTTCCGCGGCGCGCGTGGAGTGGCCGACGCGATCCTGCAAAAAGGGCGCGGCGAATTGCGCGCGCTTTGGAGAGAACTGGAAACGCACTGGCTCGTAAGGCGAACACTTCACCATTTCCAGCAGGACGATTATTGCAAACTGGTGGACATGCTGAATGACGCCACGCGCGAGTCTCTGGGAGAGATTAATCGAGACGAATCCACGCGGTTGCTGTGGAAGGTGATCCGGCGGCAACCCCGCCTGGCGCTTCTTGGACTTCGCGGACTGCTCCTGGGCCGCCGCTAGCGGTGCAGGTTGCGTCAGTGAGATACTGAGATTCCTGCCGGTGCAGTCTCCCGCCGTCATCGCGCAGAAATTCGAGTACACGGAAACGATAAAGGAGAATTCAACGTGCGGCTGACCGTCATCGGATGTGGGTATGTGGGGCTCGTTACAGGCGCTTGCCTGGCCGCCGCCGGCCATGAAGTGTATTGCACGGACATCGACGGGAAGCGCATCGAGCAACTGCAGGCCGGCAAGGTTCCCATCTACGAACAATACCTGGACCAAGTGCTGAAGCGTGCGGTAGCCGAAAACAAGATCACCTACACGGCAGACGCAGGTGAAGCGATCCGCGCCGGTGAAGTGATTTTTATTTGCGTGGGCACGCCCCCCAAGGAAAGCGGCGAAGCCGATTTGTCCGCGATCGATCACGTCGCCCGGCAGATCGCACGCGAAGCTCGTTCCGCGAAGCTGGTCGTGGAAAAAAGCACGGTGCCGGCTTTGACCGGCAGGCAGCTGCAAAAGGCTCTTGCCGCCTACTCACAAAATGGCACGGTAAAATTTGAAGTGGCATCCAACCCCGAATTCTTGCGGGAAGGAACCGCCGTAGAGGATTTCTTTCACCCAGACCGCATCGTCGTCGGCGTGGAAAGCGAGAAGAGCGCAGCTGTGATGCGGGAGATCTACGCGCCCATCCTGGAACGGAAATTCCATTGCCCGGTGCACACCGGGAAATGTCCCAGCAGCTCCGGAGAGCTTCTGATCACCACCATCAGCAGCGCGGAATTAATCAAACACGCCTCAAATTCGTATTTGGCCATGAAAATTAGCTACGCCAATGTAATTTCCGATTTGTGCGAACGGATCGGCGCCGATGTGGAAGAAGTAACGCACGCCATGGGACTCGATCCCCGCATTGGCACCCAGTTCCTGAAAGCCGGCTTGGGGTTCGGCGGATTCTGCTTCCCGAAGGATATCCAGGCCTTTATCCACTTGTCCTCGACGGTAGGCATCGATTTCGAAATGCTGAAAGCCGCCGAGCGCGTGAACAAACAGCGTATCGACCGGTTTTTCGACAAGATTCATAAAGCGCTCTGGGTCATCAAAGGAAAGAAAGTGGCCGTGCTGGGTTTGGCGTTCAAGGCCAACACGGATGATATTCGCTTTGCTCCCGCACTGGACGTCATTCGCCGGCTGCTCGAGGAAGGGGCGGAAGTACAAGCGAGCGATCCGCAGGCCATCTCCAGGACGAAACCCCTGCTGCCCTCGGTCAAATATTTCGAGGATCCCTATGAAGCTTTGCAGGGCGCGGACGCGGCGCTTGTCTGCACCGAATGGCAAGTGTTCCGCAAACTCGATTGGGGCAAAGCCGGACCAACCATGGCGCGCCGGCTGGTCGTCGACGGCCGGAACTTATATTCGTCGAAAAAGATGCAGGAACTCGGCTTTGATTATCATTCCTTCGGCAGGCTATAAACCAGCCAACCGGGCTCAAGCAATCCGTTAGCGGGCAGCCGTCGTTTTTCCGTATTGTTCTTTAAAAAAGGCGATGGTCGTCTTCAAACCATCTTCGAGCGCAACCTTTGGTTCCCAGTTCAACAAGCGCTTGGCCTTGGTAATGTCAGGCCGGCGCTGCTTCGGATCGTCAACGGGCAGGGGTTCGTAGATGATGTTCGGGGCATTCGGAAAATGGCTGCAGACGCGTTCCGCAAATTCATGAATGGTCAGTTCGCTAGGATTGCCGATGTTGGTCGGCAAGTGCTCATCGGATTGGCTTAGCTTGTAAATCCCATCGATCAAATCGGAAACGAAGCAAAAGCTGCGTGTTTGCTGGCCATCGCCGTAGACGGTAATGGGCTGGCCGCTCAGCGCCTGAAACACGAAATTCGGCAGCGCGCGCCCGTCGTTCAAGCGCATGCGCGGGCCGTAGGTGTTGAAGATCCGCACGATGTGCGTGTCCACGTTGTGATAACGGTGGTAGGCCATGGTGACGGCTTCGGCAAAACGCTTGGCTTCATCATAGACGCTGCGCGGGCCCACGGGATTCACGCGACCCCAGTACGATTCATTCTGCGGCGAAACATCCGGATCGCCATAGCATTCACTGGTGGAAGCCAGCAGAAACTTGGCTCCTTTTTCCTTGGCCAGATCGAGCGTGTGCATGGTGGCAATCGAGCCTACCTTCAAAGTTTCGATGGGAAATTTCAGATAGTCCGGCGGACTGGCGGGAGAAGCGAAATGGAAAACATAATCGATCTTGCCTTCGACGCGAAATGGCTCGTTGACGTCTGTGTGCTTGAACTGGAATTTTGCATTGCCCTTCAGGTGGGCCAGATTCGCTTCATCCCCGGTAATGAGATTGTCGAGTGCCAAAACTTCCCAGCCTTCGGCCAATAACCGGTCGCAAAGATGCGACCCCAGAAAACCCGATCCCCCCGTCACAACAGCTCGCATAGGTCCTCCCAGTGGCTGCCAAACCTGTAGTTTATCGTGAGAGGAACCGCAGACCTAACGCATTCCTGCCCGTAGCATAGGCTTTGGCCTATGTTCCTGGGTTTTCCGTCGCGGACAGTCCATCACGCACCGTTGGCAGTCCGGCTCCTCACACCGGCGCTCTAACCGCAATCCTCTGGAAACCAGAAACAATTGCCTTAGCTCGTGACACTGCGTACCCTACCGCCGGCACAGACAAAGACGCGTCGTGACTCTCCACGCTGTCGCAACCCCCAGTAACCTAGATCGTATTTTCGTGCGCAGAATCTTTGGCCACGACGTAACTGACACACGCGGTCATGTCGGCCGTGCTCTCCTTCAGGATGCCGATCATTTCCGCGCGCCCCCCGGGAACAACCGTCGGTTTCGCGATCAGTCCATACATGCCGCGTCTCCTGTAAATGACAAAGCAGGAAGCATTCGCTAGTGGCGCACGCATTGTGCAACGGTGCTCGGCGCGAATTGTGCCAGCTACTCGTAGCGCAGGGAGATCATCGGATCGACCAGGGAAGCCCGTCGCGCCGGAACATAGCCAGCCAAAACTGCAACAGCCAGCAGCACGCCTGCGCCCGCCAGCAGACTGACCGGATCGTTAGGCCGCAGCCCGTAGAGCATGCTCGCGATTAACCGCTCACCGGCGAGGGCTGCGGGCACTCCGATAGCGATGCCCAAAGTGACGAGAAATAAACTTTCCCTGATTACCATCCACATCACGTTCGATCGCGGTGCACCTAGAGCCATCCGCAAACCGATTTCGCTGGTCCGGCGCACAACGGTGTAGGACATAAGTCCATAAATTCCGATGCACGAAAGAAACAGAGCCAGCAGGGCGAAGAAGCTTGAAAGTTGCGCGACCAGTCGCTGATTGACGATGGACTCCGCCACGGCCGCGTCAAGCGTCATCACGTCGGACACAGGCAGGCTGGGATCCACGCCATGAATGGCCTCGCGCACCGCGGAAACCACCGTTGCGGAGTCTCCCGTGTAGCGGACAACGAAGTCGTTGAGGTACTGCACGTTTTGCGCATACGGTAGATAATCGCCCGGTTGCTGGTCTTCGTCCAGGCTGTTGTACTTCACATCCTTGGCCACTCCGATCACTTCGATATCGCCGGCATTCTGCGGTCCACCACGGCCATAGTGTTTGCCGATGGGCGAGCCATCCGGAAACATCGTGCGCGCCGTAGTTTCACCGATGATGCCGACTTTCGGCGAACTGGCCGTGTCCTCCGGAGCAAAACCGCGTCCGGCCAAAAGAGGTATGCCCATCGCGGCGAAATAATTCGGACCAATGGCGTTGTGATGGACATCGCTATCGAGATGGCCATTCAGGTAGCCTTGCACCCAAATGCTGTTGTTCCACGTACCTTCGTTGAAGGTAAAGCCGGAGAAACTAGCTGCGCGAATACCCGGAAGTGTGCTCACCTGCTTCTCGATCTGCTGGTAGAGGCGCAAAAGCTTGCCGTCCTGTTCGTAACCCGCGGAACTTGTGTCAAGGCGCATGCGAATCACATTTTCCTTGTTAAAACCGGTATCGATATTTGTGAGATTAATCAGGCTGCGCAGGAACAATCCCGCTCCGACCAGCAGAACAAGCGACAACGCCACCTGCGCAACCAACAAAATTTTCGCCAGCGGTCCTTTCGTGGATGCGCCGGACTGCCCGCAGCCGTCTTTGAGGGCATTGACAAGGTTCAAGCGCGTGGCACGAAACGCGGGTATCGTTCCAAACAAAAGAGCGGTTGCCAGTGTGACAGCCAGTGTGAACCACAGCAGCCGCAAGTCGACGGACACATTGAGCTGCAACGGATCGCGCCCGTCGGACACCATGCGCAACAACAAACGGCTGGCCATAGACGCAAAAGCAACGCCAAGCGCGCCGCCGGCCAACGCCAGCACCAGGCTTTCCGTGAGGAGCTGCCGAATCAGGCGCTTGCGGCCGGCGCCAAGCGCCTGCCGGATGGAAAGTTCCCGCGCTCGCGCGGTCGACCGCGCCAGCAACAGGTTTGCGATGTTGGCGCAAGCGATTAGCAGCACCAGCCCGACCACGACCATCAGAATTCTTAGCGGCTCGGAAAACTGATAGCGCAGCCGCGAAAAACCGGTTGCCATCGACGTCAACTCAACCCGAGTTTTGTCCAGCTTCAGCAAATTTTCTTGACGGAGCGGTGCAGAGCGAAAGCCGCGCAAAATCTGCTGAAACAGTACATTCGCATTCGCAGTAGCTTCGGCTGTCGTAACGCCGGGCTTTAGACGCGCCATCAAGTGCAGCGACTCAAACATCTGGTCGTCGTAGCCGCCCCAGCCGGGAGGAATTTCCTTCTGCATCGACAACGGAATCCACATATCCGGTGATTCGCCAACTTTTGTGCCAAAAAATTCTGCGGGCGCCACACCGACGATGGAGAAAATCGTGGGTCCCACCTTCAGCTTCTTCCCGAGCACCCCGGCATCTCGCGCCAGAGCAGTCGTCCACCACGCGTAGCTGACGACGGCGACAGGATGACCGCCCTCGCTTCGGTCGTCTTCCTCCGACAGCGTCCGCCCCATTGCCGCCTGCACCCCCAGCATCGGGAAATAGGAGCCCGAAACCAGTTGAATATTCATCGATTCAGCGTCGCTGCGGCCTTCGATGAATCCGTGCACGCGATCGGTTTGGCTGAATGCCGCGGCGACCTTAGAGAAAACCTGATTGCGCTTCTGCATCTCGCGATAAAAAGGGTAAGAATAGAGCCGGGGATTCGGGAACCCATCGCTGATGCCCTGATCCAGCCCGTTGCCGAAAAGTACCAAACGCCCTGGGTCCTTGACGGGCAGGGATTTGATCATCACCGCGTCTAGCAAACTGAAAATTGCCGTATTCGCGCCAATCCCCAGAGCCAGAGAAAACAGCGCCACCAGCGTGATCGCCGGACTGCGAAGCATGGCACGCACGCCGTAAGCGGCGTCTTGCGCCAAGTCGTCGAGCCACTCCCATCCCAACGCGGAGTAACTGTTTTCCCGCAATGAAGTCTCATTGCCGAACTTGCGGCGTGCAGCGCTGCGGGGGTCGGCCGTGCGCAGGCCGGATTTCAGCTGCTCCTGTTGAAGGAGGTCCAAGTGCAGGCGCATTTCCTCTCGCAAGTCCTCATCGAATTGACGGCGGTTCATACGCATCCGCAATCGCCTAACCAGTTCTCCCAGCCAGTTCATTGCCGAAGTCCTTTCAGACTGCTTCGATCACGCGCGTGATGGCGCCGATGACGCGCTCAAATTGCGAGAGCTCGACGGGCAATTGTTTACGGCCAGCCGCGGTCAGTTGGTAATAACGGGCGCGGCGGTTTCCCGCGGTCGTGCCCCATTTCGCGACCACCCAACCCTTGATCAGCATGCGCTGCAGTGCGGGATAGAGAGATCCTTCTTCAACCTGCAGCACGTCGTTGGAATTCTGCTGGATGGAATGGGCGATCTCATAGCCGTGCAGCTCGCCAGAACGCGCGAGCGTTTTCAAGATCAGAAGGTAGAGTGTGCCCGGGGGAATCTCGTCTCGATGCAAAGCATCACCTCACTGGCATAGTTAAACTATGCCAGTGTCCGGGAGTTGGCAAGGCGATTCTTTGTTCGGGTGTTTTGGGAATATCTGGTTGGAGGGGAACCCGTCAGTTCTTGCGTAACTGTTTTGTTGCCAACTGCTCTGCGGTCCTAAGCGCGGTCGCTGCCTCTACCTTTAGATCCGGCACTACACCGACTCCTTCCCAATCCTTATCGGAAAAGGGATTGATCGGCCTTGTTTCGGGGATTCCCATCCCGTAGTGGTCATCGATGCGGTACCAGGTGCCGGCATGGGCGCCTCCACGCGTGGTTTCGCCCACGAGCGTGGCGCGCTTTAGCATTTTCAGGTCATAACAGAACTGCTCCGCTCCGGACCATGTTGAGGATGAGGTGAGGATATACACGGGCTTGTCCGCCAGGCTGTTCCCGGGGACCGGCGACGAAGTCCAGGACCGCGGCGAAATGTTTTCCCGTGGGTTGTACATGTATTCGGGATGGTCGAAAAGGTAAGAAGCCATGAACAAAACCATATTGGGGTAACCGCCGGTGTTATCCCGCAGATCGAAGATGACGGCGTCCACGTGATTCAAAGAAGCCATGGCAGCCACTGCCATTGGTTGGCAAACAGAGGTGTCGGGAAAGGAATCGAGCTTCAGGTAGCCGATGTTGTATGGAAGGGTGGCGACTTTTTCAAAGGTGCAATTTTCTCGCTCCATTCTGGTGCGATAACGCGCCCGTTCTTCCCCTGTCGGTTCCGAAGGCTGGTTCGGCAAAGGAGACTCGCTGTAGACCATCTCGAGATGCATGTCGTGGCTCACATCTCGCATTTGGGCGGTGAGAAGATTGGCAAAGGCATCACCGAGCACGGCGTCATCGTCGCCGCGTTGCTCATGAGCGAGCAATGCATCCGCCATTCGCTTTGCAACGTCCCGATCCACGTAATGCGCCTTTAAATTCGCGACGACGGCGTCAACGATGCGTTTCCGTTCCGCAACCGCAAGGTGTCGATCGACGATGGCTGCATTATTTTTGCGACCGCTAAGGTCGCCTTCGTTTTGCTGGAAATATGGCTGTCGGGAAGAGCTGGAATCGCCGAACCATTGGCCGGAGGACGCCGCGGTCGTGTAGTTTCCGCCGTGGCCAAGCAAAAGCCACACGGCGGCAAGCGCGGACAAGGAAAGTGCGGCTCCGGAAAAGAGCGCTCCGGGATGCGGCAATTGCCCTGCGAGCTGAAAGAAGAAAGGAACACCGTCGGAGCGCTGGTAAGCTGACGCGCTGATGAGGACGGCCCTCTCGTAGCCGTATTCGCGCGAGAGAGAGACGGCCAGGTCCGCGAGCAGATCAAACCAGAGGCGCAGTCTTCGGAAAAACCCTGTTTCATGGCGAGCGCGGTCGCGGAACAACTGCAAGGCTTCATCGCCATGTGCCTGACGGAATTGAGAAGGATAGAGCCGTAACAGCCAGCCGTATATCTTTTCAGACATACTCCCCCCTTAGAATTTTCTTGGCGCGCGCAACACGCAGTAAGTCGGCAAGCCGAGAGGCCTCCGAACGAGCGAGCTTGCGGCCAGCCGAGCTCAGGCGGTAATAGCGGCGGCGCTCGGGACCCAGTTTAGCGTCTTCGCGTTGGCCCACTTCATCGATGAGCTTCGCTTCGAGCAAGGTCTGGATGGAACCGTAGAGCGTACCCGGTCCAAGGCGCATACGGCCGTCGGTTTGCTCGGCGACCTGGCGCATGATTCCGTAACCATGCAGATCCTGGTCGACAAGCGACAGGAGGATTTGGAAAGCCGAAGAAGGCAGTGGATCTAGTTTTCGTTTTGGCATAAGTGATCGATCATCGTTATATCGATGAACGACTATACTCGCGCGAATTCCCGTTTGCAACAGCTTCCCGCAGCGGCCAGAGTCGCTGGTGTAAAGACAGGCGGTTGTAAAGACAGGCGGTTTGACGTGTGCGGGGGCGCGGGTTACCATGCGCGACCATGCAGGGATCCCTTGTCGCTAGCATTCTGCCAATCCGTGGACGCCGGCCGAATTTATGGCTTTACCTTTTGGGACCGTTCCTTGCAGCGGTGTCGTTTGTTTTTCTGAACGTAGGCAAGTGGCTGGTGGTCGAAGACCCCCTCGAGCAGGCTGACGCCATCGCGGTGCTGAGCGGGCAGATGCCGGCCCGGGCGCTGGAGGCGGCGCGCGTATACAAACAGGGTTACGCCAAACACGTATGGCTGACGCGTTCGAGCGAACCCGGCGCGGCGATGGCGCAGCTTTCCATTCCCTATACTGGAGAAGAATCCTACGAAAAGCAGATTTTGCTGCACGAAGGCGTGCCGGAAGAGGCGATTCAGGTGCTCGATCCGTCGATTGTAAACACGGCGGACGAAATGAAAACAATCGGATCGGCGTTGCGAAAGGACCATCAGCGATCGGTGATTATTGTTACCTCGAAAGTGCATACGCGGCGGGTCAAGGCGCTGTGGAAGCGCATTTCAGCAGAGGACGGGAACGCCATTGTTCGCGGCGTGTCGGATGACCCGTTCGATCCGTCGCATTGGTGGAGAACCACAAGGGACGCGCTCGATGTAGTGCGCGAGACTCTCGGGCTGCTAAATGCGTGGGCGGGATTGCCGTTGCAGCCCGCTGGGTGATCGATTCCCGGCTGCCAACGTCGCATTCCTCTGCAAACCGATTGTCAGGGGAACCTCAGAAAAAGAAGAACCGTTTCCGTTTGCGCGCTGGAGTACCCAGCGCGACCTCCGGCACATAGGGCAGCGCACGGCCCTCAAACGCGGCCAGGGGATTATCAATCAAAAGCGCCCGTGCCCGCTCTTCGCCCATTTGCCCGGCAATGGCATCATAAGCAAATTTTAATTTAAGCGGACGGCGCTCCGTGTTGTGCGCATCGCTGGAAATGAAATGGACCATCTCGCGGCCGAGCCAACTCCACGCGTGTTGTTGCGGGCCTGGGCCAAAAACACCTGCCAGAGAGCCCGCCGTGACCTGCACGTAACAACCCTGCGCGATCCATTTCCGCAGTCGACCGGGATGGGTGCGGAGAATTCCGTTCCGTTCGGGATGAGTCACGATCGGACGAATGTCGGAAAGGCGAAGTTCATGGAGCGTTTGATCCAAAGCGGGAGGAATAGAGAAATCATTAAACTCTACTAGCAGATACTCTTTCTGATTGATGCAGTAGGGCCGCGCGTCCTTTCGCAGGGCAACCAGATTTTCATGGTTCAGATGAAAGTCGCAGCCGCTCGCAAGGGTAACGCGCCCGCCGAGCCTGGAATTCAGCTCCTTGAGCGCCGCGCAAACTTTCTTGAAGTTGAACGCATAGTCGGCACTGGCGTGGGGAGTAGCCACAATGTGAGTGATGCCGTCGGCGATGGCATCTTCGGCCATGGCCAAAGAGTCTTCCATGCTTTTGGCGCCGTCATCGATGCCCGGCAAAATGTGGCAGTGAAGGTCGACCATACCGCTTTCAGTATGCGGCATCAATGCCACGCAGAGAAGACCTGCCAGAGGCCCAAGATAAACATAAGAGCGGCGAAAACCTGGCGCATGCGGAGGGGATGCAGGCGGCGCGCGGCCTGGCCACCGACGATTCCGCCCAGAAAAACGCCAGGAATCAGAAGGAAACCCGTTTCCCAGGAAACGTAGCCGGCCTTTGCATAAGCCAGGAACGCGAGAATCCCCGTCGGTGGAATCAGCGCGATCAAACTGGTGCCTTGCGCGCGATGCTGGCTGAACCCGAACAGAAGCCCGAGGAGCGGCACCAACAAGACGCCGCCACCGATCCCCACCATGCCCGCGGCAACACCGCAAAATGCGGCAATACCGGTGATACCCAGAATCGTCAAAAGATTGTTGCGATTCTCGGGCGCGTCAGTAGAAGCGGCTTTCCGAGCACCTTTGCTTTTCCTCCACAGCAGAACCGCGGAAAGAGTCAGGAAAAACCCAAAAATCCCACGCAGATCGCGCGAAGGCAGCGGCACCGCAATGGCTCCTCCGGCATAGCCGCCAAGCAAAAATCCAATGGCACAGGAAATCCCCGCGCGCAGATCGACTTGTCCGTTTTTCCAATACTCACGCAACGCGCCGAGGCCAATCGGGGGCAGCAAGATGAACAACGAAGTGCCTTGAGCAACGTGCTGATCGTAGCCGAGAAGGTATACCATGGCAGGGACGAGCACCACGCCGCCACCAATCCCAAGCAATCCAACAAGCACACCCACCACCAGGCCCAAGGCCAGAATAATCCCTATCTGCATGACGAAGGTTTTTGCCCCTTGCTGACCACCCGATCGCGGCGGGCATAACTTATCTTGCCTGGTTACCCGGCATCCCGCAAAGGGCCGTCCCGCGCGCCGCAACTCCAGGCGTGAAATTCTGGAAACATCATTCAAACATCCTCCGCGGTCCTTCCTCCTCGAATAAGGGAAACTGCTATAGTGTTTGGGTAGCACGCCTACTTCAGGGCCAGTGTCACCCCCAACAGAAAACGATTGAGGAGCAAGTTCGACCCCATGGCAACGGACAGAAAACCGGAATTCTTCAAAGGCGCTCAACTGAGAGTCGCCATTATCGGATGCGGGTATGTAGGGCTGCCCCTGGCGCTCCGTTTTGCGGAAGCGGGCCACAAAGTAACTGGATTTGACACCGACCCGAAGAAAGTGGAAATGCTGAATGCCGGGAAATCCTACATCGAACACATCCAGCAAACCAAGATTCAGCAATACGTGAACAGCCGTCATTTTGGCGCGACTACCGATTTTTCCAGGCTGGAAGAGGCCGATGCGATCCTGATCTGCGTTCCCACACCGCTGAACGAATACCGCGAGCCGGATCTCAGCTATGTGGAAGACACCGCCAGATCGATTTCGCCTCATCTGCAAAAAGGTCAGCTGGTTGTGCTCGAATCCACCACCTATCCCGGTACAACCGAAGAGCTCGTGCTTCCCATCCTGGAGAAAAGCGGATGGAAATGCCCGATTGCGTCGGGCCCGGAAAACGAGAATGCGCCGGGCGACTTTTTCCTGGCGTTCTCACCCGAGCGCGAAGATCCAGGCAATAAGCAGTATGGCCTGGCACAAATTCCCAAGGTCGTCGGCGGAGTGAATCCTCCGAGCGGTCGCGCGGCGCAGTCCTTGTACGCGCAAGTCGTGTCGAAAGTAATCCCCGTCAGCTCTACGCGCGCTGCGGAAATGGCCAAGCTGCTCGAAAATATTTTTCGCTGCGTGAACATTGCACTCGTCAACGAGCTGAAGCTGCTCTGCCTGCGCATGGGCGTGGACGTCTGGGAGGTGATCGACGCGGCCGCATCAAAGCCCTTCGGCTTCATGCCTTTTTACCCCGGCCCCGGTCTTGGCGGCCATTGCATTCCCGTCGATCCGTTCTATCTTTCTTGGAAGGCCCGGGCATACGATTTTTCCACGCGTTTCATCGAGCTTGCCGGCGAAATCAACACCTCCATGCCCTACCACGTGGTCGACTCCGTGGGTGAAGCGTTGAACCAACACAAAAAAAGCCTGAAGGGCGCGAAGCTGCTGGTGCTGGGCGTGGCCTACAAGAAAGACGTCGACGACCTGCGCGAATCGCCGACGCTGAAAATCATGGAAATTCTGCAGAAGCGCGGCGCGGAATTTGAGTACAACGATCCTTATTTCCCTCAGCTGCACAAAATGAGGCATTACGACTATTCGCACATGAAATCGGTGCCGTTGAATCCCCAGAACCTGGCCAAATACGACGCCGTGATTATCGCCACCGATCATTCCAGTTACGATTACGGCGCGATCGTGGATGCCGCCAAACTGGTTGTGGACACGCGCAACGCCACGCGGCGAGTGGTCCGCAATCGGGAAAAGATTCACCTTTGCTAGCGGGAATCGGCCGCGGGAGCCTGCGCGGTTTTGGTAAGCTCGACGCGCGCCGTCGCTACCGGAAGAACCGCCTCCAATAGTACGGGCAGGCGAGCCGGGTCGTTCACCAGATACAAAAAGAAATGCGCGTCTTTCATCTCCGCGCCGTCATCCATCACGTGAATCTCGATCTTGGTCGTGTCAAACTTTCCCGCGGGCACGCTCACCGCAACTGACTTTCCCACCGTGACCGCGCGAACCTGATAGAGCTTGTGACCGTCGAAAACAGGGCTGTGTACTTCGCCGTTGCGGCTCCAATCCACGCCACGCAAGTATTCGAGCATACCCAGGGGGTCCCGCGTTCCCGGGACGACGCGTACGCCACTGGTGCCGATCGGCGGCGGATCCGTCGGAGAAGTCAACATGCGCTCCACTATTTCGGCGGTTTGCCCGCGCTCGCTCAGGTGCATTTCATATTGCACGCTGGTCATGCTCGCGGCGTCGCTATAAGAATCGAACTGGTCGTCCAACGGAAAAACCATGCGGTACGGATTTTCGGTATGAGCGACAGCTTGCAGATGCCAGGAACCCTTGCGGCCGTTGTTCCTTTTTTCGACCGCAACGATCTTCAGGTTGGCGACGGTGCTGTTCAGTTTAGGGAGGGTCGCTGTATATTCCAGGGTTTCGCCGGGACGAAGCGCGAACCCGGCTTCGGCCGAGGCATTTTCCTTCTTGGCGGGCAATTCGCTGATCGGAGGGGCTGCCGGAGGCGTTTTGCCAGGGGCAGGGGCAGCGCTTGGCGGAGTCGCCGGCGGGAGGCTCGGCCAGTTAGAAACCGCAGTGGTGCTCGGAGGTCGCGTGCGCGAAAGCCTCCAAAAGATAAGGGTTCCTAGAGCGAAAAGGAAAATGCCAATCGACAACACCCAGATGATTTTCTTGGTCATGCCTTTTCTGCGACGTAGCGAACAATCAACACGTTCTTGCTCCCACACCCATCGTACAATAAGACGGGTTGCAGCACAGGAGGCGGGGACATGCGCTACCTTGTAACAGGGGGCGCCGGATTTATCGGCTCGAACACCGTGGATGAGTTGGTGCGGCGCGGACATAGTGTCGTCGTGCTCGACGATCTGTCGGCAGGCAAAGAAGAAAACCTGGCCGAAATTCGCGCCAAAATTACATTCGTAAAGGGATCCATTACCGACCTGGAAGCGGTGCAGAAGGCCATGCACCAGGCGGAATACGTGATCCACTTGGCGGCCCGCACATCCGTGCCCCGCTCCGTCAAAGATCCGTTGGAAACCAATCGCATCAATGTAGAAGGTACGCTGAACGTGCTGGTGGCCGCACGCGATAACAAAGTGAAGCGGCTGGTATTTGCGGCATCCTCTTCCGCATATGGAGAGACGGCCACGTTGCCGAAGACGGAAGCCATGCAGCCGCAGCCGATCTCGCCCTACGGCGTGTCCAAATACGTGGGTGAACTGTACGCCCAGACATTTGGGCGTTGTTACGGACTGGAAAATGTCTGTGTCCGTTACTTCAATATCTTCGGGCCAAGACAGGATCCCGATTCACCCTATTCCGGAGTGTTATCCCGCTTTGCGCTGGCATTTTTGGAAGACCAGCAGCCGGTAATTTACGGGGATGGCGAACAAACCCGCGATTTCACATTTGTCGAGAATGCCGTGCAGGCGAATCTGCTGGCCTGCGAGTCTCCTAGCAGCGCCTCTGGAGGGGTTTTTAATGTCGGGACCGGCGCGCGAATTTCCCTGAATCAGACCCTGGAACTTCTTCGCCGCATTTCCGGCAAGAAGCTGCAAGCAAAATACGAGCCGCCTCGTGATGGGGACATTCGCGATTCCCAGGCGGATATCACCAAGGCTCGGGAATACCTGGGTTACGAGCCTACCGTGATGTTTGAAGAGGGGCTAGAACGCACCTTCGCGTGGTACCGCCAGCACCATACAAAAAACGCAACCCCGTAAGCCAGCCTGTCGCGTGAATTCTGCATCAACCATGGTGGGGCATGGGTGGGAACGGTGTCCGCTACAAATCCCCTTGTGTGCATGCTAGGCTAACTCTTCGTTCATCGAGCGCATTGACCGCGTGAAGACAACTGCTTCCATATTCTGGCTAAGCCGGCGAGGCCGTCTGATCGTTTTCTTCCTGCTGGCATTCCGTGTTGTACGACCGAGCGGAGCGCAACAACTTCCTTCGACGCGCCCGGGCGGCATCGCGGAAATTACCGCGGGCGGCCCGCAGAGAAAGGAAGGCGATGTCTACATCGCGGACAAGGATGTAGACGTCCACTATCAAGGTATGCGCTTGCAGGCCGATCATGTGGAGTACAACACGGACACTTCACAGGCCGTTGCCCGCGGACACGTCATCTATGACTACCAGAATGAGCACCTGGAAGCCGACCAGGCACAACTGAATGTAGCCACCAATAAGGGCACGTTCGAGAATGTTCGCGGCACCATCCACCTGGACCGCCGTCCAAACCCCCTGGTGCTGATAACACAAAATCCGCTGTATTTTGAAGCCAAACAAGTGGATCGCCTCTCCGAGGAGGTATACCTGGTGCACCATGGGTGGTTCACGGTATGCGAACCACAGCGCCCAACCTGGCAGTTCTATGCCCCCGAGGCAAAGGTCACGCTGGATAAATCGGTGGCGCTGATTAATTCCGATTTTCGAATGTATCGGATCCCGCTGTTCTGGTTGCCGTATGCGACGGCGCCCGCCGGAGAACACATCCGGCAATCCGGGTTCATGCTGCCCATTCTTGGAAACAGTAACACCAAGGGATTCACTTTAGGCGATGCGTTCTACTGGGCTCCGACAACTTGGATGGACGCGACCATGGGCTTTGAATACTTCAGCAAGAGAGGCCCGGGAGAACGTGCGACATTCCGAGCACGCCCCTTCGAAAATACAAGCATTGAATACAAATATTATGCGGTACAGGATCGCGAGGACCAGGGTGGCTACACTCAACAACTGGAGGTGCAGTCGCTGTGGAACCACGGTTGGCGCTTCGTCACGGACTTAAACCAATTATCTTCGCTCACCTTTCAATTGGCTTTTGCCGGAACTTACACGGAAGCGATTAATTCCGACATTCGAAGCGCCGTCTTTCTGACCAACAATTTCCGCGGTTTCAGTTTGAATATCGATAGTTTGAATGATAAGAGCTTCTTGCAAATCAGTCCGGAGAACAGCGTTGTTCTGCGTAGCGCTCCGGAGGTCAGCTTTTCCTCGGTCGAACAAGCACCGTGGCGCAACCTCCCGGTCTACTTTTCTTTCTCCACATTCACCGGTGCCGTGTATCGCGACGACGAATTCATCACCACCCCGAATTTTGTGGCGCGCACCGAGTTTGCCCCCACGGTCACCATACCGATTCATTTCGGGGACTGGCTCGGAGTCACCACCTCGGCCACCTTCCGCACGACCTACTACGGCGACTCTTTCAACGCCGCCGGCATCGTTTCCGGCAATTCGATCCTCCGCAATACCGGCGAATTCCAGGTGGAACTGCGGCCTGCGACCCTGGAGCGGTATTTTGAGCGGCCGGGAACCCGCCATCGCTACAAACACACCATCGAGCCGGTTATTACCTACAACTACGTCACCGGCGTGAACGATTTTGCGAATTTCATTCGTTTCGACAGCGACGCCACACTGACCGACACCAACCAGGTCGAGTATGGCATTACCCAGCACCTGTACCTGAAAGAAGGCGACGGCCAGCCGATCGACTTTCTTTCCTGGAAGCTGGTGCAGGATCATTATTTTGATCCGACATTTGGGGGAGCGCTGGTTACCGGACAGCGCAACGTGTTTCAGGCGCTGGACTCGATCACGCCGTTCGCGTTTGCAGCCACCCCGCGAGACTGGTCGCCTATCGTGAGTGATGTAACGCTCACACCCGGCGGAAAGTATGATGCGGAGTCCATCATCGAATATGACCCGCAGCTCAAGAAAGTTACCACCATCGGCACGCTGCTGAAGGTGAAGCCCTACAGCGAGTTTTATGCCACCGTGGCCGATTTTCGCCTGCAAGGCGATCCCGTGGTGCAGCCGCCATCTCACCAGATTCGCGGAATCATCGGCTATGGGGACCTGGTGCGTAAGGGATTTAACTTATCGGCTGGAATCAGTTACGACATTTTGACGGACACGTTGTTGAACCAGTTTGTGCAGGTCAGTTACAACGGTGGATGTTGCGGGCTGTCTGTGGAATACGGGCGCTTCAACCTGGCCACGGTACGATCGGAAAACCAGTTCCGCGTTGGACTGATCCTGGCCAACATCGGCACGTTTGGCAACCTGCGGCGGCAGGAGAAAATCTTCTGAAAAGCGGCACCCAGCCAATCGCGTTTGCGTCGATCGGAGAAATTGGAAAACTTTTCCGGCAGGGCAAGTTTTCTCCGTTGGAGCTGACCCGCTATTTGCTGGACCGCATCCGGGAATTGAATCCACGGCTGAATGCCTACATCACCGTGTGCGAGGAACAAGCGCTGCAGAGCGCCCAGCTGGCGGAAGGCGAGCTTTGCGCAAAAACGAGAAAAAGCAGGCGCGACCGAGGCCCGCTCCACGGCATCCCCCTCTCGCTCAAGGACAACATTTACACCAAGGATATTCGAACCACGGGCGGCTCCAGGATTTTGAAAGACTTCATGCCGCTGCATGATGCGCCGTTGGTCCGCTCGTTGAAAAAAGCCGGTGCCGTAATTCTTGGCAAGACCAACCTGCACGAATTTGCCTATGGCGTGACCACGGAAAATCCACATTTCGGCGTCACGCGAAATCCCTGGGATACGGAACGCATTGCCGGCGGTTCCAGCGGAGGCTCCGCAGCGGCCCTGGCGGCGGGCCTGTGTTACGGCAGCATCGGAACCGATACCGGCGGCTCGATCCGCATTCCGGCTTCATTGTGCGGCGTGGTTGGACTGAAGCCGGGCCTCGGCCGCGTTCGCGCGGAAGATGTAATTCCGTTATCGCCAACGCTCGATTTCGTGGGACCGCTCGCCCGCAGCGTGGCCGATGCCGCGCTGCTGCTCGAGCCAATCTTTGTGGCGCACAAGGGGGAACGAAAGCAGTTGGCGCCGACCACTTCGCGCGCCCGCCGCGCTCGTTTGGGAATACCCAAGGAGTTTTTTGGCGACGTCGTGGAACGCGAAGTCCGGGCCGCCTTTGCCAGCGCAATCGAAATATTGGAAAACCACGGCGCACGAGTAAAAGAGGTTTCGCTTCCGCAACTCGCAGAGACCGAAGACGCGGGAAATCAAATCGCCTGGGCCGAAGCCACCCTCTATCACCAGCAAGCAGGCTGGTTCCCCGCACATGCCGGCGAGTATGGGGAAGATGTGCGGACACGCCTGGAGATGGGAACACGTGTGACCGCCGTGAATTACCTAAAGGCGCGAGCCCTTCGCGAGAAATTCCAGGAACAGTTCCTTGAAGCATTTTCCCTGAATGAGCTGGACGCGTTGGTCGTGCCTACGACTCCCATCGCCGCACCGCGGATCGGCGAAGACTCCGTGCTCATCAACGGAAGCAGCCATGCTATCCGCGCATTGCTTCTTCGATTGAACCGGCCGGCAAATCTTGCCGGGGTCCCGGCGATTACGGTGCCGTGTGGACTTACGAAAAACGGCTTGCCGATCGGTCTGCAATTTATCGCCGGCTGGACCGAGGAATTATGGCTGCTGGATATTGCCCGCAGCTTCGAGCAGAACGGTGGATTCAGCGTGCGCGCCGACCTGCCGGTTTAAGAATCAGCCGGCCACCTCATCGTTCGCAGGCGACCCCGCGGTGGTGATCGCGCCGCGACGCGTCATGATCCAATCGCCAATCAGGTAACCCAGCGTGCCGGTAATGATGCCGCCAAGCACATCCGCGCAATAATGATACCTTCCCCAAATCGTCGACATACACATTCCCACATACCATGGCAGAAGCGCCCAGAAAAGCCAGCGACGAAAGCGCCATGCGCCCCACAAAGCCGCTGTCGCACCGGTCACATGGGCGGACGGAAACGCGGCGCCACGCACGCGACCGTAATGTTCGATGAAGGCCATCATCGCGGTGAATGGGCCGCCATGCAACGGTTCCTTCCACCAACCGGCCATCGCAAACCACGGACTTTCAATCGGGAAAAACATGGCGATGAAATAACCGATCATGTAGCCGGCAATGGAATACGTCATCACGGACCAGTAGCCGCGCCAATCCTTGCGAATGTACAAAACGAATCCAACAACCACCAGATACGCGAAATACGTGAAGTAAACCAGTTGCATGGCATCGTTGCGGACCGGCGTGGCAAACTGCTCCAGCCAAAGCGAAGGATGCACGCCCGTCAGCCAGTAATCGAACGCAATGAGCTTGGCGTCTTGCCAGTGCGGCGTGACCAGCGCCACCAGGTATGCGAGCTCTTCGAAACAAAAAAGAAAGAAGAGATGCGGATACCAGTGCCGCCAGAAGTGCCACCAGTCGCAAGAAAAAGAAGGGCCGTGAAGCGACTCTCGCTCGGCGGAGCGAGCTTGTACGCAGCAAAGCGACAGAATCATGCCGGCGACGAAAGCGTTGGCCCCGAGCAGTCGGAGCGGGTAAGAAAGATTCCGCGCGAACAGCACAATCAGCAAGCTTGTAGCCGCTAAATAGCCAAGCGCCAGCCACTCAAACGCGCCGCAGGCCGCCCAGGCATCGGTAACAGTTCCCTTCCAGGTTCGCGACACGCGCGATGGTTCCCTTTCTGCCACGGGCAAAGCCGCTGCGGCTCGTTCCAATGGGCTTGTCGGAGCCCAGGTCGACTCGCTGGAACGCTGATTCCATTCTCTGATGTTTCCTTCTTTCATGCTCGTTCCTCGACGTGCTGGATTTCCTTAGGCAATTTGTTCGGCGGTGCGTCGACTTGCTTTTCCAGACGCCAATGCCAGATGGGCCAGTGTTTTTGTTTGGCCAGGGCCGCCAGATCCTTGCCGGGGTTAACAGCGTTGGCGTGACCGACGGCGCAAAGCACATAGTGATCCAGCAAGCCGTTGGCGTAGGCGTGGGATTGCCGCAGATCGATGTCTTCCTGCGTGGCGATAGCTTTGAGAGCGCGAACTTTCGCGGCACCGTAAAGAACTTCTCCCACCACGTAGCCCGTCCACCGGTCGCGCTTCTCCGCGAGGCACGTTGCGCAGACCCGCGGACGAACCTGCACGCCGCGCACTTCCAGTTCGCATTCGAGGGCAACCGCCACCAGTTGCGCCAGCGATGCCAAAGTGCCGCTCAGCAACACGATGTCGTGTCCCTGGCGGGCGTGCCATGCCACTTGCGCGATTCCTTCCGAAAAGAACGAAATCGATTCCAGGTGACGAAATGCCAGATCGCGATGGATGTCGGTGAGATAGCGCTTGTTGCCGTGCTGCACAGCCAGCGGTCCGGCCGGAAGCAAACGCAGCGCTTCCACGGCCCAGCGCAGATAGTTGGCAAACGAAATCTTTTTGTTGCGGCGCAATTCACAGAACAATCGCCATTCAAGTGATGGGCCCGGAATCAACGTCCCATCCAGATCAAAGATGGCGGCAATGCGAGCGTCGCGCTTTGCCACCTCGCTCATGCTGCGTGGCCCTCCGGTCGCGGCTTCGCAGCTTGCCCCGGCAATTTTCGAGCAAAGTATTTCCAGCCTTCCAGAAACACCGGCAAGCCGCGCAGAACACAAAATGCCGCGGTCGTCCAGGCCAGCACCTGCGCGACCGCGCGAATCCTGGAATGCATATCCAAGCTCAAAGGTCCCAGGAGAGCGACCGGGCCGCGTGTCAAGGCGAGTTCCAGTCCCAAGTAACAGAAGCAAACACACTTGAGAGTCGCGTAGGTGCCGCGGCTCGCGCGCGAAGCCACGACCGCGCGCGCCCATTTGCTTTGTAGCATGGCGTTCGCGCCCCAGCCCGAGTGTCCCGCTTTGAGCGCCAGGCTGCGAAGAAAGTCCGTGACGGCTCCGCGGGCGAAGAACAACATAGGCAGCCACAGCGACACCATCCCCACAACCGCGAAGTACGTGAAATACATATTCTCGATCACCCGATCGCCCAGGATGTCGATTTGTGCCCCTTCGGGCGTGGCCATTTTAAGGGTGCGCGCCATGTGACCATCCAGTGCGTCGAGCGAAATCGCGGTGACGGTAAGTGCGACGGCGAGCAAATTAAGCCAGGGATTTCGGCCGAACAGTGCCACTGCTAGAAGTCCAACAAATATGCGAAGCAAAGTGATTTTGTTCGGCGTGCAGTGCAAGGCGGTTATGCGCATGGTGTCGAGCTTTTCGGGGAGCAATCGCTGTGCCAGCGCGTTTCAAAGTAAGCCACTTGTTGTTAATAATTTAAGGGCAGGCACGGTGATCCCTGGCGGTGCTCCTGTCAGGCAAACACGGCAGTTGTCTGCTTCCGGCTGCCGAATCGTTCAAGAGCGCTGCAGCGTCTCACGGTACAAAAAATGCCGTGTAACTTGCTGTGCGCCAGCCCAATCTCAACTCCAGGGCGATCGAGGTAACAGCCCGCTTTCTCGGGCTGGGGCGCGCGAGCGCGCCAGCTTTTGTGCGAGAATAGAAAGGGACACTTTGCATGAGAGATGTACCTTTAGCCGGTGCGTTCCTTGCGGGATTGATCTCGTTTCTGTCGCCGTGCGTACTGCCGCTCGTTCCGGGTTACATTTCCATGCTCTCGGGAATCAGCGTCGAAAAGCTACGCCAGGGAGAGCAACCAAAGGGCGGGCTGTTTGCCTCCGCGCTTTCCTTTGTCATCGGATTTTCCGTCGTGTTCATTGCCTTCGGAGCCTCGGCCAGCGCTGTAGGGGGCTTTCTGCAGTCGCACAAGAATCTGCTGGCTCCGGTGGCGGGTGCGCTCATTGTTTTGTTCGGCCTGCACCTTCTTGGCGGCTTGATCAAGATGAATGTGCGCGCGGGAATTATTCTGGGTGCCCTACTGGTGGCCCTGGGCGTAGCCGCGTTGGTTCACGGCGGACCGCTGTTTGCCGGACTGGGCGCGGCACACTTTTTTTCTCTATCGATTATCGGATTTTTCGGGCCGGTCCTGGCTCGCTGGCTGAATCAGGATGTGCGCTTGCATAACAACGATACGAAACCGGGAATTCTCAGCGGCTTTCTGTTGGGGTTTGCCTTCGCGTTCGGGTGGACGCCGTGCATCGGGCCAATCCTATCCGCCGTGCTGGTGCTGGCGGCCGCGAGCGGCACACTTGCCCGCGGAGTCCTGCTGCTAGCGGTGTATGCCGCTGGACTCGCCGTACCGTTCCTGCTCACCGCCGTGCTGCTGAACCAATTTATGCGCTTCTATCAAAATTTCCGGAAGCATCTTCATGCCGTGGAGTTGTTCAGCGGCGCGTTGCTGCTATTCGTCGGCGGATTGGTTTTCTTTAATAAGCTCGCCTGGTTAGCCGGAAAACTGACGTTTTTGAATCGTTTTTCGATGTAAAGAAGCTTTATTCAGGTAAAGGAATCATGAAAAAAGTTGCCATTATCGTTTGCACAGTTTTGCTGCTTGTGGGGCTGACGGTTTACGTGGACAAGGCCACGCGCTTGCCCGCCAAGGTCGAGGAATCGGTAGTTCAGCCTGTCGCGGCGATCAGCAAGCCCGCTCCCGATCTGAAGCTGAAAGACCTGGACGGAAAAGACGTAGCGCTATTGGATCTGAAGGGCAAAGTCGTGTTCGTTAATTTCTGGGCCACCTGGTGTGGACCCTGCCAGGAAGAAATTCCCTCGCTCATCGACATGCAGAACAAGTACGCATCGAAAGGATTCACGGTCCTCGGAATCGCCATGGATGACGAAGGCAAGAGCGTGGTTGCGCCGTTCGTGGCCAAAGAAAAATACGACGTCAACGGCCAGAAAATGTTGATCAATTATCCGATCGTGATTGGAAGCGATGAAGCCGCGGATAAGTTCGGCGGAATCCTGGGCTATCCCACCAGCTTTCTGATTTCGCGCAGTGGCAAGCAGATTATGAAGTTTCAAGGGCCACCCGATCCCGCGATTGTCGAAAAAGCCGTCGAGTCCGCGGACTGAACGGACGACCGAATGCTCTCTGAACACGATTTCCAGAAAAAAGCGGATGGCGCGTTCGAGGATCTGAAACGCCGCATGTTAAAACTTGGCGACGAGCACGGCTTCGACGTCGAAGGCCAAAGCGGCAAGCTTGAAGTCATCTTCGAAGAACCGGAACCAGCCAAATTCGTGATTTCGCCGAATACGCCGATCCGTGAAATCTGGATTTCGGCGCTCTCGACCAGCTTCAAACTGGGTTGGTCGGATGAGCGCGGCGCATTTGTGCACGAAAAAAGCGGTGAAGACCTTCACGCGGTGATGAGCCGCGTTATCTCTCGACAGTTGGGTACACAGGTGACGGTGTGAAACGTTTTCCTTCTGCAATTTTCGTTCTGGCAGTTGCCGTTTGTGGCCTCGGTGCGGCCATGGTCCGCTCCCAAGCAGTGTCGGGCAGAGACGTGTTGGCGCCAACCGCGTACGTCTCTTATGACCCGGTCGCGCGTGGCATGGACTTGCAGGTGGCGGTGGTGCTGAAAATCCGGCCGGGTTTTCATGTGAACGCTCACGAAGTTTCCGCGGACTATCTGATACCGACAGAAGTCCATGCGGAAGTGCCGGTGGGTTTCAAAATCGGCAGCGTGATTTATCCCAAGGGCACCCTGCAGTCGTTCACGTTTTCGAAAGACAGACAGTTGAACGTGTACACAGACACGGTGACCCTAAGGTTGCCGCTCAACGTGTTACCCGACGCTCCGCTCGGCCCGCAACACCTGGGAATGAAGCTCAAATATCAAGCCTGCAGCCAGGAAATTTGCCTTCCGCCAGTCAGCAAGGATCTGGACGCCACACTCAACGTCGTCGAGAGCCAAAGCCGCGCAAAGCCAGCAAACCCAGCGGTCTTCGCGAAGTAAACGGGACCAGCTGCGCATGCCACCGCGAATCGCGCTGTTGCTTTACTGCCAATCCTTCAGGACGTCGCGCAGTCGCCGCACTACCCGCTCTTTCCCCAGCACAACCATGGTGTCGAACAGCGGCGGGGCCACGGCTTGTCCGACAATCGCAACGCGTGTGGCGTTGATCAACAAACCCGCTTTCACTCCCGCGTCCTCAGCTACTTTCCGTGACGCGTGGTCGCAGGCATCGTGATTCCACTCCGGCAGTGCCTCAAGAGCATCTGCCAGGTTCTTGAGCAGCACAGGAACCTTTTCGTCTTTCCAGAATTTCGTCTTGGCCGCCGCATCGATCGCAAACTCATCGCTGAAAAAGGCACGGGACCAAGTCGAGAAATCCGGCAATAAGCGCACGCGCGGCCGCAACAGATCCACGGTCTTAGTGAACCACGCGTGCCCGGCACCTGCCGCCCACTCTTCTTTCCAAAGCCCGTCCCGCTGCAACTGCTGCTGCACCTCGGGAAGCAGTTCTTCAATCGGAAGTTTCTGCAGATACTGCGTGTTAAACCATTCAAGCTTGGCCCGATCGAACACCCCGTTGGTCCGGCTCACACCCGCAAGCGAGAATTTCTCAAGAAGGTCCCTGGTGCGAAGGAATTCCTCATCGCCGCCGGGCGCCCAGCCGAGCAATGCCAGGAAGTTCCGGAAGGCCTCGGGAAGAAATCCTTCCCGGCGATACATGTTCACGTCGGTCGCGCCATGCCGCTTTGACAGGCGTTTCTTGTCAGCGCCAAGAATCAGCGGAACATGCGCGAAGACCGGCGGTTCCACCCCGAGTGCGCGATAAAGCAGCACCTGCTTCGGAGTATTGGAAATGTGGTCGGCGCCGCGAATCACGTGGGTGATGCGCATGTCGATGTCGTCGACGACCACGCTCATTTGATACATGGCCTGCCCGAACTCCTGGCCGTCTTTGCCGGAACGCAATAGCACGAAATCTTCGATCTCATCATTCGAGAAGGTATTCTCGCCGAACACCGCGTCAAAAAATTGCGTAGTGCCTCCTACCGGCACTTTGAAACGAATCGCCGGCTTGCTGCCGGGGGTCGCAGGCTTGCTGTCGCGGCAAGAGCAGCGAACCACGCGGCGCACCTGGGACTTTTCCGTGCCTTCTTCGGCATGATCGCCGCCCGCGTAGCGTTCCGGCGGGCAATAACACAAAAATGCGCTGCCATTCGCGAGAAGCGCTTTGGCTGCGTCCGTGTAATGGTGAGTTCGCTGTGACTGATAGAACGGGCCTTCATCCCAATCCACGCCGAGCCATCGCAAACCGTCGACAATGCCTTCGACGAGTTCAGGCTTGTTGCGCTCTGTGTCCGTATCCTCGATGCGCAGAATCATGGTTCCGTGATGTTTGCGGGCAAACAGCCAGTTGAACAGCGCCGTGCGCGCTCCGCCGACGTGAAGATAGCCGGTCGGAGAGGGTGCAAAGCGCACGCGTATCGTTCCGGTGGGGTTGATGATCGCTTCCGTCATGGTCTGTGGCTTTCCGTGTGTGATGATGAAAACTTCAGTGTAGCCGAAGGCAGCCCGCCGCGTCCAACACGCGTGCTGCGGGCGCAAAACAGTCAGGATTGCGGGGCAATGCGCAGCAAGATCCCCGTGCCTGCTTCGAGCTTCATGTCGTCTTTTTCAAAATGCAGGGTGATCTCCCCGAGCGGAGCGCCTTTACCAACGTGAACGGTATTGACACCTCGCAGGTCATAGACACCGCAAGCATCGGCAGAAAAAACCCAAAGCGCCTGTAGCGGGTTATCGCCGCTAACGGGCCCATCGCACCCCAAAGCGGGATTGGCGCTCAAGTGGACCAGTACGCCACCGTTGACCCCTTTCCCGATTTTCTGCTTCGCGTGGACCACCGGGCCCCCATCGCCATAACGGATGTCTCCGCCAATCTGCATCGTGTCCCCCCAGCCGGTCGGCGTTCCTCCGTCGGCCCCCGTACGCGGTATCTGCGCGGAACGAACAGCGCGAAAGGACGCAATGGCCCGCAGATATGTGGAAATTTTGAGGACCTCTTTGCGGGTCTCGAGCTGATCAAACTGCAACGTGACTTTCACGCCCGACCCGTTCTCGTCTTTCTCGACAGATGTGACCGACCCTCGAACCGTCGACTTCATCGCAATCTTGTTATCGCCCGGCAGCGGCACGTCCTGCATGATCTTGCCTTCCATCGCCTGACCGCGTTGCGCTTCCTTTACCGAAATCTCTTTCTCGAGCCGCATAGGCAAAACTGTGCCGGCGGGAATCGACAAGGAATTTTCAACGCGCCCAGCGGCCCCTGGGGACAGGGGAGCGACCGGGCTGCCAGCCCAACCGGCCAATTGCCCGGCCAAGACCGCCGCCGTAGCTCCGAGAAGCATTGCCACAAGAATTGCGGATTGGGATGTCTTTTGCGCCGCGTTGGACACACGGAATTGCACAGTGAACATGAAAGTCCTCTAGGGGTAGCAAAGTACCTTGTCTGCTTCGACGGATACAAGGGTAAACCAGGCATGAACATCAGATCATGAATAAAAGCCGCAAGAACAGCGGAGCCAGCAGGAATCTCCTTTCCGGCTTTCCCCGCTGTGTCTGCCCCCCTACTACCTCTTACGCCACCAGTACGGCGGTACGCTTGCCGCCTGATTTTTGTTAGCCTCATAATCGCAAATGATTCGTTTTGTGTGTGGTTGGGCGGTATCGGTGCGCCTTCGAGACAAGCCAGTGCGGGTCTATCGCAGTGCTTCATGGCTGCGAATCTCCCGGTCTGCCTGGGCGCAGCATTACAGAACCAAGAGATAAACCACACGAAGGAAAAGTCTCAGCCTCTTTCATGGTCCTAAGTCTGATCGCGCTTGGATTTTTGCTCGCCACCGTTTTGGTCGGCGTGTTTTTTGCATCTATTTATTCCCTGAAGCGGCAGCTTTATTTGCTTTTCTGGGCGGGCGCGTGGCTGCTCTTCGCGTTGCATCTCTTGCCAGTGGCGATCTCGCAGTGGACAACCCCAAATCCATTCTTGCGAGCGATGAGTTCCTGTTCGTTCGGCTTTGCAGGCATCAGTTTCTTCCTGGGAACCCAGCTGTATATGCGGCAAAAAGTCCGCCGCGGCCTGGCCATCGCCGCCGCCGTGGTGCTGGTGGCCTGGGCCTCTGCAAACGCCCTTCAGGTGCTCTCTACTTCCGCGGTATTGCCGGCATCCTTGATCTACATTGCCGTCGCCGTTTTTTTCTGGCGCGAGAGCCGCCATCACGAAACTCTCGCCGATCAGCTACTGGCCATCGCTTTCGCCGTTTGGGGACTCTTGACGTTCGCGCTAAACGTCTTGCCCGGAACCCGGACATTTTTCGGACCGGCCCTGGAGCCGATCACCGTTGTTCCGACGTTGTTTGTGGCCATGCTGCTGCTCATGGCCAATTATGAAGAGGAGAAGCGGCGGGTTGAACGCAACATGCTGGCGCTCTCTAATCTGAACCTGGCCACATCAAGTTTTGTGGGAGGGGAAATCCAGCGAATGCTGGCTCAGGCGCTGGATCGCGTGCTCGGGGTCATCCGTCTTCCTGCGGGCGTTCTGTTTCTGCACCACGGAGATCCAGCGGGCCCGAGTTCGGTGGTATCTGCTGGAATCTCGGACGAGTTCTGCCGCGCCGCGCAGACAGAGGGGTTGGACGAATACCTGGTGGGCATGGTATCCCGACTGGGAGGGTTGCTAGGCTTCCGCGACCTGCGCGATGACAACCTTTCCGCACTGGAAAAAGACGAACCCATCCGTCGATTCCGCGAACTTGCCCTGCAGCACGGCCTGCGCAGCGCCGTGGTCATCAGCCTGCAAGCAAAAGAACAAGCGTTTGGGCTGCTTCTTTTGGGCACGCCGGACAGCCGTCGCTTCACTCCGGCGGAATTGCGGCTACTTTTGGCGCTCGGCCACCAGATCGGGGTCGCCGTTGAAAACAGCTATCTGATCCAGCAAACATCGCGGCGTTCCGAAGAGCTTCACGTCCTCAACGAAATCGGGCGCGCGCTCAGCTCCACACTCAATAAGGAAGATTTGCTGCGCAGGTTGTGGGAGGAACTGCGCCGGTTATTCGACGTGGAGAACCTGTACCTGGCCACTTTCGATTCAGCGCGCGACCAAATCCAGTTCGATTTGGAATTGATGAAGGGCGTGCGCATGCCCAAGCGTTCGCGCGCCGCCGGCAATCACCTGACGGAATATATCCTGAGAACGCGCCAGCCTGTGCTCATTCGCGATAATTTCGTCGCCGAAGTTCGCAAGCTCGGCATCGATCCGATCCGCTCTGCGGGATCATTTTGCGGCGTGCCGCTGGTAGCCTACGACCACGCCATGGGCGCATTGTGCATTTACTCCGACAACGAGCGCGCGTATGACGAAGGCCATCTCGAACTGATGCGCGTACTGGCAAGCGAAGCCAGCATCGCCATCGAAAATGCCAGGCTCTTCCAGGAAGAACGCACAAAAGCGCGGCATCTGAGCCTACTCAACCTAATCTCGCGTGACGCCATCGCCACGCTGAATCCCGACGAAATCCTGGCAAAAATCGCCGGGCAACTCGAACACGGCCTCTCCTACGATCACATCGGTATCACCATCCTCGAATACACTACTCGCGAGCTGGTTGTTTCTGCGGAAAGTGGCAAGCGCAGGGGTGCACTGGGCCGGCGCATCCCGCTGGACACGGGACTCATCGGGCAGGTAGCGCGCACCGGGAAAGCATCGACGTACCGTCTGTCGGTGAACTCCCAGAACAGCCCGCAACCGGTTCTTCCCGACTCTTGCACGGCTATGGCGCTGCCTATTTTCTACGGCGACCATCTGCATGGAGTTCTATACGTAGAGACGCTCGAACGCACTGATTTTTCCGAAGAGGAATCCCTGCTGCTTCACACGCTGGCCGACTTGATTGCCGGTGCCTATCACAACGCCCAAACATTCCAGCGAGCGCAGGAGCAGGCCATCACCGACGGATTGACCGGCGTGAAGACCCATCGCTTCTTCATGGAGGCACTGTCTTCGGAATGGAAACGCTCATCGCGAGCAGGCCGTTCCTTCGCCCTGGTCCTGATGGATTTGGACCACTTCAAGTTCGTGAATGATTTCTACGGCCACCTGGAAGGCGACCTGGTCCTCCAACGCGTCGGACAAATCCTCGAAACAAACTGCCGCCGCTCCGATGTCGTGGCCCGCTACGGTGGAGACGAGTTCGTGATCCTGATGCCGGAAACCACCATGGAGCAGGCACGCCAGCTTTCTTCGAAGTTGCGCGGTTGGATTAGTTCGGATTCGTTGTTACGCGAAAAGAATATCAGCGCGAGTTTTGGTATCGCCTCCTATCCGCTGCACGGTTCCGCTCCGCAGGAACTGATTCAGGTTGCCGACGCTTCCATGTATTTGTCCAAGCATCAAGGCGGCAACACGGTTTCCACGGCAGAGCATATCGATCCCAACGAAGCTCGTAGGTGGAAGCGCGACGTGCTGGAAGCTTATCTCGGTGTGACGCTGAAACGTCTTTTCTCCACGGGTCCAGAAGCATTCGAAGAGATTTACCAGCGCTTGCGCCAGTTTTCGGATTCTCTACCAAGCACGGAAGCGGCGGGGCTGGCCCGCACCGATGGTGCGCGCGCGCTACCTCAGTCCATCCTGGACACCGTGACGTCGCTCGCCTACGCCATCGACGCGAAAGATCAATACACACAGGGGCATTCGCAAAAGGTATCGGCCTACGCCGCGCTTCTGGCCGAGGCCCTTGGCATGTCCGAAACCGAAGTGGAAGAAGTCCGCCTGGGAGCTGTGTTGCATGACGTTGGAAAAGTGGGAATCCCTGAACAGATTCTGAACAAAAATGGGCCGTTGAACCCCGAAGAATGGGAAACCATGAAAACCCACGTCACCTTTGGTGGCAAGCTTCTTGAGCCGCTGGAAGCTCTGGAGCGCATTCGCCAAATGGTCCTGCATCACCACGAATTTTTCGATGGCTCTGGCTACCCCGAAGCCCTCTCGGGCCACAATATTCCTCTCGGCGCCCGCATCATCACCATCGCGGATTCCTATGACACCATCACCAGCGACCGCAGCTACAAGAAAGGCCGCACGGCGGAGGAAGCGCTGGCGGAGGTGGAGCGCTGCGCTCACACGCAATTTGATCCGGAGTTGGTGGTCGCATTTCTGCGTGCCATGCGTCAGCTTCCAAATCCCATCATCGAAGTGAACTCACTCCTTTCGCGCAACACGTAAAGCGCTGCGCTGCGATGGTAGTGCGGCGTTTATCCTTTACTGACAAACTCCGCATCGTGGATTTCTTGCGGTACGACAATTGGCGCATCCCGGGAATGTGGGCGCTCGGCGAGTCGAACATCTTTGCCACGGGCTACCCCGGGTTGACCGGATTGCAACAGAGTAAAGCCGCATTCAATGCTGCCAATTGCGCTCTGGACTCGAACGCAATCACTTGTCCCCAACACACGGCAGGTTCCGGGGCCGATCTCACCAACGGTCTCGCCTCCACATTTCTCGGGCAAAACCTCAAATGCAACACGCTTCAGCTTCAATACGACTTCACCCCGCGGCTCGGCGCCCATATCGGCTATCTCTATACAAAGCGCACGATTGCGCAATACAGCGACACAAATGACACGCAGCTGATTTACTTCCCCGGTGGCGCAACCGCGACTCCCGGCAACGACTACCTCGCCGCGCGTGGCAGTTGCGCCAAGGTAGCGGCCGTATTGCCGGCCGGATGCGTGCCCAATGCCGACGGGTCTGTGACCTTCACAGAGCCGCCCGCAACCGCGGCCACCCGTTCGTTAACCACCATCAACGAGAATGCGCTGCTGTTCGGAGTTGTCGCGCGCCCCGTCGACACCTTGCGACTCACCGGCGATTTGCAACTGGGATACAACGATGCCGCTTTCACGCGTATCGATCCACGGCAAGTGCAGTCCTACAAGGTCCATGCAAATTACAAACCTCGGTCGTGGGCGACGCTCGATGGCGGTGTTGAGATTCACGAAAACCGCGATAATGTCTTTACCGTGGACAACCTCGAGCATGATCGCTCCTACAGTTTCAGCACCATTTTGTCGCCAAAGCCTCACCTGTCCGTGGACTTCGGCTATAACTATTGGAACGTCTATAGCCAGTCGCTGATCTGTTTCGCATATGCGACTTCGTACACAAATCCGGCGCCGCCGCCAGGCACCTTGCCTGTGTCGGCTTTCCCGATCGGCGTGCCCATGCTGCCGAGCGGTCCGGCGTGCCCGATTGCCGCCGCATCTTCGCCGCTCGGAACTCTGTCAACGTACAGCAGCATGGATCATTTCGCTCATGCCGCCTTGCTGTGGAAGGTCACGCGACGGGTGACCGCAACTGTCGGTTATGGCGGCAGCTTCGTCCGGGGCAATACGATTTTTCTGAATCCCCTGACACCTTCCGGCACCCTGGACTTTAACTACCAGAGGCCGTACGCCTCGATCGCCATTGACCTGTACAAAGGGCTCATCTATAAAATGTCCTGGAACTATTACGGATTCAACGAAACGGGAAGCACGAACCCGTTTGGACTTGCGGCGATTCCGTTGCAAGACTTCAACGGCAACAATGCGACGTTCTCGTTCCGCTACTCGTTTTAACATTCGCAACCGGGCCGGCCACGCTGCGCGGTCACCCTCGCTGAAGCGAAGGGCAATAGACCTGCCTCTGCTAAAGTAGAGAGAGGCAGCGGGTAATTGCGCGCCAACGGTGCTAGGAAGAGGCAGGGTTGGGGGAAGCGTGATGCAAACGGCAAGCGTAAAGTGGGTCGGCAAGCAGCAATTTGCCGCCAGCAGTCCGTCGGGCCATACGGTGAAATTTGATTCCGACCGCGAAGGGAATACCGCGCCGGGACCTATGGAAATGGTGCTGATGGCGCTTGGGGCGTGCACTGCCACAGATATTGTCATCATCCTCGAGAAAAAAAGACAGAAACTCGAATCGCTCGAAGTCGTTTGCTCTGGCGAACGGGCCAAGGAGCCGCCGACGGTTTGGGTCAAACTGGAAGTGCTGTTCCGCCTGCGCGGCGCGCTGGACGAAGGAGCGGTAGCACACGCCATTGCATTGACCGAGGAAAAATATTGCTCGGTGGCGGCCATGCTGAAGAAAACGGCAAAAATCACCTGGCGCCATGAAATCCTGCCGCCTGCCTGAGTGGCTCGCCAGCCGTCTGCCATAAGAAAAGCCTTGCGCTTGTTTCCTTGGAAGGCCTTCGCATAAAATCGAGGTTTGGTGTGTGGGGCTTGCACTTTCCAAGGAGCATTATGTCTGTCCGCGTCGCCGCAGCAATTACGGGTGTAGCCGGGTACGTTCCACCGCGGGTGTTGACCAACGCGGATCTGGAAAAAATGGTCGACACGACCAACGAATGGATCATGGAACGCGTGGGCATTCGGGAGCGCCATTTGGCCGATAAAGGTGTAGCCGCGAGCGATTTGGCGGTGGAAGCAGTGAAAAAGCTGCAGGCGGCCCACCCCTTCGATCTGCAGCAAGTCGATCTGATCGTGGTCGGCACGGTCACTCCGGACATGATGTACCCCTCAACCGCTTGCCTGGTGCAGCACAAGCTGGGCATTGCAAATACCTGGGGATTCGACGTGTCCGCGGGATGTTCGGGATTTCTGTACGCCCTGAATACCGGCGTGAAATTTGTGGAATCCGGCCAGTACCAGAAAGTTCTGGTGATCGGTTCGGACGTGAATTCCGCGATGACAGATTACACCGATCGCGCCGTCTGCATCATTTTCGGCGATGGAGCGGGAGCAGTGCTCGTCGAGCCGGCAAGCGACGGAGAAGTAGGAGTTATCGACCATGTGGCCCAGGTGGAAGGCGGCGGCGGGCAATTCCTGTATATGCCCGGCGGCGGCAGCTTGAATCCCGCTTCCCATCAAACGGTGGATCAGAAGATGCACTACATCCACCAGGATGGAAAGAACGTTTTCAAGTACGCCGTGAAGAAAATGGCGGAGATGACCGAGCGCATCCTGGAAAAAAATGGAATGACCGGCAAAGACGTGGATTGCTTTATCGCGCACCAAGCGAATCGCCGCATCATCACCGCGACTGCGGAGCGGCTGGGGATGCCGTTGGACAAAGTGATCATCAATATCGAGCGTTTCGGCAACACCACGGCGGGAACGATTCCCTTGGCGATGCAGACTGCCCTCGAAGAGAAAAAACTGAAGAAGGGCGACGTCGTGCTGCTCGCCGCTGTTGGGGCGGGTTTCACGGCCGGAGCGACCTTGCTGCGCTGGGCCTACTGATTTCTTGCGCCGCTCCTCGAAAAAAAACGAAAGGCGGAGGAGCAGCCCCCGCCCACGCGTTCGCGTCCTTCGGAAAATTGAATTAGCTGGGAATGACCAGCTGTTGTCCGACCTTGATGGCATTCGGGTCGCTAAGCTTGTCTTTATTCGCGTCGAAAATCTTCATGTAATCGTTGGCGTTGCCGTAAAACTTTTTGGCAATCTTCGAGAGTGAATCGCCGGCGGCGACCGTATAAGTCTGCTGCTTGGGCGCGAGCGAAGGATCCACCGTCAAGTTGAGCGTCAAGTCGCTGTAGGTGGGATCGACAAGCTTCGCCTGATCCCAGATCTTGTTCTTGATCGCCTCCGTACCGCAGGCTCCCTCGATGTAAAGCTTGTTGTCCTGAATGTGCACGTGGGCAAGGCGCACCCCGGATTGGTTGATCGCATTCAACACGGAGCCATACTTTATCTTCAGTTGATCTAGGTCTGCCATGGGTCTTCCTCTCTGGGGAATAATTAGGCGGGCACCAAGCATAGCACCGGGCAGGAGGAACGAGCTCACAATCTTCGGATGAAAAGCGCGGAAAGATGGCAGTGTGAAAGAATTAGCAGGAACGCATCGAAGCGGCCTGGGCCAGGTTCGATTCAAGCCGGCGGCCGACTTGCACCGCCGCATAGCGCGCGCAAAGAACGCGTTCGTGCTCACTCCAGCTGGCCAGCGCAGGAGACACCTGGCCGAACAAGTCCCGTAGCTTGCCAACCATATGAAAATAGGCCGGCACCAGCCCCAGCCCAACGCGGCTGCTTTTCAGCTCCGGCGCAAGTGTAAGCAAGCTCGCGAGTTTCTGAAAATCGGCGCCGCATAGTTCCGATTCTTGTACTTGCACTGCTGCGAGGACGTCTAGGGGAATGGGCTGAGCGGCCACGCCGGCAAACACGGCGCGCCAATAATACAGCGCGAATTGCGCCAGCGCCACGATCGAGATCGCAAATAGCATCGCGGAGAACATCCCTCAGCCTCCAGGTAGAGAATGCCCTTTGCGCCCGAATTCCCCAATAGCTCCGGGGTACTAGCGGACTAGCCTGCGCGGATTAAATCCTTGTGTAGTGGTGCTAGCCGTAATGGTTGCAAACGGGCTTAGAGCTAACATAAGCTCCCGCCTTACAAGGAGGTAATCTAATGAAATTAAGGGCGTTAAGTGTCTTTCTAGGCAGCGCAACTGCATTGCTTTTGCTGGCGCTTCCGCGCTCGCTCACGCTTCGCGCTGCAAGAGACGCTACGCCGCGCGAAGCAGTGACCTCTGTGCTCACCGAGCAACAAACGGCGTGGAATCGCGGGGACGTGGACGCTTTCATGGAAGCCTATTGGGATTCGCCGGAGCTCACCTTCGCCGGAACCAGCGGGATTACACGGGGATGGCAGCCGGTTCTCGCGCGCTACCAAAAAAATTATCCGGACCAGAAAGCCATGGGCCATCTCGATTTAAGGGATCTCGAAGTGCGCCCCTTGGGAAAAGATGCGGCGCTCGTTCTCGGCCGCTGGCACTTGCAGCGCGATACCGGCGAACTCGGCGGAGTCTTCACGCTCGTCTTCGAACGTTTCCCCGAAGGCTGGAAAATCATTCACGATCACACAAGCCTTGATGCAAAAAAGCCCTGAATCACGGCGAAGCGGGATTTTATTGCTCGGCGGTGTGGCGCGAGCGTTCACCAGCGGTCAACGTGATATGCTTTATTCTCATTGTGGCCGTGGGCAATATCGCCATGTCGCTTTACCTGCTCGTGCAATTTTTCTCATTGCGTCCGCAAGCACCGCTCGCCGTCTTGTTTCGCCAGAAAGCCCGATGACCAACGGATTTCTAACTCGCCGCTTGGTTCGCCCGTTGCTCGAACTGTTGCGCCAGGGAGTCACGCCGGAGAGGCTTGCGATCAGCATAGCGCTCGGTGCGGCGCTGGGAGTGCTTCCGGTGATCGGATGCAATACAGCGCTGTGCGCGCTGATCGCGCTCGTCTGGGGCCTGAATGTGCCGGCGATCCAGATGGTGAACTACTTCGTTTATCCGTTGCAGATCGCGCTTTTGCTTCCCTTCTTTCGCTTAGGCGAGAAATTATTCCGCGCTCCCCACTTGCAGATCAGTGTGCCGAAGATCTACGGACTGGCGCGGATGAATCTTGGGGATGCCGTGAAATTGCTATGGACAACCACGTGGCACGCTCTGGTTGTGTGGCTATTGATCGCTCCCTTCATCGTTGCTTTGCTCTACATTTTGCTGTTGCCGGCATTCCGTCGGGTCTTGCGAAAAGCGCACGTGAACCTGCTGCCTGCGTCAAAGGTTTCGGCAGCGGGATGATCGGGCACGCTGTTCCTTTGCTGCTGAACGGTGCGCCGATTGTCGCCGCGTGGTGCCGGTCGCAAAAATGGAACGAGGCTGTCGGCCCTACAGGATTTCAACGATTTCTTCGTAGCGCTTGAACGGGGGGATCAGGTAGGCGCCGGCCATTTCCGTGCGCGCCCATTTGAGCATGTCGCGGGCAACATCGAATCCTTTGTCGCGCGCGGAAGCCCCGGCGGCCTCCATGGACTTCAGCAGCGGCTCGGGAATGACGATACCCGGGACTTCGTTGTTCAGCCGCAGTGCCTGTTTGTAGCTGTTGAGTGGCCACACGCCAATCAGAACGGGAATGGCAGGCGGGCCGCCCAGCTTTTTCAGGAAGGCGTGCCAGTGCTCCGGATCGAATAAGGGTTGCGTCATGGCAAAGTGCGCGCCGGCTTCCACCTTGGCATGAAAACGGGCGATCTCATCGTCCAGATCGTCGGCCATGGGATTCAGGGCCACGCCGATGGTGAAGTTTGTCTGCCCACCAAGGGTCTTGCCGGCCCAGTCCGTACCTTGATTCAACCGATGCAGGATCTTGGTAAGCCCAACGGAATCCACTTCGTAGACGCCGCTGGCTTCCGGATAATCGCCGACCGAGGGCGGATCGCCAGTGATGCCGAGGACGTTGCGCACACCGCCAACCGTCCACGCACCAAGGAGCATGGCCTGCAAACCGATAATGTTCTGATCGCGTGTGGTCAGGTGCGGCACCGTTTCTATGCCGCGCGCCTCCAGAGCCCCGGCGACAATCAGCGCGTCCATGCCCACGCGCGCCATGGCGCCGCTGTTGATGTCGATCGCGTCCACCTTTTGCGAGGCCATCACCTTGTCGACTTGCTCGTAGATGCGCTCGAGCGAAATCCCTTTGGGCGGATCGATCTCGACAGAGACGACAAATTCCTTTTTCTGCAATTTTCTCCAGAGCTTGCTCTCCGGCTCTCGTTCTGGAACGGCCGGCGCGGGTTGCGCAGTGGCGATCACCGCAGCTTTCGCATGGGATTGCGCAGGCCGCAGGGACTTTACCGCCTCTGCGATCGCGCGAACGTGCGCCGGCGTCGTGCCGCAGCATCCACCGAGTATGCGCACGCCGATTCCCGCGGCTTCACGAGCAAATTCCGCGAAATACGCAGGCGAAGACTTGGGATAGACAATGCGATCGCCTTCGCGCTTCGGGAAACCAGCATTGGGCATGCCGCTGACGTTGCCATTCGTGGTGTTGACCAGCTCGAGAAGGATCGGCAGAAGAGACTGCGGACCCAGGGTGCAATTCGCGCCGACCGCCTGGATATTTTTTTCACGCAACATCGACGCGGCAAGCAACGGCGAAAGATCGCCATAAATCGTGCCTTCTTCCGAGAAGGTCAACTGAGCAACGATCGGCAGAGACGAAAAGGAGCGGATGGCGTCGATGGCCAGGAGCAATTCTTCAATGTAAGAAAACGTTTCGAGGACAAACAGATCCACGCCGCGTTCCTCCAACGCCAGCGCCTGCTCGTGAAACACAGCAAGGATCTGGTCCGGCTCCGGATGGCGCGCCTGCACACCAATGCCAAGAGGGCCGATCGAACCTGCGATCAGTACTTCGCGCGCCGCGGATTCTCGGGCCTCGCGGGCAATCTTCACGCCGCGGCTATTCAAGCGCTGGACGTCATCGGCGAGACCCAGGGGAGCCAGCTTGAAGCGGTTGGCGCCGAACGTATTTGTCTCGATGATCTGAGCGCCGGCGTCGATGTACGCCTGGTGCACGCGGAAAACAGCTTCGGGTTCGGTGGCATTCAGCTCATCAAAGCAACGAACGGTGCCAACGGCTTCGTGCAACATCGAGCCCATGGCGCCATCCGCGACGAGAATGTAGTTCTTCAGCCGATCGTTGAAATCTTCGATTTTCAATGGTCCTTCCCGTTTTTCAGAATTGGCGCGGCGCAAGCTGGCTAGCGTTTTTGTTCCATGAGGCCGGCTACCGTGCTCATCAAATCGTATTTGGTGAGGATCTCAAAGCGGGCTTCGCTCATCTCGACGAAGACCGCAGGATTTTCGTGGCTCAGAATATAGGTAATACGCTCGACCGGCGCGTTCCTAGGCACCCTGGGCAGCGGCTTGGACATCATTTCGCGCACGACCAGCTTGCGCAGGTCCTTGCCTTGCAGAGCGAGCGTCAGGATCTGGTCCTCATAAACTGTGCCGATCGGCAGATTCTCTTCAAAGACGGGAATTTGCGAAATGTCCTGCTCCTGCATGGTTTTCAGGGCGTGAAACACTGTCTGGTAAGGCCGCGCGATAACCAGTTCGCGAACCTTGCCCGACCCTTTTTTCGCGTTGACGACGTCGGCCGCGGTGATCGGCACGCTCGACTCCACATAGCCGCGCTCACGCATCCATTCATCGTTGTAAACCTTGCTCAAATAGCGCATGCCGGTGTCGGGCATCAGCGCGACAATGAATGCGTCTGGCCCCAACCTGCCGGCAAGCTGCAGCGTGCCTGACAAGCATCCGCCACCCGAACCGCCTGTGAAAATTCCTTCGAGCTTTGCCAGACGGCGAGCAGCCACAAAGCATTCCTCGTCATTCACCTGAATGACGTCGTCCAGAATGTTCATGTGCATGGTGGTCGGGAAAAAATCTTCGCCGATGCCTTCCACCACATAGGTGCGGGCCTTGGTGATTTTTCCGGTCTTATGAAAATCGTAGTACAGCGAACCTTCCGGATCGACGCCGATGATCTCGACCTTGGGATTTTTTTCCTTCAGATATTTGCCGACGCCGCTGATGGTGCCGCCGGTACCCATGCCGCAAACAAAGTGCGTGACTTTGCCTTCGGAGTCTTCCCAGATTTCCGGGCCGGTGGTCGCGTAGTGGGCTTCCGGATTCGTGGGGTTGTCGTACTGATTCGGATAATAGGAATTGGGAATCTCTCGCGCCAATTTTCTGGCCACGCTGTAATAGCTGCGCGGATCTTCCGGCTCAACGGCGGTAGGGCAAACGATCACTTCTGCGCCGAGGGCCTTCAGCAAATCCACTTTCTCCTTGGATTGTTTATCGGTGGTGGTGAACACGCACTTGTAGCCGCGCACTGTGGCAACCAGGGCCAGGCCCATGCCGGTGTTTCCGCTGGTGCCTTCAATGATGGTGCCGCCCGGTTTCAGCAGGCCTTTCTTTTCGGCATCGTCAATCATGGTGAGGCCGATGCGGTCCTTCACGGATCCGCCCGGATTCAACATCTCCGCCTTCACCCAGATTTGCGGCTTCAGGTCTTTAACGATGCGGTGCAGCCGGATGAGCGGGGTCCGTCCTACCGCTTCAAGAATATTTTCACAACGCATCTGGTCGTCTCTTTACAGGGCCGGACAGGTGTTTCGCCCTATGCGATACTGCATTCAAGTCTAGCATGCGGCCTAGAAGTGCACGGAAACGGCCAGTCAAAAGGGAGCGTACATGGCACGGCTGAACATCTCCAGTGGAACGCGTTGGGAACCGCTTGTGGGCTACTCGCGGGCGGTCCGCATCGGCAACTACATTACCGTGTCCGGCACCACGGCGACCGGTGCTAATGGCGAAATCATTGGCGTCGGGGATGCCTATGCACAGACCGTGCAGACGCTCCGGAATATCGAATCCGCGCTGGTACGCGCAGGGGCCAGCCGCAAGGACGTTATACGCACGCGCATCTACGTGCTCGATATTGCTGAATGGGAGAAGGTTGGCCGCGCCCACGGCGAATTCTTCAGAGACATTCTCCCGGCGACTTCGCTGCTCGAGATCAGCAGGCTGATTTCACCGGAGATGCTGGTGGAAATTGAGGCCGAAGCCATGGTGGGTGAATGAGCGGAGAGCAAGCGCTATATGACTGTTTCATAGCCGACTATTACGACAGCGCACCGATGGTGACGCAACGAACGCACGATGTGGCGTTCTATGCCAAAGCCGCGAGGAAATACGGCGATCCCGTCCTGGAATTGGGGTGCGGAACCGGGCGCATCACAGTGGCCATCGCCGCAGCTGGTTATCGCATCGTGGGGCTGGACATTTCCGGAAAAATGCTGGAACACGCCGCCGAGAAGCGCGCCCATTTGCGACGAGAGGCGCGGGAACGCCTTCACCTTGTGCAAGGCGATATGACCCGCTTTGAACTCGGCGAGCAATTCCGCACCGTGGTGATTCCCTTCCGGCCTTTCCAGCACTTGCTCGAAACGGAGCAGCAAATGGACTGCCTGAATTGCGTGCGCAGGCATCTGTCTCCCGGTGGCCATCTGATCCTGGATTTTTTTCAGACTGACCCACAGCGGATGCACGACTCGATGTTCGAGACAGAGGCGCTGCTGACGGAGTACGATCTGCCGGGCGGCCGCCACGTGGCGCTTTCCGAGCGTGTCGCCGCCTTCCACCGCGCTCTGCAACAAAATGACGTAGAGATGATATTTCAGGTGACCTACCCCGGGGGAAAGCAGGAACGATTGGTGATGGCCTGGAGCTTGCGTTACTTTTTTCGCTACGAAGTGGAACACCTCCTGGCACGGTGCGGTTTCCGGCTTGCCGCCGTTTACGGGGATTTTGACGGTTCGCCACTAGCAGATGCCTCGCCGGAAATGATTTTTGTGGCGCGCGTTGCGTGAAACGCTCTGCGGGACAGCGTCGGTGGAATTAACGCTCAAGCCCTCCACCCAGCTGTCCTTACCAGTGAACGCGAACGCGATATTTCAGCACAGATTCGCCGCCGGGCTTGACCGGAACATTGAACTGCGCGGCAAACGCCGCCGTTTTTGTCGCTTCGTAAGTTGAAGAAAGCATTTCCCAATCGCCGCCGATGGGTTCGTTCACCTGTACGGTGACGGGCATGTCCTTATGGTTTCGCAATGTGATCGCGAATTCCGTCTCGTAGACGCGGTCGGCGATTTTCTTGAAGTCGGTCTGCTTGCGTTCCGCGATCACGTCAAAGGCGTTTCCGATTTTCACGGTGACCAGCTCGTCTTTGGGCGTGTGATCGATGTGGTCTTCACCGATAAACAGTAATCCGCCCTTGGAGTCCTTTTGATACACGCGAATGTTTCCGGCAGGCAGCGGAATACCGAGGCCGCCTTTTTGCTCGTTCTTGAATTTATAGAAGACCATGACGGGATCTTTGAGCGCAGCCCCGGGGCCTTGCGCGTTTCGGTAGTAGAAATTCTGTCCATTCACAACGAACAGTTTTTCGACCGGGATGCCGCTACCCTCGAGCAGGCTGATCTGCTTGGTTTCTTTATCTTCGACGGAGGTGCGACGGCCGAGCGAGTAGAGATGATATTCGCTGAAACTTTCCTGCTGGAACTGGGGCGCCGCTTTGGCCATCGTGGCCTCCCGGGCGACAACTCCGCCAACGATTGCTCCTTGCGGGATCCGGTTCAGGTCACCGGCAACCAGCTGAAGCTTGGCATTGTGAAACGGGGTGCCGGAATTGTTGATGAGCGTGACCCAGCCATCGAGGTCGGCAGCCTTGTCGTCGCGCTCAACCGTCAGGACGTAATCGGAGTTCCAGGAAAGATTGTTGGCCAGATAGGAAGTTTCAATGGTCTGTTTACGGGAACCGGAATTTTCCAGGGACATCAGCAGTGTAGGCCGGTCATACAGATTCGCTGGAACTTCCGGAAAGCGGTAGGTCTCGCCATAAACGCCGGTGACAATGTCGTTGCCGATTTTCCAGACGGGGCCGTTATTGTTGGCGAGTAACGTGGCTTTAATTTCTTCGTGCTTGGTTGTGCCGTTATCCAAGTAGGTGCGCACCAGGGTCACTTCCTTGCCGACGTATTTGTTCAGGAGCTTGCTGGGTTCGAGCAGATCGTATTCATAATTCTGCTCGAGGACGTCCACTTTTTCAGGTTCCGTGAGCGAACGGAAATGAACCGTAGCCGGATTGACGGTCGCGGCAATGTCCATGAATTTCAGGCGAAAGCTGCCGCCGGGCAACTGCAATTGGCGGACATCGCGAATCAACGCAATATTTGAGTTGTATACGGTGACCGCCAGATCGCTCTGGTCGCTGAGCGATGTGGACTGATCCGCCGCACTTGCCGCCGGCGCGTTTTTCTCTTGCTCTGCCGCTTTCCCATCGGCGTGGTAAGACGGTACCCGGGCCGCCGCCGCAGCCAAGGCGATCGTGACGCCGGCTATTGCCCAACGGGCCGCCCTACTTAGATTGTTCGTCGAAGTTTGCATGAAAGCTCCTTAACCTGAGTTCCGCTTCTTCGTTAGAACGGCATCAGGAGAATATCTTGCAGTGACCGCTACTCGTTTGCGGCAGGTGTCCAGGTCTCGCCGCCGTCACTGGTTGCAAAACTCTTGCGATTGGAAAGATCCCAGATTGTGGCGTGCGCTGCATCCGTGGCGTGCACGCCACCCAAATCTTCGCTGCTAGGGGAAGAAAGTGACTTCCAGTGTTTGCCGCCGTCAGTCGTCAGGAGCAAAGTTCCGCCTCTGCCGACGACCCAGCAGACTTTATCGGACGTGGCCGAGCCTGCCGTCAGTTCCGCGGTTACGCCGCTCCTCTGTGGTTTCCAGGTTTTGCCGCGATCGCTGGTGCGTTCGATGCTACCGCCGTCGCCAACGCGCCACGCGTGCTTTTCGCCCGGTGCGACGATGTAAAGACGGTTGGTCACAGCCACCCTGGCGAGATCGATCATTTTCTCCCGTTCACTTGGCGCGATTTCTGAAGCATTCCCGCTGATTGCCGACGGCTGTGCTGGCGATCGCACCTCGACGTTTTCGCTGGCGGCCGGTCTCGGAGTTTTCAGGTATTCGTCCTTGCGCTGCGCCGCAGCGTTCGGGGCTACTGCTGCGGGCGCGGGTTGCGGTGTGCTTGAAAACGACGATGGAACAGATTCGCCCGCCGCGGAGGTTCGCGGCAAATTCGGCGAATCAGTTTTCTTCCTTGCTCCCTCAAGTGAATTCGCCGCAATGGCGTCACGGCGGTCGAGTGAAGAGTTGTTCGCGTCCGGCTGCACGGTCCCGCCGGCAATGGCACCTGTAGGGGAAACCAAAACCGGCACACCGGCGTTGCGTGGCTTTTGCTCCTGGTATTCCTTGTTCAAACTTTGCGCAGGCGACTGCTTTTTTTTCAGTTCGTTCTGTAATTCGGCTTCGGAGGAAGACGGTGCCATAGGCGCCGTCCGATTTTCGGTTATCTCCGTGGTGTCAAGCTGTTGGAGCTGCTGCGTCCGAACTTCCCGTACGCCGACCCACACGATAGCAGCGGTGGCAATCGCTCCAATCGGCAAGAGCAAGCGCCAGCGAGGCTGCGGTCTGGCTCTGACGGCGGATGGCGACCGAACCGCCTGCGCCGCCCGAACCGATGCGGGGGACAGGCGAAGCGGCGAACTTCCTTCCTCGGCGGAGAGGTCCGTGTGGCGCAAGTTCATCCCCAGAGAGTGCAACACGTCTTCGGGCTGCCATTGTTCCGCGGGCAAACTTTCCGTTTGTTCGACCAGCGCCACACTCTCCTGGCAGCGCGAGCACACCGCTATGTGCTCTTTCCAATGCGCCATTTCCTCGAGAGAAAGTGTGCGCTCCTGGTAGGCGGCGAGAATCTCCGCATCGGGACAAACGGACTCAGGCGAGGCCTTGCGCAAGTGGCGCGCCAGCGCGCGCGCGAATTGTTCATCGCGATCGTCAATCGGCATAGCGCTCTCCTTTCTTAGAACGCTTCTTGGACCGCTTCTTGCACTTGCTCACGGCGATTCCTTTCGCCCGGTCTGACTGCCGCCGGTCGTCTTGTCCGGGAACATCTGCCGGAAGTCGATCGGAGCATCCTCGGCTGCATATTCGAAACAGAGCGCGATTTCCGCTTCGCTCAAGGCCGCGAAAATTTGTGAGGGATCGCCATTCGGTCGCCCACTTCGCAAGCACTCTCTGACCTGCGAGCGGAGTTCGCGGCGAAGGTGTTCGAGATGCCGGGAAGCGCTCGATTCGTGTTCGCCGAGCAAGCAGCCAATTTCGGCGAGGGTTTTGTCGCGGGCATAATAAAGCTCCAGGCGCTTGCGATCTGTGGCGTTTAGCGAATTCAGGCAATCGTTCAGTGCAACGAGAAAACACTGCAGATAGCGACGGCGATGTGGATCGAGCGAAGGCGTGGCAACCATTTGCGGCGGCAGCAGTTTTTCCTCTTCTCCATCGGGTTGCTCGAACGATTCCGAGCGACGGCTTTGCCGAATGCAGTCGATGTGGCGCTGCGCCAGAATGGTACGCAACCAGGTTTTCAGCGAGCTTCGTCCGTGAAAATAGCGAAACAGAGAAGCCTCGCCGCGCTTACCATCGGCCAGGCCGTATAGCTCCGCGAAAAGCGAGTCCGCTAGTTCCTGGGGATCTGTGCCCGATCGGCCGCCCTTGGTGATGGCGCCTGCGGCCGCTCGCAGGTAACCCCGATAGTTCCGGACGCAATGCTCCCAAGCGGATTCAGAACCTTCCCGGCAAGCAGCGGCCAGCACCAAGTCGTCGATGTGCAGGGTTTCGAGGTATTCCTGCAAATTCTCGCGGGTAGCTGGCACCGCGGCAAAGCGCTTCAGGACGCTCCGCTCGAGGGCTGCTTCGAACTGAGACCTTGTAAGTTGCCACAGAGAAGCGGGAGAGGCAGCGTACCAAGCGTCCAGGCGCGGCTGCAGCTCTCGCAACAGAATCAGTGCACCAGGCGGCGGCCGGGAACCGCGATCGTGTGGCATGAAATCGCCTTGCAATACCTTAACTCCCTTATTTCTATATCTTGCGGGCACCAGAACGCAACCAACGTCTTTGTGGGGTGCGGCATCAAAGCACGTACCCCCCTGGAGGAAGCCGGTGCACAAATCTGCAGGTCACTCCCGCAGAAGATGCGGTATCCTAGACAGCGTTGCGATTCCCGCCCCGCAACGAAATTCGCCTCGGCGGGTTTATCCCGGTAAACCTTTCGTTCCGAAGTGTGCATTCGCGTCGTCATTAGCGAATACGCGTCTTTAGTACGAAAGTCCTATTCGGCGGCTTAACGGCGATCAGTACGCTCGTACTGGCACCGAAAAATCCTACCGACCAGGGAGCAATCTGATTCCGCGGAACCAGGTTTGCGGGAGAAACTTCGCATGAGGCGGCAAGCGGAATGACCACAATGATCGCTGATCCACCACGTAAGACAGCACTGGGCGTCGGCTTCAACGCCAATCGCGGCCGGACGCCTAATACAGATGCCTGGAAGGCACAGATCGGGAGCAAACCCATCCCCGCTCGTCTAGCCTTGTTGCCAGAACAGAAAGCAAACTGGGGCCGCGTAGGCGCGAGCGCCATACTTCAGATCTCTGTTTTGGGGTTTTTTATTCTTGTTCCCTTGCTGTACCCGGAGGGAATGAAAACCGCGCTGCACTTCTACACCACCACTCCCCTGGCCGCGCCGATGACGGAGATTCCTGTGGCTCCGCCACCACCGCCGCCGCCCAAGGTAAAGGTTGCGCAACCCAAGGTGGAAGTGAAGCCGCCGGTTGCGGTCGAACCACCCAAATTGAATCCGCAACAACCACATATTTTCACCAGTCTGGTTACGCCGAAAGTTCAGCCCAAAGTTGAAAAGGTCGAGGTGAAACCTCTCGACATTAAACCAGTTTTCGAAGACACCAAGATTGACACCAAGGAAAGTGGCCCAAAACGTCCGAAAGACGACGTCAAAGTGGGCAACCTGAGTGGTAGTGCAGCTCCGGCCACGGTGAATGCACCTGTGGAAAAGGTGCAGACGGGCGGATTCGGCGATCCCAACGGGCTGCCTGGCAAGGGAGATCCCAATCGTCCGACGAACGTGAACCGGCAGGGTTCACCGGCATTGCCTGGCGGCGAGGGGTATGGCAACGGAACCGGCGGCAAGAACGGTATTCGTGGAACGGTGGCAAGTACAGGATTCGGCAACGGCACGGCAACTCCTCCGAGCGGCAGCGGAAAGAAGGGTACAATCGTTGCCAGCGGATTCGGGGCCGTTGATACTTCGACAGAGGCGCCGAAGAAGAAAGCCGGGCCTTCCGGACCCGCCGATACGTCTCCGGAGATTTTGGACAAACCCCAGCCCGAATATACGGCCGAGGGTAGAAGCTTGAAGGTCGAAGGAGACGTAGTCATCGACCTGATATTCAAAGCGAACGGCACGATTCAAATCAACAAGGTCGTCAGCGGCCTTGGACACGGTCTTGACGATTCGGCAGTACGCGCCGCACAACAAATCAAGTTCAAGCCGGCGAAGCTTCAGGGCGAACCGGTGGATTTCCCGGCCCGTGTACGAATTCAATTCCGGCTGGCTTACTGAGGGAGAATGATCATGCGAACGTTGTCGAAGAATATCCTGGTGCTGCTGCTTGGAGCTTGCGCGAGCATTCCAGCAGTTGCAAATACCCCGGCGGCGCCGGCACCCGACCAGCCACGGACGATGGATCAGGCAGTGGACCGGGTAATCAGCAACGAACAGCGTCTCTACGGCCAAATCCGAAATTACTCGCCGATCGTCGAGACGTACATTCAGAATCTAAAACCTGACAAAGATCTGGGAGATGTACCAGCCGGGGATAAATATTTTCTCGGGCGCGCGGACTTCCAGAAGGGCGTCAACCTTGTCCCGCTCAGCGACACGGGCAGCAAGGCGAAGAAATTCATGGGCTCCATGAACTTCTTTGCCATGCAGTATCTGCCGGAAGGCTTCCTGCAGATGATTTTCATCGACAACACCCGCTTCGATAAGCAGCACTACAAGTTTGACTATGTGCGACGCGAATTCCTGGGCGAAGTGCGCTGCCTGGTGTTCGACGTGACTCCCGCCACAAAGAAATCCGGCGGCCTGTTCCTGGGCCGCATCTGGGTGGAAGATCAGGATTTCCACATCGTGCGGTTCAACGGCGCGTATAGCGGCAACGGCCACGCCAGCTGGTATTTTCACTTTGATAGCTGGCGCACCAACGTGCAGCCTGGTCTTTGGCTACCGAGCTTTGTCTACAGCGAAGAAAAGGATTTGCACTACGCGATCAACAAGAAACTGGAATTCAAAGCGCAGACCCGGCTGTGGGGCTATAACCTCAGCAATGCCTCGAAGGAAGAAGAACTAAGCAAGATCCTGGTGGAAACTCCCGTCAACGACGACAGCAAGGCGGCGAACGACCTCTCTCCGATTCAGGCACAGCGCTCCTGGGACCGGCAGGCCGAAGATAACATCAGCGATCGCCTGGAACGCATCGGGCTGATGGCGCCCAAGGGTGAAGTGGACAAAGTTCTGGAGACGGTTGTCAACAACCTGGAAGTGACCAACAACATCGATCTCGATCCCGAGGTTCGCTGCCGCGTGCTAATGGTCTCGACGCTCGAATCGTTCACGCTGGGGCACACCATTGTCCTGAGCCGCGGCTTGATCGATGTGCTGCCCGATGAAGCCAGCCTGGCCACGATCCTGGCGCATGAATTGAGCCACGTCGTCCTCGGCCACCGGCTTGATTCGCAGTACGCATTTTTCGATCAGTTGCTGGTCGACGATAAGGACACGTTCCGCCACTTTGGGTTTGCGCGCACTCCGGAGGAGGAAGCCGCCGCCAACGCCAAGGCCATTCAGATTCTGAACAATTCGCCCTATAAGAACCAACTGGGCAATGCCGGACTGTTCCTGCAGGCGCTCGATAGCCGTCAGAAGGAAATTCCCAACCTCATCAGCGGTCACTTGGGCAATCGCGTTCCTCAGATCGCGGACTTGAAGTCCACCGTGCCGGTTGACCCGAAACAGAATTCTCAAAAGATTGCCGCGCTGCCGCTGGGAGGCCGCGTGAAGATCGATCCCTGGAACGATAAGCTGGAATTGATCAAGAGCAAGCCCATAGGCACGGTGGCGGAACGTGAGAAGATGCCATTCGAAGTCACACCGTTCATGCCTTACCTGACGCGCTATGGTGCGGAAGCTGCGAAACCAGTTGCCGCCAGCACCGCCGCGCCGCAAGACGTTAAGCCCGGCGAGCCGCCCGATCCGACGAAACCCTGAACAACGAAATATTTTCTCGATTCGCAGGCCTTCGGAGATTCCGGAGGCCTGTATGTTTTTTTGGGGGGGGCGTTTTGTTAATTCGACGATAACGACTTCATGAAGCGGTAGCCAAACTCCACGCCATCGTAAAAATCCTGCACGCCCACGCGTTCGTCCTTGCCATGAGATCGATCATCTTCCATGTCGAAAAACATGCAGGCAATGCCGAAGGTGGGAATGCCGGCAATGCGCAGGTACTTTCCATCCGTGGCGCCGGTGGACATGGTCGGCACAACCTGCATCCCGGACCACATCGTAGAAAGAGTGCGTTCGAGCGCGTTCGTCAATTCCGGCAACAATGCGGATGGCGGGACGGCTAGGAGCGGAATTAATTTTCCATCCGCGGTCTTTTCCGGGATCGGGGTGACTTGGACATGGGCATCGGCCACGATTCGTTGCAAGGTCTTAGCTATTTCCTCCGGGTCTTCTCCGGGGAAGATCCTGCAATTCACGGTGGCGCGTGCCGATTGGGGGAGCGCATTGGGCGCATGGCCGCCGGACAGCATGGTGGCAACACAAGTGGTACGCAGCAGCGCATTGTAATAAGGGATGGCGGACAAATGCTGGATGGCGGTGGGATTCGGCGGCTCTTGCGCGGCTCCGCGTAGATCGGCAGCCAGTGGACCCGCGGTGAACCCCGCGGACTGGGAGAAATATCCGCGCGTAATTTCGTTAATTTTTATGGCAAACGAGAAATTCTGAAGCCTCTCGAGAGCCGCCGCCAGCTCATAGATGGCGTTGTCCGGGCCTGGCACCGAACTATGGCCACCCGGGTTTGTGGTTTCAAATTGATAGTCGGCATAAACCTTTTCGCTGGCCTGCAATCCGGCCAGGACGCGTTCCCCTTTCAAGCGCTCAAATTCACCACCATCGAGATTGATGCAATACTCCGCGTCAATCCAGTCTTTATGTTCTTTCAAAAGCCAATCAACGCCATTGGAATCACCGGCTTCTTCATCGGCGGTCAGCGCTATGATCAAGTCTCGATCGGGCCGGTAGCCTTCGCGCTTGAGGCGAAGAAAACTCATCACCAGAATGGCGTCGCCAGCTTTCATGTCGCGCGTGCCGCGGCCGTAGAAATTTCCGTCCCGCTCAATGAATTGAAATGGATCCATGCTCCAGTCTTCCCGGCGTGCTTCGACCACGTCCAGATGTCCAATAAAGAGGATGGGCGGGCGCTGGCCCGTGCCGCGAAAGCGAACAACGAGGTTCTTTTTTCGTTCCTCTGGACCGGCAACGATCACGTCGCGGTCGGGAAAGCCGGCTTCGCGCAATCGTGTAGCCATCGCCTCGGCCGCTTTGCTGACATTCCCGGACGATTCGGTGGTGTTGATCTCGATCAACTGCTTGAAGATGGCGCGCGCTTCCTGATCCGTCTGTTGACGATCTTGCGCGCGCGTGCTCACCTGGGCGGACGCCGCCATTCCGCAAGCGAGCAAGGCGCAAAAAAGCAGTCGATTCATTCGTTTCTCCTGGCTGACTTCAGCCTAAACGGACCGCCGCCAAGGGTCAAATACCGGCCTGCCCATGGGCGATTGCTGCGTAGGGAAATGGAGATGAGCGATGCCCTGTCACCGCGATATCCGGCGCAAAAATACGATCCGTTGATTTTGAACTTGCCGCCGCTAACTCTCGCGCGTAATTCCGAACCTCTTGCGCATCAGAGAATCCAGCAGCGTGTCTGGGAGGATCCGTTTGCCGAACGAGATCCACTTCGCCATCGGGGTGACCAGATAGCGCGCCCTGGGATTTGGCGATTCCATGGCCTTCCCTATGACCTTAGCGCAATCCTCGGGGGTAGTCTTCGAGCGTTCGCGGCCTTGCTGGGAGCCCTGCAAAGCCCCCGCATAAATCCTCGCGTAGGGACTGTCGCGCGCGCCGGCAAAATAAGGTTGCGCGAGTTCCTGGGCCGTCTGCTGGAAATTCGTGATGATATAGCCGGGCTCGATCAAAATTACATCCACGCCAAAGGAATACATTTCCAGGCGAAGCGCGTCGGTAAGACCTTCTAGAGCGTGCTTGCTGCTGCTATAGGCGCCGTACGTCGGGGGCGAGACCAGCCCGGCGACGCTGCTCATCATCAGAATGCGGCCATGCCGGCGCTGGCGCATGTGCGGCAGGACCGCTTGCGTCACCCGAATGACGCCGAATAGATTTACCTCGAACTGCTTTCGAAAATCCTCCAGTCGGAGATCCTCTACCGTGGCCATGTAGCCCACGCCTGCGTTGTTGATCAGGAAATCGATGCCCATGCCCTTTTCCAGCACCAGTTCGACAGCAGTTTGCACGGAAGCATTATCGGTGACGTCCATCTCGAGCGTGTGCATCGCAAGCGCCTGTTCGTGCGCCAAGCGGTCCAGTTCCTCGCGCTTGGACCGAGAGCGGCCCGCGGCAAATACCAGATATCCGCGGCGGGAGAGAAACAGCGCGGCGGCCTTGCCGAGCCCGTCCGTGCCGCCGGTGATCAGGACGGTTGGATTTTTCTGTGTCATTTTCTTTTCTCGTCGAGCGGCCCATTGGTTCCGAGGGGCTTTCGTTCAAGCTACCACAATGGCCCACAATGGCCAGGGAAAATGCGCTTACCGCCTGCCCCGCGGCTTTTGCTTGGGGATCGCGCCGGTGGTTGCTTCGCGCAGCTTCGCCAGCAGGCCCTGCGCGCTTCGCGAAAGCGGCCGGCGCCGAGGCACGATTACGTCCAGGCTGCGGCGCAACGACTCGGCGTCGGATAGTTGCAGGGCCACTAATTTCTTACGGCGTATTTCTTCATGGACGGCGATTTGTGGAAGGAAAGCCAACCCCAGTTTTTGCAGGACCATGCGCAGACAAGCCTCAATGGTTTCGACTTCCAGGACGATGTTCGGCAAGAACCCTTGCCGGCGAAACAGCCCGTTCATGAGCGTCCAATCACTGGAGCCGCGATCGTAGGCAATCAGGGGCAGCGACTCCAGTTCCTGGAGGCTTACGCTCCGTTTGGCAATGGAGGGATGCCGCGGGTGGCCGACGAGCATCAAGGGATCATCGCGAAGGCTGATCGTTTCCACCTCCGGATGATTTAAAGAACGGGCAAGACCGAAATCCACTTCGCCATCGAGCACCATTTTAAGGACCTGAGCGGAGTTGCCGCTGCGCACGCTCACGACCACGTCCGGATGTTCGGTTTGGTATTTCGTCAATACTTTCGGCAATAGATACGTGCAGATGGAAAGAGAAGCGGCGATCGGCAGCGCGCCGGTGGAGACGGGCCTTAATTCGTGTACCGCCTGGCGAGCCAGAGCCACTTGACGGAGCAATTGCTCCGCGTGGGAACGCAGCGTTTTCCCCGCAGGCGAAAGCGCGAAGCCGCGGGGGCCGCGCTCGAACAGGCGCGTACCGAGCGAATCTTCCAGGGAGTGAATCCTGGCGCTGATGGCGGGTTGGCTGACGCGCAAGGCCGCGGCGGCGCGGTGAAAACCTCCAAAGCTAGCAACGGCGAGAAATGTTTCGAGTTGCACTATTTCCATGAGTGGCGCACCTCCCGCGCGGGCCGCCTTCGACCGGCTGCTGATAATAATTATCTATCGCTATGATAACGACAATCCGTTTGACTGACCACTGTCATTTCTTCACAATCGCACTCCTGTGAACCCAAGACGGCATGGTGCCGGTCGCTCACCGGTCCTATCGAACAAGGAGAGGCACGCATGGACACGACGAAATACCCCGTGGCAGAGAATTTGGCGCACCGCTGGCAGTGCGATCCCCGTTGGAACGGCATCAAACGGGCGTACCGAGCCGAAGACGTCGAAAGGCTGCGCGGCACCGTGCACATCAAGCACACCCTCGCGCAACTGGGCGCGGAACGCCTCTGGCAGTTGCTGCAGGCGGAGCCGTATGTGGCTGCGCTTGGGGCCATGAGCGGTAACCAAGCGGTCCAGCAAGTCACCGCGGGCCTGCAAGCGATTTACGTCAGTGGTTGGCAGGTTGCGGCGGACGCCAATCTTTCCGGCCAGATGTATCCGGATCAAAGCTTGTATCCGGCCGACAGCGTCCCGAACCTGGTGCGCAGCATGAATCAGGCATTGCTGCGCGCCGATCAGATTCACCATGCCGAGGGGAAGAACGGCACGTACTGGTTTGCGCCGATGGTGGCGGATGCGGAGGCCGGGTTCGGTGGAAATCTCAACGCTTTTGAACTGATGAAGGCGATGATTGAAGCCGGCGCGGCTTGCGTGCATTTCGAAGATCAGCTTTCTTCGGCGAAGAAGTGCGGTCATTTGGGAGGAAAGGTACTGGTTTCGACCACGGAAGCGATCCACAAGCTGGTGGCCGCGCGTCTGGCAGCCGACGTGCTGGATGTACCCACGCTGATCCTGGCGCGCACCGACGCAGACAGCGCCAACCTGCTGACTACCGACATTGATCCACGCGACCGCAGGTTTTTGACGGGAAAGCGCACACCGGAAGGATTTTATGAGGTGCAAGGCGGCCTCGAGGCCGCCATCGCGCGCGGGCTCTCCTATGCCCCGTACGCGGATTTAATCTGGTGCGAAACTTCGAAACCGAACCTGCAAGAAGCGCGCATTTTTGCGGAAGCGATCCACGCAGAATTTCCGGGGAAGATGTTGGCCTACAATTGTTCTCCTTCTTTTAACTGGCGGAAGCATTTGAATGAGGGCGATATCGCGCGATTCCAGCGTGAACTCGGAACCATGGGTTACAAGTTCCAATTTATTACCCTGGCCGGTTTTCACGCTTTGAACCACACCATGTTTGAGCTGGCAAGCGACTACAAGCGGCACGGTATGACCGCGTATGCGCGGTTGCAGGAAGCCGAATTTGCGAGCGAGCGAGATGGAAACTATGCAGCGGTGAAACACCAGCGCTTCGTGGGAACCGGATATTTCGATGAAGTACAGAACGCCATTACCGGCGGCACCGCATCCACGACGGCGCTCGCGGGTTCAACCGAGGCCGAGCAGTTTCACGATCTTCCGCCGGTCGTCCGGCAAGAAAGACAGCCGTTGCAAAGCTCGGCCAACGATTAATTCACGGGCTGGTTCGAATACAGGAACTTCGTGCCGCTTTCCGCTACAAGGAACAGGTGATCGCTTGCGGCAGCCTGCTGCAGGTGCTTCCTTCTGGTTTCGTCGGAGAGCACGAAATAGCGGTTGCTGGAATTCCATAGGGCTTGAAATTGTCGATCGTCCAGGAAGACCGGCGGACTTCCCGGCGAATACGAGCCGTATTGCAGGTTGTTGATGCGCCCGTTCCAGAGAAGGGCGTTACGGTCGGTATAGAAAATCACCGAAGAAAATTCATAGTATGGACCGTTCATAATCAACCCTCCCGCAGGCGCTTTCAGCAGCGCCTTGGCCAGCGGACGGGAGGCGAGATAGGGATCAAAGACGACCATCGCAGCGCGGCTGGCATGAATGAAAAGCACCATCATGAGCGCCATGGCCAGATAGGCCTGGCGGCCACGCAGCAACCAACAAGCCAGCGCGCCCACCAGAAACGCAATTCCCGCCATCGCCAGCGGCGCGCGCAGATAGGCGAACGATTGGACCGTGAGGTCGCCCATGTGGCTCATCGAGAGCGTGTACGTTCCGGGATGTTGCTGCAGTGCGTTCGAAATATCGCCTGGGGCAGGGGTGTTGCGCACCAGGTAAAGCAAAACGCCGATAGCAATCGCACAAAGCGCGCTGATCGAGCCGAGCACTCGCGTTCCCCAGCGCGTCCAGGAATTTTCCGTGGCCATGGCACTGCCGAGCAACAGGGCTAAAGCCGGATAAATCGGCATGGAATAGTATTCCTGCGTCGTAGAAAAAGTGAAAAAGACGAGCAGGAATCCGGCCCAACAAACAGCGAGGAGGCGAGTCCTGCCGGCTCGGTCAAGCGGCCTGAAGTTCTGACGCGCGACTGCCGGGAAATACACGCTCCAGGGAAACAGCCAGACCAGGTGCAATAGCCAGAAGGCCGGTCGCGGTACCGTGTTGTAATCGCGCGGGTAACGAAGATTCAGAAAACGCAAGACGTGCTCGTTCATGAAATAAAACCAGAAGAAGCCGTGATACTCGCCGGGGGCGCTGCGCATCGTGAAGACCAGATAAGGCGGCATTCGCAATGTTGCTAGGATGTGCCAGGGAGCGGCGATCAACAGGAAAATTATGGCTCCGGAGACGACGTGCAAGCGCCGCCAGGTGTCACGCGAAAATAGCTGCCTGGTTATAGCGAGGTAGGCAAAAGCTCCACCAGCAACCACGATCAAGGCAATAAGACCCTTCAACATCACGCCAACACCGAGGCTTGCCGCGAGCACTGCGGCCCACCGCCTGGATTGCAGCTCTTGCGGTTCTATTGCCCGCTGAAACGCCCAGAACGCCAGGCAGGTGCTCAGGGTCAACATGACATCCGGTATTAGAATGCGCGTGAACAAAAAAAGGCCGACGCAGGTGGCCACTACGATGCCCGCGTAATACCCTGCGCGCTCCGCAAAAGCCCAGCGGCCATAGCGGTAGGTGAGCCACGCCAGCAGCACGGCGGCCAGCGCAATGGGAATTCGCGCGGCCCAATCGTGGACACCAAAGATGCGATAGGAAATTGCCATCAACCAATACACCAGGGGCGATTTCTCGAGGTACGGGACACCATCGAGACGCGCGATCACCCAGTCGCCGCTCGTCAGCATATTCCGGGCAATCTGCGCCTGGACCGCATCGACATCGTCCATCAAGGATGGAGGAGAAATGATGCAGCCGAAGAAGACGGCCGCGGCGATAAGAATCAGGAGAGAGCTTGACTCGAGACCCTTTCCTGCGTGCGCAGAGGCAGGCTCAGTTCGCTTGAAGTCTGAATGTTCCAGTGTTTTATCCATAGAAATAAAATCAGCAGGCCCCACAAGTGGTAGCCCAGGTTGGCGCGTCGTTCCATATGATCGTGTTTTAGGGCGTCGATCGCTCCCGGACGAAACAGACCGCTGTGCTTTACGGCATCGGGGTTGAGCGTGTCTTCGAGGAGAGAACGCAGTGGACCTCGCAGCCATTCATGCGCGGGAATGTCCAGTCCGGTTTTCGGGCGGCCAGTCACGCTTGCCGGCAACTTCGATTTCATCAGGCTTTTCAGTATGACCTTGAGGGTGCGCCCATTAACCTTGAAGCGGTCCGGCAGCGTGGATGCAAATTCGATGAGGCGATGGTCGAGGTACGGCGGGCGCACTTCGAGGGAGTGGGCCATGCTCATGCGATCCACTTTTTGCAGCAGATCGTCGGTCAGATAGTATCTTTGATCGAATGCCATGAAGCGATTCAGGCTGCCGTGGCGGTCTGCCGCCGGCAAATCATCAAACAGGTCTGCGACTCGCGCCTGGCCGGTTCGCAGCAATAAGCTGCCCTGTTGCGGTTTGGAAAACGCGCCGTTCCAGTAGGCGTGCGCCTCGTCGGGCGAGAGCAATGATCCTTCGAGGAAGCGTTTGAGTTTGTATTCGAAACTGATTTTTTCGTCGGAGACCGGCCAGCGCCGCATCGCGCCAAGTAGAGAACGACGCGCCGCCTCAGGCAAGAGCCGCAGGTAGCCCACAAGGTGGTCTGCTTGATAAGTGACATAGCCACCGAACAGCTCGTCCGCACCTTCGCCGCTGAGCGCGACAATCGCGTTCTGGCGACTGAGTTTGGATAAATACCAGATGGGCACTGCGCCGGCGTCCGCGAATGGCTCGTCAGAGTAGTAGGCAAGTTCTTCTATCGCAGACGGCAAATCGAGCGCGGGGTTCAGGTCCAGCTGGTAATGATCGGTCTGGTACTGCTTTACGAGCTCGTGGATATAGCGCGATTCGTCAAACGACCGCCCCGCGAACGTGATAGAAAATGTTTTAACGTGCTGAGAACTTTCCTGCGTGGCGTAATGCAAGATCGCCGACGAGTCTACACCGCCGCTGAGCCAAATGCCGACGGGCACGTCCGAAAGCAAATGCTCCCGAACGGAAAGTGTTAGAAGTTTGTCGAGGGCGGACTCCGCATCGGGCAAAGTCCATTTTTCATTTTGCGCGTGCGGCAGCTTCCAGTATTGCTTTTGCTTCACGACGCCGTCGCGCCACTCCAGCAGGCAGCCCGGGCGCAATTTCTCTATGCCCTCGATCAGTGTGAATGGGCCCGGCACATAATTGAGCGCCAGGTAATAGTGAAGAGCGTGATGATCCAGGCGGCGTGGAATGTCGGGATGGATCAGGATGGTTTTCAGTTCCGAGCCGAAATAAATGTCGTCGCCCGAACGACAGATATACAAGGGCTTAATTCCGACGCGATCGCGAACCAGAACCAGCCTTCGCTGGTCTTCCTGCCAGAATGCCGCGGCGAACATCCCGCGGAGACGAGGGAAGCAGTCGGTGTCCCACTGCTGAAAAGCCCGGAGCAGGACTTCCGTGTCGCTCTGTGTTGAAAACGAGTGGCCTAGCCCTTGCAGTTCCTTGCGCAGTTCACGGTAATTGTAAATTTCACCGTTGTAGACGAGCACGGTCTTGCAGTCGTCACTGAAGAAGGGCTGTGCTCCCGTCGCGAGGTCGATAATCTTCAGCCGCACCGCGCCCAAAGACACGTCGGCCGATTCATAAGTGCCCTGCTGATCAGGGCCGCGATGAAGCAAACAGTCCGTGGCTTGCTTGATTGCGGAAGTCGCAACAGCACGCCCACGGTGGGTATAGCCAGTTATACCGCACACAACTGCGTTTCCCCCATTGTTGCCAGACGAACCCTGCCGCTCTCCGCCGCTATGGGCCTCAAAAAAGGCCGCAGATGGCGGAATGTGGCGAGTTCTATCTATGATAAACGATTCAAACTTGCCGCAACGCGATTTCTCGATTTCTCCGCGCTCCACAGAACTTGAACGGAGTGTCGCCCCAAAAAAAAAGGCCCCGATCCGAAGAACGGGGCCTTTTGCAATTTTATCCCGGCGGCGACCTACGTTCCCACACAGTTACCCGTGCAGTATCATCGGCCCGGCGAGGCTTAACTTCCGTGTTCGGGATGGGAACGGGTGTGACCCTCGCGGTATGACCACCGGAAACTCGTTAACTCCATTCGCAAAACGGCGAATGAGTTTGACAACAGAGGCTGGCATATACAAGTTCGGCCCGCTGCCGAACATACTGTGAATCCACAAGGATTGCTTGTGAACCTCTCTCAACGACGGCTTGAGAAAGTTTTATGATTAAGCCGAACGGACGATTAGTACGGGTCAGCTGAACGTGTTACCACGCTTACACCCCCCGCCTATCAAAGTCGTAGTCTGCGACTGTCCTTCATAGGCTTTATTGCCTTGGGAAACCTTATCTTGAGGCGAGCTTCTTGCTTAGATGCATTCAGCAATTATCTCTTCCAGACTTCGCTACCGAGCGGTGCCACTGGCGTGACAGCTCGTACACAAGGGGTCTGTTCATCCCGGTCCTCTCGTACTAGGGACAACTCCTCTCAAGTTTCCTGCGCCCACACCAGATAGGGACCGAACTGTCTCGCGACGTTCTGAACCCAGCTCACGTACCGCTTTAATAGGCGAACAGCCTAACCCTTGGGACCTTCTACAGCCCCAGGATGCGATGAGCCGACATCGAGGTGCCAAACCTAAGCGTCGATGTGAACTCTTGGCTTAGATCAGCCTGTTATCCCCGGCGTACCTTTTATCCGTTGAGCGATGGCCCTTCCACGCGGGACCACCGGATCACTAGATCCAACTTTCGTTCCTGCTCGACTTGTAGGTCTCACAGTCAAACCGGCTTATGCTCTTGCACTCCACAGTGGGTTTCCAATCCACCTGAGCCGATCTTTGAGCGCCTCCGTTACAGTTTAGGAGGCGACCGCCCCAGTCAAACTACCCGTCTGGCCGTGTCTCCCCACCCGTCACGGGTGGTAGGTTAGAGCGACAGTTCAATCAGGGTAGTATTTCACTGATGCCTCCCTCCCAGCCGAAACCAGAAGTTCACAGGCTCCTACCTATGCTACGCAGATCGGACCGTTACTCATGACCAGAGTGCAGTTAAGGTGCACGGGGTCTTTCCGTCTAGATGCGGGCATCCGGCGTCTTCACCGGAACCACAAATTCGCCGAGCCGCTTGCCAAGACAGTCGCTCTATCATTCCACCATTCGTGCAGGTCGGAACTTACCCGACAAGGAATTTCGCTACCTTAGGACCGTTATAGTTACGGCCGCCGTTCACCGGGGCTTCAGTTCAGGCCTTCGCCTTGCGGCTGAGCCCTTGCTTTAACCTTCCGGCACCGGGCAGGTGTCACCCCCTATACGTCGTATTCGACTTTGCAGAGAGCTGTGTTTTTGTTAAACAGTTGCAGAGCGCGATTCACTGCGACCGCTTCGGGCTATAAACCCTACAGCGGCGTCCCTTCTCCCGAAGTTACGGGACTAATGTGCCTAGTTCCTGAGCAAGCGTTCTCTCGAGCGCCTGTGGATATTCACCTCGTCTACCTGTGTCGGTTTGTGGTACGGGCACCTGGTTGACTCCTTAGAGGTTTTTCCTGGCAGCGTGAAATCAGAGACTTTGCGACCTAACGGTCTCGTCCCCAGCCTCACCGTTAATGCCCCCACGGATTTGCCAGTGGGAACCGGCTTACGCTGAGCAACCACCATCCATCAGGTGGCTCCCTTATCCTTCTGCGTCACCCCATCGTCAAACGTCACCAGGCGGGACAGGAATGTTGACCTGTTGTCCATCAGTTACGCCTTTCGGCCTCACCTTAGGACCCGCCTAACCCTGAGCGGATTAACCTTCCTCAGGAAACCTTAGACTTTCGGCGACACGAGTTCTCATCGTGTTTATCGCTACTTATGCCGGCAGGGTCTCTTGTGTGGCATTCAGTAGTCCTCTCGGTCTACCTTTACACCCCACGCAATGCTCCCCTACCAAGTATACTTTCGTATAATTTCGCAGCTTCGGTCATGTGCTTGAGCCCCGTTGGATTGTTGGTGCATATCCGCTTGACCAGTGAGCTGTTACGCTTTCTTTAAAGGATGGCTGCTTCTAAGCCAACCTCCTGGCTGTCCGAGCGAATACACTTCCTTTACCACTTAGCACATAGTTAGGGACCTTAGCTGGCGATCTGGGCTGTTTCCCTTTTGACCACGAAGCTTATCCCTCGTAGTCTCACTCCCGCATAGTTGTCCACGGCATTCGTAGTTTGATTGGATTCGGTAACCTGAGTTGGTCCCTAGTCCATTCAGTGCTCTACCACCGTGGCAATTCATGCAAGGCTGTCCCTAAAGACATTTCGGGGAGAACGAGCTATCACGGAATTTGATTAGCCTTTCACCCCTACCCTCAGCTCATCAGAGCGATTTTCAACTCACACCTGTTCGGTCCTCCAGTCGCGGTTAAGCGACCTTCAACCTGGCCAAGGGTAGATCATCCCGCTTCGCGTCTATTCCTACGTACTTGTCGCCCTATTCGGACTCGCTTTCGCTACGGCTCGCTTGCGCTTAACCTTGCACGTAAGAATAACTAGCCGGCTCATTAAGCAAGAGGCACGCCGTCAGGCTTTCACAGACCGAAGTCTATGCATGGCCCTCCGACTGCTTGTAAGCATACAGTTTCAGGTTCTATTTCACTCCCCTCGCAGGGGTGCTTTTCGCCTTTCCCTCACGGTACTGGTTCACTATCGGTCGCTAGAGAGTATTTAGCCTTGGAGAGTGGTCTCCCCAGTTTCCCACGAGATTTCTCGTGTCTCGTGGTACTCAGGATGCCGCTTCGAGTCCGGTCCACTTTTCGCTACGTGACTGTCACACTCTTTGGTCCCGCTTTCCTTCGGGTTCGCGTAGTGTCCGGATTGGTAACTCTACTTATGCGGTCCTACAACCCCCATATGTAAACACATGGGTTTGGGCTTTTCCGATTTCGCTCGCCGCTACTTTCGGAATCTCTGTGATTTATTTTCCTTCAGGTACTGAGATGGTTCACTTCCCTGAGTTAGCTCATACCGGTCTATGTATTCAACCGGCTGTAACGGGAGTTCATCCCGTCGGGTTTCCCCATTCGGACATCCCCGGATCAAAGCCTGCTTGCGGCTCCCCGAGGCTTTTCGCAGCTTGCCACGTCCTTCATCGCCTTCTAGCGCCAAGGCATCCACTGTACGCCCTTAGTAGCTTAATCATAAAACTCACTCAATACGTCGTTTCCCAGGGTGCTCTCGAGCGCTTGCGCGCCTTTGAACTTGCCGCAGTGGCTAAACTGCGACGTTCCACCAGTTCGTTCGCCCTGTCTCTCGCAGATCCATTATTCCGTGGTCCGATTGCTCGGCGCCGGGACTGTCGACTCTGAAATTGCCAGGTGCTTGAAGTAAGTTCGCCTTGTAAATCCACAGTACTGCTCAACATACTCGAGCAGAACTTGTAATAAATCATGCCATCTCTCCCCGGGCAGACCGTAATCGGCCCGAGGTTATCGGCATGAAGTTGCCAGCCTTACTGTTGTCAAAGATCGTTGTCCCTGAGTCCTTCAGGGGCCTCAGCTTCCGCTGGGGCGTCCTCCTTGCGGAGGACCTGAGATCTCTCCTGCGGTTGCCCGCAAAAAAGCTCCCATAAAACAAAAAACCCGGCGCTGAGCGCCGGGCACAATCACTCGTAAGGAGTGATTCCGCGCGATGCTCAACATTTCTATCCCGTGCTAATAAGGCGCCTCACTATAGGATCTGTACCTTGGAGTACTTCAGACCCGACTGTGAATCCCCTGCACGGCTCGGCTCTTTTGGGGAGTGCCGAACCATTTGTAATCATACAATAACCTCCGTAGATGTCAAGCGTCGCACAGCACTTTTTTTTGCAGCTTTCCACACCCCTGTGGAAGCTGTGAAAATCCTCCTAAGGCCGCAGTTTAAGGCCCCGCGTATTGACTTTCCCGCCTGACCGCTGGCTTCGCGGATCCCTGCGCACATCCGAGGCCCGCGGCTTATTGCACTTTGACCGCTGATTGTCTGCGATCGTCCCCAAGGATCAGGCTTGCGCCTCGCGAAGAGGATCACAATGCAGTGACTTTAATCTGCCGCGGGCTTCTCTTTCTTCTGCGCCTCTTCCGTCCAAGGAGGAGTGACGCCATTTACGCGTGCGTAGGCAATCGACTGCCCCAAGTGCTCATGATTATGGGTGACCAGAATATAGACAACGTCGCCATCGTTGGCGTCCGGGCCAAGTTTCTTTTCTGCCTTTGCAAAGTCGGCGTTGGACATCTTTTTCACGGCAGCGATGGCATAGGCAAATGAACTGTTTAGTTGCTCGATGATCTTCGCTTTGTCTGTCGTGGACTTCTCAAATCCTTCTTTTTGGAATCCTGGCGCCGGACTTGTGCCCGTCATCATTGTGGGAATACCGTAATTTGCAGACGCGACATGCAAAAACAATTCGCTTACCGATCGCACGCCCGGTTCCGGCCGCCACGTGTACTTATCGGCGGGAATTGATTCCGCCAACTGAACGTATTTTTTCTGTAAGTCCTGGAGGTCCACCAAAGCCTGCGCTTTCATGTCATAGCTCGGCGTGGTTTTATCGTCTGAGGCCGCGCTTTGCGCCTGCATTTCTGGCTTCGGTTTTTCGGTCGCGTTCGCTGATAACCCGGCTAACCATACGAGACCCAGAACAACGATTGCTGTTTTTTTCATGTTGGCTCTCCTTTAGAGCGAAATCTGATGGGCCGCCCGACCATCCACCGAAAGGTGCGCGCCGGTACGCGTCGCTCGAGGAACTTGTCGGAGACAACGTGGCGCACACCCCGGCATGGTAGGGGTAAGACGATCTGTCTAAGGAAGAGTTCTTGGTGGCTTCGGATTTATTACAAGGCAGGCCAAATCATCTGGGGGGCGGTAAATCGTCTGGTTCAAGTCGCGACTCCTTCACGGAGGGGTGCACCAGGGTTGCTCAAACTGACGATGAGGCAGAACGCATTCGCCTTCCGCCTCGGAAAGTCAGTTGAATGCCTGCACCAACCACTCTTACTTTGCCTGAAGTGTCTCGATGTAGTTCACGATGTTGCTAACGCGTTGCTGCACCACCGTATCGTGAAACTTGTCCAAGGAGTGAAGCAGCGGGCCCCAAACCGGCATGTCCGCTGAGCCATGCGCTCCGGCGCCGCTACCGAACGCCAGAACAGTGGCAACGCTATTGGCGGGATATTTTCCGTTGTGGTTCTTGGCCAATTGCGTCAAATCCGTCGGCGGCATTTTCATGGCACTGGCTGCAGGTCCGTCTCCTTTGCCATCAACGCCGTGGCAAGGAGCGCAGTATTCCGTATACATCTCTTTCCCGGAGGTGGGGTTGGTCTGCTTGATAGTAGTCGACTTGACCACGGGTTTCTGATCGGTCTGAGCTTGCGCCTGGCATAGGCTCGTGGTCACCACTAACATACCCAGCAGGATCATGCTTTTCTTTAACATGATGAAATACTCCTTTCTGTTGGGATAGATTCGCGGTGAGCTTTTGAATCCTCTATCCGTACACTTAATCGAATATCGCACCTGTCGGGAGTAAACCCTGTGACCTGCGTCACAGGAGAGGTCGCTGGTTTACGCATAAGGCTCTGAGACGCTCTCCCCATTCTTCTTGACAGAAGTTCGGCGCCAAAACTGCCTACGCAAAGCAAACAGAAAAATTCTTTGCGCAATCGAAGAACCGAAATAACTGAGTCGCCTTGACACTTGTGAGGACTGAGACTACACTACGTAGTTTTTAGGTGGCCCCTGGAGCCATCTGGGGGAGGATACTCATGGAAAAGAAGCGCTTGGAGTATTACAAGAAGAAGCTGCTAACGCGCCGGGACGAACTGGTGAAAACCATCACCCGGACAGAAGAAGAGGGCCGACAAGCCGATGACGACCCTACCGTGGACCTTGCCGACAAGGCCGCCAATTCCTACACCAAGGAATTCCTGTTCGGACAAACCAGCAGCGACCGCAATATCCTGAACATGATCGACGAGGCCTTGAAGCGCATCCGCGGCAACGACTACGGCAACTGCGCCATCTGCCACGAAGAGATGCAGCAGAAACGCCTGGAGGCCGTACCCTGGGCCAAGAACTGCATTTCTTGCCAGGAAAAGATGGAACAAGGACTGCTGTAAGGGGAAGGAAGCATCGTTTATCTATACATTAGCTGACCTAATATTAATAGGAATGGAAAAGCGCAAGACGCTTCCCTGCCTATTTCCCGTCACGCGGTTCGGCCGTCGCATTTTCTGGAAGTCCTGGCAGGCGCTCTCACAAACGCGATTCGCATTTCAGGTTGCGCGCAGCTTGGCCGTGTACGGCGGAACTCCGGCGCGCGCCATCCTTTTTTTTGCAGCCCGCACGGACTGCGCCATCTGAAATTGGTCCATTGAGCGCTCGGCCCACCGTGATTGGCTGCGAGAGCGAACGGATGGCCGCGTACGCTATCGTGCCGGAACCCGCTAGCGACGACAGCGAAGCCGCGCGCGGGGACGGCCTTTGCTCAGCCATCTATGTCTGCCGTACCAGCCAGTTCTGCGGGTGGGTTCTCGACTGCGCCCGGAAAAGCATCTTCTGCGCAGCGAAGAGCGATGGGTGGCGTTTTTGCTATGCGCCGAGGCGGTCGAGTTGACAATTTACGAATCTTGCTGCTAGATGATGTAATGACGACAGGAGCGACGTTGGATGCATGTGCGCGCGCTCTTTGCGAAGCAGGCGTCAAGCCGCTAGCGGGCCTCACAATTGCCCGCGCCGGCCGTCCGCTAAGCTCCTTCGCCGACCACCCGTAGCAGGAAGGGACGGGCGATGAGCGCAAGACGACCAGAGGCGATAGACCACCGGGGGCGACATTCCCCCGAAGCGGTCGGATCGCTTGCGTCCAACGCTTCGGGGAACATCGGCCGCCACGTTGCTCCGCTCTCTCCTGCCCGCGCTTCCCTGATGCAAGAACCAGTTCTGGTTTTGAACGCCACCTACGAGCCCATTAACGTAACCGCTGTGCGGCGCGCCATGGTGCTGCTGCTGAAGGGCGTAGCGCAAGCGGAAGAATTGCACAACGCAGAAGTGCACTCATCCGCGCATGCCCACAAAGTTCCTTCGGTGATCCGGCTGCTCGCCTACAGGCATATTCCGCAGCAGAGCCGCGCGCTGTCTCGCAAGAATATTCTTTTGCGGGATCGCAATACCTGCCAGTTCTGCGGGAAGATTTTCCCCAGTTCGGAGCTGACACTGGACCATGTGATTCCACGTTCGCGCGGCGGGCGCTCGTCCTGGGAAAACCTGGTGGCGTGCTGTTACCGCTGCAACAACAACAAGGGCGATCGAACGCCGGAAGAAGCTGGGCTCAAACTGGCCCGCCGTCCGCGCCCGTTTACGTTGCACACCTCTCGGCAGTTAATGCGATTGATTGGTCACCGCGATGAACGGTGGCGTAAATACTTGTTTTATTGAAGCTTACGCGAGATCGCGTGGTTCTCTGTGCGATTCTTTCCGCACTTAATCGATTGAGTTGATTTTTTGGAAACCTTTTTCGCTGCCGTGCATCTAAATTTATAACAACCACTTCGAGGACACACCCCGGGAGGCAGCTAGGGTCCACACCCTAGCTGCTTCTCTCCTTTTCTAGCCGATTTTTTTCGACTGCGAGCGGAGCCCTGATTTATTTCGCGGATTGCATTTGCTCTACTGCCTCCGCTGTAGCTGTGAGCAAGGCTTCCGCGCCCACGGGTTTCCCGGTTGCGTGAATCATCCACAGATCCGGTGTAACGCGGCCCATCTTGGCCATACGTTCGAATTCTGGCCCGATTGCGCCCGACTCTTTCATCTGTTGTTCAATCTGAAATGCGATGAGGTGGCCGATCGGATAGTCGGGCAGGTACAGGAAGGAATCAATCATGTGCGAGTAGACCGCTAACAGCACAACGTCGTTTGTGCCGAAGACGGGCGCGTAATGGCGGTTCCAGATATTTTTCGCGATCTGCAAGGTCGCATCTCGCAGTTGTTCCGCAGTCGCATTCGGATGAAGGTACATCCAATGCCACACGTCCATATCCACCAGAGCAACGCCGCTAATTTCATACGTGTTCCAGAAATCATTCAGTGTTTTCAGTGTTTCCACCTGCGCGTCAGGTGCGGACAAACCAAGAACTTCGAGGTCGTGTCCCTGCAAAACCATGGCCAGGGCTTCGGTGAACGCGGTGTTGGGCACGCCCTCGAGGAGGGTATAGTCCATCTCGTTCAGAGAAATGGTCTGTTCGACGTTGTGCCCCATCTCGTGAACGGCAATGTTGAAGCCCTTGTAATTCATGCCGGTGCTTTCTATCCGGGTGCGCAAATGGGTTTTCTCGCTTCGCATCGACGCGCCCATGGCGTGGCCCGATCCCCGCGCGGGATCGACAACAATGTTGTTGGCCAGGTATTGTGCTTTATCGGGCGCAAAACCCAGCTTGATCAGAATGTTGGGGATGTCCTGCTTGTAAGAATCGGCCGTGGGATATTTCTTCGCGACAATCGCATCCAATTGCGCTTCCGTGTACGCCCCCCGTGCGCGAAATCCGTCGTACCAAATATCGAATGGTTGGAGCGGCCGGCCAAGCCGCGCCCGGATCAAGTTCGCCACTTGCGGGACTAGGGGGGAACTGACAACTTGTTCCAGCATCTGGCGAACGCGTTGCTCCGGAACTTCGCGATCCATGTCGAAGCGCCGGGCAAGCAAAGTTGGGGCGTTCGGCGAAAACGGATCCATTTTCCTGGCAGCCTGGTAGGTTTTCAGGAGCATCGCGTAGCGCGTCGCAGGCTCCGGCGCGCTTGTAATTTCTTGCCCAGGGGGTCGCGCGATGTCGCTGTCTTTTTCTGCCGCAGCATTCACGTCGTTGCTCCAAGGATTCCAATCGACAGCGGGATTGTTGACCACGACAGCGGGGATTGTCTGGGTGATGATTCGTTCCATCACCTTTTCGATACATCGCTGCTTTTCCAGTCCGTGTTGTGCGTCCGCATAATCCGCCTTGATCTCGTCGCGCAGATTCCAGTGACTGAGGAGACGCAGTTGCGGGGGAAACAATGACTGCCCATTCTGGTCGAGCACGTGAAACATCCAGACGTTGTATTGTGAAATGTAGGAATCCGCTTCGGAAGCGGCGCGCGCTACTTCGAGATTTACGGCGGCCGGGATTCTCATGGAAAAGTCCTGTGCAAGCCGCACTTCGGCCCATTGTTTGCGGCTCCAGTTCGGACCATCCGAAAGGCGCTCTTCGAGGGTGGTGAGCGGAAAATTCAGAAGGACAACGAAAGCCAGTTTGTTATCGAAAAAATCGTCCACAACATGCGCCGCTGGATCGTAGCCAGCGAAAAGTTCATCGAAGGGAAGAACCGGACCGGCATCGAGATCTGCCTGTTGGCGAAATTCGCGGTTGATTTCGTGCATGTGGCCACGGAGCTGTTCGAGAAGACGCTGGTAACGCAAGAGCATGGTATCCAGCGTGACTGGATCGCCTGCGAAATTGGCGCGGACAAATCCTTCGAAAACCGCTGCGTCACCATCCTCGGGGCGCCAGAATTCGGCCACCTGACGCAGGCCACGTTCGACGCGCGTACGCTGGTCCTCGCCGTGCTGCGCGACTAGCTCCTTCTCCATTTTCGCGGTGGCGTTGCGCTTCCATGGCAAGGTTTTATTGTCCGTGGCTGTGAGCGGCATAGTTGTCCCCGCGAAGGTCGCTGGCACACAATACAGTGAAACACAAAGAGCTATCGAGGAGAACAAGCGCACGCAGTCGGCTAAAATCTCTCGAAGGTTGGTTTCGGTGGAGGGTGGAAACGAGGATTGCCTGGGAAGCCGGTGTCGCGATGGATGCGAAGGATCACACCTGGGTTGTGCGGACAGCACAAAAACTTTCTAACGCGGAAGCTTCATCCGGAAATTCCGGAAAAACACGGTACAGCTGTGTGACCTTAAGAATTTCCTCGACCTTTGGCGCTAGTCCCACGACTTTCATGGCGCCGCCTTTCTTGATGACGCTCATGTAGTTGCCTACGAGTTCCCCAATTCCGGAACTGTCCAGGTATTCGAGCCCGGTCAGATTGAGGACGATATTGGTCTGACCTTTATGGAGCAAGCCATGGATCATCTGGCGAAACGCCTTTGCTTCAAACGAGGTGAGGTGCCCGACGACGTCGACGAGGGAAATACCTTCGGCTTGGCGAACACTGACTGTAAAATTCACGAAAACCTACCGGTCCTGAGGTCCTCAAATCTTACCGTGAATTCCACGGAAGGCAAGCAGATTCCCGCGACCGGAGTTTTTGCCGTTCTACGGCCGCATTCACACCGCGCAGACCAGGCCGCCCGTTTTCCGGGAGCGGCAAGCGGATGGCGCAAGGTTGTCGGGTCCAGAATCATAAGGAATGGTTGCTATTGTTTTGTGGGCAGACGCAGCTGCGAGACGCGCACGGAAGGAGCCTGCCTGTTCCACGAATTGGGAATATGCTCGAAGGAAATTTCAAACGACCGGCGCGCACCCGGGGCCAGCGGCGGTCCCGAACTTCCGAGAACACTCCTGGTTTCCCGCAGGACAATCTGGTTCATATCATCTGAAAACTCGGTCGTGAGGCCAACGCCGAGAACCGGTTCCGGGCCGGCATTGTAAAGCTCGCCGGTGAGAGTCGTTACTTCCTGATGCAGGAAATTTTCCGCCCGGCTCATGGCGATTTGTCGAACCTCGATGTTCTTGGCATATTCCTGTTCAGCTGGATTCATTTTCAGTTGGGTGGCGTCGTGGCTGGCGTTGGACTTCCGTCCCAAAGGCTCGAACAGGAGCCAGAAGCTCAACAGGATCGCCGCAGTCACTAGGGCTCCTGTTGCCACGGTGAGTGGAGAAGCCTTCGATTTGGTTTCCGGAGATTCGGGGTTCTCGAATGTGTCTTGCATGGAAAATCTCACTTCGCTTACCGCACACAATGATCTAGCGCCCGAGGGTCAACCGGTGAGCAAGCGGCTCCGGCAAACGTGCGGCCCGCATGCGCTTCTGAACTTCCCCGATATCGTAGGAGATGCGCCAGAACTCGATGGCGTGATGCTCGAGGTCCGCGATGGCAAAACTAGCTCTGGGATCACCGTCGCGAGGCTGGCCCACCGAACCAGGATTCAACAAATAGCGCTTTTCCTTTTCGATTTGCAAGGCGCAGTGCAGCTCGTTATTTCTCGGATGAAGCTGCAGAACTTCCAATTGCGAATCGAGATAAGCAAAGCCACCCTGGTGGTGCGTGTGCCCGTAAAAGGTCACCTGTACGGTAGAGTCCAGCAAACCCTCGAGCGCTTGCGAGGGTGTAAACACATATTCATCTTCATCCTGAACCGCGCCGTGAACCAGCATTAAGCCGTCCGTCTCCAACGGCCCTTGCGGCAAAGCGGCGAGCCAATCGAGATTTTCGTTGGACAGTTGCGAGCGCGTCCACTCGACAGCCATTTTGGCGACGGGATTAAAGTCGTCGGTATCCATCAATTCGGCAACAGCCTTGTCATGATTGCCACGAATGGTCACTGCGCCTAGTTCCCGAATTTGGGAGGTCACTTCGTTCGGGTCGGGGCCGTAACCAACCACGTCGCCAAGGCAGATAATGCGGTCCCATTTTCCCTCCGCTGCTTTCAGGGAGGATTGGAGGGCCGTCAAATTGGCATGGAGATCGCTAAGGACTAGAGTTCGCATCCCGCTTCCGGACCGCGCCCAAGAGTATAGATGAACACGCGGGGTGATGCACGACGCAAACTGGACATTTCAGACGAGACCAAGGGACATTCCTTTCATGTAAAAATGACACAAAAAAAGTCTGTGAGGCCGCGAAACATCTGCGTAGTGCTTTTCGTCTATACCAGTGCAGCCGGTTTTTGGGCTGTAGCGGGATGGACAGAGATTTTGGAAAGTAAAAACCCCGCGGTGGCAGCCGCGGGGTCATGACACTCAGTTGTTCCGGCTCGTAACCAGGACGAAGAGGTGCCTCAGCACGTGAGGCTACTCCTCTCCCTTCTGTGTGTCAACTCTTCCCTCCAGGCAACACGCTTCCGGTTGACTCGAACGTGGAAAGGAATCCGACTCACATGAAAAATAACTCGCTCCTTGCAAATCTGGTGTTGGCCGGCGCTTTAGCCGTGGCTATACCTGCATTCGCAAAACCCATGTCCACTACACTTCCAATTTCCCACAGCGTAAGAGTGGGACAGACGGAGATCAAGGCCGGCGATTACCGGTTTCTGATCGATGGCAACCACCTGGCGATTTTGAACGGAAAGAAGCTTGTGGCAGAAGCCGACGGGCGCTGGGAGGATCGCGACACTAAGGCGCAATACAACAGCGTAGTTTCCAATGCAGACGGTAAGGTTATCGAACTTCGCTTCGAAGGAAAGAAAAGCGTTTTCGTACTACCTCAGTAAGAGGAGATTCGTGCACTTTGACGGTCGTTTCCAAGGGAGGCTCTTTGCTATCGTGGCCTCCCTCTTTTTCTTCCTATGCGGAGAGCTTCTGAAGTTGCAATTTCCCCTCCACGGCCCTGCGTTCCTCTTTCCTTCCGCCTACGATGTTCGATCATCCGCTACCGAATCAACATACAGTCTCCGTAGCTGTAAAAACGGTACTGTGCTTCGACAGCATGATGATATGCCGCAAGGACATGCTCTTTTCCCGCGAAAGCCGCTACCAGCGCCAATAGCGTCGATCTCGGCAGGTGAAAATTCGTCAGCAGCATATCCACGACGCGAAACCTGTAGCCCGGAACGATAAACAGGTTTGCCTCGCCTCGCCCGGCGCGTATCTCCTTGCCTCCTTCGCCGGCAACAGAAGACCGTGCGGCGGCATCCTCCAAGGTGCGCACCACGGTTGTTCCAATGGCAAGCACGGGCCGCTTCTCATTTTTTGCAACGCGAATTTTTTCCGCCGCGGCTTCGCTGATCTCATAGGACTCCGCGTGGATCTTGTGTTCTTCAAGAATCTCAGTGTGGATTGGCTGGAAAGTCCCCAAGCCCACGTCCAACGTGATTTCGCATGCGTCACATCCGCGAGCGCGAATCCGCGCCAGAATTTCCGCGGAGAAATGGAGTCCCGCCGTGGGAGCGGCCACTGCGCCGGGTGTTCGCGCAAACACGGTTTGATAACGCTGTCGGTCGGCTGCTTCGTCGGGACGGTCGATGTAGGGAGGTAGCGGCACATGCCCCAATCGCTCAATGCTCTCTTCGACGGTCCGATCGTCTCCAGTTCGAAAACGAATGGTACGGAGGCCAAGCTCTCCGCGCGATTCGATTTCACCCTGGAGTTCTCCGGCGCCAAAAATCACCCGTTCTCCCACTTGCATCTTGCGGCCCGGTCGTACCAAAGCTTCCCAGAGATCGCCCCCGACGCGTCGGGTTAGAAATACTTCCACCGTTCCGGTGAGATGCTGTCGGGCGATTTTTCGAGAAGGGCTTTGCGCGTGCACGCCGGTTCGATGTCCGAACAGGCGTGCTGGCAGCACGCGGGCATTATTGAAAACCAGAAGTTCGTCGCCACGTAGCAGTTCGGGAAGTTCCGCGAAGCGATGATCGTTCCACCCCCCCGAGTACCTGCGACCGAGCAATAGCCGAGAGGCATCCCGTTCCGCTAAGGGGCGCTGGGCGATGCGGTCCGCAGGCAAATCGTAGTTAAGCTCATCGACTCTCATCGAAGATTCCTCCAACTATAGCAAGGTCAAGGCGGTTGGCGGCAGCCAACGTTTGGATTGACTAGCCGTCAAGTTCTCTCGAATGGGAGGCTTTCGCAAAACGTTGTATCGTGCACATAATGATGGTGTTATTTCCGATGGCGGCATCGTGCAACAAGTACTTGACAATACTACAGTCAGATTATATTATTTCGTCGATATCACTATGGAGGATATCCCATGAGAACTACTATCACTCAATTTCACCCCTTTCGCGGTGTTTCTACCCTTCAGGATCAGATCAATCGGCTCTTCAACGAGACCTTTGACCGGTCCTCGGAAGAGGCTAACTTGACGCCCTGGGCTCCGGCCGTCGACATTTTCGAAACCGAGCACGAACTGGTCGTCAAAGCCGATCTTCCCGACATCAAACCGGAGGAACTCGACATTCGTGTCGAGAACAACGTCTTGACGATTCGGGGAGAACGCCAGTTCGAGAAGAACGTGAACGAGAATAACTACCTGCGGGTCGAGCGTTCCTATGGCGCGTTCAGCCGTAGTTTCTCGCTGGCCAGCACGGTGAATGCGGAGGCCATCCAGGCTGATTACAACAATGGCGTGCTGACGCTGAGCATTCCGAAGCGTGAAGAAGCAAAACCGAAGCAGATCAAGGTCCGTGTAGAGGCCCAGACTGCTGCAGCCGTTGCGGGCGCAAAGTAACGCGCAAAAGCTCCACGCGGCCAAGGCCAGCGTGGGTTAGCATAAGGGGGGCTGGCCTCGCGACAGCCCCTTTTTTCCGTAAAAGGCGTTGCAAGAGAGGGATTTATGTTGCGATTCGACAAAATGACGGTGAAGGCTCAGGAGGCGCTTCAGCAAGCGCAAGAGATAGCAGCCCGTCACGAAAATCAGGCCGTGGAGCCCATCCATCTGCTCGCTGCGCTCGCCGAGCAGCAGGACGGCGTCGTGCCGCCGCTGCTCGCTCGGCTTGGCATACGCGCGGAATTATTGACGCAAGACATCGAGCGCGAGATCGCCCGTTTGCCTAGGGTTCAGGGATTTGCGCAACAGCATTTGGGCAGAGCGCTCAACGACATTCTGGAAAATTCCTTCGACGAAGCCACGAAATTCAAGGACGAGTACGTTTCCACCGAGCATTTGTTTCTGGCCATTGCCGCCGCGGATGGCGATCCGGCCGGAAAGCTTCTGAAGAAGCATGGCGCCTCACACGAGGCGATTCTGCAGGCGCTAGCCGGGGTTCGCGGCAGCCAACGTGTAACTTCGCAGAATCCAGAGACGACCTATGCGGCGCTCGAGAAGTACGCGCGCGATCTGACCGATCTTGCACGCCGCTCAAAGCTAGATCCGGTGATTGGTCGCGATGAAGAGATTCGGCGAGTCATGCAAATTCTTGCTCGGCGCACGAAGAACAACCCCGTGCTGATCGGTGAGCCTGGAGTAGGCAAAACCGCGATCGTGGAAGGCTTGGCGCAGCGAATCGTTTCCGGTGATGTGCCGGACGTCTTGAAAACCAAGAAACTGGTCGCTCTGGACTTGGCGGCATTGGTGGCAGGAGCGAAGTTCCGGGGCGAATTTGAGGATCGCCTGAAGGCGGTGCTGAAGGAAATCTCCGAAGCGGAAGGTCAGATCATTCTGTTTATCGACGAGCTGCACACCCTTGTGGGGGCCGGCGCAGCCGAAGGTTCCATGGACGCTTCGAACATGTTGAAGCCCGCTTTGGCCCGCGGAGAGCTGCGCGCGATCGGTGCAACAACTCTGAACGAATATAAGAAGTACATCGAGAAAGACCCCGCGCTCGAGCGGCGATTCCAACCCGTCATGGTCAACGAGCCCACAGTAGAAGATACCATCGCGATTCTCCGCGGCTTGAAAGACCGCTATGAAGTGCATCACGGCGTGCGTATCAAGGACGCCGCTATTATCGCCGCGGCTACGCTTTCTCACCGCTATATCTCCGATCGCTTCCTGCCGGACAAAGCAATTGACCTGATCGACGAAGCGGCCGCCAGTTTGCGCATGCAAATCGATTCCCTGCCCACGGAAATCGACGAAATCGAGCGGCGCATTCTGCAGTTGGAAATCGAACGGCAGGCATTGCTGAAGGAAACCGATGCGCATTCCGTGGAACGAAGAGCACAGATTGAAAAGGAACTTGCGAAACTGCGCGAAGATTCCAGCGGCCGAAAAGCGCGCTGGCAAGCGGAAAAGGAAGCCATTTCCAAAATCCGAAAGCTAAAGGAGCAAATCGAAGAACTGAAAGCCGAAGCCGATCGTTACGAGCGCGCCGGAGACTTGGCCAAGGTAGCGGAGATTCGCTATGGAAGGATTGCCCAGGTCGAGCGTGAGGCCCAGCAAGCCCAGGAGCGTTTCGCCACGATGCAGAAGGGCGCGCGCATCCTGAAGGAAGAAGTCGACGAGGAAGACATCGCCAAGCTGGTGAGCAAGTGGACCGGCATTCCAGTTGGGCGTTTGCTCGAAGGGGAGGCCCAGAAGCTCGTTCACATGGAGGAGCGCCTGCGGCAGCGTGTCGTCGGCCAGGACGAAGCGCTGGCTCGGGTTGCCAATGCGGTTCGTCGCAGCCGCGCCGGACTTTCCGACACCAAGCGTCCCATCGGCTCCTTCATTTTCCTTGGGCCTACCGGTGTCGGCAAAACCGAACTTGCGCGCGCGCTGGCAGAGTTTTTGTTTGACGACGAGAAGTTGATGATCCGCATCGATATGTCCGAATACATGGAGAAGCACACGGTCTCTCGGCTGATCGGCGCGCCTCCAGGCTACGTCGGTTACGAAGAGGGTGGTCAGCTGACGGAACAAGTGCGGCGGCATCCCTATTCCGTTGTTCTGTTTGATGAAATCGAAAAGGCTCATCCAGACGTGTTCAACGTTTTGCTGCAGATTCTCGAAGATGGCCGGCTCACCGACGGCAAAGGCCGAACTGTCGATTTTCGCAACACGGTTTTGGTAATGACCAGCAATGTGGGATCCGCCGCTATCTATGAACTTGCCGGCAAGGATCCGGCGCGCGCACGCAAAGAAGCAATGGAAGCGCTCCGGCAATCGTTCCGGCCAGAGTTCATCAACCGCATCGATGAGATCGTTATCTTCAATCCGCTGGGTAAGGAACAGCTGGAACGCATCGTCGAGCTACTGCTGAAGAGCGTTGCAAGGCTGCTCGCGGAACGCCAGATTACTCTGCAACTGACGCCCGCAGCGAAAGAACTGCTTTTGCGCGAAGGCTACGACCCTGCATACGGCGCCAGGCCATTGCGCCGCACTATCCAGCGGCTGATCCAGGACCCGCTGGCATTGCAGATTCTAGAAGGAGCTGTTTTACCCGGCGATCACCTCCAGGTGGATCGCGACGGAAAGAAAGACGAAATGCGATTTGAGCGTGTGCCGGTGAAAAAACCAGCGGCAGCGGCGACCAAGTGACGCCGATGGCCGCGCCAAGGGCGCCGCGGCTTGACGCTCTCTTCGCCGGCTTCTAGACTAGCGTTTTTTACCCAGGAAGGTTGCGCCTATGAAGGTTCTTCGTACCGGTGCCATTCTAATTCTTCTCAGCGTCGTGCTGGTGGTGGCAGGCGGCGCATTAGGCGGACGTGGGGGAATGCAGGTCGCGCTGGTCATCGCCGTGGTTATGAACTTTGTCTCATACTTCTTTTCCGACAAGATCGCGCTAAAGACCAGCGGCGCCCAGCCCGTCTCTCGCGAGCAACTTCCCCGGCTGTACCAGGTGATGGAGGGTCTCGCAGCAAAGGCTCATATCCCTGTACCGAAGCTTTACGTTGTGCCCGATGCGGCACCGAACGCCTTCGCGACCGGACGCAGCCCGAATCATGCGTCGGTGGCTGTCACGCAAGGTTTGCTGCAAATCATGAACGACGACGAACTCGAGGGAGTGATTGCCCACGAACTCTCTCACGTGCGGAATTACGACATTTTGACGAGCTCCATTGCGGCGACAATCGCGGGCGCTATTACCTACATGGCGCAAATGGGCCAGTGGGCCATGCTGTTCGGGGGCGTGGGCGGCGGCAACCGCGACGATGATCGTGGTGGGGGGGGACTCTCAGCGCTTCTCATGATATTTCTTGCACCGTTCGCGGCACTCCTGTTGCAATTGTTTCTTTCGCGGACCCGCGAGTATGCCGCGGACGAAACGGGTGTGCGCATGGTAGGCCACCAGCAAGGATTGATCAGTGCACTGGAAAAACTTGGGGCCTATAACAAGCGCATTCCAACGACCGCAATTTCACCGAGTACATCGTCTCTGTGTATCGTGAAGCCGTTCTTTGGATCCGGCACTCTGAGTTCGCTTTTCAGCACGCATCCCCCGCTCGAGGACCGGATTGCTGCTTTAAAGCAGATGACCATGACTCCATGGCGATAAGCTCGGCTAATCTGGCTTGACAACGCTGCAGTAAAGTTTTCCAGTCCTAGTTCTCAGGCCTTCCCTGATTCTCATTTGACTAAGGCATTTATAATTAGTTGCTTACGACGAAGGAGTGCTCGTTTCACGTTTGGAGCACGAAATGCATTAGTGTTGACGAGTTTTGCGACTTCTGCAGACCGGGACTTTGGGGGATGAGGCATGAGCTGTCGGGATACTATCCACTTGATTTGTATGTACTTAGAAGGGAAACTCTCGGCCCCCGTGCAAACGGAAATTGAGAACCATCTGACGAGTTGCGCCGATTGCCGACTGGTTCTCGAAGCGGCTACGAGCACGTTAGACCGATATTTTACGACCGCCAAGGCTGTAGCGGATTCCCGAGCGGCCTGATCGTCTAAAGTAATTTATTTAATTTCAACAAACTACGAGCGCGTGGCGAAAATCGTCTGCGCTTTTTTGTTTTTGCATCGCAAAGTCGTGCCCGTTATGGCCAAGCCAAAAAGTCTGCAAAATTTACTTTCAAGCTCTGTAGGAAGTAATCTTTACTAGTACTAGTACCTATAGAATCTCTCTTCCCACCTGCCTTCCTAACTGCCAACCCCTTCTCTTTCTGTCTGTTGTCGTCGGTTCTGTCGCGCCCCTGACTTTGGTCGCCAAGGTGCCCTTTTCCACAGGTATTGGGGCGCAATCGCCCAAAGGAGATGATGTCCATGAGTGAGTTTCAAGACAACGTGGTTGAGGCCAGCACAGCGACCCCACGGTGGGTGGGCCTTGCAATCGCCGTGCTTGCCGGGGTTTCCCTCATCGGCTTGGGATTTGGGGTAACAGCATGGAATGCTTCGAAATCCTTGGAGCAATCCACACAAGCCTCGCTGAAACAGCAGAACGACGAGCTATCGCAGCGTTTGTCCAAGGAAGACGAACAGAATCAGCTACTGCAGAGCGATCTGAAAGTTGTCACCGATAAACTGAACGTGACTCAGGAAGATCTGCAGAAAGCCCGCCAGCAAACCAAAGCTTCCGTGGCGGCCTACAACAAGAAACTATCTGGACTCGAGTCCAATGTAAACACGCAGCTGGCTACCAAGGCCAGCGCGGACGACGTGAACAAGCTCGGCGGCGACGTGACAGGCGTGAAGAACGACCTCGAAGACACGAAGTCGAAGTTGGAACGGGCCACCGGCGACATGGGCGTAATGAGCGGCTTGATTGCGCGCAACCATGACGACGTGGAAGAGCTGAAGCGTAAGGGCGATCGCAACTACTACGAATTCACGCTGCAGAAATCCAAGAACGGGCAGCGGGTTGGACCGGTTCAGATCACCTTGAACAAGTCCGATCAGAAACGATCGAAGTACACCGTAACGGTTCTGGCGGACGATAAGTCCATCGAAAAGAAGGACAAGACCGCCGGTGAGCCGGTGCAGTTTTATGTCAAAGGCACGGCCCGTTACGCTCCTTACGAACTGGTGGTATTCGACGTTAGCAAAAACCAGGTAACTGGTTATCTGTCCACGCCGAAGTCGGCAGGGGCAGCGACGGCCGCGAGCAATACGCCCGCACAGTAAGCCGGGGATATTGCTTCGCGGCAGTGCTTTTTCTTGAGAGAGCATGAAGGAAGGGAGGATCATCGGTCCTCCCTTTTGTTGTTTTTCGATCAGGGTGTAGACGCCGGATAGAGGATTGTGCCACCCTGAGCCGTCCCCGGGCGTACCGTAGTCCGGGTCGGTTTCGAAAGGGGAGAATTATGAAACTCCGATCCCTAGCGGGTTTGACTCTTTTCTTGTTCTCGGCGGTGACGTTCGCGCTCGCCGGCGATAGCACCATGACGGGATACATATCGGATAGTAGTTGTGGAGCGAAAGGCGCGAACGCGGCGCACGAACAGTGCACCGTTAAATGCGTCAACGAGCGCGGAGCAAAATACGTATTTGTAAATGATGCGGACCACAAAGTTTATGCCATCGCTGCGCAGGACAAAGTGGCGGCTCACGCGGGTCATCACGTCACCGTGAAAGGCAGCGTGGATGGAGCTAACCTGAAGTTAGCAAGCATTGATATGGCCAAGTAAACTGCCGTCGGAAATTCCAACTAATCCCTGTGGGCAGGACACACGTCCTGCCCATTTTATTTGTGTGCTCGCCGCAATTTCCGCTACGATGCTGTTTCACCCATGGCGACTACACAACTTCTGCACGTTGGCCGAGCCCTTACTCCCACACAAGAGATTCAGGATGTGGCCATTGTTATCCGCGATGGAGTGATCGAATCGGTTGGGCCTCGAAGTGCCGTCAGTTTGCCTGCGGGCGCTCGGGAAATCATCGCCACCGATAAGATCGCTTCTCCCGGCTTTATCGACGTGCATATTCATGGCGCCGGCGGGCACGACGTGATGGAAGGCACCGACGGAGCCCTGGACGCCATTTCCTCCATGATCGGCGCCCACGGCACCACTTCTTTCCTGGCTACCACCGTCACCGCCGACCCCAATGCCATCTGCAAGAGTAGCGAAGAAATCTCTCGCTACATCGCGCAGCAGCACTCCAGATCGAGAGCCGGCGCCGAAATTCTGGGCATACATTTTGAAGGGCCTTTTATCAACCCGGTACGCCGGGGCGTGCACCCACCTGAATGGATCCGGCTGCCATCCGCGGAATTGCTGGAAAGGTTCATAAGCGCTGCGAAGGGAAATGCCCTTCTGCTAACCATAGCGCCGGAACTGTTGGGAGCGATGCCCTGCATTGATGCAGCGAAGAAAGCCGGAATGGTTGTGGGCATGGGGCATACAGATGCCACCTACGAACAAGCGCGTGCCGGACTGGCGCGCGGCGCTCACCATGCGGTCCACACTTATAACGCCATGCGTCCGTTCTCGCATCGCGACGCAGGCGTGATTGGTGCAGTTCTCACGTCGCCGGAAATTACCGCCGAGCTTATCGCCGACGGTGTGCATGTCGACGAAACAGCGATGCGCCTACTGCTGCAAGCCAAAGGCGCCGCTCGCGTGATCCTTGTGAGTGACGGAATCTCTGCCACGGGGATGCCCGACGGGAACTACATCCTTGGAGGATTCGAAGTGACCGTCAGCGGAGGCGTATGCCGAAACCTGGAAGGTAAACTTGCGGGCAGTACCCTGACGCTCGACCACGCACTGCGAAATATCGTGAAGCTGGGTACTTCCGTGAAAGACGCAGTCCAGATGCTGACCTGCAATCCGGCCAAATTGCTTGGCATCGAGCACAAAAAAGGCGCCCTACGGGCGAACGCCGACGCCGACGTGGTGCTGCTTAACGAGGCGCTTGAGGTTACGCAAGTCTTTACGCGGGGATTGCCGGTCTAGCGCGGGCGCTTAGGCTTCAGCCGTTCAGTGGAATGTTCAATTCGTCGGCGAGTTGCTGAGCATTAAACGGGCTGCAAGCGAAGTATCGCTCCCCGACCCTCACCGTGGGGACCCTGCGCTTTCCATTATTGGCGAGGAGCACCAGTCGTTCCGCATCCGGATCGTTCTCTATATTCACTTCTTCGAACTTGACGCCGCGCCGTTCGAGGAAAGACTTGGCGCGCCGGCAATCCGGGCACCAACCCGTGCTGTAGATCGTGATCGGTTCCATGCGATTACAAAAATGCTAGCGCGTTTCCACCGGAACGCCGCGATACTTCCTTGCCACTTGAATGCGGATCAAGGCCCGCCGCAGTTCGACGGTCGCGCGATCCCAATCGATATTCCCGTCATGCGAAGCGAGGCGACCCTCCGCCCGAGCCTTAGCCGCTTCCGCCCGGGCCAGGTCGATTTCTTCCGCCCGTTCCGCCGTTTCCGCCAGAAGCGTCACACGATCCGGCAAGACCTCAGCGAAGCCGCGAATTATGGCCAGCAAAAGCAGCTGACTGGAATTGGCGCTACGATAGCGCAGTTCGCCGATACCCAGCTCCGTGATCAGTGGCGCGTGCCCGGGCAATATGCCCAGTTCTCCATCAAGTCCGGGAATGGTCACTTCCACTACCGTTTCCCGGAGCAGTTGCCGTTCCGGTGTGACCACGATGAGTTCAAGGGCTTCGGGAAGCATTGTTAGCCTTACACGCCCGCTTTCATCTTCTCAGCTTTTTCCAAAACTTCATCGATGGTGCCGACCATGTAGAACGCTTGCTCCGGAATATCGTCGTATTTTCCTTCGACAATCTCCTTGAAGCTGCGCACGGTGTCTTCGATCTTAACGTACTTCCCTTCCAGGCCCGTAAATTGCGCCGCGACGAACATGGGCTGCGACAAGAAGCGCTCAATCCGGCGCGCGCGCGCCACCGTGCGCTTGTCGTCGTCGGAAAGTTCTTCAATACCCAGAATGGCGATGATGTCCTGGAGATCCTTGTAGCGTTGCAGGATGGATTTCACGCCACGCGCCACCGCGTAGTGTTCTTGCCCGACTACGCGTGCATCCAGGATTCGCGAACTGCTGGCGAGCGGATCGACCGCAGGATAAATACCGCGTTCGACAATCTGACGGCTGAGGTTGGTAGTTGCGTCCAGATGCGTGAAGGTCGCAGCGGGCGCCGGATCGGTGTAGTCGTCCGCAGGGACGTAAATGGCCTGCACCGAAGTGATGGAACCGGTTTTGGTGGAAGTGATGCGTTCCTGCAGTTCACCAATTTCCGTGTTCAAGTTAGGCTGGTATCCCACGGCTGACGGCATACGGCCGAGAAGCGCGGATACTTCAGAGCCGGCCTGTACGAAGCGGAATATGTTGTCGATGAACAGAAGAACGTCCAAGTGTTCTTCATCGCGGAAATATTCGGCCACGGTCAAGCCGGTAAGACCTACGCGCAGGCGCGCTCCGGGCGGCTCTGTCATTTGTCCGTAAATGAGCGCGGCGCGGGACTTGTCGGGATTTCCAGGCACAATAACTCCCGACTCTTGAAATTCCTGATACAAATCGTTTCCCTCGCGCGTGCGCTCTCCCACGCCAGCGAACACCGACACGCCCCCATGCTTCATGGCAACGTTGTGGATTAGTTCCTGGATCAATACCGTCTTTCCTACACCCGCGCCGCCAAACAGCCCGATTTTTCCGCCCTTCAAGAAAGGCTGGATCAAATCGACTACCTTGATGCCCGTTTCAAACATCTCCAGCGTGGTTGACTGATCATCCAACGCCGGCGATGGCCGATGAATCGGATAGTGCGTCTTGGAGACCACAGGCCCTAACCCGTCGACTGGCTTACCGAGCACGTTGAGCACGCGGCCGAGCGTTGCGCGTCCCACCGGGACTTCAATCGGATCGCCGGTATCCACCGCTTTCATGCCGCGAACCATGCCTTCGGTGGGTTCCATGGCAATGGCACGCACGCGGCCTTCGCCGAGGTGTTGTTGCACTTCCGCGATCACCTCCAGCGGTTGCGGTGTGTTGTAGCCCTCGCTTGTGATATGTACCGCGTTATAGATAGACGGAAGATGCCCGGCCTCAAACTGAATGTCCAGCACGGGTCCGATGACCTGTACGACGTGCCCTACGGCTCCCTGTTTTTCTGCCATGCCTTCTCCTACGCGGTCGAGGAAGCACCGCTCACAATCTCAATAATTTCTTTGGTGATAGCCGCCTGCCGAACCTTGTTCATGTGCAGGGTCAAAGCTTCAATTACGTCGCCTGCATTCTTGGTCGCCGCTTCCATGGCTGTCATCCGCGCGGCGTGTTCCGCTGCGGACGATTCCAGCAGCGCGCGAAGGACTTGTGTTTCCACGTAGCGGGGTAACAAGCGGTCAAGAAGCTGTTCTTCCGGCTGCTCGTAAATATAATCTGTTTGCGCCGAAGCGGCTCGTTCCTTGCTCTCTTCCTCCGTTGCAATTCTTTCAACGGGAAGAAGCTTTTCGGTGACGAGATTAGGTGCGATCACAGTTTTGAATTCGCTGAACACCGCGTATACTGCGTCGACTTTATCCTCAGCGTACAGCGAGCTGACCAGGTTGGCGATTTCCCGGGCAACGCCAAAGTCCACGCGGGCCAGCACATTCACATACTCGCCTGCGAACTCTACGCCAGCTTTGCGGAAAGCATCGCGCGCCTTTTTTCCAACCGGGATCACTATTATCTTTTTTCCCTGCTTGCTCTTGATAAATTTGATGGCGTCTTTCAGGATGTTCGAATTGAATGCGCCTGCGAGCCCGCGTTCCCCGGCAAGCACCAGAACCAGAATGCGCTCTTCCGGGCGCTTTGCCAGCAACGGATGTTGCGGTGACTCGATACGGGCCATCGTTGAACGCAGGACGCGGGCGAGTTCCCGCGCATACGGCCTTGCTGCCAGCGCCGCTTCCTGGGCACGGCGCAAGCGCGCTGCAGACACGAACTTCATCGCACGCGTGATCTGCTGCGTGTTCTTTACCGAGCGAATGCGGCGCCGAAAATCGAGTAAGGTAGGCATAAATTTCGTCAGCAGCCGGCCACTAGTGGGCCGCGGCCGTGATGGTCGCCGTGAAGCGGTCCTTGAACCCATCCAGGGCTGTCTTGATATTCGCCTTAATGCCGTCATCCAGGGCTTTTTTCACGGCGATCTCTTTGAAAACGCCGCCGTAGTTGGTCTCCGCAAACTGCAAAAACTCTTTTTCGAAGCGGCGCACCTCATTGACCGGAATCGAATCCAGGGCGCCGCTGGTGGCCACATACAGAGCGAGAACCTGCTTTTCGACGGACAGCGGAGCGTATTGATCCTGCTTCAGGACTTCGGTCAACCGCTGGCCACGCGCCAATTGCGCTTGCGTGACCTTATCCAACTGGTCCGAACCGAACTGCGCAAAAGCAGCCAATTCGCGGTACTGCGCCATGTCCAGGCGCAAAGTTCCTGCGACCTGGCGCATTGCCTTGATCTGCGCGTTTCCGCCGACGCGGCTGACCGATATACCCACGTTGATGGCAGGCCGGATTCCCGCGTTGAACAGGTCCGCCTCGAGATAAATCTGGCCGTCGGTAATCGAAATGACGTTGGTAGGAATGTATGCCGAAACGTCGCCAGCCTGCGTTTCAATCACGGGCAGTGCGGTCAAGGATCCGGCACCGAGCTTATCGTTCAATTTCGCGGCGCGCTCCAGCAATCGCGAGTGGAGATAAAAGACGTCGCCAGGAAATGCTTCGCGTCCCGGGGGACGGCGCAACAACAGGGAAATTTCGCGGTAGGCCTGGGCGTGTTTCGAAAGATCGTCATAGAATGCCACCGCATGGCGTTTCGTGTCGCGGAAATATTCGCCCATGGCGCAAGCGGCGTAAGGAGCGATGTATTGCAGGGAAGCCGGTTCGGCGGCCGATGAAGCAACCACGATGGTGTAATCCATCGCCCCGGCGTCGGTGAGGGTTTTGATGACCTGCGCAATGGTCGAGCGTTTTTGCCCGATCGCGCAATAGATGCATATCATGTCGCTGCCCTTCTGGTTGATGATGGTGTCCAGAATGACGGCGGTTTTGCCCGTCTGGCGGTCGCCAATGATCAGTTCACGCTGGCCCCGGCCGATCGGGATCATGGAGTCGATAGCCTTGATGCCGGTCTGCAGGGGTTCGCGCACCGGCTGCCGGTCGAGCACGCCCGGAGCAAGGCGTTCCAGAGCGATGCGCTGCTTCGACTGGATCGGCCCTTTGTCGTCTTCCGGTTGGCCCAGGGGATTCACGACGCGGCCGACCAGTTCTTCGCCGACCGGTACGGACATAATGGTGTTCGTGCGCCGAACCGTGTCGCCTTCCTTCAACTCCGACGATTCACCGAGCAGCACCACGCCGACTTCTTCCTCTTCAAGGTTCAGCGCGATTCCATAGACGTCGTGCGGAAACGCCAGCATCTCGCCGTACATTGCCTTCTCGAGTCCGTAGACGCGCGCAATTCCGTCTCCCACGCTGATGACCGAGCCGACTTCGTCGACAGACACAACCTGTTCGTAGTTTGCAATCTGCTCGCGCAGAATCTTGCTGATTTCGTCCGCTTTGATTTGTGCCATACCCGCTCCGTTCGCGAATGCCTATTCTGCCGCCAGCCGTGCGCGCAGTTGATTCAACTGGTTTCGCACCGACCCATCAAAAATGGTGTCACCTATTCTTACCGTCGCGCCGCCAAGCAAATCTGGCTCCAAGAAATACTTGGCCTGAATTTTTTTCCCGGAGAGGCGCTCGAGCTGGCTTACCAACTCCGCCTTTTGCTTCTCCGTCATCTCAGCCGCACAGGCAATCTCCGCCTCGGCAATACCCTGACGCTGCCGCAAGATCTGCTCAAAGGTGTGCACGATTTCCGGCAGAAGATGGCAGCGGTGATTATCCGACATTACAAACAGAAAATTACGAATGATTCTGCTTGCGCCCATGCGGGCCACGAGCTTTTCAATCACGCCATGCTTCGCTTCCCTAGCAATCGCCGGGCTGGCCAAAACGTTGCGTAACTCCGCAGACTCCTCATACGCTGCGCGAAAATCTTCGAGTTGCTTCCTGGCCGGCTCGGCCGCTCCCTGTTCGAGAACCAGATCTGCTAACGCCGTCGCATATTGCAGGCTAGCCGACTTCAATTGGGCCTCCCCTGCAGACTTTGCACAAAATTGTTGATCATCGCTTCCTGCACCGACGGTGTCATCTGCTGGGCCACAAGCGACTCGGCACGGTCCACCGCCAACTTTGCTGCCAAGACCTTCAACTCCACGCGGGCAGCGCGTTCTGCCGCCTGAATTTCCGCTTTTGCGGCAACGCTGACTTTTTCGATGTCGGTTTTTGTCATTGCGCGCAGCCGTTGCAACTCTGCGGCAGCATCCTTTTGCGCCTGCTCACGAAACTGGCGTATTTCCTGTTCTAAAGTCGTCAGTTTTGCGGCCGCCCCCTTCAACTGTCTTTCCGCCTCGGCTCTTGCTGCTGTGGCCTTGAGGATCGCAGCGTTGATGTTGTCTGCATTGCGGCGAATATGGGGCGGCAAAACCTTTTTGAAAAGCCAAAAGGTGGCAATCGCAATAATCAGGAAATGAATCCACTTGAAAATATATCCAAAGGACTGTTCCGCGGGACTTGCGCCTTCTTCCGCGGCTCGGGCTGCTGCCGCGCAGAACAAAATAAGCGCGGGAGTTGAGCAACGCAAAATCGTCGTCAAGGATCGTTTCATAGCATTTCTCTGGGGGGTCGCATAGGCTCGGGCGAGACTTGCAAAACCCGTGTGGCGATCTCCGCAGCTAGCTGCGAAGCAACGGACTCGATGTCCTTCTTCGCCGTCTCCAACTCTGCCGCAACGCTCTGCTTGGCGTTGCCGACTTCCGAAGCCGCTTTGTTCCGCGCATCCTTGAGGACGGTGGCGCGCTCTTCCAGCAGTTTCTTGCGTTCCGCTTCCTGTTCCGCATAAACCTTGGCCTTTGCCTGCCGGAGCGCCTCTTCGTATTGCCTGATCTTCTCAGCTGCAGCGGCTTGTGCAGCCTCGGCGGACTTCTGGGCGCCGATCGTGCGGGCTTCACGTTCGGCCATCACCGCTAAAATTGGTTTAAAAAATAAAGCGCGGAGGACAAAGTAAAAAATAATGACAATCACGGCTACAGGCACAGCCCGAAGGAACAGTTCGCCGATTTGGTGAACCAGACTTGGCATTAGATTGTGTCGCCTAAAGTTTCAGGTGGGCAGCCACGCCGTCCTCCGACCCGGTAGGAGCGTACGGTGGGCCTGATGCTGCCTCACAGAACCCCTATTTATACCATTCGCTACAAGTTTCCGTCAACGCACCCTAAGCACTCCTTCCCTATGGTTTTCCGAGCAACTATACTCTGCAAAACTATTCGTGACCTAGGTCACGACACGGCCACAAACTCGATGAGTCTGCGACATCGCCCAGGAAGGCAAGATCGCAAAAAAACGAGGCAGGGATGGCGAAAAGCTGGAAAACCAAACTGATTCATTCCGACGCGAAAATTCCTCAAAATTACCACTCTCTTGCGACCCCAACGTTTCGCGGCTCAACCACGCAGTTTCCGTCCGCCTCCGCCGTCAAGGATACATGGGATCAATGGCGCGTCGGCTACACCTATGGCTTATATGGCACTCCCACGACATTGGAATTGGCGGCGCGAATCTGCGAACTGGAGTCCGGGACGCACACCATTCTTACCCCCGGGGGCCAAGCAGCCATTTCCTTGATCAACTTCGCACTGCTGCAATCGGGAGACCACATACTTGTCCCTGCAAGCGTCTACTATCCAAGCCGCAAACTGGCCACGCGACTGCTTTCGCGCTTCGGCATCGCCACTGATTTCTACGATCCCAGCGTTGGCGCGAATATTGCCGCGTTGATCCAGAACAACACACGTTTGATCTGGTGCGAGAGTCCGGGATCGATCACCATGGAAATTCAGGACCTTCCGGCTATTGTTGCGGCCGCGCATGAACAAAACGTCCGCGTGGTGCTCGATAACACATGGTCGGCGGGCCTGCTGTTGGATGCCTTTTCCCATGGCGTAGATGTGACGATGCAGGCCATCACCAAATACGTCGGGGGCCACAGCGACCTGCTGCTCGGCTCCATCACCGTTCGCCACGAAGGGCTTTATCAAAGACTGGGCGCCGCCCAGCAAGTGATCGGGTGTGCCGTGTCTCCCGACGACTGCAGCCTGGCACTGCGCGGCATGAAAACGCTGGCGGTGCGGCTCGCGGCGATCGAATCTTCCGCCCTCTCGATTGCACACTGGCTTGTTCGCCGTTCAGAAATCGAACTTGTTCTTCATCCCGCCCTGCCTTCCTGCCCCGGCCACGAATTCTGGAAGCGAGACTTCCTGGGTTCTTCCGGCGTGTTCTCGATCGTGTTCAAACCTGGTCCGACGCAACAGCAGGTCTTCGCTTTCGTGGATGCGCTCAAACTTTTCCATGTTGGCTACAGCTGGGGAGGCGTGACCAGTCTCGCAGTCGCGTACGATCTTGGGAGGCTCCCAGGCCGGCCGCCGTACGAACACCGGATCGTGCGCCTGAACATCGGACTGGAAGCCAGCGAGGATTTGATTGCAGATCTGGAGCAGGCGCTGGCGAAACTCGCCGTGTGAATCGGCGCGAGCCTCATGAGGCTCGCGCTACTGAAGCTTTCTCGCCATTTTCTACGCGAATCTCGGTCAGGTCGGAAAGGAGATTCGCCGCCCAGCGATACACGTTGTGTTCGTAAACGACCTTGCGCATGCGGCTCATGCGTGCGGTCTGCTCTTCCTCGGTAAACTCCAGCGCCTGGAAAATTGCGTTCGCAACCTGGTCCACGTCATAAGGATTCACTTGCAACGCATCGCCCAGTTCTCGGGCCGCGCCAGTAAATGTGCTGAGGATGAGCGCCCCCCGATTATCATCGCGTGCGGCAACAAATTCTTTGGCTACCAAGTTCATGCCGTCGTGCAGCGAAGTCACCAGGCAAACCGACGCGGCCCGAAAATAGCGCTCGATTTCCTCATGGGAGTGGTGGCGCTTCAGCAGCACAATGGGCTTCCACCGGCCGGATTGCAGACGCGCGTTGATGCGGTCGGCTTCGGCCGTGACCTCTTCCAGAAACTGCTGGTAACGCGGAATATCGGTGCGGCTCGGCGCGCCAATTTCCACAAAACTGAAGCGGCGTTGGTAGGTGGGATACAGCTCCAGGAATCGTTCAATCCCTCGAAAGCGCTCGATGATTCCTTTGGTGTAATCGACACGGTCTACACCGATGCCAAGCAGCGAGGCTTCGATGCCCAGCTCCGAAAAAAGAGCGCCGCGGCCTTCGCCGGTAATGCGAATCACCTGGCCGTTGGCACGGTCCTGGGGAAACGCCACGCTGATTGGGTAGGGGCGCACCCGCGTGACGTGCCCCTTGCGGCTGACCTCAAAACGGTCCCAATCGGTGAGCGCTTCTACGGCGCGGTCCACGGTTTGCAAAAAATTATTGCAATGCATCTGTATATGAAAACCGATCAAGTCCGCTCCCAACAACCCGTCCACCAGCTCGCGCTGCCACGGACAGATTCCAAACGCCTCTGCATTCGGCCAAGGGATATGCCAAAAAACGGCGACGCGGGCGTCCGGACGAGATTCTTTGATCATGCGGGGCAGCAGAGCGAAGTGATAGTCCTGCACCAGGACCACCGGAGATTGCGTTCCCTCCATCTCCGCCAACACGGCATCGGCAAATCGCCGGTTGATTCGCTGGTAGTACATCCAATCTCCCGCCCTGAATACCGGCCGGGTATGCGCGATATGGCATAGCGGCCAAAGGCCTTCGTTCGAGAAACCTTCATAATAGCCGCGATCCTCTTCCTCGGATAGCCACACACGCCGCAAGGTATACGTAGGATGATGCGGCGGAACACGCAATTGATCCCGCTCGTTGACGACTTCCCGATCGGCATTGCCGGAGCCATTCGCGATCCATGTGCCTTCACATGCCTGCAGCACAGGTTCCAGGGCCGTTACCAATCCACTGGCAGGCACCAACACGCGGATCGAATTATCCTTGTCGTCAAATACGTGCATGTATGGCTCGCGATTTGACACCACGAACAACGCATCTCCCTGCAGCTTTGTCTGCAGGCTCACTCGCAATCTCTCCGCGGTCCACTGGGACAACTGCGATTCCCGTAGCTGAGCTTCTTCTTGCGCCGCAGCTCTCGCCGAACTCAGGTCGCGAGCCAGGTGCCGGGCTTCGGCATGGATCTGGTCGAATATTTCCCCTTGTAGAGGCGCGGCGGAAACATCCGTGGGATCGGCGCGAACGCTGCGCAGCCATTTGGCAGTTTTTGCCAGCGGCGACGTGAAAGCCCAGCGCACCAGAAATAAGCCCAGCGCGGTAATCAGCAGTGTCTGGACGAGCGTGCTCAGCAAAGAATCGCGAACCGCGTGCATCACCTGCGTGTGGATGTAGCTGGAGTCGTAGACCACCAGCAGGCTGGCGTTAGCTTCCTCATCGTGGTGGAGCGGTACCGCATATAGATGCAGGGGCTGCGCATCTGAATCGCGGAATTCGACCGCGTCCTTATTTGTTGCCGAGGCGCGCGCAGCAATTGCCGGCTGAGAACTGAACGCTGGGGAAAGGCCGTGGGTGATCGCGATCGCCCGGCCGCTCTTGTCATAGACTGCGACGCCGAGCAAATGCTCGCGCTCCCCATACTTCTCGACAAAGTGGCCAAGGGTTCGATCGGTGGCTCGGGTGGGGCTGGACTCCAGGTTTTCCTGTAAATTCTCTGCAAGAACAGCGGCGCGATGCTGAAGATCGTTCCGAAGATTACGTCGTTCCAGGCGAACCTGATAGAAGCCGTACAGCAGAGATACACTGAGTACGCTGACGGCCAAGGGAACAACGAGTTTGAGGGTTGTGCGCATTTGGCGTGCGTGGGTTGATAACCGCAAAGTTGCCTCGTTCCCTTATCGACTCCTGTAATATCACCGCACCGCAGGATCCTGCTGCTCACCAGATTGCAGCAAATAAATTCGCAGCATCGATACTGTGTTCGCTGAACCGCGACGCGCTTTCCAGTGAGTAAGATGTTTAGGGCCAGACGCTGCTGGTACCACCGGGAAAACGCGCCCACCGCGTCGTCCATCGGATCGCGATGGGCCATCGTCGCTCGACTACGTGGCCACTATACAACGAATTACTTGTTTGCGAACGGCACTTCCGCAAAGTAAGAATCTGTCGGCACGCACACGACCGGAGCGCAGGCAAACCGGATGTCGGCCCGTATCAGAATGAAATAACAGTACATAACAGAGTGTGATCGACCGAAGGCCGCTTCGGGCTGGCGGTACTAAACCGTGGAATTATTACCTCACCACAGTTTTCGGGGCGCTTTCCCACGCGACATTTTTGTTTGTAGAGGGAGGGTTTGGAACTTCGGGGAGTCGCCGCGTCCGTGTCCGTTGATTCTGACGGTGGACACCGGACGCGGTCAATCCCGTTGGTTCAGAGGGGAGGACAGCTTCAACCTGATTGAAGCCAACCTCCACTTTGGGGTCGCCTTGAGCCGGAATTTGGGGTACCCGCCCAAGACGAGAAGGTAACTGAAGCCACCATGAAGGTAATCGCAAGCGTCGTCAAACGAACTGGGCCTAGTTCCTTAATCAACAATTAACCCCTGATATCGCTTATGTTTATGGTCTTTTGTCAACTGAGTTTCTGGTGTATCATGGCTGCCCGCTACGCTGATGTGGGGTGCCGTGGACCTAAGATCGACGATAAATCGTCGCCTTTATCGGTTTGGTCTTTTTGAGGCCGATCTGGAATTGGGCACACTCTCGCGACAAGGCGTTCCTGTCAAACTCCAGGAGCAACCCTTTCGCATCCTTGCCTTGCTTCTTGAATCGTCCGGAGAAATCGTCAGCCGTGATGAATTACGGAAGAATATTTGGCCCGACGGGACGTATGTGGATTTCGATGGCGGCCTGAACACCGCCTTGATGAAATTGCGTGCCGCGCTGAATGATAGCGCAGACAACCCGCGATTCATTGAGACCGTTCCGAGGAAGGGCTATCGGTTTATCGCGCCCGTGGAACTCAGCAGAATCGAATCGCCCTCGATTACAACTGCGATTCGGATTGAAGCAGACGGGCCGGCGCTCGAGGAAGTTGCGCGGCAAATTGAGACGCCCCAACCGCAGCGTCATGTAACGCTCAAAGGGGTTTATGAAAGGCGTCTGGGCCCCCACTGGTGGGAGGCTTTGCTGATCCTGGTGGGTGTGACGGTGTTTCTCACCTATGGTTTGTGGCCGCGCCGCGAGCCTGGAGTGGTCCGCGTCGAGCAGCTTACGCATTCCGGACAAGTCGACCCCTGGGGCAAACTGGTGACCGATGGCAGTCGCATTTACTTCGTTGTTCGCGATGTCACCGGCTGGAACCTGATGCAGACTTCGGTCGAGGGCGGCGCGATTCAGAGAACGCCCACTCCGTTTGACAATACGAGAATCTTCGATCTCTCACCTAACCATTCGCAATTTCTGATCGGCCAACTAACTCATCGCGGCGAGGAGACAGCGCTTTGGTTGTGGCCCGTTCAGGGTGGCGCTCCGCGTCGTCTAGGCGACATCATCGCGCAAGAGGCGGTGTGGTCTCCCATAGGAGACCTGATCGCCTACGTTCACGGAGAAAGCATTCAGCTCACAGATCCGCAGGGAAACCATGTTCGGGAGCTGGCGAAGTTTCATCCCGCGCCGCACTCTCTCGTATGGTCGCCTGACGGCAGGCGGCTGCGCTTTACACAGACCAACTTGCTTGCGGGCACGGATTCGATGTGGGAAATGGACTTGGAACAAAGCACTCCTCGCAGGGTGCTCCCGGAAGGCCGGGATGGACCTCACGAAGGAAGCGGCACCTGGCTGGGTGGTGGCAACTATTTTGCGTTCTCTTCGGGCGTGGATCTTCGCGCCAGCCTGTTCGTAGATACGCAGGCGAGCCTGTGGATCATGGACGAGAACCGAGGCTTGTTTCGGCGGCACACAGGCGAGCCAATCCAATTGACCCGCGGTCCGATCGCCTTTGATCACCCCGACGCGATCAAGGACAGCAGCCGAATTTTTGTCATCGGGTCGCACAACGAGTATCAACTGCTACGGATCGATCCCAAAACCTCCGCGAAGACAGCCATGCTGGCGGAGTCCGGCGCGACCGACATGGACTTTTCGCTCGATGGACAATGGGTGGTGTATGCGGCGCGCGAGAACGGTACTTTGTGGAAAAGCCGGATTGACGGAAGCGGTAAAGTGCAGTTAACCGCAGGAGCCACCGGAGCCTTCGCGCCACACTGGTCGCCGGATCAAAAACAGATTCTGTTCACGGGGTTCTTGCTGGACAGCCAGCCGCGGCTCTATGTCGTCTCCGCCGATGGAGGTTCGCCGAAGAGTGTGCTCCCCACGAAAAACAAATGGGCTTCCGTTTCTGGGGATTGGCGAACAGACGGGCGTCAGATCGTGCTGGATGTGCAGGAAATGGAATCGAATAAGGAGCCGGACATTCGCATTCTGGATCTCGAAAGCGGAAAGCTAACGAAACTGGTGGATTCTGACGGACTGATCGAGCCAAGATGGTCTGCCGACGGCCGGTATATCGCTGCTCTCAATCCCAAGAGGAAGCAGGTATTGCTTTACGACTGCAAACTCGAGAAATGGTCCGTGCTCTCAGAGGCCAATTTTCCGGCGGCGTTGCGCTGGTCACCGAGCGGCGATGCTCTCTACTATCAGGACGTTGACGAAGTGGAAGAAAGCATCTTTCGTGTCCCGATGACAACTCGGGATACGGAGAGGGTATTGGGCTTGGGTGATCTCCTTAGCACTGGCGCCGCGCGCGGCATTTTCACGGGCCTAAGCCCTGACGGATCGGTTTACGTCACTGTCGATCATGGCGACGTGGATGTATATTCCGTGGATTTGAAGCTACCGTAACTGGCGCTGCCTGGCCTGTCCGCGATGACAGGTTGTTTCCTAAGCACAACGCGCCGTGGGGCGCTCCGCAGCGCATCTGACGCGCCTAGACTGTGATAGGGAGCTCCGATGACACTTCGCGTGATGCGCTTACTATCGCTGGTTATCATAATCTTCTGCGCTCCGGGACTTCGCGGGCAATCCTCCCCGAAGAAGGCGGCGACGGGGATACAGGGAACAGTTCTGGGCGCAAATGGGAAACCCGTGCCAGCGGCGGCTGTTACCTGCCAATCTTCGGCTGGCGTGCGCCCCCGCATTGTGCACACCGACAGCAAAGGACATTTTTCCGTTTCGGGACTGAAGCAGGATTCTTACGATCTGCGCGCGACAGCCAATGGCGCCTATTCGGATTGGGAGAAGAATATTCCATTGCGGAACGGTCAAACCAAGGAGATCACGCTGCAGCTCCTGAACGGGAATACGGCACTCAGTGGAACATTACCTGCGAAATCGCAGGATTAGCAGTTTATGATGGTCCCCCTATCGACCTAAGCTACTTGCATTCAAAGGATTAGTGAGTTTCTCTTCGTAGCGCGTCGGTACCACAACCCCCGTACCGACATTTTTGGGGCTATCGGCCCATTGAAGCATTCGCGTTGCTACCGCATTCTAGGCTCCGACGGGTTGGGAGCCGCGCGGGGACAACGGTTCCGCAAGGGGCCGTGTGCGAGCCACCCAACCCGCCAGATTTCCTGGCAAACAGATAGCCGCTTTCGCCGCGCTTCCCTCTCCCTCGCACCACGCACCGATCGGAATCCCTCGTGCATCGATTATAGTGACCGAACTGCATCACCCTGTATTTCCAGTCTTTTAGAGGCGAACTGCGGCGAGCGATCGGCCGGATCAGATGACGGATGAAAGCTTTCCACTCCACACAAAAGACTTTCGGCGCCATAGGTCTCCCGTTGCTCTTTCTGATGGCGGCGATTGCTCGTGAAGGGCGTCCGATCACTTTTTTCTCGATCGAGACCGCCACCATTGAGGCATTCGGCCAATACCTAGCGAGAATTGAGGCGCAGAACGCCGCCAGCCTACGCCAGGGACCGTTTCTTTGGGTAGACGGATTGCCTGCGAGGGAACAAAAAGAGGCGATGGCAAAATTGAAAAACGGAGAAGTGGCAATGCGCCGGTTGAGTGTGCGTCCGGGAGGCGAGAGCGTTAACGTGCCTGGCGGAATGATCCATGATTGGGAAGGGATTGTATTTGTGCCCGGAGTGAAGATAGGCGACGTGCTAAAGATCCTGCAGGACTACGATCACCAAGCGACGTATTACGGGCCTGACGTGGAAAGAGCGCGCATCGAGTCGCACAATGGCAGCCAGTTCCACGTGTTCCTGCGCTTCCGCCGGCACCAAGTTGTGACCGTGGTCCTGGATACGGAGCATGACATTACTTACTTTCGTGATTCGCCGCTTAGGACGCACAGCCGAAGTTCCGCGACGCGCATCGCCCAGGTGGAGGATCCGGGCGGACCGCACGAAAAAGAAAAAGCACCCGGACAAGATGATGGCTATCTCTGGCGAATGGAGACCTGGTGGCGGATGGAAGAGCGGGACGGCGGAGTCTACGTGCAAAACGAAGCGGTGACGTTGACACGGGACATCCCCACCGGACTGGGATGGCTTATCGAGCCGTTCATCACGAAAATCCCGAAGGAGACGCTGCAGTTCACGCTACAGGCAACGCGAAGCGCTGTGCTCAAGTCGGTTTCGCCCTAGCTCGGTCGGGCGAATTTCGACTGTGTAAGGAACGCCTCAAAACCTCATGGCAACTGTTGCCACCCGCTAAGGCCGGCGTGGATTTCCTCTGGTACTGCTCGCATTCATTATTTCTTGAACTGCCACTTGGAGGTCATGTTTGGAGTTGCTCGTGCAGACGGCATTGCTTGGCTCATCGCAAGCAGAGAATTGAGCCGAAACGGCTTTCGTGTGAATGAGGTAGCACGATTCCCGGCATCCGCTAAGTGTGCTAGAATTCAAAAGTTCGAAAGAGGACATTCCGTTCCTATGGTTCGAGAGCGTCCTTGCGGCACACGTAGGTCTCCGCACAGGTAACCCCGCAATGCGGGTAGAATGAACCACAAGTCCATTCCTTGGCAGTGGCGGGGTACCATTTAATCCAAATTGAGATGGCCGAAGCGGCCATGAGCGATAGAAGAGGAATTTGTCATGTCTGGGCATTCAAAGTGGGCCACCATCAAGCACAAGAAAGCGGCGACCGACGCGAAGCGCGGGCGCGTTTTCACGCGGATTATTCGGGAAATCACCATCGCCGCTCGTATCGGCGGCGGTGATGCTAATTCGAACCCGCGTCTTCGAACCGCGATCCTTGCGGCGAAGAACGAGAACATGCCGAACGAAAACATCGAGCGCGCCATCCTTCGCGGAACCGGACAACTTGAGGGCGAACAATTTGAAGAGGCGATGTTTGAGGGGTACGGCCCGGGTGGCGTAGGCATGCTGATCCAAGTGGTCACGACTAATCGCAACCGAATCGTCGGCGAATTCCGGCATTTGATGAGCAAGAACGGCGGTAATATGGCCGAGGCCGGTGCAGTGGGTTGGATGTTTCACCGTAAAGGCGAAATCAGCATCCCGAAAGAAGCGGCGTCAGAAGATAAGCTGCTGGAGCTGGTGCTGGAAGCGGGCGCAGAGGATATGAAGGACGACGGTTCCTCCTGGTATATCGTTACACCGCCCGAATCGTTGGAAGCAGTGAAAGAGGCGTTGACCAAGGCGGGCATTACGCCGGCGTCGGCGGAACTGGCAATGGTGCCGCAGAACTACATCAAGTTGACCGGTCAGCAAGCTACGCAGATGTTGAGACTTGTGGAAGCGCTGGAAGAACACGATGACGTGCAGCATGTGTACGCGAACTTTGACATCGACGAGTCAGAGATTCAGGCGGCCGTCAGCGCAACTTAGCGGCCGGTGTTTTTGGAAAATGGCCATCCTTGTCCGCAAGGGTGGCCATTTTCCTTTTTGCTGTAGCCATGTGACATTTGATTGGAACCCGCGTGCAGTTCGCCTTAGACTAACAAGCATGAATCAAAGCCTTGCCAGCAAGGATGTGCCTGGCTGTCTTCGAGTGCTGGGTGTGGACCCGGCCGCAGCAGGCCCCACCGGCTACGCCATTATTGAACAGGAATGTGGTGCCTGCAGGGTGCTGCACTATGGAACCTTCCGTGTTGCGGCCAAACGGCAGAAATCTTCCTCGGGGGCTGCGCTCGAGGACGTTCATGCGCTGTTGTGCGAACTCATTACGGAATTCAAGCCGCATATTATGGCGGTGGAATCCGTGTTTACGGCCCTGAATATGCGGACGGCGTTGCGGCTTGCCGAGGTAAGAGGCGTTGTCCTTCTGGCTGGCCAACAACTTGGGGTGGAGGTTCGTAGTTATACTCCACGCGAGATCAAGGCGAGTGTAGCGGGCTATGGGCATGCGGACAAGAAACAAATGCAGGCAATGGTAAAGGCACAGCTGCGAATGAAAGAAGTGCCGGAGCCCAGCGACGCGGCGGACGCTTTGGCCGTGGCTCTTTGTCACCTGCAAACCGCTCGGCTCGAGCGGCGCTTCGGAGTGCGGAAGTCGGAGCTGGCTGGCAGCAGATCGCGGACACCGAAGCGTTCGACAACCGCTGGTTACGCAACAGGCGGACCCGGCTTCCGCATGCAACCAAGCCGATGAGCACAAGGGTTCGCTTTGTTCCGCTCTCGGCGCTACTGATTTGCCTTCTTACGGCGGCCGGGGCCTTTGCATTTCCCGCGGGCTCCGGTACTTTTACGTACCGGCGGATATTTAAGTCCAGCACGCCGGAATTCATTGAAATCAAAATCAAGAACGATACCGACACCGGTTCCTATGAGATCCGGCAACTCGATGAGGATCCTGGCGCCTCGCCGTTTGAGATCAGCAATCCCCTGCGCACGAAGATGTTTCAATTAATCAATCAATTGAATGACTTCAAGGGGCTCGATCTGGATGTGCATCGCAAGATCGCGAATTTGGGAGAAAAGACGTTCCGCTGGGAACAGGGTGCGGAAGCTTATGAAGTGAAGTTCAATTACACAGTAAACCCGGCGGCCACGCAATTGTTGCAAATCTGCGAGGGATTGGCGCGTCAACAGGAACTCATAGACTTATTACAACGAAGAATGAAGTACGACCGCTTGGGAGTGGATGACGCGCTGCTGCAACTGGAGACTGATCTTTCGAAAGGTGTACTGCCTGAACCGAAGCGCGTACTGCCGCTGTTGGATCAAATTGCGGCGGATTCGCGATTTGTGGAAATCGCACGCCAAAAAGCCAGGGCCATGGCAGAGAGCATACGCCATTCGAGTTAATGGTGGCGGTAGCCCGCGCGAGATACCCGGATTGCTGGCCTACGGTTCGTCGGCTTTTCTCCGCTGGTGTCTAGGCGCTCCCTACTCCTTCATGATGCCGTACTCGAACCGCGGGCGGAGGTGGGCGCCATGTTTTTCGATCATTCCGAGGGTCAGGGCTTGCGGTACGAGGACGGACGTCAGGGCTTCCCACGGCTCGGGCACCGCGGTGAGCTTTACGGGAAACAATTTTTCAGTTGCTTGATGTTCTTCCGAGCTTATAAGGATTACTTTGCCGTTGCGCGCATTGCAATCCTGAGCAAGTTTCACGCCCAGCTCGCAAGTATGCCCCAGGGCAATAATGATTGCGACATGAGTCTCATTGACATCGAGTATCGGCCCATGCCGGAAACCTGCTCCGGAATGAGCGGCAGCGCGCTTTCCCGCCATCTCGCGAATGCACAGGGCGCCCATGATCGCGCCACCGTATGCCGGGCCACGGCCTACCAGTTCGACGTTCGCTGCACCTTGGCAGAATTGTTCCAATTCGCCACGGAGGCTGAGCGCTTTCTCGAGAGATTTAGCGTAGGCCTCAAGCATCTGAGCAGCATCCGTTTTCCAGGCGTGGCCGGTGATGTCGGAGGCAAGCACGATACTGGCAGCCGCCGCATTCGTATAGGTTTTCGTGGCGTTCCCATATTCAGGTCCCGCCAGCATGGGCAGTCGTTGCTTGGTTAGCGACCAGCACAGACTTTTACGGTTATTGCAAAGAAGAGCGAGTGGTTTCCTACGTTCCTGACGGCAGAGTTGGACAAGTTCCGCGCTTTCTCCGGAAGCGGTTGTAAGAATAGAAGCGGCAACCTGGTCCCATACCCTGTGCGAGTAGTGCAACCATTCCCCGGCATCTACAAAGAAGGAAGACCTTCCACGGAATTGCATCCAGACCGATCCCGCAATCGAAGAACAGTAAGAAGCGCCCATGCCGATGAACAGAATTGGCCCGGGAGTGACGGCCATCTGCTGCAGCTTGCTCATCTCTGCAAGGATCGCTTGGTCCTCGCTGTAAGCGTGCAGGAGATCCGCAAGCCGTTGGGTTTGCTCGCGGCACTCTCTTTCGTAAATCTCCGTCATGCTCATCGTCAGCATTTCGGCTGGCGGTTTGATCCCGGCAATCCAGTTTGGCTCTTTGCGCGTGTCTTCCATAACACTCCTGAAACCGAACCGCGTCCGCCGCATGAAAACGCCCGGCCGGAACGGAAACCAAAACGGGTCTTTTTCATGAATCATAACAAAGATTACGTTATCATGATGGCCAGGTGCGCCATGCCGGATTCGCTGTCCTCTCAAAAGCCATTTGTAGACCACGGATTTCTCGCTCGGGTCTCTTTCATCGCTGCGCTTGGCGGCGTTTTGTATGGCTATGACATGGGAATTATTGCCGCCGCCATCATATTTGTCAGGCACAGCTTCGCGCTGTCGACGGAGATGGAAGAACTGGTCGTCAGCATTGTGCTGGTCGGCGCCATGGCAGGAGCCATGGTCGGAGGGGCCGTCGCCGACCGAATAGGCCGAAGGGCTACGCTGGTATGGGCAGGCGCGATTTTCATCGTGGGCTCGGTGCTTGCGCCACTTTCGCCGAATGTGGCAACGCTTATCGTGGCGCGCGCCATTCTTGGTATCGGTATCGGTTTCACGTCGGTTACCGCCCCGGTTTATGTTTCTGAACTGGCGCCACCGCAATCGCGGGGCATGCTGATCGGACTCTACCAGTTTGCGCTGACGGTTGGCATCGCGCTTGCTGACCTTGTGGGCTATTGGCTTGCATCACAGGAAGCGTGGCGGCTTATGTTTGCCATCGCTGCCGCACCCACGCTGTTCTTCCTCGGCGTAATTTTGACCGTGCCTGAAAGTCCACGCTGGCTTTTCGCGCATGCGCGAGAAAAAGATGCGGAGGCCGTCCTTCTCAGCTACACCGACGCCAGTGGCGCGCAGCAATTTCTTTCTGACATCCGTGAAGGCTTGAAAACACCGATGGAACAAAGTTGGAAGGCGTTGTTGACTCCCGCCGTGCGAGGCTCGGTCTTCATTGCCGTGGGAATGACTGTACTGCAGCAGGTTACCGGCATCAACACGATCATTTATTATGGACCACAAATCTTCGAGCTTGCCGGCATCGCTTCGCACTCCAATTCCATTCTTGCGACGCTCTTGATTGCAGTAGTGAATGTGATTGCGACTGTCGTGGGGATACTGCTGGTCGACCGAGTCGGACGCAAACCATTGCTGTATGTTGGCGTTGGCGGGATGACCATCGCGCTGTTCGCGCTTGCTTATGGCTTCAGCCATCAGGCGGTGCTGGGCACAAGTCTGGGAGTAATTGCGATCGCTTGTCTTGTGCTATACATCGCATGTTTCGCGTTCAGTTTGGGGGCCATCGCGTGGATCCTAGTATCCGAGGTGTTTCCGCTGCGTGTGCGGGGAAGAGGCGTGGCGGTGGCGACACTGTTTTCGGGGATTTCCAATTTTGCGGTGTCGTTGACGTTCTTGTCCCTGATTAAGGGAGTGGGAAGCGCTACCACTTTTGCAATCTATGGAGTGCTAAGCATCGCGACGATCGTTTTCGTTCGCTTCGCCGTGCCGGAGACTTGCGGCCGCGAGCTCGAGAGCATCAGTACCCATGAGCAAAGCTCAAGCGTACCTGTGGGATGATATCTCTCAAATAGAAATTATTTCGGCCGCGATAGTTTGAAATCGATTTCGGACTCTGCTTTATCCAACGCCAATCGAATGGCTCCCATCAGTTGGGCATCCTGACCCAGCGTGCTGGTGATCAAGTTCGGCCGAGAAGGTTGGGTATAAGGCTCCAGAACTTTTCGTGTCGCCGCGAGAAGCGGCCCGCTCATGCCGACGCCACCACCCAGTACAAAAAGAGAGCAGTTCAGCACGGTGGAAATGTTATATATCGCGTGGGCCAGAATTCTCGCTGAGTCTTCAAGAATGTTTTTCGCAAGGCGATCGCCAGCCAAAGCGTGATAGAAAATTCCGGTCGCGCTCAGATCTCTCCTTCCCTTGGAGCGCTGGTTTCCCGGGGAACGCAGCCACTGCTGTTTTACTCCTTCTCCACCGATCATGCTCTCCAGCGCTCCGGGCATGCCTTCGCCAACCGGCACCTCCGGAGTACCCGGCACCATCATGTAGCCCACTTCTCCGGCGACCCAATCCGGACCGTGGACCAGTTGTCCGTTCACGACGATTCCTGCGGCGATGCCGGTGCCGATGGCAAGGAACACAAAATTTCCGACGCCGCGCGCCGCTCCTGCCCAGCTTTCTCCAATGGCCGCTAATTTCACATCGTTTTCCACAACGGCGGGAACGCGTAATTTCGCTTTCAGCAGCTGGGCAAGAGGAACATTCTTCCAACCTTTCAAATACGATGTTGCGAACACAATGCCGGCATCGCGATCGGTAACGCCAGGAGCGCCAGCGGCAATGGCACGCAGAGAACCGCGCGGGGTAGCGGTTTCTCGGAGCAAATGGTCGACACCTTGGCAAATTTGAGCAACAACCATTGCGGCCGATGCACTACCCTTTGTGGTCGCGCTCCACCTGCCACGGAGGGAGCCCTTCATATCGGCCAGCGCGACCCGCAAATTGGTTCCCCCAATGTCGACACCAACTACGTACCCGTAATTTGCATTGATGCGCGGGTGGAGGAACCGGCCATCCGTTTTATTGCGGCTGGTAAACGGTTCGATCAAGCGTTTGGCCTGAAGGAGTGCGGAAGCCGATGAGAGTCTGGAAGCGGAAAGGCCGGAAAGCTGCAGCAACTCCTGGAGGGATTTGAAGTTGTGTCCGCGCAAGATTCGCAGCAGGTTGCAGGCATCAACGCTCTGGATGGAGACGGCTCGGTGCGACCTCTTGGCAGTGCTACGCGAAGGATTATCGTGCTTGGCCATGGCTCACACGGAGGAGAATCGGTACTAACTTATCTCTCTTTAGAAAGTCCGTCAATTGAAGCTGCGCCAGGCGGAACGGCCTTCGGGGAAACCACAATCAGTCGGAGGGCTGGATCAAAGCCAGTACCGCGGATTGCATGGCGGTAAAGGTGGCTCCCCACAACACCGCGGAAGCGCCCAGAGCGCCCGGGCCAACGCGGACACGCGCAATTTCACTGCCCTTCAACAGCGCCCGGACTTCCTGCAGCAGGCGGGCATGGCTGCCTACGATGCCGCCAATCAAAATCATGCTGGGATTTAAGATTAGCGCGAGGTCCAGAATAATGTCGGATAGAATGGTGGCGCGCTGCTGAAGTATTTTCTTTGCTTGAGCATTTCCGGCCGCGGCCAGGTCGAATACCTCGGCGGCATTGGTCACTTTTGGCTGCGTGCGCTTTCGCTTGCGACTCGCTCGCCAACTGCGAAGGATTCCCGACGCGCCCAATACCTTCTCTAGCCTGCCGTGGCCATGAATGGTGGGATTTCCTCTTGAGACATGGGGCACGCGGAGGTAGCCGATCTCCCCGGCTGACCATTGCGAGCCGCGGTAGATGTGGCCATCGAGGAAAATGCCGGCTCCTACGCCCTCGCCGATAATGATGTAAACAAAACTGCCCTGATCGCGGGCCGCGCCGCGATAGTATTCGCCCTGGGCAGCAAGATTGGTGTCATTCTCCACGATCACCTGGCAGTCGAACTCTTTTTGCAGCATCGATCCGAGCGGGACATCGCTCCATCCTTTTAACACACTGAGCGAAAAAACGACTCCTTCCTTCACGTTTACAATCGCGGGAACTCCAACCACAAGTCCAAGCAATTGATGCTCCGCCCGTTTGTGTTTCTTTAGCAGGTTCCGTACTTCCCTGGCGATCTGTGCGCAAACCGGGGCCGGTTTTGACGACTGCCAAGCGAGCGTGGATTTCGCTCGCCCAAGCTCATGGCCGTCGAGGTCCGTAAGCAGAAAACGAAGGGCGTCTGGGGCGATCTCAACGCCAACCACGCAGCCTCGTTCAGCCCGGAAACGAATGATGTCTGGCGGTCTGCCGCCGGTTGAATCTCCTTCGCCAATGGGCTCAACCAGTCCCGCCTCGGCGAGGTGCGCGACGACATTCGTGACCGTAGGCGCGCTCAAGCCGGATGCCCGGACCAAGTCCGCCTTCGAGCACGGACCCGTTTCGCGCAAAAGCCTCAGCAAAAGGTGCGCATTCGTTTGGCGCAACAGAGGAGGCCTGGCAACCAAGACTGGTTCTTTTTTCACTGTGCAATCACCGACGAAGATTTCCCTAATCGGAGTGGATGGCCATCATGGTACGGCATTTTCGAATACGAGAGGAAGAATCCGTCTTGGCCTTCCGAGGTGACAGATTGCGCGCGTACTATTTGCCGGCTGGCGTAACCATTTCCATGGCCCAAATCGCGGCGGGGCGCATATACATCGAGGCTCGGAAATTTCCGGAATCGTTCCACGCTTCCGGGGTGCGAAACCAATACCCTTTGCTCTCGTAGATGACGTGATAGAGGCCCCAGGCCGTGTGATACGCTTGCTCCTTAAATCCCTCACTCAACAAGAGCGCCGCAAAACCAAATGATGTTCCGACCCAGACTTCTTCGCCTTGTTCGTTGCCACGCATGATAGTGCCGTCTGCATTCATGCCATTCGCTGCGCCCATTTCACCGTTAGCGAATTTCATCACGTTATTTGCGTAGATCTTCAGCAGTGCGGAATGTTGCATCTGCGCAGGAAGCAAATCGCCCAAGCCCGTCATATTCGCATACCACTGCCCGGCCAACTGATCGGCTTGAATGGCGTCACGGTATTCGCTTTCCATGTCGTAACGGAAATATTCACCGTTCCAGAGTTTGTCGATATAGGTTTTCTGCGCTTTTAGAAAAAGAGCGTGATACTGGTGAGCGGCGCTTGCTTCGCCAAGTTCTTTGGCCGTTTCTTCAGAAGCGCGCAAGGCCGCGAGCCATAGTCCTCCGCAATAAGCGCTGACGCCACGCACCACCCAGGAATCGTAAGTCTGGTCAGGGTAACCGCCGTTCTCAGGAATGCCACCGCCATGGTCGAACTGTTGCAAGTAAGTGATGGCCGCTTGCACCGCCGGCCACATTTCGCGCAGGAAAGATTTGTCTTGCCTTCCCGTGAGCACAAAATCGCGATAAACCATCAAGACGAATTTGGAGTTCAAATCTTTCCAATCATTTGTGTCCTGCCAGCCGGGTTCATTCACGGAGATGAACGGGTCGCCTTCCGGAACACCCAAGTCATGGGGCACGGCGCCAATTTTCTTGCGTTTGTGCAGCACCGGTGTGCCGGTTTGCTGCGTCTTCCACACCCACAGGCCGAGTTCGGGGTACTCGCGCGGAACGGTGGCAGCAAATTCGCGGAGCACCTGCTTGTCGATAGCCGGCCAGAATTTCAGCAGCGGCATGGAAGCGTAGAATCGCACATCGGATGTCGCGTAATAGGCGTAATCAAAGCACTCCAAAAGAGCGAATGTCGCCGGGGCCTTGGGATCGGATCCGACTTCACGGCCCCAAAAGGTGCCGCCATCGCTGAGCGTGTATAGCTCGTTAAAAAGCATGCCGCGATACCAGGCCGGTTTGCTGTTGTCCTTTATATAGGAGGCTTGCCAGGCGTCGATCGCTTGGCTCCATTCGTTGGCGTGCAATAAACCGTCACGGGCAATGGCCCAGGAATTTTGACCGCTTGTGCCGTAATCATCGGTGTAGCGTCGGTTCCACCTGCGCCCCTGGCCAAATTCCACGACAGGAAAATCCCAGCCAATCGACATGGGAATAATTTTCTTTTCACCCGGCCGCAGGGTGAAGCGGACAGCGATGGCTCCGCCCAGTTTTTCACTGGCGCTTACCCAACTCGTCGCACTGTTCGACAACCTGCCATCTTTGGAAAACGGCAGCCAGACTGTTTTGCCGTCGCCATCAGCAAGGAATTCTGTCTGATAAGTGACTTCCACTCCGGGCGATTCCAATGCAGCGATGGTAAACTCGCCGTCCCATTCATTCCCCGCGTCCTCGGCGCGATTGCGACCAAATACGATGCCTTTCATTCTTTGCTGTTGGTCGGTCGGTTCGGTTCGAAAATCGTTGTGGTTCCCCTGATTGAGCGCGCCTTGAAAATCATGCGTGTACGTGCGAAACCATCCGTCCATGTTGGTCCACGAAAGAAGTACGGATACGGTGATGGTGCGACGGGTTGGATTTTCCGCATGCCAGCGATAGACCGCGACCGGGTAACTGGACTCACGATAGTTGTCGGGCAAAATGGGCGAGAATTGCTCCAGGACTACGTGAGCTGGAAATTCCTCCCACTGGTAGTCAAACCAGGACTTCGGATAGAGCGCGGCATATTCGCCTGCGCCGGTTGGATAATCCCACGCCCAGCTCGATAATTCTCCATTTTTGGGGTGGTCGGTCATCAGTACACGGGCTGTTCCCGACGGCTCGCCCTCAACTTGCTGAAACATCGCGAATTGGTTCGCGTAAATCGGCGCGTACTTGTGCACGCCGCTCTTGATGTGCCACCTGGCAAAATCGCCGCGATACGTCCGTGAGAAAGTACCCGCGCCAAAGCCGCCGACGGGCGCGCCTTGCCAGTAGCCGTCGTCGATGTCGGAATTGTTCTTGCGTTTACCGGAATTCGGAAGTGGCGCTCCAAGAGGCCTTTTCCACGCGATCTGGGGAATCTCGTCACCGATGGCCACCGTTGCTAGCCAGGAATTGAGGAAAAAGATGGCGACCAGCGGCAAAAACCAAGATTTCGTCATTTGCCCTCCGCGGGACCTTCACGCGAATCGATTGCTTCCCGGTCAACAGGCTGCGAAAGCCACAGTAACAACAAAAATCGCAAGTGCAAACTGCGGCGGCTCTTGTTATTGTCGGCTCTCGCGAATTTGAGAAAGAAAACTGGCGATGCATATCGACGCTCATCAACATTTCTGGCAGTACAGCCCGCACGAGTACGGCTGGATCGATGACGCGATGGCCTCGATCCGCCGGGACTTTCTACCGGCGGATTTACAGCCGCTGCTGGAAAACAATGGATTTCAAGGCAGTGTTGTCGTTCAGGTTCGGCAGACACTGCAGGAAACCCGGTGGCTGCTAAAGTTGGCGGACACCAATTCCTCCATCCTCGGAGTCGTGGGATGGGTGGACGTGTGCTCACCGGAATTGCGGGCGCAGCTGGAATCTTTCGCTGAAATGCCAAAACTGGTGGGCATTCGCCATATTGTCCAGGGCGAACCCGATGGTTTCTTGCTCAGACCCGATTTTCTGCGCGGCATTGCGGTGCTCCAAGAATTCGATCTTGCTTACGACATCTTGATTTACCCCAAACATCTTCCATGCGCCGTGGAATTCGTCAGGAGATCCCCGCGCCAGCGGTTCGTGTTGGATCATCTGGCCAAACCGCCGATTAAGAGCGGGGCGATCGATGCTTGGGCTCGCGGAATCCGCCAGCTGGCATCGTTTCCCAATGTTTATGGGAAGTTGTCGGGCCTGGTTACGGAAGCCGACTGGGAAGGGTGGACGCCGGAGGATATTTGGCCGTACCTCGATGTGGCCTTCGAATCGTTCGGCCCGGGCCGATTGATGATCGGATCGGATTGGCCGGTGTGCCTCTGCGCGGCGTCCTACAAACGGACGATGAACGTCGTAAGGCAATACCTGGACAGACGGGATGGGAAAGAGCGTGAAGCCGTCCTGGGCGGAAACGCTGCTACCTTTTGGCGGCTGCGGGCAACATAGATAGCGGCACGAAAAGCCGTCTCTGTTTTACAAGTGCGTTTGCGAATACACTGTTCCGTTAAGCGGAACGGAGGCCTGTCCCTTTGACAAATGTGCGCGAGAGCACGGGAAGTTTTCGTCTGGACGGCAAGGTGGCGATCGTCACCGGCGGCGGGAGCGGCATTGGGCAGGCCATTGCTTTGCGATTTGCGGCCAATGGAGCCACCGTTCGAATTGTAGATGTCAACCCCGGGCAGGCGGAAGAAACGGTCAAGAGAGTTTTAGACGCCGGAGGAGCGGCCAGCGGGCATGCCTGCGATGTCGCGGACCAAGCACAAGTTCGAGAGACGTTTCAGCAGATTTTTGCCAAGGACACAGTCTCCATCCTTGTGAATAATGCGGGCATTTCTCATATAGGAACGGTGGAGAGCACGACCGAGGAAGATTTCAATCGAGTTTTTCGGGTCAACGTGAAGGGCATCTACAACGGCATCCGCGTGTGCATCGGGCATATGAAGGAAAACGGCGGCGGAGTGATTCTGAATATGGCTTCCATCGCCGGGTCCGCTGCGCTGGCTGACCGTTTTGCTTACTCGATGAGCAAAGGCGCCGTGGTGGCCATGACCTACTCCGTGGCCAAGGACTACCTTTCCTACAACATTCGTTGCAACTGTATTTCACCGGCGCGTGTGCACACACCCTTTGTTGATGATTATTTGAAAAAGAATTATCCGGGGCGGGAAAAGGAAATGTACGAAAAACTGGCGAAGTCGCAACCGGTTGGGCGCATGGGAAAACCAGAGGAGGTGGCGGCGCTGGCATTGTTTCTGTGCTCCGATGAAGCATCGTTTATTACCGGTGTGGATTATCCGTTGGACGGTGGTTTTTTCAACCTGCGCGGCTGACTATGAACCTGAACCTGAAGGGGAAAGTTGTTCTTGTGACCGGGGGCGCCAAGGGCATCGGCGCGGCGATCGTGCGCGCCACGGCTGCGGAAGGGGCAATTCCCGTTTTCCTGGATCGTGATGTAAAGGCAGGCGAGAAATTGCACAGCGCCTTGCAGAGCGCCGGTTCGCAGAGCATGTTCATCTCCGGCGAAATCACCGCGCCGCAAAGTTGCAGCAAGTCCGTCGAGCAGACACTAAAACAATTTGGCCGGATCGACGCTCTTGTGAACAATGTCGGCGCCAACGACAACGTAAGCCTGGAGCACGGTACCGTCGAGAAGTTTGTCGCTTCACTGGAGCTGAATCTGGTGCATTACTACTCGATGGCGCACCACGCACTGCCGGCGCTCACGAAGGCACGCGGATCGATCGTGAACATTAGCTCCAAGACGGCGGTTACGGGACAAGGTGGAACCTCCGGCTACGTGGCAGCCAAAGCCGCGATTTTAGGACTCACGCGCGAATGGGCCGCGGAACTGCTGGCCATGGGAATTCGCGTGAATGCGGTGATCCCCGCGGAAGTAGACACGCCACTGTACCAGCAGTGGATTTCCGGCTTTCCGAATCCCGAGGAAAAGCTGGCTAAAATCGTATCGAAGATTCCGTTAGGGAAACGGATGAGCAAGCCAGAAGAGATCGCCGACATGGTTCTGTTCCTGCTATCGGAGAGAGCCAGCCACATCACCGGCCAACATATTTTTGTGGACGCGGGCTACACGCATCTGGACCGAGCGCTCACATAGGATGAACGTTGCGCTGTAGGCTAGTAAATAGACAGCGATTTTTTTCTGATCGAGCGAGGCTTTGTGCGGTCCTTTTGCATCAGGGAGTAATGGAATGAGCAGACGTTACTGTTTGACGCTAGATCTTAAGGACGATCCGAAGTTGCTTGCCGAGTATAAGCGCTATCACGAAAAAATCTGGCCGGAAATTACGGAGAGCATCAAGCGCGCCGGAATTGTGGACATGGAAATCTATGTTCGGGGAACGCGAACATTCATGATTATGGAAGTAGACGAGGATTTTTCGTTTGAAAAGAAAGCCGAGGCGGATGCAAAGAACCTGAAGGTTCAGGAATGGGAAAAACTGATGTGGGAATTTCAAGAAGCGTTGCCGGAAGCGAAGCCGGGCGAGAAATGGCTTCTGCTGGAACGGATTTTCAAACTGGAAAGCTGAAGCGGTGTTAGTGGTAGTCGTGGCACTGAATTTCAGCAGCGGAAATGGATACTGATGAAATGTGCGAGGCTTTGATGGAAATGACGGCTTCCTGATTCTGAAGAATGCCTTCCACGCTTAAGAATTTCTCGCGATTGATGACCAGCCGGTATTTTTCGTACAACTCCGGATGAATGATTATGTTGGCAATTCCTGTTTCGTCTTCCAAGCTGAGAAAAACGAAGCCTTTGGCCGTACCGGGACGCTGCCGCGCGATGACGCATCCGGCCACAGTAGTGCGTGCGCCATCGGGGATGCTCCGCAGGTCCGAGGCGCGTTTGACGTTGCGGGAAGTAAGCGCAGCGCGACAATAGGCCATGGGGTGAGGACCTGGAGTGAGTCCAGACCCATGAAAATCGGCAACCAGGCGCTCTTCGTCGTTCATCTGCAGGAGTGGAGACGGTTCGGAATCATCAGGAATGAAATCGAGCAGCGGTCCCGCGGAGCGTGTGGCGCGGGCAATCTGCCAGAGAGCGGCACGGCGATGAATGGATTTGCCGAGCGAATTCAGAGCCCCGATTTCGCTCAAACTTTCCAGCTCGGATTTCTGTAATTCCGGTACGCGTCGAACCAGATCGGCGATCGCCGAAAACGGCTGTATGGTTCTTGCTTGCACGATGGCCTGGGAAGCCTTCTGCCGGAGGCCTCGAACGTAGCGGAGACCGACCCGAAGGCACGGAATGTTCTTCCCATCTTTATCCGTGGTGGTTTCGAGAGTGCAAGACCAATCTGATTGAACAACATCAATCGGTTTGACGCGCAAACCGTGGCGTTGCGCATCCTTGACTAGGGTAGCCGGGCTATAGAAGCCCATCGGTTGATTGTTCAACAAAGCCGCAGTGAAAGCGGCAAGATAGTGGTATTTCAAATAGGCGCTGGCATACGCAAGCAGGGCGAAACTGGCAGCGTGGGATTCGGGAAAGCCATAGCGCGCGAAAGACGCGACCTGCGTAATGATTTCTTGTTGAGTTTGCGCATTGATTCCGTTTCGCTCCATGCCGATGCGTAGTTTCTCTTCGATCTGCTGCATGCGGCTCTCCGAGCGTTTGAAACCCATGGCCCGGCGGAGTTCTTCGGCTTCACCGCCGGAAAAGCCGGCAGCGACCATAGCCATGCGGAGCAGTTGCTCCTGAAAAAGGGGAACACCGAGAGTTCGTTTGAGTATTGGCTCGAGAGAGGGATGCGCGTAGTGGACCGGTTCCTTTCCCTGACGCCGCCGCATATAGGGGTTCATCATGTTGCCGACAATGGGCCCGGGACGAATGATGGCGACTTGCACGACGAGATCGTAAAACTTTGCGGGCGCATTGCGAGGAAGAGAAGCCATTTGGGCACGGCTTTCGACTTGAAACATACCTACGGTGTCCGCACGACGCAGAGTTCCGTAGACAAGAGGATCGTCGGCGGGAAGTTGGGCGAGGTCGATGGACTTTCCGTAGTGCCTGGGGATAAGTTGCAAGCAATCCTCTAGCACAGCCATCATGCCGAGACCGAGAAGATCGACTTTAACGATGCCCATGTCAGCGCAGTCATCCTTGTCCCACTGAACGACGACGCGGCCTGGCATGGTAGCGGGCTCCAAAGGAACCACGGAATCTAACTGTCCCTGGCAAATCACCATGCCCCCGGAATGTTGGCCGAGATGGCGAGGCAAATCCTGAATGCGGTCGCAGAGTTGGAGATATTTCTTGATCAGAAAATGATTCGTGTCGAATCCGGCATGTTGGAAATAGCTTTGCCAATTGTCTTCGGGGCCGCGCCATTCGAATTGGCCGACCAGGCTGGATAAACGGTCGATCGTTTCAACATCAAAGCCAAGCGCCTTGCCAACTTCTCGAGAGGCGGAACGCCCGCGGTAAGTAATCACGTTGGCGGTCATGGCCGCGCCAAGCTTGCCATAGCGCTCGTAGACGTACTGAATTGCTTTTTCCCGCTGGTCACCGCTGGGGAGATCGAGATCGATGTCGGGCCAATCATCCCTTTCTTCGGAAAGGAAACGTTCGAAGAGCAGTTCCATGCCGACAGGATCGACGGAGGTGATGCTGAGGGAATAACACACCGCGCTATTTGCCGCCGATCCGCGGCCTTGTACAAGGATTCCCTGTTTGCGGCAAAAACTCACGATGTCCCATACGATAAGGAAATAACCGGCGAGGCTTAGTTTTTCGATCAGCTGCAGTTCCTTTTCAACTTGTCTAGAGGCTTTTTCAAAAAGTTCGGGATCATTTTTTGCCCCATAACGTACTTGCACGCCTTCCAGGGTGCGTTTTCTCAAGAACGAATCCATAGTTTCACCGGGAGGGATTGGGTACCTGGGAAACTCATAGCCCAGATCAGCCAAGGTGTATTCCAGGCGAGCGGACAGTTCCAACGTGTTTGCTATAGCCTGGGGTAGGTCGGAAAACAGGCGAGTCATTTCTTCGGGGGAGCGGAGATGGCGTTCCTCATTTTTTTGCAAGAGGCGACCGGCAGCGGCCAGTTTGCAATGATTCCGAATGCATGTGAATACGTCGAGGATTTCGCGATCCTCGGTGCGGACATAACCGACACCGTTGGTAGCGAGGATGGGAAGATTCAAATTTTGGGCGATTCGGACTGCGGCTTGATTGCGTTTTTCTTCCAGCGAGTCGAAATGGCGTTGCAGTTCAATGTAGACATTTTTCGGTCCAAATAGTTCAACAAGCCTTTTTATGCTTCGCAGTGCATCTTCGTAACCACCACGAGCGAGAGCGGAGGCCAGCAGGCCTTCTTCTCCGCCCGTGAGACACACCAGGCCTTCTGCATGCTCCGCGATTTCGTTGATGGTCGCAGTGCCCGTGCCCTTTTCTTTTTCCCGCATTTTGTAACGAGTGATCAGGCGGCACAGATTTTGGTAGCCAGTTCGACTCTCCACGAGGAGCGGGAGGCGCACGGGCCGGGGCGGAAGTTGGTTTGGAATCCAGCACGGAAATCCGGCTTGATTGCCAAAATCGGCACAGGAAATTTCCGCGCCGATATGACCGCAAATGCCTAGCTTGTCGACTGCCGAATGAAACCGAGGTGAACCATAGAAGCCGTCACGATCGAGCAAAGCGATGGCGCGCATACCGAATTGCGCAGCGCCTTCGGCGATTTCTTCCGGCAGGGAGGCCCCCTCCAGAAAGCTGAAAGCCGAACAAGAATGGAGTTCGATGTACATTAGTCGTGGATACCTTCGACAAACCAATGGTTCGAGTGGAGATCTCGATAAATGCGGTATAAGCCGGTCTGTTCTTCATTAACTGGCCGATCACGGAAAGGGTTTTCGGGCTGAGCTTCAAGGCGCGCGAGAGGAACCAGCACATCCCATTCGTCACGGGCCCAAGAAGTTTCCGTCCACCATTCGCCCGAGGTTCTTGCCGGTCCTGCAAAAGCGAGAATGGGTTTTTGGCTGTTTTCGAAGGTGATACTGAGCGGCTGTTCATTTCGTAATTGCACGGTGGCAGGAAGTGGCGGCCGGAAAATGCGGAGTGCAGTTTTTGAGGAACGGTCAGTTGAAAAATTATTTGGCAAAGGATCAGGCAAAACAAAATGGTCCAGCCGAAAGGCGCCTGGCCGATGCGAATCGGACAAAGCAGGAGATCCAACGCGGCCTTCGCCGACGACATTTTGAATCCTCGCCAAAGTGATTGCCAGGGCTTCGGGTTCCGGGGCCATGGGAAGAAATAGCCCGAGCTGCCTTGTACGCGGGTGCGTTGGAATCACCGAGAGACTTACAGCGATAACAGGAGAACTGGGAGGGTGGGCTTGTAAATCCAATTGAAGGAGTTTGAGGATGAATTTGCTTTCGCTTACGGGCACGGGGAGACCCAGGGTGCGAATGTGAACTAGAGGCCCATCCTTGGATAGGCTCTCTGGCTGCAGGGTCAATGTGACTTTGAGTTCGGTTGTTGCAAGAACGTGCATGCGAAGCCGAATGCATAGCTGGTCCAGCAGCCGATACAGAACGAAAAGCAGCGGTTCGAGAAGATCGATAGGAAAGTCCAAGTCCATGCATTCTTCGAATTGAGCGTGGGGTTCTCTGGGTATGAGCGGAGTCGGATCGCCACCGCGACAAACTTGTTGCCATCTCCTCCCTTCCTGCCCGGTCCGTTCGATTACGGCGATTTCCGGGAGTGCGGCGAATTCTGCGCAAGTGTGGATGCCCCAGCGTCCCAGGGTTTCGCGCAATTCCAGCGGTAGGGTGAGTGAAGATAATGGCAGGCCGCCGATGTAAGCGGCTTCGCTTCCGGAAGGAATCAGCGTTATTCCCGAAAAACCGCGGGCAGCAGATACGGCCACCTGCGGGGTCCCGGCGATGGCAATATTCGGTTCGAGGCCCACTTCGGCGGCCATCTTTTGCAAGTGACTGGCAATTTTCTGGGGAGAGCCGAACAGCTTGTCGCAGCCAGAGAGGTCCAGAACCACACAATCGAAAAAAGCGCGTTCATCGGCGTTTCGCGCTTGTTCGATGCGTGGAGAAACCGTGTAGGCGCAATCGAACAACGCGGCCTGCGCTGAAGCTTCTTGCGATAGCGAACGCCAACGCCACTCCATTTGGCCACAGCATTCAGCCTGAAGCTTCGTCATGCCCACTTCAACTCCCAGATCTTTTGCAGCCTTGCTGGCAGCAAACACTTTTGTGAGCGGCGGGGCGCCTTGAAGGATTGCAACAGGTTTGCCGCAAAGATCTGGCCCCTGTCGAACTACCGCCTGAACAGAAAAATCGGGAATGAAGATGCATCCAAAAACCATGTGCCCCCCTGACTCGCGAGAAAAGGAAAGGCGGGAGAAACGAGAGCGGACAAAAAACTAGAAACTATCAATCCAAAAAGTGTTCGTCGTCCATCGCGCAGAATCCATCGGCTGTAAGCCGGTGCGGGAAGAAAGAATTTTCCCCTCGATCTGAAAACCATCTAGGGTGGTAATTCCGGCGGATTTATCTTGCGAATCGAGATGACTCCAGTCCTCGTTATTACGCCGGCAATGGAGGACTAGGGAAGAACAGCTTTTGGCGCAAGACTCTTCCACCAACAACACCAGTATCGTTGTCGTGTTTTCTATAGTTCTGCGAAAGCGGAACCATGTGCTGAGTTCAATGCGGCGAGCATCTATCCAGGGAATGCTTCCTAAATCAAAGATGACAACACCCCAACCGCCGCTGTGCAGGAGGATGTCGGTTGCCTTCAATGCTTGCTCCAGGCGTTTCCATGGTTTGCTGCTGAACGCTGCGTTTCCCTTGCCAAGTGCATTGCTGCCACGGCCGGTGATTGATGGGCTACCGCTTGATTTGGGAAAAGACAACACTACGGGTTGCGTCCTGTATCCCTTCGTTTCAACCTTTGTATCTTCGGTCTGGCGCAAGATCGAAGGCCGTGCGGACTCGATGCCACGAATCTGGTCGCGTGGGTGCGTCCAGGTTTGAGTTCGATTCGGTTTTCGAGGGACGTTCCCCACAATAGGTTTGTCATTGTTCGAGGAAAACGAACGAGACGACGATTGATTCCGCTTGGGCACATTGCTGGAGTCCGGAAGACCGCACCGAACCCAGAGGAGCCTGGTCAAATCGGCTCCGGCTGAAGCGAGAGACAGGGCATCCAGAGAATCGGAGACATCCACGTAGGCACAAGCTTCCTGGCGTTTCGTGGCCGCGGCGAGAAGAGAGAAACAGACGCTGGTCCGTCCGGAGGAAGCGGAACCGCAGAGTTCCACGATTGAACCACGAGGAACTCCCCCTGCCAAAAGGTCATCCAACTGAGAAATGCCGGTAGAGTGCAGTTGGGCGGGGACGCGATGGCGGAAACCATCGAGGCCGCGAGCGAACTGTGCGGAATGGGGAAAAGAAGCGGCGGTGGAGATTTGTTTCATATTCGCTTTTTGTTCGCCTATCGAAGGCCAGAATAATGCCGCGCGGCGGTCTTGTCAAATCCCGGGGAATCATCCGGGGGAATCAATTGCGCCGAGCGTTAGATTTTGAGTTTTGCGATGCGGGACATATCGCGAACTCCCTTTCCTGTTGGTGGCGTTCCCAAAGCGGCCTCCCTATGTTCGGCGAAAAGTTTGTTGAATAATGCAGAGGGGCTGCAATATCGGAAAAAAACGGGAAGCGAGGGACGCTGTGGAAAGCGCAAACTCAGCAACGCATCAAGGGAAGGGACCGGCCAGCAAGTCCGGCGAATTTCTTATCGGCGGCGATTTACGTGTAACGCGCCTGGGTTTCGGTGCGATGCGCATCACCGGAAAGGGAGTGTGGGGTGAGCCCTTCGATCGTGCCGGAGCCGTCCGGGTTCTGCGCCGCGCCGTCGAGTTGGGGATCAACTTTATCGATACCGCGGATTCCTACGGCCCGGGCGTAAGCGAAGAAATCATCGCCGAGGCTCTTTATCCTTATCCCGCTGGCCTGGTCATCGCCACAAAAGCCGGCTTCGACCGCCCGGGCCCGAACCGGTGGGTCGAAAACGCAAGGGCGGAACACTTGAGGTCGGCCTGCGAAGGAAGCCTGCGGCGCCTACGGCTTAGCCAAATCGATCTGTACCAGTTACACCGGATTGATCCAAAAGTTCCGGCCGAAGAGCAGTTCGGCACTTTGCAAGATTTGCAGGCAGAAGGAAAGATCAGGCACATCGGTTTGTCCGAAGTAAGCGTGCAGCAGATTCAACACGCACAAACGATCGTTTCGATTGTGAGCGTGCAGAATCGATATAGCCTGGCGGACCGCGGCTCGGAAGACGTCTTGGATTTTTGCGACAAGCACAAGATCGGTTTCATTCCATGGTTTCCGCTCGCGGCAGGGCAACTTAGTGGCGCGGGCAGTCCTCTCCGTCACCTGGCTGGACAATGGAAGGCTACTCCGTCACAAGTCGCTCTGGCGTGGCTGCTCGCACGTTCTCCCGTGATTCTGCCAATCCCTGGAACTTCCAACCTTGAACACCTGGAAGAAAACGTGGCTGCTGCTGGCATCAAGATAGACCAGGAAAAGATGCGGGAATTGGCCGGTGCGGCCCACCGATGAGGCCAACCCAATAGATCGAATGTTTGCGAAACGCTCGATTAACTCAGATAAAGTAACCGCTTAGTTTCCTTCGCAGTCGACTGCATAATACGAGAACGATAGCTCGGATGGCCTGCTCTCGGAGGGACGCAGCCTCCAATAAAATAAGGCGTTGCCGAAGCATTCCGCAAAACTTCCCGCGCCGTCCAATCAGCTTTGATATAAGTAAATGTCCATTCGCGGCTAAAAACGCGAAATCAACTCCAACAAGGAGGCGCGGCCTTGATATTCGGTCACAAACCTGGGCGCACATACCTGATGGCTGCATTTCTGTTATGCGGACCAGCGATAACCTTGGCGCAAAGTTCGGAGACACCTGCGAGCACGCCGGGCCAAGCCATTCCCGGAACACTTGGCGTAAGCCCCTTCGCGGGCAGCACGCCGGCAAAACTGGTTCCCGGGGTTTTGCCGCTCTCGCTGCAAGAAGCGATCGATCGGGGACTAAAAACGAATCTTGGACTTCTGCTGTCCGACGCGAGCATTCGCTCCGCCCGTGGACAACGGTGGGAGCAGCTAAGCGCGCTGCTGCCGCATGTCACCGCCGCGCCGTACGTGGCGGATTCGCAGATCAACCTCGCTGAACTCGGCCTGACAAGTTTTGCCGGACTGGTTATCCCGCCATCCATAGGCCCTTTTTCTTATTTTGACGCTCGTGTGAATGTGACGCAGTCTCTGTTTGATGCGAAACTGATCAACAATACGCGCGCGTCCACGCAAAGCCTCAAATCCGCCGAATACACCTTCAAAGACGCCCGGGACCTCGTGGTGCTGGCTGTAGGCTACGTGTATCTGCAGGCCATCGCTGACGAAGCCCGCATCCAGACGGCGCAAGCGCAAGTGGAAACGGCCAAGGCGCTATTTGATCAAGCGACGGACCAGGTCCATGCGGGCACTTCGCCGGAAATCGATGGCCTGCGCGCCAAGGTGGAACTCCAGACGCGGCAACAGCAATTGATTCAGTCAAAGAACAACTTCGCAATACAGAAACTGACCGTGGCGCGCGTGATTGGCTTGGCTCCCGGCCAGGAGTTCGATCTCACAGACAAATCTCCCTACCGTCCCTTCGACGGCATCCCGATTGACGACGCGCTGAAGCGCGCCTATTCTGCGCGTTCCGATTATCTGGCAGCCATGACAGACGTACGAGCAGCGGAGTTCTCTCGCAAGGCGGCGGTGGCTGGTTATTACCCGTCGCTTTCCTTTAATGCCGACTACGGCACGGCGGGATCGCATCCCTCCACAGCAACGGAAGTATTCGACGTGCGCGGAACTCTGACGATTCCCATTTTCCAGGGCAACAGCGTGCACGCGGACATTTTACAAGCCGACGCCAGGCTGCAGCAGGCCCGCGAGCGCCTGGACAATCTGCGGGCGCAAATCGACGCCGACATTCGCACCGCGTTACTGAATCTGCAGTCGTCGGCGGAAGAGGTGAACGTAGCCCGCAGCAACATCGATTTGGCGGAAGAGACGCTGGTTCAATCGCGCGATCGCTTCAGCGCGGGTGTGACCGATACCGTGGAGGTGGTGCAATCCCAAGAAGCAGTCGCAAGCGCCCACGAGCAGTACATCTCAAGTCTGTATAGCTACAACTTCGCAAAAATTTCGCTGGCTCGCGCGATTGGCATTGCCGAGGCGGGCGTCAAGGAATACTTCAAGGAAAAATGAACATGGCGGATGCTAACCCACCCCGTTCCGTGCCAGAGGCAGACAGCAAATCCACGGCCGATGCCTCCTACCCCGAGGATAGGAAGTTTGCGCGCGGGGTCTACCTGAGTCCGAAAATACGCCGAAGGTTACTGATTCTTGCCGCCGTTTTGCTGTTGCTGGTTGGCGGGTTTTTCCTCTGGCGCTACTTAAGCTCCTATGAATCGACCGACGACGCGCAAGGGGACGTTCACCTGTACCCCGTCAGCGCGCGCATCTCCGGTTACGTCGTGAAGGTGAATGTTGACGACAACCAGTGGGTGCAGCAAGGCACGGTGCTCGTGGAGATCGACCCGACCGACTATGAGGTTGCGGTAAAGCAGGCTCAAGCCAATCTGGCCAGCGCCGAAGCGACCGCTCAATCCCTGAATATTACGGTGCCGATCACCACTGTCAACACCACCAGCCAACTGAAGTCCACGGGATCGGACATCGTCAACGCCAAGGCCGGAGTGATTGCCGCGGAAAGGCAACTGACTGCTGCGCATGCCCAGGTGGAACAGGCTGAGGCAAACGACGTAAAGATACAGGACGATCTCCACCGCTACAAATTGCTCGTCGACAAGCGAGAGGTGGCGGAGCAAGTCTACGATCAGGCGGTGGCCGCTGCCAAGGCCAGCACGGCGGCTGTGGCGGGAGCCCAAGCCAACGAGTCTGCCGCACAACAATTTGTACAACAGGCACAGAGCCGTTTAGTAGAAGCCGAAGCCAACCATCAATATGCGGAGACCGGGCCGCAGCAGGTCTCCTCAACGCGGGCTCGGGTGCGCGCAGCGATTGCCGACGTCGAAGAAAAGCGCGCGCTCCTCGATCAGGCGCAACTGAACCTGCAATACACCAAGATCATTGCACCGGTAACCGGTGAAGTGAATAAATCCGTGGTTGTTGGCCTGAACGTTCAGCCCGGCCAACAACTCCTGACCGTCGTACCTCTCGATGAAGTGTGGGTCACCGCCAATTTCAAAGAGACCCAACTTCGACACATGCGCGTTGGCCAAAGAGCCAAAATCCATATCGATTCAACTGGCCAGACTTTGAAAGGCCATGTGGACAGCATCGCCGGCGCGACGGGCCCAACTTTCAGTTTGTTACCTCCCGAGAATGCCACCGGTAACTACGTAAAAATCGTGCAAAGAATCCCCGTAAAGATCGTTCTGGACCCTGGAGAAAATCACGATCATCGGCTGCGACCGGGCATGAACGTGGTGCCTGACGTGTACCTGCAATGAGTTCCGCCACGCTCACACTCGATCAGGACATTTGGCGGCCAAAATATAATCCTTGGCTGATAGCGGTTGTCGTGGCGCTAGCCGCCTTTATGGAAGTGCTTGACACTAGCATCGCCAACGTCGCCCTTCCGTACATCGCGGGAAGTCTGGGCGCCAGCAATGACCAAAGTACTTGGGTTCTGACTTCTTATCTGGTATCGAATGCCATCATTCTCCCGATCAGCGGCTGGCTGGCCGGCACCTTGGGGCGCAAGCGTTTTTTCATGTCGTGCCTGGGCATATTCACGGTCAGTTCTCTACTTTGCGGGATCGCTCCAAGCCTCGGGCTTCTTCTTTTTTTCCGCGTTCTGCAGGGAGCAGGAGGTGGTGGCTTGCAGCCAATGGCGCAAGCGATTCTGGCGGATACATTTCCTCCGCAGCAGCGCGGCTTGGCTTTTGCTCTCTATGGCATTACGGCCATCATGGCGCCCACGATTGGGCCGACCCTGGGCGGCTGGATCACCTTCAACTATTCCTGGCGCTGGATTTTCTTCATTAATCTTCCCGTTGGCATAGTGACCTGGTTTCTGGTGCGGCGCTTTGTCGAAGATCCTCCGTATTTAGCGCGGGCCAAGCGCGGCGGGGTCAAATTGGATTATATCGGCATTTCTCTGCTGGCTTTGGGCATCGGCGCCTTGCAAGTCCTGCTCGACAAGGGCCAGGAAGATGACTGGTTCGGTTCCCGGTTCATCACGACACTGGTCGTCGTGTCCACGGTATGCTTGATTTCTTTGGTCATCTGGGAATGGTTTCAAAAATCGCCGATTATCGACGTTCACATGTTCAAGAGCTTTAACTTCGCCAGTGCAAACCTGATGATGTTCATGCTGGGAATCATGTTGTTCGCGAGTCTGGTCCTGATGCCGCAATTTCTCCAAACACTCGTCGGGTACACTTCGCAACTGGCAGGGCTGGCGTTATCCGCGGGAGGCCTGGTCTTGCTGTTTGAGATGCCCGTAATGGGCAAACTGACGACCAAGGTGCAGGCCCGCTTCCTCATTGCCTTCGGCTGGCTGTCGCTGTCTGTCGCCATGTATTATTCGACGCAGCGGATTGACCTGCTCATCAGCTTTAGCGCCGCCGTGTGGTTGCGCATCGCGCAAGTGATTGGCTTGGGCTTCTTGTTCGTGCCAATCACTCTGGCAGCCTACGTCGGAATTGCGCCAGAAAAGAACAACTCGGTCGCGGGAATCGTGAATTTCATGCGTAACATGGGCAGCAGCGTGGGAACCTCCATTGTTACCACCCTGATTGCGCGGCGGTCGCAATTCCATCAGGCGAGGCTGGTCGAGCATGCCAGACCCGACAACCCTAATTTCCAAAACACCTTGAACGGCTTGACCGAGCATCTAGCAAACTCTGGGTTAGGTGCCCATGCAGCTCAGGGTCAGGCCTATGCCAGGATCTATGAAGGCCTGCAGGCGCAGGCCGCGAGTCTGTCGTATATTGATACCTTTATGGTACTTGCGGTAGGTGCGGGGATCATGTTTTTGCTGAGCTTTATGCTAAAAAAGAATGATCCAGGCGGCGGGGTGACGATCGTCGAGTGAGAATCACCTGATCCTGAGGATCTAGAGCAAGATGATCAAAATCGTGACAATCGAACGGGAATACGGAAGCGGCGGCGGCGAAATTGCCCAGCAGCTTGCCACGCAGTTGGGCTGGAAACTTTGGGACCAGTTGCTGACGGAAGAGATCGCCAGGCTTGCTGAATGCCCGAAAGCTGTTGTCGAAGTCCGCGAGGAACGCACCGACCCGCTTTACTACCGGCTATTCAAGTCTTTCTTGCGTGGGAGTTACGAAGGCAGCCTGAATGCCCACAAGCTCAAGGTCGTCGACAGCGAAAGCATCTTGAAACTCACTCAACGAGTTGTGGAGAACGCGGCAAAATCAGGAAATTCCGTCATCGTGGGCAGGGGCGCGCAGCATTTTTTGAGGAATCGCCCGGACACTCTGCGCGTGTTCCTTTACGCCCCCAGAGAAGACAAGATTCGGCGCCTGTTGGCTCGCGGTAAAAGTGAGTCGGAAGCCGAACAGCTTGTGGATTCCGTGGACCGGGAGCGCGCTGATTTCATCCAGAGGTATTTTCACGTGGAATGGCCGAACCGCGCCGTTTATCACACGATGATCAATACGGCGATCGGCGACGAGGTTGTGGTCCGCACGGTTCTGGATTTTGCGAAAACCCTCGAGACTGCCGCGTAGTTGCTTCGTTTTCTTTCACAAAAAAGATTTTACGGAAACATAGAGACCAGCGTTTGCGTTGTGCCGTCGGTTAAACCTAGATCGGTGAGGTGCGGACCGGGATTGCAGGCCAGGCAAGTGCCTTCGATGGCTTTGAACGTCCAATAAGGCGGTTTCCAATCCGTGACTCGCCCGGCCGCCTCGCGCAAAGCGCGGAACTTGTCGGCTAATGCAGCAGGCGGAAGCACTGACAACATTCCAGCAACGGGATATTCCACCAGAGCCAAGACTTTGGCGTCCTGGACAACGGCCATACCCCCGCCGCAGCGGATAAGGACGTTGGCCGCAAGTTGCATATCCCTGGGCGATCCTCCAAGAACGACCAGGTTGTGCGCGTCGTGAGAGTAGGTAGTGGCGATCGCCCCGCGCATGCGATCGATGCCTTGCTGAATGGCGCACTGTCCGGTGCCTCGGTGGCGTCCATGGCGATGCCGCACGTAAATCAAACTCGAATGCTCGGGTATTTCGGCAAAACCACCGCGGACCTTCACATCAATCTCCCGCCATTCGGCAAAACGCATGCCGAAGATCGCGCGCACTTTCGCTGATCCGGTATGTCGTCCTGGTACGCGAATACGGAAGTCATCCGCGGCCGGTTCTGTCAGTTTGACACACGGAAGAGCCGCGGGTACCGACTGCGCGCCGCGCAGCGGGATCAACCACCGGCCATCCTGAACGGCGTGCCGTCCCGCAACAAAAACGCCGGTGACCTTGAAATCGTCAAGACCCGCAAGGACAACGAGGTCAGCCATTCGTCCGGCGCATATCGCGCCAAGATCAGGGCGCCGCAACCGCAGGGCACCGTTGAAGGTCGCGCAACGAATCGCGTCCACTGCGTTCATGCCGTAGCCCACAAGCCGGCTCAGCACATCCCGGATGCCCCCACGTTCCACAAGATAATCAGGCGGCACGTCGTCGGTGCAGATGCTGACCTGCGGGGAAAGGTGTGGGAGTTTGCCGAGAGTGTCCACAACACCTGGAAGGAGGTAATCATGAGAGCCGCGGATTTCAATGGCAAGCCCGGCGCGGAGCTTCTCCAACAGATCCTCGCCCGAGGTGATCTCATGATCGGAGCTAATACCGGAACACAGGTAAGCCTGCAGTTGGCCACCGCTCAGTCCCCGCGCATGGCCTTCGATCAATTTGCCCGACCTTAGTCCGGCCGACACAATATCCACCATGCGTGGTGTTTGCCGCAGCACGCCGCGCATGTCCATAACTTCGGCTACCCCGGCGACCTCGTCCCAGGACAGCATCTCGCGCATTTCCGCGCCGCCAAGTGCGGCGCCGGAACATTCCAGCCCTTCCGCGGACGGCACGCAAGACGGTGCCGCACAAAGAAAACGCAACGGCAAGCCGCGGCTGGATTCGATGGCGTAGCGCACGCCGCCAAGACCAAACGCGTTGGCCAGTTCGTGTGGGTCGTAAAAAATAGTGGTGGTACCCTGAGCGATCACCTGCTCCGCATAGTGCACGGCCAGCATGTGCGAGGTTTCGAAATGTACATGCGTGTCAATAAATCCGGGACAGATCCATTTCCCCGTAGCGTCGTACGTGACCGCTGCGTCCCTGCGGGAGCCGGGCGGATGGACGCTGGCGATCATCGCGGCGGTAACGCCAATATCGGCCAAGCGCAGTTCGCCGGTAATGACATCGACAACTGTCCCGCCTACGATCAGGAGATCAAAGGGGGCCTCGCCTTGAGCTGCGCGTATCGCACTGGCGCGCATGGCATCATCGATAGTTGCTGGAAATTGCTGTTCGCTCATCTTCGAAAAGCCAGAATCGGACGGCCAAAATCTTATAGCAGCTATTAGAAGTTTACACTTGCATGGTTTTGGGCCGTATGAAAGATTTGAATTCCCTGTCCCAGCCCGTGTCTCGCCGTGGTCGAAAACCTTGTGTGATACCTACGCTAGTTCCAGGGACAGCCGAACTAGATTGCAACAACAAATTTCGCATTGGAGCATCGCGATCGCTCAGACTACCCAAAAGACACACTCTCCCAGTGAAGAAATCGTCACGCGGCAGAACCTTGTCAGCGTCGCCTTGGCGCAACAGGAAGCGGACCTGGTGCTCGAAGGCGCTACGCTACTGAACGTGCAGACCCTCAGCTGGAAGGAAAACTGGGACATCGTTATCAAAGGGCAGAGAATCGCCTGGATCGGTCCGCATGGGGAGTGGAAAGGGTGCTCCAGAGAGAAAACTTCCGTCCAGGGTCTGTGGGCGGTGCCGGGATTTGGTGAAGCCCACAAACACATCGAAAGCACCATGCTTAGCCCGGAGTATGAAGCGGACCTGGTGCTGCGCTTCGGCACCACATGGAACGTGGAGGCTTCGCACGAATTTTCCAACGTGAATGGCGCGCGCAACGTGGAATTCTGGCTGATGGCACGCGGGCATGGCAGCCCTTTCAAAATTTTCCCGTCGCTCGGCTCCGCCACTCCGCCCACAGGATGGGAAGAGTCTGGTGGCTATTACGGATACCGCGAGATCCGCGATTTCATCGACCGCAATCTTTGGGTTACCGGACTGGATGAAGTGATGGATTGGTCCGCGGTGGTAAACCCGCAAAATCCGGGATACAAGCGGCTTTGGGAGAACATCGAGGCAACGCTCGAGGCGCGCGGGGTTGTCGAAGGTCACGGCACAGGTTTAGTTTCGCCCGCAGAAATATGTGCATTTGCGGCGGCCGGGATCAGTTCGGACCACGAAATCCGCGAGGGCCAGGAGGCTTGGGACAAACTGGAGCGCGGAATTTTTCTGGAGGCGCGGCCGAATGCCCGGCACGTATTGAAATATTTGGTGGAAAGAGGTCTGCGCGATTGGTCGAACGTGGCGGTAACCACCGACGACCGCAACGCCGAAACGACGCTGCGCCGCGGCGCGATGGACCATAATATCCGCTGTGCGATCGAAAATGGCGTGCCCAAAGAAATTGCCTACGCCTTGGGCAGCTACAACACCGCGCGCCACTTCCGCATCGATCATCTCGTTGGTTCGCTGACGCCTGGCCGCTACGCCGATGTGGTGCTGCTGTCAGACCCCGAACAGGTGAAGGTCAAATCCGTATACGCCGATGGCGCGAAAGTTTCCGAGGATTACAAGATGCTGGTTGCCGTGCCGAAGATCAACTGGCCGGAGTGGGCAACAAAGACCGTGAATCTCGGCCGCCGAATTGAACCCGCGGACTTCGCAGTCGCCGCGCCTGCCGGACGCACGAGCGTGCAAGCTGCCGTGGTTCCCCCGTTTCATCATGAAAAGGACTTCTTCACAGTGGAACTCCCGGTGAAAGATGGCTTTGTGCAGCGGGACCAATCGCGAGCGATCACCAAAGTGGCGCTGCTCGATCGCTACTCCGGGCGCACTCGTATTTCACGGATGTTCTGGAAGGATGTCGGGATGAAAACGGCCGATTCCGCAATGTGCTGCTCGATCGTGCACGACAATCACAACGCCTGGGTCGTTGGCAGCAGCGATAGAGCCATGGCGCTGGCGGTAAACAGCATGGCCGAAATGGATGGCGGCTTCGTTCTCGTCAGCGAAGGAAAAGTTTCCGCGAAAGTTCGGCTGGAGATTGGCGGATTGATGACTGCGCGGCCGGCAGAAGAGCTTGCGCGCGATTTGCTGGCGATGCGCTCCGAGATGGAAAAATTGCAGTGGATGGAAAAGCCAGTGCCACGCATTCAGGAGTTTTTGGGCGTGGATCATGTAACCGAAGCGCTCTGCTATGCGTTTCTCACCTGTCCTCCCTGGCAATGGACCTTCATGCCGCCAAGCGACGCGCTGCCCGAAGGGTTGGTGAACGTGCGGACCGGCGAGACGCATCCAGTAGTTTGGTAGTGCACAAGATGCGGTCGAGGACCGGGTCCACCAGGCTTTCAAAGCATTCTGAGGTAGTTCCGAACCGATGAACCTTGACGTTGGGGATCCAGTTCCCGTCCGGAAAAGTATGTTCGAGCGCTCAACTGGCGCGCTGGACCGTTTTTTCCATTATCACGAACGCGGCTCCACATTCTGGACTGAGGTCATCGGGGGAATAACAACCTTCAGCACGTTGTCTTACGTGCTTGTGGTTCATCCGCTCATTCTGTCGGAGGCAGGCCTGGACCGCGGCGCGCTGATCAGCGTGACCGCGCTGGCCGCCGCCATTTTCACCGTGATCATGGGGTTGCGCACAAATTATCCGTTGGCGATGGCGCCGGGCATGGGCGTAAACGCGTACATCGCCGTGCAGGTGTGCCAGGGCATGCACATTCCCTGGCAGGCCGCCCTCGCGATGGTGTTCTACAGCGGCCTGCTATTCCTGCTGATTTCCGCGACCGGAATACGCCGGAAGATCATCGATTCGTTTCCGAGCAGCTTCAAACGCACGGTGAGCGCCGGGATCGGCCTGTTCATCGCGTTTATCGGGCTCAAGAACGCAGGCATCATCGTCGCGAACCCGCACTCGATCGTTTCGCTTGGCGATTTCCGCTCGGCGCAAGTGCTGCTGGGTTTCGCGGGCATTGTGTTTACGATCGTTTTGGTGAACCGCGGTGTGCGCGGGGCTTTGATTCTCTCTATTTTGCTGATCACGGCGGCGGGCATATTTCTGCCCGGCGCAGGCGCGCTACCTGGAGCCAGGATCACCCCCCTGCCACCGCAAATTTTCGGCTGGCCTCATTCCATTGCGCCAACTTTTCTGAAGCTCGACCTGCTTTATCCCTTGCGCCATCCCGTTCAGAGCATTCCTATCATTTTCGCCATTCTTTTCTCCGACCTTTTTTCCGCGATGGCAGTGCTGATGGCCATCGGGACACGCGCACACCTGAACGATGAGAACGGCAATCTCCCAAAATTGCGCGAGGCGCTCTCTGCCGATGCAACCGCGGCTTCCGGCGGCGCGCTGTTGGGCACGACGACCACAGTCATTTATATCGAGTCGGCCGCGGGCGTTGAGCAGGGGGCGCGCACAGGGTTGACCAGCATTGTGGTGGCCGTCTGCTGCCTGGCCGCGCTCTTCTTTACCCCGTTGATTGCCATCGTCCCGGGTGTGGCAACTACACCGGCACTGGTGATGATTGGCATCTTCATGATGGAAGGCTTCGCCGATCTGGATTTGCGCGACGGCGTGGTGGCGGCAACGGCTCTGGTGACCACGATGCTGTCGCTGTTGGCCTCCGTCAGCGACGGCTTGGCGCTGGGTTTCATCACCAATATTGTTTTGCTGGCCGCTTTAGGCCGCGCGCGCCAGGTGAAGCCGCTGGCATATGTTCTAGCCGCCATTCTTTTCCTGCATTATATTTTGTAGAAAACCATGCCCAAGGGCCGGCTGGTTCGGCACGACCAGCAGATAAATAACGCGTGACCTGCGGTCCGTCCGCTGTGTACTCTCTGAGGTCAGGCCGAGGGTTAGCCATGAACGCAGCCGCACCCGAAAAAATCGCACAGGCATTGAACAAATTCCGGATCGAACTTCCTTCCTGGGGTTTTGCCAACACTGGCACGCGCTTCGGAAAGTTCATCCAGGCGGCGGCAGCCACAAGCACGGAAGAGAAATTCAGCGATGCCGGCCAGGTTCACTTGCTGACAGGAATCTGTCCGACCATCGCCCTGCATGTGTTATGGGATTTCCCGAGTGGCGTCGACAGCGTCGACGAGGTGCGGCGGTTTTCCGAACGTTATGGTGTGCAAGCCGGTTCGATCAATCCAAACCTCTTTCAGGATCAGGATTACAAATACGGATCCTTTGGGAACCCCTCCCCTGTTTCCAGAAAGCGCGCGTTCGAGCATACCCGCGATGGCATCGAGATAGCGCGACGTTTGCGAAGCCGGGACATTTCTCTGTGGTTCGCCGACGGTTCGAACTATCCGGGCACCGCGAACATCCGGCGACGCAAGGAACACTTCGAGCAACTGCTCCAGCAAGTGCACGGGGACCTCTCTGCAGGGCAAAGGCTACTGATCGAATACAAGCCCTTTGAACCAGCCTTCTACCACACCGATATTGCTGATTGGGGAATGGCCATGCACCTGGCGGCGAAGGCCGGTCCGCAGGCAAAGGTACTGGTGGACACCGGCCATCATTATGCCGGGCAGAATATTGAACAAATAGTTGCCTGGCTGCTCTCCGAAGAAATGTTAGGGGGCTTTCATTTCAATGATCGCCGTTACGCTGATGATGATCTGACGCTGGGCTCTATCGATCCGTATCAGGTGTTCCGTATTTTCCATGAAATCCTGTTCTTTGAGTGGGAAGCGGGCAAGCAGGCGGACATCGCCTATATGGTCGACCAGAGTCATAACCTCAAGGGCAAAATCGAGGCCATGCTTCAAACGGTGAAGATGGCTCAGGAGCTATATGCGAAAGCAGCGCTGGTTGATTACGCGGCGCTCGTTCGGGCCCAGCAGAATTGCGACCTCGTAACCGCAGAATCCTTGCTGCAAGACGCGTTTGCCACTGACGTTCGACCGACCATTCTCGAATGGCGGAGATCGCGGGGTTTGCCTGCAGATCCTATGGATGCGTTCCGCCAAAGTGGATACCTCGAACGCATCACTCGCGAACGCGCGACGAAGAACTCCGCTGGCGTGTCCTCGTATGCCTGACCGCAATTTTTCCAGGCCATATCTCGCCTTCGATTTTGGAGCGGAAAGCGGGCGGGCCATTCTTGGCCAACTCGGCGCGGGCAGGCTGACGACTCGCGAGGTTCATCGATTTAAGAATGAACCTGTCGAATATGCCGGCAGCCTGCACTGGGACGTGCCGCGGCTTTGGTATGAGATTCGCAAGACTTTGTCGTCCCTGGACGACACCCCGCTGGCGGGAATTGGAGTGGACGCTTGGGGAGTGGATTATGCACTGTTGGGAGAAAAAGGAGAGCTGCTTCAAAATCCTTATCATTATCGTGACCGGAGAACTGCCGGTGTAATGGATGAGGTTTTCAAGAAGATCCCGAGAGAGGAAATATATCGGGCTACAGGAGTCCAGTTCCTGGCCATCAATACCTTGTATCAATTATTTGCGGCACTACGAGACGCGCCTGCACTGCTGAAGGTCGCACAAAAGCTAATTACGATTCCTGACCTGTTCCATTACTGGCTGACCGGAAATGCCGTCTGCGAATTCACCAATGCTAGCACCACGCAACTCGTGAATCCGGTGAAAAGGACCTGGGCAAGCGAACTAATCGACCGGCTTGGGCTGCCCGGGCACTTATGGAGCAAGATTATCGAGCCCGGTACACTATTGGGACACTTGCTGCCAAACATTGGTGCCCATAGTGTGCTGGCGGGAACGGTCGTGATCGCGCCCGCCACGCATGACACAGGATCTGCGGTGGCGGCAATTTCTGCGCGCGAAGGAACTGCATTTCTCAGTTCGGGCACGTGGTCGCTCGTCGGAACCGAGATCGACCAACCCCTGATTACGGCCGAAGCCTTGCGCATGAACTTTACCAACGAGGGCGGAGTGAACGGGACGACACGGCTATTAAAAAACGTGATGGGGTTATGGATATTGCAGCGTTGTCAGCAATCCTGGGCAAGCGACGGTAAAAGTTCCGACAACGCGAAATTGCTCGAACAAGCGGCGCGTGAGGAGGCGTTTCATTGCCTGCTGGACCCTGACCATGACTCGTTTTTGCGCGCGACAGACATGCCCACGGCGATCGCGCGGTTTTGCGCGCGAACTCACCAGCCGCTGCCGAAATCTGCCGCCGGTTTCACTCGAGCGGTGCTCGAGAGTTTGGCGCTAAAGTATCGCCTTGTGCTTGCGAACCTCGAACAGCTGACGGAAAAACGAATCGAACGCGTTCGCGTGATCGGCGGAGGCTCCAAGAACCGTTTGCTGAACCAGTTCACGGCAGACGCCACGGGCAGAACCGTATTGGCGGGTCCGGCGGAGGCTACCGCGCTCGGCAATATTGCCGTGCAAATGTTGGCCACCGGGGCTGTTGACTCCTTGCCGCAGGTGCGCGACATCATCGATCGTTCTTATCCAGCCGAGGCATTCACGCCGGTTGATCCTGAGAAATGGAATCGGCAAGCGGAACGATTCGAACATTATTGTGAGGCGGTATATGCCTGAGATTCGAAAGACAACCTACTTGCATGACTTGTGGGATGAGAACGCAGCCGAGAAACTGCGCGGCAATCCCTTGGCACTACTGCGCTATCGCTCGAACTTGCTGGGGGCCGATCTGCGTATCACGAACTTCGGCGGCGGGAATACCAGTTCGAAAATAGAACTACCTGATCCTTTCACCCGCAAACCTACCATGGTCCTGGCTGTGAAAGGCAGCGGAGGAGACCTCGCTTCGATAACCGAAGCGGGGTTTGCGCTCTTGTATCAGGATCGCTTGCAGCAGCTGAAGGAACTGTATCGCGGCGAAGAACATGAAGACGAAATGGTCAGCTATTACCCGTTGTCCGCGTTTGGCGAGAATCGTGTTGCCGCGTCCATTGACACGCCACTGCATGCTCTCCTTCCTTTCCCCCACGTGGACCATCTGCATCCCGATTGGGCCATTGCGCTTGCCGCAAGCGCAAACGGTAAACGCAAGCTCGAGCAGTTCAACAAGGAGTATGGTCGACGCATCGTATGGGTACCGTGGCAACGTCCGGGATTTGAGCTGGCGCTGCTGATCGAGAAAGCTGTCAAAGACAGTCCTGGAATTGATGGAATCCTTCTCGCGGGCCACGGCCTTTTTACCTGGGGCGCGACGCAGCGAGAATGCTACCTCAATAGCGTTCACACGATCGACCAGATGGGTGAGTTCATCGAGAAGCGGCAAAATCAAAAAGGAGTGCTTTTCGGCGGTTCGCTTCACTCGCCTCGGGCGGATCGCAAGAGCGTCGCAGCCGAAATCTTGCCGAGGTTACGGGGATTGCTGTCGTCAGAGCGCCGCGTAATCGCTCATTATGCGGATAGCGAGGATGCCCTCAACTTTGCAGATTCAGCATGGGCGCGGGAACTCAGCGCTCTGGGCACAAGCTGCCCCGACCATTTTCTGCGGACGAGAGTCTGCCCGCTGTTCGTGAATTGGGACGCCTCCAGGCAAGACCTGGCCACGCTAAAAGCGCGCATCGAACAGCAAGTTGTCGAATATCGGGCGGCATACCAGAAATACTACGAACAATGGGCGTCGAAAGACTCTCCGAAGCTACGCGATGCGAATGCCTCGCTGGTAATCATTCCGGGAGTCGGCCTGTTCGGATTCGGCAAGAACAAAAAAGAGGCACGCATCACCACCGAATTTTTCGTCAATGCCATTCATGTAATGGCCGGAGCAAACGCCCTGGAAGACGGCGAGGCGCCGGAAACTCTGCCGCAAGCACGGCGCGCCGAGCAATCGATTGGCTTTTCGCATTTTCACAATTACGTGGCCCTGCCACGCGCGGAGGCATTCCGGATTGAGTATTGGCGGCTTGAAGAAGCGAAGTTGCAACGCATGCCGGCAGAAAGCGAGTTCAGCCGGAAAGTCGCTTTGGTTGTTGGTGGCGCAAGTGGAATCGGACGGGAGGCAGCTCTGCTCCTGGCGCGCAAGGGAGCGCACGTGATGGTCGCCGATTTCGACGAGCCGGGGGCCAAAAAAACCGCGGAGCAAGCGGCGTCTGTCGCAAATGCCGAGTTCGTTTCGTCCGTTGCAGTGGACCTGGGTTCGGCCCGCAGTCTCGCCAGCGCAGTGACCAGCACTATCCTCGAATTCGGCGGGGTCGATATCGTTGTAAACACTGCGGCGATTTATCCGGTTTCCGAAAAGGATGGGCAGCTCTCGGATTCACAATGGACTACAACATTTCTTGTGAACGTCACCGGTAACTATTTGTTGGCCTGCGCTGTCGAGTCGGTATTTCGAGACCAGAATCTGCCGGCGTCCATGGTGCTCACGAGTTCGGCCAACGCGGTTGTGCCGAAGCAGGGTAGCGAGGCGTATGACACCAGCAAGGCGGCTCTCCACCATCTGATTCGTGAACTCGCCGTCAAGCTTGCTCCAACCGTCCGGGTAAACGGTATCGCTCCCGCAACAGTCGTCCGAGGATCCACCATGTTTCCGCGCGATCGCGTGATCCAGTCGCTGCAAAAATACAAAATTCACTTCTCCGAAAGCGATGCAACGGAAACATTGCGCGGAAGCCTGGCGGAATTCTATGCCCAGCGCACTTTGACCAGGTGCGCTATCACTCCGGAATTCTGCGCTGCCGCAATTCTTTGGCTTGCCGGTGAGCAGAGCGCCTGTACCACGGGGCACGTGATCCCGGTCGACGGTGGCCTCAGCGAGGCGTTCCTGCGTTGACGGTGTCGAAGGCACGAAGGGAGTTTCATGCAGCGAGTTTGTTTTATTTTGCGAGTGAAACCAGAACGGCTTGAGGAATACAAAGAGCGGCACCGTTCGATTTGGCCAGAAATGAAGAAAGCACTGCAAGAAACCGGGTGGAGGAATTACTCTCTCTTTCTGCGGCCCGATGGTACCCTTGTCGGATATCTCGAAACTGAAAATTTTGAGCGTGCTCGAGCGGACATGGCGCGCCACGATGTCAACGCGCGTTGGCAAATGGAGATGGCGGATTTCTTCGTTCAGCAGGAAGGTTTACTACCCGATCAGGCGATCGCACCCCTGGAAGAGATTTTTCATGTTTGATGTCCCGCTGAGGCTTTTGTGATCCCCAACCCGTCTTTAGGTGTTTTCTTTCACTGGCTCGGCGGCCTCGCTTCGGCGAGCTTTTACGTGCCTTATCGCGGAGTCAAACGGTGGTCATGGGAAACGTACTGGCTCGTCGGCGGATTTTTTAGCTGGATTATTGCGCCCTGGCTGCTTGCCATTTTCCTGACGCGAGATTTGTCCGCGGTACTTGCGGAAACTCCCTTGCATACGATCTCGTGGGTCGTCTTTTTTGGATTGCTGTGGGGCATTGGCGGGCTCACGTTCGGATTAACGATGCGCTATCTCGGTTTGTCTTTAGGCATGGCGGTAGTCCTCGGCTTGTGCGCTGCATTTGGAACGTTGATGCCTCCCCTCTTCAGCGGCGTCTTTGTGAGCCAGGTTCTCGGAACCGTTTCCGGCCGCGTAATTTTGATCGGTGTGTTTGTCTGTTTGATGGGAATTTCTGCAGCGGGCGTCGCCGGTATCTACAAAGAACGAACAATGTCGACAGAACAAAAAAAAGCGGCCGTTAAAGAATTTAACCTCAAGAAGGGCTTGGCGGTGGCAACGTTGTCCGGCGTGATGAGTGCCTGTTTTGCCTACGGGCTGGCGGCGGGAGGTCCTATAAAGTCTTTGACTTTGCGGCACGGCACACCCGCCCTTTGGCAAGGTTTGCCGGTTCTCGTTGTGGTGTTGATCGGCGGATTCACAACAAACTTCGTCTGGTGCGTCGCTCTCAATATAAAGAACAAGACTGGCTTTGAATACTTCACCGGGGAACCCGGCCGATACAAAACCATTGCTGACGAAGCGATCCTTGAAACAGCAATCGACGCACCCAGCCGGGAGGTTGTGACACACTTGCCTTCCAATCCGGCCGGGGATTCCCTACCGGTTCCGCTACTGCTGAATTACCTTCTGTGCGCGATTGCCGGGACCACGTGGTATTTTCAATTTTTTTTCTACACTATGGGCGAAACGCAAATGGGAAAGTACGGCTTTTCCAGTTGGACGCTGCACATGGCCAGCATCATCATCTTCAGCACGCTATGGGGCCTCGGATTCCGCGAGTGGAGTGGCGCGGGAACGACGGCGATGCGATTTCTGGGGCTCGCCCTGTTTTTGTTGGTAGGATCTACGTTGCTTGTGGGATACGGAAATTTTCTCGCCGCCGCCGGCGAACATTAATCACGACGATAAACCTTCCCTCACAGAAAGGTCGGAAGAGCTTCACTTGTTTCTTACCGGGTCCCATCCGTCTATACCTGGTAGAAAGCCTCCAGGAGTACAAGCTTTTTCTGTTTCCCGCGGAACTTGCGAGCACGTTGGCGTTGGCTGCGCTGCGATCACGTGAAGTTTCATAGAGCTGGCACTCCGCGAGAGTAAGTGAACTCGTTGCTGCTGCCAACATCAGAACCATCCCTGGAATCATGTTTACTGCTGCCTCGATCGGCAGTGTGATGCCGACAGCCGCTCGCGCAAAACCCCAGATGGAACGACAGAGCCGTACCCCGATAGCGGGAGAACGACGGTGCCAGTACTTCCGCACAAGCGAGCGAAATCGGCGTTCGATTTCTGCGTGAGGCTCTTTGCGAATCAGTGGAAATCGCGATCCTTGACCCGTGGAAGAACAAGGACTCGCCGGCCGAACAACAAAGCGTCAAGCGAATACGCGCCCGGACCGAGCAGCAAAAGAGCCAGCGCGTTCATAGTCCATGAAAGCCTCACGGCAATGTCAGGCCAAGCGGCGCCCGCAAGACTGGTAACCGCGATCAAACAAGCGAGGCTGGAAACAACAGGGGTCAGAAAACCAATTACCAGTGCAGCAGCGACCAGCAGCAGGCAGGCCCCAAGCCAATGTGGAATTGACGCGCCGAAGTGCATCGACACGTTGACCACAGACACCACCGCAAGGGAGACGCGGAGAAGCAACAGTGCTACACCCGGGCCACCCTGCGGAAACATGGAAAAAAGCCGCTGCACACGCGCCAGATTACCTGCTGACCCTGCTACCAAATACCCGAAATGCAGGTATGCTGTTCTAACTCTTTCGAGGGGCGCGCACCTAGCTCGCTCCCCAGAGATTAGACTTCATCCTGGTTTGTTTTTGGAGCCAGCCGGGGGACGTTCTTGTGAGCGAGACAAAGATGAACGCAGTGTTTCGCTTCCGGAGAGTCCTGATCGTTTTACTCTTGGCGGTTGTTTGTCCGGGGGCCAATGCGCTCAATCCTTCGTTACAAACCTCGCAATACGGCCATGCCGTTTGGCGAATCCAGGATGGATACCTTCCTGGCCTTCCCGAAACCTTCACACAGACGACCGACGGTTATCTCTGGATTGGCACCTACGGGGGTCTGGTTCGATTTGATGGAGTTCGTTTTGTGCCCTGGAGTTCACCGGACGGAAAGCAGCTTCCTGATTCGAGGATTTTTTCTCTGCTCGGCGGGAAGGACGGGAGCCTATGGATTGGCACTGGTAAAGGGCTCGCGCGCTGGAAGGCGGGGGAACTATCGTTATATTCGGAGCTAAGTGGCCGCGTGAATGCCATCGTCGAAGATGCGGATGGAAACATCTGGATCGCGCGGTCACTGGTTAGCGACGATCGTGGCCCGCTCTGCAGAGTGACGGGTTATGATCAGCGTTGTTATGGCCAGGCCGACCGGATCTCTCTCCCCACCGCCACGCGGTTAACCATAGACAAGTCCGGAAATTTCTGGATCGGCGGATTTAGAGGACTGTGCCGGTGGAAGCCGGGATCCTCGACAACATTTTTTCAAAAAGAATTGAAGGAGCATGGACTGCTGCTGGGAATTGTGGCACTCGCTGTAGCGGCAAATGGCGAACTGTGGGCCAGTCTCGAAAGACCTAGAGGGCGCCTGGAGCTCTGGCACTTTGCGGATGAAACATGGAAACACGTCCCGCTGCCGGGTATCCCAGATGCTGACCCCGGAGTTTCCGCGGTCTTTGCCGACCGCGATGGTTCCTTGTGGATTGGAACGGGACGGCGCGGAATTTTCCGGATGTCCGGTGACAAAAACGATCGCTTTTCGAACGCCGATGGATTGTCGAGCGATGCCGTTGCCGGCTTCTTCCAAGACCGGGAGGGAACACTGTGGGTAGCCTCATCGAAGGGCATTGACAGCTTTCGTGACTTGCCGGTCGTCAGTTTTTCCATGAGAGAAGGATTGACGGCAGACAGTGTCAGCACCGTGTTGGCAGCTCGCGATGGCACAGTCTGGATTGGAAATTCCGGAGCATTGGACTTCCTGAAACAAGGAAAGCTGTCAGCGATCCGCACGAGCTACGGACTTCCCGGACGCGACGTCACAACGATGTTCGAAGATCACGCCAGCCGGTTGTGGCTCGGTTTGGACAGCGGCTTGTTCGTGTTCACAGCTGGAAAATTCCAGGAAATTCGGAAATCCGATGGTACATCGATGGGAATCACCTTCTGTGTGACCGAGGATACCGATCACGGAATCTGGGTGCGCGCGGGAACCAACCTATTTTACATCGAGGACTTGAAAGTCCGGCGGCAGGTGGAGGTGCCACAAATCTCAAAATCTTATTCGCTTGCGGCAGATCCTGTACACGGCATCTGGCTTGGCTTTGACAACGGGGATATCGGCCACTATCACGACGATCAACTGGAACTATTTGCTGCCGATCCCAACGTCAGTACTGCGCAAACACGCAAACTCCTGCCCGAGGTGGACGGTTCGGTCTGGAGCGTCACAGAAAAGGGTTTGGTCTGGTGGAAAGACAAACAGCGGCGAATCCTTACGACTGGAAATGGGTTGACCTGCGACGATTTATATAGCGTTGTAAAGGACGATGAAGGAACCTTCTGGTTCTATTCGCGTTGTGGGTTGGCCTCGATAACTGCGGGCCAAATGGAAATCTGGCAAAGCAATCCAAATAGCCAAATCCACATTGAAACCTACGATGTGTTTGATGGCGTGCAGCCGGGACTCACTCCTTTGCAGCCGCAAGCTTCGATCTCTCGCGATGGACGCTTGTGGTTCGCAAACGATACCCTCTTACAGGAGTTTGATCCGAAAGCGTTCCGGAAAAACGCCTTGCCTCCCAATGCCCTTGTAGAACGGGTCTTCGCGGATGGTGTCAACTATTCTCATCATGCGGATAAACTTGCTCTGCCTGCGCTCACTCGAAATCTTGAAATCGACTACACCGCTGCAAGCTTTGTTGTTCCGCAGAAAGTGCTGTTTCGCTACAAGCTGGAGGGACACGACACGGACTGGCAGGAATCCCATACCCGTCGGCAGGCGTTTTACAGCGATCTTCCGCCGGGCAAATATCGCTTCCGCGTGGCGGCGTGCAACAACGACGGTGTCTGGAATGAAGCCGGCACTGCGGTGGACTTCACTGTGGCGCCGGCGTTTTTCCAGACATTCTGGTTCGCGGCTCTCTGCGCCGGGGCGTTTATCGTTATCTTGTGGCTCTTTTACCTCTTGCGAATGCACCAGGTGTCGGCTGAAATTCGCGCGCGGATGGAGGAGCGTTTGGGAGAACGAGAGCGCATTGCGCGCGAACTGCATGACACGCTTCTGCAAAGCGTTCAGGGCCTGATTCTTCGATTTCACGCCGCGGCAAAGCAAATTCCGCCGCAAGACCCCGCGCGCCAGACATTGGAAAATGCCCTGGATCGAGCCGACGAGGTGCTGGTTGAAGGGCGAGAGCGCGTCCACAATTTACGCGCTCCTGCCGAATGGCCGAGTGACCTTGCAGAGGCGTTGCGACTTGCCGGCCAGGAAGCCGGGCAGGACAGCGCCGCATCATTCACGGTCGTCGTCGAAGGCATCGCGCGCGAGCTCCATCCTTTGATTCAAGAAGAGGTCTATGCGATCGGGCGCGAGGCCGTAGGCAACTCCTTTCGCCACTCCCATAGCCTTCACATCGAGGTTGATATCGCGTATGAACCCGGGCAATTGCGTTTACGGGTTCGTGATGACGGGCGCGGGATTGACCCGGAAGTCCTTAACGCGGGCGGCCGCCAGGGCCATTGGGGACTGCAGGGAATACGGGAACGGGCAAGTCACATCGGCGCGCAGGTCGAGATATGGAGTCGCGTAGGGAGCGGAACCGAAGTTGATCTGAGGATTCCCGCGGCGCGGGCGTACAAACAGGATCCCGCGGGGTTTCGCTGGTTCTGGTTACGCCGAGTGATCGGCCGAAACGGGTGATACATGTCAGCTTCGGAAAGTCGAATCAGGATCCTCACCGTGGATGATCATCCTATGCTGCGCGAAGGGATCGCCGCGGTCTTACAAGGCGAGGAAGATCTGGCTCTGGTCGGGGAGGCGAACAACGGACGAGAAGCGATCGACCAATTCCGCACTCTTCGACCGGATGTCACGCTCATGGACCTGCAGATGCCGCAAATGAATGGTCTCGACACGATCATGGCCATCCGCAAGGAATTTCAAGATGCGCGCATCATTGTGCTGACAACCTATAGCGGAGACGTACAGGCCGTGCGCGCGTTCCAGGCCGGGGCTTATGGATACTTACTCAAAAGCATGTTGCGAAAAGAACTCCTGGAGACAATTCGAAGCGTGCATGCAGGCCGAAAGCGAATCCCCCCGGAGATCGCCGTTGAAATAGCAGAGCACCATACCGGCGACTCATTGACGGAGCGCGAGATCGAGGTTTTACGGCACGTGGCCGCGGGCAGTGCCAACAAGATAATCGGCGAGCACCTCGCCATCTCGGAAGAAACCGTCAAAGCCCATATGAGAAGCATTCTGTCTAAACTCGGCGCAAACGATCGCACCCACGCGGTAACGATCGCCTTGAGACGAGGCATTATCGAAATCTGAAACCAGTTCCGCTCGGCGGTCATCTGATCGATCGCCAGTTTCAGTTAACCTGGACGGTCTTTTGGAGCCGATGGTATGCTTGCGGTCCCGTCGTACACATACGAGGAACGCGCGCTATCTCAAAGAGGCCGAATCCGCGTTCCGCCAGGATGACCGTAGATGACATGCGATCCGATTAGCGCCCCGGAGCAAGCAAGCGGCATTGTTGGTTTCGCACAACCGGTCGCCGCGCCGCTTACGCGAGCCGCAATCTTCCTGGTCGTAACGCTAAAACCTGGTCCCGAACATCGCAAGGTGGTTCGGTCGTTCTGCGGAGACTTGGCCACGGTTTTACGTGCGGTGGAATTTCGCGATATTGAAGCGGGCCTATCCTGCGTGTTGGGCTTTGGGTCGGACGCGTGGGACCGGCTGTTTGGGCGACCGCGGCCGGCGGAGCTGCACGTTTTTCGGGAAATTCATGCCGACAGTCGTCGCGCCGTAGCTTCGCCCGGCGATTTGCTGTTTCACATTCGTGCAAAGCGCATGGATTTATGCTTTGAACTTGCCACGCAAATTATGGCGCGTATCGGCCACGCTGTTACGCCGGAAGACGAAGTACACGGTTTTCGCTATTTTGATGATCGGGATCTGATCGGCTTTGTCGACGGAACGGAAAACCCGAGGGGGCAGCAGGCTGTCGACGCCGTTCTGGTCGGCCAGGAGGATGAAAACTTTAGCGGCGGGAGTTACGTCGTCGTGCAGAAATATCTTCACGATCTGGACGGATGGAATGCGTTGTCCACCGAGCAGCAGGAACACATTATCGGCCGCAAAAAACTATCCGACATTGAATTGGATGATTCGGTAAAGCCAACTTCCGCGCACAGCGCGCTCACGACGATTGTCGAAAACGGGAAAGAAGTTAAGATTCTACGCGACAATATGCCCTTCGGCAGGGCCTCCGAAGGCGAATTCGGGACCTATTTTATTGGTTACAGCCGTTCGCCCCGAACAATCGAGCAGATGCTCGAGAACATGTTCATTGGCCGCCCTCCTGGCAACTACGATCGCCTACTCGACTTCAGCCGCGCCGTCACTGGTAACTTGTTTTTTGTGCCGTCCGCGACATTCTTGGACAACGTGGCGGAAGATCAGCCTGCGGCTGCGGAATCTTCCGGCAGCCCGACAATGATCGAACCATCTCCGTCCGTGAAAAAAAACACCGATAGTTCACTGGGTATCGGTTCCTTAAAAGGAGAGATTTCCCATGAATAATCTTCATCGCGAGCTCGCTCCCATTTCCGATGCGGCCTGGGCGCAAATCGAAGAGGAAACGACGCGAACTCTCAAGCGTTACCTGGCCGGACGGCGCGTCGTCGACGTGCAGGCCGCGGGGGGCAGCGGTCTTTCGGCAGTTGGTACCGGCCACTTGCAAAAAATCTCCGCGCCCAAGGACGGTATCCTCGCCAGGCAGCGAGAAGTAAAGGCGCTGGTCGAATTGCGCGTGCCGTTCGAGCTCGAGCGCCAAGCCATCGACGATGTCGAGCGCGGTGCGAATGATTCCGATTGGCAGCCGGCGAAGGACGCTGCACGCAAAATCGCATTTGCCGAGGACGGAGCTGTGTTTGAAGGCTACGCCGCGGCCGGCATCGTGGGTATTCGTAAAGGCGCCAGCAATCCCACGTTGACGCTCCCGGCCGACGTCCGCGAATACCCGGAGGCAATTGCCCAAGCCTTGAGCCGTCTGCGGCTTGTCGGCGTCAATGGCCCATATTCCGTGTTGCTGGGCGCCGACGCGTACACGGCCCTCGCTGAGACCAGCGATCACGGCTACCCTGTGCTCGAACACGTCAAGCGGCTCGTCAAAGATGAAATTATTTGGGCGCCCGCGATTGAAGGAGCTTTTGTGTTGACCACCCGCGGCGGGGATTTTGCTTTGCACATCGGCCAGGATGTCTCTATCGGCTATTTAAGCCACACCGATGCTGCGGTTCAGCTATACCTGCAGGAGTCATTAACTTTCTTGCTGCTCACCGCGGAAGCCGCGGTCGCGCTGGTCCCGCCAACCAAGACGAAGAAATCCTGATCCTAAATAACCAGGATTTTTCTGACGTTCCCATTTTCCACCGACCCTGCAAAACCGGCGGATTCGTATGGTTCCAGGCCGGCGCATCGTTTAAAGTCTCGAACCATGCCTCCAGTCGCGCGTGCACATGACGGCTCACAAAGTCCGTGGCGGCCTCTTCGGATTCCGCTGTTCCGTAACCTCCTGATCGCGGACTTTGCCTCTGACGTAGGAGCCTTCATGCAGAGCGTGGGTGCGGCTTGGCTGATGACTTCGCTCAGCAGCAGTCCGCTGCAAATTGCGCTCATTCAAACAGCTTCGGCTCTTCCCTTCTTCCTTCTGGCGCTTCCAGCGGGTTCCCTTGGAGATATTGTTGATCGCCGCAAATTGATTCTTGGCACAGAGTTTTGGATGTTAGCCATCGCCGGCCTCCTCGCGGTAGCCACGTTCGCTCACTTCATCAGTCCTTGGTTGCTGCTCCTACTGACCTTTGCGCTCTCAATCGGCGACGCGTTGGAGTCCCCGGCGTGGAGAGCAATCTTCCCGGAACTCGTATGCAAGGAAGATTTGGCACCAGCGCTGGTGCTGAACGGCATTGAGTTCAATCTGGCTCGTGCCGTTGGCCCGGCGCTCGGCGGTGTCATTATTGCGATTGCCGGAGTCAGCAGCGCTTTCCTTTTGAACGTCTTGTCCTTCCTCGGCGTGATCGTTGTGATTGCCAAATGGAAACGCCCTGTCGCGAAAAGAAGCTTACCCGCGGAAACATTCACTGGAGCAAGCGTTGCCGCCTTTCGATATGTCCGGTACTCGCCCGGCATTCGGCGCCTGCTCGTCCGGTCCGCTTTCGTTATTTTCTTCGCCAGCTCCTTTTGGGCGTTGTTGCCTGCCGTCGTCAAAAATGTCAGCCACAGTTCACTTGGATATGGATTGTTGCTCGGTTTCTTTGGAACAGGGGCCGTTCTCGGAGCCGTCATCCTCGATCGTTTGCGCAAAGCCTACTCTGTCGAGGCCGTGGTTGCGGCCGCTACCGGAGCATTTGCTTGCGTCCTGGCCGCGGCAGCACTCCTCCACAACCTTTGGATACTCTCGCTGTTTTCCTTTCTCGGTGGTGTGGCCTGGACGATCTTCATGTCCGTCTTCAACACGTTGATCCAACGCCTCGCACCCGATTGGGTTCGGGCACGCGTACTCGCCGTCTATCTCTTCGTGTTCCAGGGCAGCATGGCGCTTGGCAGCGTACTTTGGGGCGTTTCAGCGGAACGGGCCACTTTGGAAAAAGCTCTTCTCGCCTCCGCGCTGGGAATCGCCGCTTGCCTCCTTTTGCGCTTGCCCTTTCCGCTCCGAGAACCCGGCACAACTCTGGATGCATGGAATCACTGGCCAAAACCCACGATGTTCGAAGAACCCGAGCCCGACGAGGGACCGGTACTCGTTACCGTTGAATATAAGATCGACCCGGACAAGGCCGAGGAGTTCCTGGATGCGATTCACAACTACCAGCGGATTCGCCGCCGCGACGGCGCGACACGCTGGGGGGTGTACTATGACTCCGAGTCCGCAGGCGTCTATATCGAAACCTTCCTGGTCGATTCCTGGGCAGAACATCAGCGGCAACACGATCGATTTACCGTTGCGGACCGGTCCGTTGAGGATCAGGTCTTCCGTTACGCACGGAGCCCCGTACGGATCCGTCATTTCATCTTTGCCAGAAGACCAGGCCAGGGTTAGAGTGGCGAAATTTACCATCGCCCCATGAATTCGCCGCAAGCGGCAACAAAAAAATGTCCATTTTTGGCTCTTCCGACGACTATCTGGTGTAGAAGAAGAGATTACCGCGGTTCCGGGAGGCGCCATGAAGTATCTGTGCCTGGTCGTGTTTGACGAGAAGAAGCTGGAGGCCATGTCCAAGGCCGAACTGGACGCCCTGGAGGTGGAGAGTCTGGAGTTCGACGAGTCCCTCCGCAAGAGCGGTCACCTTATCGCAGCAGGCCCACTTCAGCCCGTGAGCGCGACGACGACGCTTCGCGTCCAACACGGCAAAGTCTCGATCACCGATGGGCCGTTCGCCGAGACGAACGAACAGTTAGGCGGATTCGTTTTGATCGACGCCAAAGATCTGAATGAGGCTATTCAGGTCGCGTCCAAGATTCCGCCGGCCCGTTTAGGAGCCATCGAAATTCGACCGATGAAAGAGCGCAGGCGCCTGTAGCCGAGGAATCGGAGCAGGGGCCCATGTGTCCAGTATGTATAGCCAGCGCTGCCGCAATCGCGAGTGGCGTGACGTCGACGGGCAGACTCACCACGCTGATGGTAAGAAATTTCTTGCGAAGTTCGAAATTGGAGAAGTCCCCGGAATCAGAGGCAAAGGAGACTGGCGATCATGAAAACGAAGATAGAACTTGTACCCAGAGTGGTATCGCGAGAGGAATGGCTGCAAGCGCGCACGGAACTGTTGGCGAGGGAGAAGGAGTTAACGCGCCAGTGGGATGGATTGCGCCAGCAACGTCGCGAACTTCCCTGGGTTAAGGTGGAGGAGAACTACGTGTTTGACGGGCCAGGCGGCAAAGTGACGCTGGCGGACCTTTTCGAAGGGCGCAGTCAACTGATCGTTCAACACTTTATGTTCGGTCCGGGCTGGAAAGAGGGTTGTGTGGGCTGTTCGTTCAAGGCCGACCACGTGGATGCGGCTTTGCGGCATATTGAACATCACGACGTGAAGTTTGTAGCGGTGTCACGAGCGCCGATCTCTGAAATCGAAGAGTTCAAAAAGCGCATGGGCTGGCAGTTCAAATGGGTGTCCTCGTCCGGCAACGAGTTCAATTTCGACTATCACGTGTCGTTCCGGAAAGACGAAATTGCCGCGGGCAAGGCTTACTACAACTACGCCATGCGCGACGTCGGCGGTGAAGAGGGCCCTGGCAATAGCGTCTTTTATAAGGATACGACCGGCTATGTGTTTCATACCTACTCCACTTATGGCCGTGGAGACGAACCATTGGACGCAGCCTACATGTATCTGGACCTTACACCGAAAGGCCGCAACGAGACAGGTCCTGGTTACAATTTAAACGACTGGGTACGGCACCATGACCGATATGACGAGGGCCGGGTTGTCGATAAGACGGGGCGATATGCGCGGCCAGCGCGGACAGATTCTCCATGCTCGTGCGAGAAGCATCAACCGTAAACGCGTCGTGAGGTTCGCTAGTTGCTTCACGCTGCTAGACAACATAACCGGCACGCGCGCATGAGAGTACTTCGCTGATGAGCGATATCCCTGCCGAACAGATACGCGGGATTCTCGAGGGGGTCTACGGCACGGAATCGCGCCGTGTCCTCGCCACACTGATTCGTCTGCTTGGCGATTTTGAGTTGGCCGAGGAGGCACTGCACGATGCGTTCATCGCCGCCATGGAGCAATGGCCACGCCATGGAATACCAGGCAATCCCCGAGCGTGGCTGGTTTCAGTCGGCCGCTTCAAGGCGATCGATGCTATCCGCCGGCGCGCACGGTTCGATGCATCTCTGGCAGAGTTTGCCAAACAACTGGATGCCGCCGCTTCCCGTGCAGACCCACCAAAAGAAGATCACGATGTTGAAGACGACCGGCTGCGGCTGATTTTCACCTGCTGCCACCCGGCACTGCCAGCGGACGCGCGGCTAGCGCTGACGCTTCGAGAGGTATGCGGACTCACCACGGAGGAAATCGCGCGTGCGTTCCTCACGTCCGCTTCTACGATTGCGAAGCGAATTGTGCGTGCAAAAGCAAAGATTCGCGATGCCGGCATTCCTTACGAAGTGCCAGCTCGGACGGAGTTGTCCGACCGGCTGGACGCGGTGCTGCAAGTCGTCTACCTGGTTTTCACGGAAGGCTATTCGGCTTCGACGGGCGAGGCCCTGACACGGCCCGTTCTTTCGCGCGAAGCGATTCGGCTTGGACGTCTGCTGGGCGAACTTCTGCCGGAGCCCGAGGCCGCTGGACTGCTGGGATTGATGCTCTTACACGAATCACGACGTGAAGCCCGTACTTCACTCGAAGGCGAATTGCTGCTGCTGGAGGAACAAGACCGTTCGTTATGGAACCAGGATCAGATCGCGGAAGGACTCGCACTGGTGAAACGCGCGCTGTCTTCTCGGCGGTTCGGCCCGTACACACTGCAAGCGGCGATCGCGGCAGTGCATGCGGAGGCGCGCACTGCTGCCGCTACGGACTGGGCCCAGATTGTCGGGCTCTACGACGTGCTGGCGCGCGCGAATCCATCACCGGTGGTTGAATTGAACCGCGCCGTGGCCGTAGCGATGCGAGACGGGCCATCGGCGGGTCTGGAACTCATCGACTCAATCATGGGGCGCGGCGATCTGGTGGACTACTACCTCGCGTATTCGGCGCGGGCGGACCTCTGCAGGCGGCTGGGGAGATGGGCGCAAGCCCGAGCGTCTTACGAGCGGGCTCTCAGCCTCGCGCGGCAGGAGCCTGCGCGGCGATTTCTCAAGCGAAGATTGAACGAACTCGAGGATCACTCGAACCCTAATCAACAGAGCCCGAAAACATCAGGAACGGAACGGTGAACGCCTTTCCTTCTGCCGGCCGCTACCAAACGAATCAATACCAACATCTAATTGTTTCGCCTGCACGCTTCTGGAACAATCGCAACGGCTTATTTTCGCTCGCAGCTTGTGGGCAAAGGAGTGTCTATGTCGGGCAAGAAAACGGCAATCGTCACCGGGGCGCAGCAAGGTATTGGTGCGGGCTTGGTTGAGGGCTTCCTGAAGAACGGTTATAACGTCGTGGCAACTTCTCTGCAGATCACCCAATCGTTCAATGCATCACCTAGCCTGGTTCTCGTCGAAGGCGACATCACGAAGCAGGAGACGTCTGCCAAAACTGTCGAGGCAGCCGTGAAACACTTCGGAAACATCGACGTTCTCGTGAATAACGCCGGGATCTTCTATGTCAAGCCGTTCACGGAATTCACAACCGAGGACTTCAATGCCTTGGTCTCGGTCAATCTGCTTGGTTTCATCTACATGACCCAGCTTTCCGTGAAGCAGATGCTGAAAGAGAAATCGGGAAGCGTTGTGACCATCACCGGTGCGCTTGCCGACAACCCCATCGCCGGCGTCAATGCCTCGGTCTCCATGATTACGAAGGGAGGCCTGAATACGATAACCCGCAGTCTCGCGATCGAGTACGCAAAAGAAGGCATCCGCTTCAACGCAGTAGCCCCGGGCGTCGTGGACACGCCACTACACGAAAAGGATCCCAAGGAGCAGCTTCTGAGCTTGCAGCCCATGGGCAAGATCTCCAGCATCAAAGACATCGTCGACGCTGTTCTCTACTTGGCCGACGCAGACCAAGTGACCGGAGAGGTGCTTCACGTGGACGGCGGTGCGCACTCTGGGCGTTGGTAGCCCGGCCGTTGGATCACTCCGCGAGCTTGAGGTTCAGTTCGTAGTACGAAATGGATAAGGAATCATTTGCCAGTGCTTCCCTGGTTGAGCACGTGAGCGGCGGCGGCGACTGGATAGTGATAGGTATCTACCCTCTGGCTGGTCACCACCGCAGTAGACCATGAGTCTAGGTCTTTGTCCCCAAATTGACACTCGCACTTGGTTACCGCTACAGTCGCGAGGCTTATCTGCGAAGTCGCAATGATCACCGGTAGAATTCAGGGTAAATCTCAAACTGGCCCGCCACGGAGACCGGCAATGACAATCCGCAAAATCATCCGCAAAGTCGCGTTGGGCGGAATCGCTTGTTTATGGGTACTCGGCGGCGACACCTTGGCGCAGTCGAACAAACCCGTAAAGCTCGAATGCGAATCGCGCATTACCCCGTTGGGGATGGACGCGGAGAAGCCCGTATTGTCCTGGGAACTTCAGGATACGAGTGCGGGCGCCCAACAAACGGCGTACGAAATTCAAGTCGCATCGAACCATGCGCTGTTGGCGGCACAGAAACCAGACATTTGGGATAGCCAGCGCGTGGAATCCGGGAATTCGATCGGCGTGGTCTACGAAGGACCTACGCTGATCCCCAGCAAGCGATACTTCTGGCGCGTTCTGGTTTGGGGCCTGCATGGCAAACCCTATCCCCCGAGCGACGTTAGTTGGTGGGAAACAGGTTTGCGCCGCCAAGAAAACTGGAACGCGAAATGGATCGGTTACGAAGAGCCTGAACATAAATACGTGCGGGAATCAGGGGCCCTGTGGATCACAAATTCTGATACTGAGGCGCCAAAGGGTGCCGCTAAAACGGCACACGATTTTCGTCTTCATTTCGAGGTGGTCAAAGCGGTCCGGCGCGCGACGTTATATGTCACCGGGCAACACTCGGCGTCTGCATGGATTAACGGCAAGCAGATACTCCGAGCAGAGCCACTGCCCTCGTGGAAGAACCTGCCGTGGAGGACCTATACGGTAAATGATATTTCCAAGGCTCTAAAAGCTGGCGGAAATGTTCTTGCCATCGAAGTGCTGCGTTACTCCGACCCGCATGACACAAGTACCAGCCAAACTCCAATGAGCGCCGTGGTTTATCTCGAGGCCGAAGACGGTTCCGTGGATCTGTTCAAGACTGGCGGCTGGGGCTGGCGCGGCGCGTTGAATGCTCGCGGGGACTGGCACGCCGCCAGCTTCGACGATTCTTCCTGGAAGGAAGCGATTCGTTACGTTCCACCCGCTGGGGGTTCTGACGACAGTGATCTCGGAAGTCCCTGGCCTACGGGACCTGTGAAGTCTCTTCGCAGAAACTTCGAAGTCCGCAAGCCCATTCTGTCAGCGCGTGTTTATGCCACCGCTCTTGGTGCCTATAAGCTTTCGATTAACGGGCGCAGCGTGGGCGATGACGTTCTGGCGCCGGGATGGACGGATTTTCGGGAGCGCGCTATCTATCAGGCCTACGACGTGACGGAGTATTTGCAGTCAGGCAAGAACACCATTGCGGCACTGCTCGCTCCGGGTTGGTACGCGACCCCGCTCGAGTGGTTTCAGCAGGGGTACAACTATGGCCAGACGCCCCCGGCGCTCCGTGCCCAACTCAGAATTGAATACAAAGATGGATCGATTGATTCGGTTGTGACCGACGAGCAGTGGAAAGCGGCGGTATCGCCGATTCTCAGCGCCGAAATTTACAACGGAGAGACTTACGACGCTCGCAAACTAACAGCGAATTGGGACTCCGCGACCTTCGACGACAGGCTATGGAAAGGGGCGGAAGTCGTTCATCCGCATGAACCGGAAATCGTTTGGCAATACTTTCAGCCAATTCGCGTGGAAAAGATTTTAGAAGCGAAGCAGGTCAACAGCCCCGCTGCCGGAGTCTACGTATTTGATTTCGGTCAAAACCTTTCCGGCGTCGCGCGGATTCGCGCCGAGGGCCCACCGGGCACTGACGTCAAGTTGAGATTCGCGGAGGTTTTAAATCCGGGCGGTACGCTTTATGTGGACAACTTACGAACTGCAAAGGCTACCGATCATTTCATCCTCGCAGGCAAGGGCCGCGAAGATTTTCAACCGGCCTTCACCTACCACGGTTTCCGGTACGTCGAAGTTTCCGGTTTGCCGCACAAGCCACGGCTCAACGACGTGCAAGCGGTGGTATTTCACACCGATGCTCCGTTCACCGCGACGCTCAAGACGAGTAATGCAATGCTGAACCAATTGTGGAGCAATATCTTGTGGGGACAACGATCGAACTTCATTGGTGTGCCGACCGATTGCCCGCAACGCGATGAACGCCTGGGGTGGACGGGCGACGCGCAAGTGTTCTGGCGAACCGCCACGTACAACATGGACTTGACGACGTTCTCCAGAAAGTTCGCAGCGGATTTGCGCGGAACGCAGGTAGGAACCGACATGTACGGAATCTTCGCACCTGGTACGGTGAGCCAGAACCCAGGTTACGCCACCGGATGGAGCGACGCCGGAGTCATCATTCCATGGACCTCCTGGATACAGACCGGCGACCAACACGTGATCGAAGAGAACTGGGCCGGAATGGAAAAATACCTCGCGGCCATTCAGGCAGCCAATGCGGATTATCTGCGGAAAAAGAACTATGGTATTCCCTTCGCCGACTGGCTCGCGCCAGAGGGTGTCACCCCCGTTGATTTGATCGCCACCGCTTATTGGGCCTATGACGCGACGCTCATGCGGCAGATGGCGCACGCTGCTGGAAAGACAGTGGAGGAACGGAAGTATGGGGAGCTGTTTGAAAAAATCAAGACTGCTTTCGATCAGGCGTATGTACGTTCCGATGGCTTTGTCGGCGGGGTTCCGCCACCTCCCGTGTTTGCTTCTGGGGTCGAAACGAAACTTAGCGACAAGCCCGTCGAGACGCAGACCGGCTACGTTCTCGCACTGCATATGAATCTGCTGCCGGATTCCTTGCGGAGTCTCGCCGCAAAACGGCTGGTCGATCGCCTTGAAGCAAATCACTGGCGGTTAGGGACGGGATTTCTGGGCACTCCTTATTTGCTGGGAGCATTATCCGATACCGGGCACTCCGACATCGCGTACCGACTGCTGTTGAGCACCGCTTATCCCTCGTGGGGCTACCTTGTAGAACACGGCGCCACAACAATGTGGGAACGCTGGAATGGCGACCAAATGCGCTCCGACCCCAGTATGAATTCTTATAATCACTATGCTTACGGAGCTGTCGCTGACTGGATCTATCGTTACGCCGCGGGAATTGACAGCGATCCCGCAGGGCCAGGATTTCACGTCCTCCGGCTCCATCCGAATTTCGACAAGCAACTCGGAAGCCTGGACTTTTCCTATGAGTCTTCCTACGGAACGATCCACTCCGGCTGGACGGTTTCCGGAAATCACGTGACGTGGAATCTTACGATTCCCGCAAATTCGACCGGGCGTCTACCGCTCAGCAAAGAACAAGCGGAAAAATTCAAACTTAATGGGCAACCATTGTCCCAGTCGACCCTCCGTGCGTTGCCGTACAGCGGTCCTGGAGTTGAATACGAACTCCCCGCGGGGACCTACCAATTCGAAGTCGCCATGCCGTAATTTGGGGCCGCGTGACGGCGATCGGAGATGGTTCTCGCCGTTCCCGAATTTTCCGGAAGTTGCAAGTCCAGGAAGAGATTCTTATATTGTTTCCGCCGGAGTTATTTAGCAATTAGGATCGTTGTCAAAGACGGGGCTGCCTTCGCTCAAGTGCGTGTGAAGCCCCTTCGTGTTCGACGTTTTCGATAAGATGCGGTCAAGGAGAGAGCCTCGGCGATGGTAGGATGGCCAAGATTCACACTTTGTTTTGCGCTTTTCGTAATTGCGGTTCCGTTCGCTCAAGGGCCCAGCACAACCTCGGTCACGGCTCGGCTTGACGTTGACACCTCTCAATTGCTCGTAACACCCGTCAACCATAATTGGCCTTCCTATAACGGAGACTACACCGGGCGCCGCTACAGTGCTCTTCGCGAGATTGACAAGGCCAATGTTTCGCAACTCCGGGCGCAGTGGGCATTCCACGCTCCGAACTCGAGCCATCTGGAAGTTACGCCCGTCGTTGTAGACGGGATGATGTTGGTGACCGTCGCTAATGATGCCTACGCTCTGGATGCGCAAACTGGTCAAATCTTGTGGCATCACTCTCGCCCCATCACGGAAGGGCTTATCGACGACGCTTCGCAACATCACAATCGCGGCGTCGCCGTTTGGCACACGCGGGTCTACATGGAAACTGACAATGCGCATCTGCTTTGCCTGGACGTTCGCTCGGGTAACCTGATCTGGGACGTTGCGTACACGGATGGCAACAGAAATTACGGTGCAACAAGCGCTCCCCTGGTGGTCAAAGATAAAGTGCTCGTCGGTACTTCAGGCGGCGATGATGGTGTGCGCGGCTTTGTCGCGGCCTATGATCCCGAAACAGGAAAAGAGGCCTGGCGCTACTGGACCATTCCGGGCCCGGGAGAATTCGGTTCCTCGAGTTGGCCGGGGGAAAGCTACAAGCTTGGTGGGGGCACAACCTGGATGCCCGGGACTTTTGACCCGGAACTCAATACCATCTTCTGGGGCACCAGCAATCCCGCGCCCGACTTTGACGGAGGCCCGCGCCCCGGCGACGATCTCTATACCGACTGCCTGCTCGCCCTGGATCCGGATAATGGAACGCTGAAGTGGTACTTCCAGTTCACCCCGCATGATCTTTTCGATTACGACGCGGTTGAGACTCCCATGCTTGTCGATGCGGTTTTCAAGGGGCAGGAGAGAAGGCTCATCGTCGAAGCCAACCGAAACGGCTTCCTCTATGTGCTCGATCGTACAAACGGCAAATTCCTGTCGGCAACGCGCTTTGCCGAGAAGCTGAATTGGGCCACTGGCATCGACGCCGCAGGCCGCCCCATTCGAACAGAGATCAAACCCAGCGACGCGGGTACCCGCATCTGTCCGGGGATGGTAGGAGCCACGAATTGGCACTCGCCCGCATTTAATCCGGACACGTCCTTGTTTTATTTCATGGCGCTCGAGAGTTGCGACATTTATAAGGTCAAATCTGAAAAATTCGTCCCTGGCCAGACTTACTACGCTACTGGCGTTAGCCGAAGCGAGGGTGACCAGAACCAGAAGATTCTCTTGGCCTATTCGATCGACGGAGATAAGCCCGCGTGGCGATACGTGCAATCCGGCGAGGGACATTCATCGGCTGGCGTTATGACCACCGCCAGCGGCCTGGTGTTCTTCGGTGATGACGCGCGTTCCTTCGAAGCCGTGGACGCGGCGACCGGAAAACCGCTTTGGCATTTCAACACCGGGCAAACCATCAGCGCGTCGCCGATGACTTACGCCGTCAATTCGAAACAGTATGTGGCTGTTGCCGCCGGCAGCGATATTTTCACCTTTGCATTGCCCTAGCACGCGACGAAAAACGCGCTAAATATTGCGATTTACGCTAACGAATCTTCTGCACGGCTGCACAGCAGCGGTTCCGCAACGAAGATTGTTAACCGAGCAAGCCGTCTGTTTCCATTCAAGTTTTAGCCTATGCTGTGTTAGGAGCAAATTCGCATTGTCTATTTGCTCTTGACTTTCCGATCTAGTCTTGTACATATTATAAATATAAGACATGAACAACCCCCTGAACCGCAGCAAACTCTCCGCCACGGAGCGCAGCTTCCGTTCTCGGATTTCGCAGCTCTCTTCTGGTCAATGGTTTCTTCGAGGTACTCTCTCGGAACGTTCCGGCACCTGTGGCAAGCCGAATTGCCGTTGTGCCCGTGGGGAACTGCACAAGTCTTTGTACCTAGTGCAGAGCCAAGCGGGAAAGCTTCGCCAGATTTGTGTCCCAAAGGCCTGGCAGCAACGCGTTCGCCAAGCCGTCAACGACTATCACCTGATGCAGGAACTGATTGAGGAAGTTTCCGAGCTGGAATGGAAACGACTTCAGGAAAAGAAACGATAATCGTTCTTCGCCGCCTGATCGCCTATTCGGAAAAAATCTTTCAGCTTTCCAAGGATATCGTCACTCAGGTTTCTGACCGCAGAGAGAAGCCGCGCATTTCTGCAACGGCGGTGGTGAAATCGTCACTGGTGCTGTTCTGGGCCAGGTTGGGCAGCATAAACGCTTGGGAACAGGTCGGCCGGGCCCGCTTCTGGCAGCGTTGGCTGGAAGAGCCGACCTTCAGTGCAGACACCCTGGGACGAGTCCATGCGCTGTTCGATGCCAACGGGTTGCGGCAAGGGATTCATGAGGTTTACGAGCGCCTGAAACGGAACAAGGCCTTGCCGGATATTTACGGCCTGGGAGTAATCGTTCTCGACGGTCACGAAAGCCACGCAAGTTACCTGCGTCATTGCTCTGGCTGTTTGCAGCGAACCATCCACACGGCGGGAGGGGATCGCCTCCAGTTTTATCATCGGCAGGTTACGTTGATGTTGCTGACTGGTGCGCTGCCAGGACGAGAGGCCGTGCGGTTGCTCCTCGATCATGAGCCGCAACGGTCCGGAGAGGAGGAAGTGGAAACGGCCCTGCGCTTATTGGCGCGCGTGATCTCCGCCTACCCGCGGGCCTTCGATTTGGTGCTTGCCGACGCGCTTTACGCTAAGACCCCGTTTTTCAATTTTTTGCTCGCTCACGGCAAGCACGCTCTGGTAGTGCTCAAAGATGAACGGCGCAACCTCTATCAGGATGCAACTGGATTATTTGAGCATGTGGCGCCTCAAGCGGGTAGCTATCGCTCCCGCCAGTGCCACTGGTGGGATTTTCCAGACTTACTCACCTGGCCCCAAGTGCGCCCCCCGGTGCGCGTGGTGCGTTCCTTGGAGACTTATACGGTTCGTCGCCAACTCGACAAGCAGCACGATCCTCAACAAAGTGACTGGATGTGGGTGACCACGCTATCGCTTGCCCAATTTCCCGTCGATCGCATCGTCCATTTAGGGCACCAGCGATGGGATATCGAGAATTATGGCTTCAACGAGTTGCCTAACGAATGGCACTCCGATCACATCTTCAAGCATGATCCAGGCGCTATCGAATGCTTTTTGCTCGTGGCCTTCCTGGCTTACAACATTTTTCATGTCTTCCTGGCACGCAATGTGAAGCCAGCTGTGCGCCGGGGCAAATCGGAAATCTTTTGGGCCAGGCTCATCGCCGCAGAACTCTGTGAGGTGGTCCCCGCCGGCATGTCACCCTGAGATTTTTTTCTCCCTTCGTCCGATACTTTTGCTCGCCCCGGGGATCTTCATCGCGATCTTCCTGCTTGTGGAACCTTCGAATGGTGTTGCTAACTCAATTCCGCGTTCGAAAAAGCCGTGCGAATTAGCCGTCCCTTCTGTCGCATGCCCAAAAATCCTCAAAACCTTCACCAACTACCTATTCTCACCTTCATCCTCGGCTGGATGCGGAATCGCTGGCTGCACAGAGAATTGCTTGACTTCAGTTCCACTCCGTCCTACACTCCGCGACCAACTGGGGGGTGTTCCATGCGAAACAGCTACAGGCACGTCATCTCGGTCGTTTCAATCGTTTTAATACTAATACTAGGTAATGCCACACTAACTCGCGCTGACGTGACCGGTTCGGTTCAGGGTACCGTGCGCGATCGTTCTCAAGGCGCTATCGCCGGCGCGCAACTCACCATCACCAACGTGGACACGAACCTGAAATATCAAGCGACCACGGGTGCGGACGGTTCCTATCGTATGCTCGCGCTCCCGGTTGGCAATTACAGGCTGACGGTTATCGCGACCGGATTCCGCAATTTCGCCGAGAATGACATCGTTGTGAAAGTTAACGATCAATTGGAGATCGATGTAACTCTCGAGGTCGGCTCCGCGCAACAGGAAGTAATCAATGTGGAAGCCAATGCCGTGCAAGTACAGACGGAAAGCACGCAGCTTGGCGACGTGATCGATTCGAAGAAGATGCTCGCCCTTCCGCTGAACGGCCGCAGCTACATCGATCTTCTGGGCCTGCAAGCGGGCGTGGCACCGACCACGGCAAGTACCATTGGTGGCGACCGGCCGGTTTCAGGTAATTTAGCCGCAGGCAACATCTCCGTCAACGGCCAACGAGAAACGGCCAACGCCTTCCTGGTGAATGGCGGGGACGTGAGCGAGGGGCGTAACCTCGGCGCCGGGTTAATTCCGAACTTAGACTCTGTGGAAGAATTCCGGCTGATCACCAACAGCTTTGACGCGGAATATGGAAAGTTCAGCGGCGCGGTGATGAACGCCATAACCAAATCCGGCACCAACTCCTTCCACGGCGATGTATTCGAGTTCCTCCGGAACGACGTCTTCGACGCGAGGAATTACTTCGCGCCTTCCAAATCTGAATTGCGCCAAAATCAATTTGGCTACACTTTAGGGGGCCCCATCTGGAAGAATCATCTGTTTTTCTTCTCCGATTACCAGGGCACGCGCCAGGTGCAAGGCGCTGAAACTGGCTTGGTTACCGTTCCGACCGCAGCTGAGCGGGCAGGCAACTTTGATCCTTCGACGCTGACTGGCACAATCGACGGGCCGTACTGGGCGCAAGTGCTCTCGCAGCGCTTGGGCTACGCCGTTACACAAAACGAACCGTACAGCTTTGCCGGGTGTGCCTCGACGGCGCAGTGCGTGTTCCCCGGCGGTGTGATTCCCCAATCCGCATGGGACACCCCGGCTGCCCACATTCTCGCGTACATTCCCTCGCCCACTTTGGCTGGCGACGTGAACAACTATTCGAACAACAGCCAGAGGAGCAGCATCAATGACAACAAGTTCGGGGAGCGTGTGGATTTCAACAATCAGACGACCGGCAACTGGTCGTTTTACTACCACATCGATAACACTACCGTGGACAGCGCTCTAGCAGGATTCGCCACTGTGCCCGGATTCCCCACGATCACGCCATCGCGAGCGCAAGAGTTCGTCATGAGCAACACCCACACGTTCGGAGCGACGGCCGTGAACGAAGCACGGGTCAGCTTCTTCCGGACCGCCGTGCATAAGGACAATCCGGCGGGCAGTTTCGCCGACATCTCCTCGCTCGGTTTTGTGACGGGTGAAGGCACGCTGGGCATTGTCCCGCTGCCCGGGTATACGCAGTATATGCCACAGGTGAGCTTGAGCCAGATTGGCCTGAACATCGGCGTGCCCACGCTGAATACGTTCCAACCCGACACTACCTATACGGCTAGCGACGTTTTTACGAAGGTCAGTGGCAAGCACACGTGGAAGTTTGGAGGGGAATTCCGCTACCTGATGGTGAATGAAAGGAACTACGCCAGCCCCAACGGCCAATTCACATTTGACGGTTCCGTGACCGGCTCCGATATGGCCGACTTCCTCCTCGGCGCGACGTGCAACTCTTGTGGTGGTGCTTACATACAGGCTGCCAAACAAGTGCTGGATTCCCGAACGCGTTATGGCGGGGCCTTCATCCAGGACTCCTGGAAAGTGAAATCCAACCTCACCCTGAATCTCGGTCTACGTTGGGAAGTCAGCATGCCTTGGTACGACTGGCAGGGAAAGATCCAGACGTTCGTTCCAGGGCAACAGTCCACGGTGTTTCCACTCGCTCCCACAGGCTTGGTATTTCCGGGTGACGGTGGCATTCCCAAGACGCTGGCTCCCACGAAATACGACAACTTCGGCCCACGGCTGGGATTGGCTTACTCGCCGGGGTTCACGGATGGGATCTTGGGCAAAATCTTTGGTGGCCCAGGCAAGAGCAGTATCCGCGCGGCTTACGGGCTCTACTACACTTCGGTGGAGGACCTTAACCTGTTCTACGAGGTGGCCGACGCGCCGTTCGGTCTATATTGGCAATCTCCGACCTCGGTACTGTTTGATCAACCCTTCCTGACTCGACAGAGTGGGCAATCGCTGGGGCAACGTTTTCCCTACACCTTGCCGATCCCGGGTGCCCCGTCCAACAAAACACTGAGCTTCTCGGTGTTCGAGCCCATCAACTATTTCCCGGGCTACTACGTTCATAACGTGCTGCCTTACGCGGAGCACTTCAACATGTCCATCCAGCGTGAATTAACCAAATCGACAGTACTTACGCTGGCTTATGTCGGCACCGAGGGGCACCACCTGATCACCCAGCAGGAATCCAACCAGGGCGACCCGGCTCTGTGCCAGCAACTCACTGCCGAGGGGGCGTTCGATACGACGGCAGGAAGCGCCGGCTGCGGATTTGGTGCCGAGAACGACGTGTTCCAGCTTCCCAGCGGCAATTTCGTGTACAGCACCAGGAACAAGCTTCTAAATCCAAACTACTGCCCGGCTTCGGCCCTCCAGGTGTGTTTTGGCTATGGCAATACGTTCACATTCACGAGCGCCAATTCGATCTATAACGCCGGGCAAATCACCGTCGAACGCAAGGCAAACGACTTCACCTTCCTGGCCGCCTACACTTTTGCAAAAGCCTTGGACGATTCCTCCGGGTTCGGTGACTTGGTGAACTTCGTAAATCCTAAATTGAGCCGTGGGTTGTCTTCCACGGACATCACTAACAATTTTGTGGCCAGTTACATTTGGGCCATTCCCTTCGACCGGATGTTCGGCAACGCCCCCAAGCGCCTGACCGAGGGCTGGCAGCTTCAGGGAATCACCCGCTTCTCCGGCGGTTTTCCGATACAGTTGAACCAAAGCAACGGTGATTACACTCTGTGGGGTAGCTCATCCACGGATATGCCGGATCGGGTTGGTCCCGTGCAAATCCTGAATCCGCGCAAATCGAATCCGAATTGCCCAACCACCGACGGCACGGGATGCTACTTCATCCCGCCTACGCCAAATCTTGCGACACCACAATCCCCGGGACAGATAACAGCCGCCTGCTTGCCGAGTGTGGGTGCATTCGCGCTGAATTGCGTTCCAGGAACATTCGGGACTGCCGACCGCCGGTTTTTCCACGGTCCTGGATTCAACAACACCGATTTCGGCATATTGAAGCGCACCCAAATCAAGGAGAATCTCGCCTTCGATCTCCGTTTCGAATTCTTCAACATTTTCAACCATGCTCAATTCATGAATCCGACCGGAGACATCAGCAACTCGAGCTTCGGAATCGTCACTCAAGCGCGCGATCCCCGCATCGGGCAGGTAAGCGCGAAATTCTACTGGTAATTGAGCGAACCCGCCGAGGCATCTGTTCGGTCGTTCCTCCGGAGCCTCGCCTGAGTTCCGCGCGCATGTTAATCTGTTTTCGATGAAGTGTGGCTGGACGGATTCGATCATTCGGCGTGGTGGGCTTTTACCAATTGTGTCTGCCCTCGTTCTCACTCTCGCCTGTTCACGACCGGCGCTAGCGCAGACGGTCGAGGTCTATCGTCAGCAGGCCGATACATTCGCTCGCTCCAAATCGTGGGATGAAGCCATCGCCGCTTATCGCCAGGCATTGGAACTCGATCCCAACGACGCTCTAACACATTACGATCTTGCGCTCGCCTTGAACTATAAAGGTGACACAAAGCAAGCTGTCGAAGAGTTTCAGTCCGCGATCCACCTTAAACCGGGATGGGGTCAGACCCACTATGGTTTGGGCGTGACTCTCTATAGCCTCCACGATCAGGCCGGTGCTCTGAAAGAGCTACGCAAAGCGGTGGAAAGTGACCCCGCGAACGTCGCCGCACACGTTTTCCTCGCGCATGTTTATTCCGAGCAGAACGATTTTCCTGCCGCGGAACGCGAGCTCAGCCGTGCGGTCACGCTAAAGCCCGCTGCGGAAACGCATTTCGAGCTGGGGGAAGTGGAAGGTCAGCTCGGTAAGTTGGATGCTGCCGGGGCTCAATTTCGTGCCGCAATTCGCCTTGACCCCAACTTGGCGCGAGCCTACGTCATGCTGGGTGTGACCCTTCGACGTCAAAGTGATCAGAAAGGGGCGCTCGCTAACTTCCGCAAGGCGGTCGAACTCGATCCTGGGGATCCCAATGCCCAATACAACCTCGGCATGGAACTTAAGGCTGACGGCGATATCCCGGGCGCCATCGCCGCATTTCGAAAAGCAATCGAACTGAAGCCCGATTTCGAGAAAGCTCACTATAGCTTAGGGATCGCTCTGCGCTCGCAGGGAAACACCGCCGCGGCCCACAAGGAACTCGATGAGTTGAACGGTCTGCATGAATTTCGCACGCGCCTGGCACAAGCGAAACTGCTTATCCTGCAGGGTGTGGACGCGTTGAAGCAGCAACAACCGGATGAAGCTCTGAATTTCTTTCAGAAGGCGATCGAGCAGAGTCCGGAGTTGCCGACCGGCTACTACTATCTGGGTGTCACGTGGGACCGCAAGCAGGACTATGCCCGCGCCAAGGAAGCCTTCGACAAGGCTCTGCAATTGAAGCCGGACTATGCGCAAGTCCACACCAGTTTGGGACTGCTCTACTGGCGCGAGGACGACCATGATCGGGCGCTCGAGGAGTTCCACCAGGCGGTCATGTCAGACGCTGATCTGCCGGAGGCGCACTATAATCTTGGCCTTGCGCTGGCGCAGTCAGGGCAACTCGACGAAGCAATTCGCGAACTCAACGAAGCCCTGAGCCTTGATCCCAACTACACGGACGCGCGCATTCAACTGGGCCTGGTTTTGAGCCAGAAAAACGATACTGCGGGCGCGATCAGTGTTTTCCGGGAGCTTGTGCATCGCGATCCTGGCTTTGCGGAAGCTCATAACAATCTTGGTTTGGCGCTGCTCGAAGCGGGAGACGACCGTGCGGCAAAATTGGAATTTCTACAGGCGGTTCGCCTCAAACCTTCCTACGCGGAAGCCCACTATAACCTGGGGCTAGCGCTGCAGAAACAAGGAAAGGAGGCAGAGTCGCGTGCGGAGTTCGAGAAAGCGTTCGAAATTTCGCCCGAGTTAAGAAACGCGGCTCGCCCTTGAATAAATGTTCTCAAGACGAAATATCGCTTGGATGGGTTTGCTCCTGGCCGCTGTCGTCCTGGTCAGATTGCCCGCAGCCGGACTTCGCGCGGCCAGCAACCGTGCGCCGCAGTCGTCTACCGATAATGCTTCAGCGAAGGTCTGCGAATTCTCACCACCGGGTGCTAGCTTTTCCGTTCCCTATGTCTCGAAAGCCCCGGAGTTGAACACCGATGCTGATTCCGCCACGTGGGCCAAGGCCGCGTCTACATGGATTTTAAAAGACTGCAGCCACGAAATTGACTATCCCAGACTAAAGACGGAGGTGCGAGGATTCTGGACAGATTCCGATTTGTATCTCTTGTTCATTTCGCCCTACACGGAACTCAATCTCTGGTTGCCTGCGGACAATAGTAAGGACCGGTTGAAACTTTGGGATCGCGATGTCGTGGAGTTTTTCCTCGGTGACGATTGGCAAGACATCAAGCGCTATCGCGAATTTGAAATCGCCCCTACCGGCGATTGGGTGGATCTCGCCATCGATCTGAACAAAGACACTTACGATGCCAAGTGGGATTCCGGATGGCAGCGGCAGGGGCGCATCGATGAAAGGAATCACGTATGGTACGCCGCAGCGCGTGTACCGTTGCGTTCCGTAAGTGAAAAGCAGGTCGTGGCTGGCACCCGGTGGAGGGTCAACCTGTATCGAATCGATGGATTAGGCGAGGACCCGGTGCGCCACTTTATGTGTTGGCAGCCGACGTGTGTCGTCAACCGCGATCCGAATCACGTGCCGGAACATTTTGGAACTTTAGTTTTCACCAAGTAAAAATTCATTCCGAGGGGAAACGCATGCCTTTTGCAAAAGAACCGAACCGTCGCGGATTCATGAAAATGCTGGCGGCTTCGCCGCTGCTGGCTCAGATCGCCGCACAAGGACTTTATGTAAAGTCCGCTGTCGCGATCGGCCTAAACCCGAACAGCAATGTTTACAGCCGGCTCGGCGTGAAAACCGTCATCAATTGCCGCGGAACGTGGACCTACCTCAGCGGCTCTCTGCAATTTCCAGAGGCCCGCGAAGCGCAAACCGAAGCCGGGCGCTATTTTGTGAATATGGTCGAGCTACATCACGCTGTCGGGCGTCGCTTGGCCGAACTGACTGGCGCAGAATCTGGAATCATCACATCGGGCGCCGCTGGGGCTATGGCCGCTGCGACGGCGGCCTGCATGGCGGGAAGCGATCCGCAGAAAATTTGGCAACTGCCCGATACCACTGGGCTGAAACACGAAGTGATTATGGTCGGCGGCCGCAGCGCGTTTGACAGCGCCATCCGCCTGGCCGGCGCAAAGTTGGTCCTCGTCGATAAACCCGACGATATTGCCAATGCGATTACGCCGGACACCGCCATGATTTACACCACGGACCTGAAAGACAAGCTCGAACGCGAAGCGGCCATCGCAAAGCAGCACAACGTGCCGCTGTTGCTTGACGATGCAGCCGGCATCCCACCGATCGACAATATTAAGTTGTACGCGCAGATGAAGCTCGACTTATATACTTTCTCCGGCGGCAAGGGTTTGCGAGGTCCGCAGTGCAGCGGCGTGCTTTTGGGACGGAAGGATCTGATCGAAGCCGCCTTGCGAAATTCCTGCCCTTACGAAGGCGCCGTCTGCCGCCCCATGAAAGTGGGGAAAGAAGAGGTCATCGGTTGCCTGACCGCGATCGAAACCTGGCTGAATACGGATTCCAAAAAGCTTTACGACGAATGGAACGGCCGCGTGGATCGCATCGCAAAGCTTGTGGAGACCGTGCCTGGAGTGCAGACGGAAATCTACATTCCGGACGATGGCAATCGCTATCCGACCTTGCGCATCTCCTGGGACCAGGAGGCCTGGGGTTTCGGCATCAAGGATTGCGTTCAAAAACTTCGCGAGGGTGATCCGGTCATCGAAGTCCTCGGCATAGACAATCCCAGCCTGGTATCCGCGGTTCATGAAGGGGTGGATAAACCGAAACCGAACGCAAAGGAAATCAAGAAGCAGAATCACATCGAGTTGGTCTCCATGACCATTCAACCCGGCGAAGAAATGATCGTAGGCGACCGGCTACGATCGATCCTAGGGGCTGCGCGCAAGGGAAAAGCGGCGTGAGTCGCCTCTTGATGTTGGCCGTGTGCCTGCTCTTTTCCGCGGCTTCCCTGTTTGCCCAACGGACTCGCGACCCCGCACCTTCCATGGATCTGGGTGCGAACGGCTTTGACGCCGGGGACTATGTGTATGTTTCGGGGCAAGGTCCACGCCTCGCCGATCGAACCACCCCGGCTGACTTTCCCGCTCAAGCGCGTCAGTGTCTCGACAACATCCGCAAGGTCGTTGAAACCGCGGGACTCTCGATGGATCACGTCGTTTATCTCCAGGTGTACCTTGAGGACGTGAAGCACTATCCGGGGCTCAACGAAGTTTTTGCGAAGTACTTTCCCCATGACCCTCCCGCGCGCGCCGTCCTTGGTGTTGCGCGAGTTCCTGAATCGCCGGTAGAAATGACAGCCGTTGCTGTCCGCGACCTGCGTGGCAGGCAACCGGTTTCTTTGCCCAATTTTTCCCAGAACAAAGCCTATTCTCCCGGCATGCTGACATACGACCGGCTGTTTGTTTCCTCCATACCCGCCAGTGATTTCAGCGACGGCGCTACCCCGAACGATGCCACACAGCAGGTCAACATGGCACTCGATCGGCTACAGTCGGTCGTTCAGGCAGCCGGCCTCACACTCGCAAACATGGTCTTTGTGAATCCTTATTTGACGGCGGCGGTGCCCATGCGCATCATGAACACCCAATATGCGCGCCGATTCGAGTTCGGAAATACTCCGGCGCGCGCCACAATTGAAGTTTCCAGCCTGCCCGACGGCACTCAAATTGTGTATACCGGCGTTGCCGTGCGCGATCTGAGCCAGAGGCGATCCATCCGTCCGAACAATATGCCGCCCAGCCCGACGGCCAGCCCTTGCGTTTTTGCCGGAGACACGTTGTATTGCTCGGCGAAGAGTGGATTTATTCCCGGGCCGAATGGCGGCGTTTTCACCGCTTCCGTCGCAGATCAGACCCGGCAGACCATGCGCAATCTTCTCGACAATCTGGAAGAAGCGGCGATGAGCTTCGATCAGGTGGTTTCAACCACGATTTATCTGGACGATCTCGAGGATGCTCCTGTGTTTGGCAAAGTCTACAAAAAATACTTTAAGACAGCGCTCCCGGCACAAACGACTGTGCAGCAACTTCCACCCGCCGAACGAAAGCCAGACGAGGAAGAGCACTACCCCGATTTGGAGCAAGTTTCACTCATCGCCGTGCGCACGCGAGGCAACTCAACCCTGCGACCCTTGCCTTAATGGGATAAAGGAAGCTTTGGCTGATCTGAACGCACGGCTCAATCGGGATTCTTAGGCAAGGGCACGTATACCCGCACCGCCAGGATGTGCGCTTTCGTCGACGAAACGTTCTGGTTGTAGAATCCGACCGTGCAGTTCTGCCGAAAATAATAAGCGTCTCCGGTTTTGGCGGGATGCAAGCCCGCAACTCCGTCGTTCCCGCCGCCTGCGGCCATTTGTCCCTCTCCATCGAGCAGCAGATAAATCTCTTCGGCCACTTCGTGGTGGTGAGGAAAGTTTGTGCCGCCAGGCGCAAAGTCCATCAGGAAAAAATCAGCGACAGTATAAGTCGCATTAATGCGGTCACGCGCAGCTGTACGCGGTCCAATCAGGAGTTTGTAGAGCACGGAGTTCGGGTGTCCTTCCACAGTCTCTTCCTTAAGCTCGGCCAAATTAGCCACCGCCAACTCTTGTGGCGGAAAAAGCCGAGTATCTTCAGGCAAGCGAACTGTAGCGATCACGAGCTGAAGTGGCTCGCCGGACGGATTGGAAATGCTGTGCCTGACCGTCGGCGGCACATACGTGAAATCATTTTGCGCCAAGGAATGCGACTGCTCCCGGTAATGAAGTGTCCCGCTGCCACCCAGAATGAAATACAGTTCTTCTTCTCGCGCATATTCAACTGTCCGGCAATTGCCATGGGGCGCCACGGTTAGCTTTCCAAAGCGGACGACGCTCTTCGGTACTTTGGGGTCGGCATCTCCTTCGCCGAAAATCGGCGTGTAGTGGCAAGACTCACTGGACAAGTCAATCTGACGTTCCGGGAGAGCGGAGACATCGCGGTGCAACCAGGTTGGTTCGACTTTCCTATCCTGCGTGAACAATCCCAACCCGATCGCGAAAAGTATCACAGGGAACGGCCGCATTCCTAACCTCCACTGATAAATCAGTTCACATTTCTGCTACAAACAGTCGCTTCATTTCGCGCCGTCGAGCTGGCGCAAATAATCGCCCCACTTCGGATCGTAGCCATCCATTCGATTTTCCAGACGAGCGCCTTCCTTCCACCAGTGCGCCTTGTCGCGGCCCATGCTGACGCCCCTGCGCGTGTGCAGATCAATCATAAAATCCTGTACTTCCACTTTCCTCTCGCCCCGGGCAACGACCTCTCGCGTCCAGCCGGCCAGCTCCATGGACATGTTGTCTTTCCTGGCGGTCGCCAGCAACCGCACGGCGTGCGCACAGTAAATCCAGCGGTCGCCGCGGTCATCCATGCGCAGCCGCTGCTGATTTAGCGCTTCGATGATGGCCGGCGCCGTAACCAAACCCAGCCCCACATCTTCCGTGGCGATAATCTCCAAGCGGCGCCAAAGTACTTCTTCCGTCTCCGGGCTGGAGGAAAACAGTTCGTAGGCGGCGAGTGCCGCCTGTTCCACCCAACCCCGTCGGATGGATTTTTGCAACACGGATCGCAACTCGTCCACACTGTAGCCGTTGGCCGTAGTGGTGCGGCTCCAGATGTCCTGGCTTTGATAATTAGGTTGATCTTCGCTTTTCGGTGGCATCATGCTCCTTCCCATCCTAGGAGTGTTCAGTTGTAACGCCTCAACACTCTTCGTTCAATCATTGACGCACCAAGATACAACGTGAAGGCGATCACTACACTGACAAACGATGCGGCGAGCGCCTGATCCATGGCAAGATCCGCAGACGAAGTTGCAATCAGCGACCCCAGACCTCCTGTCTGCATCAGAAATTCCGCAATCAGCGCCGCAAGGACACTCTGTAGCGAGAGCACTCGGAGCGCAACGGCAAGACGCGGCAGAGCAGCCGGCAGAGACAATCGCCGCAGCCGACTCCAACGCCCCGCGCCCTGCACGAAAAAGTATTCTTCGGCCATGGGGGGCAACGCTCTGAGACCGGCGCTTGCAAAAACAAATGCGGGCAAAAAACAGAGAATAATGACGGTGACGAACACGGTTCGATCGTCGTACCCGAATATCCGAGTCAGTATCGGGATAAGACAAACCACCGGAACAGACGTCAGCAGCAGCGCCAGTGGAATGCTCAGTCCGGCAAGCACCCTCGACGTCCAGGTGACGATCGCCAAGAGCAATCCGCAAAAAAGGCCCGCCGCCATACCGAACACCGCAACAGCAATGGTGTGCAAGGCCGGTTGCACATATTGCGACGGGTTGTGCAGCAGTTCGCGCAGCACAGCCAGCGGCGTGACAATGACGATTCCATTCAACCCGCTGTGACCAACCCACAAGCTCCAAGCGGCTAGTAGCAGGACCACAGCCCACGTTTCAGAAACCAGACGCCTCATTTGCCGAACCTCTGAGATACAACTTTTTCGACGCCAGCCGCTAGCAAGAATGCGCCTAACGACAACGTGGCGGCAACCGTAACGGCAGCCCACATCAGCGGAATCTGAAAATTCTGCATGGCATTCAAAATCACCAGGCCAAGCCCCTGCGGCGCGCCGAACCACTCGCCCAGAATGGCGCCAATCAACGACGCCGACACCGCCGCTTTCAGCCCGCTGGCCAGGTAGGGCAAGGCCGCGGGCAGCTCCAGATGGAGCAGGCGTTTCCCTGTGCTTGCTCCAAAGGTGGTCATCACGCGACGCAGCGCCGGAGAGGCTGCCGCCAAACCGGATGCGGCTGCAACGTAGAAAAGAAAAAACACCTGGATGCCTGCCAGCAGTGCTGGCGTTTGCTCCCGGCTGAACACGACAATAAGGATGGGCCCAATCGCGATCGGCGGCGTGGCGTTCACGAGTATCGCCAGACGATCGAGACCCGGCCGCAACGGCGGCAACAGACGCATCGCAACCGCCAGCACCACCGCCAGCGATGCGCCGAAAAACAATCCTTTAGCGGCCGACGCGAGGGTGTATATAGCAGCGCGCCCGAGCAAAGACAAGGTTTCCGGCTGGCAGAGCGCCGCTGCCACATCGCTGAGCGCTGGCAGCACGGGCCCGGCGATTCCGGCTTTTCCAGCCCACTGCCAAGCGGCGAAAAACAATGCCAAACCCAAAACCGCGTATGCAAGGTTCGCCGCGAGTTGGTTTTTCGCTCTCTCCATTGGCTTGCTCCCTAGCGTTCCAGCCAAACAGTGATCTGGTCCGTCAGGCGATGGAATTCCTCGCGCCGCAAAAGCTCCGATGAACGCGGCCGCGAAAACGGAACCTGGACTGTTTGGGCGATGGCGCCTGGACTTTCCATAACGATAGTGCGATCGGAAAGGAACAATGCCTCTTCGACGGAGTGCGTGACCAGCAACGTCGTGATCGCTCGATCGCGCCAGATGCGTTCCAGTTCAATGTTGAGTCTGCGCCGGGTCACAGCGTCGAGTGCTCCGAAAGGTTCGTCGAGAAGCAAAACGTGAGGCTCCAGGCAAAGCGATCGAGCAATCGCGGCGCGCTGTCGCATTCCTCCCGACAGATGCGCGGGCCGCGTGCCCTCGAATCCGTTGAGCCCGACCAGTTTAATCAGGCCCTGTACTCTCGCGTGATTCACAGGGATTCCGGCCAACTTGAACGGCAGAGCAAGATTGGCCTGTAGCGAAAGCCACGGCAGAAGCGCCGCGTCCTGAAAGGCGACTCCCAAACGATGCAGCCGCACCAATTCTTCCGGTGCCGCCCCACCGATGCGCACGGTCCCGCTGGTTGGTTGCTCGAGGCCCGCGACCAGATGCAGCAGCGTGCTCTTGCCGCATCCGGATGGACCCACGATAGCCAGGAACTCTCCCGCAGTTACGGTGAGATCCATCCGCCTGATGGCTTCGACGGTTACACCTCGCCGCGGCGCGTAACTCTTCGTCAGATTGTCGATCGCAATCCCGACTCCGCTCATCCAATGGCCTTGTCGAAACGCTCCATGATGAGAGCGTACTGTTTTTTTACGCGCTCGCGCATGGGCCGAAGATCCACGGTAAGGAGTTGGCGATCTTTCATCACCGTGCGGCCATCGATGATGACCGTCTGAACGTCGCGGCCCACGCTGTGCTCTGCTGCGGTGATCACAGGATCGTACAAAGGATATTGATCGTAATCGCCGGCCCCGATCAGGATAAGATCGGCGCGCTTCCCGGGTTCCAGAGTGCCGATCTCGCTTTCCAGATGAGCCGCGCGAGCGCCACCTCGCACCGCCTGACGCAGCATGTCGGCATAGCTCATAGGACTCGTGCCGTGATGCGGGGTGCCATCGAGAATCTGCTGACCGAGCACCGCATAATGAGCCACCTGAAACAAGTCGAGAGTGCCGCGCGTTGCCGCGCCATCCGTGCCCAAGCCAACGCGAACGTTGCGGCGTACCAACTCGAATAGGTGGGGCGCGCCGATTATGAAGTTATTCATCGCGCAGTGACAGGAGCTCACGTCGTTTGCCGCATATAGATCAATTTCCTCAGGGCTCAGCAGCACCGAATGAGCGCAGTGCAACCTGTCGTTCAGCACTCCGATCGCGTTCAGATACTCTGCGGGCCGCATTCCAAACCGGTCGATCGTGTACTCCACTTCGTAAGTGCCTTCGCACAAATGGGTATGGATCCGCGTGTTCAACTGCCGGGCCAATGCATCCATTTCCACGCGAAGCTTCTCGGAGTTTACGATGATCTGGCGCAGCGCCAACCAGGCATTCACGCGCGGATGTTTCTCCCAGCGCCTAACCAGGGCTTCGCTGCGTTGTAGAGCGTCTTCGGTTGTAAATCGAAAACCTTGCGGCAAGCCCTCGCCTATGTCCATGGTGGACATGGCGATCCGTCCGCGGATGCCGATGTCGGCCGCAGCCCGGCCCATTTCATCGGGGTACGGTCCACCCGCTTCCAAAAAACACGTGGTGCCGCAACTGATCATCGAAGAGTATGCGCAGAGGCCGCTAGAGTAGACATCCTCCGGCTGCAGACCGCTTTCGAAAGGAATGAGATAGCGCTTCCAGATCGGCTCCCGCAAGCTCCCCATATTGCCGAGAGAAGCAAGTTTGCCCCGCAAAAACTGCTGCGCGGTATGCACGTGGCAATCCACCAAGCCTGGCATGGCGATCAGGCCACCAGCCCGCAATGTTTCCTTCGCGCGAAACAAGGTGACGGCTTCGCTGTTTTTGCCGACCCACACAATCGAATGGCCGGCAATCGCAACGGCGCCATCGCGCAAAACGGTACCGCCGTCATCAAATGTCAGAATTTCCGCGCCACTAACGAGCAGATCGATGTCACGCGCTTCCATTGCGTCTCAAGCCCCCGATCTTCAGGCCATCGTATGAATTGCGTGCCGCCGAAATTACAAGGGCAATCCCTTATAAGCTTCGGCGAGAAGGCTCATGTCCATAATCCGCGCGGGATCCGGCAGGTTGCTGCGGCCCGTGGCTCGCGCCACATCATACATGGGACCGCGCAGTTGTTCATCGCTGATCCAATAGGGTCCTCGTGACCCGGGCATCTTCTCCAGTTCCAGCTGGAGCTCATTCAAGCGCGTTTGCTGGTGAAGCGAAAACCCGAAATCGCGCCCGTATTTCGACACAACCAGAGATGCCGCATAAGCTGGATCCTTCTTGTTGTCGAGGTAGCCTTGCAGCAGCGCGTGCAAAAACGCCACAAACGTCGCGCGCTCCGTCGAAAGCCGTTTACGCTCTACCACAAGCAATTGCGACGGAACTCGATAGCCGAACTGGTCCATGCGAGCGACAAAAAAGTCCTTGCCCGATTTTAGGTGCATGTCTTCAAAAATGACCGGCTGATTGGTGACAAAACAGAAATATGCGTCTCCTGCGCCCGCCAGAAGCGCGTCCGGGGAATATCCAGCGGGAATGTAACGGCGCTCAGGCGGCAGATGATTGATTTTGAAGACAGCGTCGAGAACATCGCGCTCCGCCGGTCCCTGTACCAGAAAGCGCGTTCCGGGAAGATCGGCAGGCTTCAACACCGGTCTGCGCGGAAGCGAGATCAGCCCTTCGGGAGTGATCGGCACCATCGAGGCAATGATCACAAAATCATTTCCATGTGTCTGCGCATCCAGAAGCTGCAGCCAGCTGGTGCCGGCAATATCCGCTTGCCCTGCCGCCAGCGTCACGAGAGAAACTGGGGCGTTTGGTCCGCCACCCAGATATTTGATGGACAACCCGGCGTCGGTGAAGTGTTGTTTCTCCATGGCAACGAAGATGTCCGCATACTCGCTGTTGGGCACCCACCCAAAAGCCATCGTCAGCAACCGGTTCGGCACAGCCGCCCCCAGCATACGTACCCCGGCGCATGCACTCAGCCAGCAGGCCGCGCTTCCTGTCAGCAAGTGCCGCCGGGAAAATGGTTGGCGCTGCCCTACCGCTTGTTCCTCGCCGAGCGCTTTGTCAGTATCGAACTTCATCAACCTCCGTCACCGCCGAACATAGCTTCCTGCAAGATGTAGTAGCGCAAACAGTGCCAGGCGCCGTAGGCAACGTAGGAAACTTTCGACCATCCGAGAGACGCCGGGTCGGCAAATCTTTCATACAGCCCAAAGCCTTGCAAGCTTAAACTTCGCATAGCCGCTATCAGTTCTTGGCAGCGCTATGTTTTATGTCATCGTCGGAGCGGCGCTCACCGGTCAGTTGCGTTCTAGAAAGTTTCACTATCTTCTCGATCGCGGCGACCACCAGGTGCGGTTCTTCCTGCATGATCCAATGATTGCTGTTCCCCGCCAAGACGTACTCCCCGAGAGGCAAGCCTCCGGCCATTGCGGCATGCTCTTTACGTCGATCCTCGGGCGCTGTACTGGCTGACAAAATTATCACCGGTCTATCGCAAAAGTTACCGAGTTGACCCACACGCGCTGCACTGACAGGCAGGTTTTCCAATTGGCTGGCGATCGTCAAAGCAAACTTCGGCTGAATCCAGAACACCGATGCCATGGCTTTTTCGTTTGCGGGAAGGGCGGCAAACCACGGACTCGAAACCGAGCCGGATTCGGCTGGCGATCCTCGGCTGATAAGGCGCACCAGAATGCTTGCTGGTTTCTTTGCAACATTGCTGGTCAGAAGAAAAGCGACGAAACGAATGATTCCGATGCGTGAGAGGAATGCCGCGCGTCGGCACACCTTGGCCCCGATGCGCGTAAGCTTCCGGTCATGTTCTGAAGGCGGATTCCATTCCGCCGCCGTAACCGGATCCACCAGCACCATCCCGGTTACTTCCTTTGAGTACTGCGCCGCAAACAGCGGCATCGTCAGCCCCCCGAAGGAATGGCCCACCAGCACGTAGGGCGGGGGAATTGCTGCGCGTTGCAGCAACGTATGCAGCTCGTTGACGATGCGCTCAGCTGCCCTCGGCATCGGACCCAAATCACTCCAACCCAGCCCTGCCCGGTCATAGCTGACCACGCGAAACGAACCGGATAACTCACGTTGGAGATCACTCCAACTCAATACAGTTGACATGAGTCCCGCTTCCAACAAGATCGTTGGGCCGCCATCCCCCGATTCAAAAAGGTGTAATCGATGGCTCCCGAGGTCGACCAATCTACCCGGTGGCGGAAATACCTTGCGGTCTCTCCGTGTCCCCAGCGCCTGGTAAACCACACCTGCTAGCGCCGCAAATAACGTAATGCCCGCGAGCCAAGCTAGTAATTGCATCAACTCCGTGGCTCCTCCGCAAAGCTCTCGCTGGTTTGGATGACGTTACCTCGATGGCTATGCATTTCCTCCGCGACGCGCATCGCAACTTCGACGCAGTCACCTATCGATCGCCCTCTTAGGAAATTCCCCGCGAGATATAGATTGCCGACAGCGCGCAAGATATTAGCGATCTCTGTCACTCGCTGCGCATGTCCGACGTTATATTGCGGCAGCGCGTGCGAATCCTTCCAAAGCAAGCGGTCCACCGGCCCTCCCGTAATTCCCAGTGTTTTGGCGTTTTCCGCCTCCACAATCTGGGCACACTCGTCATCGTTCGACTCCGTCCTGGCAAAGCTGGTCATTAACACCTGGCCCTCGGGTGCGCGCTCCGGAAAGAGAGAAGAATTCCAAAATGTGCAAATCGTCCGTAATCCTTCGCGCCGCGGGACCATGAAACCAAATCCATCGAGCGCGTGGGCGACCTGGGACTTCTGGTAGGCAGAAGACACAGCCGAGATCGCTGCATACTCGATGGCCTGAAGGCATCCGGCAAGATTGGGCGCGCTGCTTACCAGCAGTCGTGCAGCAATATACGCCGGCACCGCCAGCACCAACTTTTCCGCTGTAATTTTATCGCCGCTAGCCAAACCTATTTCCCAGCCCCGCTCTGTCCCGTCGCTGCTGCTTGCTAATCGCGCTACGGATGCGATTTCCGCGTTGTATCTGATCGCCGGCTGAAGCACTTCGGCGAGCTTTTCCGGAAATGCCCCCATTCCTGTCCGGAAGGAACCAAGCGATGGCAGAGCGTCGGTGACGTCGAACGCGCCCCGCTTTCCATTTGCCCGAGAACCAGCAGACGACGCATCGAGCTTCCCCGCATTTTGCTTCGATTTACGCGCTCGAATCGCACCCCGTACAAGACTTCCGCGATTCCGCTCCCATTCCACTAACGCCGGAAACGCGCTCTCCATGCCCATCTTGTAAGAATCACCAAGAAAGATCGTGGCAATGAAAGGGTCGACCAGATCGTCCAGAACTTCAGCTCCGAACTTCCGCTGAACAAACTCCGCCACACTTTCCTCATGGAGAGGGGGGCGCGAAGAGCGGAAAACCTCGGTGAGGATTCTGAACTTGGATGCAGGTCCAAGCAAGCGCGTCGTAACTAATCCTGCCGGCGAGAATGGCGCTGGATGCAATCGTCCGTGCCGCACAATATATCGCTTGGCTTTCGGATCACCGGGCACAAATTTGCTTGCCAGATTCAGGTCGCGCACCAGCCGCCACACCGAAGCCGGAAAGCGCGGGGCTTGCGGCCCGGCTTCAAATAAAAATCCATTCCGGCGAATTGTCGCAATCAGGCCGCCTGCTCGTTCCGTGGCTTCGAGGACGAGGGCACGAATGCCCAATTGTTTGAGCCGATAGGCACAAGTCAAGCCTGAGATTCCTGCGCCGATAATCACGGCTCTTTCTGTGTATCCGGCCACCAGCAAACCTTATCAAAGTTCATGGGGCCACTGCTATGACTGAGGTTGCCCAACTTCTGGGAAAATAGATGTCTGGGATACACGTGAAGTCACTACTTAATTTCGTCCAAACCTACGCCGCACATGGCAACGACATTGCCGTGCGGCAGCGGCGCGGCTATCGTATGGAGAGTTGGACTTATGCGCGGATCGTGGCAGAGGCAAACGGCGTCGCCAGGGAACTCGAAACCCGGGGCATCAGAAAGGGCGATGCGGTTCTCTTGTGGGGTGAAAACTCCGCGGAGTGGATCAGCGTATTTCTTGGATGTCTGCTTCGTGGCGCTATCATCGTGCCCATTGACCATGCCTCCCCGATGGAGTTCGCAAGCCGGGTCGCTACAGAAGTGAATGCCAAACTCGTCTTTCAGTCCCGCGTGCATAAGGAATGTTTGGCCACTCCGTCCATCACCTTGGAGTCCGTACCGGCGGTCACGTCGCAGCACGATTCGTCCCCCTACCCCTCGCCACCGTTGTCGCGCAAAGACACGTTAGAGATTATCTTCACTTCCGGCACCACGGCGGAGCCTCGTGGCGTTGTGATTTCGCACGGAAATGTGCTCGCAAACATGGCGCCCCTGCAGATCGAGATCCAGAAGTACCTCCGTTATGAAAAACTTGTACACCCATTGCGCTTCCTGAATCTGCTTCCGCTCAGTCACGTCTTCGGCCAGATGCTCGGAGTGTTCATCCCGCCGCTGCTCGCGGGCACGGTTGTTTTCCTTGACTCGCTCCGGCCCGCGGAGTTCGTGGACACCATCCGGCGCGAGCGCGTCTCCGTCGTGGTCGCGGTCCCTCGTTTCATTGAATCGCTGCAACGTGAGATCGAACGTGGGCAGGAACGTGATGGAAAAATAGATCAGTTTCGAAAGGATCTCGCTGGAGCGGAAGGTAAGCACTTTCTTCGCCGCTGGTGGCAATTCCGCCATATCCACTCGCGTCTCGGCTGGAAATTCTGGGCCTTCGTTTCCGGCGGAGCCGCACTCCCGCAGCAGGCCGAAACTTTCTGGAATCGCTTGGGATTCGCCGTTATTCAAGGATACGGCATGACAGAAACTACTTCGCTCATCAGTCTGAATCATCCATTCCGTTCGGCGAGAGGATCAATCGGCAAAGTGTTTCCTGGCATGGAAGTACGCGTCGACGACAACGGCGAGATTCTGGTGCGTGGTGAAAACGTTGCTACAGCCTATCAGCAAAATGGGCAAACTCTCTCCGTAGCTGAACCCGACGGATGGTTCCGAACGGGCGATGTCGCGGAGCAGGATGAAAATGGCCGCCTGTATTTTAAGGGCCGGCAAAAAAACGTCATCGTCACCCCCGCTGGCATGAATATCTACCCAGAGGATCTGGAGAAAGCTCTACGGCCCCAGCCTGGCGTCCGCGATTGTGTCGTAGTCGGACTCGAAAGAGACGGCAACGCTGAGCCCTGCGCGGTGCTCTTGTTGAACGGCTCCGCCAGCGATGCAGCCGCAGTGACCGAAGCCGCCAATCGATCACTGGCTGGGTATCAAAGAATGCACCAATGGTTTGTCTGGCCTGAGCCGGATTTCCCGCGGACGCCGACGCAAAAACCTGTTCTTCCTCGCATTCGCGATGCAGTCCAGCACGCGAAGTGTGGCACTACGCAAAACGCTGTCGCACCTGACTCCCTTACAGGGTTGATTGCGCGAATCACCGGCCGACCCGTCCAATTGGGCTCCAAGGACGCCAATCTGGAAACGGATTTACATCTTAATTCGCTCGATCGCGTCGAGCTTATGAGCGCTTTAGAAGAACGCCATCAGGTGGACCTGAATGAGACCCGCTTTCAGGATGTGGCAACGGTTGGCCAACTCGAAAAGCTTCTCTCTCAAGGCACTCCCTCCGCGATTCAACACGTCTACCCCACATGGCCACAAAATTCGCTTACGACTGCTCTGCGCCTTGGCGTTTATTACTCGCTTGCGTGGCCTGCGACCTATCTTCTCGCTGCACCTCGCATTCGCGGCCGACAAAATCTCCGCGGGCTACGTGGACCGGTCCTCGTGATCTCCAATCATGTCACCTATCTCGACATCGCTTGGATCCTTCCCGCGCTCCCCGCCAGGCTCCGAAATCGCCTCGCCACCGCTATGGGAGGTGAAAGGCTCGCAAGAATGCGGCGGCCCTCAGGTGACCTGCGGTTTTTCGAGGGTTTCCTCGAACACCTCAGGTATTTTCTCGCCTTAAGTCTCTTCAATGTTTTCCCGCTGCCGCAGCAATCGGGTTTTCTCCAGAGCTTTGCCTTCGCGGGCGACCTGGCTGACCGCGGCTGGAATATCTTGGTTTTTCCGGAAGGCAAAACAACTGAGGACGGAAAGATGATGGCTTTTCGCGCGGGCATTGGCCTGCTCGCCAAGCAGTTGAACATTCCCGTCGTTCCAATGTATTTGCAGGGTCTGTTTGACCTGAAGCGGCACGAGCGCATTTTCGCGCGACCCGGTCATGTGCAAGTCACGATCGGCTCTCCGGTCGTCTTTACAGCCGATCGGGAGGCGAACGAAATTGCGCGGGAGCTCGAACGCCGCGTTCGCGAACTTCAATTTGGTTGAGAGATCTCCGTCCGCCGGAAGACGGGCAAACGGCGAATCGCGAGGAATCCCAAAATCAAGCCCACGGCTAGCGCAATAGAAGCCCATTTCTGGTTCACTAGGAATTCCTTTGCTGCCATTCCGTAGCGGGCTCCCAGGAATCCCTCGAAGAAGAACAGCAAGCCGCGGCCGACAATGGTGCCAATCACAAACGTCACAAAAGGGACTTGAAAAACGCCCTGGGCAATGACAAAAGGTTTAAACGGCACCGGAAACGGGGCGACGGCGGGGAAAAAAACACTCGCCATCGGATAGGTTTGTATTAGTTTTCGAATCTTGCCCGGCGCATGTCCCTGCGTCTTTTGATAGTAGGCTTGCCCGCCTTTCCGGGCCAGCCAGTAAATCCAGACGCACCCCCCCAGTGACCCAACCGCGGCCATCGCGGCGTAGTACGGCATACGCACCGGATGGCGGCTGGAAAGCTCCATCAGTATTAAATCTGTGAGCAGGGGAAGTGGGACAAAAGAAGAATCAATAAAAGCCGAAATAAACAGGCCGACACCGCCTAGAGCGGGCAACGTTAACTTCAACCAGGATCTGAATTGAACCCATCCCACGGCAGCCTCATGAACGCACGGTCACTCGTTACTGGACGCTTGACCCTCGACCGGCTGAACTTGCTTGCGATTGTTTGAATGCTTGCGCAGGTCAGGCCAGAACTCCTTAATCATATAAGTAACCGCATCCCACCCCAGCTGCGAACCCCACACGCTCACTACATTTCCAAAGCCTCGTTCGCTCTGCGGATGATAGGTATACGTAGAAATCGCTGCCGCGGCCAGCGCGCCTCCGAGTTCAGAGTAGTTCACTTGTCTCTGCCCGGAATCAGAACGCGTAATCAGCACTCGTCCTACGGCATGTTCGCTGCGCCGCCAGAAGCCGCCGTGCCCGAGTTGATAGTAGCGGGGATCCTGGTGCAGAACCGAAGGAAATACCGCACTGGCCATGAAGTTTTCGATGGCGTTGTCCCCATAGGCTGTACCGTAGCGTTTCGCATACCCCTGCATCCCCTGTCCGTACGTTGGATTACTGTTGCTGGCCTGGTTGATGCCCGCTACAAAGCCGATGAGAACGAATTCGAATGGGTCAAAAACTCCCCGCGCTGTTACTTTGAATTTTTGCCCCGCAGTCAGCGGCGGAATGTCGCCCGCGTTCTCTAACGTGAGGAAGTTTGGCATGGTCCAGAGAATGCGGTCGTTGGATGTGCCTTTTTGCGGCTCTTCCGCTGGTTTTTTCTGTTGGGAATCTGAGCTGTCCTGCAGCAGAGAGGCCGATTCACCAGTCGGTTGCAAGGGCGGAAATACCGCTCCCTCCATCTGCGGCAGGAAACCAACATTCGGCTCCTGCGCTCCGCATGGCCGGGCAAGCAACGACATCGCAGCCATGGCGACCCCTGGAAGACAGAATCGCAGACGGAATGGCACTGGCTTACCCCTTTACGGACCCCTACGGTTCACAACCACTAGTTTATTACGCTGTTGGATGCGCCTGCAGCTCAATTGGGCGCGGGGAGATTTCCCGGCCAGACGCAACTTTTTTGAATTCTTATGTATCCGTTCGGCAGGTCCATTTATCCAACATTCATTGGCGTTGACGACCTTTGCCTTCTTCAGCTAGGGTGTTCGCTGTAGGAGGTGCGGAACGAGTAAGAAGGGCACAGGCGTTTTCCGGTCGGGGTTGTGGACCATGCGCGCCCGGTCATCCTAATCAAAGTTGAGGTCTACTTCATGTCGTCACTCGATCCAGCGCTCCCAACAGTTCCCTCTCAGCCTTTTCGCCTCGACGTACCATTACATAACCTGCTTCAGCAGCCCACGCAGCGTCCGTCGCCTCGCTCTTCAAAGGAGCCCGTGGCGCTTCCCATCCCCATCTTTCCTCAGCACCCGGAACTTCTCCACGAGTTGGACATGGCCGACATTGCCGCTCACGATCACGTGTTGGGCACTGGCAAAAGACAGTGGCCCGTTTCTCGCATTCTCCAAACCATGCGAGGGTGGATGGTACCGTACTTCAAATCTCGCGTTCTGCCGGGAGATTTCCAGCCGATCATCGCCTATCTATTCACGGAGTGGAAATGCAACCTCGATTGCCACTACTGCTGGTCGTACGACAATCGCGTAAAGGGGATGACCGAGGAAACTGCGCGTCGCGCCATCGATTGGCTGGAATCAACCCCCTGCCGAGTGTTGGCTCCTACGGGCGGAGAACCTTTGTTGCGGCCCGATTTTGTCCACAAGGTCATTTACTATGCCGCGAAAAAGGATTTCTGGGTCTATCTGGCCACGAATGCCCGTCTGCTTCGGCCGGAAGTAACCGATCGTCTTGCCGACGCGGGAATCGCCACGATTAACTTCGCTGTCGACGCGATCAAGGAAAAGCCCGGTCTCCCGAAGGCATTTGAACACGTCAGTTCGTATTTCGATTACCTCGTGAGGCGCCAATACCGCTACGGTTATACCGTCTTCTTCAACACAAATATTTGCCGCACCAACATCGAGGACGTAAAACAACTGGTGGAGATCGCCCACGACAACGGGATTTCTCTCACTTTCCACATCAACGAAGCTCCGATGATGGAGCAGTCCCACTTCAAGCACCTGCACGAGAACGACACCTACATTCGCCCGGAAGATTTTTCCATGGTCGATGATCTTCTGGACTGGCTGATCGACAAGCAACGCCAGGGATACAAAATGGTGGACTCCATTCCACGCTTGCAAAACATGAAAGGCTTCATGCGTGGAGTCGGCGAGCATTGGGGTTGCCGAGCCGGTCAAAACTGGCTGATCATCCGCACCGACGGAACACTCGCGCCATGCTTTCCCATGTACAACGCGAATTATGACTGGGGTACTGTGGAAAACCAGAAGTTCGACCTCAAGCAACTGGGGGAGATGAAGCAAGGCTGCGAGCCCCACTGTTTCTCGACGCTCGGATATAACGTTGCTTACTGTTACGATGCGGCCCGTGTAATGAAGTGGCTTCTCAAACAGGCACGCAACGGATTCCAGGGTGTAACTGGCAGTTTCGAATAGCTCGCCGGCGGGTCCCCAAGGGGGCATGTGTTCATGCGACCCCAGGGAAATCTCCTGCGAAGACTACGGTCGAGAGAACTGCACTTGCATTGTTGTGGCCCGGTCTTAGATTAGCCGATTCATTTCGCCTGGCTCTGGCTGATCTTCGTTGGTGTATTCCGCGTCGTAGAAGACAGTCGCCAGAAGTCCGCTAGTGACCGGCCGGCTCGCCCGTAGAGGCAAAGCTCAGTCCAGCCAGCTCCGACCCGGAGGCCAGCACGTCGCGAATCCTCTGCGCGTTGGGGCCGGCCTGTTGCTCCGCGGCTATAAAAGTGCGCAGCGCCTGCCCCAGCGTGGTCCCCTGGGGCAGACGAAAGATCCACGGAATGTTGGTCGAGGTGAGAGCGCGATCCGTGGAAAGCGCCAGCACGGGCAGGAACGACTTGACACCAAGCTGCTCGGCTAGGTGGCATGAATCACGATCCAGCGCAATTACACCGAGTGCATGCTGGTCGAAAATCGCATTCACCAAGCCCGTCGATGCCTTGCCCCAGGAAACATCCGAGGGCACTGCGATCAACTCAAAGCGCAGGCCGCGCGCCGCATCCAGCGCTGCCTGCACCTCTGAAGACTTAACGGCCTCCCCAGCCTGCAGACCGAACACCGCGATGCGCACCTCATTTGTCACCGAGTCCGGTAGAGATGGGCCGAAGTAGGAGACACCGTCCTCGCCGACGCGCGCGTAGGGTACCAACACCGCATTCGCTCGAGCACTCTCGGCAACCGGGGCAGCGGCCGGAACGGCCCGCGAAGCTTGCGGGTGCGCAGGCAACGGATCCATGGAAGCCGGGCGATACTCGATCGCTCCGTTATGCACCCGCGCCATGTACATCGGCGCAGTATTCTTGCTGTTCGTGTCGAAGACCATGTGACCTGTCACGCCGTCGTATTCATACACTTGCGCCAGCGCGTCCATGATGCGCGCTTTGTTCAGGCCCGCCTCACAGATTGAGCCCAGCAGCACATTCATCGCGTCGTAGGCCAGGGAGGCAAACTGTTCCGGTTTTTCGTGGTACTTCGCCGCATAGTCGCTGTTGAATTTCTGCCAGCGCGGGTCCTTGCGTGACGCGTCGTAGGGAAAGACCGCCTCAAATCCTTCGGCCAGGTCCCCAGCTTGCGCGATCAGATCGTCGCCAATCGTGCGATAGCTGCCAAAAACTGGTTGCTTCATTCCGAGCTCGTGCATCTGCTTCAGGATCATCGCCGTCTGTGCTTGGTCAGTCCACACAACGATGCCATCCACTCGCGAGTCCTGAATGGAGCGCAGTTCGCCGCGAAAGTCCGTGGTCCCGGCTGGGAACCGTTGCTCGATCGCCACAGGATGCCCCAGCCGCTGCGACGCATCCTTGAACTTCGGCGCGCCAAACCGCCCATAGCGGTTGTTGATGCGCAGCAAGCCTACCCGCCTCAGCTGCAGCTCGTCATAGATGTGCCGCGCAAGCGTATTGGCCTGAACGCGGTCGTCTTGCAAATCCGTGAAGTACCACGGAATGTATGTTTCCGGAATAGACGGGTCGGTCGAGGCTGAATTGACGATCGGTATCTCCGCGCGCAGCGCCACACGTAGCAAAATATGGGTTGACTCACCACTGATGGAGCCGAAGATCGCCCAGTCCTTGTCGTCGTAAACCATCTTTACTGCCTGGTTGGAGGCAGATCCCCAGATGTCCTCGGTCGTCGGCCGGTTGTCGCCGTAAACTGCGTTTGCCTGCCAGTTGTCATAATCATTGCGGGGCATTAGCTTGAACGGCTTGCCGCAATATCCGCCTTGTGCATTCGCCTCGTCGACCGCAAGTTGCGCCCCGTTCAGCATCCGCTGGCCAAAAATCTGCTCAGGATTATTCTCGATCGGCCCCAGAAATCCGATGCGAATCTCCGTCAGCTCCTTCAAGTCAGGATCGGGGATATCCCGGGCCGCCCCCAAATAAACATTGGTTTGCGTATAGTGCTCGTAGTATGGCTCGGCGAACTTTGCGTACGGCTGCATGTCCTTCGGTTCGTTGGCATAGGGCGTGACCGTACGCTCAGGCCGCGGCTTTGGCGGATGGCTCCCGCATGTGCTGGAATCAACTGCTTTCGCCGAATCAGAGCCGTTCTGCGCAAGAGCCGCGGAGGCCAGCAGCAGTGGAAGCATGACAGCAACAAGCCATGTTCCTGCGGTGATGCGTTCAATAGCAATGCGTTTGTTCATCAGCAAACCCTTTTCTCTGATACCGGCGCTTCGATCGCCCCTGGTGCGCCACTGAAAAGAATCACTTTGCCGGGTTATTTCTGCCGAATTCCGTGACTCAGTCCCTTGGCTGTGGCGACCCACACGTCATCGCCATGAAAATCGATACCGAGTATGTAGTTGTGCGCGGGAGCCGTCTCGACCGGGACCGGTGTAATCTTCCCGCTCGCGTCGCGGATGTACATTTCCGGTTTGCCGGTGTCCAAGGCCGGCCGGTACACGGCCCAATTCACGCCGTCGAAGTAGGCCAGTCCCTTGTCCGTGCAGAACCAGGCCCGCGTGGCATCCAGGCCCTTCACCTGGTTGGTGAAGTTAGACGGCAGGCCGCTGTCTTTGGCCATGAAGTTATGCCAGGTTCGTCCGTCGTAGTGACTGTCTCCAAAGTAAGTTGCCGCCCAAAGCGTGTTGTCCACGTAACTCACGGAGGTAGTGATCTTATGAATCAATCCCTGGTCCTTGAAAAGTACCAGCTCATTCTCGCCGTCGGGATCGGAATAGTCTTTCCAGCGCCCGGTGGCCAGCGTGTATTCTAGAACGCCGCTGCCCCATACGGCGTAGTACACCTTGTCCGTACCCACGCTCACTGCGTAGGTCCAGATCTCCGCCATCGGCGTGTTGCGCTCGTTGTAGAGCGACCACTCGCCCGTGCGCGTATTCAGCCGGCTGGCCCCTGCCGCGGTTGCCGTCCACACGAACTCGTCCTGCACCGCAACCCCGTAGACTACGTCGTTCGATAGCCCCGAGTTGAGCTGCGTATAGGTGTCAATCCGCTCCGCAGAGATGTGGCTCAAGCCAGCCATCGTGCCAACCCACAAATCGCCCGTGCGCTTATCGATCGCCAGCGAGAGCACCACGCGGTGTGCCAGACCGTCCTTCGGAGTGAACACCTTCCAGCTGCCACCTTCGTACAAAGCCAGGCCGTTCTCCGTGCCTGCCCACACGCGGTCGCCATCCACTAGCACGGCGAAGACATGGTTGTCTGGCAGTCCATTCGTGGTCGTAAAGTTCTCCCATCGAAAACGCGGCATCGCGGCGGTGACCGTTTTCGCCGTATGCGTCTTCCCTGCGTGCTTCACGGTGGTAGAGTTCATTACCGCGGCCAGCGGCAAAGCCACAAAAAGGAGTGCTGTCAACAAGCGTAGCTTCATAGCGTCCTCAAATATTGGATCAGGTCGTTGAGTTCATCCTTGGTCAGATCGTTTGTGACCCCATGCTGGTCGCGCGGATTGAAAACCGTCCAGATTTCTTCCAATGTGCGTGCGGATTCGTCATGCAGATACGGCGCAGTCAGCGCAATGTTGACCAGCTGCGGCGTGTCAAAAATCGGCGAGCGATCCGTCCACTTGCCCGTGCCCACATTAAACTGCTTCTGGTTGGTGTGCTTCGGCCCACTATGGCAATACCCGCACTGGTTCCCTTCAGGGATTGCCTTGCCGAATTTATTCACCTTGCGATCAAAGATGGCCTGGCCCCGCTCCTGGACCGCGGTCAGTTGTCCGTCGGGCAGCCGGAAACGATGCGGCCGGGGAGGCAGGCTGTAAATGTATTCCACTAAGTCGGCAAGGTCGTTTGGCTTGTAACCCTGCGAACGGTAAAAATACATCTCCGTGCGCACCCCGCACTCCGCTGACATACTGGCATTGCTTCCGTTCCACTTGAAAGGTTCCGTGCCGCTAAGGTCCTCGATCAGCCGGTTGTCGACAATGTCTTTGCCAAACCCATCCGGTTCCAGGTCCCAGGTCAGGCCGTCAAACGTGGAATCAATGTGGCAGTTCGCGCAGCTAAACTGGCCTTGAAATGCGTAGCGCGAGGTAGTGAAGAGTTGCTCCCCGCGCCGCAACGCAGTGATGTCTTTCGGGCCGCCCAGATCGAGCGTTTCCACCGATCTGTTGCTCGCCGTGTCAATCACGCTCAGCGTATCATCCATGCGGTTTGCAACGTAGAGCCGCTTGCCGTCCGGGCTCATCGCCTCGCCGCGCGGGTTCTTCCCCACCACGATCCGTGCCATCACGTAATTCGCCGAGGCCGACAGATCGTTCACGAACGGCTTTTGGCGACTATGGGCGAAGGCCAAAAGACGTTTCGTATCAACCACGGTGACAACATCCGAGCCCGAAGCAGTGACGAAGATACGCGACTTGTCCGGCGCAATGGCTACGCCGTACTGCAGCGAGTAGTAATGTTCCAGTTCGTCCAGGGGCACTTCAATCGTTCCGCCCGCATCAGCACCAAAGACCGTCAGCGAATGCCCAAAAGCCCAGCCATGCTCGACGTGTGCCAGAGGCACCAGGTTCTTCGGACGCATCTGTGCGGCCACGCCCAGCCGTCCGTCTGCCGACACAGCCACATGAAACACCCCGGCCACGCCCTCGAGCGGTATGCGCTCCACCACCGCTTCGCGCACTGTGTCGATGACCGTAACTTCCGACTGCGGCACGGTGCGCGGTGCGCCGATCCGCGGATACACATGCGTGCAATACACGCGGCTTCCGTCTGCAGAGATCGCCAGGTAGCTTGCGCCGTGCCCAGCCATCAGCCGCTTGCGCTCTTCTCCGGTGGCAATGTCGATTACCGAAACATCGCTGCTGATACGATTTGCCACATACAACGTTTTTCCCGAACGGTCCACTACCACGCCGTACGGCTCAGCCCCCGTCCTAATTGTTCGTATGGCTGCGTTGGTCGCTGTGTCGATCACCCATACCGTGTCATCCCACGAGTTCGTGACAAAAACACGCCGCCCGTCCGGAGAAACCGCGACCGTGCGGGGAACGTGGCCCACGCGAATGCGTTCGAGCACCGCGCCGTCTTTCGCGTTCAACACCAACAATTGATCGCTGCGCTCGCACACCACGTAGAGCAGTCGCCCGTCCGGCGAGAACGCCATCTCCGACGGCGAAAGGTATTGGTCGTCGCTGCGCGGACCGTTGGCCTGCACGTGCGGTACAACCACGGACAGCAGCCCTACCGCCAGCGCGGAGGCGGCCAAGGCCAGGGCAGTTCCCGGTCCGCGCCTCACTTTGCCTCCTCCACCGTGAGCACTCCGTCAATCTTTGGATCCTCAATCGTCTGTTCCTTGCCGCTCGGCCAACGGATCAAGAGCTTGTTCACCTCCGTCGCCGCGCCCAGGCCAAAGTGGATCCGCCCATCATCCTGCGATAAATACCCTGATCCCGCGGAGCGCTCGGCCATCTGCGTGCGGCCGCCTGCGGTCAATTCCAGATGCGCGCCCAGCCCGTCGCGATTACTCTTCGTGCCCTTCAGTTTGATCGTGATCCAGTGGTTCGCCGTCTGGGTCACGTTATGAAGCAGCGTGCCTTTGGCGTTCAGGTTTACCATGTAGGCGTCGATCTTGCCGTCGTTGTCGTAGTCCCCAAAGCAGCCCCCGCGCGCCACGGTTTTCACGTCCAGCACCGGGCCGCCCTGCCGCGAGACGTCTTCGAATGCGCCACGGCCAAGATTCCGAAACAGCGACTGTTCTTGCGGAACCATGTTGATGAGTCCGCCGTGAAACGCCAAAATGTCCAGCCAGCCATCGTTGTCGAAGTCGTAGACGCCCGTAGCCCAGCTTGTGTACTGCGCCTGCGCCTCCGCTAGCCCGGAAGCAGCCGACACGTCTTCAAATCGCCCTTTGCCGGTGTTATGCATCAGCCGGTTGTATTTCGAATCTGTCACCCACAGGTCGAGTCTTCCATCGCCGGCCACATCCGCAAAAACTGGGCCCATCGAAGAAGTTGCCTCGCCGTTCTGGCCATACGCAACTTCCTGCTCTGTCGCGATCTCCGTAAAGGTCCCGTTGTGATTGTTATGAAAGAGGAAGTTCTGTGTCTTGTCGTTCGAAACATAGATATCTGGCCACCCGTCTCCATCAAAGTCCGCTGCGGTGACGCCCATCGTCCGGCCGATGAAGGCACCGATTCCGCTTTTTTCGCTCACGTCGGTAAAGGTGCCGTCGCAATTATTGTGGTAGAGCACGTTGGTGTCGCCTACATAGTCGAGCGGCCCTGGGTAGTTGTCGGCGGCATAATAGTTGTGGTAAGTCGGGTCAAACTTTACGTATCGCCCTATAAACAAGTCGACGCAACCGTCTTTGTCATAGTCAAGCCACGTCGAGCTGATCGACCAACCGTCCACCTTGATGCCGGCTTTCGCCGTCACGTCGCTAAAGGTGCCGTTGCCGTTGTTGCGGTAGAGCACAACTTTGCCGTAGCCCGTCACCAGCAAGTCTACGAAGCCGTCGTTGTCATAGTCCGCCGCCGTCACCGCAATCGAATACATGTCCGGGGCAACTCCAGCTTTGTCCGTCACGTCGGTAAAGGTGCCATCCCCGTTGTTGCGATACAGATGGTTGTGCGGCGGCGGGTCTGGTTTCACCTTCAGGGGATGTGGGTGCATGCTGTCTTCAAGCGGCTTTCCGCTCACCACATACAGGTCGAGCAAGCCGTCGTTGTTGTAGTCGAACCAGACACATCCGCCGCCCGTCGCTTCAAGCAGCGAGCCTAGCGCCTGCGCGCCCATGCTGTGAATGAAGTGAATCCCCGAGGCATCGGTGGCGTCGTCAAAGCGAATCGGCGCTGGCTTTGGCGCAGCTGGCGCAGTTTCAGTCTGCGGGGATGGCCGGTTTTGTTGTGCCGGCTGGGCAGCTACCGCCTGCGCGAGCGGCATCGCCAGCAGTATGAATCCAAGCAGCAGAACGAGCATTTCAGTTCCCTCCTTTAGCCGCTTCGGCGGGCGCGCCAGTCAGGTCCGCGGGTGTCGTCGTTCGAAGTAGCACTCCCGGCACTGCGTTGTCCGGCGCGCGCTCGGGCCCCGCGTGGCAACCTACGCAGATGCGCTGCTCGCCGCTGCGTGCCCACATCCACCCGTATTCTTTGCGCACCACGTTCCCTTGCGCGTTCAACAGTTCAAACTTCAATGGGCAGTCGCCGGGCGCTTGCACAAAGAACGAGCCATCCTTCTCTACCGGAGCTGTCCCCAGTACCTTCACCATGCCGCTCGCGTCCAGCGTTGAGACGCGCACCGCGGCCAGGGTCCCGCTTGGAGTCTCTCCATCCCGCGAGATGTAGCTGTTCAGCGCCAACAGGTTCGTCGTCTTCCAGTCGTGCAGGGCGCTCGGGAAGCGGTTCGCCATCGGGCGTGGCGCAACCAGCACTGGCTCCACAAGGCTCTGGCTTCGCTCCGCCGCCACCGTTGTCAGCGTGTGCGTGCCCGGCGTCCATAGCTTCAGCGCGTAGGGTTGCTTCACCGCGTTCTTGCCTTCTGTTTGAGCTGGTCGAAATGAGATGATGAGCGCGCCTGTCTTTGTTTCCGCGATGCCGCCTGCGTAGTCGCCTTCCGGGGCATTCACCGTCACCTCGTGTCCAAGAGGAGAGGTAAACCGGCCCAGTCCGTGCCTGCTGACAAAGACAATGTCGCCTGACACTACCTGTCTTCCGTTCGAGCGCGCATGACCGTGGTCGCAGCGATAAGCCTCCACGCCGCTGCCATCCGGATACACAGTGTAGATTTCCGGTTGGCCGGCACTCCCTAAGGGGAAACTCGATTCGAAGAGCACCCGGCCATCGTGCAATACATCCGTGGGAAGGGAATTCCCCGGCGCGTAGGTCAGACGTAGCGCCGCGCCGCTTCCATCCAGCGGCGCCGCTTCCAGAACAAAGCGGCCGGCCGTCTTGCGCGCATACACAAGGCGTCCGTCCGGCAGGTACATCGGCCGCACACAGTCTTCCTCGCCCGAAGTCACCCGGCGCGGCTTGCCTCCGCTCACAGCCACTTCATACACTTGCCACGGGGCGGTCGGCTTCTCTTTTCCGGCAAATAGCACGGAAGTGCCATCAAAGTTCAGGTTCGGGTCGACCGCCGCCGCAAAACCAGGAACCAACAGGTGGGATTCGTTGCCATTCTTAACAATGATCGAGCCCCCCTGGGGAAACCTTTCGCCACCCTGGATCCAGACCTGGTCAGAGTAGGAGGGAGTGCGAGAAAACATCAAAAAAGGGCCTGTGGTTGCGCCAATTGCTTCCGTTTTTGCGCTCGCATCGAGCCTCAAAAAGCGCGGCGCCTGCACTGCGGCGCACCCCAGCACCAGCAGAAAGATCAGTCCTGAAATGACTGGCTTCCTCATGACGTGAGTTCCTCTTCAGTCCAAGATCCAATCGGCCGTGGATTCAATTACAACTTGCCGTTTCGTCTTACGGGTATACACAACGCTGTTGTCCGCAAGGCCGAAGGAGCGAACGCAATCCTCTGGGGACAGGAAGTGAGACGTAACGCTACCTGTCAGAACGGCATAGTTGCTCAGGCCAATCTGGACGGCGCAAGCCTCGGAAGAAGGTGGACGGAATCGCCCTGGAATGGTTGCTCCCTCCAGCAAAGGTGCACGCCGATCGAAACGTGGATCTCCGGGCGGCAAGGAGCGAACCATGCAGCAAGCAAAACAAGGTGGGATTGATACCCGGCTTCAAAAAAACTCTAGCGCCGAAGGAAATAGTCAGCAATAGTTCGAAAGTATTAGAAGGCGCGCCGGCGCCTCGAAGTCCGCTTCGGGAAATTCAGTATCACGGATTTGTTCGACCAGAACTCGGTCGGATCAGACACCCATTTCCAGTTCACCAAATGGACCGTCGATCAAACTGGCGCGTATCGCTGCGCCGCTGACACGCATGGCTGCGGTTTCCTCCTTGGTGATGGTGCTCTCCGCTACGGCCACGAGAACATTGTCGAGGCTTACTACACTCCACACATTTGGCGCGGTTTATGGGTGGCTTCGGGCCTCTGGGCCATAGCCAGCCTAATGGAAAAGGCCGTGGAATTTTTCCTGAAGAATCTCGATCACAAACCCGACCAACTCGCGAAGCGGGCGACCTGCAGTAAGGCGCCAGACAAGAATCTAGGGTCAATGTTTGAGCATCGGAACGTCGGAAGGCGGCGCGGCTGCGGGCAGATTCAACGATTCACGGCCGACGTGTCCACGAGAGGAAATAAGTCGACTGCACCGCTCCGCGCGCAGCCTTGTCTTTGTCGGTTTCCCCAGGCGCACCAGTCTTTCACGACCCACGCGCAGCAGCGAACCCAGCCCTTCATCGATGTCCAGGTTGGTAGCCAGCAGTTCGCAAAGATTGTCAGCTTTGCGAAACGTAGACTCATGAAAAATAGTTCGGGGCAGTGCCTGACGTCAACGGAAAGTGGGGGATATGGCCAAAACTACAGGTCCGGCAACGCGATTTGTTTCGGAAGTCAAACCGGTAATTTATATTCGATTCGCGAGAGAATTGACGTGAAATCAAAGGCCCGGAGAGCCAACTCCTGATCGGAATCCGGCAGTTCGATGATCCACCTTATCGGAACCTGACAGTCAGTGATAGTTTGCAGCTATGACCTGATAGATCCAAGATTGTGTGGAATTCAATTGGCGGTGCGGGCCACAGGTTAATTGCTGGGATTTCGTTTATGCTGGTGGTTGTCTCGACGAAGTCAAGTGTGAGGTAAAGGCACGATGAACCGACGCGATTTTCTTTCTGTCGCTGCAGCTGGATTTGCACTCTCGAGGTCGGGCTTTGCGAGGAAGAGCGGATCTTACCTTTTAAGCCACAAAGAACGCGTCGAGCGGGCTTTGCGAGGGCAGGACGTCGACCGTCCCCCGTACACGTTCTACCACCACTATGCGAGGCCGACAGCACAACTCGAAGCACAGGACCATCTCGATTTTCATCGGACATACAAGACGGACATCGTGAAGGTAATGAACGACTTCGACTATCCGAAGTCAACAACCGGCAGGTGGCATGACCTAAAGCCGTTGGATTCACCCTATCCGAATCAATTGGAAACCCTCCGACGGGTTCGCGACGGGCTCAATGGTGGCGCGTACTTTATCGATACGATCTACGGTCCATATATGACGGCCATGATCCTGTATCAGTCCCAGCCGCAGTTTGCGAATCAGCCGAAGTCGGACGATGTCCAAGATGAACAGATCAAAAGCCTCCGTGACTTTCAGCGACAGGATCCGGACGCATGGCACAACGCGCTTGATGCGATCACGCAATCAACGCTTAATCATATCCGACACAGCAAGGAGACTGGGGCGTCTGGTGCGCTCGTGAGCATCTTCAACGCAGAGAGCAAGTTCGGCTCTGTCGAGGACTATAAGAAATACACCCGTCCCTATGACCAGCGGGTTTTCGATGCGCTCGCTGACACAAAGCTGACTGTGCTCCATTTGCATTATTTGGAAAGGCCGTACCTCGACCAGTTCAAGGATTTCAATGCGCCTGTTCTTCAATACTCGGTGAAGACCAGTGGCATTCCCATCTCGGAGGTTCGTCAGAAGTACACGCAGCCCATACTTGGTGGCGTTGACGAGATCGACTATCGCAAACTCACGACGGAAGAAATTCGTTCTCAATGGAAGGAAGCGAGGTCGCAGGCCGGAACAAAGTACGTCGCTGCACCAGGCTGCTCCGTCCCTAATGATTCTACCTCTGATGAGCTGGCACGCTTTCCCAAGTCCCTCGGGATCTAGAGTTCCGCAATACCGTCGTCATTTATTTTATGTATGTACGACGTTTTGGCGAAGCACAGGTTGGCGAAGGAAGCGCGAGCCGCATACTTGGCACTCCACTTTTGCCGCGGGCAGTTGGTTTTGTCTAGAATGTCACGACGAGTGCAGGGTTCCGGCTAAATATCAAGCAAGGTGAGTGTCTCCATCTTCTGTACTTGTTGTTCTTGCCTCACAGATTTCGTCACAAGTTCGGACATAGTGTCCTTGACAAAACAACTTTCTAGGCCCGATCAACGTGCATCTCGAACGATTGCGATTAAGCCAGGCAAGCGGCAATGCGTCCCTGTTGCAGTCCAGCGAGAGTTCAATTATTGGGGCCTTTCCTGATTCTGCGAGAACGCGGTGACCGCCTCCAGTGCACAAGAACAACCAGTCAGCTCATACCGCTTCATCTGTGCCCGTAAGCCGTGAAAACGTAATCTTTTGTCTTCACTGCCGTGTGGCAGGCAAAGCCGCACTTGGCGTCGTTCCCCTGCGGTGGCTTGTCATTCAAGTCGGCTGGCCTGAAGACATTGGACGCCGCGTCATACTCGAAGGCACCGTAACCCCATCCGCCGCTGTCCGCGAACCTTTTGCTGTCCTTCAGCATGAGATCAACGTCGTGCTGGGTATCTGGCACCGTCGGTGCACCAGGTTCACCGGCATTCACCTTCCCGTTCCAATGGACCTTCACCATCTTGGCGCCATCCGGAAAGGGCTTGCCGTTACCGGGAATGCCCGCCTTATAGGCGTCGATCATCACAGGATTCCCGAGGATCGCTGCGAGCTTATCTCCGTTATGGCTGAGGGAGATCACCGGCCAGCCTTCGTATCCCTTGAACTCTGAGAAAGCGAGGCCATTCGGTATTTTCAGGGCGTACTTGTCCTGCGTGGAAGTGGCGGCTTGTGCCGGTGACGGGCTTGTTGTGGACGCGGAGGCAGCACCGAGGCGAGGAATGTTGTGGATGAAACGTGCAAGCTTCCAGGTGTCGTTATCGGAAATGCTCGACTTCCAGGAAGGCATGCCCGTGAGGCGAACTCCGTTCTGTATGATCCAAAACAGTTCGGCGTCGCTCCAGTGCTGCACATGAGACGAGCTCAGGTCCATGGCAGGCGGGTACATGTTGCGCCCGACGTCAGTGTCTCCGCGCGCATCCGCACCGTGGCATTGGGCGCAAGATCCAAGAAACACTTCCTGCCCCTGGCTCACCACCTCGTCCGTCTCAGGCAGCGGGTTCTTCATCTTCCCTGCCTCCAATGGAATGGCAACGTCTTTAGCCGCATTGGCCAGGCGGGTTTCCTCCTCCGAAGGCTGTTTACCCGCTGTGCAACCTTGAAAGAAAGCGCCCAGCGTTGCACCGATCACGCCAAGCATCAGCTTGTGTTTTAGCGCCACCCGGGGACCATTTCCGCTCCATCCGCCAATCCACGGCAGACCCACAGATTTCGTCACAAGTTCAGACATGGCGTGTTCTCCTTGACAAGAAAACTTTCTAAGCCCGACCAACGTCTGGCTTAATCGCAGTCGTTCGAGCCGCCGGAATCGACCACGGCTACGTTCATCTTCCAACTCCGCTTCTTCGCCTCTGCCACGGCCGCGTGAATAACCGCCTGGGCTGCGTCTAGTGATATCGGCCGATCATACGGAATGTCGAAAGGAATTTTGTCGGGCACAAAATCAAGAGGATTGGTTTCCGTGGGTTGCAGCGCTCGACTTGCAGTGGCGGCACTTCCTGTTTTCTCGCTCGACATAGGTCCTCCTTCAGCGGCGACCGGTCTGTTTTATAATCACTTGGATATCAGGAAAAATTAAAAGATGTAACTTTTCTGCCCTTAATTATTTTGCCAGGCTGGTCATAGTCGTCAGTGCTGTTTGGAGCATATCTAGAAACATATCCGACGGCGAGCCAGTAATTTTGGTACCGGCACAAGTGTGGGTGTCAACGAAGGGCGTTTGTAGGGAATCTTACGATTGCGGATCGTACCAATCGTCTCGGCAGCACAAGTATCGCGCACCATCCGCGGCGATAAGCCGGTCCGAGGTGCGGAGATTCAGCCCTCGGTGTCGGGAACGATTCAGAATCAGTAATTGATGCCTGAGCAGGACGGATTCGGCGAGAACTGCCCGCATGCCTCCGGGACGAACCAGACGGATAAGGACGGTGACGCGACATGAACGAATAGGAGGACGAGATCGCGCATGCAGCATGTTATGAAGAAAAAGAAAAAGCGCCGATGCCCAAATTAGCAATTCGCCAAGGAAACACAAGGTTGGAGGCGACCTTGGATGTCATGGGCCAGGGTGCACCGGATAAATTAGGACAGTTGTGGTAAGCTATTGAAACAAAACGCCGGAGAGGTGGCCGAGAGGCTGAAGGCGGCGGTTTGCTAATTTTACCAACCCTGTCCTTGCTCGCTGCTGTACACGTATTTTGTTCGAGTTAGCGGTTCTCATTTGCACCCGAAACATCTCATTTGCAGTCGATTGGCCAGCAAAAGGCCAGCAGATATATTGCCTTCTTCTTGCTAACCTTCAACCGCGGTGCAATCTTCTTCCCAGGCCCTCCGGGCTTCCAAGACGATTTAATTCCGAAGACGTCTATCGTCGCAGTCCGCCCCCCTCTACGGTGTCAATCTGTCGTGATTGGGCTTTACAGTAACTTCCAAGACTGCGGGGACTGCCAAAATACGCGGAAATCGTACAAGACGCCACTCTCTATGGGTTGGAAATGATCACCAGAGGGTTCACTCGATCAACCCTTCGGTTAACAGCCAAGGTGGTCCAAAATCTAAGTGCCGCGTCTGGTGTCGCTTACCGGAAATTCGGGGCCATTCTTACCTCTCTGACTGCACCCGATCCTGCACCCAAAAGATATTCTTCCTGGCTGTCGGCAAAAAGACGGTACTGGTGCTGGAGGACGAAGGGCGCGGCTAGCACAGCACTTGCTGAACGCTGGACGAACTTCCAACGCGACATTGAAGGTTGCTTCATACACTCTCCAGTAGATCCGCTGTATTTCGTGTTAATGAGAACCCGCAACCATCCCGCATGAGGAAGGGATGAGCTTTATTCGAACGAATCGTCACTGGCCTGCGGTTTAACGAATGGCCGAGGCGACGGGCAGTACCAGCGGGCTGGCATGCTCGCCGTCATGAAAGATTTTGATATTGGCGATCCGCGCATCCTCGATCTTTTCGTAGCCGATCCGTCCGCCGCTGTTGTAGTTCTTCTGATATAGGGGCGAGTTGAGGGGAGCGATGGTGAGCCGCAACCTCGCGCCCATGATGACAGCCAATCATCTGCGGCGTTGAGTTCGCGCGTTCTGAAAGCTCTTGAGCACCGCCTCCGCGGACCAGACAAGCTTAATCTCCCTCGAAGTCCCATGGAGCATTCGAGTGGAGAAGGCGCCATTGATGACGCCAAGTATCGCCGCCGCTGCCGCCCTTCTGTCTATTGCGAACGGCTTTAGGAGGCCGGTTAGATAGTCAATAATCTTGTCTTGGTGTTCGATCGCCAGGCGATGGAACGGATAGGCAGTATCCGGGAATTCCGATGCGATACGAAGGAACGGGCAGCCGATTACTTCGGGCCAGTTCACATACTGTTCGAACTTGGTCAGAGCCTCACGCAGATCCTTTGGGGGAGTGGGCTGAGAGAGATAGTCCCAAAGAGCTTGATCACGGTATTCGAGGTAGGCGAGCACGAGGGCATCCTTGCTTTCGAAATGCCGATAAAACGTCGCCTTTGCGACTTCGGCGAGGGACATGATCTTCTCGGTGCCGGTCGCGCGGACCCCCTCGGCGTAAAAGAGCCGGTCGGCGACTTCCAGAATTCTTCTCCGCGGATCACTGTTCTTGCTCTTACCCATGAAATTCATCTTGACGTGAGACAGCCCTGTCTGTCTACAATACATCCGAGATGCAGACAGACCTGTCTGTCTACAGTCACCCAATCTCCTGAAAGGAAGAAGCCCCCCATTATGAGTACCCAAACCAATCTCTTCGCTCCCCTCGGCGTAGAAACTGCTCCGGAGAAGTCTCGTCCACTTCTAGAAAAGATCCAAAAGTCGTTTAAATTTATTCCAAACCTCTTTGGGGTGTTCGCAAACTCCCCCGTTTTGCTTGAGGGCTATTTGGGCCTGGAAGGCGCGTTTGACAAGGGGAGCCTGAGTGCGGTGGAGCGCTCGGTCGTTCTACTCACCGCCAGCGTTGAAAACAGCTGCAAGTATTGCACGGCGGCGCACAGCACGGTGCTGAAGGCCTTCCTGCATGTACCGGCCGAGGTCGTCTCTGCCGTCAGGTCCAACATGCCACTGCGAGACCCGAAGCTCAACTCACTCGTGGTTCTCACGAGGGAGATCGTCTCCGGGCGCGGACATGTGGGAGCACAGACGATCGAGAACTTCCTGGCCGCAGGGTACAGGAAGGATCAAATCCTTGAGGTTCTGATCGGCGTCGCTCTCAAGACGATGAGTAACTATCTGGATCACATATCCCCTACGGAACTCGATCCGGCATTTCAGTCGGAAGGCTAACTAATAACCACTGTTCAAGAAAGGATATGTCAAATGGCTAAGTTCGCGTTTCTTGTCGAGTTAAAGGCTAAACCAGGAAAGGAGTCGGAAATCGAAGCCTTTTTAAAGAAAGAGGCCGCGCTGGTAAGAGGAGAGGCTGGAACGCTGTCGTGGCACGCTGCAAAAGTCGAAGGTGAGCCTGGAGTATATAGAATCTTCGACACCTTCACTGATGAAGCTGCCCGTGAGGCTCATTTGAAAGGCGAGGCTGGGAAGGAGTTTGCCGCGAATGCGGAGAAGCTATTTGCCGAGGCTAAGATTCATCGGCTTCAAGTGATCGCCGAGAAGTAAGACCTTGCTGCTCTGCATTGCGAAACAGATGTTGACCTTGGGCGGCTTGGCTCAATGCACACGTCAGCCGCCCATCTCCTAGCGCTCAATCCTTGGAAGGAATCACAATGGATATCAAATCACTTAAGCCTACAATCGTTCTTGTGCACGGGGCTCTCGAAGACTCGTCGCTCTGGACTCATGGAGTGATCCAGGGGCTCCAGCGCGACGGCTATCCGGTCAAAGTCTTTTCCAACCCGTTGCGGGGTGTCGCGCACGACGCGGCCTACCTGCGTAGCGTGCTGGACACGATCGAGGGGCCCGTGATCCTCGTTTCCCACGCCTACGGTGGAGCCGTCATCACCCAGGCTGGAGACGACCCCAAGGTCAAGGCCCTTATCTATGCGGGCTCCCCTATGCCCGGGGTAGGGGAATCTGCAAACGATTGTCTCGTCCGGTATCCCGGCGGCGACTTCGCCTCGTCCGTCGAGCTGACCCCATACACCTTGCCCGACGGAACCAGCGGCACGAATGTCCACGTCAAAGCCGACAAATACCGCTACCTCGTCGCTGCCGACGTGCCTGAGAGCGTGGTCGACCTTATGATCGCCACCCAACGCCCCATCGCCTTGGCAGCCCTCAACGAGCCACTGACATCGGCTGCATGGACGAGCAAGCCGAGCTGGCAAATCAGGCCCCTGCTGGACCCCGTCATTCCCCAGGAAGAATTTAAGTTCGAAGCCGATCGCGCCCACTCTCACGTCATCGAGCTGAACTCTTCGCACGCCATTCCCATCACTTACCCGGACGTCGTGGTCGATGTGATCGAACAGTCCGCCCGCGCAACTACGAAGTAACCGCCTGATTTAGGGACCACAGACAGCACGCGAAATAGCGAGCGCCTTCTGGCTTGGACTTATCACCAGCAGCCTACAACGTCGTTGAACAACAGGAGCACAGAAATGGCGAATCTCTTCGAATCTGTTCAGCTTGGATCTTTGACGCTGCCAAATCGTGTCTTCATGGCACCGACAACCCGGAACCGCGCCAATCCAGATGGCGTGCATGGCGAACTTGCGGCGACATACTACTCGCAGCGTGCATCAGCAGGCCTCATCATTACGGAGGCGACTCAGATTTCCCCAATGGGAAAGGGCTACGTTAATACGCCGGGCATTCATTCGCCTCAACAGGTCCACGCATGGCGAAACATCGTAGATGCCGTGCATAGTCGCAACGGGCGAATATTCCTGCAGTTGTGGCATGTCGGCCGAATCTCCCATTCGTCATTGTTGCCAAACAACGGACAACCCGTTGCTCCATCCGCAATCCGTGCCAATAGCCAGACGTTTATTGCCACGGGTCGGGCAGAGGTTTCGGAGCCGGTTGCCTTGACGGCCAGCGGGATCAAAGAGACATTGGCCGATTACCGAGCGGCTGCACATAATGCTAAGAAAGCCGGATTCGATGGGGTCGAGATACATGCGGCAAATGGTTACTTGATCGACCAATTTCTTCAGTCAGGAACTAATCAACGGATCGACCAATATGGCGGCTCAGTAGCAAACAGAATCAGGTTTTTGTCGGAAGTCGCGCAGGCTGTTTCCGAGGTATGGACACCCTCGCGCATAGGGGTGCGGCTTTCCCCGCGCGGGACCTTCAATGACATGAGCGACAAGGACCCCGAGGAAACTTTCATGGCGGCGGTCGCGGCGATGTCGGCCCTGGGATTGGGATATCTTCACGTCGTGGAAGCGTCGCCTGGCGACGCCCGGCCGTCACCTGAATTCGCTTCGCTTTTCGCTCAGATGCGACGCAACTGGCACAGTGTCTACGTGGCCAATGGCGGTTTCGACGGACCTTCTGGCGAAGAAGCCGTGAGAAGCGGCCGGGCCGACGCAATCGCGTATGGGCGCCATTTTATCGCCAACCCAGATCTGCCAAGGCGGCTGCAACTCGGAGCCGCTCTGAATGAACCGGACCCAACGACTTTCTATGGAGGAGGCGCTGCCGGCTACACGAGCTACCCCGCGCTCTCCTAACTTTGGTAGCACCTAGACGCGCAAAGCTACCGACATTCGGATTGCAACGGCTTCAAACACCGTTGTTCAGGGCTAGCAAAAACGTGGTTACTTTACCGATTTGGCCGAAAAGTCAGCTATTCGTTGAAGTGACTTCCTGGCAGGTAAGAACCTTGTGTCCCTTTCGGATTGAGGGTAACGGGAAGATATTTGCGGGCCAGAAGTCCTAGAGCTTTATCGGAAGCGCGCTTTCTGCGAAGTAGATGACGAGAGCAAGGTACTCTGGCGCGCTTTCGGTAAAGCGACTTGGAGGGAGCCGCGCGGGTTTGCGGCGGACGCGGACCCTATGCAAATTGAATAGAGGGAAGAGCTGACGTCGAAGTGTGCCGGAACTGTGTGGCGGAGCACAGTAGATGACACGGAACGGTTGGAAGACGACTATTGCGAAAAAATGTTCTCCAGAGAGTGTCTGAGGAAGCCGGAGGAAGAGATTTGTTCGGCGATAAGGCGAACAGCAACGGACCGTGACGAAGCACGCAAACTTTTCTTGATGTAGAGAGTTGTTTCATGCGGCGGTGACCAGAGGTGGAGAACGAAGTTGCATCTCGGTAGCCGTGAACCTCTCGACGACCACCATCGGCCCAGAGCACTTGGGGCAGAGCCAAAGATCATTGGAATCCTGGGTGCTTGGTGTGTCTTGCTCTGTATGCGGTGCTGAGCCGAGCAACTGAAAGCAAAGAGGCAAGAGCGTGGCACGTCGCCGGTTGGCTAGGAAGCCGAAATGCCGGATGCGCACGAAGCCGTCCGGAAGCAGATGCAACAAGAAGCGGCGCAGGAACTCATCGACAGATAGAGTCAGCAACTTCTGTTCGTTGTGGTGAGCGGAGTCACGCCAGCGAAAGGTGACTTTCTGGTCGGCGAAAGAGATCAGTCGGTGATTGGAGATGGCTACGCGATGGGTGTAACGGCCCAGATAACGGAGCACATGCTCTGGACCTCCGAACGGTCGTTTCGCATAGACCACCCAGTCCTTTCGGAAAAGTAGTCTCAGCCACGCAGCAAAGGTTTTCGGTTGAGCGAGGAGCTTCAAGTCTCCGTGAAAGCTGAGCCTGCCGTCATGGAGAGCGCGTCGGAGTGCGGCGACGAACTTGCCGCGAAAGACGCGACCGAGCACCTTGACCGGAAGAAAGAAGTCGTTGCGGGATTTGATCCAGCACGTGCGATCGGCGGAGAGGCCACCGGCAGGCACCACGCAATGCACATGCGGGTGGAGTTCAAGTTTTTGACTCCAGGTATGCAGCACGCTGAAGAAACCGATTTCTGCGCCGAGATGTTTTGGATCGTGCGCAACTTCGAGAAGTGTTTCCGCACTGGTGCGAAACAAAAGATCGTAGATGACCTTCTTGTTCTGCAACACCAACGGGGCCAACTCACGGGGTAGCGTGAAGACCACATGCACGTAAGGTGTCGGAAGAAGCTCCCGGCGACGCTTTTCCAGCCAACGTTCGCGAGCACCCGCCTGACACTTCGGGCAATGCCGATTTCTACATGAGTTGTAGGAGATGGCGCGATGTCCGCAGCGAGTGCACTCATCGAGATGTCCGCCGAGCACGGCGGTACGACAACGCACGATAGCCAGGAGCACTTTGACGTGCTTCCAGCTGATCCACTTACGGCTTTGTTCGATGAAAGAGTCTCCCGCAGCGCGAACCAGATCGGCCACCTCGAGTGGTGGCCAACCCATTTACTCCTCCTGCGGTGACTCGCTTTTCAGTGACAACGAGTCCAGAGGACTTGCTGTCGCATTCAAGTGCCGTTCGGAAATATGGAGGTAGATGGTGGTCTGCTCCAGATCGTTGTGGCCTAACAGCATCTGGATGCTGCGTAGATCCGTACCTCGTTCCAGAAGATGCGTTGCAAAGCAATGGCGCCTATTCCGGCCCCGGAATAGGCGCCACTATGCCGACTTCCTGACTATGCCGGGTAGAACCCGATAGACCCATCCATGCATGTGAGGGTGTAGATTCACCCGGCATAGTCCGGGCGGTGCGCTCCTGACACACTTCTCCGCAAGGAGAGCGCCGATGAACCTATTTTTTGGAGATCCCAAGACGTGCCAGCGTATGCATGAAGGGCCCCTGGGCCAATACATCGATTCCTACGTCACTGAGATGTGCGAGCAAGGTTATTGCCAGGCTGCAACGGAGTCGCAGACCCGCCTTGTATCTGACTTAAGCCGATGGATGGCAGAAAGAAAGATCACTCCGCAGCAGCTCACAACTGACCAATGCAAAATTTATCTTCAGTCCCGAGCACAGCATCGGCGCCCTAAACGAGATGATTGGGCTGCTCTAAAGCGGCTCTTGAATCTGTTGCTTCGACGGGAAGTAATTCCTGAACCATCGTCACCTACAGCAACACCGGTGACCCAACTGCAAGTCGAATATGGCCAGTATTTGCGCCAGGAACGAGCGCTTGTATCTTCGACCGTGTATCGTTACGTGGTGCTTGCCAGAGAATTCCTTACCGACTGTTTCGGTACAAGTCCGATCGATCTGTCCACTCTGCAGGCCACCAACATAACTGGATTTGTCCAGCGCCGGGCGGCCACTATTGGCAGTAGATGGGCGCAGTTGATGACGACCGCGTTACGTTCTTTTCTGCAATTTGCCCGATATCGCGGAGATCTCACCACCGATCTTGCAGCATGTGTACCCACGGTAGCGAACTGGTCGCAATCGACCTTGCCCAGAGCCCTTCCGTCCGGACAGTTGGAACTTGTGTTGGCCGCCTGCAACCGGAAGACAGCTGTGGGCCGTCGAGACTACGCGATTCTCTTGTTACTCGCACGACTGGGCTTGCGTTCGAGTGAAATCATTGCGCTCAGTCTGGAAGATCTGGATTGGCAGACTGGGTTGATCACCGTACGCGGAAAAGGTGGTCGCTATTCCCAGCTTCCGCTTCCCGTGGATGTCGGTGAGGCGATCGCCAACTATCTGCAAACAGCGCGGCCGAAAACACTACATCGACGCTTATTTCTTCGTGGGCGGGCCCCTGTAGCAAGCTTCAAGGGCCCACAGGCGATCGCTTCCCTCGTCAGACATGCTTTGGTACGAGCTGGAATTCATTCGCAGAGAAATGGGGCCCACCAATTCCGTCACCGCCTCGCTACCCAGATGCTTCGGCATGGAGCTTCTTTGGCTGAGATCGGAGAGTTGTTACGACATCGGAGCCCTCAGACCACGACTATCTATGCCAAGGTTGATCTTACTTCTCTGCGGACGCTGGCCTTGCCATGGCCCGGAGGTGCTCAATGAGCACGCTGCGCAAGGCCATCCAAGGCTACGTTGAGATGCGCCGAAGTCTGGGATTCAAACTACACGATGCTCAGATTGGTCTACTGAAATTCGCCTCGTTCCTCGAAAAACAGAACGCATGTCACATCACGATCGATCTGGCCATGCAATGGGCGCAGGAAAATCCTTCGGCGCGTCCTTGCGAATGGGCTCGTCGGCTTTGTTTCGTGCGGGGATTTGCACGCCACTGGAGTGCCACCGATCCGCGAACTGAGGTTCCACCGTGGGGATTGTTGCCCCACCGCCCCGCCCGCGCCCGGCCTTACTTATATAGCGACACGGAGATACAGCGACTGCTCGAAGCCGCCCTGCAATTGCCATCGCTTCACGGTCTACCAAGCAAAACCTACTACTGTCTCTTAGGATTATTGTCTGTAACCGGATTGCGCATCAGCGAGGCTCTGCACCTACGATCAGAAGATGTGGACTTAACAGAGGGTGTTCTTACCATCCGGGGCGCGAAGTTCGGAAAGTCCCGCTTAGTTCCCATTCATCTATCGACCCAGCGAGTACTTTCGGATTATGCATCCGAGCGCGATCAATTCCTTGCTGGATCTCCCCCCTTGTTCTTTTTTGTGTCCAGACGAGGAACACCATTGGAACCCAGCCAAGTCCGACGAACTTTCTATACGCTGTCACGGAAAACTGGGCTACGTGGTCTCTGCGCGAGCCACGGACCACGTCTTCATGACTTCCGTCAGCATGCCGAATCCCGGATTATGCCGAGTCTGGCGGAGTAGCTGTTCTACCATCCCCATTTGGCGCTTCTTTCAGCACTTCTCTAACAAACTGAATTCGGCATAATCCGGCTATCTTCTCCTTGCTGGCTGTGAGGCCAGTAAGGAGGAGAAGCATGATCGAAAGTTCCTCTCAAGAACCGCGAACAACCAAACCTTTTCCTGACCCACTGGTTGCCGAGCTTCAAAGATTCACAAACTCACTGATCGAGCAAGGCTACGCAGATGTGACAGTGCGAGTGAAAGTGAAGCTGGTTACGAGTTTTGGGCAGTGGCTGAAACGAAACAGACGCGCAGTTACAGATCTTGCTGAGCCGCTGGTGCAGGCATTTCTCGAGCGCAAGCACCGAGTGCACAGGGGCGATTTAAGGACCCTCCAGCAGTTTCTCGATCATCTGCGAAGACACAAGGTTGTTCCAGCACGAAAGCTAGTTTGCAACCGATCGCCACTGGCTCAGATTCTGAACCGGTACGAAACTCATTTACGCATAGAGCGCGGGCTTGTCGCCCACACGATCCTGGAATACCAATCTTTCGCTCGTAAGTTTCTCCTGGAGCGCTTCCGCCGCCGACCGCTTCTTCTGAAAGCAGTGAAAGCCCCCGATATTTCCGATTTTGTTTTGTGCCACGCACCCGGCATGCGCGCTAAGAGAGCACAAGTGATGACGACGGCTTTCCGGTCTTTCTTTCGGTTCCTGTTTCAGAAAGGAGAACTCCAAGCCGACTTGGCCGCCTCGGTGCCCACAGTAGCCAATTGGCAACTGTCCACAGTGCCCAAATACCTGACTCCGAAGGAAGTCAAACGTGTGGTTAAGGCCTGCGACCGCCGCACAACGGCCGGTCGCCGCGACTACGCCATCCTTCTTCTTCTTGCCCGTCTGGGTCTTCGCGCCGGGGAAGTGGTCGGTCTTCAGCTAGAGGACATCAATTGGAGAGCCGGCGAAATCCTCGTTCGGGGCAAGGGGCTGCTTCACGACCGGATGCCCCTCCCTGCGGATGTAGGCGAAGCCTTGGCCTCTTACCTGCGTCGAGATCGCCCTCCCTGCCGAACACGTCGAGTATTCGTTTGCACGAAAGCGCCACGCCGAGGCTTTGCTGGTCCCTCGACACTGACCACGATCGTTCGCCGAGCACTCGACCGCGCGAATTTGCACCCCGAGTTCAAGGGAGCCCACCTTCTTCGCCACAGCCTGGCGACTTCCATGCTTCGCTCTGGAGCGACGATGGGAGAAATCGGAGAAGTTCTTCGGCATCGAGCCCCGAACACAACGGAGATTTACGCCAAGGTCGACTTCGAGGGCCTGCGTTCATTGGCTCACCCCTGGCCGATAGGAGGTACCCAGTGAAGCCATTGGAACAGGCGTTGAAAGACTACCTCCGCATCCGCCGCAGCCTCGGGTTCCGGCTCCGGGAACCAGAAGGTTTGTTACGGAATTTTGTGGCGTTTCTCCAAGCTGAAGGTGCTTCGCATATCACCAGGGGACTGGCGCTTCGCTGGGCCACACTGCCTGCCAAGGACCAACCTGCTACCTGGGCTGGGCGTTTAGGCATGGTCCGGCGCTTTGCCATCTGGCATAGCGCCATCGACCCACGCACCGAGATTCCCCCGGTAGGACTTCTCCCGCATCGTTACCGCCGCAAGCCACCGCACATCTACAGCGACGAAGAGATTGAAAGGCTTCTTCGCCGCACGCAACAACTCCCCTCCCCCAAGGGACTCCGCGCCCGCACCTATACGACCATTTTTGCCTTGCTGGTGGTGACAGGAATGCGGATCAACGAAGCCTTGGGTCTGGACCGGACGGATGTCGACCTCAAACTCGGCATCCTTCACATCCGGCGGACGAAGTTCGGAAAATCGCGTTACGTGCCAGTCCATCCTTCTACAGTAAGGGCTCTCAAGAACTACGCTGAAGCCCGAGATCGCTTCTTCCCCGCACGACTCGTCCCTGCCTTTTTCATCTCCGAGCAAGGTCGCCGGATCAGCGAATGGATAGCGCGATACACGTTCGCCAAACTTTCCCAACGAATTGGCCTCCGCGCGGCAGCCAAGGGTCACGGCCGAGGTCCTCGGCTGCAGGATATGCGTCATCGATTCGCTGCCCGCACCTTGATCCGCTGGTATCGCTCCGGGCTCGACGCCGAACGGGAACTCCCCAAGCTGTCCACCTACCTGGGCCACGTCCATGTGAACGACACCTATTGGTACCTCGAAGCTGTGCCCGAACTCCTTCAGTTGGCTACCGACCGGTTGATTCAGCGGGAGGTGCGACTGTGACTTCCGCCAGCTTTCCTTCGCTCCTTCAATCCTTCTTCACTGATCGTTTGCTTCGCCAGCGGGAATCGAGCCCGCATACCGTCGCGGGATATCGCGACTGCTTTCGCCTGCTGCTGCAGTTTGCCAAGAAGCAACTGCACAAAAGTCCCTCCCAGCTCCGGATCGAAGATCTCGATGCCCCCTTCATTGGTCTCTTTCTCGATCACCTGGAGAGCACCCGCAAAAACAGCGCTCGCACGCGGAACGTTCGTTTGGGAGCCATCCATTCTTTCTTCCGGTACGTGGCGTTAGAAGAACCCGCGCATGCCCTCCATTGCCAGCGGATACTGGCGGTGCCTAATAAACGCCACGTACGAAAACCGATCGAGTTCCTAAACCGGGAAGAGATGGATGCACTGCTCGCGGTCCCGAATCGTTCCACCTGGATCGGTCGTCGCGATCGAACCCTCATCCTGCTCGCGGTCCAAACCGGTCTGCGGGTTTCCGAGTTGATTGGGCTGAATTGCCAGGATGTCGCGCTGGGAACCGGTGCCCACGTGCGCTGTCTCGGGAAAGGCAGAAAGCTGCGTTGCACGCCACTCCGTCCAGAAACGACAAAGATGGTAGATGCATGGCTAAGGGAGCGCCACAGTCAGCCAGAGGATCCAGTCTTTCCGAGTATCCGTGGCGGCAGACTCAGTCGCGATGCGGTCGAGTATCTCCTCGCCAAATACGCCAATCTGGCCGCGCGGAGTTGCCCGTCTCTCAAACAAAAGAAGGTCACCCCCCATGTCTGCCGACATGCCGCAGCCATGGACCTTCTTCATCATGGTGTGGATCGCTCCGTGATTGCACTCTGGCTCGGGCACGAGTCCCCTGAGACCACGCAGATGTACCTCCATGCGGACATGCGGTTGAAAGAGAAAGCGCTCTCGCGCACTGAGCCCCTCGGCGTCAAGCCAACACGTTACCGGCCGGATGACAAACTGTTGGCCTTCCTGGAAGGGCTCTGATTATGCCGAACGAGAAAACGGTCAGAGCCCCTCCAGCCGATGTATTTGAAAGAGATTCGGCATAATCCGGGACTCGGCATGCTGTCTCATGTCGTGCAGACGCGGGCCATGACTATCGGAGGGGCCGCGCAGCCCGATCTGGCGAGACAACGCATAAAACGTTCGATGAATGTCTGCGCCGTCCAAACGGTGGCCGGAGCTGGAGACGAACAAATGCGAGGACACCGACCGATGTCCCCAGTGGCGATTGCGTCGGTTGATGTATTTGGCGAGGACGTGGCAGGTCGAGCGATGCAACGGGACAAGCCGAGTCTTGCCGAACTTTGCGCCGCGGACGGTCAACACCCCTGCCTGGAGATCGACATCCTGGAGCTCAAGATTACGGGCTTCACCTAGGCGCAGCCCTGAGACACTCAGGAGCCCGAACAAACAGTAGTAGACCCACGGGCGCAACTTCCCGCGTTCATAACGGCATGGCATCTTGAGCGCGGCACTCAGGAGGCGATGAATCTCGGCATCCGAGTACAGATAGGGTCGCGCCCGTTTCGGCTGAAAGGGCAGCAGGCCCTGCGCCGGAATCTGCGTACGTGGATCGGTCGCGCTACGATACTTCGCTAAACCTCGAACAGAGCTCAGTCGCCGAGCCCAATACGCCGGTTGGGCCTGCGATGGTTGTTGTGCCCAAACGAGCGCCAACGCCTGGGTGATGTAGGACGCGCGGTGCTGCTCCATGAACTTTACAAAATCGAGCAATTCCTTGCCGGCCTCATGCAGTTTGAATCCTAGATCACGCCGCATACGCACATACTCGTTCATGGCCTGCCGAAGGGTGGTCATCGCGCACCTCCCGGCCACGGCAATGCGAGCGTCCGTAACGCCGTGAGGCCCACCTTGGCGTAGATCGTGGTGGTCTGAGGATTGCGATGCCTCAGGAGCTCGCCGATTTCGGTCAATGAGGCGCCGTGCCGCAACATCTGAGTCGCCAGCGCGTGGCGAAACTGATGAGTGCCCTTTGTCGGGGCCTGGATGCCGGCACGCTGGAGCGCATGCTGAATGACCGATCCAATTCCACACTGGCTCAGAAAACCACGTATGGGAGCTTTGCTGCGCAGAAACACGCGACGACTGGTGCTGCGCGGGCGTCCGTCGCGCAGGTAAGCCGCGATCGCTGCGCCGACATCCGCAGGAAGAGGAAGGGCAGTTCGCTGATGGCGTTTGCCTCGGACGCTCACCTGTCCGACACCCCAGTCAATATCCTCAAGCTCGAGAAAGGCCACTTCGCCTGAACGCAACCCAAGGCGTGCGAGCAGGAGCACGATCGCGTAGTCGCGACGGCCGATCGTTGTCCGCCGATCGATGCTGGCCAGTAGTTGACGGACTTGGTCCGCTCCAATCGCGCGAGGAATCGATGACATCGCCCAGTTCGCCACAATGGGCACGGCGGCGGCCAAGTCCAGGGTCGTCCTTCCGCGATAGCGCGCGTACCGAAGGAAGGATCGCAACGCCGTGGTCAGAAGCTTCGCACGTTTCAAATGCAACTGCGGCGCCTGGCGCTGGGACAAATCGCACGACATCGCGGGCGTCCAGTTGTGCCAGTCTCACAGGCCCAGCGCCAAAACGACCCGTGAGAAACCCGCGAATGAACGGTACGTAGTTGATGATCGTAGCTCTGGCCAGAGCGCGCGCGTCCCGCAAGTACTCGGCGTACGCATGCGCGCAGTGCTCCGCAGGGGTCAGTCGGCGTGCTGCGATCTTCTCGGGGGCAATCACGCCCTCGCCACGCAAGAAATCTAGAAGGTACCTGAGCGCTGCGGTATCACCCAGGCAAGGCCGCGCCCGTCGAGTGCGATCACGCAGATACCGCGATAGATGGTCGGAACCGACATGACGTAAAGGGACTCCCCGTTGTTTCAGCCAATGACTGAAATCCGCAGCGAGCAGAACCTGCCGGTGAATCGAGCCAGGGGCATACCCTTGCACGCTTCGGGATTGGGTAAACAGGCTAAGGTGTGCCGCGAGCGGGCCGTCGGGTGTCCGCGACAGAACCACTTGGTTATTAATCGTGCATTTCATGCTGGACTCCTTCTCCCCCTGCAGGGGGATGACAAGAAGTCCAGACTATGTCGGCACACCTTCGCGTACACATCGGGAAAACGAGGCGGGCAGGGCGGCACCAGACATAGTCAGGAAGGATAGATAGTGCCGACTATATCGTTAGAGAGATAGGAGGCACACCATGGCGATGGAGCTGCTACAGGCAGGTGTCGATCGAGCTGTAATCGCTCTTTGGTTAGGTCATGAGTCGGTCGAAACCACGCAGATCTATCTTGATGCCAATCTCGCCTTAAAGGAAGAAATCTTGGCAAAGACCATGCTGCCTGAAGGAAGACCGGGACGTTATAAGGCCGACGACGAATTGCTGGCCTTCCTTCAACATTTATAATCGCGATCAAACTATGCCGGGCATAGGTTCGAGCGGACTCATCCTAAGCTCTTCAATTATAGGCAAATCCCCGTTGTGTTCTCCGCCCACCCGGCATAGTCAGGAGGCCGGCATAGTGCCGAATGGTGTGTGGGTGTACCTGTTTTTTGATGCCCGCTCGCTTGGTGGCATTGCGACACGCATGCCAAACCACTTTCGTGGAAATCGGCTTGTCGCTGCTATGGTGCCGGTTGCCTGGAAACAGCCACACGCTTGGTTTTCGCTTTAACCGGCGCCAGTGCTTGCGGAACTCGTCGAGCAGTTTTGGGCTCAGCATGACATCGCGATCTGATGTGCCGAGAAAAGTTATGTGCCGAGAATCACGCTCCATCCACAAGAAACATAGGCTGCTGAGAGTACTACTCGATTCGGGTTGCGCGGGCAACTGCACATAACTATGGCAGCCCTTCTGGGGTGAAGATGCTTTCTACATTTCACCCGAGGAGGATCCATGTTGGAAAGCTATTTCAAACGAAACCACACCTTGCGGCGACTCCGTGCCGAACCAACAGGTCGGTACATGGACGATTTCGCCAAGACGCTTCATACAAAAGGTTACGGCGTATGGACTGCGCAGGCATACCTGCGTGCGGCCGCGCATCTGGGGAGATGGATGATGCGGCGAGGCTTTTCTGTGATGAAGTTGAACGAAGACGTCATCGGAAAGTTCGCTCGTCATCTGTCTTCATGCCATTGCGTGGGCAAGAATCGAGGGATCTACGATGATGCGGTGATTGGGGCTCGCCATTTTCTGGATCATCTACGAAATACCGGACTGGCAGCGGCCGGTGCTCCGCTTGAGAGACCACTGTTGCCAACCGTTATCGATGGATTTGAGCGGTGGATGCGACAGCATCGGGGAGTAGCCGAGTCCACCTTGACGGCATACCGATTGATACTCACCAAGCTGCTTGGCGCCGTCGGAGAAACACCTGGCAACTACAACGCACACGTCTTAAGGCGCGGCGTGGAAATGCAGACGAGTCGCTGCGGACGAAGTTGGGCGAAGCTGGTCATCAGCACTGTCCGGATGTTTCTACGTTACCTCGCCGTACACAACCTGTGTGATCCCGCGCTAGTAGATGCTCTGCCGACCATTGCTCACTGGAAGCGTGCGTCTTGTCCAGACTATCTCTCCAAAGAGGAAGTCGAGAAACTTATCGTCGCCTGTAATCCTGTGACAGCCGAGGGTGCACGAGATAGGGCGGTGCTTTTGCTCCTGGTTCGGCTTGGATTGCGCGCTGGCGATATCGTAAATCTGCGTCACGCAGACATCGATTGGGAGAACGGCGCTCTTCAGATGGCTGGAAAGGGCCGCCGACAAAGCGTGCTTTCGCTGCCTCAAGACGTAGGCGATGCCATTCTGGACTACGCGGAGCGCTGGCGTCCTGACGTTCGCGACGAACATGTCTTTCTACGCGTGAATGCACCCTTCGTCCCATTGGCGGGTAGTTCGGCGGTGTCCCATCTGGTCAACCGTGCGGCGCAGCGAGCTCGCCTCTCCACAAGGCATATGGGCGCCCATCTCCTGCGTCACACGACGGCGAGTTTAATGCTGCGGGAAGGGGTGTCGTTACAAGCCATTGGCCACGTCCTGCGTCACCAGAGCCTCGACACTACCGTCCTGTACGCCAAAGTTGACGTAGCGATGTTATCCGAGATTGCTCAGCCGTGGCCTGAGGAGGTGGTGCCATGTTGATGCAGGCCATCGAGAGCTATCTTCAGTTGCGAAGGGCAGCTGGCTTCCAACTTCGAGACACAGAGGTGCTGTTGAAGGAATTTGCGCGTTTCGCGGCCGAAAGAGGCGAGATCCATATCAAGGCCGACACTGCGATCGCCTGGGCCAGCCGTGCGACATCCCTGAACCAACGAGCGCGGCGTCTGAACAACCTCATCCTGTTTGCACGCTACATCCGCGCGGAGGACGCTGAACACCAACTTCCTCCGGCAGGGGTCTTTGCTCATCATCCGCACTTGCGCCGGCTACCACACATCTTCACACCGGAGCAAATCGCTGCAATCCTCGCGGAAGCCAAGCAACTTCCGCCGGCAGGATCTTTGAGGCCGCTTACTTTCTACACGCTCTTTGGGCTGGTGGCGGCCTGCGGTTTGCGGATCTCGGAGGCGCTCGCACTCCAAATCGATGACATCCGCCCTGATGGACTTTACATCCGTGAGACCAAATTTCGAAAAAGTCGGCTTGTGCCACTTCATCCAACGACGGAAAAACACCTGATCCTCTACCTTGACCGTCGCCAACAACTGGCACCCGCGGAGACACGTGTGTTTATCTCTCTGCGCAGTAAGCCCCTGCACTATGCGACCGCGATTGAGACCTTCCTTTTCCTCCTGCGCAAGCTCGGGGTGCGTGCAGGGCCGGGGCAGCCCGGCCCACGGCTGCATGACCTAAGGCACACCTTTGCCTCAAGGGCGTTGGAGAACAGTCCACATGAGCAATCGAGAATCACCAAGCACATGCTGGCCCTCAGCACTTACCTTGGACACGCGCATATCAGCGATACGTATTGGTACCTGCAGTCCACAAAACATCTCATGACGGATATCGCCGATGACTGTCAAGCCTATTTGGAGGGAGCACAACTATGACTCTCATCGCGCCCCATATTACTGCCTACTTACGCGAGAGGTTGCCCAACGAACGAAAGGCCAGTCCCCATACTTGCGATACCTATGCTTATGCCTTTCAGCTGCTCTTCCAGTTCGCCAGCCAGCGACTGGGCTGCTCGCCTGCCGCACTCCAGTTGGAGCAACTCGATGCGCCTCTGGTATTGGCTTTCCTCGAACATCTTCAAGCGGGCCGGCGTAACGGCCCTTCCACACGAAACGCGCGTCTGGCTGCTATCAAGTCATTTATGCACTTCCTTGAATACCGTGTTCCATCGGCCCTGGATCAGCTTCGTCAGGTGCTAGCCATCCCGTTTCAAAAGGCTGACATCCGTCTGGTGCGACATCTCACGCAAGCTGAAATGCAGGCCATACTCGATGCTCCCGATCCCAACACTCGTGATGGCGTCCGCGATCGAGCGATGCTTCACTTGGCGTTCACCGGTGGCCTTCGGGTTTCCGAATTAGTCGGACTCAAACTTTGCGATGTGACATTCCGCGCGGGCTATGTCGATATCCTTGTGATGGGAAAAGGGAGGAAGGAGCGCATCCTTACTCTCTGGAAAACTGTTGCAGGCAGCCTGCGAGCGTGGCTTTCCATTCGAGGCGACGCGAGCGTTCCTGAACTGTTCCTCAATGCGCGCGCCCAGCACCTTACACGCTCTGGCTTCAAACATATCCTCAATAAGCACATTCCCGCCGCCGTTAGCAAATGCCCTCCCCTGAAAACTAAACGACTGTCTCCGCATGTTCTGCGGCACACTTGCGCCTTAAACACACTGCAGGCAACCGGTGATATCCGCAAAGTAGCCCTCTGGCTCGGGCACGAAAGCATTCAGAGCACTGAGGTATACCTCCGGACGGACCCTTCACAGAAGCGCGAAATGCTTGAGGACGTCCTACCTCCGACTCTGAAAAGAGGCTATTTCCGACCAGCAGACAAGCTCATCGCTTCATTCAGAGGCAAATAGTTATGTGCAGGACAATCACTCCCAGAGGCTTGTCTCCGTAGATTCCGTCTGGGTCCAGAGCACATAACTTTTCTCGGCACATCAGATAGGTTATGGGCCGCGGCGCATAACCTATCTTTGCGACCCTTGCCACCATGGACGTGAATGACCATGCGCCGGCTGTCGACGTCGGTCACTTTCAGGTGCGTTAACTCGGCACGCCGCACCCCAGTGGCGTAGAGCGTCATGAGCAGCGTGCGATGGTAGGGAGTAAGAGCTGCATCGATGAGTTGTGCCACTTCTTCCTGGCTCAAGACCGTGGGCAGAGAAAATGCCCTTTTCGGATAGGGAGTCTCGGCTGTGCTCCAGACCCTCTTGAGCGTCTTGGTGTAGAAGAATCGCAGAGCCGCAAGATATACCGTAACGGTGCTCGCGGCGAACTTCCTCTTCGTGAATAGTTCCGATTGATATTCGCGAATCTGCTTAGGGCCCAGGCGGTCAGGAGAACGTCGGAAGCGTCGCGAAAAATCTTCCACTATCCGAACGTAGCTGCTTATGGTAGTTTCAGCGTAATTACGACGCTGGAGTTCTTCCAGCATCATTTTTCTGAGATGGGTCACAGGGACCTCCTTGTGACCCAAACTTATCTCAGCCGTTAGGCAACCATCGCTCCGTTCACTTCACGCGCAGCGTCCGCCGCTCGCGCGGCTTCGTCCAAGTCCCGTTGGGGGAAGTTAATTCGCCGGATTCGCGGCGAACATATCCTACCTACTGCGTTTTCTGATTTCCAGGAAACTAGATCCTCAGTCGTGCGCTCAAAGACCAGAGGCTCCCCGGCCAGAAATGGGTTTTTGAAACCATTCGGTTAACAACGCTATCTTTCCATCTGTCCTGGCGGAGACACAGGTACGAATCACTGGTAGGGGTTGCAGGTACAGTCATGCTGTAAATGAGGGCTTGACTCATTCCATGTAAGGGTCGCGCAGGGTCTGACGCCTGCCAGGCGCCACCGCTTGGGGTACAAACACCCAAGTGGGTCAGTCATTCAACATGAGTGTGGTCGTTCGTGAGTTTTCTAACGAAGCGGACAGAGCAATCCTCGTCGAAGCCTTCCAGAAGGCGCAAAATCAGGGTCTGGTGAACGCGCTCACCAAGATGAGGGCGGTTGGCCGCATTTCCTTGGAGGGTACAATTGGCTACGACCTCAGTTACATTTGACTGATCCCCACTCCAACCGGCCGCATAATTCGCTTCATCACCAACCGTAAGATTAGCTTCGGTGAAGCCTACTACAGCACCCAAAGCGTGGCCTACAACTTAACCGCAGGCGAAATCGAGATCAACGATGTCCACAAGGATAAGAGCAGCGGGGTTCTCTTCCCGGTGGCCCAACTGGTGATCGACAAAGAGGGCCAGCCCCAGTTCGAACTTCGAGAAAACCCCTGGAAACTCGTCAACATTATGGACTGGGATAAGGTCGGTGCCCCTATCGAATAGAACCAGTCGGGCCCTGGGGCGAGTGTGTCAACCGCCAACTACTGATTAACGCGCTAACAGTCCTTGTAGGTACTACACCGAACTTGTCCGGTTGATGTCATAACGAGGTCGGCCTCGCGACGGCCCGAGTAAACTGTGTCGGTGTCCACCGTAACAGCGCTCGGACCGAAGGAGGCCGAATGCGAATTATCGGATGTGATTTGCACGCTCGCCAGCAAACGTTAGCAATGCTGGAGACGACAACGGGAGAAGTGGTGAACCTGACACTGATGCACGAAGGCAACGAAGTGCGGGAATTCTATTCCCAGCTTCCGCGCCCCGTGCTTGTAGGCATCGAGGCCACCGGATCGATGCAGTGGTTTCTGAACCTGATGGAGGAGTTGGGAATCGAATGCCGAGTCGGCCATCCCGCCACGATTCGAGCGGCCGAGCCCCGCAAACAGAAACATGACCGGCGCGATGCGGAGTTAATTTTAAAGCTGCTGGTGGAGAACCGTTTTCCGGCGATCTGGCTGCCCACCAAGGAACTGCTGGATCTACGGGCTCTGGTCCTGCACCGGCATCAGTGGGTGAGGATCCGGACGCGAATTCAAAACGCACTGCAGGCCATCGCCTTGGCCAACGGGTTACGCCGAGGTCCTGGACTGTGGAGCTACGACGGGCAAGCCAAGATCGCCTTCTTGCCGTTGCCGCCCCATGCCTCCTGTCGGCGAAGCGCGTTGCAGGCCATGTACCGGAAGATGGAAGAGGAAATCGAGAACCTGAGCAAGCAAGTCGCCGAGCAAGCGGAGCAACGCACCCGAGCACGACGGCTCATGACCCATCCGGGAGTGGGGCCGGTCACGGCACTGGCGACCGACATATTCCTGGGCGACCCGGGGCGGTTCGTGGATGGCAAGGCGCTGGCCAGTTACGTGGGGATCATCCCGAGGGAGTACTCCAGTGGAGGAAACCAGCGGCTCGGTAGAATCACGAAACAAGGCAGTCCGCTGTTGCGGTTTCTTTGGTGTGAAGCCGGTACTCATGCAGTACGCAAAGATCCGGAGTTGCAGCGTTTTTATCGCCGCAAATTGGTTCACAAAGGTCTGGGGAGAGCGCGCGTGGCGGTAGCCCGCAAGCTCGGGATCCGACTGTGGATCATGTTGCGGGACGAGATTGACTACGAAGAGTTCTGTCGTCGCGGACAGAAGCACCAAAGTGGTGCAGCCTGTGCGGGGATGCTTGACGTCGCGTGTGGTGCGAACAGTCACCGTCCGGTTGATTAGGCGACCCGCCCTCCCTGGATAGCCAGGGAGTTCGAATAGCTCATCATGGTCCGTCAGGATCGAAGAGATGTTTGGTGGGCAGCACCCAAGTGATGAAGTGACGGGGCTAAGCGCGTAGGGTGGACACAAAGCAGAGATCGACGACGGCAAAAGATCCGTCCAGCGAAGGGATGCTCCTGCGCACGCTCAGGGGTGTGCCTGATCGAGATGAAAAAGATGCAGAGATTCACAAAAAAGATGAAGAAATTCAAAAAAAGATGAAGAAAACTCTTGACACCGGCCGACCTCGTTAGAGATACGCGGCATATCAGGAGTTAGTTGATGGCTGCAATTTCGCGGGCCGAAAAACGTATACTTGCCACATACATCGACCCTGCTTGAGAAACTATGAATATTCGAGATGAAGAGTGGATCGAGAAACTTGAAGACGGCAGGAATGTGAAATTCACTTACCAAGAACTGCCTGACGACGGAGCATTTATCACCGCGCAGATTGAAAGGAATGAGGTCGTTTATTCGGTCGTATTAGCGAAAGCCAAAAACCCGCTGAGTCATGAAGATGTTGAGAGTCATTTCAAGGGTGAGCTTGCAAAGAAGTAGTACTGCTGACCCGTGTAAATTCATTTCCTCTCGGTGGCCTCGATAGCGGCAAATTTCCGATCTACGTGTGCTTCTGAACGCGGAGCACCCGAATGCAGGACACAACACTCCCCCGGGGCGGCGCCACATGTGGGACATCTGACGGAGGAAACTTGCTTGGGCGTGAGTTCGCTCTTTTTCATACTGTAAGAATATGAATGCGCACTGGAGCAAATCTGTTCAAATTTGCACATTTGATTGGAAAGGCGAGTGCTGGACGCAACTTGTACGGTGTTCCGACTAATGAGGAGCTAAGGGCCCGGCCGATTACCCCGGGCTTGTCATTCGCTTCCAGAGAGAATACGTTGTGACTACCGGCCTTCTCCCATGGATCAATCGCCAGTCACACTCGGGCCCTCAAGCGGTTCCGGCGAGAGGTTCTCATGGTCCTTAACTTCACCACCAGCAGGATTGCGGGGGTCATTGTCGTCTATCTCAGTGGCGCCATATTGTTTGGCGGAGAGTCAGCATCTTTGCTTATTCTAGTGAAAAACTTGTTGAACAAATCCCACCAAATCGTGCTAGATCTCGGGAATGTCACCCATTTCGATAGTGGCAGCGTGGGAACTCTTGTGGCTGTGTGCGCCTCGGCTCGAAAGGTCGGCGGTGACATCAAGTTTGTCAACCTCGGCAATCACATCAAAGAAGTGCTTCAGATTACAAAGTTCTTAACAGTCTTTGAGATATTCGACAAGACAGAAGACGCAATCGCATCCAAGGGTCCACGGCAACAAGCTAATCATCCCGGTCATGTCACCGAGGCTCGCCCGCTATTCTTCTTTATCCCGATACTCGCCGGGAACGTCATCCTGCGGCACCTCATGAGTACGAACCTCCCCCTCGTCAGAGTCCTCGGCGTCTTCCACGCCTGTCACCACCTCGGCCTCGAACGCGTTTCCTTGCTCAAGCAACTCGTCCACACTCTCCGAATCCGCGCCTTGGACGTTGGACAATCCCTGCAAATCTCCAGATTGCTCTCCCGCCCGCACTCCCAATCTCTCCAAGGGGAATAACACCGTATCGACGCTTTGGCTTTTCCCCCGAACCTGCTCCTTGAGTGCGCCCGCAGTTTTTACCTCCGTCTTTTTCGGTGCTGCTTTCGTTTTCGCCATTTTTTTCTTGGGAGTGGCCCTCCTCTTAACCAGCTTTTTATTAATCGCCTTTTTCATCGGGGCCACCTTCTTGCCCAGACTTCTCTTCGAGTTCGTCTTCTGCTCGGCCTTCGCTTTGGTAGTCATACGCGCAAATCGGACAAGTGGGTATTAGTACCCAGATGTCCGCTAACCCGACTTACCGGGCACTGACATCTACAAACGAGCAAGATATGCAATGAAAAGCATGGCCAAAATTCCATCCATGGTTGCTATGGCCGTCATCGCCACCGTACGTTTCGCAGGCCCAAAAAAGATCAGCACAGCGATGAGAAGTTTCTCGATGATAGCGGCCGTCAGGATCGGGACGCGTGTCGCAGGCACGTACGCACTGTATACAGTCATTCCGCAGACGACAAAGAGCAGTCCGCCCCAATGCCGGACGAAGAACATCGTTAAGCCGTCATTACTCTGGGTTCCGAACACTAATTGCAAAACGGGCTGTGGGAAAAGACACGCCGCAAGACCGCCGGCAGCCGTCGCAACGCCGGAAACGATAAGTATCCATCCGATGGACGATGCCAACGCGTATCCTCCAATTTCTCACTCGTCAGTACGTTTGTACCTTGCCCATTCGCGGCGGCTTCACCGGTGCGGCCACTCCATAGATGACCGTGATGCCCGATCCGCCACCCCAAGTCGAGGTCGCGCGGAGCGGATCGGGAGAGGCGGCGCCATTGAGACTGTTCCAGTTGTTCGCGGCCCATACGTTGCCAGCAGGGTCTATGGAGACGTCAGTCAGCATCTGAATGCTGCCGCCTTGGAAAACGTGGAGAGCATCGCCAGTTTTGGTGCCCGGTGGATGTCCCTTGGTATTATCTCCTGCCATCAGCACCACTCCGCGACCCCAGAAATTACCGACCCAGACATCATCATTTCCGTCGATATTTAATCCCCAGGGAACGCTGATTGCTTTATCGCCGGTGAAACCCATATTGGCAGGCTGGCTGCCGTCGGGCCGAATCATGTTCACCACGCCTGTGACCATCTTTGGATTTTTGGAGAGGATCGTCAGCATATGCCCGGCTGCGATCTTGAATTGCTCCATAATGGACGCGCCATCGGGGATTACTGGCGGCGGGAAGTCGAGCGACATGTTGCTGGCTACCCAAACGTTGCCCTTCGAATCGAGCGCAAGGGCGCGGACGCCTATGCCAACCCGGAAGGATTCTACCTTAGCGGGATCGTTCGCCGGGAATCGCACGACATTGTCCGATTGCGAGTTGCTAACCCAGACGCGATTTTCATCGTCAATGACCACGTCAAAGGGTGACTTCAGTCCCGCGACCTTCACGATTCGTCCGTCCTTCACTCGTCCGCCCGGAAAGGTCAGCAGTTGATCGTTCGCACCATCGGCAATCCAAACATCACCATTCGCAGCGACGCCGATGCCCATCAGGCCGAGAAAATTCACTTTGAACGGGAAATCGCTCTCAGCGCCGGCTGGCTTGCCGTTGAAATCCATAACAAGGATTTTCCCGTTGAAGCTCGTGGTCCACACCCGGTCGGACGTCACCGCTGTTCCCCAGCCGACACCGTCGATTCCCATGCCACTAAATCCTGTTATCGGCGGTGATAGTGCGGTCCCGTTGGGGGACATCTTCACTACACCCCCGCCAATGCTCGTATTCACACCGGACTGCGAGCCGGCCATCCAATTCTGTCCGCTCCATAGGTTCCCCTCTGCATCGAACATCAATCGACCGGGAGAATATACCCCTCCCCCAGCGAAGCAAAGCGAGAGGGCGAAGTCATCTGGGACGTACGCTAGGTAAGGCACGAACGGTGCGGCCCGGCGGGAGCCATCCTTAGGCTGCGGGTAAGCTTCGTCGAACAATGCGTAGAGTTCCTTTGCGCTGGTCCAAGGCTCGCGGGCAATACCGGCCAGAGCCTCCAGGGTGTTCGTGGGCGTTGCGCCGCCGGTGGGAGTAGAAGCCTTGAAAAAACGAGTACGCCAATTGTCGTTGGCCACGGTGGCGAAAGCTGCGATGAGCGAGCCCAGGGTGTCCAGGTTCGCAAGCGCTGTGGTCTGGGTGCTATTGAGCGGGTCCAGCAGCACTTTGCCCCATCCACCTGTGGACAGATCAACGAAGTTCGGCACGTTTCCGGCAGCGATACGAAGCCCGAGCGGATTCCCGGAGATGGATTGCCCGTTAATGAATCTGGCAGCGGTGAAGGCCGAAGCTGCGGTCGTAAGTTCGTTGACGACGACTTTTTCTGGTGGCTTGTTGCCCAGCACCAGCAATAAGACGAGAGCAGGATTATCACCTTTGTCCTTTAATGCACCACCCGTTGTAACCAAATATAGAATCGAGTCCCCGTGCGCTGAACCACGAATTTCAAATTTTCCATCATCATTCGTTTTTGTTTCCGCCAATTTATTGGAGGCAGTCGCGTTGGCCTCCCACAAGGTTACGGTTGCCTTCGCCACGGGCGCGCCACCGACCGTCACCCGTCCGCTCAAGTGATCAGCGCCGGACGCCCAACCGGCGGTCATCAAGAACCCATACCCTAGGACAACCAGCACGCAGGACCGCATCCAAATCGAAATGTTCATCTTTTCCTCCACCGTGACCTGGATGTAATCACTCTCACCTCAAATAACTTGGCCGAGCCATTTTCTCTGAGACGGGGGCGAGGAGATCGTGACGCGGTTATTGTTCGACAGACCCTATCAGGGTGGAATTGGCAAAACTACCAGTGGCTACCCTGTGCCCTCAATCAAGCGCCCGGCCTTTCTAGAGGCTGGACGCACTGATTAACGCGTTTACCAGGACTCAGCGGGTGAAAGCTCTTGCCATGATCTCCGTTCAATTGTTACTTTTGACAATAGCGCGCACATTCTCTCCCCGGCACACTCTCCGTCTGCTTGCCGTGATTCACGCGAGTCAGACGTATTTTCCAGGGGGGCGCTACCCAAGTCCTGCGGGACGGTAGTGAGAGGCGTCTCCCTCTTTTTAATTTCGCGGTGAAGTATAGGCAGTTTCACTCTGTGACCGACGGCATTCAGAAATATCTGAGGAGGATGCATATGAGATGGTCTGGAACAATCACGTTTACTTTGGCGGGAATTGCGACACTATTTAGCGCAGCATCGGCACCGATTGCCCAAGCGCAAGGCAGACCGAATGTAGTGATCTTGATGACCGACGACACGGGCTGGGCCGATTTCGGGGCTTATGGTGGTGGCGAGAACCTGGGCCATCCGACGCCCAACGTCGATAAGGTCGCCGCAGAAGGCGCCCTCTTCACCAGTTGGTACGGCCAGGCGAGTTGCACGGCAGGTCGGGCCTCGTTGATGACCGGACGCATCCCAATCCGCTCGGCGCTATCGGTCGTGGTTGTGCCTGGCGACGAGAACGGTCTAACGAAGAGCACTCCGACAATCGCGGAGTTTTTCCAGAAGAACGGCTATTCGACCTACTTCTCGGGCAAGTGGCATCTGGGGGATCAACCCAAGTTCTACCCGATCGAACATGGCTTTGACGAAATGAAAGAGTTCGCAGCCTACTATCCGGGCGTCTATACCTATGACGACTTGGATAACTTTGCGCATCCCTGGTTTCCAAAGTACAACGCCGCTTACTGGGCCGAATATCAAAAGATCGTCAACCTATACGAATGGGAAGGCACGGCCGGCAAACCGGCGACTAAGGTCGCGCGCATCGACTACGACTACTTGCATGAATTCGACGTTCGTCAGGCTGATTCAGCTGTCGAATACATCAAGGCACACGCCAAAGGCGGCAAGCCGTTCTTCATGGATGTTAATTTCATGAAGATGCACAACCCGAACATTCCCGCCAAGGCGTTCATTGGCAAATCGCACCTCGGCAATTATTCAGATGCCATGATGGAACTCGACTCCAACATCGGTCGCATTATGGACGAAATCCGTGCAGAGGCTCCCAACACCATCGTCATCATCACTGCTGACAACGGCGCGTGGCAGGACGCGTGGCCGGATGCCGGCACGGTGCCGTTCCGTGGGGAAAAGGGCTCGCCGTTTGAGGGCGGTTTCCGCGTCCCCGGCATCATGTGGTGGCCGAATCACATTCCGGCCGGCCAACGTTACGGTGAAATGATGTCGCACATTGACTGCTGGGCAACGCTGGCAACGATGGTCGGCCTCACCCCACCGCCTCACGGCGCGTGGAAGGACAATGACGGCAAGGGGATTTATTTCGACAGCATTGACAACAGCGCCTACATCCTCGGTAAGGAACGGCATTCCGCACGCAGCGGATGGATTTATATCGACGGCGAGACCTTCGCCGGCGCTCGCGCCGACATCGGCGGCGATCCCACGAACCCCGATATCAGAATCGCTTGGAAATACCTATACACGTCCAAGGACACCTGGCTCGGTCCGCAGCAGAATCTTGGCGCGATTGGGTCGGCCTACAACCTCACGATGGACCCGTATGAGAAATACGATATGACGTTTAACGGTGCGGTGAGCACGCGCACTCCCACCACCTCGCCCGGACGCTATGCCGGCTATGACAATGGGTGGGCTGTTTCGCTGATGGCGGTGCCGATAGGGGAGTTTGACAATTCCATTGTGGATTTTCCTAACTTGAAGCGCTCCCCCGGCGGCGCGTCAAATGATACCGTGCCGGATCTGCAGCATCCAAACAACCCGCTCCCTTTGATGGATATCAAGAAGCTCGTGCAAGTCATAGGCGCGGCGGACTAGCAGTTTAGTTTGACCGTGAAACACCCGGGCTGCCTCGCAGAGACGGCCCGGGAATTCACCGGCGAGACCCGAGATATTTGCTGTGTGACCGCTCGACCGCGCAGGTCTACTTGCGCTAATACAGGTGAGGAAGACTCAATCCTTTTTCCCGAGCTTATCGCTCCCAGCATTTTGCCTGATCTGCCGAGTTTCTTCCCACGGCATATTTGTATTTTTTCGCCACAAATTTCACTTGGACGATTTGTCGGGTTACCGCAAACATGGGTACTGGAACCCACTTTTCGGATTTGCGGTTACCGCACATGTGGGTACTGGGACGGACTTTCCTGGTTTTTCGATTTGTCCGGGCGCCAGGCCGCGATTTTCGGTTATCACGGTCGGCCCTGGGTTAGGCCCAAGTAGATGAGCAGTGCTCCTGCGGCGGCGAACCACAGGCGACCAGCCCAGCGTGGGACTGGCTTCCGAATGATTCCCCGCAAAGTGGCAAGGTCTGTGGAGAAGTTCGCACCTGGCAGCAATCCGAACACGATTACTGCAACGCCCAGCACAACCACGAGAATGCGGGGAGCTTTGAAACTCTGTCCTACCAACAATAACGAAACCAGAAGTTTCATTAGTCGCCCAGCCGTTTGCATCGTGTCGCGCCTAACATCCGGCTCGACTCCACCAAAAATATCATGACTTACCGGCGTAAGGTCCTGATTAACGCGGTGCATTCGACAGGTCGATGCAACACCATTTGATGTAAGTCTGCTATGAAAAGGTGGTGTTGCTATGGGACCAAGGAAGCTTGGGCTTTCTGCGATCGATAAGCCTGACATTTGGAGTCGATGGAAGGCCGGGCAGACGCTGCATGAAATTGGGCGTGCCTACGGCAAGTGTCATAACACGATTCGCGCCGTGTTGCTGCCTCGTGGTGGCATCCCGCCAGTTGCTCGTCGCCGCTCGCGGCTAGCGCTCACATTCGCTGAGCGGGAGAACATTTCGCGAGGGATGGCTTCCGGTTCATCGATTCGTGAGATCGCCAGTTGCCTCCAGCGAACGGCTTCCACGGTGAGTCGGGAAATAGCGCGCCATGGTGGCCGAGCTACCTATCGCGCCTATGATGCGGACCAGCAAGCCTGGAACGCAGCGTTGCGGCCGAAACGCTGTCTGCTTTCCGTGAACAGCGAGTTGCGCGACATGGTTGCGAGTAAACTGATTCTGGACTGGTCGCCCGAGCAGATTTCCGGATGGCTGAAGACCCTTTATCCCAACAACGAAGGATACTCGACGACCATTGGAAAGTACAAGATACCTGTGCCGGACCATTGGTTGGTCCGTACGGAAAACTCCACAAATCTTGGGCTTATGAACTTTGCCCCAATCCGATATCCGCGCGATGGCAAGTTCCGTGTCCCCACCATGATTAACGTGGATGTGTACTTGCAACAGCGTGGGGACCGCGCTACAGGTACTGGAACGGACTTGTCCGGTTGATGTCATAACGAGGTCGGCCTCACGACGAGCCGAGTAGACTGTTTCGGTGTTCACCCTAACAGCGCTCGGACCGAAGGAGGCCGAATGCGAATTATAGGATGTGATTTGCACTCTCGCCAGCAAACGTTAGCAATGCTGGAGACGACAACGGGAGAAATGGTGAATCTGACACTAATGCACGAAGGCAACGAAGTGCGGGAATTCTATTCCCAGCTTCCGCGCCCCGTGCTTGTAGGCATCGAAGCCACCGGATCGATGCAGTGGTTTCTGAACCTGATGGAGGAGTTGGGGATCGAATGCCGAGTCGGCCATCCCGCCACGATTCGAGCGGCCGAGCCCCGCAAGCAGAAACATGACCGGCGCGATGCGGAGTTAATTTTAAAGCTGCTGGTGGAGAACCGTTTTCCGGCGATCTGGCTGCCCACCAAGGAACTGCTGGATCTACGGGCGCTGGTTCTGCACCGGCATCAGTGGGTGAAGATCCGGACGCGGATTCAAAACGCACTGCAGGCCATCGCCTTGGCCAACGGGTTACGCCGAGGTCCTGGACTGTGGAGCTACGACGGGCAAGCCAAGATCGCCTTCTTGCCGTTGCCGCCCCATGCCTCCTGTCGGCGAAGCGCGTTGCAGGCCATGTACCGGAAGATGGAAGAGGAAATCGAAAACCTGACGAAGCAAATCGCCGAGCAAGCGGAGCAACGTACCCGAGCACGACGGCTCATGACCCATCCGGGAGTGGGGCCGGTCACGGCACTGGCGACCGACATATTCCTGGGCGACCCGGGGCGGTTCGTGGATGGCAAGGCGCTGGCCAGTTACGTGGGGATCATCCCGAGGGAGTACTCCAGTGGAGGAAACCAGCGGCTCGGTAGAATCACGAAACAAGGCAGTCCGCTGTTGCGGTTTCTTTGGTGTGAAGCCGGTACTCATGCAGTACGCAAAGATCCGGAGTTGCAGCGTTTTTATCGCCGCAAATTGGTTCACAAAGGTCTGGGGAGAGCGCGCGTGGCGGTAGCCCGCAAGCTCGGGATCCGACTGTGGATCATGTTGCGGGACGAGATTGACTACGAAGAGTTCTGTCGTCGCGGACAGAAGCACCACAGTGGTGCAGCCTGTGCGGGGATGCTTGACGTCGCGAATGGTGCGAACAGTCACCGTCCGGTTGATTAGGCGACCCGCCCTCCCTGGATAGCCAGGGAGTTCGAATAGCTCATCGTGGTCCGTCATGATCGAAGAGATGTTTGGTGGGCAGCACCAAGTGATGAAGTGACGGGGCTGAGCGCGTAGGGTGGACACAAAGTAGAGATCGACGACGGCAAAAGAATCGTCCAGCGGAGGGAAGTTCCCGCGCACGCGCAGGGGTGTGCCCGATCGAGATGAAAAAGATGCAGAGATTCACAAAAAAGATGGAGAAATTCAAAAAAAGATGAAGAAAACTCTTGACACCGGCCGACCTCGTTAGAGATTCCCGACTCTCCAGAAACTTCTTGATTAATAGTTCAAGTGTGGGCTGGGGTGACCTGCAGGCCGAGTTGGGCGGCCTTCTTCGTGAGGAACTCGATTTGGTGTTGGCGATTTCTTCGCTCGTAGTATTCCGCGCCTTTGTCGACGTACTGCTGGCCGTACTTCAGCATTCGATAGACCAATCGTGCCAGCCGATGAGCCATGGCGGTGATGGCTTTTGGGGCGCCGAGTTTGCTGCGCAAGCGTCGGTACTGCGCGCCGAGGTACGTCTGGCTTCGCAGTAAGGTCGAGGCCCCTAGCCGCAGTGCGTTGGCCGCGCGGTTTAGTACATGACGAGTTCCTCGTGCGAGCACTTTATCTCCACTGATGCGGTTGTCTGGACAGAGTCCGAGCCATGAAGCAAAGTGCGCCTCGGTTTTCCATCGGCTCATGTCCAGTCCCACTTCACTGATGACCGTTTGCGCGACGATCACATCGACGCCATCGATGCGCGTCAGATCGACTCCGGCGATGCGCTGCAGTTCATCGGCGAGATGGAAGTGCGGATTGTTCTTGTTTTGTTTCTTCTTCTTTTTCAGGGGCAGTGCTTCCTTCACTGGTGGCGGGACGGTATCGGCAAAACCAGCTAGGTGCTTCTGTAATTCCTTGTCGCACTCGGCCACCCGTCGCTGGTAGGTGTCATACATCTCGAGTTGTTGTTGCAGCACAAAGATAAGCTCTGGGCGCCAGTTGCCTTCCAGGCTTTTGGCAATTTCCCCGCGGCTGGCCTGAATCCGTGGGTGACTGAGTTCCGCGAGCTTTCGCGGGTCGCGTTCTCCGGCCACGATGGCCCGCACAATCAGCTGTCCGGTCACCCCACTCAGGTCGCTGATCACATTCGCGAGCTGAATATTCATTTGCGTCAGCGCTTTCTGCATGCGTTGCACACAGGTCGCCGCGCCCGTGACGTGTTGTAACCGCTGTCGCCAGTAGGTACGCAGGGCCCGGATCTTGGAAGGTGGTTGGAACGAGTTGTTCAACAATCCGTAGGTGTGTAGCTTCAACAGCCACTGGCTTTCCTGCACATCGCTCTTCCGTCCTGGCAGATTCTTGGTGTGCCGTGCGTTAACCAAATAGACTTCCAACCCACGTTCGTCCAAAACGTCGTATAGGGGAATCCAATACACACCGGTCGACTGCAGGGCCACAGTCTTCACTCCACAGCTGTGCAACCAGTCGGCTAAGCGGTACAGATCCGCGGTGAAGCACTCAAAGCGGCGCACCGGCTGGGGATCGCGGTCCGGTCGCACCGCCACGTAATGCGCACTGTTGCCCACATCGATCCCCGCAGCGTGTGGATGGAGTACCGCCAGACCCGGGTCCTCCGATTGCAACTGCCGCGCGAGTTCCTTCTTCGCTTTTCGATTTCGCCACAACTTTTTGTCCGTCTTCATCCCTGTTCTCCTTCATGGAAATAGGGATCCGGTTCGGCCCGGTGACGAACGGTTTAAGAAACTCTCCAACGGGGTCAAAGAACCGTTACCACAAGGTCCTTGCCACCAAACTAGTGATCGCCAATACCGGAGCCATGCTAATCGTCGGGCACGAAGCGCCATTTCGTATATCGGCCTTAGCTTGCCGAATCGAATCCCCAGAACACACTGGCAAAACGGAGAACTCTAGACAAGTTTCTGGCACTAGCGACGCGTCGAAGACGCAGTCGAATGCTAATCAGGAGCTCAACAATTCCGGCAGAATTTAGGGCGACTTTTGGGGTATCGTTTCGGGCATCGTGGGAATGGGCAACGGGAGGTCAACATGCTGCGGAAGATCTCAGTAGTCGCTTTGATGTTTTGCGGGTCTCTTTTGCTCTCTAACGTATCGTTCGCTCAGGATACTGAGCAAGTCGCTCAACCTGCAAAGCAAATCGCTCAGCCTGCTGCCAGCAGTGCAGGGCTAGATGAACAGATCGCATTGATGAGGTTGGACCTGCGATCCAACCGAAAGAAAGTTATCGCAGCCAATATGAAGTTGGCCCCAAACGAAGCGCGCTGGTTCTGGCCGGTCTTCGAGGAGTATGTCAATGACCTGGTGCAGATCAACAACGCCAAATATGATCTTATCAAAGAGTATCTGCAAAACGAAAACATGACGGACGAACAGGCCAATACACTGCCGAAGAGGTGGGAAGAAGTGGATGAATCCGTGGTCCAACTCCGGCTCAAATACATTCCTGTATTCCGTAAGGTCCTGTCTGCGAAAGGTGCGGCGATGTTTTTTCAACTCGACCGGCGCGTACAAATCTGGGCAATTTCTCTCCGGCTTCAGGGTAGTGCTTTCGCCCCACGGCCTTCACATCGCCTAAAATAGTCGTCAGCAAACCACCTGCTCACGAGGCAGACGCATCCCGAGTTAAAACCTGGAGTATAGGCCGTGGGCTCTTCGACCCACCAACCCTTCCCTGAATCTTCGGCCTGTCTCTATCGGGGGTGGCCAGTCGATCCCATACCTACTTCGCGTCCTAAGTTACCCACGGCCCACCAGGCCTCCAGTGAGACTGAAATCCGTCTTCGGTTACAGCCGCTGCCAATACGGGTCCAGCAAAACCCCGCACTATCCTTATGACGCCATCTAGATTTGCGTAGTCCGTTCCGAATCTGCTCCTGCGAAGAAATGCCTTCCATTGCAGACTGTTACGAAACGAGGGCGATAAAAGAGACTAGATCGATGTTCCGAGCACGGGGACATCGCTCTTTTTGTTTTGGGAAGGCAAATTCACGTCATCGTCGGTGGGAGCAGTATCAGGTGGCCTGCAGGGCTAAATGCAGCTTGCGTCCGCCGAGAATGTTCAGCATGCGCTTTAGATTGTAGGCGGCTACGGCCAAGCTGATTTCTGTTTGCGCTCCCCGCAGTCCACGCAGCAGGAAGCGTGGATGTCCGAAGATGCGGTATTTCAAATTGGCAAATGGATGTTCCGCGGTAGCTCGTCGCAGCCGCATCGCCTCCGGCGTGGCCCGTTGTTGCATGCGCTGTAACGCTTCTTCGTGCAGGTGACGGGTAACGATCCGTCGCGGCGACACTGTGCATCGCGATTTCAGAGGGCAGGCTCCGCAGACTTCGGGTTGTGCTGCATAGAGCACGGTACGATCTTTCCTCATTAGTTGTTTGCGGGCGAGAATCTGCCCGGCCGGGCAAAGAAACGTGTCGCTCTCAGGTTGGTAAGTAAATTCCGTGCGGTCAAACAGCGTGCCATCTCCGCGACTGTTCACGCCACGGTTGGCAGGCACATGCGGCAAGATACCCTTAGCCTCGCAGGCTTCGGCCTGCGCTCCATTCGAGTAGCCCGCATCGGCAACCACGTTGATCGGCTGCGCAGGCCCGCTCGTCGCAGCCTGCGCGGCTTCCGCCATCGGTTGCAGGCTGCCGTTGTCGCCGGCCTGAACAGTCACTTGCTGCGCCACGATCAACGCGTGTTCGGCATCGACGGCAGTTTGCACGTTGTAGGCAGGAAGAAAGCCTTGATTGGTGCGCATGAAGGCAACTTCCGGCTCCGGGTGCCGGTGCAATTTTTCCAGCGCACTGGTCACAGCACTGGAATCGATGACCACCTCGTCTTGCTCATCGCTCTGCTCCAACTGTTCCAGGTAGCGCTCCAGCGCCTCACGCTCGCGCACACTTTTTACGCTGCTGACAGCTTGGAACTTCGAACCGTCAATGGCGACCCACTCGCCTTTCACCAAGCCTACCGAGCGCGCCAGCCGAACCAACTCGGCACCCGCAGCGGTTACGCCTTCGCGATGCATTCGCCGGAACTCGGCAATCGTCTTGTGGTCTGGCGCCAGCCGTCCCAGCAACCACATCAACTCGATGTTCCGTCGGCACTCCGACTCCAGCCGCCGCGAGGAACGGATCTGCTGCAAATAGCCGTACAGATAGAGTTTCAGCAGATCGCGCGGATCATAGCCAGGCCGCCCAGTCTCTGCCGCCTCGGCGCGCTCAAATCCCAAGCGCGCCATGTCCAACCGATCGACAAATGCATCGATGACCCGGCACACGTGATCGTCCGGAATCAACTCTTCCAATGTGACCGGAAAGAGGGTTGCTTGGGTCCGGCCTTCGCCCTGCACATAGCCCATAAAAAAGATGCCCTCGCTTTCACGAGGCCATCTTCTCATTTATTTTTAGACGGTCAACAGAGTTTCGTAACAGTTTCCATTGCGCAGCCTTTCCTGGCACCAACGCAAAGTCATCCGTAAGACCAATGGGCAGCGGCTCGACTTCCGTGGAACGTCGGTTGAACGTAGCTCTCACTGCTCGATGCAGGATGGCACCATCGAACTCGTATAGCTGTGACAGCAACATGAGATCGAAATAGTCCTTCATCCGGCTGTTCAGAACTCCGAGAACAGTGATCGCCTCCAGTTTTTCTGCAACAACTGTCTCTCTGGGATACGCAAGCAATTTCGGGACAGGAAATTCAAGCAGAACCGGATATTCAATCTCAGTCGGGCGAGGGATGATCGAGTCACCAAATCCGATGTCGATTTGTACAACTAGCCTCGCCTTTGACACCGTAGCGGTTAGGCGAACCCGTGCTCCTTCGTACTCTGCATCTTCTTTGATTCTCTGGATTTCAACGGTCTCTTTCTTGAACTCGGCTCCATCCTCTTGCACCGCGAGACCGCAAATCTCCTCAATAATTGACCGTATGTGTTCAAGATCGTTGTCGGCCCGACCCATTAGATCGATGTCCATCGTCGGTCTCGACTGTGGCGCCCTCCAAGCAGTCAGCAAAAGAGCACCCTTCAGAATGAACGAGTCACGGAACTGTGATTTCGACAATCGGTACAGGAACCGTTCCATGACAAAGTATTGGAGAAGCTCCTGAAAAGGCCTCCCCTGTTTGTGTGCTTGATTTAGCAAGCGCTGACGCACGGAAGCCCCGATATCTCGTTTACTCACAGCGTAGCCTCAAGATAGGGGCGCATGATCCTCTCCACACGGCAAATGCGCGCGTAGCGCACGAGTTCCCGAAAGTCCGACTTTTTCTTCAGTTCCCGAAATCGCCGCAGGGCTTCAACCGCGATATCCAGGCCAATCTTATTGCGGTACTTGAAACAGTCGGCCACCGTCTTCGCAGCTGAGTAGACTCGGACGGAAACCTCATCGGTTCGAACTAGCTCAACTCCTGCGCTGAAAGCCGGCTCGGAGTACCAGAACACTCGGATGGGAAGAGCATCCAGCTTTGGTATCTGCCCATGGCTGGGTATGGCAAGATCAATAGTGTGGGGAACCTGTGTTGTCAGACCATGATGAGCCAGCGCGGATATCAGGCACACTACTGCATTGGGGGCACGAATCGCCACTGTGACCCAGTCTGGATTAGTCAGATGTGGTGCAGTGGAGAGGCGGTACAGTCCCCGGCCAACACGTTCAAGCTCCCCCTGGTCACGGAGCTTGTAAAGTGTACGAGGATGGATACCCAGACGTAGCGCGTCCATCGTCCGGAGCATACCCCCACGCTTGTTGAAAGCCTTGCGTGCTGAATTCACGGCCCTTGAAACAATCGCCATGATGGATAATCCTCTCGGAAAGTATATACACACTCCGAGCATTTTATCCACTACTGAAGGGTCCACCCTTGCTGAGCACACTCCAGAAATTAGCTCAATGATCGCACCGTCAACTCTATGGCGTCATTCTGCATGATCGTCGGTGCTTCCCCGACCGTCCTAGCTTGCTACAGCCCGGATGCCTGGTCCCGAGCAGGTAAAGAGCGAGTCGGGGCCCAGGGCACATAATGAATAAAGGGGATAGAAAAGTTAGCGTCCTCGTCCGGACTTCTCGTGTTGCTCTGAGGGTTGTAGTTCCTTGCCGAACACTTTAGTTGCCCAGTCGGGTATCGTCTGTGTGGTTTTACTCAACTTGCCGCTTACGAATTGTGCCACTACGCGGAAGCCGCGACGATGCGCTGTGTTGTCGTACACGAGCAATTCATCGGCATGTTTGGGGACTTCGGAGAGATTCGCCGTTGATTCGCGATACGAGTCAATCACGCTGGACACGGGCACGGCCTGTCCTCCGCGACTCATGCGCACCATTACGCGGCCCACATTCAAATCTGCGTCTTCTGTCGAAATGAAAAGAACCTTCGTCGAATACCCTGCTGCTTTGGCCTGGTCGAGCAGTTGCGTGTCCACACGAATGTCCTCAACAGCAAAAGAACGCCGCTCCTCAAGAAATGGTTGTTGCTGGTGTCTCAGCGCGGGAACGAGTGTGGGGAATGCCTCTTTCAAGTAGGCTTCATAGAAAGTTGTTTTACCGGCGCCCACCGGTCCCGCGATTATGAACAGAGCTGGCTTTTGCTGGCTCAGGATGCGATTTCCTCGTGTGCAATTTTGCGCGGAGTCTTCCCAAAGCTCGTCTCTAATTTCTCAACGGGGGTTCGCTCTCCGTCAGGGGTTACCTTCACTGTCGCTTTCAGGTTCCGATCGTATTCGTAATATGATCCGTTCGGCTCTTCCGCCTCGAACGGAACGGATTGCATTGTCGAAACCTCCGCAAGCATCTGATGAAGCTCCCGACGCTCCGAGTCCGACATTGTGTCGTACGAACGCAAAGACGATCCGCGGCCCTTGGTTGATTTTTTGAGTTTCGTTTCTCCGCCCTTTGAGTAAAAAGCCAGCAGAGCGCTATTGACGAGCTGATTCATCGAACAATTCCGCTTTTTGGCAACTTGATGAATGCGCTTGCGAAGTCGATTCAAGATGACGACTTGCGTTTCTCTCCCGGTTTGTTTCTGTCTGGATTGAAGAGTCACAAGCTCGACCGTATTCAGATCGACCGCTAGAAGCGCGTCATTGACCGAAGTCGACAGTTCTCCCATAAATCTCGGTTTGTCCCGCAGGAGTTTGTCGAGAGAACTCAAGAGCCGGACATTGTAGACTCCGAAATGAGCGCTTCGCCGCTTGGGCACGATTCCCTGCTGTCTTCAGGATAGGATTGCCGCAACTAAATTAACGTCACAGCCCGTACATGCAGATATATACACCACCCTCGCCGCTCGTTCAACCCACCCCATTAATTTCGCGGGAGTGTGCGCATGTCAAATCGTGATCTGCTCAAACTGCGCGTCTTGATGCAAAAACACATTCGGAACACTGGATGACCCCGCACCCGGGATTTTCGACCGAAACTCCTGGGCCAAATGGAATGAACGTTACAAGCGCACTCCCGTCCCGCCGCTTCCGAGGAGAAAGATTCCCGGCGTCGATCCCGCAACCATCCCCGACTTCTTTCCCCCAAGTATTGAAAACATCAGCGAGGTTTACCGATTGTTCTTGTCATTCGAATCCTCAGTCCCTTGCACCGGCGTTTTCACATTCCGTATACCCCGCCAGTGGAAGCCAGGCCTAGCTTCTGGTTCAAGTCGTCTTAGATTCGCAAGTGGGTCCCGCTCTTCAACTGCCTCCACTTTTGTTCCCTGCCGCGCTTGCGCCTCGAGAGGTTTATCCAGTTTTCCCCAGATGCTGGTGGCGGTTGGCTTCTTTGCGTTTCTGCTGCGTGAGACGGTCTTGTGAAAAACGCGGTAGCTCATCTGTAGCCCTTCTCCTTCCAGCGCTACCCAAATCTCTTTAAAACAATGACCGCACCTCAGCGCCGCCCCGATCCCCGGAAGAAGAGATCGAATAAGCGCAGCTTTTCTCCGGGATGGAGTGGCGGCTAGTCTGTTCAGGCACTGGCGGAAATGTTCCATTTGACATGTGTTCTGATGCTGCTATACATATAGCAGTATGGTATTTCGGTATAAAGCAAGGGGCTCCGCTGCGTCGGCAGAAATCAACAGAAGTCGACAAATATCGCCCGAAAATCAACCAAAGTTGGCAGAAATCGACAAAAGTCATCAGTTGTCAACAGAAGTCAACACTCTTTCATCAGGAATAGGAGCGCAGTGCAGGGACTGCTGACGGATCATCGGCGAAAACACACGTATTGGAACATAAAGGAATGTGGCGACGGGGCCCGCGTTTTTGGAGGCAACTTCTTGGTTTTCAGAAAGAAAGGATGTGGCGACTTTTGCTTGAGATGTGCCACAAATGTGCCACCGCTAATCGATCCACGCTTTTCGACATTACAAGACCGTGAAATGGAGGAAATACATGGCCACGAAGCCAAGAACGGAACGAAGTCTCCTGTTTCCGAGTAAAGAATTCCGAGAGAAGGTGCGAGAAGCCTCTAAAAATAGGGGTTTTCGATCCGAACAGGCATTCATTCTCGCCGCCTGCGAAAACGAGATCCGAAGGGGCGATAACGATGAAGCGGCGACACAATTTGAGGCCCGGGTGGCAGCCACGCTCGCCAACATGGCGAAGCAGGGCCAGAGCCTTCACACGCTTGCCCAGGCACAGGTTGCCCTCATCGATGTGCTACTGAAATACGTCATTACCTGCGTTGTCGAGCCCCCGGAAGATGCACTCCCTGCGGCCCGTGTTCGCGCCAGATTGAGATATGAAAAACTAGTCCGAGCTGCAGCGGAGGAGATCTCGAACAAAAACAGGGAGACGCTTAGGAAGATGCTAGGCGAGGACTGACGAAAGACCAGTTCGGCTTGGTCCGAACCCGGCGGAACACACCCGACGGCCGGCAGCCACATTTCTGTCGAAAACACTTTTCATGGTGCTGTACGTATAGTATGATGCGGGCGCACTCGAAGGATTTGGCAGTCACGAAGGATTCGCATGAGTTCCGTGAGGTTCATCCCCACATCGCCGTCAAGAAAGAGCCACGACAGCTCGCGACGGATGCGTCTTCTGCATGTCTTGCCGAAAGCGAACTTGCAGGATCGTTTTTGGGATCACCTATGAAGCAAGACGAACTGGAAGTGATAGACTCGATCGAGCTGGCGAAACGGCTAAGCGTGCCGGAAAGTTGGATACGCTCGCGGGCAAACCAAAAGCGCACTAGCGATCCGATTCCCCACTACCGGCTGGGACGGTACATTCGTTTCAGTTGGGGCAGCGTTGAGCTGAGCGATTGGCTGAGCCGCCAGTTGGTGAGCACGGACAGGGTATGGTCAAGGAGGGAACTTTGACTAGACCTGTTCGTTATCAGAAGGGCTGTTTGTACCAGGATAATGGTGCCTGGTTTGTGCGATATCGCGAATCTGTCCGGCAGAAGGACGGTTCGGCGAAGCTTTGCAGGCGGGCCAAACGTCTGGGCGGTTTGGATTCTTTTCCAACTGCCGCTCATATCGAGGCGCTTCGTATCAGCTTCATGCAAAGAATCAATCACGATCGATGTGACCCTGATTCGGGCATGACCCTTGCGGAATTCGTTGAGCGTTGCTACCTGCCTTGGGTGGAAGCGGAACGCCGAGCCAGCACCAGTAAGGGTTACCGGGAGATCTGGGAGAATCACATGTCCGCACGAATTGGAAAATTGCGCGTGCGCGACGTTCGTACCGTTCACGTCGGTAGGATGCTGCGGGCCATTGCCGCAGACCATGACCTAGCGAAAAACACGCTCCAGCACATTAAGTCGGTGCTGAGCGGCATCTTCACTTTTGCGAAAAATGAAGGTGCATTCGACGGTGCGAATCCGGTTCAAGGCGCTTTGCTTCCGAGCAAGGCGCGTGAAGCGAAGGAAACGTTCGCTTACAACCTGAGCCAGATTCTTCAGATTCTGGATGTCCTGCCCCTGCTACCGAAGGCTGCCGTCGCCACAGCATCGTTTGTTGGGTTGCGCGAAGGTGAACTGCGGGGAGTGGAATGGCACGACTACAACGGGGCAGAAATGACGGTCTGCCGGTCGATCTGGAAGTCGGTTGTCAACCGACCAAAGACCCGCGCGAGCAGAAATTCCGTTCCGGTGATTCCTGCATTGGCAACGATTCTGGACGACTACCGCATGAGCATGCATAACCCAAAGTCGGGAGTGATATTTCACTCCGGCGATGGACGTCCGATGGCAATGGACAAGCTTGCGCAGAAGGTGATTCGACCAGCAATCGAAGCGATCGGGCTGCCGTGGTATGGGTGGCACGGGTTTCGGCGTGGTATCGCCTCGAACCTGTATGCATTGGGTGCTGACGACAAAGTCGTCCAGCGCGTTTTGCGCCACGCCAAGCCACACGTAACCAAGGAGCGCTACATCAAGGTGTTCGATCCAGCAGTGCTGGAAGCGATGCAACGGATGCAAGCAACCTTGGAGGAACTACGTCGAGGCCAGCAAAAGGCCAGCAGCTTTTTGCCGTTTGATGGTAAACTATTGAAACAAAACGCCGGAGAGGTGGCCGAGAGGCTGAAGGCGGCGGTTTGCTAAACCGTTGTACGGGCTAAAACCTGTACCGGGGGTTCGAATCCCCCCCTCTCCGCCAGTAAAACAGAACCTTCAAAAACACAATAAAAGCGCCTGTTTTTCCGTACCATTGTGCCCGTGCTGCTGCCGTGATACTGTTTTCGCGTATTAGCGGGAGCATCCATGCAAACGGTATACAACCGTGAGAAGACTGCGAAGGGTTGGCGGTACAGGGTAGTTAAGGAAGGTCCGGGCAAGAAAACGGGCAATCTTGAACCGCCGTTCTACATTCGTAGGTCCGAAAACGGCAAGCAATACTGGCAGAACCTGAATGCGCAGACCTTCGCCGATGCGAAGGCTACCGCCGCCAAGGTCGGTGTCAGTTTGCAGGCGACCGCGCAAGGAATCATCGTTGCCGAGTCTCAGGACTTGGCGAACATCAACCGCCGACCGTTGAAGGACGCCGTGGCGAAGTTCATTGAGGATACAAAACTCGCGGGCAGGTCACGCAAGACGGTCAGTCAGTACCGCCGCTCGCTGAGCGAGTTTGAAGACGCCGCGAAAGAGAAGCGCATCCGCTTCCTTGATGAGATTACGGAAGAGACGCTGAAGCATCACATGCGCTGTTTGCGCGAGCGTGGACTCGCGGGCAAGACGATTGACACGCGCACAACCGTTGTCGCTCAGTTCTTGGGCGCGAACAATCTCAAGCCGCGACTCAAGTCAACGCAGAAACCGACCGTTGAGGAAGAGCCGCCGACGCCGTACACGCAGGAAGAGTTAGACGCGCTCTTCGCTGCAATGACCGACGATGCCGACCGCATCCGCTATCGTTTCTTCCTGCGGACAGGATGCCGCGAGCAGGAAGTGCAATTCGCATCGTGGAAGGACATTGACTTCACGCACAAGACGTACACCGTTCGCAAGAAAGAAGACGTACACTTCACGCCGAAGAACCACGAGAGCCGCGTGATACCTCTGCGTGATGACTTTGTGAGCGAACTGAAAGCCTACCAGAAGCAGAACGGTGATTGTCGTTGGTTGTTTCCTAACAAGCAAGGAAAGCCGGACGGTCACATGTTGCGCAGGCTGAAGAAGATTGCGCTCCAAGCGGACCTGAACTGTGGGCACTGTCGCTCCACGATTACGGTCGGCGAGTACAACGGCAAGAAGCAAGTCGAAGTGTCATGCAAGACGCACCCGGTCTGCGAGCACTTCATCTTGCACAGGTTTCGGAAAACATGTGCGACTCGTTGGGAGTCGGACGGCTTGCGCGTGCGCGACATTCAGGTTCTACTCGGTCACAAGAACCTCGAGATTACGCAGAAGTATCTGGGCGTGAGCAGTCAAGAAGACCTTCGCAAGCGCATCAATAACGGCGACTGACATGGAACATGCACTGATAGTTCTCGTTCACAAGAACGGCCATCGCGTCACGTGCGTGACCTGCACGGATACACCAGTCGGTTTTTGGGCACGTCCCGTCGGATGTTCTGTACGCTTCTTCTTCCCCCGCACTCAGTGGCGTTATCTCTGAAAGTACCATTGGCACTCATGGTCGCTCGTGCTACGCTTTCCAGTGAACCCAAACAACACAACCGAAGAGATACGCGCCGCACTCGCCGCCGGAATGTGGATTGACGTAACTGACGATGACGTTGACGTGACCGAGCCGAACGGAAGCAACGCCGCGCCGTACCCCGTCGAAACGCCGAGCGAGTAGCAGAGCCGGGCACCGTGCAGACCACGCCGCCGTTGAAACGATGTCGATGTTGGTCGCGAATCTGGAACTTAGCACCAAACTGGACAAAGGGTCGTCTGATCTCCACCGCGGATCAGTGCCGCATGAAACGACTCTCTCCAACTCGAAAACTAGCCCGCAAGCTGTCCCTCTTCGTGGACTTGCATCTACAGCTAGAATGAGTCCGTTGCAGAAGAAGATTCGATGACGACGTGACCACGCAGCAGCGGCATGTTGTCGAGAACTCCGGTGGGCAGAAGGTGCAGCGCCCATTCGGGACGGAGCTCGATGCGCAACTGATTGGACTGATCCGCGCGCAAGTCAATTGGAAACGTTCCTTCCACATCTATGTACGCATGGCCGTCGACTGTTTGCAGTGAGTGCAAGCTGCCGTCAGCCGTGACCACGCAGCTCGCACCAGCTATAGAACAGTGACTCTCCCCACTGAGCTCTTCGACATGCTGCGACGATGGTTGAGCGAGATGCAGGCGCAACTGGTAGTAGGTTCCGGCGGGAATCTGGCCTGTCACGTTCAGCGGGACTGCCACATCACTTGAAGCGGAAGGTTCGAGAAGATCGACCCACTGCGGCCGCCCAACCCAATCCGGAGCAAGTTCCCGCCACTCGGAGGAGTTTTCAGCAGCGGCCGCGCCCGCTTGCAGTTCTATCCCGCTAAGGAGAAGGTGCACGTGTGTTACCTGGAGCGCAGCAGAACAACCAGCACACGCTGGAGTGAAGCGCACGGCGGCTTTGACCGCGATGGAGGGAGGAGGCAGCGGCAAGCAGGCAGGTAACAAATTGCCTTTGTCCATAGTGGGCGAATTATTCGGCGGGTTGATGTCACCACTGAAGCAGGCGTTACAACCCGCAAGGATGAAGAGGAGTGCGACACAGATCAGGAACGCCGTCAGAGGAAAAGTCCCAGGGTGCGCGAACTTGGATGGAAAGAACATACCACCCTCACACTTACCGCTATTTTACACTCGGCAGTAGAACAAAGCTAACAAGCCCAACGATTCAGTCTAGGAGAAGCCGAACTATTCTCGGAGTTGCGATTCAAGGCGGAAAAGCATCAGCTTGGCGCACCAACCGCTGGCGGATTCGGTCCTCGCCGCTCTGCAGTTATTTCAAGCCAACCACGGCGACCTCCAGTGTCATGATTCCCTTTGCTGCGGCCGTAATTCGGCCTAATGTTTATGGGATTCTCCCTGCTGACATTCCTCAGCGATTTGTCAACTGGCGTTGCGGCGGCACGTGCCGCTGTCCGCATCACTGACCTGAAAGTGCTGTTCTGGTTGCATCCATATACCGTGTCAGATATTCCCGGGGGATGGAGCGCATGTAGGGATTAACAAGCCACGCGAAAACGGCAGGAACCCTGCGGCTCAGGGCCAGAAATTCAACTTGCAGGTACACGCCTCCATCGCGCTCGATCCAGCGCGAATCGAGGTTGAGGCGCCACATGTAGCCGTGGTCCTTGCCAACCGGATACTCTCTTTCACTCGGCTTCCCCGGGTCCTGTAATTCGGCTATTCGAATTGAACGTGCCAAGCTGTAGTTCCTCGAGCTGTCCGGTATGCAATAGTCGATTTCGAACTCCGTGTCGTAGACGACGGAAACAATTGTGTGCCGGTAGAAACGATAGGTGACCCGAAAATGGTCCCCGTCACGGTTGAGGATCTTTGCATACTGCACGTCCGGTTTGTATAACTCGCCGTACCTCGAATAGTCCTGCGACAACTGGAGAACCTGGCGCGCGGTTACGCCAGGGATAAAGGCAATCGCGAACCAGTGATGAACAAGTCCACCGGGAACTTGCACGGGAGTTTCGTGTTCAGTTGTGGTTATCGGCTGGAGGACCACCTCGCCACTTCGTAGTCGCAGTATCACTGCTGCTTTCTGCGCATCGGGAAGCCCGTCGATCTGGAGGAAGTGCCCAGGATCGTTGACCTCATTCTGCATCCGTGTCTCTGCGGTTTTCACATACTCTTCGAAGGCTTGGGCAGTAGCCGGTTTCAGTTCCGAGCCGGACGTCCGGAAACACAAAACCAACCAGGTGAGCGCAACAACGGCCAGTGATTTCTTGCGTGGGCTGGTGGAACGCATCCTGTCATGCATGACGACGATTTCCTTGTGCGAAACGCGACACCCCACTACAGAATTGCACATCTTGCGTACCAGTTCGCCATCGCACCGTTCCTTCAATCGGGGCAAGTGCTTGTGCCGAGTTTCAGCAGTTCGTGGACGCGGCAAAACCATCGACTCACCGTGAACATCGGCGTCAATACGCAAAATCGGAACGGGAGCCATAAAACGCTCCTCCATAGAAGCCGCGCAGTATTGAGACCCGTTGCTCGCAAAAGTCTTCCTGACCCTTTTACTTCGCAGGTTACTCACCAAGGTTGCAGAAGAGCAAGTCCTTGTCATGCAAGAACCTGAGGAGCTATGAGCCTCCGGACTGTGCCCGCATTGTGGCAGTGCCCTGGCGAGGGCACTAACGACGCTCAGCAAAGCGCATTAAGTACAAATGGCGCTGGGACTTAGGTAAAGCCCGGATTGGCAAACGGGCTGCACTATGTGTGGCGGAATCGCTACAGCAAAGTCGAGGTGCACAGTGAAAAAACAGAAATCCAGGGAGAACTTCTGGCTGGTGCTGGGATTGATCAACCTGTTAGCCATCGTGTACCCAATGAGTTCTTACTTGCAGGCTGACGGCATGGATCAAGTTTTGTGGGTGTGTGTGCTCTTTGGAATTGGATTGGTTCTGGCGATCGTCGACACAGTCAGCATTGTGGTGTCCTATTCACAATGAGTGTTTCGGTTTTTCCAGCCGCGCCGCCGAGATGCAGTGCCCTCACGAGAAACCCACCGTAAGCGACAATGGGTAATGGTCGGACGCCACAACTGAACTGTGAACTTGAGCGTTTGTTGCTGTTAATGGTCCCCGCAGCAGAATCCAGTCGATGGTGTGATCACGTGCCGAGAGCGCATGCGAGATGGTCGTGGCTTCATGTAACGTCGCGAATGGATTGATAAATCCTACTTTGGCAAGAGCCGCGGCAGCCTCACCATGAGAAAGGTCGAAGTTAAAATCGCCTGCCGCGACCACCGGCACGTCGAGACTATAGCTGTTCGTATGCTGCAGAAACTCGTCTAGCTGGCAATAACGAAGGCTGTCGCTGCCCTTGCTTTCACAATGCAGATTGTAGGTGGCCACGCTTCTGCCGGGGATGAGTGCATTGTTTAACAGTGCCATCCGGCCTCCGCGTCTCCTCTGCAGAGGCCAGAGGCTGGGAATGAACCAGCGCGGTTGCCAGAAATTCGATTGGCTGCGGAAGCGCAAGATCGAGCTATCGGACAGTGGCCAGCGCGAGAGGGTGGCTTGTCCATGGTAGGCAGGCGATGCACGCGAGCCTTGCGCCAGTTCTTCAAATTCGCAACCAAAGACGTAATTCACTTTCAGGTTTTGGGCGATTTCTCTGGCAACGTTTCGATAGCTGGTCCGTCGTGCATTCCTGTCGGCCTCCTGGAGAAAGATAATATCCGCATCGGCGCCGAGAAGAAATTCGATGATAGCGTCAAGTTTTGCCCCGCGCGCGATATTCCAACTGACGACGCGAAGCGTGGTCAGGCATTCCGTTAATTCGGAAGAGATGAATGGACCTGTTTCAATCGGCTCCATGTTCACACGTCAGAACTGTGCCGCCGACGGATTGATGTCCTCGGTTTCTTGCAGCAGGCGAGGATAAGACAGATGAAGGCTTAGAAATGACTCGGTACGAGTACAATGCAAAAATCCAGACGAGATTGGCTCCGATCGCGCTTGCAATGAAGGCAATGTCCATGATGTTCAGAACTGCGAACGCCAGCAGAGCATAAGGGAGAAAACAGCGACGGATAATAAACTCCGTCTGACGCGCAATATACATCAAGGGGTTGCCTTTCTGTTTATCCGCTTTCTTCTGCCACAAATCCAGGAACTTCTCGGGATGGCTGGATGCAAACCGATGCCGCGCAGAGCCGACCACCAGAAAGCTGGTCACCGCTCCAATGATCAACGCGCCGCCCCAGACGAGATAAGTTTCTGTTCCACGGCTTCGAGTCAACCCAATGCTCATTCCCACAAAGATGAAGAGGTAATACAGGTAGTCGCAGATAGTCTCCAGCCAACATCCGAATTTGCTTACTTGTAACTTGAGACGAGCAGTCTCGCCGTCACATCCATCGAGAATGCTTGCCCAAACAGACAAAAGCGCACCAATCACCATGTTCCAGTAGCCACCCAGAGCGAAAAACACTCCGGCAACAAAACTAACAGCAAGCGTGAACAAGGTCACCATGTTCGGAGTAATTGGAAATTTGATGAGCTGACGGCTGATCGGAATGGAGATCCGGCGATTCATTCGGGCGAACAGCCCGTCCGTTGGCTTCACCAACCATTCGTCAAGTTTTCGTTCCGCAATCAGCCGGTCACGAGGAGCACTGACGGCCTGCCACAACTCAGCTGCAACCTCCTTGAAGACGACAGAATGTCTCGGTTTGAACCAAGCATAGAATTCAAGAGGAGTCTCAACGTATGAAGGGCAGTCTCTGGCAATGTCCAGGGCTCCCTGACGAGAGAGTGCAGCGATACCCAGCAACTGACCACCCGTCGTGAGTACTAATGCTTCGCCCTGTCCACCCCATTCGTTAATCACCTGGTACAGACGGGGGTGCCACGTCGTGCCTCCCAGCAAAAGAAAAATGCGATCTGTGTTTGCCGCGACTTCGGCAATCAGCCGAGGTAACGAGCGAGGCCCACGATCCATTTCGAACCATTCCACGATTTCAGGGAGGCGCCTAGTCCGTAGCAACTCGCGCCGGATTACCTTGCCAGCCATTCGATTTGCAGCCACGATGATGCGGCTCACATTAGCACTCTGTGCTTGGAGGATTGCACGGAGGGCGATTGGAAGCGTTCCCACGTGTGCAAGTTCCGGCGTGAATCCTCGCACATCGTGGTAGTCGCTAATAAATATGATGGCGGCAGTCGTTCTGGGGGATTCGCAGCTCGTTTGCGACTGTGATTCGTCGGCAGGCAAGTGTCTCTTTTCGCTCGACGAACCAGAGCTGCCACTCTCGTCGCGATCGCCAACAGTTCGCGAGGCAACAAGGAAGGAGAGAACTCCGCATAGGGCCCAGAAGATCCCGCGCAGTCGTCGGCACAACCCCAGAGTCAGTCCGACGGTGCCGCTCAGCCCAAAGAAGCCGGCGATCACCATCGTGCCACCCTCGTAAATTCCAACATTCCCGGGAGTGAGCGACCCAGCCAGATTGATGAGTTTTGTTAAAGATTCGAGAATCAATGCTCCCGTCCAGGCGAGGTGTTTCCCCATGAGCAACAAGATTAGGTAGACCTCGGTGATCGCTAGACCGTGGCAGGCGAAATTCAGAGTTACACTCCCCCAAAATGCAGACGGCCTTTCGCGATGGAATTGCAGGAGCCGTTCTTCGACGGAGCCGATCAACGATTCCTTACGTTGGACCCATCGTCCGACCCATGGCACGCTACCCAGCGCACGTGCCGGCCCTGAAAGCAGCGGCCATCCTTTTCTCACCGCCAATGCCACTGCAAACACAATGCCCAAGAAACTAATCGCGAACAGCGCCGTATAGATGCGCAACGCGTTTGAAAGCGAGAGCAACAGAAGACCTGCCGTAATTCCGAAGACCGTGACGATAGCGCCACACGCGATGAACAAACCCCGGTCAAGGGTTACGGACAAGATCCTGCTAGCAAGAGGTATCTCGGACCCAAGCAAAGTGACTCGCGTTGCCTCGCCAGCGACCACACCTGGAAGGCCGAGTTGACCGATGGCCTCCGATACCAGTCGCAATCCGAACATGCGCGAGAACGGACAGTGCGCTTCGCTCGGAAGAGTCAGGCGCCAAGCCCAGGCCTTAACGACGTGCGACAACCCACCCAACCCGATCACTAACACCAGCCCCCACCCGACCAACCTCACGTTCTCCAACAACGCCCGTGGGCCTGCGTGAACAACTAAGGAGACCAACAGCGCGGCACCTGTCGCGCCAAAGACATACCGCCAGGCAATGCGTGGGTCTGGATGTGATCTAGACACCGGCCACCTCTTCCACCCGCGGCAAATTTGAGTAGTGCGGGGACAATTGTACCTGCGCGAAGTCGAGCATTTCGGGCGTATCGATATCCTGCCAGATCGCATCTCCGATATCGTAGGCTCGTAGCTTTCTATTCGAGGCCATGTGCTGCATGCCGTCCGACAGAGAGCAGTTGCCGTCCTCTATGACGGCTTTGAGGGCATCGAACACGGCTGGACTGCACAGAAACATTCCGGTGTCGACAGCATCATAGCGCTTAAGGCTCTTCCCGATACTGATGACGTAATCACCCACGCGTACGACTTTGGTGGCATCGTCCATATCAAAGATGCAATCCAACTTGTGATCCACTGCAAGAATAGCCTCGTGTTTCTCCAATCGCTGGCGAAGCAGACAGGCAGCCGTGTGCGGCTCAAAAATGTGGTCTGACATCAGAAGTAGAAATGGGCGGTCAACGGTATGTCTGGCTTTCAGTAACGAGATCCCATTCTTTTTGTGGTAATCGGGATTTTCTACCCAGGTCACACGTGTGCTTCGCAGCCGACTCTCAGCGAACCACCGACGGACCATATTGCCCTGGTGCCCGATAACGATCACGAACTGCTCAATTCCGGCTTGCTGTGCCCCCGACATGACGTGCTCAATGAGAGGAATGCCTTCAAATCGCACGAGTGGCTTAGGAAGAAAGCCGGAAACGCTATTCAGCCGGCTTCCCAGCCCGGCAGCAAGAATGACAGCAGTGTTACTAGTGAGCATGATTTCCCTCAATTGAATCGATCTGAGCCATGTCCGATACCCTCAGCTCGGCAGCGGAATTCGGTTGATAATCGAAGTAGCTGATCGTGACTTCGGTTTTTCCGACAATGCGCGCCTCGGTCACGCTTTCCGTCGACAAGGGAAACCAATAGCTTCCGGACTTCTGATACTGCTGCACGAAATGAATGCTGCGTGTCCAGAAGGAGGGATTCTTTGCTGGTTTACCTTCGGCGCGAACGAGGGCGAAATCCTCGGCGTCAACCCAGATACGGCCGTCGAACAGATATTTGTCCTCGCGCTTCGGCAGAACTTGGATGACGTAGACGGGCCGGGATTCCACGAAATCTCTACCGAGCATCTGGAAGCGATAATTTTCGGGACTGATACTGGTCGCGGGACGCACTTGTGGCCGGGAGGTTTCCGTCTCGGATTCGAGCATCTTGCGTAGCACGCGCTGATTTGCGGAGCTCCAACCCCGTTCCGAAACAACTTCGAAGTGCTTGGTTCCGTCAGGATCGCACTTGACACTCACAAGCAGTTCGGCTCGCTTATTCAGATGCTGGTTTTCAAAAACGTAGTGTCGGCTCCCGCTGTACCCGCCCCCCAACTTATCTCTTTGGCTGTTATGGTCCGTCAGCTTCGCGATGACGTCGTCGGCATAGAGGATTGGGGTGTTCTGGGCACGACATATCGTTGTTGATCCCAATGCTCCGAGTAAAATGACGGCGGTTCGAATCCTCATAAATTAGAACTCCACAGTGAATTTCCCGCGATATTCGCGCCAGGCATTGTTGAAGAACCCTCCAAAACGATCGCTCTCTTCAATGGTCTGCACGTCGCGCGGATTAAAGTGATCGAAGAGATTGAAGACAGCGAAGCCGATTCGGGCCCTAATCCTCCTGTCGCTGCCCACTGGTATCGAGACTGGACGCGAGACTTGCAGGTCACAGGAAGAAAACTGAGGAAAACGGCGCGTGTTTCGTGGTCCTACATATTCGCGAAACTCGTTTTGTACCGAGTACGGAAATCCGGTGTGCAGATCGAACACGGGAGCAAATATCAACTTCCATGGAGCGTGGAATTCGCCGGAAAACAGGAAACGGTTTGGAGCATCGAACGACAGGCGTCCTTGTCCATCAGGTTGAATGATTGGTTTTGGAACGTTCCCGAAAAACTGAAAGAAATCGTTCAGATCTCCATACGCGCGCGAACGCACATAGGAGGCATTGAAGAAGTGCTTGTTGATCTGATAGCGCCCGGTTACTTGTACTTCCTTGTAAGACTGACCTCCATTGTTGGAAAGCGTGATCAGTCCGGTGCCGGCGCCCCTACCGACTGCAGAAACGACGAAATCGTCAGCTGTAGTCCGTTGCTCGTAACCTACCTGGAGCAACAGTCCGCTGGACACTTTTTCGCTCAGTGCCAAATTCCAAGCCGTGCTCCGCGGGTTGCGAAGATCTCCAATAATCTGGTTGCTATAAACGGTTGAGCTGGTCACCTGGCCTGCGGGGTTGAGAGCAAACACCGTCCGGTCTGGGAACCACTGGAAGGCTGGAATCATCAGGGGCACACGGTCGTAGAACTCTCCGACTCCACCGCGCAGCATCGTTCGTCCGCTGCGGGTCAGAGCGAGCTGGAAGCCGAGACGCGGAGCGGCGTGCGCTGAACTTGTCACCGTGTCGCCGTCAAACCGTAATCCAAGATCCACAATTAAGCGTGGAGATACGGTCCAGCGGTCCGCCGCAAACCAGGTGACTTCTTGCTGTGATACATAAGCCTCACGGCCGCCTGTGAAGGTGATTCGCTCAATTGGAGTTCCGTTAGACCCTTGGATCTCGACCGGGGAAAACGATTGGAGACCGCTGTAACTGGAGTGCACGTATTCCAAGCCGACGTGCCATTCGTGAGTTCCGAGAAAATGCCGCGGCGCAAATTGATACATTTCCTCCCAGTCGAAACGTGAAGCTCGGCGCGTCTGAGAGTTGAAGAAACCGCCTTCGGTCGTCTCCAGCAAGAGCTGATAAGGACCGGAGCCTGCCGGAGTGATATCCACGTCGAATGTCTTGTAGCTGAACTGTGAAGTCAACAGGCTTTCGTTTCCGGTCAGGTACCGGTATTGACCGTAAATTTGGTATCCACTCTGGTGGTAGTCCGACGTGGACGGCTGCGGCGTAAATGTGTTCAAACCGAGGTATTGGAGCTTCTGGGGATAAACCGACGCAGAAAGGGTCGCGGTCTGTTTCGGAGTAAGATTGAAATCGAGCTGCGTGAAGGAATTGACGCTCTGAAGCGTCGTATCCCGCTGAAATGGGGGAAGGCTGTTCACGGGAGTTCTCACAAATCGGTATTCGAGCGATTGCGTGAAAGCGATGTGATCGGCCCACAAGGGACCGCTGCAGGTCGTGCGAGGCGTGGCGGCACCAATACCGAACACCGTGTCGTCACGAACACGCGCGCGGGGAAGGAAGTTGTGGATGGAACAACGCCACTTTTCGAAATCACCGGTCTTCGTGTCCAATGTGGAGACTGCGCCGGTCAGCTTTCCATACTCAGGATCGTAGGGGTTTGAAATCACGTGAACGGAAGCCACGACGTCAATGGGGACATCAATTCCTGGACTGCCAGTCGCGGGGTCGGTTGCGTTGGCGCTGTTCACCAGCGCTCCGCTCTGCGTATTCCGGGCGCCTTTCATGTTGATGCGCCCGTCTGGCCCGCGGACCACTCCGGGAAGCGTCGGCAGAACGCTCTCAGTTCGGTCGTCAATGTTCGGCGCGTTCAGAAGAGTGCTGGATGTGACGGTTCCAGACGGAGAAGGTGAGGTTGCGGGGCTTTCTGCCGCAGATGTTACTGTCACAGAATCCTGGACTGTCGTGGGCTTTAAGTCCAGCGAGATTTCAACGACCTTGCCCATCTCAACCGTCACGACCTGAGTCGCTGATAGTCCCGGTGCCGCGACTTCAATGGTGTACGTCCCAGGCTGCAATTCTAGAAATTCGAATTTGCCGCCCTCGTCCGTTTCTGTTTCTATGACTACCGGTCCCTTCAGCGTCACCTTTGCGTTTGCGATATAGGACTGGCCCGTGGAATCCTGAACGAACGCTCTCCCTTGTACTTGACTGATAGTCACAGACGTTTGCCCCGCAAATAACTGCGTCGCAAACAGGCACGCGGAGAGGCAAAGCAACAGCAATGTCGAGGGGACCTTCGTCCATCCCACTTTGTTCAGGCCGTGAAGTTTGACTGCGTATAACTGCATATTCCAAATTCGCAAGCGAGCGACTCATGCATGCCCCTGCGCCTCGCAACCATGGATCGTGTCCCGACTTTCGCCGGACAACGAAGCACGCCTCTGATTCTTGATTTCAAGCCCCCATAGCCAGCAATTCTGCTGTCGACAATGCATTCGAATGACCACCCGAATTCCCGTCTCAGACTGTGCACTCAAGTGCATTTCCGGGAAGAACATAGTGAGGGTTCGGGAGGTCTTGTCGCATCACGAGAGAGCCAGATTCTGGGCGTGCTGCCCGCATTCGGTCAGAGCAGTGGGCAAATGTGAGTCGCGGAAATCTCGTACTGAATGGTGTTTCTAACGCTATGTAGTAGTTGCGACCGGAAATCACGCTGAGACAAGGCAATTGGGTTTTTCGCAAGTCCCACTTACTGCCGATTACCTAACGCATCCAGATTTGGCAGCCGACTTGCGACTAGAGGCGATGGTCGCCGTTCTGAGGACGACAGCACGCGCATCGATTCTGGATTGCATATTGCGGCTCAAGTTGTCCCTTGACGCAGTGCTCGCGGCAAATTGCAGAGCGATGACTTGGTTCGCGGAGAAGCGAACTGGACTGAGCGAAAAAGCTCCGACCCGGAACCGAAACAGGAGAACCCATGATCAGAGTAATCACAATTACGCACCAGTGCGGAAGTGGCGGAACACAACTGGCTTCCTTAATAGCGCGGAAGTTTGGGTGGGAACTCCTTGACCATCACTTGGTAGACCGTATCGCCCGTATCGCGGACCTGGACGTCGCAACTGCTGCTCAGTTCGACGAGCAGGCGGTCCGCTGGTGGCGCGGTCTGCGACATGCGGGGATTAACCCGGCAGTCTGTTGTCCCGACATATCCCCTCGCTGGTTAAATGAGGTTGACGAGGACTCGGTCCACGCCCTCGCCACGCAACTGATCCAGGCAGCGGCGGATTCTGGAGAGTGCGTCGTCGTTGGACGTGGAGCTCAATGCTTGCTGCAGAGCCGGGCGGACGTGTTCCATGTTCTCGCCTACGCGCCCATAGAGGAACGAGTCCAGGCCCTGCAGGCTCGTTGGCCTGAACACAGCGACGTTCAAGCCCTGCTCACGGGGATTGATGCACAACGAGCCGCATATCTTCGCCAATACTACAGGAGCGATTGGCTCGATCCGATGCTCTACGATCTTTGCGTCAGCACTTCGATCGGTCTTGATCGTGCCGCCACACTGATCAACGACGCGGTGGTGTTCCCGGATAGGCGCTGGACGCCAACCACGGAGGAAGAGGTGCCGCTATGTCACTCGTCGGTTCAGCTTTAGATCTGCGCTTGAAGTCTGTGTTGATGGCAACGGATCTGTCGCCCGCTTCCGTGAAACCCCTTCACCATGCTCTGACCATCGCCCGGCATTACGGTGCGAACCTATGCATCGCTCACGTCGTTTCGCCAGTCGCTTACTTAATGGCTGGACCGGAAGCCCTTCAGCTCGGCTGTGAGGGAGCCTCCCGGGACATGCAACAACTCAAGCGTGACTTGCTGCACGATAGGTCGCTGAACGGCTTAAATCATGTATTCATCATCCGCAGCGGCGGCATCTGGGAGGAACTGCAGGCAATAATTTTTGAAAAACAAGTCGACCTGCTCGTGGTCGGAACGCACGGCCGGCGCGGCATTGAAAAAGTGGTCCTGGGCTCCGTCGCCGAGCAAGTCTTTCGAGACGCGACCTGTCCTGTCCTGACCGTCGGCCCGTACTCATACCGGGAGAGCCGTGTCGACTTGACGGGCGAAATTCGGACGTATTTGTTTGCGACGGACTTCGGTGAAGCTTCGCTCGGTGCACTGCCACAAGCTGTGTCACTGGCTAATCAAACTAAGGCAAGATTGACCCTGCTCCATGTAGTTCCAGCGGCTCCCGCACCGCAAATCCCCGGCTGGTACACCTCATCCGAAATCACGTCCATGCGGGAGAATGCGCGAATGACTTGCGTGCGGCGGCTCGAACAGTTGATGCCTCGTGACCAAGAGACGCCAATCGAAAGTGAGTTTGTCGTGCAGTTCGGAATACCAAGTGAGAAAATTTTGCAGGTGGCTTTGGACAAGAGAGTAGACCTGATCATCCTGGGCTTACGTCGTGCGTCTCTAGCCGGCACAATTTCGCACATGCCCTGGGCCACAGCTTATGAGATCGTGTGCGGTGCCGGATGCCCCGTGCTGACCGTCAGGCAGTGACTGGACGCAAGCATTTGGGCAATTCGTTGCAGAAAAACCCCGTCATTTTTGGGCAGTTACGGGAGACCTTGAACTCTGAAAGGCTCATGTCTCACTCGCCAATTCGGTTTCTGCGATTTCTGTTCCCCCGTAATTCGACGGCCAGAATGATCCGCTATTCGTCATCAAGGCACGCGCGGGGTGCCCGTCTCCGTTTACATGATACGGAGAGCAGTTCGGGCCGTCCGGGCAATTTCCAGTTGCATCACGCGTTTTTCCCAACAGCTTAATTCTTCGTCGGCGAAAAGATCAGCGTGGTAGCGACGATAGCGCGGACCGTTGTCAGTGGACGGTTCGTAGATCTTCTCCCGTACCCATCGTTGTCCGGATCCGATTGGCGATAGACAGTAGGCGCATCCGTGTGAGGTGAAGGCAGCGGCGACAAGCGCCCCATTCGCTGCCAAATCAATTGCTATATTCACCGGCGTGATAATGGTTGCCATATGGGGCCTCCTATCGGATGAATTTGCGTTCCGCCAATACTTGAAGCAATCAGAGAACCAAACGTCGACGCATTTCCGGGACGATATGAGTGCTTAACTGCTTTATGAGACAGCGGTGGGGAAAGAGTTCGGCAAAACCGGGATGCCGGCTTGTGGTTTCCACTAGATAATGCCCTGCCGATTTCCGGGCACTCACGAAAACCTAATGGGAACTGGACGACGCTGTGGGAAAAGCGAGCACGACGCGATCAGGTGGAACACCTTCGCCAGGTTTCCAGTTTGTTCATTCCTTGTTGGGATGTGGAGCCTTCGTCCCTGCAGTTCCTTCGCGAGGATCGCATGCATTTCTTGAAATGATGCTCCCTCAAGTCCGGGATGCAGCTGTCTAACCGCTCACCACTCGCGGAATGATAGCAACTTCCCCTTGCTGGCAACATTGATGTGACTCCCCACTGCGTTCCCGCCTTTGCAGACATCAGTCCCGCGGTTCCACTGACCGAAAACACTGTAGTGCCCACATGCGGTCAACCACACACCGGACTGTTTGACACTCGCGCCATCTCCTCAAGGACTTGCGAAGATCGTGGCTTGGCACCCTCATTGCCCATAGACATGCGAAAGCACAACGGTTGGTGCTGGGAGAGGTGGCATGTCGGTGACTCTCACGTTCGTTCGTAAGTGGGTCCGGTGGTATCGCGTACTGCGGTACGGCAAGGCATTCAGCTTCGTCGCCTCCATGCGCTACGGCCTGTGGCTGGCGCGTAGCTGATGGGGATACTCCGCCATGAATACAGCATGTCCTTCGAATAACAAACGGGCCTCGCAGCCAACGTTTGCCGGTATACAGAGGAGCCATTCGTTGCTCGAACTCGAAGCGTGGATGCCGAGTGAAATCGTGGCCATCTCGCCAACGGTAGAGCAGTTGATGCGATTCATAGAAGTATGGCGCTGCATCGTGGGCAACGAGTTCGCCGTCGAAATGGCTCTTCGGGAAGCTCTAAGCAATGCAGTCATCCACGGCAATGAACTGGACCCCGACAAGTTAGTTGAGGTTCGCTGCCGATGCGAACGAGGAAAGGGAGTCTGGCTGATCGTTAAACACCATGGAAATGGATTTGATCCCACTGCCATTCCGTACCCTCTGGCTTGCCTGGGGATGGAGGCGGAACACGACCCGGACATCCACCTCATGAAGTTTGCGATGGATGAAGTCTCGTTTAAGCGCAGAGGCACCGAGGTTCACCTGCGAAAAGGGCCGCCGTGCGAATCAAGAGCAGAACCGCCGAACGACAAAGAAAGAGTCTCCCCCGATTCGGCGGACAGCATTGAGTGTGAAGCTACCGTTGCGGTGCCCGAATGCTAATAAACACCGCACAAAACGACAACCCAGACGAGAGGTGAGGTGCAACCAGATGGGTTCCTGCTTCGTCGACGAGATCAACAAACGGGACGTGACCACTCCCTCCGCCGGTGGTCCAGGTGCCGACGAGGTGCCTGTCGCTGCCGCCAAAGATGGAGACGAACAGGCATTCAGAGTCCTCATCGAGCGGCACCACCGAAGAATACTGACCCTTGCGCTGCGCTACGTACGAGTCCGTGAAGACGCCGAAGACATTGTCCAGCAGACCTTCCAAAAAGCGTTCGTCAACTTGCACCGGTTCAAAGGAAAATCCTCCTTCTCTACCTGGCTAACGCGTATCGCCATCAATGAAGCTTTGATGTTGCTGCGACGCGGCCGTATGCTGCGTGAAGTATCGATCGACGAATCGAGCAACCGAGAAGAAACCTCACGCGATCTGGAATTATCCGATCTCAGTCCCGACCCCGAATCCAGCTGTTTGCGGCGGGAGGCAGCACGAATTCTGTCGGCAGCGATGCACAAGTTGACGCCGTCGGTGCGGAAAGTTATTGAGTTACGGGAGTTTGGGGAACTATCTACACAGGAGACGGCTCTACGAATGGGTCTTTCGGTCGCCGCCGTCAAGGCAAGGGTCTTCCATGGCAGAAGGGAGTTGCGCAAGACTTTGGAGAGTCTTGAGATCACTACAAAAGCGATCTTCAGCAATTAGCCAAAGTCCCTGCGCATGATCGGGAAGTCGCTCAGAATGAACGATACGTACCTCGGCCTCTTGAGTCTCGGGGAGCGCATCGATTTGCAGGAACCTACTCGGACGCGCAACCTCGCCCTGAATGCGCGCCTCCGTGAGATCCACATATTGCTGGAAAGCCCGTGCAGTAGCTGCTTTCAATTCCGTTCCAAACGTCTTAGGCGAGACCAAAACGCACACCAAGGAAAGCATAACGACGAGAACCTTGCTGGCATTAAGTCGTGAACTGCGACGAAGTGTCTATCGAAGCTGCGCTCCCGATTCTTTACGATCTGTTCTACAGGTTACTCAGGGCTGCGATGCCGACCGCCTCGGACGGTTCGGCGTCAACTTCGAAAAAACGAACTCTTGAAGGACACCCACGAGAGACGTTTCACCAAGCCTAATCAGCGCCGATGAAACGACAAACCCGGATCCGCGGCGATCGTTCGCGGGAAGGTAGAGAGCCTGCATTCCTGCACCAGCAAAACTTCCAATCACATTCGAGTAGTTCGGCTGCCAGCGTCCATTGTCCCCTTTGCACATCACCGAACTCGCCAGAGCGTAGAGAATCCTCGATTTCTTACTACCGGTTCCGTTGTAGAAGTACCGTGGATCCTGTTTGAGAAGCGAAGGCATCACCGCGCCACCGATAAATGTAGAAGTGAAAACATTGGCATAAGTGGCGCCATAGCGCTTTGCGTATCCTTCCGCTCCCTGTCCGTACGCTCCCCAACGGTCTGCGGCCTGGTCAATCCCGGCCATAAACCCAACTCCGGCAAGCGCGACCGGGTCGCTAGCCGATTTCCAAGCAAGTTCGAATTTGTGCTTCGCCGAAAGAGGAACTGCATTAGGCTCGTAGCTGACATAGAAATTCGGGACGATACCGAGCACTCGCTGTTTCTCTTGCTCCTTGATTTGCACATCTGCCAGCTCTTCCTGCGTTAGCCCGACGACCACCTCGGTTACCTGCGTGGGAATGACCAACATGATCAGCGGCGTGACGAAAGGCTCCGCAGATTGCAGAGTCCCGGAGAACTCTTGCGACGCGAGACCCTCGGATGAAACGGCGAGCTGGAATGGGCCTGGAGGGACATCGGTAAACGCGAACAGCCCATCGCCATTCGAAGTTGCCTCGACCGAAGATTGGCCTTCACGCTTAAGTGTCACTACGGCTCCGGCAATGTCAGTTCCGGATTGATCAATCACTTTGCCGCTTATGCTTCCCGTTTGTTGCTGAGTGTCTTGCTGCCCACCGGCGGAAGCCTGTGTGTCCTCGGGGCCAGCTAGTGTACTCGTCGCTCTTTGGTCTAGCGGAGCCTGTTGAGACCAGCCGGCAAAGCTGCAAAGCAGTACTGCCAGGGCCAGCCAAAACGGCTTTCCGAGGACAAGAATCGAGCGTCTCATCGCAATTCCTTTCTAATCGGCAATACTCCTGCCGGAAATGCATTCGAGTGGCCATCGGATCCCCGGCTCGGGCTGTTCGCTCAAGTGCGTCTCCGCGAGAAACATAAGGCGGACTCAGCAGATCCTTTTGCATCACGAGAGCGCCAGATTCCGGGCATGCTGCCTGCATTCGGGCACTCGAATCCGCGCACAGTGCAGGAAGCTCTTGTTTTCTCGTTGTTCGCGAATGGCACCCTGCTTGCGTATGTACTACTGAGCAAAGATCCGCACGGCCTATCTTCCAAACCGACCTTTACCAGTGGTGAGGGTGCTTTGGGAAGAATCGCGATCTGCCTGACACAGAGTGGAAAAGTAAGGAGCCTCAAAAATGACGTCGAGAGTACTAGTTGAAGAATCCGCACCGCGGTCGCTGAGTGCATATGGGAAAGCGCGCTCCACGATGCAAGCAACACCGTTGACCTCTGAGGAACTGAGGAAGACCCACGCATACTGGCGGGCGTGCAATTATTTGGCGCTCGGGATGATCTATCTCCAGGCGAATCCCTTGTTAAAAGAGCCGTTGAAGCCCGACCATATCAAGAACCGCCTGCTCGGACATTGGGGCTCGAGCCCAGGGCTAGCTTTCATCTATATCCACCTGAACCGACTGATTAAGAAATTCGATCTCGACATGATTTTCATGGCTGGTCCCGGGCACGGCGCCCCAGGTGTGTTAGGGCCAGGCTATCTTGAGGGTACGTACTCGGAAATTTATCCCGAAAAAAGCGAGGACGAAGTAGGCCTGCACGAGTTCTTCAGACAGTTTTCCTTCCCTGGGGGCATCGGCAGCCACTGCACGCCGGAAACTCCCGGTTCGATTCACGAAGGAGGCGAACTGGGATACGTGCTTTCGCATGCCTGCGGCGCAGCATTCGACAACCCAGAGTTGATCGTCGCCGCCGTAGTAGGCGACGGCGAATCTGAGACCGGGCCACTGGCAACTTCCTGGCACATCAGCAAGTTCCTTAGCCCTATTCGCGACGGAGCGGTACTGCCCATCCTGCATTTAAACGGCTACAAGATTAACAATCCCACGCTGCTGGCGCGGATTACCCATGAAGAGCTGGAGAATCTCTTGCGCGGGTACGGCTGGACGCCCTATTTCGTCGAAGGTTCCGATCCCGACAGCATGCACCAAGCCATGGCGGCCACTGTGGAGCATTGCGTCCGAGAGATCCGGGAGCACCAGCAGGAATGCCGCACGACCGGCGTTCCGAAGCGGCCGCGCTGGCCGATGATCGTGTTGCGCTCTCCGAAAGGCTGGGGCGCACCGCAGGAGGTGGACGGTCACCGGCTCGAAGGCTTTTGGCGTGCGCACCAGGTGCCCTTGACAGACGTCAAGAAAAACCCCGAACAGCTGCGGATCCTCGAGAAGTGGATGCACGACCAAAAGCCTGAAGAGTTATTCGACGAGAACGGCAGGTTGATTCCGGAACTGAAAGAGCTTGCGCCAAAGGGAAACCGCCGGATGAGCGCCAACCCGCATGCCAATGGCGGAGTCCTCAAAAAGGCGCTGCGGCTGCCTGACTTTTGCGATTACGCCCTGAAGGTGGATCAGCCGGGAAGCATCGAAGCCGAGAATGTCCCACCTTTGGGGAACTTCCTGCGCGACGTGATGAAGTCGAACATGAACAACTTCCGCGTGTTCGGCCCGGACGAAACAACCTCCAACAAATTACACTCGGTCTATCAGGCTTCCAAGAAATTCTGGATCGCCGAATACTTCCCCGAAGACCAGGATGGCGGCGAACTGGCGACGGACGGACGGGTCATCGAGATGCTCAGCGAGCACACCATGGAAGGCATGCTCGAGGGCTATCTGCTCACCGGGCGCAATGGCTTCTTCTCCTCCTACGAAGCCTTTGTCCACGTCATCGATTCCATGTTCAACCAGCACGCCAAGTGGCTGTCGATCTGCAACCATCTGTCCTGGCGTCAGAAGATCGCCTCGCTGAACCTGCTGATCACTTCGACCGTTTGGCGGCAGGACCACAACGGTTTCACGCACCAGGATCCCGGGTTCCTGGACGTGGTGCTGAACAAGAGCGCCGCGGTCACGCGCATTTACCTCCCGCCCGACGTCAACTGCCTGCTGTCGGTGGCCAATCACTGCCTGCGGAGCGAGAACTACATCAACGTGATCGTTTCCGACAAGCAGCTACATCTTCAGTACCTGAACATGAATGCTGCGATCGAGCACTGCACCAAGGGCATCGGCATCTGGGACTGGGCCAGTAACGACCAGGGTGGCGAGCCCGACTTGGTCATGGCTTCCGCCGGCGACATCCCGACACAGGAGGCGCTCGCCGCAACGGCGCTGCTGCGCGAGGAATTCCCTGACCTGAAGATCCGTTTCATCAACGTGGTCGACCTTTTCAAGCTGCAACCGAGCACGGAACATCCGCACGGGTTAACGGATACGGATTTCGATTCTCTGTTCACTGCCGACAAGCCGATCATTTTCAACTTCCACGGATATCCCTGGCTGATTCACCGCCTGGCCTACGCCCGCAAAAACAAGACGCTGCACGTGCGCGGATACAAGGAGAAAGGCAACATCAACACGCCGATGGAGCTGGCCATCAACAACGAGACCGATCGCTTCAGCCTGGCCATCGACGCCATCGACCGCGTCCCACGGCTGCAGAGGATCGGGGGCCACGCCAGGGAGAAATTCCGCAACCAGCAGATCGCTTGCCGGGCCTACGCCTACAAGCATGGCATCGACAGCCCCGAGATTACCGGGTGGCGCTGGCCCCAACGGTCAGCCTAACCGGATCGAATGTAAGGGATCGCTGCGCACGAGCGAACCGGTCACCTTGGATTTGTTGGGTGCAGAGTGGACCGCCGCAGAGAGGCAACGAAAGGATTCTGATTCTCAATGAGCATAGCAACTCTTTCCCCCAGTTCTCCCGTGCTGCAAACAATGGATCTGACCTGTGTCAACACCATTCGTACACTCTCCATGGATGGGGTCCAGGCCGCTAATTCGGGGCATCCCGGAACTCCCATGGCCTTGGCGCCGGTGGCTTACTGTCTCTGGCAGCAGTTCCTTCGCTTCGATCCGCAAGATCCCGTGTGGCCGAACCGTGACCGCTTCGTGCTGTCGATCGGGCACGCGTCCATGCTGCTCTATTCCCTGCTGCACTTGACCGAAGTCCGCGCTGTCAGCAAAGACTACGAAACTCTCGGTGAAGTATCAGTTCCGCTGGACGCCATCAAAGCGTTTCGGCAATTGGAGAGCCGCTGCCCGGGACATCCGGAGTACCGCTGGACTTCGGGAGTGGAGACCACCACAGGGCCGCTCGGCCAAGGCGTCGCCACCAGCGTGGGCATTGCGATAGCCAGGCAATGGCTGGCCGCGCGTTACAACCGCCCAGGCTTCGAAGATCTTTTCGACTTCAACGTTTACGCGCTTTGCGGGGATGGATGCATGATGGAAGGCATCTCAAGCGAAGCTGCTTCTCTTGCTGGACACCTGCGGCTTTCGAATCTCTGCTGGATCTACGACAACAACCACATCACGATCGAAGGCAACACTTCCTTGGCGTTTACAGAAGACGTGGCCACGCGTTTTATCGGTTACGGCTGGAACGTGACGCGGGTTGGAGACGCAAACGACCTCGACATGTTGGCCCGCGCGTTCCGCACATTTCATAACACCCACGATCGCCCCACACTCATCATCGTCGACAGCCACATCGGATACGGCGCGCCCCATAAGCAAGATACGAGTGGTGCTCACGGTGAACCGCTCGGCGAGGAGGAAGTCCGGCTCGCGAAGCGAAACTACGGCTGGCCGGAGGACAAGAAATTCTTTGTGCCGGAAGGCGTCTACGACCATTTCCGTCAAGGCATCGGAAAGCGCGGCAAGCAGTTACGCGATGCATGGTTCGCGCAAATCGGGGAGTATCGCATGCAGTATCCCGAGCTCGCCGAAGAACTATTCCGCATGCAGCACCGCCTCCTCCCGCAGGGTTGGGACAGCGAATTGCCCGAATTTCCTGCGGACCCGAAAGGACTGGCGACTCGCGAGTCCTCGGCTAGAGTGCTGAACGCGGCCGCCAAGAACATTCCCTGGTTGATCGGAGGATCCGCAGATCTCGCACCCTCCACCAAGACTCGTATCACGCAGGAGGGCGCCGGCGATTTCTCGGCGGAGAACTATGCCGGACGCAATTTTCACTTCGGAATCCGTGAACACGCCATGGGCGCCATATTAAATGGACTGAGCCTGGTGAAAGTCAGGCCTTTCGGCTCGGGATTTTTCATTTTCGTCGATTACATGCGGGGCTCCATGCGCTTGAGCGCCTTGATGGAGCTCCCCGTGATTTATGTGTTCACTCACGACTCCATTGGAGTTGGCGAGGATGGCCCCACGCACCAGCCCATCGAACAGCTTGCCCACATGCGGTCCATGCCTGGCCTGATTGTGATCCGGCCGGCGGATGCGAACGAGGTGAGAGAGGCCTGGAAGGTCATTCTACAACTGCATCACGAGCCGGCGGTGTTGGTGCTCACTCGCCAAGCGGTACCGACTATCGACCGGACGAAGTACGCCCCGGCCTCGGGCCTGGCCCGCGGGGCCTACATTCTCGCGGATGCCCGCGGCGGCAACCCTGAGGTCATCCTCATCGCCACCGGCAGCGAGGTGGCTCTCTGCCTGGAAGCCTACGAGCAATTAAGCAGGGAGGGCGTGCGGGCACGCGTGGTCAGTATGCCGTCGTGGGAATTGTTTGACGATCAGGACAGGAATTACCGGGAATCTGTTCTGCCCCCACACGTGAAGGCACGGGTGTCGGTGGAGGAGGCATCCGATTTTGGCTGGAGCAAATACACCGGCTCCGAGGGGCACAACGTCTGTATCGAAAGCTTCGGAGCCTCGGCACCTCTTAAGCAATTGTTGAATAAGTTCGGTTTTAGCGCGGAAAGAATTATAGCTGCGGCGAAGAGCCAGATTGCCCAACAGCGAGCTCAGAGCTGAACAGTAGCAACACATGAAAGTGGCATAGGCGCAGATCACGGCGGATTCGATATGAAGCAGCAACTCGCCAAGTTGCTTGCGAAAGGTAAATCCAAAGGACAGATCTGAACGATAGGAGAGAATAATGACATTGTTAGAATCCCTGAAGAAATACACGACCGTTGTGGCGGATACCGGTGATATTGAGGCCATTGCCCGGCATCGGCCGCAGGACGCTACCACCAATCCTTCGCTTCTCTTTCACGCCGCCCAGATGCCGGTCTACAGGCACTTGGTGGAAGAGGCTGCCGAGCTTGCCCTCAAGAGCGGCGGCCGCCATGAAGAGATGGTGGAAGAGTTCATTGATCGTCTTTTTGTCTTGTTCGGATGTGAAATTCTCAAAGTGGTGCCCGGTCGTGTCTCCACGGAGGTCGCCGCGAGCTTGAGCTTCGATACCACGGCGACGATCGCCAAGGCGCGAAAGCTAATCTCGCTGTATGAGAAAAATGGCGTGGCACGCGAACGCATCCTGATCAAGATCGCCAGCACGTGGGAGGGCATCCGGGCAGCCCAACTTCTTGAGAAGGAAGGCATCCACTGCAATCTCACACTTCTGTTCAGTTTTGCGCAAGCGGTCGCGTGTGCCGAAGCTGGAGTAACCTTGATTTCGCCGTTCGTTGGCCGCATTTACGACTGGTACAAGAAAGAGCGCGGCGGGGCGGAGATTCCAGCGCACCAAGATCCCGGCGTTGCGTCTGTCACTCGCATCTACAATTACTACAAGAAATTCGGTTACAAGACCCAGGTGATGGGGGCAAGTTTCCGGAATGTGAATCAGATCGTCCGCCTGGCCGGATCCGATTTGCTCACCATCAGTCCAGACCTTCTTGACCAGTTGGAGCAGGCCGAGGACACTTTGGAGCGTAAACTCGACCCAGCAAAAGCGCAGGCGAGCGAGGAAGAACGCATTCACCTGGACGAGAAGACCTTCCGCTGGATGCACAACGAGGATGCCATGGCGACGGAAAAACTTGCCGAGGGCATCCGCAAATTCAACAGCGACGCCCGCCACCTGGAAGACTACGCGCTCTCCAAGATGACTCAAACAGTGGCGTGAGAAATGGTCCCGACGGTACTCAACTCACGAGTGGCGCGCGCTGATCTGAAGCGGTATGGCCGCAGAAGCGAGCCATCCCACTTTCTGCGGACTAAGACGCCAGCGACAGAACAAAAAACAATGAACTGGCCTATCAACATATGAAAATTCTCGTACTCAACTCGGGTTCCAGCAGCCAAAAAGCCTGCCTGTACGAAATTGGTGAGACATTTCCGACGTATCCGCCCCCACCCCGGTGGGAGGGGAGGATCGAGTGGAATGGCGATACCGCAGCGATGGTGGTGAAGAATTCAGAGGGAGTCGCTTTAAAAGAAGAACTGCCGGTCTCCTCGCGCGAGGAGGTGATCCGGCACCTGCTGCGCACGCTGCATGATGGGAACGCGCGTGCCATCGGCTCTACTTTGGAGATCGACGCGGTAGGACACCGTGTGGTCCATGGCGGGGCGCATTTTAAGAACCCCGTAGTAATCGCGGACAAGGTGCGAGCGGCCATTGAGAGCGTCTCGGCTTTCGCGCCACTGCACATTCGCGCCGAACTGGAAGGCATGAAGATAGTCGAAGATCTTCTCGGCCCAGTTACCCAAGTGGCCGTCTTCGATACCGCATTTCACTGCCAAATACCACCGTCCGCGGCGATCTATCCTGGTCCTTATGAGTGGTTTGAGAGCGGGATTCGCCGCTACGGATTCCACGGGATCAATCACCAGTACTGTGCCGGGCGTGCGGCGCAGATGCTCGGAGCGGATGTCAAGGCTCTAAGAATCGTGAGTTGCCACCTTGGGAACGGTTGTTCCGTCACCGCGATCCGCGACGGCCAGAGCATTGATACGACAATGGGCTTCACACCGTTGGAGGGTGTGATGATGGGGACACGCTGCGGGTCGGTGGATCCCGGAATTCTGACTTTCCTGATACGCCAGGGCCAGTTGGATGGCCAGGATATCGACAAGGTGCTGAACCAAAAATCGGGCTTACTCGGTATCTCGGGTTTTTCGAGCGACATGCGCGACATCCTCGCCGCCATCCGACAAGGTCACGAGCGAGCGAAGTTGGCATTCAACATTTATGTACACCGTTTACGAGCAGCGATAGGTGGTATGGCCGCCGTGTTGGGAGGAATTGATGCTCTAGTGTTTACCGCCGGGGTGGGCGAGAACTCCCCCGAGGTGCGAGCCGCGGCTTGCAGTGGATTGGAATTTCTCGGCCTCAGACTCGATAGTAAAACGAACGCACGACCTTCTCTCGATCAGGAAATCTCTACGCCAGGTTCAAGTGTGCGCGTCCTGGTGATTCGGGCTGAGGAAGATTGGGCTATCGCTAAAGAATGTCGGAAGCTGGCGCAGGCACACCAGCGGGGAAGACAACCGCGAGTGTTGCCGAGAAAGAGTCACTTCCGACATGGCGAGAGAGCGGCAAGCGAATCGGGCATGAATTAAGTCATAAAAAGGATAGCACCAGAATGGGCGAAGTACTTCCAGTGTTGTATGTGGCACGTCACGGCGAAACGGCGTGGAGTCTCTCGGGCCAGCATACGGGCCTCACCGACTTACCTTTGACTCCAAATGGCGAGCGCAACGCCCGGCGGCTCGGAGAGCGGCTCAAGGGCACGACATTTGCCAGGGTGTTTACCAGCCCGTTGCAGCGCGCTGCCCGAACCTGTGAGCTGGCCGGGTTTGGCGCCGTGGCCGAAACTGATCCTGACCTGGTGGAATGGAACTACGGACAATATGAAGGACGGCGCTCGGCCGAGATATTTGCGGAACGCCCAGACTGGCAACTGTTCCGAGACGGCTGTCCGGGAGGCGAATCGCCAGCAGAAGTAGGCGAGCGGGCGGACCGTGTGGTCCAGCGTGTCCGCGCAGTTCCGGGAAACGTACTGCTCTTTTCCAGTGGACACTTCATTCGAGTTCTTGCCGCCCGCTGGCTAGCGCTCGGTCCGGAACCCGCAGGCAGGTATTTTCTCTTGACTACGGCGAGCCTGAGCGCGCTCGGCTATGAGCACAAGCTTTCCCAGCCGGTGATCCGGCTTTGGAATGACGATCATCACGTGGCCACGTGAGTCGCCCCAATCGTTCGGCGAGAAATTGAGGGTTTTGGATGTTGGATAGTACCGATTTCAGATAACTCGGATCGAAAGGACCTCCAATGAGCACAAAAGTTGTTAAAACCGCGGAAGGCGTTCGAGTCCCCCCTAGAACGCCAGAAGAATGGCGCGTTTCGGAACTTCTCAAACAGTACGGGTGCGGCCCGATTGCATTCGCCGGTTCAGAGAACGCGTTTTATGACCGGCACTTGGTTTTCGACCGTGTCATCGACCTCCAGGTCGCGACTGCGCGAGAGCGTTTCGAAGCATTTTCACATTCGATTCGCGACGTTCTCGCACAACGCTGGGTGCTGACCAAGACGACGTATAACAAAGCCAATCCCAAACGCGTTTATTACCTGTCCATGGAATTTCTTCTTGGGCGCTCACTGACGAACAACATATCCAACCTCCTGCTTAGCCCGTTAGTTCAATACGCGGTAAAGGAGAAAGGACTCGATTGGCTCAAGCTAATTGAAGAGGAACCCGACGCAGGCCTCGGCAACGGAGGTCTCGGGCGGCTCGCGGCTTGTTTTCTGGACTCGATGGCCACAATGGAATTGCCAGCCACAGGCTATGGTCTTCGGTACGAGTACGGTATGTTCAAGCAATCCATTGTCGATGGATGGCAAAAAGAAAATCCTGACAATTGGATCCGCTGGGGCGATCCCTGGGAGGTCGCGCGACCTGTCGAGATGGTGGAAGTGAAGTTGGGTTGCTCATTTAAGCTGATCGGGGGCAGCTTTCAACTGATCCCCGCTCGACCGTCAACTTGGTTCGGCATACCCTTCGACCGACCGGCGGTAGGGTACGGCGGAAAGACCATTAATACTCTACGGCTGTGGGCTGCGGCGGCACCGGACTACTTCGATATCCAGGAATTTGGTACAGGTGATTTCGTGGGCGCGCTGGCCGAGAGTCTCGGGGCGGAGTCGCTCACACGTGTGCTCTATCCCGACGATTCAACAACTCCGGGGCGGGGACTACGATTCGTCCAGGAATATTTTCTGGTGGCGTGTTCGCTCGCTGACATCGTACGGCGGTTCCAACGGTTCAATAAAGATTGGGAGCAACTGCCCGAGAAGGCGGCAATCCAGCTCAATGACACACATCCGTCGTTGGCCGTACCCGAGTTGATGCGAATTTTGCTGGACGACGCCCACGTGGGATGGGACCAGGCGTGGGATTTGACGAAAAAGACCCTCGCTTACACAAATCACACGCTATTGCCTGAAGCGCTGGAGAAGTGGCCTGTCGAGTTGTTCGAGATGTTTATTCCCCGCCATTTGGAGATCATCTACGAGATCAACCGGCGTCTTCTCGACGAGGCGCGACTTCGCTTCCCCGGCGATGACGGTCGCACGGCGCGCATCAGCCTTGTCGAAGAGGGCGGCCAACACAAAATCCGCATGGCCCATCTGGCAATTGTTGGCTCGCATAGCACGAATGGCGTCGCTGCAATCCACTCCAAACTCTTGCGCACGACCACCGTTAAGGATCTGGCGGAGATGTACCCGGAGCGCTTCAACAACAAGACCAACGGGGTGACGCCAAGGCGGTGGCTGCTGCAAGCCAATCCCAAGCTATCCAGCGCGATTTCCGATAGCATCGGCGAACGATGGATTACCGACCTAAGCGAGCTAAAAGAGTTGAGACCACTTGCCGAGGACGTTAGCTTTCGCGACGTGTTTCTCGCGTCAAAGCGCGAAGCGAAAGTGCAGTTTGCCAATTGGCTGAAGTCCGCGTCAGGACAGGACATCGACCCAGATACGGTTTTCGACTGCCAGATCAAGCGCATCCACGAATACAAACGTCAACTGCTGAACGCGTTGCGGATTGTGGTGGTCTATAACCGGCTGCGAGCGAATCCAAACATCGAGATTGTGCCGCGCACGTTTATCTTTGCCGGAAAGGGGGCACCTGCCTATCATCTCGCCAAACTGATCATCAAATTCATCAACAATCTCGCGGCGACGATTGATGGCGACCCTGCGGTACGCGGGAGAATCAAAGTCGTTTTTCTGCCCGAGTACAATGTCTCGCTTGCAGAACGCTTGATTCCCGCAAGCGATGTTTCGAACCAAATCTCCACGGCCGGATTTGAAGCGAGCGGAACAAGCAATATGAAGTTCATGATGAATGGAGCCCTAACGGTAGGGACCCGTGATGGCGCGACGATCGAAATGGCCGAGGAAGCCAATGAAGAGAATTTCTTCCTGTTCGGCCTCACCGCAGAACAAGTGGTGAACAGCCGCGGGTGGTATAACCCGCACTGGCACTATGAGAATGAACCGGAGACCCGAGCGGCTCTGGATCTTATTTTCTCTGATCATTTCAGCCGGAATGAGCCGGGAGTCTTCACTCCTTTACGCGACACCCTTCTGACGAACGGAGACTACTACATGCACCTGGCGGACCTCAGCTCGTATTGTCAGGCACAAGAAGCCGTCGGCGCGTTGTACGCAAAGCCGGGTGAATGGGCCCGCAAAGCAATTTTGAACATAGCGAGCTCCGGAAGGTTCTCTAGCGACCGTACCATTGCCGAATACGCTCGTGACATCTGGAAGGCAGAACCATGTCCAATACCGTAGAAACACCGCCATCGGGGGCTGCAGCACATCGAAGCTCGCTTTCGCCGCTCGCAGGCAAACCGGCTCCTAAGGAGATGCTGGTGTATATCGCTCGGCTGGAAAGGGACTATTTCGAGCGCCGCCCTGAACCGCAAGATGCCAACCAGCTTGTAAGTTTCGGCACGAGCGGACACCGCGGCTCCCCTTTGCAAGGCACGTTCACGGATGCCCACATCCTCGCTATTACACAGGCGATTTGCGATTCCCGTCGCTCGCACGGAACCGACGGTCCGCTTTATATGGGCAAGGATACCCACGCGCTGTCCAGTGCCGCACAGCGAACTGCCCTTGAGGTTCTAGCGGCAAACAACGTGGAGACCGTCGTTCAGCAAAACGACGGCGTGACACCTACGCCCGTCATCTCACGCGCCATTCTTGTGTACAACCGCGATCGCAAAGAACATTTCGCGGATGGCATTGTGATTACGCCGTCGCACAATCCACCTGAAGACGGCGGCTTTAAGTACAACCCGCCCAACGGAGGGCTTGCCGATACCGATGTGACGCACTGGGTGGAAACGAGGGCAAACGAATTATTGCGCGCCGGGAACGCGGGCGTGAAACGATTGGCCTTCAACAAAGCGTTGGCGGCTTCGACAACGCACGAAGAAGATCTGATGTTGCCATACGTTCGTGATCTCAAGAACGTTGTCGCTATGGAGGCCATTCGCTGCGCAAACTTACGGCTCGCGGTGGATCCCCTCGGCGGTGCCGCTCGGCCATATTGGGAGCCGATCAACTCGATTTACGGGCTGGAGATCGCCGTCGTCAATCCCGTGATTGACCCCACCTTCTCGTTTATGACCGTAGACCATGACGGCAAGATCCGCATGGATTGTTCCAGTCCTTATGCGATGGCGAGACTCGTCGGCTTGAAAAACCAATACCAAGTCGCTTTCGCGAACGATCCAGATTCGGACCGACACGGAATTGTCACCCCTTCAGCCGGTCTGATGAACCCGAACCATTACCTCGCAGTCGCGATACGGTACTTGCTCACGCATCGGCCAGAATGGCGGAAGGATGCTGCAGTAGGCAAGACGCTGGTGAGCAGCAGCATGATCGATAACGTCGTCAGAAAGCTCGGCCGGGATTTGCGCGAAGTGCCCGTGGGGTTCAAGTGGTTTGTACCGGGCCTATTAGGATGCTCGTACTGTTTCGGTGGAGAAGAGAGTGCTGGCGCGAGTTTTCTTCGCCTGGACGGAACCGTTTGGACGACGGACAAGGACGGCCCGATTATGGATCTCCTGGCCGCGGAGATTACGGCCCGTACTGGCAAAGATCCAGGTGAGCACTATCGCGAACTGACAGGGGAGTTTGGCACTTCCTATTACACGCGCATCGACGCGCCGGCCTCCCCTGAGCAGAAACGCAAATTGCAAAAGCTCTCGCCACATGCGGTCAAGGAATCGGGTCTCGCAGGCGAGCCGATCATGGCCAAGTTGACGCGGGCGCCCGGCAATAATGCCCCGATCGGAGGGCTAAAGGTCGTGGCGAAAAGCGGCTGGTTCGCAGCCCGGCCCTCAGGGACAGAGAACATTTACAAAGTTTATGCAGAGAGCTTCAAGAGCGAGCAGCATCTGGACTCGATTGTGGCCGAGGCCCAGGGGATAGTAAACAACGCTTTGCGTTCATCCGCGGCGAGTCGGCAATGAGCGCCAGTCGCGAGGTGCCTATGCTTCCGCCATTTCCGCCCGAATACCGGAGTTCCGGCATTCTGCTACATGTTACGTCTCTGCCATCGCCCTACGGGATCGGCGATCTCGGGCCATCCGCGTTTTCCTGGGTCAATCGCCTGCATGATGCCGACCAAAGCTGGTGGCAGGCGCTACCTCTGGGCCCGACTGGTTACGGCAACTCGCCCTATCAATCGCTTTCTTCTTTCGCCGGCAATTTCCTCTTGATCAGCCCCGATGGCCTCATCACGGACGGCTTGCTGCAGCCCGGGGATTGTGAGTCATACTTCGTTTCGGACGTGGTCGACTACGACTCCGTTATTCCGTTTAAACAACGGCTGATCGAAATCGCCTGGGAACACTTCAACGCCGAGAAACGCAAAGATCTTCGGCCTGCCTTCGATGAATTCTGCGTGACGCAGGCACACTGGCTCGACGACTATGCGCTCTTCCGGGCGCTGAAACTCAAGTTTTCCGGCGCGTATTATCTTGAATGGCCAACAGAGTTGGTCGAGCGCAGCACGCGTGCCCTCGCCGAGGCGCGCCGGGAGTTGGCAACTCAAATCGATCAAGTTCGCTTTGCACAATTTCTGCTGCTGCGCCAAGCAGAACAGCTGAAGGAATACGCCCATGACAAGGGCGTGAGCCTGATTGGTGACCTGCCATTCTTTGTTTCACCGGATTCCAGCGATGTTTGGGCGAACCCGGAGTTATTCCTGTTGGATGAACGGCGGAGGCCACGCTTCGTCGCGGGCGTTCCACCAGACTATTTCAGTGCGCAGGGACAGTTATGGGGGAATCCCGTCTACAACTGGGATGCTCTGCGCGCCACAGGTTACCGGTGGTGTATCGACCGGCTGCGTGCCCTGCTGGCCCACGTGGATGTAATTCGCTTGGATCATTTCCGTGGCTTGGCGGCCGCCTGGTACGTTCAGGCTGGAGCACAAACGGCGCAGTCCGGGCAATGGGTTCCAGGTCCGGGTGCTGCATTTGTCCAAGCGGTGCAGAACGACTTGGGCCGTCTGCCGTTCATCGCCGAGGATCTGGGGCTCATCACTGAGGACGTGGCGTTGCTGCGCGATCAATTTCAAGTGCCAGGCACAAGAATCCTACAGTTCGCGTTCGATGGTCGCGCTGATAATCCTTATCTTCCGCACAATTTTGTCAGCAACACGGTCGCGTATACGGGCACGCATGACAATCCGCCAACTCGGGAATGGTATGAACAACTGCCCGATTCCCAGAAACAAAACTTGTGGAGCTATCTCAACCGCCGTCTGGTAAATAGTGCGGAAGCTGCACCGGCGCTGATCGAACTAGCATGGTCATCCGTGGCAGCTTTGACCGTTGCGCCGTTACAGGACGTTCTAGACCTTGGCGTTGGAAGTCGCATGAATGTACCCGGTCGTGTGGGCGGAAATTGGCGCTGGCGCTTCACCGAGGAGATGTTGTCGATAACCGCTTTCAGATGGCTGTGCGAATTGACAGAGAGGTCGAAGCGTCGAACGAACGTGGGTTCAAACGCCGGCGACTGAAGTCGGAGGAAGGCATCACTTTTTTGCGAGCGAATGGCCCGACTTAAGGCCGAGAACTAGGTACGAAAACGTGAGCAACCCAATTGACAAAGCAGCTGCAGACAAGGACCACGCATTCGGCGCGAACCGGTTCGGGGTCTCACCCCCAAAACGCCCCACATGGGCACAAACAGAAGGAGCCCCGTTACCGCTGGGTGCCACGTGGATCGAAGACGAGCAAGCGTTCAATTTTGCCGTGTATGCGGAGCACGCAGCGAGTGTCACCCTGTTGCTCTATTCGGCCGACGATTTGGCACATCCGATCCTGACATTCCACTTCGATTATATCCGCAACAAATCAGGACGGATCTGGCACTGCAGGCTCCCGCTCAAGCAAATCCGTGGTGCTCGGTACTACGCCTACTCGGTCTCAGGACAAGTCGCAAATGAGCTTCAGGCCTTCGATCCCGAGAAGGTTTTGCTCGATCCCTATGCTAATTGTGTTTTCTTTCCACCCGAGTTTGACCGCAAGCTGGCAATGGTGCCCGGCGCCAACGCAGGAAAAGCCCCGGTAAGTGTGCTGATCGGGCACGAAGTCGCCTTCGACTGGTCAGGTGACGTTGCACCTCGCCCTGAGTCGGACGCCATCATTTACGAACTACATGTAAAGGGCTTCACGAGGAATCCAAATTCTGGCGTACATCCTTCGCGTGCCGGCACCTACTCGGGACTGGTGGAAAAGATCCCGTATTTGAACGAGCTCGGGATCACGGTCGTCGAACTGATGCCCATATTTCAGCGCGATCCTCACGAGCGCGACTACTGGGGCTACATGCCTTTGAATTTCTTTTCGCCGCATGCGCAGTATGCCTCCACTCGTGACGACGATGGGCAGCATCTTGAATTCAGAAACATGGTCAAGGCTCTCCACCAAGCAGGAATTGCCGTGGTGCTTGACGTTGTTTATAACCACACGTGCGAGGGCGACCATCGCGGCCCGGTCTACAGTTTCAAGGGTTTCGGCGGTGAAGGTTACTACATGCCATCCACCGACCTCACTCACCCTTACGCCAATTACTCGGGCACCGGTAATACCTTGAACTTCAGTCAGCCGCACGTGCGGAAAATGGTCATGGACAGCCTGCGGTATTGGAAAAACGAAATGCGCATCGATGGATTCCGCTTCGACCTGGCATCGGTGTTTAGCCGTAACGCCGACGGGTCGCTCAATTGGGGAGATGCCCCAATTTTCAGTGAAATCGCGGCCGATCCGGAGTTGGGGCTATTGAAGTTGATCGCCGAACCCTGGGACACCGGCGCGTATCAACTCGGACGCGGATTCCCTGGGCTGACCTGGCTTCAATGGAACGCGCGGTTCCGTGATGATGTCCGCCGTTTTGTCAGGGGCGATGCGGGTATGATCCGCGACCTCATGCGTCGCATTTATGGCAGCGACGATTTATTCCCGGACAGCGGCGCCCATGCCTATCACCCCTACCAGACCGTGAACTATATCGATTCCCACGACGGTTTCACGCTATACGATCTGGTTTCTTACAACCAGAAAAACAACTGGAATAACGGTCATAACAATCAGGACGGCATGGACGAGAATTTCAGTTGGAACTGCGGTCACGAAGGAGATGAGGGCGCGCCCGCGTCAGTTCTCGCACTTCGTCGGAAACAGGCTAAGAACTTCTGCTGTCTGCTCCTGCTGTCAAATGGCATCCCGATGTTCCGAGCTGGTGATGAGTTCCTGAATACACAATCCGGGAACAACAATCCCTATAACCAGGACAACGAAATCGGTTGGCTGGACTGGAGCCAGCTCCAGGCGAATCAAGACACTTTTCGTTTCTTCAAAAGTATGATTGCCTTCCGGAAGTCGCATCCTTCTCTCTGTCGCAGCAGATTCTGGCGCGAGGACATTTCCTGGTATGGCATTGGCCCCGCGGTTGATCTGTCGCCAGATTCACGGAGCGTGGCGTTTTGTCTGCATGGCGCCTCACAGGACGATGAGGATATCTATGTGATGATCAATGCATATTGGCAAGAGTTGCAGTTCCAAATCCGGGAAGGTGCGCCCCAGGATTGGGTGAGAATTGTGGACACGGCTTTGCCGGCTCCCGACGATTTCTCAGAGTTCGGTTTGCCAATACGGCAGTCGACATACCAAGTGGCCCCGCGATGCATTGTTGTCCTGGTTCGACCCAAAAGAAACGGCTAGGCCCGACCGGCTCCGCAATCCGGTTGCTTGCCTACTGGCACGGACCGTCATCCACAAACTGATTCGATGACGCCATTGACTCTAGCGAGTGCCAACATGTCAATAGTTTCTGCTCCAGAGGGTCACTGCTCAACATGGCCGTTAGCGTCGTGCGCGGCCAGTTAAAACGAACGAGAAGCGATCGGCAAGGAGCTATTTTCCCCATGTTTGTAGCCGAGCAGCGTCAGAAATTATGGTACCCGTTCCGATGAGACTCAATTGTCGTGTACCTCAATAACGAACGAAAAGCCGTTATCCTGCTCAGTTCCGCAAGCTCTGGGGTCCGGTTGCCAGAACGGCCGGATTCTCACCCGGAATACTCAGCACGACTGATGTTCAGCTTGTGCATCTTGTTTTGGAGTGTTGTTCGTTTCAGTCCCAGGCGCTCTGCCGCTCCGTCCTTGCCGGCGATTCTCCCGGAGGCGGCTATCAATGCATCGATAATGGCTCGCCGCTCGGCTTGTTCGAAACTTGGCGCGGCTGAAGCAATGGAGCGGACTGATGGTTTCTTCAGCTCCGCAAGCAGGACATTCAATTCCTCCCCTTGCGTGAAGATCACGCAACGCTCGATGAAGTTTTCCAGCTGCCGAATATTGCCCGGCCAATCAGCGTTCACCAGCACCTCCATGGCGTGCTTCGGAACCGATTTGACGCGCTTTTGCATTTGCCGGGAGTGGCGTAAGACAAAATAGTGCACCAAGAGTGGAATGTCCTCGCGCCTTTCGCGAAGCGGAGGAATTTCGATGGGGCAGACATTCAATCTGTAAAAAAGGTCTTCGCGAAACTGATTGTTTCGTATCATGCCCTGCAGATCACGATGCGTAGCTGCAATCAAACGAACATTGACATGAATGGTCCTTGTACTTCCCAACCGCTCGAACTCCTGCTCCTGCAGGGCGCGCAACAGCTTCGGCTGCAAATCCAGGGTGATGTCGCCGATCTCGTCGAGAAATAGAGTTCCGTGATCCGCCAGCTCGAACCGGCCTTTCTTTTGCATCAGGGCTCCGGTGAAAGCGCCCTTTTCATGTCCAAAGAGTTCGCTTTCCACCAGCCCGGAAGGTATGGCGGCACAGTTGAGTCGGACGAAAGTGCGTTCACGACGCGGGCTGAGGGTATGAATCGCCCGTGCGAACAGTTCCTTACCAGTCCCAGTCTCGCCGTGCAGGAGCACTGTCGATTTGGTGGGGGCGACAATCGCGACCTGATCCAGCACTTTGCGAAGGGCGGCACTTTTGCCGACGATGTCCTCGAAGTTGTATTCGGAGCGGATCTCCGATTCGAGGTACAAGCGCTCTTCCTCCAGGCGGTCCCTGGCCTCCGTGACGCGTCCATAAGCAATCGCGTTGTCAACCGCGAGCGCAATCTGAGTGCTGATTTGTGACAAGAGGTCCAGGTCCTCTTGTCCGAAGTTATTCGGCTGTCGGCTGCCCATCGTCATCACACCCAGAGGGCCGCCTGCGGTTACCATCGGGGCGATCGCCATCGAGGCGATCGACTCAGCTTTGAGCTTTTCAACGATTCGCGTGGGAAGCCTCTCAATTTCTTCGATCGACAGCAGGTCAGGGACGTGGGCACGCAACTTATCGTGATCGCGGCCGCTAAGTTCAGACTTAAGAACCTCGGTCAACGAACCTTTGCCGCTGGGGAAATCTAATACGAGGCATTCGAGCTGGTTCGATTGTTTATCGATCAACCAAAATCCGGTGAAGTCGTTTCGAAAGTAAGTGCGGAGGGATGCCGATGCCGACCGGAACAATTCATTAATCTTCAGCTTGGAAACGATGTGATTGTTGATCTCCAGCAACAGCCTGAGGCGATCCCGCTCTTTCACCACTTGTCGCTGGTACAGCTCTGCGCTGTCCCTTGCCATAGCGCACTCGAGTGCAACCGCAACGTGCGACGCCAGAGAACGCAGCATCTCCACGTCTTCAGGGGCAAATTCCTCGCCCTGCAACTTTGTCACGGCGAGAAATCCGTATCGTTTCAGGGCGGTAGAGACTGGAAACAAATAGCCGGTTCGTCCAACAGTTTCGGCAGCAAACGGAGCCAACTCGGGATGTTTCAACATCTCTTGCGATACGTCCGGGAGGAAAACTGGTTTCTGTTCCTCAAGCACCCGCGCCACCGCGCCAATTCGTGACACTTTGGTTCCAATCTTGAATGCAGGTGCGTCCGGGTCTCGATCAAACTCGAGCACGTACAGACTCTGTTCGTGATCGTCCAGAACGTAGAGTTCGGTTCCGTGCAACCTCGAAGTGCTGGACAGAACGTCACGCAGGCTGTGCAGAACGGCTTTAACCGTGGGCTGATCGGCCAGGGTGCTGGACGCATCCAGCAAAGTTCGATATCGATCTTCGGTGCTCCTCATGACCCAGTGCTCTACTTCCGTCAGCTTGATACGTAGGCCGTATCATACCCCTAACTGTGCGCACGAGGTCAGTGTTCTCACGGCACGGCATACGGGTGGATCAAGTCTTAGGCTTGGAATTCCAGGTTGGACTATGGAAACGCGCAGCGCCATGCTCCGGCCACCAAGGTTCTCAATTCACACCAGAACGGCATACATTGCCGGTCACCAATTGCCATGATGCGAATCGTTAGACGTATGACGGCGTTGCTTATCATGACCGCTGCGACGCCTCACCTGGCTTTTCACAATCAAATCCCAAGCTGCAAGCGTTTTTGCGGCAGAGCGTTGGATTAAATGAGGATCAGATCGCCGCGATCCGGAATGGACAGGCCGTTGCGAACGCCGTGCCCTCCCGCACGCCGGTCGAAATATTCTTGTTTGGCGCGGTCTAGCCTCCACAGCTTTCTGACTTGAAGGATTTTTCGTTTGATAGTGATGACTTCAGGGGCCTGCCAGTTCCATGGAAGAGTTTCAGCGGTCCATCGACTGGTCCGCTCCCAACGTGAACGAGCAGGTGAATGAACTCTTGCGGAAAGCCGCACAACGATAAGCATAAGCCGGTCGACGTGGCGCAACAATCCGCCTATATGATCAGCTACTACGAGGCTCTGCCCGAGCATCTGCTGGAATTTTACCAATATCTTCTCTCATATCCGAACGTGAGGCCCGCAAACGTTGAGGACACATTCTATTGGGCCCGGGAAATTCGGGTTAAAGCCAACGCTGCGGATCGTGCACGTGGTAACCCTGCAGGGGAAACCTAGCGACGAAGTAGCCTATGCCATTGCCGAGAAACAGCTCTATTCGAGCCACTACTTCGAGACGGCGCTGGACCTATCCTTGTGCATCCGTGGCAGTGAAGACCTGACGAACCCGGGCTTCTATCTGATTATGGCTATGGGTTCTGAGCAGGCGGGCCTGACTGGTCTAAAGGGATCCATCGTTCGAGAGGCTGCCGTCGGTCGTTCGGTTTCAAGTCTCCGAAACGCGCTCACCACGATTAATAATACCCTCGAGAGTAAGTAGTGTTTGGCGAGAACAGTCAACCGCGGGATGCAATGAATGCCCACGTGCCGAAGTTGGAAGGCAGCCTTAACGCCAATTAGGCAAGTAGAATCGTGTGGTACGCGATTTCATTCCGCGAGCTCAACCCCGAAACGAGCAGCGAGCTCGACAGGGCTGCTGAATTTCGTCGTCACGGGCAGGTCGAGTTCCCGCCATGCCTTGAGACCGCCTTCCAGAACCCATACGTTTGAGATTCCCATGCGACGCAACGAAAGAGCCGTACGAGCGCTGGTTATTTGATTGGGTGACGAACAGCATAAGACCATCTGAACATCCGGCGGAACTCGGACCTTGGCTGAACGGCGCAGAGGCTTCGGAGAGATGCGCGCCGCACCGGGAATCCCAGGAATTGCGGCTGTGTCCTCATGCCCTTCAAGATCCAATAGGTCCAGCACGGCCACCTTCTGCCCCGCCTGCAGCTTCCGGTGCAATAGCGCGGGGCTGACCGCTCGAAGCCGAAGTTGTCTCATGGTGCGGAGCAATTCCCACGCTCTCCAGAGGAGGTAGCAGAGAACGCCTGCGAGTAAAATCGCGAGGGTCCCGCTCACGCGATCCAGCGTGGCCGCCACAATATCTAGGCGGTCGGCAAATAGGTATCCCACGAAACAATACCCAGCAGTCCAAAAGATGGCACCGGCTGCGTCATAGAGGAGGAACGGAACGCTCGCCGCATTCAGCATCCCCGCGAATGGCGGCATCAAGCCGTCCAGACCCGGAACGAATTTCGCGAACATTAAGCTCGGCAGCCCCCGTCGTACGAAGAGCCTTCGAGCCCTCACGGCACAATGCTGCCCGTCCATGCTGAAGGCGCAGAGAGCGCGCACGACTCGATGCCCCCACCACCGACCTGCTAGGAACCACGCATAATCCGCCAATAAGCAACCCACCACTCCTGCCAGAATAACGATCCCGAGATTCAAGCTGCCGTTCGCCACAAGAGCACCGGCTGTAATCAAAAACAGGACTGCCGGGATCGGTAGACACAGCTGGTTCGCGAACACCGCCATCAGAATCGTCGGATAGGTAATTGCCGGAATGTGGTTAGTCGTCATCATCGAATTTGCGCCTCCACTCTTTCCGTTATGCAGAGCATCGGACAAGATCGGTGAGTTTCTCTATTTTCGTCTTGCACTTCGGTGAATTTGCGTGCGTGCAAAGCCGCGCACGAAGTCTGGCTGCGCCGATTCCCACTGTATGTTGAGGCGCGGTCTTCCGTCGGCTCCTTGAATCAGTTGCCAGTGCATTCTTAAAGCAGTCAATCTTCCTCCTCTGCTCGAAACCCGCTGTTGCTGTAAAGATGGCCAGTTCGGCTACAGTTTGGTCAATTCAGCGGCTCATCGCCATTCACATCAACTCTCTGACTCCGTATCCATGGCCCGCGCTCGTACGTCCCGCTGCGCCAGTAGTGCGAAGTAAGACCAGAGCCTCGATCACAAAGACGCCGAATGAGAGTGACGGACTAGACCCTTCACATTTCCTACCTTGCATCGAGATGGCCAAACTTGGAGGTGAAAGGAGTGTTTCTAAATTATTGGTTTGAAATATAGGTCATTGGATCTAACGGTCACGATCGTCGATTTCGAGTCAAGCGCTGCCCGCATCCGGGCACCGGAATCGCGGCGGCGTCTCGAACGCTTGTGTTTCTCGTCTATTTCCTTTGGCACTCTAGCTGCGGACGGCGCCCGCTTGCGATGACGACCGACACATATGTGGTTCACCCGCTGATTTTCCCTGGAGGAACGATTGGTGATCTCGCGGTCAATGGTACGGTCAATGATCTTGCGATGTGCGGAGCCAGGCCGTTGGCCTTGAGCGCCGGATTCGTTCTTGAAGAAGGATTGGCAATGGAAACGCTGCGAACCGTCGTCGCTTCGATGCGCGAGGCCGCGCGAACTGCCAACGTGCCTATTGTCACCGGTGACACGAAAGTTGTAGACAAGGGAAAGGGTGACGGCCTATTCGTCAATACAGCCGGGATCGGAGTCGTGGTCGCGCCAAAGCCGGTAGGCCCGGAATCCGTTCGGCCCGGCGATGCAGTGCTGGTGAGCGGAGGCCTTGGCGCGCATGGGATCGCGATTCTTTCAGTCCGCGGCGGCCTCGAATTCGAGGGCGAGGTGAGGAGCGATACCGCTTCTCTGTGGCCGGCGGTCGAGGCATTGTTCAAGGCTGGTATCGAGGTGCACTGCCTGCGCGACCTCACGCGTGGTGGACTCTCCTCCGCCCTCAACGAGATTGCCTCCGTCGCGCGGCTCCGCATCGCAGTCGAAGAGCTACAAATTCCGGTTTCCGACAGCGTCACGCTGCGCAGCCAAATCGGCGGTAATCGTGTGGTGGATATGTTGTCCGGTGAACATCTGCCGCGAATCTGCTAGGCCAGGACGGGTCGCGTACTGGAATCGACCGTCAGCGGGAACCACGTCGCCGGCGGGACGGCGACAAACAGAAATCTTCATTCCATATTGCCGCTCGTCGCGGCAATAACTTCTCAAACTCAAAGCGAGGCGATATACACCGAGACGCCGAGCCGATGCCCGAATGCGGGCAGCTATTGACCGCAAATCGACTATCGCGACCCATTACTTCCCATCATTTCTATTAGATCTGTTAGAAACCAGCAATTTAGGAGTACACCGTTGGTTGGGAGTTTGGGCATCTCGTTGCATTTAGGAATGTGAGGGGTTTTGCAGAACAGTTTCCTCCGACCAGTCATTTGATAGGACTTCCGTGCGCATGTTGCAATCTCTAACTCGGGTCTGTCTTCGAGTCTTTGCGGCTCTGCTTGGCCTTGGGCTACTGGGCTACTTGGTGTTTCGCGCCGGCCCGGGCCTCGTTTGGAAACAAGTGCAGACAGTCGGCTGGGGCTTAGCTCTGATTGTCATTCTCGGAGGGTTCTCTCAGCTGCTCAGGACATGCGCTTGGCGACAAACGTTTATGTGTGATATCCGAGGGCTCTCCTGGTCACGGAGTCTTGCGGCGCAGCTGGCCTCTGATGCGGCGGGTCAACTTGGTGTTGCTGGGAAGCTGATCGGGGAAGGGATCCGCATATCTCTGTTGCGTTCTATAGTGCCGCTGGCGAGTGGAATATCGGCATGCGCAATTGACGGAGGATTGCATACCTTGACTGCCGCAGTCGTCACGGTATTGGGAATCACTGCCGCTTTACTGATTGCCCCTCTCTCTGGCAGGTGGCGAATACATGGGTTGCTACTCGCTGGCGCCCTCATAACATTGGTGGTCCTGGCGGCTGTAGCCGTCGCAATGCGTTGGCGCTTGATGGGGAACGCGGCTCGCACTATTGGGCGATTGCGTCGGCTGCACAATTGGGTCAGCGGCAAACAGCCGACAATTGATTCAGCCGAACACAACCTCCTCGACTTTCCTCACGAAGCACCTGCCGCATTCTGGGCAAGCCTGACGCTCGATCTCCTTTGGCACGCGCTGGCTGTCTTGGAGGTCTACATCATCCTGCGGTTTATGGGAGCAAGGATCCCCGCGGTCGGCGCGTTTGCGCTAGAAGGTCTGACAAAGGTGATCAACCTCGTGGGCGCACTCAGTCCAGGTAACCTTGGTACCTATGAAGCTGGAAATATGCTCATTGCAAAAATGTTTGGTGTGACGGGCACTGCTGGATTGACCCTGGCATTATGCCGACGTGTTCGCGCCGCCTTCTGGGCAGGAGTAGGGGTCACGTGCTTGATCGTTATGAATAGGGCCGAGTTGGGAAAGCAAGACAGAGGTGATGTTCTGCTTAACGGACAGAGCGGTGCGCAATTAGCACATGACGATCAGCCACACTCTGACGTTCAGTTATCCGATGACTTTTCTCGCGGTGTTCGTGAACCACCTTTGTCTGCCCATTGCTAGGTCTTTTTCTAGTTCCACTGGGCCAGGGCTTAGCGGAGACCCGCTCTGTCCTTGACCACGAGACTCAGTAGCCCCGCCGAGCTTGCTGCTCGTTTCGCGGTTAAACTTCCAAGATGAAATCCTGCATTGTTGTCCGGAGCTCTACTTACTTTCCAAGGTATTCCTGATCGCCGTGAGTGCATTTCGGAGACCGGAAACCGAACGACCGACGGCAGCCTCTCGAACGATGGATCCCTTTAGACCAGTCAGGCCCGCCTGCTCGGAACCCATAGCCATGATCAGGTAGAAACCGGGGTTCGTCGGGTCCTCATTCGCAGGGATGCAGAGGGAGAGGTCCAGCGCCGTCTCGAAGTAGTGGCTGGAATAGAGCTGTTTCTCGGCAATGGCATAGGCTATTTCGTCGTCTGGTTGCCCCTTCATGGTCAAAACGTGTACGATCCGCAGCGTTGGCTTTAACCCGAACTTCACTCTCCCCCAATAGAACGTGTCCTCAACGTTTGCGGGTCTTTCGTTCGGATACGAGAGAAGGTACCGGTAGAACTCCGGTAGATGTTCGGGCAGTTCCTTGTAAAAGCTGATCATGTAGGCAAACTGTTGAGCCACATCGACCGGCTTGTGTTTGTCGTTGTAGACCCCAAACACCCGATTACCGTCGTGCTGGTAAGCAAGCAGCAACTGCAGCGCGGACTTCTGCAACAGTTCATTCACCTTTAGGTTCACGTCCGGCGCGGACCAGTTTATGGACCGGTGAAACTCCTCGATGGAGGTGGCGGGCGCCTGAATCAGGCAGTCGCCGGGCTTGCAACGCTCTACAGCTTTGATGTCATCGTTGTCGAACGAAAAATCCTTTAAATCAGAAAGCTGCGGAGGATTGCCGAATACGCCGAGCGCGAGATAGCTCGGAAGTGTGCGAAGACGGTCGAAATCGTGAGCAAAACGAACGTAAGCTTCGGGAGAGGCGTGAATATGAACCGCGCCGAACAAGAATATCTCGTCCGGGCTGCGCGAGTGAACCGCCTTCGCTACGGCCTGTCCATTTCGTATGGCGGCAATCTGATCCTCATTCAATCCAATGCTCTGTCTGAAAAAGTCTTGCAGATGCGGGGTTGCTTGTGAAAAGCCAAGCTGGGGTATCCCCATGGCGACGATCAACAACGCGACCACGCGTTTAACGGCTCGCATCATGGCAATTGATAAGAAGCCCTTTACCGCACTGTCCTCGTACATCCTGTACATAGAAGCGTACAAAAACGACGGTCGTGGGGAAAGGACGAAGTCTGTCACCAGCTCCTTTGAGCGCGATCGCGGGAAACGCGCTTTTCTGTGAGGTGTCTCTCGGTTTAGCATCCCCTCGGTACCGCACCACTTTTGTTTACGTGCTGTCCCGTGTGTCAAAACTGAAACGCATTCTTAATTACGGTTGCTGGCCACCTCATCTCCTTCAGCGCTCGGGCTTAACTCACTACTGCCCGGAAATCGGCAGCGTGCCAGGATTGCTGGCACTGAGTTGACATTGCGGTTTACGCAACCCCTTTCCGACCTGCTATGTCCTAAAAAGTTAAGCACCTATGTGGACTGCTGGTTTGGTCCTCTGATTGCTCCTGTTATTGGCGGAACACAAATTTCATCCGCTGTAGGCATTGGTTATATGGATTACGACAAGATGAGAGCTTGATGGAAGCGAGCCGCGAGGAGTCAGCGGTGCGACGCAAGCCGAAAGTCAAGGAGTTTCCCAGGCTGGACTCCTGCCCGGATTGGAAATACCTAGGTTACATAGCGAAAGAACGGATGGCGGCCTAAGGAGGTAGCAGTTATGAAGAAGCTAATGATATTTCAGTGGTATCAGATGTTACGCCAACGCCATGAATTTACGGTGTTCCAGGCGGTGCGGGGCGCACTTTGGCTGGCGCACTGATTTCCGCAATCTCCCCGGAAAACCCGGACGAGGCTATCAAGAGGCTCTTTGCTCTCATCGTGGAACATGCGGGAGGAGAATTCGTGGGCGTGCAAGACGCTCTACCAGAGCATGGTCTACCCGCATACGTCTTGTTTAACCACCCGAAACACCGCTCGACGCTGGCTCTCCGGCTCGATCAGAACTTCAGTACGGAGGCGATTCGCAATCGTCTCGCCGAGTGCAATAGGAAATACAGCAGAATAGATGATGAACGAGGTGCGTCTGATGCAAAGCAAATCCAATGAGTTCCTCCAAGCCGCAGAACGGTTGTTCCTGGCAGTCGTCAATCAGGCAATGTCTGATGTCCTCGAGAATGGGAAAGAGGCAAAAGAAGCGGAGCGATGGCTGCACAGCAAGGATTTCGATGCCTTGGACAGACTTATTCGCAGGTCCTGCTAAGCAAATGGAATCGCCATTACGAAAAGGAAATCAGCGAAGCACTTAATTCTGATGAACGAGCCAAATCGGGCTCTCTGCCCGAGCGGCAGGCAATCGTGGATGTTGAGAGCCCGCTTCCGCAAGAATGGTCGGCCAGGGCGGCGCTCCAGAGCGCCTCGGGCCGAAACGACCAACATTGCAAAACAAGATGCGCGAGCGGCGACCAGTTCATGAGCGGCCAAACCGCACCGTTCTTCAAGGCGCTAGTTCCACGGTCGCCGGCCAGTTAAAAACCACAGAGTAAGTTTCGAGAAAACCCTTGCGAGGTTCTAGCACCAGAAATTTAAGTCCATCCTTGGTTATCGCATATTGATTGATAGTAGGGTCTGGCACAAGTGCCGTGTCGAACAGCTTTCGTGGAGTGCCTATTTTGGGAGGCGAACCGCGCTCCACGGTGGCCGACATCATTTTTCCTTGGGGATCGATGAAGAAGAGTTCTCTGCCGTCTCTGCGCCAGCGCGGCTGGACGCCGCCTGCCAACGAAACCTGTTTGATATCGTGAAACGAAGGAAAGGAGGCCACGAAAATTTCCCATGTACCGGTGCGATTCTCCCCGTAAGCGATTAGCTGGCCGTCGGGAGACAGGTGAAATTCATCCTTCACGAAGCTTGACGAATAGAGTGCTTTAGGCTTGCTGTTGCCTGTGACAGGTATTATCGAAAATGTTTTTGTGTCGTGCGTCAGAAGGAAGCGACCATCCGGGGACCAGTCTTCGACCCAGTGCCTTTCATTGTCCCCATAGATCGGCTGTGATTGCTGACTTCCGATTTCAATCTTCTGTACTAGGAACGGCGGATCAGATCCACCGTTAGGAAGAAGGTTGAATGCAACATAACGCGAGTCTGGAGACCAAACGGGGTCCGACTGTGCGTGGGGATCAGTTGTCAGAGGAGTCGTCGTATTGCTCGCCAGGTCTATGAGCCACAAACTGCCGGTAGCATGCTGGTGAAACGAGTTCAGTGCCAATTGCTTCCCATCAGGGGAAAGCGTGAATTGCTGAAAATCGATCACCGGTTCGAAGCTGCCAATCACAGCGCCGTCTCGGGCGTACCAGTTGAATTGATCAAACGAGGAGCCTGTTGCGGTGCCATAGATAAGCACACCATTTTGCGAGGCCGTGAATTCGGAAGTGCCGAGATAAGCCGGAGAGGCCGCGACGTTACGTGCCAGCAACAAAGGTTCACCGACCTTTCGCACAGCTTTCCAGTCCATGCGTTGCGCGAAGAGAGTCTGGCCCTGCGCGAACAGCAGGTAATCAGGCACCGCTATGGCACGACTTTGGGTAGCCAACAGCAATGTCGGCTCTCCACCATCGAGGGACTGAGCGTAGATTTTCGCTCCCGGATCGCTACTGGTCAGGCTTGTGCGAGCCAAATAGATAAAATGCTTGCCGTCAGGCAGGAACTGAACCCACATTTGGCTAACTTGGCCAGGAAGCAGCGACGTCACAGGCGTGACAGTCCCATCAGTAGGCGAGATGCGGAGAATAGGACTATTCACTGCTCTGGCAAAGAGAATGGTGCCGTCGGGGCCCCAAGCGCCTTGGGCAATTTCCGGTACGCTGTAGATCACCTCAGGGACTCCACCCGACCGTTGAACCTTCTTCAGCTTGGCCCCCGCCCAGAAGCCGATGAACTGTGAGTCCGGCGACCAGAAAGGCAAAAGCGCGCCCTCCGTCTGCTCAACCCGTTGCGCTTCAGGCAAACTCAAAGCCCTGATCCACAAAAAGCTCTTGCCGGAAGCATCAGTGGCCGCAAAGGCCAACGTCTGGCCATCCGGTGAGACCGCGATGTGTTCGAAGGGATGCCAGTTCCGATGTAGTGTCACACCCGCGGGCAGACCGAGGGACAGCCGTACCGGATTTGTGGATTGAGGTGTCGGGCCTAGCCGCAACCAAACTATAAGACTTAGGCCAACGATACCCAGTACGCCGACAATCACGAGTGCCGACTTGCGGCGCCATGGTGGCGGAAGCCCCACGGGAGGCGCAGAGGTTACAAGCCCAGCTTCAACTCTTGTCCGTTGGGACCAATGAAACTCCGGCACATATGACCCGGGCGGAAGCTCGAAACGGACGATTGGCGGAAGAGTGACCTCGTCATAATATTGCGCTAGCCTTTTTCGAACTTCTGTCGCTCGCACACGCACGACAGCATCATTTGAGGTGTCATAATCGGCGGGGCGCCCAAACATTTCTACGCCGATCATTCGTTCACACAGCGCATCCAGTTTACCCGACAAGGCATGTTCCACCATCAGTCGGAGAAGATCCTGGCACTGCTTGCTTCCGGCGAACGCATCACTTGAAATCACCAATTCGAGCGCACTACGAACCGAATCAGCCTGTTCTGCGCTGATCTCGGCCGACTTTTCGAACTGATGCCCCGTTGACATCTCGGCCTAATCCTACGCTTGGATTCCCTTAACGACTACTGGCTGCGGTCTCATGAGCTGAGATAAACACGTTTTATCAGATCTAAAACTTAACATCAAAGTGCACTTCCCGGAGATCTTTTGAAACGGTGCTGTTCAAGGTAGACTTGAATCACCGGCTAAACGTTTTCTGTGCCGATTACTCACAGCCACCGACAAGGGCAGAGAGAATGGCTATGGATTCCAGGAAAAAACTGTCGTGTTTTCGTGGACCAGACCTGTCGCCGATTACTTTGCGGTACCTTTCGATCGCATGTATCCTACTTTTTATCCTTTTTGCCCTAGGCTGCCATAGCGCCGGTCGTCGTGCTTCCGGGATCACCCTCACTATCATTGATCAGGGATGGCCGGGTTCCGACCCACGGCTCGGTCCAGAGCTGGAAGAGTTTACGAGACAAACCAGTATTCGAGTTCAGATCCTGCCCGCTCCGGAAGCGGCCATGGAGCAATTAGCAACTTGGCGCGAGTTGCTCGACAGCAGGGCAGAAGTACCCGACGTTTATGCCATCGACACAATCTGGCCTAGAGTTCTGGCGGACAGTCTCATTGACCTTAAGCCTTATGTGCCAGCAGAAGAGATTGCGGCGCATTTTCCGGAGCTGATTGCTAACTATACGGTCGACGGCAAACTGGTAGCTCTTCCCTACAACATGAGCGAGGGCTTGTTGTTTTATCGCGTCGACCTGCTCGCAAAATACGGGTATGGCGCACCGCCCAAAACATGGGAAGAACTCGAAGCCATGGCCAAACGGATTCAGGCCGGCGAGCGCGCGAACGGCAATAACGATTTCTGGGGCTTTGTCTGGGAAGGTGCGCCATCTGAAGCATTGACCTGCAACGCACTGGAATGGCAGGTGTCCGAGGGTGGCGGAACGATTCTCGACGAGCAGGGCAAGGTGACCGTAAACAACCCGCATGCCATCCGCGCGTGGAGCATGGCGGCGCATTGGGTGGGCTCCATTTCTCCGCCTAGTGTCACGGCGTACAAAGAGTGGGATGCCTTCAATATGTGGCAAGCGGGAAAAGCGGCGTTCATGCGCAACTGGACAAATGCGTACGTGGCAGCGCGTGCGGAGAACTCGCCAACAAGAGGCCACTTCGACGTAGGTTCCCTGCCGCGGGGTAGCGCGGGCTTCGCAGCAACTTTGGGTGGAAACGGCTACGGTGTCTCGCGCTATTCGCGTCATCCGAGGGAGGCTGCAATGCTGGTCCGCTTCCTGGCCAGCCCCGAGGAGCAAGCCAGCCGCAAGTCGGGTGAGCCGCCTACGGTTCCAGCGTTGTACAAGAACGCCGACGTCTTGGCTGCAAATCCCTACCTTTCCCGTTTTCTGCAAGTGCACGAAGGGGCGGCATTGCGGCCATCTGTGCCGGCGGGCAAAATGTATCCGGAGGTATCGCGCGCGTATTTCACGGCCGTACATTCGGTGCTGTCTCAAAGGCAGAGCGCTGCGCAGGCGGCGAGTGACTTGCAAGAGCAACTGGTGACAATGCTCAAAGCACCGGGCACTGACGCAAATACGGTTCGTTCTAATGCTGCTGTCGCCTCAAGATGATGCCTTCAGCAGTAGCGCTCAGAGTTCGAGGGCAGCAACATGCCAACGACACCGCCCAACATACCAGGGGATGTGAAAAGGATTGCGTACTCGGCCGGGAGCCTGTTCAGTAAAAGTGGCCTGAGCATCGGCAAACGCCTGACCGCATGCTTTCTGCTGATCGTGGTGTCGATGATCGTTGCTGGTGCCGCAGTTTTTTGGCAATTCACACAAATGATGGCTGCCACTCGCCGTCTGAGCAATGCCGACCAGACATCGCTTGCCCTCGTCCGCCTCCACCTGGATGTGGACACCTTCAGGGAAAACGTGGCTGCCCTCGAAAGCAGTCACGACACGAAACAATTCTCAAGTGAAGCCGCGGAGCTTCGACAGATTTTCCTTCACCATGTCGAAGACGTACAGCGGACACTGAGTACGGTTCCCGAAATTGCGCGACAAGATCCGACTATCCCTGCCGCACTGAAGGTGCTTAAGGTAACGCTTCCCTCCCAACTCGACACAGCGGTTCAGCTCGCTGACGCGGGAGATTGGATTGCGGTTCGCCTCCGACTCAAAACACAGATTCAGCAATTAATTGCTCTTAGCTCCGCGCTGGCGGAAAACGTGGATCGGCAGGCACAGAATCAGCGGACCAAAGCGATTGAGGATACCGCGACCGCGCAGGAACGTCTTTTTGTGGTGGTATACATTGCCGGGCTGCTGACATTACTACTGGCTGTCGCCCTCGGCTGGTACGTCACTCAAAGCATTACCGCTCCGCTCGCTGAACTGGCCGCGGGCGCCCAAGCACTGGCGCGTGGCGATTTTCGACACGAGGTCCATGTCGATGGAAATGACGAATTGGCTGTCGTCGGGAGGGCGTTCAACCATGCCGGCCGGCAACTCCAGGAACTGTACGAAGAACTGCGAGAGCAAGCAAGCCTTCTGAGGCTCACTCATGACGCAGTTTATGCCCGCGATATGAAGGGAGTTATCAGCTACTGGAATCGTGGCTCAGAGGTCTTGTATGGATGGCCAGCGGAGCACGCGGTTGGGAAGCTTGCGCACGAGCTTCTGAAAACGGCCTCTCCATTGCCGTTTGAACAGATTGAGGCTGAATTGCTCGCTAATGGCCGCTGGGAAGGCGAGCTCTTGAAAACCAAGAAGGACGGAACCCAAATTGTGGTGGCAAGCCGCTGGTCGCTGAAACGAGATGACTCAGGTGCGCCCGTTGCAATCCTGGTAACCAGCAACGACATCACGGCGCGCAAGCGTGCCGAGGAGGCTGCCCGCCGTAGTGAAAAAGAGCTTCGCGACGTGATCGAAACGGTTCCGGCGATGTTGTGGAGCATCTTGCCTGATGGCTCGCTTGATTTCATCAATCATCGTTGGCAGGAGTTCACTGGTTTAGCTGCCGAGGACGCACTGGGGTGGAATTGGGAAGCGGTGGTTCATCCGGAGGACCACGGAAGGTTCATTGCAGATTGGCGTGCAGCCTTAGCCGCGGGGCAACCAATCGAGAGCGAACTGCGAGTGCGTGCGGCGAATGGAGAATATCGCTGGTTATTGGTCCGCAATGTGCCGCTCCGCGACGAGTTGGGCAAAATCGTCAAGTGGTATGGAACAAGCTTCGATATTCACGAGCGCAAGCGTGCCGAGGAAGCTCTGCATCGAAGTGAAGCGTATCTGGCTGAAGCACAGAAGCTAACCCATACCGGCAGCTATGCGTACGACGGCAGGACGAACACCTTTCCTTATTGGTCGGAGGAACATTTCCGAATCTGGGGCTTTGATCCGCAGCAAGGTCCTCCGGACGGTGAAACCCTGCTGCAACGTATCCATCCGGAAGAGCGCGAGATGGTGCGCGAGCTCTCCGTAAAGGCAATGCGTGAGCGATCAGACTACATCGCCGAGTACAGAATCGTTTTACCCGATGGAACCGTTAAATATATCGAGGCAATTGGTCATCATGTTTCCACGGAGCGCGGCGGGCCTATCCTCGTAATCGGTACACACGTCGATGTCACGGAGCGCAAGCGCGCCCAGGAAGCGCTGCGCGAGAGCGAGACGCGCTTTCGCACGTTTGTGGACCACGCAGGGGACGCCCTCTTTGTCTACGATCTCGAGCAACAGACCGTTGTTGATGTGAACCGGTCGGCCTGCGAGAGCCTTGGTTACACTCGGCAGGAACTGATCGGGAAGACGCCGCTCGCCTTCCATCTCGATTCGTTTCAAGCAGAGATGGAATCAGTCGCCGAGCGGGCGGCGGCGGGTGAGACCGTATTCGACACACACTGGCATCGGCGAAGGGATGGGACGGTGTTCCCTGTCGAAGTACACACCAGCCTGATCTCGTATGGCGGTCGTCGCTTCCTGCTGATGGTAGCCCGGGACATCACTGACCGCTTGCGCGCCGAAGAAGCTGTCCGCCGGAGCGAAAAGCAGCTTCGCGAGGTCATCGAAACCATTCCTGCAATCGCCTGGACGAATAGCTCGGATGGATCGATTGAATTCGTCAACAAACGTTGGCAGGAATACACGGGTGTCTCGGCGGAGGAGTCGGTAGGCTTCGAGTGGCAGGGTGCCCTGCACCCGAAGGACGTCGACCGTTACATCGAGAAGAGACGTGCCTCGCTAACCAGTGGAGATCCATTCGAAGATGAGGTTCGCGTACGTTGTGGCGGAACTGGAGAGTATCGTTGGTTCTTATGTCGTGCAGTGCCGCTGCGGGATGAGCGAGGAAACATTGTCAGGTGGTATGGCACCGCGACGGATATCGAACATCGCAAGCGGGCGGAAGAAAGACTTCAACATGAGAACGTCGCGCTGCGTGTGGAGATCGAGAAAGCATGGATGTTTGAGGAGGTCGTGGGGGCCTCTCCGGCCCTCCGGTCCGTGCTTTCGGCCGTGTCCAAGGTCGCCCCTACGGATTCAACCGTTCTCCTCACCGGTGAAACGGGCACAGGGAAAGAATTGATTGCCCGTGCTATTCACAAGAAGTCGCCTCGCTGTTCCCGGGCCCTCGTAGCAGTCAATTGTGCTGCGATTCCCCAATCGTTAATTGCCTCGGAACTATTCGGACACGAGAAAGGCGCGTTCACCGGGGCTCTGCAACGTCGGCTAGGCGAATTCGAGTTGGCAGAGGGGGGTACGATCTTCCTCGATGAGGTCGGAGAACTGCCCCTCGAGACACAGATTGCTCTCTTGCGAGTTTTGCAGGAAAGGGAAATCCAGCGCGTGGGCGGCGGTCAACCAATTCGCATCAATGTACGAGTCCTTGCGGCTACTAACCGCGATCTGCAAAAGGCGATTGCCGCAGGTACATTTCGACAGGATCTGTTTTATCGTCTCAACGTTTTCCCAATCCACATTCCGCCTCTTCGCGAACGCAAAGAAGATATTCCCGTGCTCGTGGAGTACTTCGTTGACCGCTTCGCGAGAAAGGCTGGTAAGAACATCCGCAGCATTGAGAAGGAGGCGCTCGAGCTCCTGGAGTCGTATCCCTGGCCAGGAAACATTCGTGAGCTCGAAAATGTGATCGAGCGCTCAGTTATTGTCTCGGAGACAGAGACGCTAACCATTGATCCCAGTTGGTTCTACATCGGAAATTCGCATCCGCAGGGCCCAACCGGGTCATTGGGGAGGAAAAGCACGGCAGAGGAAAAAGAGCTCATTGAAAAGGCGCTGACGGAAGCAGAAGGTAGAGTTTCTGGTCCGTCAGGCGCAGCCGCAAAACTCCGTATCCCCGCCTCCACCTTGGAGTATAAGATCCGTCTGCTTAAGATCAACAAGCACCAGTTCAAAAAATATTTGCGAGAGAGTTAGCTGCATTTTCGCAACTCGCAAAACTTGCGAATTCGCAGAACTTGTGACTGTTTCTGTCCGCCAAACCATGTGTTTTCAGTGGATTGAAAGTGGCCACCGCGTTGCTTCATCAAACCGCAGCGAGCACTAGAAGCTACCACGCTCAGAACCCAAGGGCCCTCGGACCAAGGCGAAATGAGTTCAGTTTCGTAGTTCTCGCACGCGAGGTCGAAATGAGGTACGAAGTGCATAGTCAGGGAACAGCCGCCTGCATCGCACCGTTTTCGGACAGAAGCGATGTGCATTGGGAAACGACAAATCTCCCGGTTTGGAATGCAGAAGGCACCGCGGAACAGCAAGAACTGGTCTATGAGGTCAGTTGGATCAAAGAGCTCGGCATGTGGCGCCGATTCCTAACGTCACAGCGCAAAGTGGGCAGCCGGCGCCAGGAGGTACCATGCTGAGGATCCAGAGGGCAGCGAACGGAAAGGTCGTCTTCACCTTAAGCGGCCGTATAGAGCCGGAAGACATCGACGAGTTGCGGAGACTGTTCGGCCTCGAACCATCTGCGGTTCACATCGTGCTGAACCTGAAGGAGCTTGTACTAGTGAATGGCGACGGAGTGGAATTTTTGGCCGGGTGCGAAGCCGCTGGCATGACTCTCGAAAACTGTCCTGCCTACGTTCGAAAGTGGATCGACCAACAGAGGGGGTAGAGCAAATGTGCGCAGCAATCGCCAACGCAATGGTGGACGAGCAGCCTAGACCGTTATGGGGCAGGCTGCAAGACGAACGGCTGGATCTGGGATCAGAAATCAGCTCTGAATGGTGTTTCGAGGACATCGTCGGCAAGAGTGCCGCTCTCCGCAACGTGCTGGATCAGGTTGCGATTGTCGCGCCAACGGGGTCAACGGTGCTCTTGCACGGCGAGACCGGCACCGGTAAGGAACTCCTGGCCCGCGCGATTCATAACCTGAGTCCGCGTAGTGAACGCACTTTTGTACGGCTGAACTGCGCGGCGATACCATCCGGGCTGGTGGAAAGCGAACTCTTCGGACATGAAAAGGGTGCTTTCACCGGTGCGCTCATGCAGAAACGAGGCCGCTTTGAGTTGGCCGATCGTGGCACTCTCTTTCTAGATGAAATTGGCGACATCAGTCTCGAGCTGCAACCGAAGCTGTTGCGCGCTTTGCAGGAACGTGAGTTTGAACGACTGGGGAGTACGAAGACCATTCGCGTGGACGTTCGCCTCATTGCCGCAACGCATCGCGATCTGCAGAGCATGATACGAAACAATCAGTTCCGGGAAGACCTTTTTTACAGGTTGAATGTTTTTCCGATTGAGATCCCTCCGCTTCGCGACAGGCGCGAGGATATTCCGCTGCTGGTGCACTATTTTGTTTTGCGCCACTCGCGTGAAATGCAAAAGCCCATTAAGTCCGTTCCGAAGCAGGCGATGGAGGCGCTGGTGAACGCGGATTGGCCAGGCAACATTCGCGAGTTGGAAAACTTCATCGAGCGCTGCGTGATTTTCACGCAAGGGGACGAATTGAACGTCCCACGCGAAGAGCTGAGGCGCTCCGCTGCTTCAGCCGCATCAACTTTCGAAGAGGCTGAGCGGCAGGTCATCATCCAAGCTTTGCGAGCCACCTCCGGGAGAATAGCCGGCCAAGGTGGAGCCGCAGAGCGCCTCGGACTAAAACGAACAACACTCCAAAATAAGATGCACAAGCTGAACATCAGTCGTGCTGGCTATACCGTGTAAGTGTTTGCGAAGGGCTCCTGCGCTACGCGAAGTATCGATTGACGATTTGAATGGTGATGGGAGTAAGGCAATGAGCACAGAAACCAGAATCGCAATTGAGCAATCGACACCAATGCCACAGCGTTCCGAGAGCGGCGTGAGCATGCGTTACAAAACCAAAGTTTTCTCGGAAGGGGAAGTTATGGCAACAGCAACGCAATCGGCCCTTATACAAGAATTGGACGCGAAAAAGCGGAGTTCCACGTCGCGGCATTTTGAAGATGCGCTGCGACAAAAGATCGTCGGACAGGACGAAGCCGTGCAAGCGCTTGTCGAGCTATATCAGGTGTTCTGCGCTGGGCTACACCCCCCAGGTCGTCCCGTCGGAAACCTGCTGTTTCTGGGACCAACCGGCTCCGGCAAGACGCGCATTGTCGAGGCTGCAGCAGAAATTCTGTTTGGAGATAGCCGAGCGCTGATCAAAGTGAATTGTGCGGAGTTCCAGCACTCCCATGAGATCGCCAAACTGATTGGCTCGCCCCCAGGGTACCTGGGCCATAGGGAGACCCATCCGCTGATTACGCAAGAGGAACTGGCTAAGAGCCATCGGGGCGAGTTGAAACTCAGCTTCCTGCTGTTTGACGAGATTGAGAAAGCGAGCGACGCACTTTGGCAACTGTTGCTTGGAATCCTCGACAAAGCGACCTTAACGTTAGGGGACAATCGGAGTGTCGATCTGTCGCAGACGGTGATCTTCCTGACTTCGAACCTGGGCGGGAGAGAGATCACGGAATTGATGCAAGGTGGGATGGGTTTCATCCAGCCGAAGAACATGCCAGCCATGGGATTAAACGAGAAGGTGGAGAGGACGGCGGTAGAAGCGGCACGGCGGAAGTTTTCGCCCGAGTTTATGAACCGCTTGGACAAAGTGGCGGTGTTCCACCCGTTGAAGCGCGAAGAACTTGATGAAGTGCTGGAGATCGAATTGGGGCAAGTACAGAAGCGCTTATTGGATTGTGCAACAAGTCCCTTCCAGTTTCGGATAACGAACGAAGGAAGGCAGTTCCTGCTCGAAGAGGGCACCGACCAAAGATATGGAGCACGCCACCTGAAGCGCGCCATCGAGCGCTACGTAGTCTGCCCCATTGCGAGGCTGCTCGCCACCGCGCAAGTGCGCTCGGGGGATGTCCTTCTGATCGATCGGCATCCAGGCGAAGAGGAGTTGGCCTTTATAAGGGACGCGGAACGGTGCTCTCCCTATGGACAGATGCCTCATGCGGCGGCATATTTGATGCATCTTGCGACTGCAGAAGTTCGAGGTTAAGTGAATGTCGAGCGGCACGCGAGCAACAAATATCAGCTGTTCTCAGGAAAACGCTCCCGTTCCCCCATCCTGGAATCGACTCCTGGATGCGGCGGGCGCAAGCAGCATAAACGCGTCTGCAATTGCTTCTGAACCCTGGCCTCAAACGGGCCATTGAGCCGCGCGCCCGCATGGCGGCACTGCCCGTCGGTCGGGCACAGGTGCCCCCGACACTTTTTAATATTCTATTGTAATCTCAATAACTTACGCTGACGAGTATCTGGCATAACACCTGCAAAGTTCATGCCAGGAAGCTCGCCAGCCGACGCTCGCGGCTGCCTAGACACTCCAAGGAGGTGCGATGCTACGCGTCGAGATTGACGATTCCGCGGACAGTTTGAGCCTCAAGCTTGAGGGCCGATTCACCAGTGATGACGCCGAGAACACCCGCACGCTCATAACGCGCTGCCGCGAGGGAGCGAGACTGGTCGTAGATCTAACTGATGTCACCTTCATCGATTCCGTGGGAGAAGAGGTACTATCGTTTTTTGGCCGGTTCGGGGCGGAGTTCGCTGCTTCAACATCCTATACACTCGACGTATGCGAACGCCTGCATCTGCGCCTTGCTCGAGATGGGGCATCGGATAGGGACACGTCAGGCGCTTCCCGCAGAAACGCTGGCCGACGCAGGGCCCACGCACTTCAGTCGGAAAACGAGAAAGTCTGAAAACGCTGGCAAGTAAGTCATTGCGAGAATCAAGATTTGAGTTTCCACGGCGTTTTCGTCCGTCCCCCCGCAATTTCCTGCCGCCGCAGTCTGTCATCAGCTTCACGCTGACTAAGGAAATCCCGGAATGCCCGGATGCGGGCAGCGGATGTCGTCTCTATAACACCCGTGCCCTTTCCTCCCACTGATCTCAACAACTTGTGTGGGTGTTCTTTTGGCACGCGCATTGCCCATCAACCTGCGAAAGCGCAACGCGCGGTGTTGCTCGGGAGGGTTTATGTCACTGATTCTCGTATTCGCTCGCAAGTGGGTCGGGTGGTATCGCGTGCTGCGGTACGGCAAGGCATTCAGCTTCGCCGACTCCATTCGGTACGGCCTGTGGCTAGCACGTGGCTGAATGGGATAGGGATACTCGCCATGAATACAGCCCGTTCTTCGGATAACATAGGACCCGCACAGCCAAAATTTGCTGGCACCGTTTCGTTCAATGATCCAGCCACCGACGAGACACTTGTGGCCACTGCCAAGATGGGAGATGACGAGGCGTTTGAAACGCTTGTGAAACGCCATCGGGCTAGAATTTTTGCGCTTGCACTGCGCTACACTCGGGTTCGCGAAGATGCTGAAGATGTTGTCCAGCAGACTTTCCAAAAAACGTTCATCTACTTGAAAAACTTCGAAGGGAAATCTTCGTTCTCAACATGGTTAACGCGGATCGCAATCAACGAAGCCCTTATGTGTTTGCGCAGGGCTCGTGCGCTACGCGAGGTATCAATTGACGATTTGAATGGCGATGAAGGGATACCGCCCCACTTCAATGTAGCCGATGCGAGTCCCGACCCCGAGGCCTACTACATGCAGGGAGAGGAGGCGCGGATTTTGTGGATCGCGATCAGACAGCTGACCCCGAGAATGCGGAGCGTGCTCGAGTTGAAGGAACTTCGAGAATTATCGGCTCGAGAAACGGCCCGACACATGGGTGTCTCGGTCGCGGCCGTCAAAGCTCGGGTGTTCCACAGCAGAAGGAAGTTACGGAAGTACATTGCAGTTCTAGGGGAATCCCGAAAGTCCAAAAGAGCTTTTCAACGACCGTGATAGCTCGCCAACAACAATCGCAAGGCCTTCTCACTTTCAGTCCATCTGCCTAGGCCGCAAAGAAGCAGAAAGACTTTTCATCCCAATAGGCTTTACCTACCATGCCTGCCACGCCTCTGTCTGCACTCGCGGTCCATTTCGATCAGCCTTCATAAGTACAGGTTAACAACGACCGGCGTAACTGGTTTCGGCATCTCGCGACGCAAGGCCTCTGGCATCGCGATGTTTGCTGGCCGCTGGCCATGTGCACCTGCCGCGCGACGCTGCCCGCATACCGGCAGCACAGTACGGCCTAGACCTTCCCGGCCCATGTAGATCAACCACTTGCAATGCGCGCGAATTGGCATGTGATCTGCATTACTCATCCGAAACAAGCAGGCATGTGGATGTCGGCAACATTAGGTATCGACACTGTCCACATTTCTGGTGAAGCGATCTTTCGATGACTAACGCAATGAACAACTCAAAACTGCGGACACACAGCCCGGATACTTACCACCACGGGGACTTGCGTAGAGCCCTCGTTCAAGCCGCGCTTGAGCTCGCGGCGGAAGACAAAGATTGGAATTTCTCCCTGCGAGAAGTCGCGCGCAGGGCCGGGGTGAGTCACAACGCGCCGTATAACCATTTCCCTCACAAACGAGACCTGTTGGACGCCGCGGCCGCGGCTGGTCACGATCTGCTGCGCAGTGAATTAACGGCTTCCGTCGCGAAGATCGCTGATCCTCGAGCAGCCCTGTCGAAAATGAGCTCCGCGTATGTCGGCTTTGGCATTAAGAATCCCGTGCTTTATCGCCTGATGTTCAGTGTGGCGCCGAGTGGCCCTGCCTGGCGTCCAGAAGAAGTCCTGACCGCGTGGGTGGCTTCGCGTGCCGTTCTGGAGAACATTCTGCGGCGCGGCGCCCGCATCGGAATCTTCGACTCCGCACTCACCCGAAAGTCGGAATTGCAAACCGCGGCTCTCTACACATGGGCCGTAGTTCACGGCCTAACCATGCTTGCGATCGATGGCCTCGCGAACGTCGACCGTCTGTCCATCGAGCGCGTTGCGCAAAAAGTGGTCACGACGACTCTTCGGGGGCTTGCAGGAAGGGAAGCCTCAACAAACGGATCAACAATATGAGATTCAAATATTTATCAGTGATTTTTCTCGCGTGCGCTCTTGCATTGCCGATGGCCTCGTCAGCCCAAGAGCAAATATCGAATGCCGATACTCAGGCGCCCATCCTCACTCTCGATGAAGCGGTGACTCTGGCACTCCAGCACAATCGACTTGTGAAGAACTCGGTCCTGGAAGCTCAGAAATACGACTTCCAAGTGAATACGGCGCGTAGCCGGCGGAAACCACAATTTCAATTTGCCGTGCTTGGCGGCGAACTGTTGCATCCGTTCGACTTCACATTTCCTGCAGGTTCGTTCGGCACCTATCCAGGCATTGGTCCAATCCCTGGGACGAACGCCAAAATCCACACGCCCGCGGTGTTCACTACATATCTCACCGGCAGCATCGATCAACCGTTGACACAACAATACAAGATCGGTCTCGGCATTCACGCGACGGAACTGGGGCGTGATATCGCTCGTGAAGATGTCCGCGCCGAGCGGCAGAAGATCGCTGCCGAAGTCCGCGACGCGTACTTCAATCTTTTCGCGATTCAGGCCAGCGTGGACGCCGCGCGTGAGGCGGTAAAAACATTCGAAGAAGCGCAGCGGGTCACAGTCCAATACGTGTCAGAAAAGACGGTGCTGCGCGCCGATGCATTAGACGTCGACGCCCACCTAGCCAAATCGCGCTATGAGTTGTCGGTCGCAGAGAATGGGCTGGCGACGCAAAGTGAAGCCTTGAACCAACTTCTCGGACGTGATGTTGCGACAACTTTTCGTGTCGAGTTCGTTCCTGAGCAGGACACCAGCGATCTGAGTCTCGACTCAGCCCGGCAGGAAGCTCTGGCGAACCGCCCAGAGTGCCGCCAGGCGCACTTAAAAGAAAAGCAAGCTGAATACGACCGGCGCCTCGCTAAAGCTGAGTACATTCCGGATCTGAGTCTCGAGGTGCGCTATCAGGGAATCAACAACGTGCAAGTTCTTCCACAGAATGTAGCCACCGCCGGTTTTTATCTGACCTGGGAGCCGTTCGATTGGGGACGCCGCCACAACAAGGTTGTTGAAGCAACGAAGACTATCGAACAGGCACGCAACGGGATCGAAGAGACGGAATCGAAGGTCGCCGTAGAGGTGGGCGCGAAGTACCGCAAATGGCAGGAAGCTTCTTTGCTGCTTAAGGCTTCCCGTACCGCTCACGAAGCGGCTGCGGAGCAATTCCGCGTGACGGGCAATAAATACAAGGAGCAGGCCGCACTGTTAAAAGACCTTCTCCAGGCCCAAGCCCAAAGTTCCGAAACTAATTTCCAGTATCAGCAAGCGCTTTCCTCTTATTGGAGCGCTTTTGCCGAACTGCGCAAAGCGATGGGGGAAGAGTGACCGATGAGAACAAGAATTATTTTGGGACTACCAGCCAGCAGGGCAGAGTTCGAGAAAGCGATCGGAGAGGAGTAGACGTTATGGTGATCAAATTCAGAAAAGGGCTCGGACCAGCAATAACGGCTGTGATTTTCGTCATGACGGCAGCTACAAATGGCTGTCATCAACCCACGCAAGTAGCCGCCAAGTCGCCCACGCCAGTTCATCTGGTGGATGTGACTTTGTATTCGTCCTCAGAAGATTTGCGCTACTCGGCTTCCGTTCTGCCTTTCGCGGAAGCGGTTCTGTCATTCAAGTCCGCAGGATATGTGACCGAAATTAAACAGGTCGCGGGTGCTGACGGGCGGCGTCGCGACATAGGTTCGGGAGACTATGTTGCTAGGGGCGCCGTTCTCGCCCAGATTCGCCATCAGGACTTGAAGAATCAGCTTGACCAGGTCACCGCAACACTGAGTGCTGCCCAAGCTCAGCATGTCGAGGCGACGAAGGATTACGAGCGCGCTAAGACGCTTTACGCCTCAGAGAGCTTGACCAAGCCCGATTTCGACCGAGCGCAGGCGAAGTTCGATTCGACCCTCGCGGTTGTGGATCAGGCCAACGCTAATCTGCATCAAGCGCAGTTGGCTCTCCAGGACGCGGATCTGACGGCGCCCTTCTCGGGGTACATCCTCGCCCGGAATATTGAACTGGGGAACCTCGCAGCACCCGGGACTTCGGCCTTTACTATCGCCGACACGAGCGCGGTCAAAATCAGTTTTGGCGTTCCCGACTATGCCGTAAGGCGTCTGCGCTTGGGGCAACAATTCAGCATTCATCTGCAGGACGATCCGAAAGAGTACAACGGCCGGGTCACGAGTATTGCTGCGAGTGCGGATGAAAAAAATCGCGTTTTTGCCATCGAGGTGACCGTCCCCAACCCGAAAGCCTCATTGAAGCCCGGGATGATTGCTTCATTGAGTTTGACAGGCGTTCACAAAGCCCCCGTTCCCTCCGTCCCTCTTGGCGCCGTTGTTGCCGACCCCGGCTCGGCCGGACACTACGCGGTTTTCGTCGCCAGCGAACAGGGCGGCAAATGGGTCGCGCGTTTGCGCCAAGTCGCGCTTGGTGAAACCCACGAGAGTGATGTGGCAGTTGAAGGTGTAAATCCAGCCGAGAAAGTTGTCGCCGTTGGAGCCGCTGGTCTGAAGGACGGCGATTTCATCCAGGTTATCCCATAGAGGTATAGAACAAATGGCACTCGAACACGAACAAGAGATCAGTAATCGCCGCAATGTCCCGAGGTTTTTCGTCGAGCACCCGCACATCTCCTGGATGCTTCTGGCCGGAGTGCTCATTTGGGGCTGGTTCGGCTATACATCCATGCCGCAGCGCAAGGACCCGGACATTCCCGTGCGTCTCGGCGTCGCGGCTTGTCCATGGCCCGGAGCCACAGCGCAACAAGTCGAACAGTACATTACCCGTCGAATTGAGGACGTTGCCGCCGAGAACAAGACCATTCATCCGGGAACCGATGCGGACTATGGTATTAAGTCCATATCTCTGCCCGGCTATTCGTACGTCACCATTCAACTGGATGAGGGCATCACCGATACCAAGCGGCAATTCAGCGATATCAACCTCAAACTGAATGCTCTAAACTCTCAGTTGCCTCAGGGCGCCGGCCCTATCATTTTCCAGAGCGATTTTGGAGACACTGCCGCGCTCATGCTGACGGTCGCGAGCCCGAAGGCGGACGACATCGAAATTGCGGCTCGTGCTAATTCCGTCGAAGCAGCGATTCGCAAAGCTCGCGATGCAAAACAACAGAATGGAAAAGGGCAGCGCATTACGGTGGTGGATTCCTTTCCGCAATCCATTTCGCCGCGCGCGGTTCTTGACAGCTTATACCTGTTTCAAGAGGAAGCGCGGACCGACGGCATCATTCGAGACTCGGAAATCGTACAGGGAAGCGGATTCATCCTCGTGGATGGCGTTTCCGACGCAGATGATAGTTCCATTCAAGCGTTCATCCAGCGGTTTATCTCGGAGCGGCTAAAACGGTCCGAATTGCATCCGGATGTGTGGGAGCCAGTGATCATCCGCGATCCGAGGGAAACACGAGCGAAACTTGCCAAGGTTGCTGGCGACAAATACAGCTATGCCGAACTGGACAATTTTTCTGACTTGATTGGCCGAACCGTGCAGGGAGCTCTAGAAGTTTCCAAGGTGGAACGACGCGGCGTTTTGTCGCAAACCGTCTATCTGGACTATTCGCAGGATCGCCTCGCGGCCTACGGCCTTCGTCCTGCTGATCTCTCCAAAGTTCTTTCCGCTCGAAACATCATCGCGCCGGGAGGAGCCGTGGAAACCGGTGAGCGCAGGGTCACTCTGATTCCTTCCGGACAATTCGATTCGGCTAAAAGCATCGGGGATGTAGCGGTGTCGACTACCTCCGAGGGCACCCCGGTGTATTTGCGGGATCTCGTTCAAATCAGCCGCGGGTACCAGGCTCCTGCCACGTATCTCAATTACTACACGTGGCGCGATGCAAGTGGGCACTGGCAACGCAGCCGCGCGATCACCTTGGCGATCTACATGCGCGATAGAAAGCAAATCGCGCGTTTCGGACAGTCCGTGAATTCGAAGCTTTTCGACCTTCGCCAAATTCTTCCCGCCGACCTGATTCTGGCGCACACCTCCGATCAACCGCTACAAGTCTACGAGAACATTCACCTGTTCATGCGGGCGCTTCTCGAAGCCATCATACTCGTGGTCATTGTTTCGCTGATCGGATTTTGGGAGTGGCGCCTGGCGCTGATTATGGCTCTGGCCATACCCATCACTCTGGCGATGACTTTCGGCATTGTGTATATGTTGGGAATCGATCTTCAACAGGTGTCCATCGCATCGCTGATCATCGCGCTGGGTCTACTCGTGGACGTGCCGGTGGTCTCCGGCGACGGCATCAAACGCCACTTGGCGGAAGGTTTTCCGCGCATGATCGCCTGCTGGCTCGGACCGACAAAGCTGGCAACCGCGATTTTCTACGCGACCATCACGAATGTCATCGCCTACCTGCCATTCCTGATGCTGACCGGCAATACCGGCGAGTTCTTGAAAAGCCTCCCTGTCGTCATGACGGCTTCTCTGCTGTGTGCGCTGGTTGTTTCGATGACCTTTGTTCCCTTCCTGGGCTACTACATTTTGCGTGCTCCAGCAAAGCGAGAACCGACTATCGAGGAGAGACGGCAGCGGGGTTTCTACGGCTTCTATAACCGGCTTGTGGGCAAAGCCATAAAGCACCGTTGGGCCGTCCTCGCCGGGTCCTTGGTTTTCCTGATCGGAGGCGGACTGTTCGGTTCGCGACTCAAGACCCAATTTTTTCCCGAAGATGTCCAATACTGGTTTTATTTGGATATCTGGCTGCCGAATGACACACCCTTGAGCGTTACCAACGATACTGCAACGCAGGCCGAAAGAGTGGTCCGGCAGGTGATTGAAAATTCGCCTGACGTCACCACGAAGGAACATCGTGGTCATCTCCTGAAATCGCTGACCACCTTTGCCGGCGGCGGGGGACCGCGCTTCTGGTTTTCGGTCTCGCCGGAAATGCCACAGACCAATTACGCGCAAATGATTGTTGAGATCACGGATAAAGAGGCTTCGCCAAAGTTAGCTCGTCCGATCCAAGACGCACTGGACCAAGAAGTACCGGGCGCGTGGGTTACCGTTCGCCAGCTTCAAACCAATCCTGTGGACAACCCTGTCGAATTGTTGATCTCTGGGCAGGCGGATGTTGACGCGAGAAACGAAGCTAGCGATATTCGCACCCTTCGGCACATTGCCGCGCAGGCTCAGGATATCGTTGGCCAAGCTCAGGGCATCGCCGTTCTTCGTGATGATTGGTTGCCTGACAATGTCCAGCAGAGGATTCAGATCGATCCAGACCGCGCCAACGTGGCGGCCATTACCAACGCCGACGTGGCCGAGGCGTCGAGCGCGGCCATGAGCGGCGCAACCGTGGGTGTCTTCAAGGAAGGCGACAAGAACATCCCCATTGTGGCGCGCCTTCGTATGGAGGAACGTGCTCAACTTGCGGACATCAAGAACCTCTATATTTACTCTTCACAGACCAACAACCGCGTGCCTCTGCTGTCGGTCGCGACGGTTGGAAATTCTTTGGAAACGGGTCGCGTCAGGCGCCGCGAGCATTTTCGCACCATTTCCATACTTTGTTATCCCCAGCCCGGAGTTCTCGCCTCTGAGGTGCTTAACCAGATCCTTCCACAAATGCAGGAATTTCAGAAAAATCTCCCTCCGGGCTATCAGATCCGGATTGGTGGTGAACGGGCCAAACAAATCGAAGGGTTCGACAATCTCAAGGTCGTTCTGTTGATTTCTTTACTCGGGATTTACCTGGCGCTACTGATTCAATTCAATAACGCCGTAAAACCTCTTCTGGTATTCGCCGCTACTCCCTACGGAGTGATTGGCTCCCTGATCGCCCTCTCGGTCATGCATACGCCATTTGGATTTATGGCCTTTCTGGGTATCGCCAGCTTGATCGGAGTGATCATAAGCCACGTCATCGTACTCTTCGATTTCATTGAGGAAATGCATGCGAAAGGGGAGCCTCTGGAGCAGGCCCTTCCGGACGCAGGCATCCAGCGTATCCGGCCCGTAATGATTACAGTACTAGCAACCATCTTGGCCCTCATCCCACTCGCGCTTGAAGGGGGGCCCTTGTGGCAGCCCCTTTGTTATGCACAAATCGGCGGGCTTGCCGTGGCAACGTTCATCACGTTGCTCTTGGTGCCCGTCCTTTACAGCATCTTCGTTCTTGATCTGAAAATCATCCGCTGGGAGACGAAACAACCTGCGGCAGAGACTGAAACTTGCCCGGCCCCTGAAATGGCACCACACACCGGCTGATGACAAAGGTCAGTTGGTTTTGTTGCGGCTTTGCTCGCTTCGCTGGGGCCTAGCCGCGATGGGACAAACGCTCGAATGAGACAGTGAGCATGTTTAGTTCGTTGAAGGCTTTTGCGATGATTCTTTTTTATCAAGTTGCCACGGCTGTTCTCCTGCTGAGTCTTACACTCTGCTTGCAGTGCGCCGGCGTAACTACGCTCATCGAGTGGCTAAAGCGTGTTCTGACTAGGGACACTCACAAGCATGGGCCAGTTTACTCTGCCACCCTGGTAGTGAAATCGATGATTGCCATTGTAATTCTGCACGGGCTCGTGATTCTTCTGTGGGCCAGTTTCTACCGGACGCGTTGTTTCCCGACATGGGAGCTTGCCTTTTACTTCTCCGCGAGCAGCTATTCCACTGTGGGATATGGTGATCTGGTTCTCCCGTCCAACTGGCGACTCTTAGGGCCCCTGGAGGGGATCACCGGCGTGTTGATGTGTGGAATATCCATCAGTGTTCTGTTTGCTCTCGTCACCCGGTTGCTCGATCGCGACACACAGTCTTCGCTGACGAATTCAACGAAACAAAGCCATGGCTAACGTCAATATCAAGACTCCGGACTGGCTTCGCCAGATGGAGAGTATCCTTGAAGAGCTCAACGAGGGAGTGGTCATCGTTGACAATCAACTCCATGTGGTATTCGCGAACGAGGCTCTGCTTCGATTGGGAATGTATAACCGTGAAGAAGTGCAGGGCTGCACGCCAGATGCGATTTTCCCAGCGAAGGATATTCCGTACCTCCTGCAGCAACATGAATCAGGTCACCGCTACGGACGGAGTCGAAGTGAGTTCTACTTGCCTCGCAAAAATGGCGAAAGGATCCCGGCGATCTTCAGCGGGCGATCGATTCAGGGGCCGGACGGACAGGAATACGTCTTACTTATCGTGACCGACATCAGCGCACAGAAGCGCGTCGAGGCGCAACTTCGCGAATCCAACGCCCAACTCGAAAAGCGGCAGATGGAAATTGAGGCCGAACTCGCACTCGCTGCTCGTGTTCAACAATCGCTCGCTCCACAAAGCCTGGTTTGGAATGATGTGTCGGTCGAGACTTACTACTGTCCCGCGCGTACCATTGGCGGTGACTTCGGCGTGGTCTTCCCAGATAGCCATGAAGGTTTAACGGTCGTCATGTGCGACGTGTCGGGTCATGGCATTGGTTCGGCACTCATGGCTAACCGGATTTATTCCGAAACACTGCATCAGCTCGAACGCAAAGCTGGGCCGGGAACCATGCTGCGACGCATTCACGATTTCGTGCACGATCGCATCGCAACAGACGGCTTCTACTTCACTATGGCTGCAGTTCGTTTGAGTATGCGCGGGCGGCGCATGGCTTTTGCTGCCGCAGGCCATCCGCCCGCAATGCTCGCTTCGAAAGGGCGCGTCCGTCTGCTCGATTCGCAGAACGGCATTCTCGGTTGTCTCTCCGAAACAGCGCCAAGCGAGTCCGCGGACGAAATTGATCTTGAGGCTGGCGACCGCCTAGTCCTCTACACTGACGGGCTCGTCGAGGTCTTTAATAATCGCGACGAAATGCTGGGCGTCGAAGGGCTTGGAGAGCTGATCCGCAAATCATCCAAACGAGAACTTCCCGAAATGAGACAGGCCATCCTCGATGGCGTGACTGCCTGGAGACACGGTTCCCTCGCCGACGATGTGTCCCTCGTCATCGTCGAAGTCCGTTAATTCCGTGGGAGTTGGGTCCCAGGGCAAACGTCTCAGATTTCCTACACTGCATCGAGATAGCAAATCACACGCTTTTTGGTTGACCGCTAACCCGTTGCGATTTATTTGACAGATATCGATGCCAAACGACGGTTCTTCCCATCATCGAAAAATGTTGACTTACACCTCTACCTTATTAAGGTAGCGCTCGACTGGGCTAAGGGCCCGAGTCTCGAAGTCGGATACGGATGGTTAGAGATGTGTACTCAAACCATCCGACTGCAATTGCGTAACCTTAGCATGGTCCCTGGGATCCACGCTTACGTTGAAACGGATACGCCATCATTTGAACTCTCAATCAACTGGTTGAGAGCATCAAAGTGATTCGGTTAGCGGTTCAGTCGCCGCCACACGATGTCGTCATATTGAACTGGGTAGAAGATACCCATGGACAGACTTTCTTTAGGCACAAGGGAATGAAGAACCCGGTATGCCTCCTCGTCAATCTCCTGGATCGTCTTGGCTGAAATTCTAGCCGTGGAATATCTGGACTTGAGGTGTTTCATGATAGGAGTGTCCACTGCACCGTTCAATAGAGGTTCTATTCGCCGCGCAATCTCCGCATGCGGTTGGGAGCAATAGTAAACGTAGACCTTAATCGCTATGTCGAGGACCTTGGCACCTTGACCATATGATGAGGGCTGGCCTGGTCGAAAGTCGAAAGCCCCCGTTCTTCATTTTCTTTCTTGCTGTCTGGATCTCGCGAGTAAACCACAGACAAAATCCCCGATGATACGCATCATACTCATCGCGTGTATTAATATTCGCCAAATTCCCGAAAAGATCCTCGAGCTTTTGCTCAATCTTGGACTTTGACCCTTCTGAGAAGATTCTCATCATCGCCGTGAAGCCGAGCGCCATATCAATGATGTTTTTTGCCTTTGCCGAATCTGAATCAACGAGCTCTGTCAATTTGTGATCTCTCCCGGGGCTTCCAGCGTTTGACGATACATTGTTAGTTGATCTCCGTGACCACGCCTCATGTTAATGTGACTTTGGCACACCGAAGGTTTGAGAATTCGAAGGACAAACGCACTGGTTAACCTTCTTGACCTGCACGGTGAGTGGCTGGTTCTCGAAAAGAGACCAGCTCATCATTTCGTTGGCTTGCTAGAGAAAGAATGCGTGCCTAGCGCCGCACTAGGCAGTCAAATCTGTTGGGAGGATGCTGCCGTTGTTCCGTTCGCTTACGACCCGCTCGAATGGGTCCATGCATTCCTGCTTAATCGTGAATGCTAACGTCCTTTATCGTTCACTACCTGGGTTCGGAAGCCCGCAATAGGTTTCTGGGTCACTTGCCGGAGACGGCGACAATTCGCTTAAGTGGATTGCCCGTGCGAAATGCGCCCAATGGCATTCCTAGACCCTAGCGCGTTTATGGGGACCAATCCTGAAAACGAAGCACAACCCAAGGTCAATGAGTGCATTGCTCTCAATGGGCCATCAGGCCGCCCATTCATCGAATCGGCGCATAATCTCCATGAGCTTGCATCCCATCAGAATGACTGAGCCCCACAATATGAAGGGAATGCCATAGAGCAGGAGATGCTTGCGCGAACGGGCTAACTCAAACACTCCTACCTTCACGATGGCGTATGTATTCGCTGCGAGATAAGCAACCGCCAAAGAGCTCACTACTAGGTTGTGCATCTTCTTAGTCCTCCTTTTACCGGCCTGCATCTCCGCGCCGATACTCTTCGGTTAGCTCATCAAGCGAGGTCCACACCTTAGAGTTGAGACCATCCTCCGTCTACCGGAAGCTCGGCGCCAGTCGTGTAGGTCGCATCGAACGCGAGGAAGAGGACGGCCTTCGCGATTTCCTCCGACGTCCCCCAGCGCTTCATGGGAACCATGCCGATCATCTTCTCCCTAAGCTGGGCGGCCGCGTCTTTATCGGGGAACATTTTGCCCAAGATCGGCGTGTCGATGGGGCCGGGCGTCACCGCGTTGACGCGAATCTCCTGAGGAAGAAGCTCAGCGGCGAGCGTCCGAGCGAATGATCGCAGCGCAGCCTTGGCGGCTCCGTATGCGGCGTTGCCGGGCATTCCCTTGACGTTGGCGATCGAGGTCGTGAGGACGACAGAGCCTCCCCGGTTTATTAACGGCGTGAGCTTCTGCACCCCGAAAAGCGGCCCTTTGGCGTTCAAGTTGAACATCTCGTCGTAGATCGCCTCGGTCATGCTCTCAAGGGGCGCTCGGATGCTGAACCCGGCGTTGACGAAGAGCAGGTCGAAGGTGTCGAACTCGGCCTTCACCCGAGAAGCGAGGGCGTCGATGTCCGTCAACGACCGCGCGTCGCTCGAAACCACGAGGGCGTCCTTTCCAAGCTCTTTCTGCGCCGATTCCAGGCCGGCCTTCGAGAGACCCGTCACCAGAACACGCGCACCCCCATCGAGGAGCACCTCCGCCGTCGCGAGCCCCATGCCGCTCGTGCCGCCGATAATCACCACCTTTTTATCTTGGTACCGTTTCATATGTACTCTCCTCGCGAGGTTAGGGTTGTTTTGCTTATTTTGAACTGTTTGGTATGATAATCAGACGCGGAGGCTGCGGTCAAGGGCTTTTTGAACTATTTATTTCAAAATACCGTAGGACCCTGTGGGCGACCACGTAGCTCCGCAATCGCCTGCCGATTCTGGTCACCGCGACCATTTCGCCGCGACCGGCGCTCCTTCAGGACACCGCGCTTAAGGATGCTGGGCTAGACAAGTCGACGCCGGAGACCTTGACGACGGCCTGCCACGCGGCTTCCTGGCTGGCGCGATCGCGGAGGTGTGGGTGGAGCTGCGCCTCAATTGGGCCTGTGAACTTCCCTTGTGCCGAGGCGAAGAATTGCCCCGAGACGTCCGTTCCGAACTCCGACGCCTGGAGGTACCGACGGGCCGCGGTCTCCGGCGTCTGATTCATGCCGGGAATGAGGTTCACGATTGGGATAAACAGATACTTCAACGCCGGGCCAGCGTTTCGCACCACCTTGGTGTCGGTCGCCGCACCGGGCGAGACAGCGTATACGGCCATGCTGGAGGGCAGCCGGCGGGCCAGCGCCGCGGTCCACCAAGCGATGATGAGCTTCGCATCGGCATAAGTCCGGTTGGGCACGTACTTCACGTGCGGACCGTTGCGCAACAGCGCTTCAACAGCGGCGGTTCGGTCACCCTGGTGGTGTTTGGCCGCGAAGGCTGGCACGTCGGTGTAGCTGAACAGGGGTACGCCCCCTCGGGCAGGTTCCGCGCCGGCAATAACAATCCGCGCGTTGGGGCTCAGCAAGTTGGCGCGGAGCAACCCGACAGTCAGTTGATGATGGCCGATCAGCGGGGCCTGAGAAGCCTCGACGCCCGCCGCAGTGAGCACGCGCTTCTTACCCGGGACCATCCCTGCATTGAGCAGCAGGAAATCGATCGGCTGACCCCGCTTGACCAGCGCGCCGAGGGCGGATTGAACGCTGGACGGCGAGTCCAGATCCAGCTCCAGCGGCGTGAAGACCTTTTTCTTAGTCTCAGCCGCGAGTTGAGCGGCCGTTTCCTGGAGCCGGGCCAGACTGCGGCCGGTGACGATGACCTGGCGGTAGCCCTTGATGGCGAGCATGCTGGCTGCCGCATAACCGAGCCCGGAGGTGGTGCCGGTGACGAGCGCGATCGAATGTTCCATGGGCATCTCCCTGGTGAAGGGTGAAGGCCGAGTCGTGAGGCCCCGCGAGGCCAGAGCCGGCTTGCTATTTCGAACTATTCAGTTATATATTGGTTCGATGGAAATTGTCAAGGAGTTTTGAACCAAATGATTCAAAATACCTCTAGGCCGCGGGGTCGACCGCGCAGCTTCGACGAGACGGGGGCGCTGGAAAAGGCGACTCAGGTATTTTGGTCGAAGGGCTACGACGGAGTGACGATTGACGATCTCGTCGCCGGGATGGGTGTGGGACGGCCGAGCCTGTATGCCATCTTTGGGGACAAGCGGGCGATATTCTTGCGCGTCCTTAAGGCGTACGCAGAACGGAAGGGCGCCTCAGCCGCGAAGGCACTCCTCTCGCCACAGAGTCTTCGCGACTCGATCGCGGACTTTCTGAGGTACGCCGTCGAAAGTGCGACCCAGAAAGGGTCCGCCCGGGGCTGCCTTATGGTGTGCGTCGCGCCGCTTGTGAACGACGCTGAGGTTCAGCGGTTCCTGCAGAGCGCGGTCGCGGGCGGCGCGGCGCTGGTGGAGCGCCGTTTCCGGGACGGGATCAGCGCGGGAGACATCCCGCCTGACTTTCCGGTAGCCGTGCGCGCGATCCAAGTCACGGATTTTGCTCGTGGCCTGACCATGCGTGCGCATATAGGCACGCCGCGCAAGACGCTCCTCAAAGATGCTGAGGAAGCGGCCGACTTGGTGCTCCAGCCGCGCCTGAAGGTCATCGGCAAGCAGAAGCTATAGCTTTCTCTCGCCGGCGCTTGAGCCGGGTCCTGGGCCTGGGTAATGGCCGCCTACGCGAAGTTCAAAGCACTTCAGGGCCAATCCTCTAAGAAATCTGCTCTCAACATAGTCTGGGGATGTTGAACTTCGGTGAGCCCCGCTCTGAAGGCTTCATATAGATAGTGAGCACGCAAGCATTTGGAGATCACTATGTCACTCATCGAGCCCGGATTGGTATTGATATATCGGCAAGTGTTTACGAATGTGTTCGCTTCACCTCACCTCGACGAAAAACGGCGCCTCGGACAGATACGCCCAAGCCTGTTGCGGGCTCGCCAATCCAAGTGGTGAATGATAAAGGACGTTATCATTCACAATGTTCAACGAACTCCTAACACAGTGGCAACCGCACCGCGGATTGACAAACCCGCCATGCTGTCGGGCGAGGCGGACATCGTTCGCGGATTGTTCCAGTGCGTAAAATACCGGGCGGTGCTTGAGGCTCAGCACGCTTCGGAAGGTCTTCCGCAGAGCGCGCGAGCAATTCTTGCGCTCGGAGCGAAACTGCCATCGAAATTGCAGGCGCTCAAGAATGTGCTGGGCGTCGAGATGGTCGATGAGGTATAGAGTGGCTGAGATTTACGGATGGGCCTGGCACTGCAGGGCGCGCTTGCGCCGGTCTCTCTCAGCGTCAGCATCCTGCACGGCATCGATGTTCTCCAGGGTGGCGATATAGGCGGGAGGAAGAGCGTGCTCTCTGGCACCCTCCACGAGAAATCGCTTGTACCATGTAAAAAGGGCGCAAGGCTGGGTCGTCGTCCCGTTTTTTCGCAACAAAAACCCAATCCTCAATCGTGCTGTTGTCCTTCAGACGCACCAGCGGTTTCACTGGTTTATATCCGCCCTCCCCTTTATCCAGTTTTTTCTTATCCGCGCTCGATACCGCGTAAAGCACGCCCCATAACTCCGCGCCTTCCCACGCGGTGACATTGGCCTTGCCGGACAGATCCTCTGTGCTTTTCTTGTTGAATTCGAGGCGGTAGCCAGAAAGCACGGCGGGCGGCCTGGGCCGAGAGGCGACACCTTATAAGCACGGAACCTGCCTGAACACATATTGGAGCCAAATGCGAATATCTGCTCGCTCATAGATCCTCCGACAGTGGCAGTGAATTCCCTTTGAGATAGTTCAGCAAACACTGCCGCACAAGTCCCTCAAAAAAACCATGCGTAGGGCAGCTTCTGGCCCTCGGAAAAGATGCGGTTGTCAGCGATCATTCCCGACGTGGGGTCGGTATCCCATTTCGCGCCGCCTTTGAACGGCTGACTTAAGAACATGGGCTCGCCTGCATGCAGATACTTGGACCTAGCGGTATAGATCGTATTCAGGACCGTGGCTAGATCAGTGCGTCTGATCTTCAAGCGCTTGCCTTTGACGTGGCCGCCGGTGAAGAAACCTCTGCAATGCTGTTCGATAAAACGAACGAATTTCTTTCTTGATTTCCTGACATCAAAAATGTTCTTTAACTCGTTTTTCTTGTCTGCGGATAAATTCGATTGCGCGGGAGCGAGCCATCGCGTCATGGTCGTCAACGATGGGCCCGCTCGACTTCTTCATAACCTCGGTGTTCCAGCGATCAACGGCAATTTCGAGCATCGGACGCACAGGCTTGCCAAGAAGGATTTCAAAGTGCCCGGCGATGTTACCGAATGAGTTTACTGGTACGCTGTTGAAAGGATATCCCCGAGCGTTATCGTCCGGCCCTGAATATCCCGGATCAGGGCAAAGTCAATCTTTATCTGTTTCGAAAACTCGATTGCTCTGTCGGTAAAGCGCTTATCGTGATCAATCAAGTCGGCAAGATTTCTTCGTGCGAATACCTCCGGTAGCGTGACGGTGCGGATCAGATAGAAATCTGGTTTACAGGCTTCATTACCTCGATTCTTCAGCCAGTCCTGTTGAAGGCTCTCAAGCCCATGCGGACCAAACCAGGTCCATCGAGCATCCCGCTGTTTAACATCGAGAATTTCCTGAGTGCGGTTTCGGCTGCTCATCTGTTCATCTCCCAGAATATTTCCGATTCGCATCAATGCGAACTGTCCTGTCAAGTGCGAACGGGCCGCAAGTAGGAATTCACGATGACTGTCCGGCCACATAAAGAGCAGCATTATGCAGTTCTCCCTTTGGGAGTGCAGGGGGAATAATGCAGTCGACGTCTGCTGTCGCGCTTTTGTTTCTAGACGATTTCGATTTCACCATGCTGCTGCCTGGTCGCTCGTGGGAGTTAGAGGTTGGAGAACAAAGGGGTTCGCCTCTGGGGGGCCACTGAAGCTTAGAACACCCGCGAGTTGCTCAAGCAACCAGTCATAGGTATGCACCTGAATGTCGTTCTCCTCGCGAATTGAGTTACGTACTGCGTCTGCGTTTTCGAGCAGGCGGGCGCGGCGCCCAACAAGAACAAGCCCTTCGCTCCGTGGTCGAATGTCTACCAGCCCGAGACCGTCCGTCCGTTTCGACCTGCGGGCCATGTCCAGGTTATTTTGCAACCATTCTCTCCATTCTTTGACCTGACTTACGCCCTTCCGGGCGTGGTCTTCCAGATCATTGCGACCCTTAAGCGTCACAACAGAGTCTGGTGTCTCAAGTTCCACAAAAACCCATCGCACTCCAAGGGAATTAATATCACTCACAAAAAAATCTGGCGTATATTTGCCACCTAACGATAAACGAGGAATGCAGAAACGAGTCCTGCCTCCTAGAAGAGCAGTCAATACCTGCGGATACGCCTCGATAAATTGTTGGATCGGCTTTTCATCTCCGGCCGATTCAATTACTTCCTGCAGCTGTTCAACATGGTCAAATGTCAACGGTGAGTTAACTACGTATTCTTCAAGCTCCCGCCGCTTACTCTCCGACCAACCACTCGCCCGCGCGCGGGTGGCGGCTTGATTTGCAGCTTTTCGCTTAAATTCTACGGCAGTAGCCGTATTGTCGTCTTTCTTAGATCGAATAACGACCATGTCCGGCCACGCACCAGCTCCCGCGCCGCCTGTGAAGTAGATGCGCCCGCTACTTCCAATTGAGGAAACTTCTCCTACCTGGCCGCCGTCGGAGCCTTGTGTTTCCACGACATCTCCAGCTTGAAGCTGCAGTTCTTCTAACGCTTGCTCACGCTTCTTGAGCCGTAAGAAATTGATCCAGGCGTAGGCCTCGCGCCAGTCGGACGGGGTAATATCTCGATAGACATCGTGCTCCAAACTGCTGATCATCTCTTGCTGAGCGTCGCTGCACGGGCCGGGGGGCAGTAACCCCAGTTCCGCATTCAAGACGGCCTGCAAGCGTGCGCCCGCTACGAGACGGGGTAAATGATCAGGTAGCTTTAAACCTGCAACGGCTGCCACCTGTTGCTGTTTACTCGTAACCGTCCCCGTGGCCTCGCGAATGTCTGCAACGGCTCCGCGCCAAGTGTCATGCGGCATTGTTCATTCCTTCCACAAAGGTTCCTGAGTGATGCTTATCGGATTTAAAGTGGTATGGTTTGAAATGTACATTTTAAATCCTCACGCGAAGCCGCTTCGCCCGCTCCTTGAATGCGGTTTCCCCACCTTCCAAAATCTCGCAAACCTCTTTTCGGATCGCCGGATTCTCAAGTCCCCCACTCTGGTAGGAAAGGTCGGGAAGATAGCCGGGGCGATGAGGGCCACACTTGGCAACAATCACCTGATCGGCATCGGTGTTTACAACGAGATTGGCATTGTGCGTAATAATAATGATCTGCCGGCGCAGTCTTGCTGCCTTGAAACGTTCCACTAGGTCCTCATAAATGGATTTTGGATCGAGATTTTCCTCGGGCTGGTCAATTATCAGCGGACGGTCGTCGTCGGTATCCACCGCAACGTAAAGAAGTAACAGCACTATGCCGCGCGTTCCGGGAGAAAGCTGCTCTATCTCGACGCCGTCGTAGCGGAGACTATAGGAAACCGTGACATGCGATGTGTCGTACAGCCAATCTGAGATACTGCGGGCCCACTGCATATACGCCTCACGGTTCGTGCGTTCGACGGGTGCGTGCTCGATGAGAGATTTCTCATGCTTGTCCCTAAACAGCGCCATAGCTTCTGTAACTTCAGTTGAGGTGCCACGTCCCCAAACGGGAGCCAGTTCCGCTTTCGCGTTATCCTGGAGAGTGCCCTTTCCCTTGAAGGGCCCGAGCTTCCGGAGATCAAGCAGTTTCTCCCCGGCCGTCGCCCAGGCTTCGACGTCCACCGACCGACGTATAGAAAAGGAGAGCTTGCTCAGTTCTCCGCCTTGGGCGCTGAGATTCGCTTTCAGCGGGGCGTATAACTCCGATAACTCCCGTTCCTCCTCAATAATGGCATCGAAGACCCCCGCGTATGCACTCTTGCGAGCCTCGATAAATTCCTTGATGCGCGCATCTGCCTGGCGCGCAAGCTCTATTTCCTTGTCGAGCTTGGCGAGGGAAGACTCATCCTTCGTGATTTTCTCGGAGAGCTTGGTGAGTTTTTTCGCGTTTTCCGCATCAATGCCGACGAGTCGGCGAAGCCGGGTGAGTTCCTTATCAAGCAGGCTCAGTGTCTGGCTGGACAGATCAGCAGCCTGCGGGATGTAAGGCGTATCGGACGGCGGCAGTTTTGGATCAGGCCCGACTTCGCCCTTTGCGGGGCCGGAGAGCAGTTTTGCGCGGTCCGAGGTGGCTCTGATCTCAGCCGTAAGAATGGCGTCCACGTCGCCGGCAAATACCAGTTGGAAGTTTTTCCATTGCGCTTCCGTCAGTGCTGCGTCGGCATAGTTCTTCCGTAAATCCCTGAGATGAGCGGGTGCACCGTTCTTGCGCACGTCCGTCACCGCATCTTGAAGAAGTAACAGCGCTCTGTGCTTTGCGTTTGCTTCCTCTACCCGCTGCCGCAATTTATCGACAGCAAAGGAAATCGCTTCTAAGCGCTCCACCCGCTCTTTCGTTCCCTTACCCGTGAGTGCTTTCCTGTCAGTCTTGTCCTTCTCAATGAGTTTGAATTTTTCTTCTCGTTGTTTCGTCAGGCCGGCAAGGCTTGCCTTCCTCGTTCTTTCTGCCGTGAGTGACTCCGATGCTTCCCGGAGTGCCAGTTCCTGTCGCTCCCGCGCGCTGCGAGCGCGTGCCAAGCGAATATCGAGAAGTTCGCGAAACGAGGACGCGCCCCTTCTGTTCTCGATGGAGTGCGACTGGAATATGACACGTTCTATTTCCGCCAGCAATTCGTCCTCGATCCCTTCGGCAGAACAAAGCTGCTCGACAAACTGCTGCGAGAGGTATTGCACCCGCGGGGAGTCGATGAGCTCGTCCATCGCAACATCCCGCAGCGGTATAGAGCTGGTGTCGCCCGACTCCCAGGTGAGGGTGGATTCGGAGTCGGCCAGATGCTCCGCCGCCCTGCGGATAAAAGAGGAACTGTTGAGGTGGGAAGACAAGGCGTAGCCACCCGCAGCGATGAGATCGGCAAGGGCCGTCTTCCCGGAACCGCGAGCGCCGATGATGGCGATCAAACCAGGATTCAACGGCACACGGTCGTTAGTCAGCCACGGGGCGTTGGAAACCGCAACCTTATCGATGGTCTGGGACGGCAGCGCGCCTCGTGGAGGCTCAGAACCGACGAACGCCCTCCCCTCGGGCTCGATGCAGGCCTGGCGCAACGATTCAAATGTCAAATCCCCTTTAATCCAGCAAAAACGGTCGAGGTCCGGATTGCCGAGCTTTTCATGACGGTGGGCGTCCGATCCGTGGAGGCACGGCTTGCAGCCGCCCCATTTTTCCGTGAGTTGTTGAATCGAGTCGGCGCCCTTGCCCAGCCAGAAATCTCTCTGCTGGCTTTGGGAAGAGAAGATAATGTGCGCGAATCTCTCGATTTCTCGGCGCAGCGCAGTGAAAGAGCTATCTTCTTTCAGGCCAGCCGTGCCGTCCGTATTTCCACCAGCTACCGCTACAAGCGCGTTGTTCTGCACCCATGTGCTGTCCTTCCACGCTTTCCGAAGCTCGTCGAAGTTAACTTTGAACTGTATCGATCCTGCTTCAAGGGCCTTTCTGTCGTCCTTAATTGACTTGTCGTAAGCTTTGCCAAGCCTAACTAAGTCACCGGGGTCACAGCGATATGTCTCGCCTTGGAAGGGAAAGTGAAGTTCCGACAGGAACCGCTTAATGAGTGCAACATGGTCTGGGTGCTCGGGCGAAAAAAGGAGATGGACATTGATCGCCCTACCTTTCGCAGTTTCGATACCGAAACGCATTTCGATGTTCGGAAAAATCAAACCTACGTTAGTCAGGCGCCCGCTACGCTGCTTTTCCAAAACCTGCTCATAAACGGGGATGCTGTAATAGTCAGTGATGCCCAACGCTCTGATTAGCGGATCGGATTTCTCAATGCGAGAGAGGAACTGCTCCCAGGGGTCCGGACCTTTATATTGGTCACTTAGGATCGTGCCCGGAGCATGGATATGCGGGTCCCATCGATTCCAAAGTGCTCCGCGTAGGTTTGCTGAATCCATGCACAGTTCCGCTTTCCAGTGTCGAGTTACCGCAGGGCGAGATTCTCACGCATCATGCTACGAGCGGCTGCGGGTAGTTGCAAGCACGGCAATTGATGGATGTAACGCAAGTGTCTCCACTAAGACCTACTTGGCCTCCTCGCAGAGGATGTTCCAAATCCTACGCTAAGCAAATTTGAGAACAACATGAGGCGGTCGCGAAAGTCAGGAGTCTTGCGTCTTCACCAGCAATGGATTGAAATCCAGCCCTCTGGCCGTCGCTAAACATAGTTGCGAAATCCAAAACTGAGACGGCAACTTTTGCAACAACTCTAAGCGTAGGTTTTCTGACAAATTCTGCGACGACCCCTCATTGCGATTTTGAACGTTTTGAGGTAATAAGACGACCCACTAGCGGGCCGAGTATTTGCGTGAGCTGTTCGTCAGAACGCTGCCATAACTGATCGACGCTTTGGATTCCGGCGCGCAGCAAGGCCAGGTAGTCACCGCGCGTGAGATCAGCTGGGACATCAATGAGACTAAGAGCCTGAACAGGCAGGCCGATTTCAAGTTGGCGCAGCAAACGGTCGATTGATTCTTCGGTCGGGCCGCCTGTCACGAACAGAATATTTGTAATCCGGTGCGCGGCTCCGAGGTGAAACCGCGTTGCATCCGCAAATTTCCTGATATCGCCGTATCCAATTTTGCCCTGAAAGGGATTCGCCGTGTAGGCCTCCTCGATCCTTTCGACAGGAACCCCATTTATCCAATCCGAGAGAATCGAAGCCCTTTTGCAGCGGGCATAGTAAGCAAATTGGTCGTCCGCAAACCGCTGCAAGGCACTGACAATAGACGTGCCGAAGCGGCTGGCGGCTTCGCGTGGGCGAGCACTTTCCTTGGTTCCTTTCTTAAACATCGGCGTATAGCTGTTGTCCGATTCAGGTAGCGCTTGCACGAGAGCCATCAGTTGCTCTGCGGTAATGCCTTGCGCTCCAACGCTGCGCACAAGGTCAACGAGATGCATTGCTGAACGAAAAGACAGGGATGATTCTCCGCAGGGACGACCAAGAAGCGTTAACTGCACCTTGTCCAACTCTTCCTCCACCAGCTGGAGGCGAATCATGTCGGCCAGAAGCTGTTGAAGGCGCTGTTCCATATCTGCTCGCCAGCCCGGATGCTCACGGTTGGCCAAGTAACCCCCGAAAGTGTTGAGAAGAAGTTGGAGAACTTCGTCCTTGCGGATCTGTTTTACCTGGGCCAGTAACCGCACGATCCAGGTCTCTAGTGTAGTGCGACGAAATTCCGAGCATCTATGGAAGAGGCGCGACTAACCCGTATACCCACACACTCCAACGCGAGGAGAGTTAACTACCGGCAGGCACATCTCGTCGCCGCACTCATGTGCGACGGCACACGCTTCACAAAGCCAGCCCTCCCCATTCCACGCGCATTCGGTGCAGATTTGGGTGGCGGGCTGGATGCTACAGCGCTGGCAGCTTACCTGCGGTGCCTCGTTTCTGGCCAATAGTTGTACAGCGCCCTTCGGCAAGCCTTGCTCACGAAGGGCAACAACCTTTAGCACAAGAGCCGTTGGAGAACCGTAGTCATACTCATAAAAGAACTTCATCCCTACCTCAAGCACTTCGCTCAACCGCGCGCTCATGCTGTTTTCTTCATCCATGGGCTCGGAAGCATAACGCTTGCCGGCAATCTCAAAAGCGCTCAAGTGGCCGCAGCATTCAAGCCAGGTATGGCGGAGAAAATCGTCGAGCTTACTCAGCGGGGCGGTCAGCGGCACTGCCACATGCATCCAGTACGCCCTGGAGTCACGTCCTTCTATGGCTAAATGGAAATTCAGAACAGGCGGTCGTTTTTCAGAAGCCGGCAATAGCTCGGACGCTTTCGGTTGACGGCACGCACTTAGGTGCCGAGTCATGGAAGCCTGACCGGCCATCTCCCCGCAGAGATTACACTTCCCCATCGATTGCGGTTTGCTCATGGCTGAGAATTATTATAATGCGTCATAAATAGAAACATTTATTATCCCGCTGTGTTCTTACAAAATAGGAGGACACGGCTGATGCGAATCGCACCCCAAGTAATTCTGACCAGGGAGCAAAGAGCAAAGCTAGAGGTCTATGCGCGCGGGCGCAGTACTCCGGTGCGGGTTGTGCTGCGCGCCCGGATTGTATTGCTGGCCGCCGAAGGCAAGCAGGACCTGAAGATTGCCCACCTGCTTTCGATCGTGCCGCGCACTGCTGCTCGCTGGCGTTTGCGTTTTCTGCGCGACGGTATCGCGGGGCTGGAGCACGACGCTCCGCGGCCTGGCCGCACGCCTTCCATCTCACCGGAACTCGTGCGTATGGTGATTGCCAAGACCACACGGGAAAGACCTACTCATGCGACCCACTGGAGCACTCGCACTATGGCCGCCGTGGCCGGTATCAGCGAGGCCAGTGTACGGCGCATCTGGCACAGTCACGGTCTGAAGCCGCACCGCGTGGAAACCTTCAAGCTGAGCAACGATCCTCGTTTCGCCGAGAAACTGGAGGACATCGTCGGCCTGTATCTGAATCCGCCCGCGCATGCACTCGTGCTGTCATTGGACGAAAAAGAGCCAGATCCAAGCTCTTGACCGCACCCAGCCCGGCTTGCCCATGAAAAAGGGCCGTGCCCATACGATGACGCGCGATTACAAGCGGCATGGAACCACCACGTTGTTTGCCGCTCTCAACACGCTCGATGGCAGTGTGATAGCGACTTGCATGGAGCATCATCGCCATCAAGAGTGGCTGAAGTTCCTGCGTCTCATCGACCCAACGCTCCACCTTATCGTCGACAACTATGCCACCCACAAACACCCGGTGGTTCAGCGCTGGGCGGCGCGTCATAAGCGCTTTCATTTTCACTACACGCCCACCAGCGGCAGTTGGCTCAACATGGTCGAACGATTCTTCCGCGACCTGACCGAGAATCAGCTCCGGCGCGGCGTCTTTACCAGCGTCGAAACTCTCCAAGAATGCATCCTCGCTTATATCGAAGAACATAATCGCCAACCTAAACCCTTTATTTGGACCGCAAAGGCCACCGACATTCTCGAAAAAGTCAAACGCGCCAAAGCCAAGCTCAATAACAGCCCATCTGTGTGACGCAGTACACTAGATGCTCTGCCTCGAATGAAGATCGGAGAGGTTCAAGCGAGCCGCGTGTATAGCGGCGAAAGAGGAACTGCCGCTCGGAAGAGTCATTCGCTAGAACTATCGCTTTGCCCTGCTCGTTATAACCGAGCCGCCCTGCCCGCCCAGCCATGTTCTTGTATTCAGCAACGGTAAATGGCCGGCCGTCTTCGCCGATAAACTCTTGTTCCGCAATAATGACTGTCGAAGCTGGCGTGTTAATTCCGGCCGCTACTGTGGTTGTGGCACCCAGAATCCGCAGATTGCTGTTCGGGTCCCGATAAGCCCGCTCGATAACCTGCTTCTCTTCGCGCGTCAGATTTGTGTTGTGAAATGCCGTGCCGCCATTCAGGCAGCGTCGAAGGTCAGCCGATGTGCTCGATTGATCCCGTTCCGGCAATTGTGCAAGGGCATCGGTGGCAGCCGGCAGTCCGACATCGGCCGCCAGATAGGCAGCGCATCCCTCGGCTGGTCCCCGGCGATTCCGGAACACTATAACTTTTTCGGTTGTTCCCCGGACCAGCTGCTGAACCAGAGGGACGATGACATCCTGGGCGCTAGGCTTTTCCCCTCGCACTTGTATCGCGTGATAGGGCACAAGCTGGGTCAGCTGTTCATTACCGTCAGCATTCACAAACTGAAATTGGCCTGATCGGTCAAGAACGCCTTCAATCAGAGGCACCGGGCGTACGGCGGTCACAAGGGTTCTACATCCAAGCCATTCATCAAAATGGTTGATATGGCCAATGACTGCCGATAGTGCGATGAATTGAGGTGTCACGCCGCGCTCGCGGGCCGCAAGCAAATAGGTGAGCAGGAGTTCAACGACAATCCCGCGTCCCGGATCGGTGATGAACTGCGCTTCATCCAGAACGACGAGTCCGATTTGGTTCAGGACCCCGGCGTTTCGTACCATGAGATTCAGGAACATCTCATAGGTGAGCACGGCGATTTCGTACTTGCCACGGACAAACTGGCCCGTCTCGTCCGTGTGATCGCCGGTACAGCGGATGATCCTCATGCCTAATTTATCGCCGTAGATGCTGGCGAACAGGTCGTATTTCGCATTGACGAGCGCACGATAGGGCAGAAGAAACACCGCCTTGCGGCCGTCGATAATGGCTTTCGTCGCAGCCAGAATTGGCGCAACCTTACTCGACACCCCGTCAAAGGGTTATGGGAACTGTCGTGGTCATCGTGCGCCTGTGGCAGGCGCCGTAGTTACTCCAGGCGCTGTTGGAATACCCGCGACGTGCACGGCATGCACGCACCGTAGAACTTCCTTCTTTCAGAAGGGAAGATTCGTAGGGGCAGTGAGGGATCGAACCCAGCTCCCCATTGCCTTTTGCCAAGGTTCATTGACTGTCTGCTGCTAGATTCCATCCAGGAGGTCTGCTCCTGTCGTTCTTTGCTAAAAATCCATGGTTTGAGTGAGGGACTCTAACCAGACATCGGCTGAGAAAGGGACTCCAATTCCCTACAAAGCCTAGTGATCGGAGCTGAATTGCCACCGAATTCGCTCGAAGGCCCAGGGAACAGATGGGACGCCCACGGACCGCATACGCTGACGAAATTTGCCGATTCGCAGGCTCCGGGTGTCGGCGCCTTCTGTGCCGGCCGAACTTGCTCGGATACCGTGTTGTGAATTCTCGGCTTGGCCACTGCCACCTGAACTCGAAAACTTGTTTTGGGAGTTTCGCGGGTATTTTCAAAAACTTGGAATTTCGCGAAAGTGTGAGAAACGGGTGCGCACGGTTCGCGTTAGCGTTCAAATCCAAAAATGACTCCCCTATCCCCCTTGTGGTAAAGAGCTTAATACATACTCGTTCTCTTTACGTGCCTTGGACCGTGCGCACTCAGAAGCACTTGAAATCCCTTTGCGGCGACCGAACACAACAATCATCTTCGCCTCTTTCGCCCCTACGATTCCTCCTGGAGAAAATGCTGCAGCAAGCAGGCGAACCCCTGAGGATGAGCCTGGTCAGTGCTGGCCGCTGGACGGGTTCTGTTGAATGAAGCCTTTCATTGGTTGATCTCCATCTCTGAAGATTACATACTCATCCGCGGATAGATCCGCTTTTTGCGCTTTTACCGTGCTCAGAGCGTTGTTGCCGGCCACCAGTAGAACCATGCGCGTGGCATCAAAAGGATTCCGCGCCGCGAGAATCAGTCCCTCTCGTTCAGAGGCATGCACCTTTCCATTAATTTTGAAAGCGGCGCCATGGTAGTTCAATCCGAGCCTTTCGGACCAGCGTGCCAACGCGGAATTGGACTCAGGCCGACCGATGAAAACGACCTCGTGATGTCGAAGCAGGTCGTCGCTCACCTCGAAGTCTTTGTAAATCGGTACCTGGCTCTCATAGCGATCGAGAAAGCGACTCTGCATCTGTTCGGCGGCGTAACGATTCGAGCCCGCGTCACGCACAGTGCCGTAAACGATCACGGAGGACGCGAGTTTTCCCCAGATGTCGCGAGTAAGGTAAGCGGGGCCGTCGGGCGGATCGATGACGTCGATCTTGGCACCGGCTAGATCGAGAAATGACTGCGCCGTAACAGTCTTGGTGGTGTTGGCCGCGAAATAGTCGCTCATCAGTTTAAGGAATGCGTCGTCGCCCATCTTGCTGCGGAGTGAGTCGAGAAAAAGTACGCCCTTAGCCCGCTCCCGCTGAAAGTGATTCGCGGGTGTATCCGGGACTAATTCCAGCCCACGCCAGGTGGCACGCTGGGCATCCAGCGCTTCCTCGACATTTTTCGATTGGAGCACGCGCTTATAGGCGACTGAACCAGCAACAAACCACATGTCCGCGTCAGTGGCGGGCAGCACCCAACCTTTCCAGAGTCGGCCCTCAATAGAAGGCGGGTCTGCAACTGCGGGATCCGAAGCCTTGGGCGAATTCGTCAATGTCGCCAGCCGAGCCTTTTCGTTTTCCTGAAGCGCAGCACGCAGCGAATCAGAAGGATCTTGCTGAAAAAGATAGTAGCCCGACGGATAGAGCCCGTCGTCCTTGCTAGAGTGCCAGTTCTTCGGCAGCCATTCTCGCTGGTTGGGCTTGCCGATGGCGGCCCACACCATGAGGTGAGAAGCCATTTCTGAGGTTAAGACCTTAGCGTCCATCGTCGAGGAACTGACCAAAGGTGCCGTACGAAATGCGAGGAATCCGAACTGCTCGTCGATCTGGCCGCGATACTTGCGATAGAGATCCTGCCAGGCCAGATCACGAGGCTCGGGCACGTACGGAATGTAGCCACCATCTCCTTTGGGATCGGGATAATCCTCGAGGCGAACCGTCAAGTCCTTGGCGTTGTTGTCGCCCCAATAGAACCCCGGCGTGTCGCCAAACCATTCGTTCTTCGAACTGCGCCAAAGCCGGGTATGGTTCGTGCCCAGATCGTAGATCGCGATCTCGTTTGACTTCGCATCGCCGATGATCCACTCATTCGTGTAGAGACCGTTATTGCGAGTGCCGAGGTGCTGGACCACCTCGTCGATGTTGCTGCTGTACTGGATCGCACTACGGGCACGGAAAGCCACAGATGTTCCTTCAATGTTGAAAGGTGTCTGGTCGATAGTGGTTTCCGTCAGTACAACTCCGGCATCATTCTGATACCAGTCCGTGCCGCTCTCAATGCCGCCAGGATAACTTTGAATGAGCATGCGATGCCCGGAAGCAGGCTTGATGTCGAGCATCACATTGGTTTGCTCTGCCAGCGTCAGCGGCCACCACGTGACGTGCCCGATGACCATCTTGCCGTCCCGCGTGGCCGGGCCGGTGGCGGCAAACGCGCTGCAATGGTCTATAACAGAATCGTGTGTGGCGTTCGCGTAAGGAGGCGTCTCCAAACTCAAGCCTTCGAGCCCTGTAGGAGTTGTGGAGAGGGCACCACCTAGTTCGCCCATTTCGACCGTCGTGTTCGCGACGACGATATCGATGAGGTCGATGCGGCGATCCTGCCAGCGCGCGCCGGCGTCTGATGCGCCATCCGCGATGCCGCGCATCTCCTCCAGGAGTTCCTGATCGAAGCCCCGGAGGAACAGAGAATTCGCGAGCTTGCGATAGTCGTCCCAATGTTCTTTGGAGCCTAGAATAGACGCGCAGCGCTCGAGATATTCAGGAATTTCGCGAGTCATCAAATGGCCGTGCTGGTATCCGCGCTCGTAAGGCTTGCCTTCGATGTGTAGATAAATCCAACCGGCTGCAGGATATCGATAAGCGGGACCGAAGGTCTCAACGGCCTCCCGAACCGGCCACTCGTCGTCGGAAGAGATTGCATCCAGTTGTATGCCCTCAAACCAAGCCGTGCCGCTAAATGTGCCGCCGCTGCCGACGGTGAGAAGTATGTGGTCCTGCTCACGTGTGGCAATAAAGCGGAGAGTCAAGCGCGTCCACGGCTGTGTGCCACCGACGGATCCCGAGTGGACATCGAACGGCATCGATGCCATGGTGAGCGCGGCGCCGGAGGCAATCGGCGAGCGGTCGAGATCACGAACCTGGAGCGCCTCGGTGCGGACCCAACCACTCAATTCATAGCGCTTGCCAAGGGTGAGGGCCAGGGGCGTAAGGCCGACGCACGCATCCTGCGAGACCGCATCCCGTTCGATGCGCAGGGAACTGTTCTTGCCGTGCAAGACGCGGGAATCCGGCGTGGCCACACCACGAATAGCTGTCCAGCCGCCATGTCCCCGCTCAAACGACGCTTGGTATAACGAAGTGCTGGCTTGGCCGACTGACGCGACCAGCAGACAGCTAATGAGACCAAACACTTGCCGCCTGCCACGTGAACTGCGCGCCCAAGACAACGCGCTGAACGGCGCGCTGTTGTTGTCGAATGATGTTTTCATGGGACCCCTCGTGGTGGGCAGTAATCTTATCACCATAGCTCCTCAGAGTCAGACACCATCCGCCAATAGCCAAATCGAAGCTGCGGAATCGCGAAAGTAGACGACTCGATCGGCGTCAAACAAGGACGGCTCAAGCTCTTTTCGCGCTTGAACCGACAGACGACTTGTCCCGATGAGTCACCTTGTGGGACATGATTTGGCGGCTTCCAACTATTAATGCAGTTTTTGACCGGATGACGGCCAACCGGAAGTTATTGCTGGCAAGTCCCGTTCTCGGAAATGTGAGTTACGCATGCCGATGCCCACCGTTCGCCTACTTTCACCCTGTTATTTGAGGATTAGATAACGGTAGTACATATTGCAAGCGAGCGTCGTAGTCCGCGGGTCGATTCCGCAGGCAAGACACGCTTGCTCCGCCTCACGAAGCTGGTTGAGTGGGCTCTTGCTGAAAGCTCTCGAGCGCGCCATCAAGACTTCCCAAGGCCTAGGATCCCAATCGTGCCGTGCTCGCCAACGTGCGACGAACCCTTCGAGCCAGGCGCGGCTAATCGGGTATTCTGGAGTCGGCCAATGATTCTTGAGGTCGCCCGCTCGACACTGCCGAACGAACTCCTGCCGCAGTGCTTCGCGCCATTCTTGCAGTTCTAGTTCGGTGGGGAGTGCTTCGCGGTTTTCAGTGTGGCTCTTCACTAAGCAGATTGGCATAGAGTCTGCCCATTGGCAATGGTACTGAAGATTTATCCCTTGCAGGCCGCGGCCGTGTGCTCAAATGCCTTCTGTGTACCGAAAGCCCCGAGGACGCCTCTTTCGCCCCCTTATTTGACTGCGTTCTCCCTTGCCTTCGAGGCCTTCCATCGCTGAAATCCTTTCGGCATCCAGTCGGACACGAACTCGTTCGCGAACAACTTCCAAGCCGACGTCTTCGTGAGTCCGCCGAAGTCTCTCTCTTCCAAGAACTCCCGCCACGCACTCAAAACAATATCTTCGCTGTACAGCTTCCACTTCGGCGCGAGTTCCATGGCAATCTTTTTTAGCTCGTGAATGCCTTCGTATTTGATGCCCGCCCGGATACCTGTCGGCAATGGCAAGTCAATCACGACATCGACAAATCGCTGCACGATTTTCCGCGTGTATTTGTTCCACTCTTCTTCGGCTTCAGCAATCTCTTCGGCTGTCGGAGTGTACTCTTCGTCGGTGCCCTGGTCCTCAGAACCGCCATCGCTGCCAACCACCTCCGGGTTGGGGGTTAGGGTTGTTCTTTCTGCAAGTTCTTTCTGCAAGTTCTTTTGTGTCTCACCATACGTGAGACTCCTGCTCGCCGGGTTTGAGACTTCTGAAAATGAGTTTGAGACTCCTGAACTTGAGTCAGAGACTCCTGCTTCGCCTGATTCTTCTGAGTTTGAGACTCCTGAAACGACACGAATCAGGAGACCCGCGCCCTTAAACGAGAGCCAACCTGTCGCCTGACCCGGGCGAAGAAGCGCGCCGTTGTTAACGACGCGCACACGCGAGCCATGCTCACCGGAGTACCTCCGACCCTTGCTGTCGGTCGCGTCGGCGATACATCCGAGTTCCTTTAAGTCGGTGAGCAAGCGAAAAAGTTTCGCCCGTGAAAAGCCTGTTTTGCGCATCAAGCCATTGACGGCCGGCCACGCTGTTTCACCGTGCTTCGCGATCTGCACGTACAGTGCCTTTCGGTCTTGGGCGACTCGCTTCCACTCCCGCCCATCCTTGAACAGCACAAAGGATTCCAGCGGAAAATCTAGCGCGTCGAAAATTGGCGCGCTCGTTTTGGTTTTGGTTTTCATAATCTCATTCCCGCCTCACACGGGTTGCGGTTCGGGTTCAGTTTGTGGGGCCAGCCCTGCGCCGGATCATCCCTGGTCGCGGACACGCTTTCGCCCATCTCCTTGCCGACTATCTCGTCGCCGAAGCACTGCTTCCAGTACGCAATCAAGGAAAGCATTGCCTGTCGTTCGCCGTTAGTTCACACATGTAAGTAATGAGGTGGTTCGTTGTTGCCTTCAAAAGCCCATGCCACAATTCTACTTCACCGCTCCGCCATCGCTTATGTTGGCAGTCGGCCGAAAATCCAAAATGACACTAACTGTCGTCCACTTAGTGGAATCGTAACGACCCGGCAAAGCAGTCCTTACACACATCCCGGAACAATGCGGTTGTGATCGTGGAACCAGAGGGCGAAGGCGGTGGTGAGAGCATGCGAACGAGGTCGTTAGGATCCAATAGATAGCGACATGGTTACAGCATCACTCCGAGATTCGAAGTGATCCTCAAGAGGCCGGGTGATGTCCCGCTGGTTTGAAATGCGTCAATCATGATTTCCTCCCTAGGTATTTCTTCCTGGTTAGAGCCGCCCCGCAATCGAGGCGGCTTGCACTGACGCTGTCTAGGCGGCGAGTGCTTCCAGGGCTTCCGCTTCCGGGAACAACTCGGGTTGTAGCAGCACTAACTGGGCTAACTTCGCGCCGATAGTGGTGACGGTGTCGTAGAACTCGCGGCACAAGTGGTCATTGCTCTGAACCTTGTGGTGCGCCAATTCGTGGATGATGACTTCGTAGTTGCTAGTCCAGTCGTGAACATCGTGGAAGGCGAGATTCAGTTCCAGTTCGAATGAGTCCTTGCGCCAGCGGGTACAGGCTTCGGGGTTGAAATTTCGGTCATTCACAATTTTCACCGTGACAGTGTGGTTGATGAGAATCGGCGAAATGGCTTCGACAAGACGTACAAAGTTCCTCTCGTCATCGTCATAGTCCTCCGGCTTCGTCGTGTTCTCGGGTTCTTTCAGTTCAGGGTTGGTCTTATACTCCTCGACGTCGCCAGCCTTCTGCAACGCCTTTGTCGCCAAGAACACCTTACGTTCCTCTGGTGACACTGCGCCACGGTTGATAAGGTTCGCACCGTGCGACACGGCCTCCTTGTTCGAGCCAATGTCGCCGTGGTCGAACAGGACGGCCTTTTCACCAAACCGCTTACCCGCAATTTTCCTAACAACCTCGGGGGTCAGCTTGCCGCTCTCGACTGCGACACGCGCCCACGGTTGGACTGCGTCTTCGGTTGTGATGTAGTCGACCATCTGTTCGGCCACGATGGTGTGAAGGTTACGCAGGTAGCCTGCGGTTACGTTGTCGCGCTCCGTGTTGAGTGGAATTTTCTGTTCCACACTGATGTGGTACTTGCCGTCCATCTCGACGACGGGGATACCGCGTTCATAAATGGTTGGAGTCTCGCCTTCGAGCGGCTGGTAGACTCGGACTTCTGCACGCCGCTTGCGCGGGGTCAGGACACCACGGTCATTAGCGACTTCGGTGGGCAACGTATCCTCGAATACCTTGAGAGGATTCCGCTGCCGGACTTCGACGCCATTATAGGTGGTAAGGATAGGCGGGAACAGCAGTTGGACTTGACGTCCGACCTCCAGCCATTCTTCCTCGGACATTTCCAGAACGCCTTCGAATACCGTTCCGGCTTCGGTGGTGATTTCGCTGTTCTCCTTCCGCTTACCATTAGCAAGGAAGGCGATTTGTCCAGTCGTTGATGTGACCTTGGCGGATTCGCACATCACCAGAACAAACTTCTCGCCTGCGTTGAAGCGCCCACGCTTTGTCGGGTCAGCCTTCTTGCTGGATGAGCCGAAGAGTGTATGCGCTTCGCTCAGGTCGCGGTACCCGTCTGGGGCATTATCCCGGCATGTCAAGGTGCTCATGCCGTTCTTGTTGGGCGTCGTCAGGATGACATCGACCCGGGTGGCATCGGTGTCCCATGCGTTCTGGACTAGTTCGAATATTGCCCATGCCTTGCCCTTCCGTTCCAGAGTTCGCCGGAGACCGACAATGTCGATTTCCAACCAGGATGATGCAGTTTGATTACTCTTCATTTTGTTTGGTTCCATGTCCGTTCCTTCATAGTTTAATTTGACTACATCGACAGCTTGCGCCGTCGAATCTCTCTAAAGTCGTTCGCCAAGTGGACGCCCAAATGTGGGCGGAACGAGCACACCTGTGACAATGAACATTCCGCCCCGTATAATTTGCTTACGCCGTCGCCCGAAGTTCTTCGGATAGCGTCCACATTCCTCATGAAATGCGGAAGGTCACAGCTCGCGATTACTTCATTACGACGTGAATGGCTGTCGTCTTTGCTGGTGGAACGAGAGTATCTTTGTCTCGATACGTCCAACCTTCGGCAAGCAACACCTCCACCTGTTCGGCAAACACCAGTACCACTTGTTCGCCGTCATCCGCGTATGCTGCGTCCGCTGGTAGCTTCACTTCGGGAAGAACAACCTTCGGTTCGGGTGCTGGTGCAACCTTCCATTCAGGCGAATAGTCGCCTTCGCCGTTGAGCATGTCGTACATATTTTCGAGCGCGGTGTGGCTTGCAAAGTCCAATGCACTTGCAAGGATGTTGCCCGCTTCATTGATGTGGTCGGCGTGACCCGTGCCGTCAAGCGTGATGCCGTACTGCATGAGCATGTCCGCGATGTCTTTGCACAAGTACACAAGGTCGGCTTCGCAATTAGCATGCAACTGATTCGCCAACGCGAGCCGTTCCTTTTTTCCGTGTCTCTTGGTTTTCATCTCTTCATCTCCATTGACCGAGCCGCTGTCCGGTCGTTTGGACAGTCGGGTACTGCGACTGAAAATTGTTTGGGTTGATTGTTGGGTGCTCACGGACGCACCACGCCTTCACGCTTGGTGAACCATTCAGCGCTGTTCGCTTGTACTGGGGGAATTGCTGCAAGGAATGCGTCGGCGTCTTGTCGGCGAATCACGAGCGACTTGCCGAATCGACGTGCGACCAATTCACCGCGCCAGATAGCACGGCGAACTTGCCAACACGTCAGCGCAAGATACACCGATGCTTCAGGAACGGTGAACGCCGCTTTGGATGGGTCGAGAACTACGGGGGGAACTGCTACTGCTTTGTTCTTCGGTGACATCGGACGATACACTCCAAGCGTTTGCTTGAAGTGCTCATCCGTGAGGGATGTTCGGGGGGTGTCAATTCACCTGCGTACTGCCGTCCGCGTCGGCTTCAAAAGACGCTCCATGCGTCCTATCGTTACGCGAACGTTTCAGATTGTCCGTGAGACCACTTTGCTTCACGGTGTACTAAGAAAATCTGTGCTCTACAACAATTCTCCTGAAGACCTCTGCGCGACGCGGGTCAACACCTATCTGACCTGTGACACGATTGCGAACGCGATGCGCAGCGAGAGCCACACGCCGCCGACCGTTGGTAATCTCGGTCGGTAGGTCATGCACGCGAAAGAAGGATTCGTCTTCCGCCTGCCGCTCACGTTGTCTTGCCTTTGCTCTCACCTTTTTGCCGTCTCCTGCGCTGCGTCCTGATTTCACTGAAGAGGATGCAAGCAATCCCAATCGACTAGTAATACTAGTACCACACTCTAAATAGATTTGCAAGCATAATCTTTGGGCGCTAGCAGGCTACTTTTGGCAGAGGGAGCGGAATAGGGTGAAAGGCGACTTCAACTTCTGGTTCTCGCATCATTGCAAGCATCCTTGAGAGTTGGATGCTCTGGCGTCTGAATATTCGCGGCTATCGGCGGCCTTGGTGGGATGTTACCCTCTACTGGCGCTGATAGCACCCAAACTGGGCTGGTCTCGTGTCCCCTTCATATTGTCTGTAAGTGTAGTTCTCGGTGGCTTCGCTGCCCTTCTGTTTTCAAGGTAGCCATCACGCTTTGGGCGGGCTGTGCTACTAACTCTCGGCCTCTGCTACTGATTCCACCGATTAGAGCAGACGCCGGGCATGTTGGACGCCGCACCATTGTTGAGCGCACGTGCGGTCGATTCGTAATATTTTCAGAGAGATAGAATCAGTATCACTGCAAACTGAGGAAAAACGAGACGATTCTCTGTTGGGGTCGATTTGAATCC
>CAVULB010000003.1:0-478549 GCA_963742325.1 Candidatus Acidiferrales bacterium | reverse complement strand
GGTGAAATTCTTGACTGATCGTGAGAAGGACTTCCCGCCACGGCTTCGTTGCGACCGTGCTCGACAGCAGACAAATACTGTAACTCTCTGGCTGACACCGATCCGATTCGCAAAATCCGCCTGCGTTATATCGAATCCTCTAAGTTCCTTAAATTTCTGCTCGACCGCCTCCCAATCCACAGACGTGCTCTTCGAGCGGACATTTTCGATGACATGGTATATATGTGGTGATGCCGTCAAGCCTATTCCGCCCAGTATGGTGGTTGAGCAATGCGTTGCTTGTCGTGGCTGTAATGGCCACGGCCTGGTACGGAGTCAGTGAACTCCAAATACACCAATACTTGAAGGGCTTTTCTAACGCAATTGTCCCGCAGGCGGCTTCGCCGCAACAGAAGGTTGAAGCCATCCTGTCCTGGATGAGTGAGGGGCCATCCGATCTGGGCGTCGGTCATTCTCAAAATCTTCCTCCGCGTGACTCCGAAGAAACCGTGAACTCGCAACACCTGGTGGAAGTGTGTGGCAGCGCCACGAACGCCTTTCTGTTTCTGTCCCGTAGCGCCGGGCTCGAGGTCCGGCGGCTGTTGCTACTGACACCGGAACACACGACAAAACACGTGGTTGCGGAAGTGTACCTAGATGGTCGCTGGGTGATTGTCGACCCTGCCTATCACATTCTAATGAAGGATGCGCGGGGAAATCTTTTGACCCGCAAAGACCTTCAGAATCCGGAAGCACTGCGGGAAGCGACCAGTGCGTTGCCGGATTACCGCCCTGAATATTCCTATGAGCGGTGCGCGTACGTGAGCCTTGCAGCCCTGCCGTTCCATGGCGCGGGCGTTCAAAAATTCCTCGATCGACTCTTCCCCGGCTGGGATGAATCTTGGGACTGGAGCCTCCCCTTGGAGCGCCGTTCCTTCTTGTATTTCCTTATCTCGGCCAGTTCACTCATTTTTTTTGTCTTCGTGAGGACCATTCTGGCCTGGGTGGCAGACCATTACCTGAATGTTCCGCGCTTCCACTTGCTCGCCGAGCTGGCCCGCGCCACGATCTCGTTTTTCAGAGCGCCGGAGATTAGGTAGGAGATCCGTAGGGGATTGGGCTTCCGGTGGCACTACTTTAGAGGTCGATATAAGATAATATTGCGAATGCTCGTGGGAGGGTCCGGGGTCGAGTTCTCGATGGTTTAGATTTCGGCATCCTGCGCTATTACGTCTGAGGGCACACGCGACTTAGGATTCAGCGAACCGCTATTGCTCAAACGTGCTCACCGGAAACCAAGCGAACCCATTGTTTAACACACGCGCGGCGAGATAATGGCTTACTGTTTCTCACGATTACTCACTCTTGCTCACCGAGAAGTAGTAGATAAGCTAAAGCCCTAGCTAGGCGCTCAATTACTCTCATAACGGGCGGCTTCGCGCCACTGCGCACAGCGTTTCTCGCAATTGACCCTTTTTATTTCGAGGCGCTCTCCCCGTGTACGCCCAACAGCAATCCACACGGTTTTCGATCTTTGATGGACTCTGACCTCGTAGAGTTTGTCCCAGACTATCGGTGAATGGTTTTCATCCACCCTTCTTGCCGTCAGGAGAAAAACCATGCGGCCTTTCTTCTTACGCGCAATTTCACTACGCCAATGCATGGTGCCAGTAAGCCCCACGAGCCGATACCCTACATCGACGCCATCGGTGAGCTCGATGGTGTCCGGTGCCTGATGGACTGGAAGACTACGTCTAGCCGTTATCCTGAGGAACCCTGCGGGTTGCTTGCCCTCGATCCGCAGTTGATCTGCTATTCGTGGATGACCGGAATTCCCGATGTCGCGCTAGTCGTCTTCGTTCGGAAGCATCAGCCCGAGATCCAATACCTAAAGACGTCAATCTCGGCAGAGGAGCGTCAAGAATTTGGGCATCTTGTTGCAACCACAATCGACCAAATCGAGGTAGCCCTGTTCCCTGCCCACAGTGGGATCCGATTCCCACAGAACGGCTGCGTGAGCTGCCCGCATCTCGGGCTCTGTCTCGATGACCAAAGACTGATCGAATCGAACCTTACCCTTGCACCGGGAGCGAGCGACCTTGCATGGCTTGACGAGCTTGTGGATTAACAGGGGGTTGATGGTGACTCCCGAGATCAATCGACGGCGGGCCACATTCGTGCTCGGCAGAATCGATGAGATTTTGTCCTGGGAGAAGACCAAGGAACAGGAAAAGGATGTGCGGTTTGTCGAGCTGGGGGAGTACCTATGCGAGGTACGCGCCAAGCAGTATTGGAGACTGGAGAATCTGAAATCATTTGATGAGTTTCTGGAGAAGCGTTTTGTCGACTCGCGGCGAAAGGCCTATTACCTAATGACCATCCACGAACATCTGACGCGAGTGCCGAAGCCAGAGCTTCGCGAGATGGGTTGGACAAAGGCAAGGGAGCTGGTAAAGGTCGCGCGTAAGGACGGAGACGCATTCCCTTCGTGCACCCGGGTGCACAACGCAAAGGAACTCCCAAGGGAAGAGTTCAAGAGAGAAGTCGAGCGACACCTAACAGGGAAAGAGATGGAGCCGTGGGAGATCCTCTATTTCAAAGTTTACAAGAGTCAATTATCTGTGGTCGAAAAGGCCCTCGAAACTGCCGGCTTGATGCTCGGAACCGATAAATCACGTGGATACTGCCTCGAAATGATCTGCGCGGATTTTTTGGCAGGAGCAGATCTTCCCGAGGATCGAACCTAATTTCTGCATCGAGGTTTATAGAGTGGAACGAATTCGCCGTAACAGGCCTCGACTAAAGCTTGATCCCAAGACCTACAAAGAGCTTCGTCACCAGGTGCTGGCTCGAGACGGTTGGCGCTGCCAGAGTTGCGGGTCTGCGAGAAATTTGCAAGTGCATCATTTGCAGGCTCGAAGCAAGTTGGGGGACGATGCTATGCAGAATCTGATTACGCTTTGCACAGAATGCCACGCACGGCAACACCGCAATTCGGTAAGTCGTGATCTATCCTGACCTCGCGGCACATTTTGAAACCAAAAAAAAGAAGAGGGTGGTTTTTCGCCACCCTCCTTCGATTTTGAGTTGAACTGTTGAACTGCAATGGGAGGAACCCAGTAGGGTTCACTGCGCGCACTCCTCACGGAGCATTGTTGAAGGTCACGAAGAGTGGGAAATTCCCGGTGGTCACGGGCGCTTGGGAAGTCAACGCACCCCCCGAGCCAATCGTGTAGAGAGAGAGGGTACCTGGGCCCATATTACTGGAGTTGGCCACAGCGGCGAGGACGCCGGTCGGATCGATGTCCATGCCAGTGGGACTTACGCCAGTTGCGATTGGTGTTGTGGTGATCGGTGTCGTGCCAAGCACGCCCGAAGTGAGGGCAAATCCGAAGAGTTGACCATTGACGGCGGGTGTTGCTGTTGGGTCTCCATTGTCCACAACGTAGAGATAGCTGCCACTAGGCGCGACCCTGACATTGATTAGGGACATGGCACCAGGAACGACAGTATCCGCTCCCAAGGAGGTCAGAACGCCGCCTGTTCCGATGGAATAGCTGGAAACCGAACCAGCAGTTTTGTTGGCAACGTAGAGGTACGTTCCCGTTGGGTCCAAGGTGGCAATTTCTGGGCCCGCGCCGGTTGGGATCGTAGCGCCTCCAGGGAGCGGCGTCAGAGCGCCGGTCGTCTGGTCGATTTGGTACGCACTGATCGTGTCGTTGCCAAAATTGGTGGCATAGAGGTATTGGCCGGTATGATCGATGACCAGGCCCCGAGCGGAACTTAGATTGGTCGTAAATGGCGAGCCCGTAACATAAGTTATGGTGCCATTGGTCTGGTTGATCACAAAGCCATAGATCGTGCCGTTCGGATAGGTGCCCGACCCATTCCCCGAATCAAGTTCGAAGAGAAAGCGTCCGTAGGGATCGATGACCCCGTAGTTCCAGTTGGCAGCACCGCCAATGAGTTGAGAGTTCGTTACGTACGCGGGTATTCCACTGGTGATGGTGTACACCGACGTGTAGCTCTGCTGGCCAATGACATAACAGTATTGACCGTTAGGATTCATGATCACCTGTCTCGGCAGGACTGGAGGGTCATTGACCGGCGCACCATCAGGGGTCAGATACGGGCTGGTAGTTGCATTGACAGTGTATACACCTATGTCGGTGTCGGCGATGTTGGGGACATAAGCGTAATGGGTGTTGCCAGTAACCACCGTGAGCGCAGAGGTTCCCGTGACGCTGCCTTCGGCGGCGGTGATCGTGGGGGTTCCCGCAGCAAAGCCGGCAGCCAAAGCACCAGCGGCACCATAGGGTATGACGTTAGCCTGTGTGGCCGCGCTGGAAGTCCAAGTAACTGGGACGGAAGGCGGATGGAGTGACATATCAGCCCACTGCTCTTGGACTGTGTAGGAAACTGAGTTACCGATGGCGATCGTGGCCGTGGCTGGAGTAACGACCATCGCAACGGCATTGGTGACCGTCAGATTGGCGGTGCCCGACACGCCCGAGAGAGTCGCGGTGACCGTAGTTGTGCCTGCGGCGACGCTGGTGGCAAGACCAGGCGTTGAAGTACTGAAGGTGGCAACACTGGTGTTAGTCGCAGTCCAAGTAGCGAAAGCAGTGACGTCCATGGAGCCACCGGTGTAATTCGCAACCGCGTCAAACTGCTGAGTGTTGGTCGAGCCAGTAACCGAAATCGTCGCGGTGGCGGGGGTGACGGTGAGGCTCGTGGGAGACACAACAGTGAGGATGGTGGTAGAACTGATGCCGATGGCAGTAGCGGTAATGGTGGTAGTGCCGGGAGCGACGCCGGTGGCTACGCCTGAAGTGCCATTGATCGTTGCGGTGGAGGTGCTAGAAGAACTCCAGGACGCACTGATATTCGGAGTGACGGAACCATTGCTGTAATAACCAGTGGCGGTGAAAGCTTCCGGGGTGCCGACCACAATCGTCGGACCCGACGGAGTGATGGTGATGTATCGCAAAGTGGGAGCGCAATTGCATGCGGCCAGGATCAATACGCACATCAGCGACAATGCCACGAAAGCCAATTGACTGGGCTTTATTCTCATGACGCCTCCTCAGCGTTGGAACAGACAAACTCGCAAATTAGAGGCAAGGTTAGAACAACAGTTACCTTGACTGATAAGGGCGGCTAAGATGCATCAGCAGGCGAGGTTTCTACACCCAAGCTTCGTCGTCGGACACGCAAGATGCCTCTTGGGGGAGGACGTTACTTCAATCTCACAATCAAGGCAAGCTGGCTCGGGGGTTACTTATAACCAAGCGGTATATATGCACCGAACCGGAATCTCCGCAATCAAGGTCTTTGCTTCGAATAAGCGGATGGCAGCACCGAGGCGCGGCCGAACATGGCGCCAGCGCCGGACTCCGAACTTCGGTTGTTTGGCCAGTTCCCACAAATCACCTCCGAGGTGACTAATTTCTTGACAGGAATATAAGCAGAGAGCTAGATGTTGCGAGCGATGGGCGGTCCGCTATTCATTCCTCCCTCTAGCGAGGTTCCCGAATGGATGCCTCTGTACAAGGCGCGGGCCGCCCTCCCTTCGAGGTTCACACTTCCTACGCCTCTCACTCACGTCTAGGGCAGGTTCACCAAAGGTTTCCTGGGCGGGAAATGGGGGCAAAGCACATGATGAGGCAAATCGAGCAAATAGCTAGTTTGAAAAACCGGACATCTCGGTCCCTATCTCCATGATCAAACGCTGATCGAATCCAATCTTACCCTTACACCGGGATCGAACACATTGCCTGGCCTGACGAGCTTGCGGATTAACAGGGGGCTGATGGTGACTCCCGAGATCAATCGACGGCGGACCACATTCGTGCTCGGCAGAATCGATGAGATTTTGTCCTCGGAGAAGACCAAGGAACAGGAAAAGGATCTGCCAGTTGGACCGCGAACAGAACTACGGAGCTCGAGACTCGGGTGCGCGACTTACAAGTGGAACCTAAGCCGCCCGACGTAACTCCCAGTAATTTTCAAACTCGCCATTGAGATGGCAGCAGCGTAGAGCCAGGATCGCGTTCGCTCCTCGAACGGTCCAGAACATGCCTGACCTCTTGAGACGAAAAGCGACTACCGTCTTGCATCCGGCTTCAATGACGCCCGAACCAACAAATAGGTGTTGGCGGCGAAACTTAGGGTATCGCATGCGCTCTGCATTCCGTTCAAAATAATCTGCCTCGGTGCGAATCTTCTCCGTTACTTCGGGGTTATCGGATTCGATCGAGCGGAGTGCACCAACCAGCTTTTCGATTTTCCCCCGATCCAGCAGGCGCTTTTGGTGGATCTTCATCCAGGCTTTTTGTTTCCCTTCGTTATTCGGGTACAGCTTGCGCACGACCTCCCAAAGATGCTGGCGGGCGTGGTACAGATCGACAATCTGAATGGCCTCGGAAAAATGCAGGGCCACAAGATTCCAAATCCATTCGGCACCGTCGCCGATCACGACCTTCTTGCGTGCACGACTCCAGCCGCGTCCACAGGTTTGCGCATAGATCCGCCGGCCAAACTCTTCCGCACTCTCGATGGCTCCGGTGTACGTGGTGGAATCGGGATCGCGGATGGGATAGCCTTCCTGATCCCACGTCGTCTGGGTGAAGACGCATCCCAGTTTGACTTCCCGCGTATGGGCCGGCTGGCCTTCCGTCTTGCCCTGCCGACCGACCGTCTCTTTCTTCACCACCGGAACTCCCGTCCCATCCATCTGCACATACAGGACGGGAATCGGCTCGCCGGCAACGACGGGTAGTTCCAACTGCAGGGCTTTGTGAATCTCGTTTTGCTCGCGCTGAGCGATGTCGGCTCCGATGGCCTCTGCGGTACGCTCTACGGATTTGGTGGTCACTTCCAGGCCGGCCAGAACCTTCATCTGTTCGCGGCCGTGATCGAAGGGTGCCTCTTGGCCCACCATCGCCTGCATGCGGCGTACGCCAGGAGAAAATTCTGTATTCGCGACATCCAGTTCGACATCCACCGGAAATTGGCCGACGCCGCAGTGTGCGCATAAATAATAGGGACGTAAAACTTCCACCGGACCCACGACGGTCAGCACGGGCTTGCTGCGTTGCTCGCGGTAGTAGGCTTGTTGGCCGCAAGGGCAAGCCAGCCTGCGCCCTTCCTCGCTCGGAACTGGGAATTGGAGCAGTTGGCTCAACGCAGTGGCGCCCGCCCGGTGTAAAGCCGAGCGCATGGCCATCTCGGTCGCTTCCAGATCGAGGCGCCCGGTGTTGCGCCGCTCCTGGAACACCACCCGCAAGAACTGTTCTATTTCGCGCGTGATTTCTTGCCGGATCGCTTCGACCGTTTTTTTTTCCGCTCCGTTTCTGCCTTCAGATCGAGAGGCCGCAAACGGCAGATCTCCGCGTTGGTTCCCAGAAAGTCACGAGTGAGCTGCTGGAATTTCCGGAATTCCTCCACTTCTCGCTCGGCTTTCTGGATCGCCGCAGGGGTGGGCAACGCTTCCGAGATGGTCTTGCCATCGACCTTATAGGTGAGCCGGAAATTGGGGCCGTGACCCGGCTGACCGGGTTGATGGCAGTGACACTCTGGCTTACCGCACCGACCCGAGGTGCCTGTAATGCTGCCGGGGCGAAGGTCCCCGAGCTCTGCGATGCACTGAGCAATCACTTCACGTCGTTGTTCTAAATCAGAAAGGGAATTGGGCATGTAGTGGTCCTCCTATTCCTAGCGTATACTATACGCAAGGACATGGCCACCCGAAAACGATATTAGCCCCTTCTCCCTTTAAAGTCGCCCGCCCTCGAGACTCTCTACAATTGCAAGTTTATGGAGGTATGATAAAGGAGTGGGTGACTGTCCCGTTTTGCACATGCACCCACTATTCCTCCCGTCAGGAACGACCTGAATTTGCTTTTATTGGACCTCGGTTCGCTTCTAAAGGACGCTCTAAGAAAATGTCAGCACTCAAAAATATGGGAGGCGCCGCTTCAGATAAAAGAAATGTGAGAAGCACTGCCGCCAGTGAATGGAGTCCTTCCATATGAGGATGCTGGGGACGCTCCCTTCATTGAGAAACTCGCGAAATCCACTCGTGGCGCTTGCCTGGTTGGTCGCGGTGATTTTCGCAGCCTACAAGTCTGCAGGAGCCATCCTGGCGGGCGACTTCAACAGCCTGGTTTATGCCGCACTCCTCTTTGTCGGTGGAGCAATCGTCGTCGCTATCCTCAACGACTGGCGCAGAGGCTTTTATCTCCTCGTTGCCTGGATTCTCTTCGAGGATTTTGTCCGAAAATATCTCGGTAACGACATGGCCATTTATTTCGTCAAGGATGCGCTGGCCATTATTCTCTATTTCTCTTTTTTCCGAGCCCGCATCGCTCAACGGATCGAGAAATTCCGCATCCCGTTCCGAATCCCGCTGCTGATATTCATCTGGTTTGGATTCTTGCAAGTGTTTAATCCTGGTTCCCCCAGCATTTTCTACGGCATTTTAGGAATGAAGATCAATTTTCTGTACGTACCGCTCATTTTTGTCGCATATGCGCTCGTTGAATCCGAGGAAGAGTTGCGCCGTTTCTTTTTCTTTATCTGTATTCTTATTCTGATTGTGGCTGGACTTGGACTCGCGCAATCCATCATCGGCCCCACTTTCCTGAATCCATCCACCCTGCAGGAAGACATTCGGGAGTTGAGTACTCTTTACCGTGTAACCTCGACGGGTGCGCGTGCTTACCGCCCCACCTCTGTATTCGTCAGTGCGGGCCGTTTCCAGGACTTTCTGATTATCGCGTGGCTCATTTCATTGGGCTTTTGCGGATACTTACTCTTTCGTAGCCGGAAGCATCGAGCGCTTGCTTTCACGACGTTAGGTGTGGTTGCCGCCGCATCGATCATGAGTACCTCACGGGGTGTGTTTATGTGGAACTCCGGTATCTCCTTGGTCGTCACGGCCGGATTTCTCTGGGGGGCGTCCTGGCACCAGGGTAGTGTGACACGGGTGTTACGTGTCATCCAGAGAACCGTACTTTTTGTAAGCATTGCTTTCATACTCCTCTTGGCGGTATTTCCGGAAGAACTTGGTTCGCGTCTGGCAGTCTATTCCGAAAGTCTGATGCCGAATAGCCCCACGAGTCAACTCGTGCAGCGCACGCAAACCTATCCCTTACAACAATTGGGGTTTGCGTTTGACTATCCACGCTGGCCTTATGGTTACGGGATGGGTACATGCACTCTTGGCTACCAATACGTGATCCGCATCATGCACGCAGCACCCACGGGTGTCGGCGTCGAAAGCGGCTTAGGCAACTTGGTGGTGGAACTTGGCATTGTTGGGCTAATTCTTTGGATCATCCTCGGCTTTTCCATCTCTATTTCTGCCTGGAAGGTCGCAAAGGAACTCCGCGGTACACCCTGGTTTGCCCTGGCATTTGTCATTTATCTTTATGCCGTCCTTCTCTTCTTTCCGATGATGTTTGCCGGGATGAGCCCTTACGAGGACTTCGTCTTGAACTCTTGGCTGTGGATCTTGCTGGGCATTCTGTACCGCTTGCGGATGTTCCCGAAAACAGTCGAGGTCGTTCGAGCCCAAACAGTTCCAAGGCAGGGTTGAATTGCGCCTCGTGGTTGTCTCTCCGTTCCTCGACCGGCAGCACGGGACGGAGTTGTGCATCATCGAGCAAATCGAGCGTCTCGCTGCTTGCGAGGATTGGAAAATTCATCTCTACGCGCAGAGAGCCAAAGACGTACGTGGCATGCGGCCAGTTCCTGACTCAGTAGGGAACTCAGGCTCCATCTTCTGGCACAAGATCTCCGCAATCCGCGGGCCTCATTTGCTTAACTATCTTTGGTGGTTCTTTGCCAATCATTGGCAGCGGTGGCGGGACCGGAGCTCCGGGCGAATTCGCCCCGAACTCGTCTATTCTCCGGGAATCAATTGCTTGGATGCCAACGTAATTGTGGTTCACATTGTCTTTCATGCGTTTTATCCCCGTGTCCGGCCCGAGTTAGCCCTGCATCGCCTTTCGCTTCCGAGATGGCCGCGCGTGATTCACCGGAAGCTCTACTACAAACTCATCATGTTTCTCGAAGGCAGAATTTACCGTGATCCTGGTGTCCGTCTCGTGGCCGTCTCCTCACTTGTTGCGGCGCAGCTGAAGTCACACTTTGAGCGTGAGGACGTTACGGTCATCCCCAATGCCGTGGATACCCTTCGGTTTACGCCGCAGGCACGAGGGAAAAAACGAAACGTCTCACGGCAATCGCTCTCATACGCCAACAACCATTTCGTACTGCTGCTCATCGGTAATGATTGGAAGAAGAAGGGGCTCGATACTCTGCTGAAGGCCTTTGCTGTTCTCACGGATCTTCCTTTGTGCGTGCTTGTTGTCGGTAGTGATGAGCCCAGCTTCTATCGCCCGTTGCTTGATGAGCTTGCCGTGCAGGATCGGGTCCGTTTTGAAAAACCTTCTGCAGACGTACTCTCCTTTTATTCCGCTGCTGATCTCTATGTTGGCCCTTCTCTCGAGGACGCGTTCAATCTGCCTATTCTGGAAGCCATGGCTTGCGGCCTTCCAGTGATCGCCAGCGCGCAAACCGGCGCCAGCGAACTGATTCGCGATGGTGAAACAGGTTTCCTCCTCCGCGATCCACGGGACCACATGCAGCTCGCCCACTTGATCCGCCGGATCCACGCGGACCAAGCCCTCCGCCAGGCGACGGGAGAAGCTGCTGCTCGGTATGTACTGGCACACTGTAGTTGGGATGAAAATGCGGAAAAGACCAAAAAGCTACTGGAAAGTGCTCTCCAGCGAATGTCCCAGAATCGATCCTGTGGTTATCCAGGAGCTTTTACAAAAACATCCCCTTGAATATCGCTTCCTTCGATGGCCGACAAGGCCTTTTTCAAGTCTTTCGTCGCCAGCCAAGCCTCACTTTCGAAGTGAGTCGGATACCCCCAGTGGGCGTTGTACGCAAAGTTGAACGTGGAACCTTCTCGAAAGACCTCCATCTCTAGGCAGCGCATCGCCGGCGCGAGAAACGCGGCCGTAAACTCGAACGAAGTCAGCGGAGCTTGCGAGGACAGTCCAAGAAGAACATTTTCCTCAAAGCCCTCGACGTCAATCTTGATAAATTGTGGCATTCCAAAATGCCCGATGAGGGTGTCTAGGGTTAAAAGCGGCACGACATCTTGCCGGGACCAGATACCACGATAGCTCGCATCTTGTCCCCCCATGGTTTTTATCCAGTCCTGCGATACCGAACTCCTTACATCCCTTTCATCTGACACATTTAATAGGGCTAAACCGTTTTTCGCGCCAACCGCCGCCTGAATGACCACAATTGACTTGTCTCCGTACGACAGTTGAATATGGCGCACGCAGTCCGCGTTCGGTTCTAGGGCCACTACCCTAGCACCAAGCGAGGCAAATACAGCAGACAGCACTCCCACGTTGGCGCCGATATCGAATACGATTGCACCAGGCTGCAATACGCTCCGGTAAAATTCCCTCGTCTGGTTGCGTGCCAGTGCAGCGCGCCGTCCCAAGGTAGCTGAATAAAGGGTGCGAGCGGGTGCGTGTAGGCCCGACAACCACAACAATTCCTCTATTTTTCTCCTGCTCGTCTTCATCGACTCTTCCGGCACGCGAGAAGCAAAAACATGCGGCGGTGGCACTTGCACATGACGCTTTTCTGCCTTCCAATGTAGCATTTTGCCATTTGGTGATGCCCGCAAATTCCTGAGAATCAGAGAGATAGATTTCTAGATTTTTCCCTGCGGATGAGTTGCATCGGGTCGGCGTTGCGCCATATCTGCTAAATTAGGAAGCCACGAATGCGTATAGCGCTTTTTACTCCCTACTCTCCTGAAATTGGCGGCGGCTCCGTTCAACTGCGGAGCCATCTGGCACAGATGACGGACCTCGATGTCGAATGGTATTACCTCTCGTCGTCGGCGGTTCAAGGCGATCATCGGCACTGGCTGGGTAAGCCAATTTCCGCGAGCCAATTTGCCGCCGACCTATCGGCAAGAAGCGGTTTCTTGCCCGGTTCGACTAAGCTCATTCGTGACATTATCAGTCGGATCGACGCCGATTTTTACTGGGTTGTAGCGCACTACGAAGGCATCTCTGTGGCTGCAGAGCTTCTCTCCCTGAGCAAGCCCGTTCATCTGACCGTTCATGACGATCCCTTGGCCATGCTGGTTCGCTCGCGCCGGTATCGCCCGCTCTGGCCGCTCATGGCCCTTACCTTTGCGCGCGTCCTACGAGGGGCGCGCTCCGTAGATGTGACTAGCACAAACATGCGGGATTATTTCAAGCTTAAGTACGGCGTGGAGTGCTTCGCTCTCTATAAGTATCTTCCCGAGTTGCCTGAATTAGATTTCCATGTCTCGCACAAGATGCTGACCGTCGGACATATTGGCTCGTTGTACCACGCGGATCCCTTTCGGAAATTTGTTCTCGCTTGTCGCAGCTATGCCGCAAAACAAGACCACTCCCTCAAGGTTGTGAGAATCGGCGCTTCCCCAGAGTTGGACAAAATCACAGCGGAGAACCTGGCCGCATTTGAAAATCATGGGGAGTTGCTCGAAAAGGAAGCTCTGCCAATGCTAGCCACCTGCGACTTTGTCTATGCGATGTATCCCGACGGATTCCGTTTCAAAGGTTTCCGCCGAACCAGCTTACCCATCAAGCTCTCCACCTATATTCAGGCGCAGCGTCCCATCTTTGCCCACACGCCCCCCGACAGCGGATTGGCCCAGCTTGTGCACAAGCACGGTGTCGGCATCGTTTGTTCCAGCCAGAACACAGAAGTCATCCAGCGAGCTATCGAAGGAATGCTGCAAACCAAAATTACGCGCGATCATTTCGAGGCATTACGGAGCGAATTGATGGGGCCAGATCAGTTGCTTTGGCTCAGAAATGCCCTGACAGGCAAGGAGCCCGCTTACGAGGAAATTCGGCGCATTCCCTAATCAATCAATCTGGTAAACGCGGGCTGCAGGACTTTGCGGCATCTTTTCTGCGAGCCTTGGTCTGCGGGGTGGGGCCAGTTCGTGCCCTCGTGCAGCAAGGCGTGGCCACTGGAAATACCCAGACAATTTTGTTGTTGCAAGCTTCAGGAGACGGTAGCTTCGACACGTTAAGTGAATTCAGCGTCCTGCACCATGTCCCCAAATCCCTCCGCGCTGGTGCGGGAAATGCTGCGCGTCGCCCGGAATTGGTTTCATCCGCTGCTTACCGCCGAAGGAGTAATTTTGGTGGCGATTCGCGAAAACGCGAAAAAAGTCGTGTGTTTTCGAAGTTTTTGGGCACAGCCCTTCGTGCCGCGAGCACCGTGAAATCCTCTGGAAATCTCGCTGATGCAAGGCCCAGCCTGGCCTACTGCTTGTAGTAGGTCCACAAGACCGCAGCGCCGATCAAGCCACCCGCAACAGTTCGTGCAATCGTATATGCATTAACACGGTAATGATCCTTGATCGCCAGCACTAGGAAAGGCAGTGCCATCAAAGTGTATCGGCTGGAATATTGCACCTTCATGATGACTGGCCACGTGAGCAGCAGAATCAGCCCAAACTGGGTCACCAGCTTCCACACTTCCTCGCGACATTCAATTGTTCGTATCACCACGCTAACGCCGTAGAAAATGCTCACTGCGAGCAAGAGGGTGCCGCACACTATCCCATAAAAATTCATGATTTTATGAGGTAGGAGCTCGAGTGCGAGGCTTTTGGCTGGTTCCGCAATGATTACTCTGAAAGCGACATTGATAGCCAACGAGCCAAGTACCGCGAACCAGATTTGCCACTTCTTAAAGCGCAAATATCCTGGTGCGATTAAAAGGGTGAACAACCCTCCGTAAGCCAACGAGATTACGCCGTGCTCCGGTGATAATCCTGCGTGACTCCCAACCAGCGGCGGAGTCAGGCCCCGCCAAGTTATTATGACAGGGGCGAGGAACAGAATCGACACAGCAGGGGTCAACATCGCGCACGCCACGCGGCGGCGACATATAATTGAAGCCACCACAACCGCGACGCTAGCGAGAACGAAGGGTTGCCTGTCGAGCGACGCTAAACCAATGCCGACTCCAGCAAGGAGAAACCGAAGCGCCCTTTTCCAGGGAGGTTCGAGGGACTCAAATGCGTTCTTGCCAAGCGGGATCAAGGCGCCCGTCAGAAGTACCAACCCCAACATTTCGTCAAGCGCCATTCCGGTGCAGACCCATAACGTCGGGATGGCGATCGCCGCTCCGGCGAGCAGCGTTGAAAAAGGAAACTGCTCGCGCCGGAGCAGCCACAACTGGAGGCCGACAAAGATGCAAGTCAGACCGTAATTGATAAACCTTAGTCGGTAGATGTCGTCGTGAGAAAAAGAAAAAACCGCACTGCATACCACTCCAAATAGCGGCCCCGAAGCGTGGTTCAGAGAGTTGAGATATCGGCTGGTTAGGCCATATGCGCGGAAGGCCGATGGGGCGGTATTCACCTCATCGTATACCTTATGCCGCGGAGATCGAACCAGCATGACTAGCAATGTCGCGAACAACAGAAGTTCGATCAGCATGATCCGTCTTTGCGTCACTGTGGTTTGTGAATTCTTGGAGGAAGACGTGCCAAGCTGCTGCATCGAGAGCATTTGAAAGAGTTTACCTGGAATTCCCATTTTACCTCTCGGCTAAGGACCGAATATGACGCCAATTGCCAAAAGACTCGGGCGTGCCCTGCAGGGCCATGGCGGACTCTCTGCCAAGATTCGACCGATTAGTACCCAGAGTGCGAGACGCGGTGCGTGCGCCACTTTGTGCAACCCGGATCAAATGTTCCAAGCTCCAACATTTTAGCGAGAACACACTTCGCAACCAAGAGGAATGCGTCCGCAAGACCATAGGCGCGAGCTGCCAAAATCCGCCGATTGAGGAACCCATGAAGGAAAACAAAGGGATGACGGAGGGGATTACGCTCGGTCAAATTAAAAGCCAAGCGCGGTGTTAGAATGCTCTACGGCACATGTGCTTCTTGATTCTGCAAACTTCTGTGGGTGCTACGAGAGTGATCTAGCTTGGTCGGACGAGCTGCAATAGGCAAAGAAACGTGATCAATGGGAAGCTGGTCGCGGTTGTTATGCCCGCCTTCAATGCGGCGAAGACGTTGGAGAGGACTGTTCGTGAGATTCCTGAAATCGTGGATATCAAGATTCTGGTGGATGACCATAGCACCGACGAGACTGTGCAGATCTCCGAAAGGCTAGGTTTGCAGGTCTTCGTTCACCAAAAGAACTATGGATACGGTCGGAACCAACAGACCTGCTACCGGGAAGCCCTGGCGGCGGGGGCAGACATCGTCGTTATGGTTCACCCCGACTACCAGTACACACCTCTCCTTGTGACAGCCATGGCCAGCATGATTGGATTTGGCGTTTTCGATGTAGTGTTGGGTTCCCGGATTCTGGGTGGTAGAGCACGCTCGGGGGGCATGCCGCTGTACAAATACGTGGCCAATCGTTTTCTGACGGCGTTCCAAAACGTTTTCACGGGGGCGAAGTTATCTGAGTATCACACCGGATATCGAGCCTTTTCACGAACTGTGTTGCTTAGCGTGCCACTTCTTGAGAATTCCGACGATTTTGTTTTTGACAACGAGATGCTCGCGCAATGTATACATTTCGGCTACCGAATCGGAGAGGTGTCCTGCCCGACAAAATATTTTGGAGACGCATCCTCGATCAATTTTGCGCGAAGCGTAAAATACGGGTTTGGAGTCCTCAGCACCTCACTGAAGTACTGGACGCAAAATCGCGGCCTCTTACGCTGGAGAATCTTCAGCCCTGCAGGTAGAAAACTGCTTTTGGATTACTACACTCCCCTTCTCGCGGAGAGTACGAAAGAAAACATTCAGACCAGATAACTCGGCACCTCTGCTCCATTCGTGCACAAAGTTGTTCAGTTAAAGTCTATTGCTTTGTCCAATAACCTTTTCTTACACGTGCTTATTGTCAGCGGTGATGAGCCGAATTTCTATGGCTTTTTGCTTGGCCGGTCCGCCCCGCAATATCCCAACTGTCCAACTGTCGACATTCGGGGTTCAGCTTAGCTAAGCTAGAAGTTGCGGACATCCCTTATGAGTTGGTATTTTGGATTTTTTTTCGTTTCAGGTTTCTGTGGAATTCTGTACGAACTGGTTTGGATGCGACTTGCGATGGCGCAGTTCGGTGTTACTACCGCGCTCGTCTCCATCGTGTTGTCGGTGTTCATGGCAGGGCTGGGGGCGGGCTCCTTGGTCGCCGGCACAGTTGTCAGGACCCGCGGACAGCAGCTAATACTTGCTCCCCTTCAGCTCTACGGCCTTACTGAGCTTCTTATCGGTGTTTCGGCCGTTATTGTTCCAATGGAATTGGCCTGGGGCCATCGCACGCTCGCGGGGATGGCCCAACAGGTCCCGATTTCATCGGGTACGTACTATCTAATTGCAAGCGCGTTCTTGGCGCTCACTCTGGTCCCATGGTGTGCCTGCATGGGCGCGACCATTCCGTTGGCGATGTTTGCCATTGGCAGGGATCTGCGATACGAAGCGCGCCAGTCCTTCAGCTTTCTCTACATCGCCAATGTACTAGGCGCTGTAGCTGGAACCATAGTCCCCTTATTCCTGATCGAGCTTTACGGTTTCCACGCTACATTGCGCGTCGGAGCGGTCTTGAATGGCGTCATTGCAGCATCTGCGTTGTTGCTAAACTTGGCGACTTCATCGCACAATTCCAGGCTGCCCGTACCGGTTGCGCAGGCGATGACAGCAACGCCTGCCGAGCGGAACGTCCCACTTTTTTTACTGTTCTCCACAGGGCTCGCTACCATGGGCATGGAGCTTATCTGGATCCGCCTCTTCACGCCCTACGTTGGTCCTCTCGTGTATTCCTTCGCATTTATATTGGCCATGTATCTGCTCTCGACGTTCGCAGGATCGCAAGTGTACCGTTTTTGGAGCCGTCGGCACGATCGGGAAAGCGGTTTGCTGTGGGTTTCTTTGGTTTTGCTTGGACTGCTTCCTCTGATCACGGCCGACGTGCGCGTCCCGATGCAGTCTTTTCTGCGGATCGTCTTGGGTGTTGGGCCATTCTCTGCCGTCATCGGATTTCTCACTCCCATGCTCGTTGATCGCTGGTCCGGAGGAGATCCGAGCCGAGCCGGGCGCGCCTATGCGGCGAATGTTATGGGATGCATTGTTGGGCCACTAATTTCCGGCTTTATTTTGCTCCCGCGCGTTGGAGAGCATCTTTCCATACTGCTCCTCGCGTTACCGTGGCTAGCAATGTCCGCACGGCCCCATGAGGTGAAAACGAGAAACTTCCGGCTCGCTGTGGCAGGTGTAGTCGTGGCCTCGCTTACATTGTTTTTTTTGACAAAGGACTTCGAAACGCAGTTCCCGCAGCGCCTAGTCTTGCGCGACAGTACCGCTACGGTGATTGCGACCGGCGCCGGAATGCAAAAGCTACTCCTCGTGAACGGCGTGGGAATGACGAATCTGACGCCCATCACCAAGATGATGGCGCATTTCACTCTCGCTTCACTGGACCACACTCCACGTAGTGCTTTGGTCATCTGCTTCGGCATGGGATCCACTTTTCGCTCGGCGCTCTCGTGGAAAATTCCCGTGACCGTTGTCGACCTCATTCCAAGCGTGCCAAAGCTCTTTGCTTACTATCATGCGGATGCCCCCCAAGTTCTCGCTTCGCCGTTTGCGCATATCGTGATCGACGACGGCCGTCGATATCTCGAACGCTCGCCGGATCGCTATGATGTAATCATCATTGACCCACCGCCGCCAGTGTCGGCCGCCGGCTCCAGTCTCCTTTATTCCTCAGAATTCTACGCCCTGATCAAACAGCATCTCGAGCCCGGAGGAATCCTGGCGCAATGGCTACGGGACGGAGATTTTGAGGTACTGTCGTCTGTGGCTGGCGCCTTGCGGGATTCATTTCCTTATGTGCGTGTTTTTCATTCTGTTCAGCATGTGGGTTGGCATTTTTTGGGAAGCACTCGGCCCGTCCCTACACGCACGGCTGCCGAACTTTTGGCGCGAATTCCGGCGCCCGCTGTCATTGATATGATGGAGTGGGGCCCTAGCGCAACGCCCGAACTACAGTTAGATTCGATGCTCTCTCAAGAATCGGATATCAACCAGTTAACCTCGTTATCGCCATTCACTCCCGCACTCAGTGACGACCGACCCATCAACGAGTACATGCTCCTTCGTAGGCCCTGCTACCGGTGTCCTTTCGGCATCGAGCGTCTGCGGAGCAGTGTCTATTCCGAGGTTTGGCGGCTCTCGAACGGCGGCAGGGCAACGAGTCGGTAGAATTTGGCCTTCTCAGGCTCTTGCATACACCCTCATATAATACGGCTCGCTCAACTAATTTCCAAACACGGCGTGGGCACGGTTTGTTCCAGCGAGCGCGAATAGGACATTCAACAGGCAATGCGAACAATCTTGGGCGGCAATATAAGCCGGGAGAAGTTCGAGGCAGTTAGGAACGAACTCATGGGTACTGGGCAGCTGCAAAACCTCCGGTGTGCACTTCTGACTCCTCGTTCCAACCGAGATCTCCGCTGCAGGGCTGGCTAGCGAGTGCTGAGGAGAACACTGAAGCGACCAGCGATGGCGGACCAAGCAAAGTGAGCTTGGTAAGCAGCGCGACTGCGGGCAGCGAGATCCATGCGATAGGCCGCATCAGAGAGGACTCGAACCAGCGCCGTATTAAGATCACCAGACTGTCCAGGTGAGACGAGGATTACGCCCGCGTCGGTAATGGGTGCAGCGGTCTCGAAGCCGGAATATGCTATAACTGGAAGGCCGCATGCAATCCCGGCGATGGCACTGCCGCGCCGAGTAGAGATATTGCCGCGCACGAACAGAAGAACGTCGCAAGCGGACAGCTTCTGCACGACTTGATCAGGACCGATGACGCCTCCGACCGAAAGCTCCACGGGCAAATCGCGAAAACCCTCACGGAGCGTAGCTTCACGAAGCTCCGCGTGACGGCCGAAGACAGAGAGGCGTAACCTGCCAAGCTTAAGAGCAGCATATCGAACCGCGGCGACGATGATTTGTGTTTCGCGTGTGCCGGGTTCTCCACCGGTGATGCTGAATACTCCAATCGTAGGCACTGGGTTCTGCTGCGGAACCCCCAAGAATTCAGCTGGGATGGGAAGGTTCGGGCCAACGGGAATGAAGGCCGCATGAGGCGGCGGGTCAGGCAGCCAGGACAACCTCTCGGGTGGAACGGTGAAAATAGCGAGATCGGCCAGGGTTAGCGCTCTGCGCATCGTGTGAATCTGGATGAGACGGCGCGGCAAATCGATCAGGCGGTCGCCCGGATATGGCTCGGCGTCGTGAAAGACGATACCCACTCGGGCGCCGGCGGACTTCAGAATGTTAAGGGCGCGGAGTACTTTTTGTGGGAAGCCCCTTCCGGACCAGGCCAGCGCCGTGTATTGGACGAGAACCCACGTATTGCGCCACTGAGCGGCTAGACACTTCAGCGTATGAAGTGAATCCCTCCAGCCGTGGATTTCCCAAGGTACGCGGCAACTTTCCAGTTGAATCTCATATGACTGCAAAGCGGCTGCAAGGTAACGGCAATACTCCTCAACCGCGTCGGTGGGTTCGTCGCGCTTACCGAGAAGAGCGATGACGAGCTGGCTCATGAAGTTAGTGCGAGGACCTGATTTTCGTCCAGGCTGCTGCAATGTATAGCGCAGCTGGCTGAATTTCTGAATGAGGACTCGGCGATTCTCTGGGCTGTGCATTTCGAACAGGAAAATTGGACTCTTTTCATGAGCAAGCTGCTCGGCGCCTTGAAATACGGCACCGCCCATCCCACAGTTAAGGAAGTCTGGGGCAGGAGGCAACAAAACAAATATATCCAGCGAGACAGCCCGCACGGAGATGGAGTCGGCATCACCTGATCCCCGGTCGAACCGTCGGGGACACAGACGGAAGGCAATCGCGGCGACGCACAACTGAGCAACAGATTTGCCAAATGTCCACGGGTCCTCACCTTCCTATTTCTCCACCAAAAAGCTGCCGAGAAAAAGCGCATCCATGCCGGAGCTAAAAAAGGTACGGATAGCGTCCGTGGGCGTGTGGACAATTGCTTCACCGCGGAGGTTGAAGGAGGTATTCATGATAACGGGAACGCCTGTACGCATGCCAAATTCATCGATAAGACGATAGTAGAGCGGATTGATTTCCTTCTCGACGGTTTGCGGGCGCGCGCTGCCGTCGACGTGGGTCACAGATGGGATCACCTCGCGTTTCCGCGGACGCACCTGGGCGGTCAGGATCATGAACGGCGAATCATAGGCAGATTCGAGGTAATCGGGCGTAGCTTCTTTCGTGAACGAAGGAGCGAAGGGGCGCCACCACTCACGGAATTTCACAGCATTATTGACCTTGGCGTTCATCTCCGGATCGCGAGGATCGGCAAGGATGGACCGGTTGCCAAGGGCGCGAGGGCCAAACTCCATGCGGCCCTGGTACCAGCCGAGAATCTTGCCTTGGGAAAGAAATTCGGCGGCGGTGGCGGCAGGATCGGAAAGTTTTGAGGCGCGAATTTTGTACGTGCTTAGAACTCCGGCGATGGCCACATCGTCGAATGACGGACCAAGATAGGCGTGACGCATAGGATTGAGAGGAAGCCGCTGGCCACCATCGAGGAAAGGAGCAAGGGCGGCACCAAGTGCGACACCGTCATCGGATGCCGCGGGCTGGACGAAGATTTTATCAATGATCCCCGAAGCCACGATTTTGCCGTTGGCCTTGGAGTTAAGCGCAACGCCACCGGCCAAGCAAAGGTTCTTGCTGCGCGTTTTTTCGAGCGCTAGGCGCACCACACGCATTATGGCCGCCTCGCACATGTCCTGGACGGCGTAGGCGATGTCCTTGTGCAGGTCGCTGATATCGCCTTCCGGTTCTCGCGGCGAGCCGAGCGCGGCAGGCCACCCGGAGTATGGCCCCCCGCCATTCCCGTTGAGGCGATCGGCATGAACTTTATATGGATCTGCTTCCGGCTCCAAGAAAAGGCGCAAATCGACACCGGGCTTGCCGTAGGGAGCCAGTCCCATCACTTTCCATTCATCGGCATTTGGCGTAAATCCTAAGAATCCAGTGAACTGCGCGTAGAAGAAGCCGAGCGAGTTGGGCCAATTGATAGTTAGGACATGCTCGACACGACCGTTGCTGCCGCGCCAGATGGAGGTGGCCTCCCAGGCGCCGCGTCCATCCATCACAACGATCGCCGCATCGGCAAAGCCCGAGTAAGAATAGGTGCTCAGCGCGTGCGCAAGATGGTGCTCGACGAACCGGAACCTTGCCCGTGTGGGTCCGAACTGCCGGGCGAATTGTTTTGCACCGCTACCTTGGTGGCGCATGCTAACGAAGTAGCGGCATGAATTAAGGAAGTTCGTATATGTAAGCGGCCAGCGGCCGGTGGCATACAAACTAAGGTCGTGACGATAAAGCTGCCCAATTGGCTGCCACCCTAAGCAAACCTCATCGATCTGCTCCGCACGAACCTTGGCAAAATCAAGACAAGCTTGAACTGCCATTTGAGGAAATCTAGCATCATGCTTGATCCTGCTTATTCGCTCTTCTGCAACGGCGAAGAGGAGTTCTCCGTCCCGAACGATACATGCGGACGAGTCATGCATTTGGGAATAGTTCAAACCGAGAGTGATCACCCGTGCGCCTCCGCGTGCTTGCGGCCGTAGCACCAGGCGAGAGGCGTATCTGGATTCACGAACCCCTCCGGAGATCCTCGCCCCGTCCGAACGACTTCAGTAATTTCCTCAGTAGACAGGGAGGCCCCGCGCCAGGTCTTGCCGAGCATCTCAGGATCGATCCCGATAAGTCTGGCCATCCTCTGGCTTACCCTTTTGAGCCCGACGGATGACAAGCCATCAAGCATTCCGGAAGTCACCCTCCCTTTCCAATTCATCGTGGGCCGTTTGGAGCCGTTAAATTGAAACAGAAACGCCCCACCAGGGCGCAGGATGCGCATCATTTCCACGATGGAGCTGAAAACCACTGCCTTGTTGGGCATATGCTGAAGCACGAGGTAGCTGAATGCGAAGTCGACAGAGTTGTTCTCAATGTCGGATAACGTCTCTCCATCTGAAAGCACCCACCGAATATTTGAAAATGACCTGAGGTATCCTTTGGCGCGGGACTGCATTTCGGTGGAAATGTCCACGGCCGAAACAGAGAGAAAACGCTGGGCAAAGCTACGGGTCATTCGTCCGGCTCCGCAACCGAGCTCCGCCATGGATTTGCTGGCGGGATCAAATTGAAGCTTTTGCAAGAAGGGAAGCACGAGTTGGACATAATCCTGTTCGCCAGACTCGAAAAAAGACGTCTCATTCCAGTCCTTACGCCAACTCGCTATGTACAGAAATGCATCGCGTCGGGCCCGCTCGTCCCAGTCCTGACGCATGGTCTTTTTGGATTTACTCAATTCACATTCTCCCTTTTGCGAACGCGACCTAGAGGTCTGAGACGCTAATCACAAATCCTATAATCTTGAATTGTAGGACCAACTTGGTTTATTGGAGGAAGTAAATCATAGAAGTATAAAGCTCCTCTGGCGATTGAATAGCGGTACAACAACATCTCACGCATGTGGGCGGGGTTTTTAAGTATATCGTGTAACGCAGCTTTACATCGCATACCTCTCGCACGCTTCCTTTGCAAGGATTGTGACGGAAGAGGAACGAGGATCGATTGAGACCGCTTCTCGAGCGACACATGGAGGAAGTCTTGCAGAGTGAAAGAGCGACATTTGACCAGCGCATCAACGCAGCGAGGATGTTAACGAAGCTCTTGGGCTTTGCCCAACCCGGCAATTCTCGCAGAGGTGGCGCGAAACAAAATGCGCAGAGGGCTATAGAACGCCCCCTGTAGTGCACCACTGAGGCACTGAGTGAAGCGGGAGTAGCGTTACCGTCCCGTCCAGCGCCGTCGCTGGCCAGCAAGCGCAAGCCACCGGCCTGATCCCCGATGGCAAATCCGTCAGACGGACGTAGCGGACAGGCGGCGAACTTTGGTCTCGTTGCGGGTGCATCTGCGACTAGGCAGGCTACACATCCCGCGCGTCGGGACGTGGAATCGCCCCTCTCAAACTAGGACGATGCACGTCCTGCTTTCGAGGGGACCGAAATCGAGAGTGTCTGTTATCCTAGTCTTCACATCGACATGGGCTCACGGAAAACAGAGTGCAAAGCAGTTTTTCAAACACATTTTGCCTGCGTGATTTATGCAGGTTTTGATTCTTGCATCGAGGGCAATAATTACGATAATTACGTTCGCTGAAATGCGAGGATTTCATAGCAGGTCTCTCAGAAGGGTCTCACGAAGCCCAGTGCCTATCGTAAGGGGTCTCTTCCATTCCGGGCGGGGGTTTTTAGCCCAATGGAACCTCACCTGCCGACAGAGCCTCAGCCCTTCTGGAATGAAAGTTGTCGCGGATGAACCAACGCCGTCTATCTTGTTTTTTGGTAGAGGTGATTGGGATTCGCCGCCACAAGCTTGTATCGACCCGTAGCTGCTACTTCGGACATCAGTTCTCGCACGCCAAATCGATGAACCGTCGAATCGTCAAACAGGAGAAACCCACCTTTTTCTAGGAACTCATCGCAATTCAGAAAGTCCTTTTTTACCCCCTCGTATGTGTGGTTTCCATCAACGTAGCAGAAGCTGATAGGCCCGCCCAACGTCAGCGACCGCCCGATCACGTCGTATGCTTCGTTCTTGCCTCTCCACGCAGTAAAAAACTCATCTGAAGTTGTTTCCAGCGTGAAAGGTAAGTCGTCGCAGCTAAACATACGCGTATTGCGAATGTATGACTCACGGATGAACACCTTGTAGCTATCAAAGAGAATCGGCGACGCACCGACGTATGGATTGTGTTTATCGTCGTTTTCAAATTCCCACTTGTCGCAAGTGACCAAACGGTTTTTGAGGCCATACTTTCTCTTGTAATGTGTCAGCACATTTGTCGATAGCCCGCAGAAGGATCCTATCTCTAGGAATGGAGCGACACTGGGCAATTGCTTCATCGCAAGGTCGATTAAATACAGGTTGCCTCTCTCCAGCATCCCGGCATTGGCGAGACACAGCCAATTTATATAGACGTCGCTGACATCGGTGTGTTGCTCGGGCGGGTCAATTGTAAACGCTGCCTTCAGAAAAGCGCGGGCAAGCAAATTCCTTATTTTCGTCATTCGAGCCATCCTGCGGAGCGCGGTTATCCTTGACTAAAACTTCTCCGGGTTGAATCTGTGTAGATTAAATACGGAACCTTAAATATAGCGGATGAACCATATACTGTGTGCATAAATGTAATTCACCAAGAGCTAGCGAGCGTTAAGTCATGGACAATCTTACAATTCGGGGCGCGAGAGGAAGAACGGAAAAAGCTGCGGCTCGAAGCATTCAGCGAAGTCGAAAAACACATCCAGCAGCAAATCAAAACGGCGTAGAGCGAGCCAGGTTTCAAGTCTAATCTAGCGTCATTATTGATGGCTTTTCGAATCGATGCGCTCCGTACGAAGAAACTTCTTCAGAGAGCTTTTTGCCGAATAGTCCGCGATGGAATATAGGCCTTCTGGAACAGATTGACAGATACAGTAGGCAGGGGCGTCGTCCCCGCGTGGGCCATTTCTCGTCGATCCCGTCCAAAATGAGCCTCGATTGCAACTGCCACTGTGTAGACGTTAGCGGGACTTAAGGTTAAGCTACAGCCCTCTGCCCATACTTGCGCCCAGCGGGGGCAAATTCTGTTCGGAGTGAGTCTCATGACAAAGAAAACCGTTCTTATTAGTACCGTGTTTTGTGCTGGATTGATTTGTGGTGGCGCGCTATTTGCGCAAAGGCCCGTGACGAACATTGATCCAAGCCGCCATCCCAATCTTGCCGAAGCACAGAAACACTTGCAGGAAGCTTGGGGAAAAACCGATGAGGCACAAAAGGCAAACAAAGACGAGCTGGGTGACCATGCGCAGAAAGCGAAGGAGCACATTGAAGCTGCGGACCAGGAGCTGAAGGCTGCCGCGGAATTCGCCGACCATCACAAGTAAAAACGCTTGACCGGCCCGCACGCGTCAGTGTTTTTGTTCTGATGATGCAGCGCGGGAGCCTCACACACAAAAAAACCGAAAGGATGATTTTCGAGGAATCAAAGTCCCAATCACACTTTGCTAAGGTTCATTAGGCTCTGAGTGCCCTGCCTCGAAATGTCGCTCGACAACGTTTTCAACGGGGGCAGGATCGCCAATGTGGCTTCTCAGCTTACGTAGTGCCTTGCTTGCATACCATTCCTTCAATCCTAAGAACTGCTTCGGCGGAACAAGCAGGGCGATTAGAAGGGCCAGCTGCTTGAAGATTCTATAACCTAGTGGTGCATCGCGATAAAAGAGCTTGTTCGTAGTCCGCTCCACATTAAACATTTCCCACCTAGAGCCGCCTTCGAGTTGAAGGCGCATCCTACTGGTCTCCAGTCTCAATGGTGTGAGTAGGGACTCGTCTATCTCACGTGAGACTCCGAGTGAGGCTAGCTCTTGGGTGAGGCGTTCGACAAGACAGGCGAGGGATTTGTACTTCCGGCGACTGCCGATCTCGGTCGCCACGCTTTGCATATACATGTTTCCCCCGTGCAGGCGATAGTAAAATAGAGCCTCCTTAAGAACGATAGCATCGGCAAAGAAGAGTGCGAGCGTAAATAGGTATTCATCGGCTTCGATCACGGCACCTTCGGGAATCGGAAGAATTCGATCCAGAATGGCTTTGCGATAAGCGACTCTGCTTGTGCCAAAAAAACAGCGGTATTCAGCAAACACGGTCGCACTTTCGGGAGTACGGACGTTTAAACGAATTGTGTCTTTGGGTCCAACGGTTTTCTGCAATTTGCCGTCCCCATCGACCGTGAGATACCCGTGGCCAACAGTGCCGACATCAGGATTATTCTCGAACACAGCCATAACGGTACGAAGTTTGTCCTTGGTCCACCAATCGTCGCCGTCTAGGAACGCGATTATCTCGCCTCGGCATTGAGGGATCGCAAAATTAAAGGCGCTTGCCTGCCCGCCGTTAGTCTTACGTAAAACGCGAACTCGGGGCTCGAATTTCTCAAGAATCTGTGGGGTTTTGTCGGTTGATCCGTCGTCGACAACGAGGATTTCGGCGGAATGAAAGGAAAAGTCCTGCTCGAGAACGCTTACAACGGCCTGTTCTATGAACTTTTCGTGATTATAAGTATCAATGAGGATGCTTAGTGTGGGTCGTGCCATTTGCTCTTACCAGAACGTCCACTAGCCACGCTCAAAGAAATCGGAAAGTGGCTCACCTTCGATTTTGTGCAGCCTAGATTATAGGTTAGTTTGCGGAGGCGAGGTACTTAAGCACGGACTGACAAGAGGGCCTTGATCCTCAGCTCTGTCCACAAACAAGACGAACTAAGTAATTCACGATGTCCGGACTGGGCTATGGGGCCCAGATGCATCCTTGCGGAAAACCATGTACCAAGTATCACCGAAACTGCGCAAGAAGCTGAAACTCTGCTCCGCGTGTTCGTACAGGCGGTAGAGGCGTCTCAGCAGCGATTTCGAGGAGTAACCCCGATAGGCGGAATTGTTAGATTCCAGAGCGGAGCGCTCTAGGGTAAAACCGAGTTTGCCCATCATTACAATCATTTCATCGGGTGTGTAGAGACGAATATGGCCAAAAATGCCCTGTGCGAATGCCAAATGTTCCGGAAGATTCAAGATGCTTTTTCCTTTGAACAAAAGCAAACGATTTTCCAAAGACGCCTGATTAGGAGACGAAGCGATGAGAAGACCACCGGGGCGCAAGACACGACGAATTTCCGACAAGATGAAACCGATGCGTTCGAGGGGCAAATGTTCCAGGGTTTCCGAGAAAGTAATCATAGAAAAGTGCTGGTCAGGAAATGGGAGTGATTCGTGGACAAAATCAATTCCGACAAGTTGGCAATTGTAGTCTCGAAATGCCTGCAGAAAATCTGGGCGATTGAAGTAGATGCGACCCGGGTGTTCAGTGCCAGTCCAATGGATCTTGGGAAAGTAAAGTGCGAAGGGGAAAATGAGATAACCATAACCACAACCAAGTTCAAGGCCTTCGCCGACAAACTCAGGGCCAGCAACAAATTGCGCGAGTGAGACCAGAAGAGAAACGCGGCGGACGTCGGGGCGAAGGTGACCGCGGGTTGACTTGGCAAAATCTTCGACCGAGGTATCGGGCCGAGAAAAATCGCCAAACTTCCGAAGACACTCGCGAATGATGGGTTCGACGGTTTTCTCGATGTCTTTGCGGACCATTGTACGTTCAGCTGAAATCTAAGCTCTTCGTATTTTTTACTTCAAGCGAGATAAATCAAGATGTCGTCGGATTCTGCCGCGCAGGACTCAAACATTTTCCACCGCTCATCCGACGAATTTGGTGCCACGACATCCTAATAGCAAGGATCACTTCCCGCCGTTGCTGCCATGGCCGAACCAACTGGCCTCCGCAGTATGGCTATTATCACAAGCTCAGATGCTTCCAGCAAATCCCAAATAGGTGAGCACTTCTAGCTCAGCACGGACGTCTCGCGGCAAGGGTTATTGTTTTTGATAGTTATTGTAAAATTATGATGACTTCTAGCGCACACATGTCCTGCGTGGCCTTTCGGAAACGGCCTCCGCAGAGGTCAGTTTCGTGAACTTCTTTTCATTGCTGTCACGACTTCGAAGGCCCCTGAGAATCGACTGCATTTGATGCCCTCAAGTAGCAACGATTGGCCCCTAACACGATCCGGCCTGGCGTAGACGTTCCGTGTGCTCACCGATGATCTGGCGGAAAATTTCATCGATACCGATAGTGATTTTCCAGTTGGGGTAGTGAGACTTAAATTTAGCGAGATCAGAGATATAACAGATATGGTCTCCCTTTCGGTTCTCATCGACGTATTTCCAGTTTAGCTTTTTCCCTGTCATTCTCTCGATTTTAGCAATGGCTTCCAGCATGGAAACACTGTTTTCGCGGCCGCCGCCGAGATTGTAGACCTCGCCACACCGGGGGTTTGCTGCAAACTCCTCAATGGCGCGGACAACGTCGTGACTGTGGATATTATCGCGGACCTGCTTGCCCTTGTAGCCAAAAACAGAATACGTGCCGCCCAAAATGGCGACCTTCACCAGATAAGAGAGAAATCCGTGAAGCTCCACACCGGAATGCAACGGGCCGGTGAGGCAACCACCGCGAAAGATACAGACTTTCATGCCGAAATACCGGCCATATTCCTGGGCCATCAAGTCCGCCGAAGCTTTGGAAGCGCCAAAGAGCGAGTGGAGCGAGCGATCGATGCGACAATTCTCGCTGATTCCGTTGTAGTCCTCTGATCGAGTATATTCCCACCGGTTTTCCAGCTCCTTGAGAGGAAGTTCATTGGGGGCATCACCATAAACCTTGTTGGTACTCATAAAAACGAAAACCGCATCAGGACAATGGAGGCGCGTGGTTTCGAGAAGACTAACCGTGCCGAGAGCGTTGACTTCGAAATCCAGGATAGGGATATCGCGAGCTTTGTCATGAGAAGGCTGAGCGGCGCAATGGACAATCAGATCGAAACGATGAGCGCGAAAGAGTGACTCCAAAGCAATGCGATCGCGAATGTCCAGATTGTGATGTGTGAAATTCTTAGTGCTACGGCAAAGGCGTTCGAGGTTCCAAATTGTATCTCCTTGCTCTCCAAAGAAGACGGCGCGCATGTTGTTATCGATGCCGTGCACCTGATGGCCTTGACGGTCGAAATGTTCCACGGCTTCGGACCCAATGAGCCCGCTGGAACCAGTAACCAGAATCGTCTTTGCAGACATCTTAGGAACCTGTCTTATAGCTGAAATTCGAAGTTTCCGGCAGATTCAATTGTCCCCCAATCGTAATGAAGATTGTGAAGAAATTTCGGAACTCACTGTCAGGGGAGGAGCTTAGCGGCAGTAGCGAGAGCGCAATTCTGCCTCATTCTCGCGAATCCATTCAAAGATGCCCATGAAACCACCGGGCAAGCTGGTTTTTGGTTGCCAACCCAGTTTCTGTCTGGCCTTTCGGTTGTCGGTCCAATAGAGGACGATGTCACCCTTCCTTTCCTGATCGGATTGGGTGATGTCGGTTGCGCGCGAAGAGATTGCTTGCATCGAAGCGGTAGCTTCGCAAAGGGAGACCGAATTGGCGGCACCGCCACCCACGTTAAATACCTCTCCCCGGCAGCCTGCAAGATTGGACATCTGTAGTTCGAGGAGGGATAGCATGTCATCCACGAACAGAACGTCTCGTACCTGTTTGCCTTGCCAGCCGAAATACGTCAGGGGAAGTTTGAACCAGTGGGCGATTGCCCACCAGACGACCCAGCCCTGATCCGTTTTACCGAATTGTCCGGGCCCGGAGATGACGCCGAAGCGGTTGACTACAATCGGCAGATCGAACGCATGGGAATATTCCTGGCAGGCAGCGTCGGCAATCAACTTGCTCAAGCCGTAGATACTGCGCTGGCCGCCATCGATGGAGAATTCCTCGGAAACGCCGTGGACGGGATGAAAGCCTGGCGGCCTCTGCTCGACAGGGAGGCGGTTCCAAGCGTCGAGGTCATACTCGAATCGGGTCGGACTTTGCCGACGTGGAAGTGCGTTCAGGCGGTCGGCGCCGTATACTCGGTTAGAACTCCAGAAGATCAGTGGAATATGGCGGGGCCGAGCGTATTCAAGTATTTGAATTGCACCAAAACCGTTGTTATTGATGTCGAAGACAGGATTGCTGTATCCGGTGACAACCGAAGGTTGCGCACTCGTGTCGCATATCAGCTCAATCCCGGTAGGAAGATTCTCCAGATCTTCCCGATTGCGCACGTCGCCATGGAGGAATGAAACTCCATGTTCTTCAAGGTCGGCAATGTTTCTTTCTCCGCCGCGCCGTACGAGGTTGTCCAAGACGACGACCCTGTGTCCCTTCTCGCGAAGGTGCAACGCAACATGCGAACCAATGAACCCACAACCGCCAGTCACGAGGATATACAAAAGGAAATTCTCCTTCCAACGATGTCCGTGTCGTGCGTAATTGTCCTCATCCGGACCAAGTGCCCTTCTGGCGAAGGCCAAGTCGATGCCTCGCGGGCCTGGTGATTCCAAGCAGTCGAAACCATACCGACGACAGAAAGTCGGACGTATTTCGTTTCGTCTGGACAATCCAGTGGCGATAATTCGGATGTAATCCATCTGGCTTTAGCAAATGCGTAGCATTTTCCAGAGTGCGAAACTTCTTGCTTCCCTCCAAAAATTTGTAATTTTGTTGGGCCTCCTCGCCTCTCCAAACGCCCTCCTTGCCATCAGGATGGTAGTCATAATCATGGTTTTGGTGAACGGCTCGGACAACCGCCGAAGCATCGACCAACTGAGCACCCGAGGCGCGGGCGTACCACAGAAGCCAGTTATCCCATCCGGGTCGCCCGATGACGAATTCGGGTATTTGCTGAAAGAATCCCCGGCGGAAAACGAAGTAGTCGATCCATTGGGGGGGCCGCTGCTGATTGGTCTGTAGAGCAAGATTCCGCACTTGTTCGCGCCAATCTGCGGTACAGAAATCGAGCGGCTCACGAATATCAACATCCCACCGGCGGCCGGCCATCAGAAAACGTGAAGATGTCTGCGTAATAGTCTGCACGGCCTTCCGAAAATCCTCCAGAAGAAGAATGTCGCAATTGACATGACATAGAAGCTCGTGGCGGGCAAGCTGCCCGGCCTGATCGTACATGCTGGCAAGATACTTCGTGCCATGGGAATTCCTGCGAACATTCGGAATGTGACGAATGCCCAGTTCGCGACAGGCCTCGGCAGCGCCAGGATCGTCACCAAAAATAAGGATCTCCACTTCCGGATGAAGTTGCTGCCAACTGCGAAGGGCGTTGTACTGGATGACCCTGATGTGGTCACGGAACGGCTTCGCGGTCGTAAACAGGCTGAGCATCTCTCAATAACGTCCGATAGGGGCTGAAGAAAGTTCAGAGGAGCAACTCATATTTTAAGCGCCTTGCTCACCGATTGAGTGAATTCTTGCCTTCGCTTCTCCCATCGGGGAAACTTGTCGTAACCTACGATTAACGCTCCCACTGCGTCAAACAAGTTAACCATTACGAGACGCCAGCCCATTGTCGGCAACCTGTACCGGCAGGAGCAGATGAAGTGCCAGAAGAAACGGATTCTCCCGGGCGGCTTAAGCGCAAACCTCTCTCGTTCAAGCATGGTGGTCCAACGGCTTATCGTGGCACGGATAATCGGATCATTATTCTTGTAACCATGCGACTCGAACCACCTCCGCATACCCAGCACAATTGCTTCCATTGTCGAGGCCCGCAGTCGGCGTCTTTGTTTATCCTCCTCCGTCTCCGATAGAAAAAAAAGGTTTGCGCCATGATTTCGGTACACGGCGAGCGGCTCATCGATGGCCACGATCGGCGCGATAAATGGTACGATGGCCTCGATGTAACCGTCAGCCTGTATTCGGATCTCTTCGGGCATCGGAAATATGTTCTCTAGTACCGTGCGACTGAATGCAAGGCTCGATGTGGGCGTCGGATTGTAGGTGAGAATACTTTCAACCTTGCCGGCGACATCTCCGTTCATCGCAATAAAAAAACCGTCACGGAACTCGCCCGTCCGCATATCTAGCTCTCTCATTCGGTGATGCACCATACCCACGCGCGGATTCTGTTGAAACGCATCGACAACCCGGCGCAGTTTACCCGGCAACCAGTAGTCATCGGCATCCAAAAATGCAATGATCTCGCCTCGAGCATGTGCAATACCCCAGTTAAACGCTGAGGCCTGTCCCCCATTCGCCTTTTGTATATAGTCCACGCGGAAATTATATTTCCTTACGTGGTCTGCTGTGTCATCTGTGGAGCCGTCGTCGACTACAATCACTTGCATTTTTTCTGGGGGAAAATCCTGTGACAGCACGCTCTCTATGGCTTCCTCGATATATCGACCATAATTGTATGTGTCGATTAAGATGGTTATCAGTGGAGATTCGACCATTTGGGTCAACATAGGTCAGGTTTTGCCGCGTGCCCGAAGTCCAATCGCGTGACGAACAGGTCTTGTAACACCCAGCAGGGCAAACCAAACAGGGTTCCAGACGCCATACCTCATAGATCGCCCTACCTCAGTCGCAAAACGTTTTAAGGCCGCCCAGTAACGTTTTGTATTTGGCCTTATTCCCTCAGGCGTCAACACCTCTGTGGCATCGGCAATGTTACGCAGATGGTTCCATCCTCCAGCCAACCGAAAATTGTGCTCGGCCTCTGGGCCGGACCATACCCCTTGTTTCCCTAGGGGATGATGACTGTAATCGTGATTCTGGTGTACGGCGAGAACGACGGGAGAGAGATCCACCACCGGTTTTCCGGATTGGCAGCCTTTCCAAACCATCCAGTTATCCCAGCGAATGCGTCCGACGGCGAGAGGGGGCATGTCTTTTCCGAAAAGCCCCTGTGAAAACGCGAAGTAATCGATGAACCACTCGGTCTGCTGATGGTTAGAACCCAGAGCCTTTCCTTTGATCTCCTTCGTCCAGTCTGAGCAAGAAAAATCGATGGGCTGCGTGATGGGGGTATCCCAACGACGGCCGATCGCCAGAAATGCAGAATGCGCTGCTTTCACGCGCTCGATGGCGCGGCAAAAATCCGGCAAGAGGATAATGTCGCAATTCAGGAAGCATAGCACGTTATGGCGCGCGATTTCCTGCGCCTTGAGGAACATGTAGTCCACGCGGTTGGTGCCAAATTCGTTCCGCTCGACGTCGGCTTCATGGCGGAATCCATATTCAGCACAGGCTTTTGCGGTACCTTCATCGTCGCCAAATAGAATAATCTCGATATCCTGGTGGAGAAGAGTCCAGCTCTTCAGCGCGTTCCGCTGAATGACGCCATTGTGTCCATGAAAGGGCTTGCAAGTCGAGAACAGTGTCATCATGAGCGAATTTCCAAACTCCGATCACTTTACAGTGGGCCTTGCGGCTTAATGGCCACAAAACCCTGGGAACATCTGGGAAGGCCGAATATTTCATCGGCATGATTATGATACCCAAGTTCCGCACGGGTTGGTTACGGTTAATCCGATGCCATGATTGAGGCTGATCAGTATTACGCGTTTGAGCGTAGTATGTTTTTTTTCCGTTGTGGCTTATAGACTCCGTGAACGAGTTTTGTCAGATTTTCGATTCCTCAGACTTGAGGTATAGTAGCGTACTTCGATCAATGCTTCGTGCTATGGAGATTAAATGAGGCCACTCAGAAAAGTAGCCGTTCGTGTGTGTTTGTTGTTCTTTGCCTTCTATATCGTTGTATTTGCGGTCGGTTGCAGTCAAGCACCTGTGACCGTACTCGTCAGCCCACAGGCCGTTGCCGTTGGCACTGGGGGAACGGCACAGTTCACCCCGATCGCAACGAATGGCTCGAAGGTTACTTGGTCCGCCTCAGTAGGAACCATTAGCGCCGATGGAGTTTATACGGCGCCGTCAGGATCACAGAGCACGACGGCCACAGTAACCGCTACTAGCGTGATAGATCATACGAAGTCTGGGACCGCTACGGTTCACGTCGTAGCGCCCGGTCAAGTAGCAGCGACATCAAATCCACAAGTGGCGAGTTATACCATCGCCCCCGCCGGAGCAGGTAATGTTTCAGTGCAGTTCGGTACTAGTACCAACTACGGTCTCACGACGTGGGGGCAGCCCATCCCTCAGGGAGGAGGTCCGGTCTCATTGTATGTAGCAGGAATGAAGGTGAGTACGCTGTACCACTTGCAGGGTGTGGTTCAGTTCACCGATGGATCGCAGTATGCGGACATTGATCAGACATTTACGACAGGATCGATACCACAATTGCTAAGCCTAACGGTTACTTCGACTCCCGGTACTCAGCCTCAATCTGGAGTTGAATCACTAGCCCTAATTTCGACCGGTAATCCAAATGCTCCCAACGCTGTCGCAATAACTGACTTAGCGGGCAACGTTCTGTGGACCTATAACCCGGGTTTTGCCGCTAATCTGCCCAACCCAATCAAGCTCCTACCTAATGGACATTTCCTCATCAATTTCGACACCGCAACTTCGAGTCTCCCGGACGGTACCGACTCGACCTTGCAAGAAGTGGATCTAGGAGGAAATCTCATCTGGCAAATGACGGGCACGCAGCTAAACCAAGCGCTTGCCACGGCCACCTGTGCTGAATGCGGCGTGACCGTGCTCGGCACGCACCATGATTTTGCTATGCTCCCCAACGGCCATCTGATCGTGATAGCCAGTACACAGAAGGAAATCGAAGGTGTGAACGTCACTGGCGACGTAATTATTGACCTAGATCAGAATCATAATCCAGTATGGGCTTGGAATGAGTTCAATCATCTAGACACAGATCGACGACCATACTTGTACCCGGATTGGACCCATACAAATGCAGTTATTTACTCACCCGATGATGGAAATTTAATTATTTCCATCCGCCACCAAAACTGGCTAGTAAAGATAGATTATGCAAACGGGAATGGAGCCGGAGATATTATCTGGCACTTGGGGTATCAGGGAGACTTCACCTTGGCAGGTGGAACTGATCCAACGGATTGGTTTTATGCGCAGCATGGCCCGTCATTTGTAACCAAGAACACCTCAGGGAGTTTCTCATTGATTCTTTTCGACAACGGGGACGATCGCGTTTTTCCTTCGGGAGTCACATGTGGTAGCGCTGGCGCACCTGCCTGCCTCTACAGCACTGTACCGTTGCTTCAGCTCGATGAAACGACAAAGACTGCCACCCTGAGCTTCCATATCACGGCCCCCGCGTATTCGTTCTTCGGAGGTAACGCCGAAGTTTTGACAAACGGTAATATCGAATACTGCGAAAGTGCCAGTGGGCCCGGCGTTGCTGGCGACATTTACGAGGTGTCCCAAGATGCCAATGCCCAGACTGTTTGGCACATGCATAGCGCGACTCAATATGTGTATCGAGGTTTCCGAATGCCAAGCCTTTACCCTGGCGTGCAATGGTAACCCAGTATCCCGCACCAACGCCAAGAGGCATTGCATTTTCGACACACCCTGTGACGCACAAGCACTGCTATTAGCGTGTGAAGAAGATCGTCGAAAATACTATAGGTGGGTGATTTGGCGTGAAATATCGACTGTCCGGGTCAGACAAATAGGGACTCATAGAGGTCTAAGTAGCGTTTGGCCTGAACTTCCGAAGAATATTCCGTGACGGCGACTCTGCGACAATTTGCCGATAGCTCCGCAATCTTCTGCGGGGCGTTAAGCAAGTCTTCGATTGCTTTGGCTAACAAGTCTATGTCTCCGGGATGTACTGTAACGCCGGTGACGCCATTTCTTACGATCTCCGGGATTCCGCCTACAGCGAACGCAACCGCCGGAATGCCGCAGGATTGAGATTCGAGAGCAGTATTAGGAAAGTTGTCCTGGTAGGACGGTAAGACAAAGAGGTCAGCGGCGGTATACGCCTGTGCCATTTGTTTTTCATCCTGAATTAGGCCTAAAGGGAAAACGGGAACCGGAGAGTCCCTCCAGAGTCGCTTCTCGCCCTCGCCAGCAATAATAACTACAAGTTCCGGCAGAACGCGCAGTCTTCCTATAGCACTCAGTAGCGAGGGGAATGCTTTGTAGCCGTCTGTTAGAAAATAAGACGCAAAAAAAAGGATCGGTCCGCGAGTTGAAATCCCTAGGGCTTTACGTGCCAAGGACCGTTCTTGGGGTTTGAATAACTCGGTATCTAAACCGTTTGGAATCACCGTTATCGGTGCATCGAACGCTAAGGAACTCTGGCGCACCTTCCCCGCTAACCAATGGCTTGGAGTCACAAACGAATAGGGTCGCTGTTTTAAAGCGTTGAAAGCATTGTGCTTTCGTATCCAGATCGCTCTTGAAAGATCCATTTCCTCAGTTGAGCCCAATTGCGGGCAACAGCCGCAATTGTTCTTGAAACGATTGCAGTCCGCCGAATGATGGCACCCACCTGTAATGGGATTCATATCGTGTAATGTCCATACCACTGGCAATCTCGGCGGAATTGCGTAAAAGAACGCCCGATGGTCGAGAAAACTCGTGATCCAATGTAAATTCAATACGTCGCTCGGCGGAACTTGCCGCAGCGCGTCCGCGAGGTGCTGGCTCCGATCATCGCTGAACAACGTCGAATTGGCAGGCCGTGACATAATTACTTGTTGGGTACGCTCAAGGAGCCTGCGCCTGATGCCGCGCCGAAACCGGGTATACGGGTCGCCGGGCGGCCTAAACTCAATGACACTTGAGTCAGAGAGCATCTTATAGAGAGCAAGGAATCTTGACTCGTGGCCCAAACGACCTAAACCAGAATGTAATCGATAGGCAGCACGTGCGGCGCCTCCGGAGGAGTCGAACGTACTGAGATGTGTGATTCTCACGCCTGCACCAATTGGCTTATAGCCGCTCGTAGCAAACGTAAACGCTCTGTCCCCGGCATATGCGGCGTACTCCGGAGCGTAAGACTCGGGAAATCTGATTTGTCACGAACGGCCTGTCTAATAATTTTAGTGGCCCACGGGCGTAATGTGAAACATAAGCTCGAACGTACAAGTCAACATGATATTCCGCAAGCGGTTCGATCAAGATTCGTTTCAAACGAAGAGGGAAAAACCGCTGCAACTGCGCCAGTGTCTGAATCGGCCACTGTGACATATGGTGCGGCGGCATATTAAGCAAGTTAAATTCGTGTCGGATGAAACTGTCTGCGTTTGGTAAGCCCAACTGCAAGAGCCCGCCAGAAGGCAACAGGTCGCAACACGCTTTAATGAAACGCCCAGGACTTGGAACATGCTCCAGAACTTGAAAACTGCAGATGGCATCGTAGGTCACTCGTGAATCTTTGGCGACATCCTCGACGGTGGTTGACTCCACTCGAAAACCGCGCTGTGATACCTCGCGAACAGCTTTTACGTTTTGCTCTAAGCCTTCAATCTCAAGACCTTTTCGCTGTCGCGCGAGAGTTAGGAACCCACCGGTGCCGCAACCTATCTCTAGTATCTTTCTGCGTCCCCCCAATTCTTCGAGTGCAACGTCGTACTCCCATTTTTGAGGCATGTAGTACCAGTCGAATCTCTCTAATTGTGCATAGAGACTGCCGGATCCCGCCAGCCAATCTGGGGTATAAAAGGACAGTGCACAGTTAAGACACTTCCATACTCCAATCTCCGTTGCATTCCGGTATTCCGATCGAACATCAATTTTGTATGCACGACTCCATTCAGTTATCAACGGTCCCGTCTCAATTGACTGCACAAGTTGGGTATTTGAGGAATCGCAGAGCGGACACGAAGCACCAGTGCTGTGCGGCATTGTGGAACCTTCGACCCTCAACTTGACGTACCCATGAAATATTGGTTCATGCTTACGTTCATCGGATGTGAAGTCGTCATTGGATCAGGATCTCATTTTCAAACCGACAGAGGTAAACTCCTGGAAAAAGGATTACGTTTTGGCTTCTTTCTTCACGTTCTATTACATCAAACGCCAGTGCACTCTCGACATGATCGATGATTTCCATCGCCTCGCGTCCTAACCAAAGGGAAGTAAAGTATCGTCCGGGCCTTAAAAGGACCTCTTGGAGCAGAAATTTGGCTTTTGCGTTCTGGCCGTCGCGCATGCTGATAAAGTGTCCTTTTTGCGCAGTGTTTGTGTCGATAACACGAAAGCCACTAGAATCATAGATTATGATAGCCAGATTGGCTGGCGCGAAACCCGATTCACATTTTAGGTGGACTTCAATGCTCAAGTTGCATCCTGGATAAGCAACATCTATTGGACGCCCTCCGGGATCCAGTGGTCTAATGAACATCGAAGTAAACCGGGCTTTCCCATTTCCCTTTCGGGAACGGGCAAGTAGCGATGACCCGTCGGCGACATCCAGACAGTCCACATAATAACGGGCTGTCGCTTCGGCTGTGGAACCGTCAAACTGAACTAGTCCACCATTCAGGATGACGCAGCGTGAGCAAAGCGCGTTTATCGCGGCCATGCTATGACTCACGAGCACGACTGCCCGTCCCACCCTTGCAACATCTTCCATCTTCCCCAAACACTTCTTCTGAAAAGAAATATCACCGACTGCGAGGACTTCATCCACGAGCAGGATCTCTGGTTCCAGATGCGCAGCCACCGCAAACGCTAACCGGACGTACATACCGCTGGAATAATGCTTCACTGGAGTGTCGATGAACCTTTCCAACCCTGCAAACGCCACAATTTCGTCGAACTTGCGGGTGACTTCACTCTTGCTCATCCCCAGTATCGCACCACTTAGAAACGCATTCTCCCGGCCCGTCAGCTCCGGGTGAAAACCTGTTCCCACTTCGAGCAGCGAACCGACGCGTCCGTGAATCTCCGCCCACCCGGTGGTGGGTTTTGTAATCCGCGTAAGGATTTTAAGCAGGGTACTCTTGCCAGCACCATTACGGCCGATGAGACCGAGGACTTCGCCCTCGCGGACTTCGAGAGAGACGTCTTTCAAGGCCCAAAAGGTCTCGTCTTTGGGGCTCTGGAAGACAGACAGAGGTGATCTCAGGAGGCGGCTGAGATGATCACGAAGGAGCGTGCTCTGCTGAAGAGCACCCCGATGGTAGCTCTTACCGAGACCTTCCCCATGGATGACGACTGTACTCATTGATGATTGGCCTTCCGGGCTGAAACCGAACTGGCACCGCATGCCGCGCCCCTGCAAAGGCAACGAGCTAAATTAAATCTAGACACGGTCGGCAATGGCGCCCTCCATACGCTGAAAGAACAAGAGTCCGCCAATGGCGACGACCATGACTGCTGAAGCAGACGCCAGTATCAATGGGCCCGGGGCGGCACCATGCCCCGTAAGAGCCCAGCGGAAGCCGTCAATCACCCCGGCCATAGGATTGAGACCATAGAGCCACCGCCAGCGCTCAGGCACGATGGAACTGGGATAGGCAACGGGGGAAGCAAACATCCAGAATTGCACAAGGAAAGGCACGACATAACGGACGTCACGATAAAGAGCGTTGAGAGCCGACATCCAGAGGCCGACGCCGAGGGCCGTGAGCACCGCAAGGAGCAGGAGTATCGGCAGCCAAAGCACGGCGACCGTGGGCTTAATACCGTAGGTGGCGGTGACCACAAGGATGACAAGGAAGCCGATGGCGAAATCCACCAGGCCAGAAACTACGGCGGAAAGTGGAAGCACGAGACGTGGGAAATATACTTTAGTGATAACGCGCTGATTGTCCACAACGACGCTTGTGCAGCTTTGGAGGGCAGTGGAAAAATAGGTCCAAGGCACTAGCGCTGTGAAATAAAAGACGGGATAAGGAAGTCCGTCGGATGGGAGTTTGGCGAGGCGACCGAAGAAAAGAGTGAACACACCCATGGTTAGGAGTGGTTGGAGCACGACCCAAAGGACACCAATGAAGGTCTGCTTGTAGCGGACCTTGACGTCGCGCCAAACAAAAAAATAAAGGAGTTCACGGTAGGCCCAGAGTTCGCGCAGATGGAGGTCAAATAAGCCGCTGGGAGGCTCAATACGCATGCTCACCGATGCGCTGGCTAGCTTAGCTGGGGCCGCCACCGAGGGGTTGGAAGTCATTGAAGACATAAAGGTCAATCGAATTTTCTCACTGTTCGCGTTCTCATAGAATAGCAGAAAGAAATAAAGTAAAGGACTGATCGGCAGGTAGCCAGGTAGCCAGAATCTCTTTGTTTGAAGCCATTTGGTTCTTAGCCAACTAAGAAGGTTTACGGCAGCGGACTTGGCACAGCAGTTTGTATGGCGCGGCGACAGCTGAATATGCCGCTTTCATATTGTCTCGCGCTCTAGGATTTTCTTGGACACCGAATTGTGATGAAAATGAATCAGAGATCACGAGGAGGTGTGTATGAGCAAGGAGAAAGAATCAGCTTCGGGAGGCCCGGAGGGAGCCCGAAGGGCGACCGGAGGGGCTCCCGAAGAGCGGCGCGATGGCCGGGGTTGGTGGTCCGCGAAGCGCAAGTTTGCAGCGGTGCTGCGGCTGCTGCGAGGGGAAGATTTGGAAACACTTTCGCGTGAACTGGGTGTGACCGCGGCAGCGCTGTCCGGCTGGCGCGATCAGTTCCTGGAGGGCGGCGCGACAAACCTGAAGGCGCGGGAAGTCGATGTCGACAACGAAGAGACGCAGCGGCTGAAATCGCTGGTGGCCGATCTGAGCATGAGCAACGAGTTGCTGCGAGAGAAAATCCACCGCATGGAGGCCGGACGCCCTTTGGTCTGGCGGAGGCCGAAGCCATGAGCCGCGCCGCTTCGCCCTTCACGGGACGACGTTACGGCGTGGTGCGTGTCACGCGCGAATGGGAGATGGCGCGTTCCAGCTTTTACTATCAGCGAGAAATCGCCGCACAACCTGACCGGGTTCTGCAACGTCGTGGGCCGAAGACCGCTTGGAACGATGCCGCGTTGCTCGAAAAGATCCGCAAGGTCATCGACGCTTCTCCCTTTTACGGCGAGGGCCATCGCAAGGTGTGGGCACGGCTGCGTTTTGCGGAAGTGCGCACTTCCAAGGCGCGGGTGCTGCGGCTGATGCGCGAAGCACAACTGCTCGCGCCATCCCGCATGCTTCCGAAAGCCGAGAATCCGCATACGGGCACGATCATCACAGCGCGGCCTAACGAAATCTGGGCCAGCTTCTTTGCCGCCTGACTGACCGATTGCTTGTCGACATCTACGTGCCGCAGCATCTCGTACTTGACTTGCAATAGATCTTCCGGATCGAAGAACTCGCTGTCGCGAAAGCTCTCGTGCGGCACTGTTTTCGGGCGAGGATTCAGCGTGGCCTGCTCGCGCAAGAAAGATCGTTTGGTTTGTCTCGGGGCGGCTATTCATTCTTACGGTAAGTATAATTATGTACATACAAGATTGGCTGTCAGGCATTATTTGCGTACAACCCCTCTGTTTGTCAGCATATTTACAGGGGCATCGTAGCGAACCACAGCTTGACGTGCCCGGCCCGTCGGACATCTTTCTCTTTACATAGTCGGCATAATTAGGTTTACACATCGTTGTCCCCTCTCGACGACAAACGGCGCACCAACCCTGCCAACTCGGACAAATCGCCGGCCCGAAACAGGGCCTGTCCTTTCCCCATGGAGACCACAGGGTAGGCAGCAAAAACATCTGTCCAACTGGCCGGCAATGCGATCAGTTGCTGTTCTTCGTTGTGGAAGTAGACGCGGTCCTCACCCCAGGCGTTCTTATACTCGATCAGTTCGAATCGCCGGCCGTGCCACGGATGGAAGGGATGAACTATCTGGAACGTTTGCCCCACAAGGTCGTTTAGCGGTGCAGTTGTCAACGCAGGTGAACGGCTGTGTCGAACGGTTCATTCGCACGTTGAAGGAGCAATTGTTGTGGGTCAGGGTATTCCAGAACGTGGAGGAATTGCGGTGTGCGCTGGCGGAATTTCGTGAGCGCTACAACCAGCGGTGGATCGTCCAGCAACTGGACTACCTCACGCCAGCCCAGTCGCGCCAGCAGCTCCTTGCGCTCGGAGCTGCTGCATGAATACACTCAATTCAGTGTCCAAAAATTCCGGCGCAAAACACCGCTTTCATATTGCAGGTTAGTATTTGGTCGTCGGACGACCCGCTTACACGATAACGTAGTACTTCCAACGGATAACCTGACAATTAAGCAGCGAAATCATACCTTGAGGAAGATCATTCTGATTGTGTTTTTGATTGCGGCAGGACCTGGCTCGGCTGGTCCTGCTGAACATCTCCGGTCGTGCCAAATAGGCGCTCTCTAATGGGTGGGAGCGATTCTCCGGCCTATACCATCGGAAGTCACGTTGGACCGGCAAGAGAGACACGAGGCTAATCGCGCTTGGAAGGCAGTAGGATTCCATGCATTGCGTTTAGTTGTGAAGAAAATATCTTATTGCTGGTTGAGTACGGATCAATTGTCGAGTACGACTTCTCGGCTACAAACCAGCAACGCATAACAGTGACCGGTGTACTGTTTTATTGGGCCACCTTCTTGAAAGCCGAGCAGGCAAGAACCGGCTTCATTGCGAAGGAGGATTTTGTTCGAGCTGTTGGAGGTCGCGCTTTTCGATTTGTTTCATCAGAGATTTTCGCCGGAAAAGATAGGTGCGGACACTGCTAGCGAGCTGTCGGGGCACAACAAGAAACTGGTTGTGGATCATTTCCGAAATCGAAACGGGACCACGCGCTGGGATTAGATGCATACCCCACTGGAACATGAGGCCAGCGTTCCACAGGGCAAATATGGCAAGCGCCCCAGAAGCGACGGCGAGCGCGGCTCTTCGAGAACGGAACAGTTGAGCAACTCGCTCGAGGAAGACGCCGAGGCCGAGAATGAAGAGCGCTGTGAGGGAAACGAAAAAACGGTTGCCGTAAGACGAGATGCCCGCCCAATCAGGATAGATGGAAATGAAAAGATAAAAAGCTGCCAGTGCAGTAACAAATGGAACCCCGATTTTAGGCAGCCGAAACGCAAAGACGAACAAGCCGAGAATGGCAAATCCCAGAAGCGGTGTCCACGACAAGAGTCCATGATTGGAGGAGAATAGGACACTGAAAAATACTGGCGAACTCCAGAGAAAATCATGGATCGATACATAGCCAGTCTCGAACGGTCCGCCATAGATGATTGCACGAGTCACAAATGTAGGAATCATGACAATGCAGACGACTAATCCGAAAAGTAGGTGTCGAGTGAAAAGCTCCAGAAATTTTGGCAAAGATGAACGCCCTGATCGGAGAATGTGGATGTACTGGCTGATCGCCTCAACGACCAGCACGCTGACGATCATCACATTTGGATAATAGACATCAAGCATCAGGCCCACGATCAACCCTAGCAGTAGCCATTGGACGAGGCTTCGCTGTTCGCGTGTGGCATCCCAATACCACAAGAATAGAGCGCACACGAAAGCGGACAGAGCGTGCGACCACGATGGATTGAAATACATGTAAACCGGAAGAGAGCTGGCCCACCAGATCGCAAGAGTGGCGACGAACGACCATGTTGGCCCAACATATTTGCAAGCCAAGCGAGACGATAGCAATAAGGCGAGAAATCCGTACAGGCCTGTAGCAAAGGCCATGGCGTATCGGTAGGGAGCGGAGAAGCCGTCGGCCGGAATCTTGGATCCCAAGTCGCGCGCGAGCAAAACGCCGCCATGGGCTGCCAAAAGGAAGGGAGACCATAGCATCGCCGGTCCAACGGTGAAATGATTTTCGAGGTGGCCCGTACGCGTGCGAAATTCACGCTTAATCTGGCCGTTGTCATCGAATCGCCCTTCGCGAAAGCTTTCATTTGCGAACTGATAGTCGTGCGTAAAATCAAGAGAGTGCTCGACGAGCGGAGCACGCGCATACGCATAGTAGCCGACACCATCACCCCGAACCCATGGATTTAAGAATGGTAAAGTCAGAATGAAAAGCAAGAGCAAAACCCGTTCGAAACGGCTTTGCTGATCCTGAAGTTGAGATTTCAATTTAAATTCAATTCGCACATGAGATGAGCGACTTCTACCAACCCTGCGAGGCCCCTATTAGCTTAAGACATCGGGTTTTGGCACCTCGATCAGTAATCGGGCTGTTACGTTTTTCAGCGAACCACCGTTCAGGCGACAGAGCTCTTGGCGGCTCCCGCCAGAAACTTATCCTTCTGACGATGGTAGACTGAAACCCGGTCAATTATATCCGCCAAACTCGTCTGGGGGCGAAAAGCCGTCAGGGATTGCAGTTTATCAATGCACGGGACGCGACGCATCATATCCTCGAAACCCGGTTCATAGGCCTTGTCGTAGGGAACATAGTGAATAGACGAGTTACTGTTGGTCCGCTGCTTTACCATCTTGGCGAGATTCTCGATGGTTACCTCCTCTGTGTTACCGATATTGATTACCTCACCGATGCAGTGCGGCAACGCCATCAGCCGCAGGAGTGCCTCGACGGTATCGCGGACGTCGCAGAAGCAGCGGGATTGTTTGCCGTCCCCATAGACTTCGATCGGCTCATCTTTCAGCGCACGCTGGACGAAATTGGGCAGCACCATGCCGTAGCGACCGGTCTGCCGCGGCCCCACCGTATTGAAGAACCGCACCACAATGACGGGCTGTTTCTTCTCTTTCCAGTAGGAAAGGGCCAGGAATTCATCGAGGGCCTTGGAGGCTGCGTAACTCCAGCGACCCTTGGTGGTGGGCCCTAGAACCAGATCGGAATCCTCATGAAACGGTACCTGGGTATTTTTCCCGTACACTTCGGAAGTGGAGGCCAGCAGAACAAGCTTTTTCTTCTTTGAGGCGGCTTCTAGAACCAATTGAGTTCCGTTGACGTTGGTTTCGATGGTACGTACGGGACTTTCGACGATTAGTTTGACTCCGACGGCGGCCGCAAAATGAACGATGACGTCGGCGTCATCTACGAGTTCTGCCAGGAGTTGCCGGTTTTCAATGCCATCAAGGTGATATTCAAGGTTCTCGGAACCCTTCAAGTGGCGTATGTTTTCCATACTGCCGGTGGATAGGTTATCCAGCAACACTACTCTCTCGTTCCTCTCCAGCAGCCGTTCCGCGAGGTGAGAGCCAATAAATCCCGCGCCACCTGTAATCAAGTATCGCAACATAGCCTCCTCAAAGTTTGTCGGAATCGTCCTGGTCTTCTGGGGAGACCAAGCTGCGGACGGAAACTTCCTCGTGATCCGGTTCCGGGGATTCCTGGGGACCATAGCCGTGGGAATAAGGATAGTAGCGGTAGGAGTAATAATAATCGGGTGCGCGGGAATCCACGGCGTTCAGCACGACCCCCAACAAATGACACTTCACGCTCGCGAGCAGGTCTCGCGTGCGGGTAAACGCTGCCCTGGATGTTTCACCACTGCGCACGACCAGCAGCACCCCATCCGTCTGAACGGAAAGGATTACGGCATCCGTGGCGGCCATGACCGGCGGCGAGTCAATCACCACAAACTTAAACCTTTTGCGTAACTCACTAATGGCCTCGCTCATTTTGTGCGAGGACAATAGATCGGCGGGATTCGGTGGCAGGGGCCCGGTGGGAATGGCGGCGAGATTCGGAATCGCGGGATGAGGCACGGTGACGAGGTCCAGCGAAGACACACCAGCAAGATAGGAGCTCAGGCCCGCATACTTTCCCGTACCGAGGTTCAGCAGCCGTCCCACTCCCGGCTTGCGCAAGTCAGCGTCGACCAGGACCGTTTTGTCGCCGAGTTGCGCCAGGGTGACCGCGAGATTCGCTGCGGCAGTTGTTTTGCCTTCGCGCGGGAGAGCACTGGTTACCAAGATAACTTGCGGCGGATGATCGGGCTGCGACAGCAGCAAGGCTGTTCGCAAGGCGCGGAAGGCCTCTGACATCTGCGATTTGGGCAGATGTTGGGCAACCAGTTCAATACGCTTCTGGTGACCGTTAGTAGAAGCTTTAAGAAATGTTGTGCGCTTTCCCACTGAGGCTTCCTCACCGAAGGCCGGTACAACCGCAAGAGAAGGCAGGCGCGCTAGATTTTCCACGTCATCCGGAGTCTTCACGGTGTTGTCTAGGTACTCTCGGAGCAGCGCGAGTCCGATGCCGCCTACTAACCCGACGAGAAACCCCAGGGCGATATTGCGGGTCTTGGCTGGCCGCGAAGGCGTCGAAGGAATCATCGCAGGGTCGACAATCCGGATATTGGAGGATTTCAGGCCGGAAGAAATCTGTGCTTCTTTCAGCTTGGTCTCCAAACTGTCGTATAGCGTTTTATTGGCCTCGGCTTCGCGTTTGAGAATGTTGTACTGGATCATCTTCTCAGACATCCCGTTGACTTCAGTCTTCTGTTCGTCGAGAGCTCGGCTCAGAAGCTCTTCATGTTGCTTGGCCTCGCGATATTCGCTCCCGAGCTGCTCGATGATGCCTTGTCGTTCCCGCGTTATCTGCTCATCAAGGGATTTCATCTGCACTTGCAGCCGCTGCACCTTCGGAAAATTCGGGCCATATTGATTGACGGCGTCCGTGTACTGGATGGAGAGATCGGCATGCTTCTTCTGCATATCCTGCAGGACGGAATTGTCTCGGAGTTGCGGAACGGCATCCAGATCGCCCGACTTGGCGAATTCGTAGAGTGCCTGCTTTTTCAGGCTGTCGCTTTGCGCGTCGGTCAGCTCCTTGTTCAAATCGCCAAGCCGCTCGGTGGTGACATTGTTCTTGTCGTTCTTGTCGTCGACGGTCCAGATCTGATTGTTGCGCTGGTATTGGATGAGGGCGTCTTCCGAGCGGCGCATTTTGATGCTGAGCTCATCGAGTTCCGACTGCAGCCATTTGGTGGCCTCCGCCGTGGCCTCATAACGGCCTTTGTAATTTTGCTCGATATAATTGTCCAGGTGGGCATTGAGGATCCGCGCGGCGAGTTGCGGATCCGTGGACTCGAAACTCACTTCCATCAGACTGGTGGTGGGGATGCGTCGGACACTCAGACCGCCGAGAAATGCGCCGATCTCCGATGGGAGTTTCTGATTTTTCAGCGTTCCGACTGCAATCGCACCGCCACCGCCTCCATCCGAAAATTCAGGATTGCCTGCTAGCCCGGTATTTCGGATGGTCTCGAGTGCGAGAGTCTCACTGGTCAGAATACGTGATTGAGTTTCGATATAATTGTCGACGTCCATCTCGTAGTCATAGGCACCCGCGCCCGGAAACGGCAGGATATTGGTGTTCTCTCTATCAATTTCGATCTTCGCGGTGGCGACGTAGACCGGCTTCATCCGGAAAGTGGCTACACTCACGATGGTAACGACTGTCAGTAGGAACGAAAGGATCAGCCACTGATGTTTGCGCAGCACCAGAAGGTAGTCGTAGAGGTGCGGCTCGCGCGGCGAGAGTTCAAGAGCGTGAATCCGCGGAGAATCTGGCGAAAGGATCTCGACCGGTTTGTTCGAACCGGGGCCACGTGAAATAATTTGGGAGTCTTCGCTCATGCGCTCTCTTTATTAGTATCCGCCGGCTCGATAAATGGCCACCGATGTCGCAACAGCGAGGGATATCTGCAAGGCCTGGATCAAGACTTCCTTGACACGATCGTCGGGGATGTACAGGACATCGCTGGCCCGCATAGGCAAATCTTCGGTCTGCTGGTGAAGCACTTTCTTTAGGTCGACCTCGGTCTCTGTCTGTTTCCCTTGGTTGTCCTTGCGAATTATGACGGCGTGATCCAATTTCGCGATTTTGGTTGTTCCCCCAGCAAGCGCCAGGACTTTCATGGTGGTCATTTCCGTACGATCGTTGGAAAGGACGAAGCCACCAGGCCGGTTGACTGCGCCCAGCACATACACAATCCCAGCGTGCGGAACGGTGACTATATCTCCTGGCTGCAAACGAATATTGTTCTGGGTGACCCCATGTTCCAGGAGTTCGTTTAAATTAATGGTAGTAATGTTGCCTAACGGAGTAGAAACCGTAGAGGGCGATGCCTGAGGGTTGGTTGTCGCGGAGGGGAGACCCTGAGTCTTATCCGTGTCCTGGGCTGCCGGAAACGCCGACGGATTCGAGTTGGACTTAGGATCAGTCGAGCCGTTTCCAAGCGCTTCCGAAGCAACCGGTTCAGAGTCGGCGGAGCCGGGCGCTGGTGTCGAAGGAGGCTCAGGATTTGGGATCATGACGAAGGCAGGGCGAGGATGAGTGATAATGATGGTGTCGCCGGCATCGTTGGTGATGCCGCCAGCCTGAGCCAACGCCTCCAGTAATGTCACACTCTGATCGGCTTCGTACACCATGGGGTGTGCAACCGCGCCGACAATCGTGATCGGCCTGCTCTTATGCTCTTTCACGAGCACGCTAACTTCAGGATGACTGACCAGCCCGTCGGCCTGCAATACATCAGCGATTACTTGCTGGGCCTGGACTTCTGAAAGTCCGGCCACGTGCACTCTGGTCGGAACCAACGGAATGCTAATCGAGCCCGATTGATTGACACGCACATCGCGTGAAAGTTCCGGCACGTCAAAAACAGAAATGTTCAATAAGTCCCCACTTCCAATCGCGTAGTCATGTGTAGGGGAGTTCGCTGGCTGGGTAGAAAGAGAGCGAATTCGATCATTCGTTTGTTGAGTGGACTCAACAGGGGGAACGTCCTGCGCAGAGACACAGGAGGCCCTGTGGAAAAGCAAAAGCACAACGCAGAGCAAAACATAGCGTTGGCCCCAGAAGCTAAGCAGGCCCATCAATCGGATAACCCCCTGCAACATTATACAATCTGTCCGGCGCCTACCGGACTACTCTTTCGCTTTGTGTCTACGGTGCGAACGGCTACTTTCGGCTACCGGGGGGATTACCGGGTCGGCGGGCTGAAGGCGGACAGCAGCCATGTGGGCTGATACAAAAAATAGCAAGGCGTTCGCAGGTATATGCAGGTTGAAGTCTACCAGACTGTGAACAAGGATCCCACTACAAGCTACCAGCCCTGACAAGTTTAAGACGGACCCGAAGGAATTTTCCTTTTCCACGACTCCTTTTAACGCGTTCAACAGGAGAGTCCCCAAGAACCAGAGGCAACACAGACCCCCAATCACGCCAGTCTCTGCCAAGGCCTCCAGGTAGTCGTTGTGAGCATGGTTAACAACCCTACCATCGTAAAGCGTGTCATACGGCGGATAGACCATTTGCAGTGTTCCGAGGCCGGTTCCGATGATAGGGTGGTCGAGAAACAGTCGCCAAGTGTCGCGCCGCATGGCTACGCGTTTGCCTACAGATACTTCGAGCTTTCGGATTCCGGAGAAACGCTGCAATACCTGCTGGACGCCAATCCAGGAAACCGCCATGACCGCAGCAAGCACTACGATGCCGCCCACGATGACATACCTTCCGCGCACCCGCCGGACCAAAAGCAAGGAAAAAAGAATCACCATTTGCACGCCGAAGCTGACGATCCCTCCGCGAGAGGCAGAAAGCAGCAGTGCCACGATCGGGACCACCGCGAAGAGCGCCACCAGGAAAACCCTTTCTCGGCGTACCTTCCCCAGGACCAAGGGCACCAGAGCGACGGGTATGATCATTTCCGCGAAGCCAGCAAAGTGGTTCCTATTCACGTACGGCCCAAACGGAAGTCCGCCATAGCGCATCACTCGGAACCAATAGAGCTTCCCGTTGAAGGTCAAATTCTGCAAAATTCCAAAAACCGAAACGAAAAATCCCAGTGTCATCAAAAACCACACAAAAGCTCTCCAGTGTCCTCGTCGATAAAAAGCCTGGGAGATCAAAAGTACAAAGATCAAATAGGTGATCAGGAGCTGGAGCTCGACGCGCGTGTAATAGCGCGAAGCGGTAAGAGAAAACACCAACTGCCCGATAATCACAAGGGCAAAAGCAGAGAGCGGCAGAAATTCCGGAGGTATGGCCAATTGTTCCGATTTCAGGCGATATTGCCGTACGGCCCATAGCACCAGAAGGATGGAGGCGCCCACTTCCAACACCGCTTGCGACCACTCTTCTACCGCACCGAACGACAACACCGCAAACGCGAGGAGACAGCAGATGCCCACTCGAAAAAATCTCATGGTGCTGGGTGCTCCGCTGATTGCGGCAGAAGGTTCACATCATCCACCCAGGCAAATCCGGAAATGCGCACGTCGGAATCCTCGCTAGCATCCCGGATCACGCAGATCTGCACGCGATGAGCATCGGGGCCAGAGGTCCAGCTCTGATCGACCAAAGTCCACGGATTCGTGCCCACGACCTCACGCGTGTTCGTCACAGGAACGTAGGCGCCATCAAGCGCATGCAGACGGAGGGCAACGCCCCGGTCGGTGGTGATTGCCCGGCTCTTGATCCAGCCAGAAAAACGATAGGTCGTGCGCGGCTGGACGATCGCGAGCGTACAGGCCGCCTCCAGATTTGGATCGTGCTTTCCGTCAAAAGAGAGCCGCAGCGACTGCGCGCCGGAATGGCTTTCTGCTTTATCTAAATCAATGCTTACTCCCTGACTAACGGACTGGTAGTGCCAACTGAAGGTATAGCCGTTAATTCCCGTCTCAAAACTGGGATCCCAGACAACAGAACTGCCGGGCCGGAATAGCGGTGGCAGATTCATGGTGGCCACGCCTTGGTCCCACACTTGTCTGGCTTCGGTAAATTCTCCTGCGTTCATCAGCTCGGACACGAAACTCTGAACGCCGCGCATTTCGAGGTGAGGATGCAGCGTGAGCAGTCGAGCCCAGACTGTCTTGGCCACAGCCAGTTGCTTGGCGCCAAGAGCTTCCCAAATTACGTCGACGTAAACGTTTTGTCTTGCCGGCAAAAGTTCTGCGAGCAGTTCATCGATATTGGGATTTGTGCGGTAGGCTCGCGAAAATGCTGCCGCCGCACGGCCCGGATCCGCTTCGACTGCCCTCCGCAATTCTGGGTACGCCTGAGCAAGCTGGCCTTCGCGCAAAAGAAAGTTTCCATAGCGCCAGGCGACATCCGCGGAGATAGGATAGCTCTTCTTGGCCTGCAGGTACGCCTCCCGTGCTTCTTCGGGCTTACCGTCCAGTTCGTAGGCCGTAGCGAGGTCCAACCAGGCCTCTGTGTCGATGGGATCTAGCGCGATTGCCTCTCGATATGAGTTCTCCGCCGAGACGGGGTCCGGCTGCTGGAAGTTGTACTGCTGATAACTCCCTAGCGCATACCAATATTCGGGATTATCCGGTTCTAGGCGCACTGCCAGTTCCAGCCGTCGCGCAGTTTGCCCTTCGGCACCATAACGGGCAACGGCGGTACGAATTCCAAAGAAGGAGAGCCAAAGGCCAGTTAGCAAGGCCGCGACGACGATCAGGGCGCGGGCGAGCGAATCGGACAATCGAAGGATCATCGGATTTACTCTGCCGAGTCAGTCCCAGGGATGCAAGGAGAATAAATTCCAGGTGCCTGCTGATACGAGCTCCCTGAACACGCGGTGAATATTAGCAATCTCTCAGCAGAGAGCTGCTGTCTTCCCTGCAGATGCCAAAAACGTTATCTTGGTGTCTGAAGTTAGGGACGAAGGTGAAGGTTTGTTTTTCCGATCGAGTCGAAGTGCCGAAAGGGAGCTGGTGCTTTTGAATCTGGAAGCGGAATACTATTTCGGCCTGGACGAGATTGGCACGAGAATGTGGCAAGCGCTTACCACTGCAGAGAGTATTGACGACGCTTTCGCGATGTTGTCGACCGAATTCGACGTTGACGAGGAGCGCCTTCGTCAAGATCTTTCGGAACTCCTGGGGAAGCTGACAGAGAAGGGTTTGCTGCGAATCCGCTCTACCAACGCGGGATCGGCTCCGGCAATCTAGCTGCGGGAGCGCTAGACGAAGTGTGCGGCGTAATTGATGTGGCCGTTTCCGCAGAAGTCCTGGCGTCCAATTGGGCAAGCGCATAACCGGAGCCAAGGCGCGTCGGGGATTCAAAGCATGATCTTTTACGGTAAGGTGATCGAGTGAGCGGAATTATCGGCATTTTTCATCGCGACGGTGCACCTATTGAGCCCGCCTTGTTGCACTTCCTTGTGGATTCTCTCGCCTACCGCGGTCCGGATGCGCGCGGGAGTTGGTTGGAGACTTCCATTGGCCTCGGGCATTCGATGCTACGGACTACGCGTGAGTCGTTTGGCGAATTGCAGCCCGCTGTTTTTGAGGACCGGTATTGGATCACGGCAGACGCCAGGCTCGACAGACGCGCAGAGCTGCTGGCTGCACTTGATCTTTCGGGGGGTAGCATCGGTCACTCGGTGCCTGACTCAGAGCTGATTCTGCGCGCTTATGCGAACTGGGGCCCGGCGTGCGTGGAACATCTGCGCGGTGATTTTTCCTTCGCGATTTGGGACGCCCCCAACAAACAATTATTTTGTGCTCGCGATCAGTTCGGGGTCAAACCCTTCTTCTATTCCAGCATCGGCTCGATCCTGGTCTTCAGCAACACGCTCGACTGTATCCGCCGGCACCCTTCTGTCTCCGGACGATTGAATGATCTCGCCATCGCTGATTTCCTCCTCTTCGACTTGATCCAAGAACCGGCGGCTACTTCGTTCGCGGACATTCGCAGACTACCTTCAGCGCATACCCTCGTGTGTAAGCAAGACGGCATCTCAGTTCGACGCTACTGGGTGCTGCCGGCCAGCGCCCCGATTTATCACAAACGGCCGAGCGAGTATATCGAACAGTTCCGGGAGCTGCTGGATCATGCCGTTGCCGACAGACTGAGAACGGACCATGCTGGAGTCTTAATGAGTGGTGGACTTGATTCCACCACGGTGGCGGCCAGTGCGCAGCAGATCCTTGGTCGAGAAGGGTCGGCCGGCAAACTGTCCGCCTATACGGGGGTCTGTGAAACTTTGATTCCAGACGAGGAGCGCTATTATGCAGGGCTTGTGGGAGAGGTGCTGAAAATCCCGATCGAATTTCAGGTCGAGGAGAAGGGGCTTGGGGAGTTTCTAAATCACGAATGGAATCGATGGCCTGAGCCCATGCATTCGCCCGGATCAGATGGAGGATTGAGGCATTTGCGCCAAATTGCTGTGCGTAACCGCGTGACCTTGACCGGCTATGGAGGCGACCCCGCACTTTCGTGCCTGCTCTCGGTTCATTTCTTGGACTTGCTCAAGAAGAGGCAGTTTGGCCGCGCGCTGGTGGGAGCGATGCGATACTTGACGGCCGAGAAGAGGTTTTCGCGTTTGTACCTTCGCACTCGTTTGCGACGATGGTTTCCTTCTAAGAGTCAGACCCCCCATTATCCGGGATGGCTGAACCGGGACCTGGAAAAGCAGCTGAGTTTACGCGAGCGATGGGAGGCGTTAACCCAAGTTTCCACTCCCAATTTAGCTGTTCGCGCTGTTGCCTATGAAGCAATGGTTGACCCCATGTGGCCAGCTTTGTTTGAAGGATTCGATCCTGGGGTGACACGCGTTCCCCTGGAAGTTGTTCACCCCTTTTTCGATCTAAAACTCTTGGATTTCTTGCTGGCTCTGCCCGCGCTGCCGTGGTGTTCCGATAAACAGTTGCTTCGTGAAGCTGGTCGCGGTATATTACCTGACGTAGTCCGTTTGCGACGCAAGTCGCCCCTCCTTGCGGACCCGTTGACCGTGCTCCTCCAGCAGCCAGAGTCAGCGTGGGTCGATTCCTTTGAAGGTGTTTCTGAATTGAGTCGATACGTGGAGCGGAGCTTCATTCCAAAAGTGTATCGGGAAAGGGATAGCTGGGCTGCGTGGATTCATCTCCGGCCGCTCAGTCTGAATTTTTGGTTGCGATCGAAAGAGTTATCCGATATAAAAGCGTGCGGATGGGTGTCGTGAAGACTACAAAACAAGATACTGTAAAGAAGCCTTACGAAAGACCCATGCTGAGGATCTACGGCGACGTCCGAACCATGACCGAGACAGTGCATGCGGGAACCAGGACCGACGCCACCCACCCCATGATGGCTACTAAGACCAATTGACATTTGCCTTCAGAGGAACTTTTGCTTGCATCGCATGTAGCTTATGGGCTGCGACTTGCGGCCAACATTGCTCTCCCTGGCCTTCCCCTTCGGTCGGGCTCAGATGCGTTTGACGTACGTATATGGTTGAGGGACTGGAGCATATTCCCCACAACGTTTTCGGACGCCGTCCATATTTTTTATAGCAGTTCAGACAATGCCGACGGTCAACCGAACCTGCGAGTTGGTTTGCTCCCTGACGGTGATCATTTCGCGTTTTTCTATGGCGATGGGGTGCGTTTCGCCGTCGAACGCCTGGGCCGCGAAGTGTGGGCCGACTGGCCGAAAAACTACACTATCGAGGATGCCTGCACCTATTTGCTCGGACCGGTACTCGGATTCGTCCTTCGCCTGCGTGGCATGACGTGCCTGCATGCGAGTGCCGTGGCTGTTGATAGACATGCGATTGCGATGGTAGGTTTCCCTGGTGCGGGCAAGTCCACCACGGCAGCGGCGTTCGCGCAGTGCGGCTTTTCGGTGATTGCGGATGACGTGGTAGCTTTGGCGGCGAACGGAGAGAACTTTCTGGTTCAGCCGGGCTACCCTCGAGTAAACTTGTGGCCCGACTCGGTTCGCGCCTTATTTGGCTCGGAGGATGCATTGCCGCAGATCACACCAACTTGGGACAAACGGTATATAGCGCTTGGCGACGACGGTCTTAGTTTCGCGGCGAAGCCGTTACCTCTCGGGGCAATCTACTTCCTCGGCGAACGCGACCCTGCCTTGGCCGCTCCTTTCATAGAGGAAGCTGCCGGAGGTGACGCCCTCGCAGAACTCGTCGCCAACACCTACGTGAACTATCTCCTCGACCGCGACATGCGCTCCCGAGAGTTTGATGTGCTCGGCCGGGTAGTACAGGGAATCCCCATTCGTCGCGTGCGCCCGCGAGCTGACCCTTCCACCGTTCTTAATCTCTGTGAGGCAATCGCTACCGATGCAAGACGGGTACTGGTAAGCACTTCCGCAAGCACGATCACGAGTCACGACTAATTTATGTATAGCTTGGGCGGCTACGGCTCTATGGTCGCAGATCGCGTTCGCGTGGACGCCTACGTTCAGGCCCTGCGTAAGACCGTGCGCGAGGGTTCCATCGTTTTGGAAATCGGCACGGGGCCGGGTATTTTCACAGTGCTCGCGTGCCAGCTTGGCGCGAGCCGAGTCTACGCCATCGAACCAACTGAAATCATCCAAGTGGCTCGTGAGGTAGCAGCCGCCAACGCCTGTGCCGACAGAATCGAGTTTTTCGAGGAAATGTCTGACCGAGTGACGCTTCCCTCCCGTGCCGACGTCATCTTTTCCGATCTCAGAGGTGTTCTGCCACTTTTCGAACGCCATATCCCGTCGATCGTGGACTCACGGCGTCGGTTTCTTGCGCCCGGGGGAACCTTGATCCCGCGAAGGGATACGCTGTGGGCTGCGATCGTCGAAGCCCCAAAACCATACGGAGAATTAGTGGATCCCTGGGATCACAATCTGCTCGGCCAAGATCTGAGCTCAGCCCGGGAGTTGATCGTTAACAGGACTCAGAAGGTGCGTGTGAATCCGAACCAGCTCTTAACCGAGCCTCAACTATGGGCCACGCTCGACTATGCAAACATTGAAAACCCTGATGTCCGAGCCAATCTAGACTGGAGGGTCGAGCGCGCAGGAACCGGACACGGGATTCTGGTATGGTTCGACGCAGACTTAGCCGAGGGTACTGGGTTCTCAAACGCTCCCAGCGCACCTGAGATGATATACGGTTCCCTATTCTTCCCTTGGACACAGCCCGCGTCCCTGGCGCCCGGCCAAGCCGTGTGTGTAAGCCTCGAAGCAAGATTGGTGGAAAACGATTACGTCTGGCGATGGACCACCCGCATCGAAGCGGGGGAAGGCTCGAATGCTCCCCTTATCTGTTTTGAGCAATCGCAATTGACTGGCGAGGTGCTGTCCGCCGCAAAGCTCCACAGTAGGGCGGCAGACTACGTCCCACACCTTTCCGAGGAAGGCCGCCTGCATCGCAGAGCTTTCGAGCTTATGGACGGAAGAACTTCGCTTGAGCAGATCGCGCACCGTCTAGCAGCGGAATTCCCTCAGCGCTTCGCCAGGTGGGAGCAAGCCTTATCGTACGCCGGAGGGATTTCGCAAGAGTACGGCAAGTAGACGACCCGCGGCCACTCTGCGGTCTTCCCAATACGCGATTCCCCGCCATGACCAAGTGCAGAAATTCAGGCGGCTTCGAAGTTGCCGAAGGCGTGAATGGTCACCCGCGAATAGAGAGTATAGACGCGAGCTTGAAGCGAATTCCAAATCTATATTTAAGTATCCCTAATTATCTGGTACGATGCGTTCCGATTCCAGCTTTGGAACCGTTTTTTCCGCCATGGGGACTATGTTACCTGTTCGTGGCATGTTGACTCCCTCGCCCAATAATTCAAGTGTGAGCATGGCCCGAACGGTCATACTTTGTTCTAATTCTGGGAAGATGAAGGCTGGCTCCCTGTTGAGTCAACATAGGGGCAATACGCAATGGGACAAAGAGTAAGTCAATATCCTGGGAGGGTGGTTGCCATGAAAATGCGCGATGCCTTTGGGAGTAGGGCGAAGATGACGGTCGTGGCCACGCTGGTTTGTGGCGTTTTGATCCTGGCCATTCTGGGGGCGGCGCGTAAGCAATTGGTCCCTGTCAAAGCCAAAAGCGTGACGGTGACAGCAAGTGGGTTAGCGAAGACGGAGTCTGTGAAGGGAAATTCCCGCTGGGCGGACGCTTACACCAAGCTACCGTTGAGCTTTGAAGAGAACGAGGGACAAACGGCACGGGAAGTTCGCTACGTGTCTCAGGGAAGTGGTTACGAGCTTTTCCTGACACCTCAAGAGGCAGTTCTTGCGCTTGGTTCTCAACAGCATTATGACCTCTCTCCCATGCATCGCACAGCATCGATTCGAGCCATTCGGAAGACACGCAAAGCGGGGCAGATCACCACAGTGCGCCTGCAACTAGAAGGAGCAAATCCGAATCCGGATATCGCCGGAGTGGACCGCCTGCCAGCCAGGGTGAATTATTTCATCGGGAATGATCCAAAGAAGTGGCACACCGACGTGCCGGCCTTTGCCCAAGTAAAGTATGCGGAAGTGTATCCAGGAGTGGATCTGGTTTTTTACGGCAACCAGCGGCGGCTCGAATATGACTTCATCGTCGCGCCGGGAGCCGACCCAAAGGCCATCCAGCTGAAAATCGTCGGCGCGCACAAGATGCGCGTCAATTCGCATGGCGACTTAATTCTGAGCGTTGCCGATGGCGAAGTGGAGCTTCAAAAACCGCTCATCTACCAAAAGGTCGGAGGCGAAAGACGCGAGATTTCTGGGAATTACACGGTAGATCGCTTTCAACGCATATCCTTCTCGGTCCCTAGCTACGACCGCAGCGCGCCGCTGATTGTTGATCCCGTGCTCAACTATGCGACCTACCTCGGCGGAACTGCAGACGATGCCGGCTACGCGATTGCTGTCGATGGCTCGGGGGACGCCTATATAGCGGGGCAAACGGTCTCCACGGACTTTCCTGCTGGAGCTGAAGGAGCTGTGACTTCGGCTCCAGCAACCAATTTGGGTGTTTCCTTCGTTGCGGAGTTAGACCCCACCGGAGCAAGTCTGCTCTACTCGACCTACTTAGCGGGCTCAACATCAAATGCTGGCGAAGGTGCCTTTTCAATTGCGTTGGATCCATCCGGAAAGGTTTACGTGACGGGACTTACGTTTGCGACTGACTTTCCAACAACATCGGCGAACGCTTTCAACCCCGGCCCGCTCGCTTCCAATGTCCCTGGCACGGTCTATCTAACCAAGCTGGACCCCACGCTGAGCGGAACAAGTTCCTTGGTTTACTCCACGTATATCGCTGGAACGGGCGGCGATATTGGAAATGGCGTCGCGGCGGACGCGGCAGGCAACGCGTATGTCGTCGGACTGACGGATTCAACAGATTTTCCCACCGCGAGTCCATTACAGAGTGCTCCCAGCAATCCACACGGAACTGCCTTTCTCACGAGAATTGACACGACCAAAGTGGGAGCAGCGTCGCTCATTTTCTCCACGTATTTTGGAGGAAACGGCGCCAATGAAGCCAACTATCTTCTCGTAGGCGACGAGGCATGGGGAGTCACCACCGATTCTGCCCAGCATGCCTACCTGGTAGGTCTTACGAGTTCGACGAATTCTCCGGCTACGTTCATCACGAGTAGTACCGCCTATCAATCGACCCCTCCAGCGGCGAATACCTCATCGAGTGTATTTGTCTCCGACATTGATACGACAGCCGGATCGTTGGTTTATTCGACCTATCTGGCGGGGTCAACCGCGGATTTTGGGTATGCCATCACGCTGGGACCCAGTAGCGTCGCCTACGTGACCGGCACGACGAATTCATTCGACTTCCCTGTGGTCCCAAATCCAGGGGCGTTCAGCACGACGGGGGCATCGTCAGGAAAAGCTTTTGTGACCCTTGTGGATTGCACTAAATCCGGGGCGGCTTCCGTGGCGTACTCAACGTATCTGGGAGGGACGGGCGGAGACAATGGCCTTGCCGTAAAGGCGGACGCGTCGGGGAATGCCTACATTGTAGGGACAACTCTTTCATCTGACTTTCCCGTGACGTCCGGTGCGCTACAAGCATCGCTGCTGAATACGTTTGGCGACGCGTTTCTCGCCAAATTGAATCCAGCTGGCGGGGGCACCAGCGACCTCGTGTACGCAACGTTTTACGGGGGAAGCGGAGACGGCGTATACGCCGATCAGGGGTACGGCGTAGCGATCGATTCCGCGAGTCCCCCGAATGCATACCTTACAGGCCAAACGTTATTCAACCAATCTGCCCGTCCTTTCAGCCCTCCCGACTGGCGGAAGTCTGCAGGGACCTTCCGACGCCTACGTGGCCAAGTTATCGCTGACGCCGACCCTGACGGTCGCGCCTACGCCGTTTGATTTTGGAATCGAGCAACTGGGCGTCCCGACACCTCCACAGGCATTCACCCTAACGAACAATACGAGTTCCTCGGTCACGTTCAACAGTATCGTGGTTACGGGGGTGTCGCCCGCCGCCAACACGGACTTCGCAAAGTCGTCCGATGGGTGCAGTCCCAGCGTCGCCGCCGGCGCTACATGTATGGTCGATGTGACCTTTACTCCGTCGGTGGCGGCCGCAGAGTCTGCCACGCTGGTGATCACTGCGGTGGTTACGAATGGCGGGCAGCCGAGCACGGACGTTCTTAACGTGAACCTGACTGGCACCGGATCCACGACAGTGCCGGGCATCTGCGTTCAACCCCACGAGTCTGTCTTTCGGTCCCCAGAGCGCTTACCACGACCAGCGCCGCGATGCCCGTGATGCTCACCAACCCCGGCACGGGACCCTTGACGATCAACTCGATCGCGGCTTCCGGCGATTTCGCTCAGATGAACACTTGTCCTATGAGTCCCGCAACGCTGCCGCCATTAGGAACTTGTACGATCAACGTAACATTTACGCCGACGGCACTGGGTGCGCGTACAGGAGCGCTCACGTTCACGGACAACGCCCGCGGCAGCCCGCAGACGGTTCCGCTGACTGGCACCGGAACGGCGCCGAGCATTGCGTTCAACCCCACGAGTCTGTCTTTCAGTCCCCAGATGCTTACGACGACCAGCGCCTCGATGCCTGTGAAGCTCACCAACCCCGGCACGGGACCCTTGACGATTAACTCGATTGCCGCTTCCGGCGATTTCGCTCAGACGAACAACTGTCCTACGAGTCCAACAACGCTTGCCCGCATCGGGAACGTGCACGATCAACGTAACGTTTGCACCGACGGCAGTAGGTGCGCGTACAGGAACACTTACGTTCACGTACAACGCTAGTGGCAGCCCGAGACGGTTCCACTGACCGGAACCGGGTGGGATTTCCAGGTTACCGCGCCGTCCACTGCAACTGGCAACAGTCCGGTTACCTTCAATGCGACACTGACGTCGCTCGGCGGATTTAATCAAAGTGTGGCGTTCACTTGCACGGGGGCACCTGTGGGCACAACGTGTACCGTTGCCACACCAATCACGGCTAACGCAACGACGGCACAGTCGGTCGCGGTCACCATAGCTAGGAGCGGCAGCCTGCTCTTTCCGTCTTCGCCAGTCCGCACGCCACCCATTTCGATGTGGCAGATTGTGCCCCTGATTCTAGCGTCGCTGTTGCTCTTCCTGCTGGCGAAAGTCTAAGGGGCTACGCGTGCGGGTTGGGCTGGCAACGGCAGTTGTGCTTCTCATCACCTTGGCTGGCTGCTCGAGTTCAAGGCCACCTACTTCGGGAACTGTGACGATTACCGGAACCTCCACCGGCTCTGCAGGCAGTGAGAGCCACTCGGCCACCGTGGCGGTAACAGTCAACTAGCGCCGCAACTAAATCAGGGCCCGATTCAGGATCTTTGCCCGCGGCCGTATTTGCGTGCAAGGCGGAACGGGCGGCGCAATGCGTCGAGCAGACGGTTGTGGCTGGTTTCGCCGTCCGCCTGCCAGTCTTCCTCCGTCGGCGAAAGAGAAAGTCTGAGTAGATAGGCCGGGGCGGAGAACCCGCTGCCGCGCATTCGAAGACGGAACGCCACACGCTCAAAAAGAGTGGGCGACGCATCACCTGGCGCGGCGAGCCAGGTACGAACGCACGCGGCCAGCTTGGCGGCACCCTTATCCTCCTGGACGACCGCGAGCACTGCATCTGGCAGAGGGGCGTGCAGCATATCCGCAGCTAGCCGTAGGCCGGTGTGCAGCATACGCTCCGCTCCCACTTCCTTGGCTGTCTCCGTAACGCACTGCCAATCGATGTCCGTTTGCCGCGAGACCAGCCCGGCGACATCCGCAATCCAGATCGAGGCGCTCCCAGAAATGTTTTGTGCCGTGAATACAGATGTAAACCAGTTCGTCTTCGACCGACAGGGCAGGAATTTCGTGGACATCCTGGTGCACGAGAGTGCGCCGCGCGAAACACTTTTCGAGAGGCAAGGGTCGGGGAAAGTAGCGCAGCGTGAAATCGTTGTGCAGCTCGACGAGCAACTTTGTGTTGCGATTGGTGAAAAGATACTGGCCGGGAATTTTGCCGGCGTCGATGGCGCTGACGGGAACGGTTGCCACGTAACCTGTGGCCAACAACAATTCCGTGGCGCGACGGATGTCGCGCTGGCGGACGAGCAAGTCTAGATCGCCGTAGCTGCGCATCACAGGATCGCCGTAAGCCTGTATGGCCAACACCGGGCCTTTGACGACGAGCGCGGGAATGTCTTTGGCCGCAAACAGCTCCAAGAGACGAAACAGCTCTGCGGTCATTCTGAGCGTGGAGAAAACTTGGGCGAGGTGGCGTTCCTGCAGCGTCTGCCTGATGTCCTCAGGGACAACATTCTCGTCGAGCGCACCGAGGCACTTTGCGACATGCCCAAGTACCCCGTGTTGCTCTGCGAGGACGAACAATTGGGACCAATCCACAGAGCGTGTCAGCTTCACCAGCCGCTGGGAGTCAACTGCGGGAGAGGCGCACTCAAGGAGAACGGGCCATTCGTCAAGGAACGACTTCGAATCGGGTTGACCGGATGGGGGCAAAGATTGCTCCGTGCAGATTCGACCTTAGTGTACGTGATTCAGGCTTGTCTGTTGCGGTACAACCGCAGGGGACAAGATTCTCGTCGAGCTCACCCAGACTCTTTGCGAGATGCCCAAGGACCCCGTGTTGCGCTGCGAGGAGGAGTAATTGGGACTAATCATAGAGCGTGTCAGCTTCACCAGCCGCTGGGAGTCAAAGGCGGGAGAGGCGCACTCGAGCAGAACGGACCATTCTCCAAGGAACGACTTCGAATTGGGTTGACCGGATGGGGGCAAAGATTGCTCCGTGCAGTTCAGACCTTAGTGTACGTACCCTTAAACGAGATTCGCTGCAGGGCAACGGCGGGAGTGTGGTTAGTGCAGGTTCGTGGTCAATTGGATCAGGCTGTTCGCCGTGCTGGTATCGACGTAGACCAGATCACGGGTTGTAGGATCGGGAGTTGAGTTGACGTTGAGCCCATCGATGTAGCCTGCTGTTGCGGTGAGAGTCCCGCTACCCGACATGATAGTTATTCCTGTAGGAAGCGTGCCGAGAGTGACGGTTACGGCGTTGGACGAGGTGCTGACGACTTCAAGCGTAGCACCGGAAAGGCCGTCTTCGGTGTACGTGTCACCGTTTGTGGCGGAAATGACCGTGACGGGGGACAAGTTGCGGGCGCGAAGAATGTCCGTCCAGTTGCTGCCGTTATTGTCGCGCTCCTCGGCGATAAAGCGGGAGTTGGTGAGTGGAGTTTGGATCACGGTTCCATCCATACCGACAATGCCGGTTTGCGTATTGTTGTAGACCACGGTGGTGCCGGTCTTAGTGAAGGTGCTTGCGGTGTAGTAAATCCCACTCGCAGTGACGACAAAGCTGCCAGAGTTGCCGGAGGCGGTGACCGCGGTCACCGGAGGAACATTGCCTCCACTCGACGAGCGGACGGTGTAGCTGCCGCCCGGGGGGACGACGGACCATGCTACGGTCGTGCCGTACTCGGCAACGGCAACAGCGCTGACCACGCCGCTTTCCGTACTCAGCGAAGTGGGAGCCGCGCTACCGTCAAGCGGCATGGAATAGACTTCGCTTGTGGGAACGACGGGCGTTTGCGTTTCGTCGGAGGTGTTGACGCTGAAGTACTCGGTAGTGCTGTTGGCGCTGCTCGGAAAACGGCTGGTCGCGCTCCAGTTGGGCACAGTGAAGAGCGAAGAGGAGACAGTATTGCTTGCATAGTTTACGTAGACGATGTTGCCATCCAAAACAAACAGTCCGCCGGTCGCCGACACGCCCGAAGTGGCCAACGTATACGCCACATTGATGGTCGACGTAGGTGTGTAGAGAACGGTTCTGTTCTGGAAATTCTGATCGTACTCGGTCAGTGCTGTGCCTTCGTTCACGATGAAACCTGTAATCGCTCCGGAGGTTGGGTCGTGTATTACGGCCGTGGGCATAAGAGCGGTGATCGGCGCGACACTACTGCTCATTCCGAGCTTCACCATGTGGATGATGTCGCCAGTCGTGTTGCAGGTGCCGCTTGGCCCGGGAAGGCGATAGAAATACACGGAATTGGCGGGATTGGCGTAATCATTATAGTACTGCACGGCGACGTAGTTCACCGTAGTGCCGAGCACTGTGTTGGCGCCGTTGAGGGAGCAGAGATCGTCGATGGTTGCTTGCGATTCGCTGGATATCTGGATTGCCGCCGGCGTGCTCGAGGTAAGCAGGTTCACGGCGTAGATGTGGCCATCCGTGTACTTGTAGATCTGCGCGGATTGCGCTTGATTCATGACCGTAGGGGACGTGGCACTGATACTGCCCGTGATGTAGGTTCGCGCGCCTGCGTAACTCCCGAGCGTAGGGCTATATTGCGTAGCAGTGCTAACGGGATTAATGGCATCGACGAAGACGTTGTCCTGGGGCGCGGAGTATTGCACGGGAGTTGCTGGAGGTGGAGTGGTACTCCCACCACCGCCACTGTTGCTGCCGGATCCGGATCCGCTTCCACATCCGCCGAGGATGATCCCCACCGAGATCGCGGCAATAACTGAAAAATCAGCGATGAATTGCCGCGTCCTGCCTGTCCCCCATTTAAAACCCAAGCTCATATCGTCCTCTCTCCCTTGCGTCTGCTACAGGCTGCGATTACGATTCGAACCTCGAGCAGCTCGTCAGCGAGATCGTGAAATTTTAGAAAGTTTCAATCATTATCCCTACTGAACAATCGACGGACTCGAAAAAAGACTTTTGTCTTTGTCCTAAGAGCCGATGCCGCACAGGAACGTGCGTCGAGACAGACCCTTCCCTTTGTTCCTGAGGTGCGAACGTGATCCTCACGAACCGCTTTCCCATCCCTTTGTGTGGTAGCTCTTTATGTTTGAACTAAACCCAACGATGCTGAAAAAGTTTCGTGGGTTGGCGGCCGGAGATCCCATCACCTATCCTGTTCGATGGGCCAGGTTCAGACGAAATTTTCGATGAAGATCATCTATATCGACGACACCGTGTCGGCCGCAAAGCGCTTCAAGATGCGAAACAGCTCTGCGGTCATTCTGAGCGTGGAGAAAACTTGGGCGAGGTGGCGTTCCTGCGGAGTCTGCCTAATGTCTTCAGGGACAAGATTCTCGTCGAGCTCACCGAGACACTTTGCGAGATGCCCAAGGACCCCGTGTTGCTCTTCGAGGACGAGTAATTGGGACCAATCTATAGAGCGTGTCAGCTTCACCAGCCGCTGAGAATCAAATACGGGCGATGCGCATTCAAGGAGAACGGGCCGTTCGCCAAGGAACGACTTCGAATTGGGTTGACCGGATGGGGGCAAAGATTGCTCCGTAGATCCGACCTTAGTGTACGTGATTGAGCCCTGTCTAGTGCGGTAGGCACGACATATTGATGGTCAAATCCGAATTTTCGTATTGGACATCCAGTTGAGTTCCTTAAATTTTCACGCGTATAAGTCCAGGGGACCCGCGGTCGCACTATGTCGCTGTCGTCGGCCAACCAGTACCTTGATGGGCATAGCGGGTCGTAACATATTTTGCTGTGTGCTTGTGTAGGGTCCCCTACCAAAGGTCCTTTCGCGCATTATGGCCTCTCGGCACCACTTGACCCGCTCAGCGCTTCAGAGTATTCATTGGGCTCGCACTCTTCCCACGGGGCTGCACCCGCCCTTATCGGATGTGGCCCCGCCTGCTTAGGAACGCACATGACTCAGCAAGAACTGGAAAAGGAAGTAGCCCGCCTGAAAATCAGGCTCGAAACGCTCGTCAACTTTCTTGAGAGTTTTCCAGATGGCCTCGGAAGCCCATTCGGTCGCGCTGACTACGAACGCGATGTTCGCGCTGCACTTGCCAAGGAAGGCCTCGAATAGTTCCAGTACGGAGATGCCCCGCTACTGTCGGGGATCGCTCCACTTCCTCTACTTCAAGGTGGCCAGATAAGCGGCGAGGTCCTTCACCTGGTCCGCCGTCAGGCTCTTCAAGCTGGCGTGCTTCGGCGAAGTGGAGATCTGTTTCTGGATCTCATCGGCAGTCTTGCCCTTGATCGAAGGCGACTTCATGGCTTCCTTGCCCGCAGCGTCCGCTCCGTGGCAACCAGCGCACTTCGCCTTGTAAGTCTTCTCACCGCTCGCGGCATCCTGAGCACGAGAGATGGAGCCGACCAGGCACAACATGGCAACTAATGCGATTCCTGTCAGAACTTTCTTCATCACTTCCTCCTTGTTTGTTTTTCTTGGACGAAGCGCCTCGGAGCGTCCGCGCTTCGTGCCAGATATCACTGTGAAGGTGCTCTCGCCGTTACTTCTTCAGCGACCGGATATATGCACCATGTCCTTTACCTGGTCTGCCGTCATCGACTTGTACGCCGGCATTTTCGGCGGCTTGCCATTGGTGACAATGTCACTCAGGTCGGCATCACTTTTCTTCTGCGCATCAGCGGCAGTAAGGTCCGTGTTTCGTATGGACGCCTTCCCCTTGCCATCCGCTCCCTGGCACATCGCGCACTTGCGACTTAAACGTCGCTTCGGCTGATGCCACATGGGCTCTTGCAGGCGAACCGAACAGGCAAACGCCCGCCAGTGGCGCCGCGGCTGTCATCGCTCCAACCGTCTTCGTTGCTTTTCTAGTGTTCCTCTCCTCAGTCGTTTTCGGCGAGGACCGTTCCCGCTTCCGTTTCGTCTTCCTAAAACGCATATCGAACAGATAGCGTTATCAGATTTGCGTGGAAATTCTGCGGGTTGTATAGATCCTGATACGAGCCGTTCGAATCTTCGTGGTACCCGTAATAGTCCCAACGGGCGCGCCCTGTCCAGTGTTTTGCGAACCGGTATCCCACGCTGCCGTACGGCTGATACCAGGTGGAATTCAAGGGTCCAAGCGGAGTGGGAATCGGGCTCTCCGGGTTCAGGTTGAGCTGTGATCCCGAGGCGCCGGAGAGATTTGCGCCCACTTCAATGGTCATACGTTTTGTCGGCGTCCACAGGAGATCCAGAAATCCTGTATTTACGATTTCCGAGTAGTTGGAAGTTTCCTGCACCAAACCGGTCACGCCCGGGCATGCAGGCAGGCCGGGCAGCGCTGCGCTGCTGGTGAAGCAGACGAAGAGGTTCGAATTGATGTTGTTGTAGTTGTACCCCAGTTGGGCGGAGAACTTCTCTGAGGGCGTGAGGGAAACCGAGGCGCCCGTGGAGCGACTGAATTGCGAGCCATTGATGGCCAGGACGTTGTTCTGACCATCGAATGTCGTGAAATAGACGCTCAAGTTCACCCACGAGGCGGCCTTGTACTGGGCGCGAACCCGCGCTTGCTGGGAATTCTGCGGGCTCAAGCGCGTAAAGGCGTTGTCGGCCGTTCCGATTTCCGCATCGACGTTGAGAGTCAGATTTTTCGCGGGCTTCGCCCACAAGCCGAACACGGCTGTGTTTAAATTGATGTCCGTTATGCCCGGTGGACCGTACGACGGGCTCGGCGTGGCATAGGAAACCGACCCATCCGCATTCAGTGTGCAGCCGTCCGGCAAGACTCCGGCAACCAGAGCACAGTTGCCGCGCTCCGCATTGTTCGGATAATAGATGGCGTTCTGTAAATTGAAGAAATTGTCGGCGATTACCCGGTGCTCATAGCGGTAACCGGCATAAGCCCCGAGTTTCGCGGAAAAATGTGCCTGGCCCTCGATCAAATTGCTGGTGCTTTGATTCTTCAGGAAGTTGGCATCGACGTTCAGAAGCACGTCGGGGCCTGAACTCGTGCTATGCGCGGGTATACCGGCAACTCCGTTCGCGGGAGTGGCGCAGGTGACCGGAAGAGTTTCCGTTGGCGCGAACAGGTTTGGAGCGACGATCAGGCTGCTGCTGAAAAACGAACATTCCGAAGCGGTGAATTGCGCCGGTTCCATCCACGTGCCGTAGTGGAAGGAGTCCACCAGGCTGAACATGTTTGTGATTTGCCAGGTGACCCCGAAATCGGCATAGGAGGAAACGTGCCGGCCCATAATCGGGCCACCCTGCGTGTAGTCATACAAATTAGCGCGCGAGTCCCGCCCAAGGAATCCCAGTTGATCCTGGGAATTACCCATATTTCCGCCGGTATACATATATTTCCCAGTAAACTGTAGGCTGGGAAAGTAATTCGACTCCAGACTGATCTGTTCGGTCGGCGCGCTGATTCGTGTCCGTGAATAATTGGAATAGCTGTAGTAGGCGCTGCACGTAGGACTGACGACGCCACCGGTCAGAAAGGTGGGCGTGCAGGGTGCGGGATTAAAGGAAACCCCCAGGTCCACGGGCGGGAAGCCGGTGCCGGGCGAGAATTGTTGGTTAGAGTCAATTGTGCCGGGATCGGTTTTGTAATAGCTCCAGATCTGGTCGTAGCTGATATTGGTTCGCGGCAGAAAACGGAAATCCACACCGAGGCGATACTGATTCATGCCCGTAGAAATATTCTGAAACAGGAATTGCTCCGTACCCTGGTGAATGGTGTTGAACGAGGGGCCGGAATTGGTGTTGTGGTTGTATCCAAGGCGGAAACGGATCTTCGATTCCGGCAAAAGGATCAGGCCAAAATTCTCCAGATTCCGCCGCGTGTTGTAGTAATGGGGTGAAATGGCCACAATCGGAGTCCCCAAAACATTCGTCGGGGCATTTACAGTGGGATTGAAGTTTGCTGGAGCGTTGGCGACGGGTGTTGCGGGGTTGAACGGGTTTGCCAGTAAAGAATAATCCCAGAAGTTTTCATCGTGGCGGACCATGCCGTTGAAGCTGTACCACTTGTTCTTGCTGACTCGGATGGCGCTCACCTCATTGGGATCGCCTCCGTAGCCGAAGTTGCTGAAATAAAAACGGTCAAACAGCGAGCCTTGTGGGTTCAACGAATGCATATCCGTTGTGAAGTTCAAAAGGCGAGGACCCTGCTGCAGGTTGACCATGGTGTCGTAGGTCTGGTCGTTCCCGGAAACACTGGTAAAGCGGCCGCCGAACTCCACCGATTGCTTGATGTTGTAATTCCCCTGATCGATCCCAGGTTCCTCTTCAGGTTGCTGAGCGCATGTGCTCACGGCGAACATCATCGCCGATGCAAGCGTGAAAAAGACGACGGACCGGAATTCGCCGCGGAGAAAATCGCAAGATTTCAGATTTTTCTGGTTCTTCATAATTGCTCCGCTCATGGCGTAAAGAAAACGCTGCTGGTGTTGGACCCATGAATCGCCGTGTGGCAGAGCGTGCAAGCTTGATATTTTTGCGCTTGATTGTGGAAGGTCGGAGTCCCCGGAGCGCCAAGGGCCGACGAGTGGCAGCTCAGGCAGAGCAGGTTGACCTGGTTCTGCACCAGCAGGCGCGCGTTTGTCGAGCCATGGGGAGAGTGGCAGACGACGCAGCCCTCAATCTTTGCCTCATGCTGGTAGACAAACGGTCCTTGCTTCTCCGTGTGGCATTTGTAGCAGACCTCATCGCCAGAGGCGTTCGTGCGTAGTTGTTTCGGCCGGAAACTTCCATGCGGATTGTGACAATCGTTGCACTGAATCAATCCTTCGTTTACGCGGTGATGGAATGGCCGCGCGAACTGGGCGCGCACGTCCATGTGGCACTTGTAGCAGAGCTCTGGAGATTTCTCTGACATCAGGAACTGGCTTTCCTTGGCGTTATGCGGCGAGTGGCAGTCGATGCAGCTTATGCCGTTCGCCAAGTGAGCCGAACGGTCGTAATTGCTGTGCTCCTCGTTGTACTGATGACACCCGAGGCAGCGCGCGCTGGTGGCCTGGGGAGAAGCATCCTTGAATGTGAAAATTTTGGATTTGTCCCCGCCGCCGTCTACGTGCGCTTTTCCAGGCCCGTGGCAGGCTTCGCAACCATGCCAGCCCGGGCCCTTTTCGGAATCCAGTTTGGAGTCCATGGTCGTGGCAAAGTGCGCGGTATTTTGGAAATTCTTGTAGATGTCTTCGTGACAGGTTTTGCAGGTATCGGACCCCACATAGAGAGCAGGATCGGTAGGTCGAACATATTTCAGGTCTTGCTGCGAAGTAGGTTTGCTTTTGTCTGAGGCTTTCTTGTCGCCAGCATGCACAGAACCGATTACCAGCGCCAGCATCGGTACAGCCATAAGACCAAAGACGGGAAGGCGTTGCCAAAAATTCATAGCTACAACCTCGGATATCAGCAGTCGCTAACAGGGCGGCACCGTGCTCAGCCGATGGCGGGGTAGATGAACCAGGCGGGCCGATTCACGAGCAAAATCAAGCGATGCAATACCCCACCCGTGCAAATCCTACGGAAGTGGCTGAGATTTACTATTGTCAGAAATACCAATTACACGCCTTTGCTACACCGACGATCAGATAAAGCGTTCCGGCTCCGCGTCAGAGGCCTCCCGAGCCAAGCCGAGAGAGACTGTCCAGTTTCTGACTCGGAAATGGAGTGCTTTCAAGGGTTCCTTCTGATGACAGATAAGCGCGTCCCGCAATGGTGGTCGGCCGCGACGCCGATTGTCTCTTCCTATCCTCAATTGCGGCCGGCACACCACCTATTATCTTGATCTTGGCCGAAATATGGATCGGGATTGGAAGCACCGACTCCGCGTCCCGCAGCTCGCGGCGGTGGCGCCGATTACCTTCTGGTCTCTGCTGACTTATCGAGTCTGCGACTCGGCGACATCGCAATTCGAGGCCAATTCGCTGGCGCGTTTTCCCGGGTACGCCGTTTTCCTGTTTTCATTTGGACTAATTCAAATGAGAGAAATAGCTTGCCTACTGTGATGTCCAGCGTCACTTCGCCCTGTGGAAAACATTCCAGGGCATCGCGATCACCGTTCCGACGATGGTGATCAACTAATCGGCATCAACCCGGAATCGTGATTGCCATCCCGGAATCGGTGATCGGCATGCCTCGGAACACCGATCGGCATCGTCCGGAATCCCCACTTCGGGGCATCCATGTGGAGTTTTGCGTTCACTGCCGTTGCGCCCATATGTCTTCGAGAACCAAACGGTTATGCCTGGCAGCAAGAATGCGAACTTGCCTTAGTTGTTATTTCTGACAATGCCATTCGGTTTCGAACCTGAGCAGTATCAGGTATTTAGGGGCGGCCCACGGCCATCCGACAGGCTGGAACTGACTACCCGGTTGATCTCTGCAGGCCGCTTTAGTTTTTGCGTGTTTGGTAGAACAGTTGCGGTTTGGAGACGAATCGAATGGCTAAAGAACTCAGATGTAGTATCCAACCAGGGCAAGCCCGCAATATTGAGAAGCAAGACTAACGGAACTCAGGCGTACTAAATGAAGCGAGCCTGACAGTATTAGGGACATTGGGTGATTCGGAGATGGATTGCATCGGGATACTATTATACTTTCTGGTGCAGTTGCTGCCCTTATCGCGCAACTCGTAGTTGGGTTTAAGAAAGGGCGCTCAGGCGTTGCAGCAGCCGTCAGTGCTGTCCTATTCCTGTGCATCCCTCCCGCGGATGCAAGTACAGTCCTGCGGTCTTTATTCTCTTAGTATCCCCGAGGGTGCCGAAAGTTGGGCTCGCAAAGGCAATCAATAAAAATGCGACTTGGCTTCGTGATGGCATTGCTAGTTTCACTTGCGTCGGCGAGTGTGCAGCTTTCCGCGCAAGACCTGGCACCTCGAGCCTATGTAATAACGGCGGTGCATTCCAACGCAATTACGATCACCTGGGGCTTCTATGACGGAGGCGTGAACTTCAATGGAACAATACCGGTCACCAATGCCACGGGCACCTACTACATATCGAACTTCAGCTACTACCACTCGCTGAATTTCTTCGGACGCTCGGCAAACATCACGGCCTCGCTGCCCTATGGAGTGGGAACTTTCCAGGGGAACCTCGCCGGGCAAGCCAGATCGCTATACCGTTCGGGTCTATTGGATTCCAGCTTCCGTTTTTCCGTGAACCTGATGGGCGGCCCGGCAATGCAACCGAAACAATATGCGAAGTGGAAACAAAAAAGGTTGTTGGGATTGAGTCTGAAGGTGGTTGCGCCCACTGGACAATACAGCGGCACAAAACTAATCAATTGGGGCGCCAATCGGTGGGCTTTCAAACCGGAACTTGGGTATTCCGAACGCTGGGGGCATTGGGTGCTCGATGGCTACGCTGGAGTGTGGTTGTACACCACAAACTCCGCGTTCTACGACGGCCCCGTCACCAAACCACAGAATGAAGCGCCTGTCGGCTCTCTGGAGGGGCATCTGAGCTACGACGTGAAGCCGCGCTTGTGGCTATCTCTGGACGCGAATTTTTGGTCGGGAGGCATCACTAGCCTGAGCGGCATACGGAACCTAGCCACCAAGCAGACCGGTTCGCGCATCGGAGGCACGGCTTCAATCCCGATCAGCAAACACCAATCGATCAAGGTCAGCTATAGCAACGGCACATATATTATCTTCGGCGGAAACTATCAGAACGTGTCCGTGGCGTGGCAGTATTCCTGGCTTGGCCGGCCCGAATGAGCGCTGCGCCGGATGAGTCTGTTCCGTCTGAGAGATTCACTATCTTTTCCGTTGCTTCCCCCTCTACTCCGAAGAGTGATCTTCCTTGCCCTTCTTCGACTGTCTGCCCCTCGTCAGCGGTGTGATGCACGTTACACGCAGCCGGGGCGTGTGCTAGTTTTGCCCCGTTTCGAGGCGCAGATTACCGACCCGGCACGGCAACTTCGTCCTATGGATTTGGAGTCTTTTCTTCGCTGGCATGAATATTCTCGCCCCTGGTACATCATCAAGTCCGATGATAAAAGGAGGCGCTACTCAACTGCATCACGCATCTTTTGAGCCTTGATTCCTTAACGCAACACGCCACGAGAGAAAGTGAAATTGCCCGCCCGCAAACGGGAGGCACTTCATTTCCGAGAAATACTGACGCGCTTAGTTTGACCGGACATTCCAGGGCGATTGCTTCAGAGAATCTCCGAGAAAAAGATAATGGGGCCAAAGCAAATAATCTCCTGCTACCTACCCATCACGACTTGGCTGGCTGAATCTTCGCCGCGCAAAGGACATCTTGGCGGGTATCGCGGTAGCGGGTCTGTTTATCCCTCAGGGCATGGCTTACGCGGGAATCGCCGGGGTTCCACCGCAAATGGGCTTGTATTCGGCCATGGCGGGAATGTTTGTCTATGCCCTGTTCGCTACGTCCCGCCAGCTTGCGGTTACTTCCAGCCGGTATCCACGTTTTAATTGAAGAATGCGTGGGATCTGTATCACTGTCATCGGGATGTGATCCTAGTGATTTTGCGAGGTCTCTGTCGGTCTTAGCGCCGCGGCTCCGAAATTCACGCTGAATCGTTTGCACCATATGGACACTGCGCGGTATTTCGAAAGGTCCAAGTCGCTGCCGAGCGTGTAGTTTTGGTCGCCGATGTTTCCTTTGATCACTCCCAGATCAACGAAACCGGCCTTTTGCACGGTCGCTATGTCCTTGGCATCGTCGGCGGCGACCATGTAGACGTGAACATCAGGGCCGTTTGACGTGCTGAAGCTCGTAAAACGAAGAACACGCGTCCCATCTCCCATCTGGTAGATGGTTGCGGTACCTTCGGTCGGGTGCAAAATGCTGTAGAACCGTCCGGATTCGAGAGGCTGCGCCGGCGAGGCGCCAGCTGCGGTCGGCATTGCGTCGTTGACATTTCGATTTACCACAAGCCGCTCTGGCCGAAATGCATACCATCCGACAAAAACCGCGACCGCGGCAACGGGAATTGCTACTTTTGTCCATTTCTTCATTTCCTTTATCTCCTTATGTTTAGGTACCTGGGCTGGTCCCTTTCAAAATGTGCAGCACCAGGAAATCGGCAGTTGTTCTCTTAGGCAGAAAGAAACTGTTTGACGAGAACCGCTGTGTGGTCAGGGTTTTCTTCCGGGAAAAAGTGGCCACCCTTCATTGGCTGCCCTTGCACCCGTGGCGCCCATTGCCGCCAAATGCCGAGCGGACCACCGTCTTTTGCATAGAAGGTGTCTAGTGGACCACCCTCGGCCCAGAGATGCAGCATCGGGCATTCGATTCGTCTGGACACTGCCTTGTCCGCGCGATCGTGTTCGACGTCAATCGTCGCCGCGGCTCGATATTCCTCACAGATTCCATGAACGCGGGCCGGATCGCGATACGTCGAGACATACTCATCGAGAATCTCTTGCCCGAAGGAACCTTTTCCAAAGGGGTTATGGAAGATGGCCTCCGGCGCGCCGAGCAAATAGCTCTCCGGGAGCGGGGACTTTTGCGACAGCAAAATCCAAGGCCAGTAGGTCTGCGCGAAGCGCGCGTCTGTCCTGCTCCACGCTTCGAGAATCGGAATCACATCGAAGACAGCAAGACGCTCCACCGTCTTCGGATGGTCCAACGCCAGACGGTAAGAGACGCGTCCGCCGCGATCGTGGCCAATCAGGGTGAATGCCGGAAAGCCAAGGTGCGCCATTAGGTCGACGAGTTCCTTTGCCATCGCGCGTTTGGAATATGGGAAGTGGTCATCTGCAGATGCGGGGATTCCGCTTCGGCCGTAGGCCCGCAGGTCCACGCAGACCACGGTGTGGCTCTCAGCAAGCTTCGGCGCAAGCGATCGCCACATCAGGCTGGTACGAGGAAAGCCGTGTACCAGCAGAATGGCCGGGCCCTTTCCATAGCGGCGCACTAATATCGTGTTACCTGAGACCTCAACCTGAGAAGTCTCGAAAGAAATTTGATCAGCCAGGGTCGCGCCACCTTGTGCCCTGTTTTCTGCTCTCGCAAACTCTGTGACCATGCCCTCCGATAAGACACCCAGAGATGCGCCGGCGAGCGCACCTAGAAAGCCGCGGCGTTCCAACATTTCCTCCTCGCTCAGACTCCTAGTTGCGTCTTCCATTTATTTCCTCAGCGCATGAAGCTACATTCCGAATCGAGCTCCCGCCGTCGGCGAAGCACTATGGTGAGAGGGTTGCGTCAGCTGCCTCCAAGATCACCTCAATCACCAGGTTCGGCTCTGTGTACATGGGAGTGTGGTCCACATGGTGCGACCTGACCTTCGCGCCCATCCGATCGGCCATGAAGCGCTGCGTCTTGGGGTTGATCATGCGGTCTTCTTCCGCCAGCAGGAACCATGAAGGTTTTGCTTTCCACGCTGGCACCGGCGCCGGCTCTTGAATACACGCAAGTGCGATCGGTCGTTGCACGGCGGCCATAAGGCTTGTTTGACCGGTCGCCTTATGCGCCACTGCTCGGCAAAACCCGTCTTCGGGCATCCAGATAAAACCATGAGGATCCGGTACCAGCTTGGGCGCCTCCGCATGCGGCGCGTCGCGATAGAACACCTTCGCAACGCTCTCGCCCTCATCGGGCGCAAGAGCCGCGACGTAGACGAGCGACTTGACGCGCTCTTCGGTTATCCCTGCGATCACTGCCCCCGCATAGGCGTGCCCCGCTAGAACTACAGGACCGCTGGTTCGTTCGAGCGCGTGATTCAGAGCGGTGATGTCGTCCGTCAACGAGGTCAACGGGATGGGGGCCGCGACCACGTGAAAACCCTGCCGTTGCAGAGGGAGAATCACGTTGCTCCAACAAGACCCGTCGGCCCATGCTCCGTGTACCAAAACAATGGAAGAGTTCTGAGGAAACGCGCTCATCTTGCAAGCTCGCTCTCCCCACTGCGGTTCACAATACCGTTTGCCTGAAGAAACGCTTTCATCGCGGAAGCAATTTCGACGACGTGCGTCTCTAGCGCGAAATGTCCGGTGTCAAGGAACTGAACCTGCGCGCTCGGTAAGTCCTTCCGAAAAGCTTCTGCTCCTGCGGGAACGAAGAAAGGATCATTCTTGCCCCAGATCGCAAGCAAAGGCGGCTTTGATTTGCGGAAATACTCCTGGAATTTCGGGTAAAGCTTTACGTTTGACGCATAATCCAGAAACAAATCGAGCTGAATCTCTCTGTTCCCCGGCCGTTCGAGCAGCGCCGTATCCAATGTGTACGACTCCGGCGCAACACCCTCCGGATTCGCTACGCCGTGCGTGTATTGCCAGCGTGTTCCGCCCGCAGTCAAAACACTTTGGCGGAGTATGTCCCGATTTTGTGCCGTGGGTGATGCCCAGTACTTTCGGATCGGCCCCCAAGCTTCACCAAGCCCTTCTTCGTAAGCGTTCCCGTTCTGCGAAACAATCGCTGTGACTCGTTCTGGATGGGCCAGCGCCAGCCGGAAGCCGGTTGGCGCGCCATAATCAAAGACGTAGATTGCGTAGCGGTCGATCTTGAGCGCCTGCGTGAAGGCGTCGATCGTGAGTGCCAATCGATCGAAGGAGTACGGATATTTTCGTTCCGCCGGCACTTCTGTGAATCCGAAACCCGGGAGGTCTGGCGCGATCACGCGGTAGTCAGCAGCTAGGCGCGGAATGAGCTCGCGAAACATGAAGGACGAGGTGGGGAATCCGTGCAGTAAGAGAACTGCCGGGGCATTTGCTTCTCCGGCCGTGCGATAAAACACCTGCACCCCGTCGGCTTCGACCCTATGGATGGAACTAGGAGGCAAGCTAAATCGCCCATCATGCTGGCTCGGCGCTGCGCGTTTCGTGGCTGTTCGTGATGACGCATCACTCATAAGTCCTCTCCTCACTTCTTTGGCCCTTAACGCACGTGAGATACCAAGGAAGGCACAGTTCACCCGAACAGAGGACGTTCCACGGAAATCATTCTGGCGACTGAAGTTTGTAAGGAAGGAGGTCTGCAAATCTCAAACGGTATTTGACAAATCGCTGACGGATACCCGTCACCGACGGGTATCCGTCGGATTCACTGCTGCCACTGGCAGGTAGTTTGCCAGAGGCGCTGGCAAACTCAGTCGTCGCCACTCGCACCGGCGATGCTGCGTTTCTCGGGGACGTCAGCAGACCGGCGAATCCCAAGCTTCTTCATCCTATAAGCCAACGACGTTCGCTTCATCCCCAAGCGCGCGGCCGCGCCACTGATCACCCAGTTGCTCACTTCCAGTGCATGAAGGATATGATCCCGCTCGACCTCGGCGAGACCACTCAAAGGGACATTGCTTTCCTTGGGAGACTGCAACGGCTCCCATTCGGACACCGGCGCGCGCAATATGGACTGTGGAGAGAGAATCACGGCGCGTTCCATAAAGTTCTGCAATTCGCGAATGTTTCCGGGCCATGGGTATCGCGTCAACGCATCCATGGTTTCGGCAGGAATTACGTCAATTCGTTTGTTCATGCGTCGTGCGTAGAGTGCTGTAAAGTGCCGCACCAATCGGGGAATGTCCTCGGTGCGTTGCCGCAGCGCCGGAACCTGGATTGGAAATACTTTCAAACGATAATAAAGGTCATCGCGAAAGGTCCCTTGTTTCACCATCGCGGGCAGATCCCGATGTGTGGCGGCGATGAGCCGCACGTCAACTTTATGCGTACGGTTGCTGCCGAGCCTCTCGAATTCCTGCTCCTGCAAGACGCGCAGCAGTTTCGCTTGAAGTTCCAGAGGTATATCGCCGACCTCATCGAGAAACAGCGTGCCTTTATCCGCGAGTTCGAACCGCCCCGTTTTTTGAGCGATCGCCCCGGTAAATGCTCCTTTTTCGTGGCCGAACAATTCGCTTTCGAGGAGTCCAAGAGGGATTGCGGCGCAATTCAGTTTCACGAATCCCTTCTCGCTGCGGCTGCCCAGCTTATGGATCGCACGCGCAACGAGTTCTTTGCCGGTTCCCGTCTCTCCCAGTATCAGCACGCTGGAGTCCGTAGGGGCAACTACAGACACTAGGCTCAACGTGGTCTTCAACGCCGGACTTTCCCCGACGATTTCCCCACACTCAGCGCGAATTTCCTCCTCGAGGTAGAGTCTCTGTTTTGTTTCTTTATCTCGGTCCTTTGTCGCCTTTTCGTACTCCAGTGTGTTCTCAACTGCAATCGCGACTTGACAGGCTACCTGCTCGAGCAAGACGACATCGTCTTTCGCAAAAGCATTGTCGGAACGCCTAGAGAGCATCAGAACGCCAACCACCCGATCGCGGCCTAGGAGCGGAAGATAACACCCCGTCCTCAGGCCTTCTTCCATGACGCGCTCATAAAGAAGCTGGCCGTCAGGATTACCATAAATCTCCGGATCCTTGCGGACCTGTTCGAAGCTATCGATGCGGACGCTCTTGGCCGTCCGCAATACCTGACCCGAAATCGAACTATTCATGGGCACCAACGACCCTTCACGGAAGGGTCCTCTCGCGTCGGGATTGTGCAAGATGGTGACGCGTAACGCGCCGCTCTCGGAGTTGGGTAGCAGCAAGGCGGATACGTCACATTGCATTACCTTGAATAGATTCGTCGAGAGCGCATCAACCACCTGCCGGAGGTCCAACCTGGAGGTAAGGCTGTTGGTGATCTCTAGAAGCAGCCGCAACCGGTCACGCTCACGCTGCAACGCCTCCTCCTTCATGTGACGCTCAATGGCGATCCCGGTGATGTGGCTAGCGTTCTCGATCAGCTGGAGGTCGGTGGCGCCGGGCCCACGCGGCTCATGATAATTAATCGAAAATGTACCGAGGGCCTTGCCTTCGCTTGTGAATAGGGGCCGCGACCAAACGGAACGAATTGCATAAGGCAACATACGGTCACGATAATCGTCCCAAAGGGGGTCGGTCAGGATGTCGGTCACATACACCGACTCCCTCCGATAAATCGCAGTGCCGCAGGATGCCCCTTTCGGACTAACAGCCATGGTCCCTACTTTATCCCTGAATCCAGGAAGACTGGGCGCCGCCGCACAATGGAGCTCCTTTCCGTCCTCATCGGGAAGCCAGATCGTGCAAAACATGCCTTCGGCTTGCGATTCAACCAACTGAGCAATGTTCGTTAGAACTTCGGACAGAGGGGAGCCAGCAAAAATCAATTTTTGCAGGTTGAGGACAGACTCTGTGGAAAATAGACCCGTCTCGCCCTTCGCCGGTGCGCCGAGCGATAAGACTTCTGAGGTGGACTGTTCTGCTCTTTCCATGAATCGTCCTTAGTTGAGCTATTAGATTCGCCTACTCCATTCTTGGTTCCAACACGGACGGGGCACGGCTCGACCACCTTCTGACCGCCTCGTCCGGAAGTCGGCGGCACGTTTACTGCAGGCCGACTTCCTAGGCGCCAAGCTCAAGCTAAGCCAGCCACTACTTTAGGCCGGGACAAACGATACCGCCAGCGAACACCATTCGTTCGGTGAGACCGAAGAGGTAGTTATCACGCAATCTGCGGTAGGCGACAAGCATGGATTGTGGACAACGGTGCTGACGGCGGCGGTGCTTCACGGAGACGACAACTGAACCGCCCATTGCGGCATCACGTCTTCAACGATTGAATAAGCACCCATCTGACTGAGATGAACCTTACTCGGCTTCGGTCAGCGTGAAATAGAAAGAACCGCCAGCATCCCTTCCGCCCAAAGAAGATCGCTAGCGGTCCTCTATACTGACAATATTAATCTGCTTCACGACCAGGGCAGCTTGATTACATCCGGATAAATTGGCGGTTACCAACCGAGGGAGAAAATCACGTCCATTTCACAACTCAGGAGCAAGCGCTGGTTGGATCCCCATCATCGTAGACCGCAACGCGGGCTCTCGCTCCAGGTGGAGTTGTGAAGGCCGCGGGCGATCACAAAGTGCACGTGGTTAAGCTAGAGAGCAACAAATCACGCTTGATCCGCGGTTCAACCTGGACTTCACTCGCGACATTCCCACCGGCCCCACGGCGTCATCTTCCTGCCGGGAGGCAGCGATGGGATTGCACGGAGATCAAGGCTGCTTCCAAATTGGCCCTGCGAGTTGCGGACGCTCCCTGGCGTTATGAGGTCACGACTGCGGGAGCGGCGGTGGGCTCGACAGGGGCTTTGCGGCGGAGGATGGCGGCGGAGATGAGAGTAATGATAAGGCCGACGGGCAGGGGCTCCATGGCGGTGTAGGCCATGTTGACGAAGGGGTTCTGGTAGAGCTGCTGAGAGCGCTGTATGGCGGCGACCTGCGCGGCGGTGATGGCGGGGTCAAGTCCGGAGGACTGGACCTTGTAAATCTCCGCAGCGAAGTAGCTGTCCATGAAGTGGGGCATGAAGTTGAAGTAGAGGACCTCCCACATGGCGACGTAGCAGACCGTGGTGATGAGGGTGATCAGGATGCCGCAGGCGAAGGCGCGGCCGAAGGAGATTTGGCCGGCCAGGGTGTTGTCGCGATAGCTGCGGATACCGAAGTAGATTAGCAGGAACGACGCCACCATGATGGTGTAGCCGAGAGCCATGCTGTGGCCGGAGCCGATCTTGTCGGCGAGGAGAAGCGAGCCGCCCATAAGGACGGAGATGATGAGGCCGGAGATGAGGCCGAAGGTGAGCACGGTTTTCTTCATGTGAGGCTCCTAGTGCGAGTGAGGATGGAGTCACTATGCGGTATTACGGGGCCAGATGTCGTCATCCTTTCGGATGATTTTACAGGAATGGAGCGGAAATCGTGCTTTCGGGTGACGCAGTTACGGCAGGAGGCCTAGTTCTTTGCCGCGCTGGACGGCCTGGGTGCAGCGGGCGGCTCCGACCTTGTCGAAGGCGCGGGCACAGTGTGTCTTGACGGTGTTTTCGGAAACGAAAAGCTGCGTGGCGATCTCGCGATTGTTGAAGCCGCGGGCGATCAGGGTGAGGATTTCGAGCTCGCGTGCCGTTGATGCCGAGGGTCTGCTGGTGGGCCGTATCGGGGCGAGCGGAAATCCCCGCGACGGAGCGGCCAGCGTCAGACACGTGATCCCCATCCGCCACGAAGTCACAAGGCGCACCGAAAAGTCTGTCGCTCGATCACCTTAGGCCTGCCTTTTGACGACGAGCGTGTGAATGTCTTTGGCGGCAAGGATCCCCATGCGGCAAAGCTCCGCTGCCATCCTCAGCGTGGAGAAAACTCGTGCGAGGTTGCGTTCCCAGGCGCCAGCGCGAATTGATAGGGTACTATTCAATTCGAGTTGATTCGGCCATAACTTTTGGAAGCAATACAGCGGGTGGTGGGGCGAAACCGGGCCCCGGAGATACGCCTCGTCGCCACTATGGCCTCGAAGATTTCCACTTGTTCGACGGGCTGCACGCGGAAGAAGCATTTGAGCATCACTAGCAACTCCCGGAGGCAAGTGTTCAGGTCAAAGTGGCCTGCGTCTATAGCCTCCCACAAGAATTCATCATCAAACGCACGACCTATTGAGGTCGTCAACGTCTCGGCAGCCGAACAAAAACTACAACCGACGTTGTCCACTATCGTTTCCAAGTCGAAAATCTTAGCTAGAAAAGGCGTTTGTTGTGAGCACGGGACAAGATTGAACAAGAGCCTGGTTCGTGCCGAAAACCGCCCAGTCATAGTAAGGAAGGTTTCCGGCTGAAATGCCGCGACACTTGGTTGCAAACTGTGTCCGTCGCAGTGCGCTGCAAGCGATGCGAGCATATCTTTCAATCGGTGCATGAGTCGAACACAGAGGCTGGAGGCAAGCACAACATAATTCAGGGAGTCGCTCTGTAAACTGGCATTTCGCAAACTGATCGCTTCATCCAAAACGATACTGAACATAAGGTAGGGCGATTCAAGTTCCTTAGAATGTGTGATGAATGCTTGCAGATGGCCCGGGAGTAGCGTGCCGTACCAATCGACATCAACGGATACACCCGCATTCTGATGAGGGCTGGCACCTCTCATGGGTTCCTCCAAGGGACGCAATACCTGTGGATAACTTTAGGGGGCGGTTGTTGCAGCCGATTATTTTACTTGTAATTCATCATTGTCAAGGAGTATTTTACTGGTACGGCAACGTACCCGCACGTTACCAAAATCTAAAGATTGAATACGGCGATGAGCGTTCCTCGCAATAAACCATTGTTCCATGCGCCGGAGGGACTAGCCGTTCGCCCGCCCCCTTCCGAGATGTCCGATCCGGAATTGTTACGCTTTGGGATGGTTCTGGAATCCTTGTGTTCCTCGAAGGCAGAAATCGAAGACGCGCTTCGCCAAGTCTATGTTTGGCAGCTTCAGGATGTTCGCAAAGAGTGGCTCAAACGGTTTCCTAGTCTCCCCCTCAGCACCACGTTCGATGAGCAGAAGCCTCCAGACAAAACGCCCCTATCGTGACGCCCCTATCGTGAAATATGAGAGTGACTCCGTGACTCCAACCGTTGGAGTTTGCTCCGATCTGCGCGAAGGTGAGTGAAGAATTGTCTCCAACACGCCGAGGTGCTGGTGGGCCAATAATTCGCCCTCGAGCAACCTGTCTCAACTACAACTTCGCATGGGCGAGAATCTTGTGGCAGTCCGGAGACTACACTTACTCATCGCTACCACATGTCTTTCGCGTTGTAGGATTGAACTACTTCTTCGATTCGGAGGATGTCCTCGTGGAACCAATAAAAACCAGGCCGCCATTGCTCGGTCACTTCTCCTTCGAATAGGCGAAGTATGGCAAAATCCCCGTCCGGTTCCCGAACCATGGTTGGGAAATCCCGCCCGGCATATTGGGCTGAGTGACCCTTCAATAGGGATTTACCTTCTTCTGTGGATAAGACCGCCCGTAAAACTCCACGCCGGTTCGAAGGGTGGGAATAATAAATGTTTGCCATAATTTAGGGTGTTGGTATGTCTGGGGTCGGAGATAACCATCCGGTTATCGGACCACAGTAAAGCACCAAGCCGCTGCGGTCGCTGGCCAGGGCCCGTCGCTCGAACGAAACTCCGCACGTATCACTGACGTTTTGCGTAATCGACACCAATGGCGAATAGGATTCCCATCTCAACCAGGATGGCAATGATGCCCGCTATCAACACCAGACCTGCAATGTTTAGCAAAAGCCATCCTGCCCAATGGCAATACGGGATTTGACCCAATGCAACGCCCGCGAGAAAAAGACCAGCGAGCGCTGACAACCACAGAACGATGTTCATGAAAATTGACCGAAACCCAGTGCCGATCTTTTCATTCAACCGAAACAACGTCACTTTCACTTCAGACCTCCGCATTGGTTGCCACATTCATACTCGCTCACGGGAACCTCAACCGACCGTGTTGCTCGTCACACGTCTCCCAGTGTCTTGTCGAATCTGCCATGAACCATCGCTGTGACGGTTTTTTTTCCATTCAGGCGCTTGGCGCTGTCTTTCACGGCAAGTTCCGCGAAGCACTCAAGCGTGCCTTTTCGGGACGACAAGCTCAACTCTCATGACGACTTTAAGTTCATCGCTCAACCCAGGACTTTTGCGGCGTGGATTTTAACACCGCCATCGGGAGGACCGAACCGCAAGGACAGGGCACGAATTAGAAATGCACCGGCAGCTGGGAACGATCTTCCTTATTCCCCGGAAGTGGCTATAGTGAGGCTTCGGCGGAAGTATGGCAGACAAGGAGAACCGCATGGATGTTGTTCGCGTGAGGACGATCCGCTTCATCGTTGTATTGGCCGCGATCTTTTCATCGGCCACAGCCGCTGCGGCGCCGACAGCGACTTCGCGCATCGTGAGCGCGGCGAATATTCTGCTGAGCCGGACACACGGGTATCGGTTTCTGAGAATCGGCGGAGCGGCGTTCGCGGGCTCTGCAGCCCTAGGCTGGGTCGGCGAACGACTGTTTGGCTTGCATAGTTCGGTAGACGCTGTGGTAGGTGCTGTAGCGCATTACGCCGTTTGGATTGCCGGGGCGTTGTTTTCGGTTAGTTTGCTGTGCTGGTCGCTCCGCAAGATAATTGGTGAACCGGTGCCAAACTTATCGGGATGTGAGCCCGGGCACACGCGCCCGGGCTATTTGTTTGCGAGTGGTTTGGCGGCGCGTTCCTTTGCAAGGGACGAAAAAGCGGCCGGCTATCCCGCGATTTTACGGAGCGAATCATGGGTAATCGAGACGCAGGAGGCCGGAGAAAAAGCGGGGTGAGCTACGGGACAGCCATTCGCCTGGCGACAAACTCGATGCAGATGGAGGCGATGACCGCTTCCTTTTGGAAACAATGAACCAGGCGAGGTATACGCGATTAAGTGCGCCAGTTCGAGCGGGAGGCGGCCTTGTCTAGCGCAATGTCGCGGCACCTGCGCATCGTGGGGTCCTCCGAAGTCTGACGTACTCAGCAAATGGGATTGACAACAATACTCGAAGGAATCACGCTTCTCGTGTTGTGACAATCCGTCCTCGACTCCAGAGATCGTATGGTACCTTCGCAGTTTTCGCGCTGAAGAGGAAAATAATCCCGCTTATTTCTGTCTTTCTGTTCGGTCTTTTCCCAATTTCTACCTTTGCGCAGTGCGACGATCAGCTTTGCAAAAACCTTCAGGACATACGAGATGCGGCAGTAACGGACTTTCGAGAGTATCGGCTGAACAAAATAACGGGCCCCGACGTCTCGATTGAGGGCACGAACGTCCCTTGCCAAACTTCGACTTGGGCAAATAATGTGCCGATGTACATTTGCTACGCCCAGGTTCCCGCTGCAGACTCGCAAAAATGGTATGCGAGAACACTCCAGGCACTGCAGAGTCTCTATCCGACGTGGAATTTCCAAATCAGATCCGCGGGTGAAGACCACTATGTGGACGCTGGCCCACCAAATTGCGAGGTTCCGCCCAATAACGGGCCTTACCTCGGGCAATGCCCACTGCACTTGCAAGCGGCGAAACAGAGCGATGGAACGGCGAAGTTATATCTTTGGATAGACTCGTTCTCGTCGCCCTATCTTTTGAAGCACCCTCCGGGCCCTCCTGCAAAGACTGCTCCCCCCACAGTTGCCGGCGGCTGCGACGATTTCTGCCAGAGTCTAAAGAAGGCATTTGAGGCCAGAGCGAACGCCTTTGCAGACATCCGAATCGCCAAAGCAGATGGAACGACAGGGACTACCGTAAAGCTCGGAGGGGCAAAGGAGTGCATCGTCAACGGGGCCCCAGGATCACATTCCGAACACCCGGGTGTGCAGTTCGTATGCTATTGGCAAGAAGCTTCTGGCTCAGCGGCGGATACAAGATTCCGCGATCTCGTCTCACGCCTGCAAGTTTTGCTTCCCTCGGATTGGTCAACCCACCAGGATAATGAGGTGGATGACCCCGCTGGAGAGGATCTAACGGTTTGGCATGGTGTTGAGCCGGGCGGCAAACACGACGTTCGCGTGTATATTTCGGGGGAATACGTCGGCCTTCACATCACGGCGTCGAAGTAGTGGAAGTGGAGCCCTCAGGAACCGAGACCGCAGCGAATGGGGGTGAGCACCTAGCGGCACCGGATAAATCCGTGAGACACGCCGTTTCCGTCGATCTCGTATCCGGTTATCGCAGCCGATGGATTGTTCAATAGCGGAAAGGTGCCTTGGCCCGCCGCCGTGCCTGCGCCAGGAGCGTCGAAAGTACTTATCGCACCATCGGGTTGCCGAAAGAACCCATGACGCACGCCATTGTCATCAATGTAATCGCCAGTGATCGTCCCTTCAGGGTTGATGCCCTGGGGTGAAGTGCCTTGGCCAGGCCCAGTGCCAGCGCCCGGAACGTCGAACGTGGTGAAGTTTCCGTCAGGGTTGCGCACGAAGCCGTGCAGCACCGAGCTGGAATCAACGTAGACTCCTGGGATTGTCCCGTGGCTATTGAGGCCATCGGTGTCAGTGCCCTGACCTGGTCCGCTGCCTGCCCCGGGCGCGTCGATGCTGGTAATGGTGCCGTCGGGAGTTCGCACATAACCATGGAGAGCATTATTCGCATCGATGTAAGCGCCCGTGACCGCTCCTTCTGCATCAAGCCCAATTGTGGTCGCCGTACCGGTGCCCTGGCCGGACCCGGTACCTGCGCCAGGAACCTCGAAAATCGTGAAGGTGCCGTTGACCGCTCGCAAGTAGGCGTGAGCCAAATTGTTCGCGTCAAAATAGTATCCCGCAATCACTCCGGCTGGATTGATGTCGGCCCCAAGTGTACCCAGGCCGGCGCTCGTGCCGGCGCCTGGAGCATCAAACGTCGTAAAGGTGCCGATGGCTGTCCTCTCATAGCCGTGCATGACACCGCCTCCGTCTATGTAATATCCGGTGACAGTGCGCGCCGGATTGAGACTGAAGGCGAAGGTCCCCTGACCGGAATTCGTGCCCGCCTCGGGAGCGCTGAACGTTATAAAGGTACCGTTCTCGGTGCGCAGGAATCCGTGAGCCACACCAGAGGAGTCGACGAAGTATCCAAAAGTCTCGCCGGTGGGGGTAATACCTTGCGCCAAGGTGCCTTGCCCTGCGCCGGTTCCGGCACCCGGGGCGTCAAACGTGATGATGTTCTGCGCAGGAGATAGGCGGAGACTTAAAAGCAGTACACCCGCTGTCTGCAAAATCTGTAACGGTCGATTCATAGTCTCCTCCAAGTGAAATGATTAATTCGCCAAAGCTCGTGAAAGCAGACTACGAGCACGTGAACTTCCCTCAAAGCGATGCACGGAATTTCTCCCCGTGGGCACCGGTGTGAGCTCAGATGAACTTGAAAGGCGATGCCTGGATCTCCATCGCATGGCTCAACGCCGTGCCTGTTATCCGCCCAGTGAACGGTCTGCCTTCACGATGCGGCTGGTTTCAGCACCGTTGAATTACATCGCCGGCATCAACCGCTTTGTTCAGCGTGACCAGTGACTGAGGTGTCCCCTCTCGATATGCACACCTCCTTCAGTGCAAAACGATCGACAAATGTGGCCGTAGGCGATGGAGGAAAGCTGTGCGGGCTCCCACTCGATTGCCGCACAGCTCCAGATTCGACTATTATGTTTGGACCAATCGGTGGTCTACCGCAATGGCCATTTGGAACGAATTTAAGGTGACCATTTTACGCAGGTCGCGATGAAGAAGGTTTCCTCCGCCATCGTCCCGATCATCACGATTGACCGCAAAGCCCAGTTGCCACTCCACCGCCAAGTCTACGATCGCTATCGCGCTGCCATACTGGATGGCAGCTTGCGGCCTGGTCAACGAGTTCCGTCTACTCGCACGCTCGCATGCGAATTGGGAGTCTCCCGCACCCCAGTCGTGGATGCATACGCACAGTTATTGGCCGAAGGCTACTTCGAGAGCCGGGTCGGCTATGGAACCGTAGTTTCCCGGTCTCTCACGCTTCAGATTAGAGGGTCGGAAGCGAGCAGTTCTCGCTCTGCCAGCCCCCGGTTAGGCCGTCGTCCACGGGCTTTGCGGGCCCGGAACCTGGAACCGGTTCAAACCGGCCCCCGTCAACGTGGACATGGCGCATTTTGTTGCGGCCGGGTGCCCTTCGAGCATATTCCCTTGCGAGTCTGGAATCGCTTGATAACGCGTCACCGCCGCAGCACATGTGCGACATCTCTGGACTACGGGGATCCCATGGGTTCACGAAACCTTCGAGAGGCGATTGCGGTTTATTTGCGGACTGCCCGAGGAGTGCGCTGCGACTCCGATCAGATCATGATCGTTTGCGGATCGCTGCATGCGCTTGAAATTTCGACGCGCGCGCTACTTGAGCCTGGCAGCTCGGTTTGGGTGGAGGAACCGGGCTATCCCTTCGCAAGAAACACCCTGGCCTTGCATGGTTGTCAAATCGTACCGGTTCCGGTAGACGGCGAAGGCCTGGTTGTCAACGTCGGCATCAAGAAATGTCGCAAGGCGCAGGCTGCTTTAGTCACCCCGTCGCACCAGATGCCGCTTGGCGTCACGATGAGCGCTACGCGTCGCCTGCAACTGCTGGAGTGGGCGGAGAAGTCGGGTGCCTGGATCATCGAGGACGACTATGACAGTGAGTATCGTTATGAGGGCATGCCGATTGCCTCGTTGCAGGGACTCGACCGCAATTTCAGAGTGCTCTACACGGGAACCTTTAGCAAAGTCCTGTTTCCTTCCTTGCGACTGGGGTACCTGGTCTTGCCACCTGACTTGATCGAGACTTTTCAAGAAGTGCGGATGGCCATGGATACGTTTTCGCCGGCCTTTTATCAGGAGGTCTTGGCAGACTTCATTCGCGAAGGGCACTTCTCTCGCCACATTCGCAGGATGCGATCACTTTACGCGGAGCGTCGCATGACGTTAATTGAATGCTTACGGCAGGAATTGGGTTTGACGGGCGAAGTGTCGGGAGCCCATGCGGGCACGTACCTGGTCCTGATCCTAAATGGAATCTCTGAGCGAGCGATTGTTGAACGCGCCGCCGACCGCGGTCTTTGGCTGCTACCCCTGTCGCCTTTTTATGCCAATAAGCCTTCACGGCAAGGGTTGGTTCTCGGTTACGGCAGCACGCCGCTGGAGGAAATACCAAAAGCGGTGAGAAAGTTACGCGAAGTCCTAGCAGGTTCTGTGGCGGGTACCAGAATGAACCATCCAAAACGCGCATGCGGTCTTCCATGAGAAAGCCGGATCGCTGTAAACTGACGCTCGATGAGTGCATTGCTCTATTCCCGACAGCTGAGATATTCCAGGCAGCCTGGTTTCTGACCGATCGCAATGATTGAATCGTGAATTAAAGCTGCGAATCGCTCTCAGGGTCGATGCTCACCGGCGCGAAATGCGCGGATTGGAAGGATCGGATGCGGAAGAGCCACGTCAAGATCATCGCTTTGGCATTTGCTCTGCAAATTGTTTTACCTGACGCAGGCGGGCGGGCAGTTGCACAGGCCGGAAAAGCTATCTATCCGGCGATGGCTCCCCTCGATCAGTACCTGATATCTGACGAGAAATCCGAGATCGCGCTGGCTCGCAGTGCTGCACCCGGTTCCATTTCCGATGGAGCCGAAGTGATGGTGCTGGGACGCGAGGGATATAAGACCGCGGTGAAGGGCACGAATGGCTTTCTCTGCATCGTGGAGAGGTCGTGGGGGCAGAGCACGGATCAGGCGGAGTTCTGGAATCCGAAGATGCGTGCACCCCATTGCTTCAACGCGCAAGCCATGAGGAGCTTTGCGCCCATCTATCTGATGAAGACCAGGCTTGTGCTGGCAGGAAAATCGAAGGCTGAAATCGCGCACGCAATCGCGACGGGACTGGACAAGAAGGAGCTGCCCGCGCTGGAGCCTGGCGCGATGGCTTACATGATGTCGAAGCAGCAGTACTTAAGCGACCGGGACAAGAGCTGGCGCCCGCATGCGATGTTTTTTTCCCCCGGCGACATGACCAAGAGCTGGGCGGCCGATGATCCCAACTCACCTGTCATGGTCGCGAATGACCCGGAGGAACGTGTGACGATTCTGTTCGTTCTGGCAGACAAGTGGTCCGATGGTACGGCGGCTCCGTCGAATATGCCCTGATCGGCAGCCTGCGGTCTGGTTTGCTCCCGCGAAATGCGCCCACCCGGCATTTCTAGAGCCTAGCGCGTTGCTCAGTACTAACCGCGGGTCAGAGCTGTAGGGGTCGTATACCGGAGCGCCTTTACATCGCTAACTGCTTGCCTTTAACAGTGGAATTATTTCATTTCACTCTGCGCTGCAAGCCCATATCGTATTGCCTCTTCAAGCGTATCGATGTTTATATCCTTTAGCGCTTTAAACCGAATGCAATATCCGGTGACGCTCGCCTTGCCCAGTTTTTTTCCGTACGTTTTGGCTAAGTACTTCTTATCTTTGAGACCAAGAATATAGACAGAGATTCCGGTTTTGTTTCCGCTCACACCAATTTGAAAAAACTCTCTAATTTTTCCATTGGCATATTTCATTGTGTGAAATCCATATCCAATCGTAGGGTTGGAAACAGTATGATTTTTGCTGTCTTTACCATCGAAGAACCATAGTTTGCATTCTGGTGACACTTGAAGTGTGAGCCGATGCAACTCTCGCATGTCACTGCGTTTTGGCTCCGGTTGGCTGGTAATATACTTTTTGATTTGTTCTTTTACGTTCATATGTTCTGCTCCCCCGTTGCGCGCACGAGATTATACGACGTTTAATGCTTCTCCCCCTTCAAAGGGCGGGCGGTCCTGACCGTTGAGGTCACTCGACCGCGAGGGCGCCCCGCAAGCCGTGTTGCGTGGGCGCTTTTCAGAATTCCCAAAGGCTTGAAATGTGTCGAGCGCCGAGAAGCGGCAGAGAGTACATGCACCCCAAACCGAGTTCACTTTCCGGACGTATTGTCGGCAACCCTTACCTGACCGGATTACTTAAGGGTTGCTGGTCATCCGCCAGGAATGTTCGAAAGCGCTCAGCTCGCACGCACGTATGAGGCCTCTCGCGTAACGCTCGGTCAATCAAGCAACCCACGCGAGTAGAGCTTCTCGTAGGTCTCGATATCTCGTTCTCGTTCAGGTGCCAAGGCCCGGAATATCTCAGCTGCGAATGCAAAAGGAACCAGACCATTCGCTGTGATGACACATCGATCACGCACCGCTGGCGACGCCCGATAGAATTCTTCCCCCCGATACTCGTGGACATATTTCCCAATGAAGTTCTTGCCGTTGCTCGTATGCAGACGATCGTCGAGCAGCCCACCATGAGCCAGGGCCAGAGTCGCAGCACAAATCGCGGCAACAGGCCGGCTCAGAGTGACCATAGCCCGCAGCACTTCAGAAACCTGAGGTACTTCTCCGTCCGTCCAGGACTCACCACCGGGTAGAATGAGAATATCTGCTGATTCAGGCACGAAGGCTGACAGAGGGAGGTCCGGCATCACTTTGAGGCCACCCATGCTCACGACCGTTTCTGCCGCTAGACCTACTGTCTTCACAGCGAATCCAAACGTCCGTCGCAACTCGGCTAGAGCCGAACCAGCTTCCCAATCGGCGTAACCGGTGCGCAGGAGAACGTACGCTGTATTCATGTCAAAGCCAATCGCTTGATCGCCTTCCTCTATCCCTAGAAAGATTTGGCCAACGCATCCCTCGATACACCGCCAGACGGAGAGAAGCAAAACGTGACTCACATCGCGAATTCCTGATTACGCTTACTCACCGCAAAGCCGGATTCTCTGCGCTGAACACGCCTGCAGGATTATCTATCCAAATCCAGGCATGAACCAACCATTGAGTTTTGGCGATGAAGTGACCCTTTTGTTCGCGGCATTGGTTCTCAGTTAATCCGTGCGGGTTTTCAAGGTGCGGCAGTACGCAAATATTTTCATGGCGGTGCCAGAGCGCCAACGATTTTGGAAATGGCGGGTTCGCGGGCTGGCCATCAGGGCCTTCGGGCGCATCCCAAAAATAAGCGACACCGGCCAGAGAGTAGCCGCCCTGCGAACCCGAGTTCTTGACATAAAGCAAAATGGGAGGCTTCTCTATATCAAAACCGTTCGGCTCCATCGTCAGAACATAGTGGATGCCCATACCCGGCATATCACCACCCACCCTCTGATATCCGTCGGCTTCCGCCGCATGCATGTCCTGGTACTTTGCTGTTGCTTGTCTCGCTCGATCTAACTGCGCGGCAGTGTTCTTTAATTCCGCAAATGTCAGAGCCGCGCCATTTGCATGGAGCGAGTGGGGCGTCATGGTGCCCGAGGGCGCTTGTTCTTTAGCGGCTGGCGACATCTGCGCCACCGCGGTGAGGCTCAGCATAAAAAAGAGAGCTATCGTTCGACGGATTTCTTTCATTGGTCTTCCTCTTTCGTCTTTTCTTTGAAGTTGCCGAAAATAGCGAGTCCGAATCGCGACCGAGCCTCTGGTCGGCTATAGTAAGCGTTGCCGAGAACTTGCCGCTCGATCACGTTCACACCGTACGCGGCCGCGTCTGAATGGCGTCTGAATGTGCTGTTCAGGTAGCGTTCAGCTTGGTTTTCGTCTGCTTACATAAGAAGGTAAAAACCATGAGGGTGCTGGTCGTAGAAGACGAGGCATTACTGGCCAAACAGCTTACCGCCGCGCTTCGCCGTGCGGGATACGCGGTGGACCATGCGGCCGACGGCGGGCGCGCTGACCTTCTCGGACACGATGAACGCTATGACGCCGTCGTCCTCGACTTGGGGCTGCCTAAAGTGGATGGGTTGACGGTGTTGCGCCGCTGGCGTGAGGCGGGGCAGGCAATGCCGGTGCTTGTGCTAACGGCGCGCGGCAGCTGGCACGAAAAGGTCCAGGGTATTGACGGCGGGGCCGATGACTATATGGCCAAACCATTCCGTATGGAGGAATTGCTGGCGAGGTTGCGTGCACTTATCCGGCGATCGAGCGGGCAGAGCAATCCGGAACTTCGCTGCGGTCCGCTTGTGCTCGACCCACGGTCCGGCAAAGTGACCCTCGAAGGCGCGGAAGTGAAACTGACTAGCCATGAGTTTCGCGTGCTTTCTTACCTGATGCACCACAGCCAGCGCGTAGTTTCACAAAGCGAGCTTACAGAACATATTTACTCCCAGGACTTTGACCGCGATTCGAACACGGTTGAAGTATTTATCGCTCGCTTGCGGCGAAAGTTGGGTCCGACCTTCATTGAAACAGTGCGAAGCCTGGGTTACCGCATGAAGGCCCATCCATGAATTGGCTGCATTCTTTCCGGTGGCGAATTCTTATCGGCACTGTTCTCTGGACGCTTGGACTAATCCCGCTAATGCATTTGTTGTTCCTCGTCGTGCACCGCCAGCTTCGTTTTATGGCTGGGTGGGCCATAGGAATTTTTCTTGTTTTTGCGACTTTGTGCATACTGGGGGGAATTTGGCAGTTCCGCTCGGGACTCTTGCCCTTCGGCCGTCTGCGTCGACAACTATCGGGTCTGCGCGATGGTTCCGGTGCCAGGGTCGAAGGAACATATCCAACCGAAGTGCAGCCATTGGTGAACGATCTCAATGCCTTGTTAGAACACCGTGAGCAAATCGTCCGGCGGGCACTGGCAAAAGCCGGCGATCTCGCGCATGGATTGAAAACGCCGCTGGCGGTGTTGGCCCAGGAGGCCGAACAGTTCGAGGCTGCAGGCCAACACGAAACCGCATCCACGATCAGCCTGCAAGTTGATCGCATGCGTAGGCAAGTTGACTATCATCTGACGCAAGCCCGCGCGACTACTCCCGGCAACTTGCCTGGTGCCCGCTGTCCCGTCCTGATTTCGGTGGAAGGGTTGACGCGAACCTTGGAGAAAATCTACGCTGCTCGCGGGCTTACGATCGACGTGGATGTTTCGCCCGGACATTTCATTCGCGGGCAACGCGAAGATTTGGAAGAGATGCTGGGGAATCTGCTGGACAATGCCTGTAAGTGGGCAAAGTCCAACGTCAAGATACAATCCGTGCAGGAAAATGGTGCGGTAGTTTTTACTGTGGATGACGACGGTCCCGGCCTGCCTCCCTCTATGCGCGATCAAGTGTTGCAGCGAGGAGTGCGCGCTGACGAAGCGGCCCCCGGCTCCGGACTGGGGTTGGCAATCGTTCGCGATCTTGCCCAACTTTACCAGGGGACGATCACGTTGGACGACTCGCCTATAGGCGGTCTGCGCGCGAGCCTCCGGTTACCTTCCTGAATGCATGGCATCAGATTTGCCCAACCCAAAGCTGTTGGATGGCGAAAAGTTGGTGCGGGCCAAATCTTTCTAGGGATAGAGGAAGGCGATCAAGCGGTTGGCTTTGACAGCTAACAACGGGTCGCCAAAAGAGCAAATGGAAACAGCAGGAGGAAACTGTCGGGGCCCGGTTTGGATTGCCGACAACACGCCCAGAGCCTCGCCTTTCGCTTCCCCCAACGCCGTTTCTGAGGAGTTCCTTAAGTAGAGCTGTGGCAGGCGCATTGAAGCACGCCAAGGTATCCGCTCCACGGACCTACGGCCTCACGGTATTGGTGGGCCATAACCCTCGAGATCTGGTGCAAATGAGTTAAGTCATGAGCTGCCCAGGTCGCCAGCAGCTCTGACAGAGTAACTACTCCGAGGGCAGGATGTCGTCCACGCCGCTCGAGGTCTTCTTGCCGCAGATTCAATGCACGCAGTTCGCTGAGGTTTTCTGACCGCAAACGAGAAAATTCGTCCAACAACTCCCCCAGCAACTTACCTTGATTCTCTCGCATGTGTCCCCAACGATCAAAAGGCGCAAACGTCTGAGTCTCGCCAAATTGCAGCACTATCCTCGCCCGCGGCATCCAGTCAGTGCGTTCGCCGTGAATCAGATGGCCGACGACATCGAACGCGCTCCAGGTGCTTTCACCTTCATTTCGGAATGTCCACATTTCCGGAAGATCACGCAGAAGCGCATTCAGAGCAACCGGGGTGCGAGTGAGAAGCGATATTGTGTGCTGCAAGTTATGTTCCATCATGCTCCTCAATTCGCAGACAGCGATTTTCCAGCGACCCTGATTGTATCTGCTCCGTTTGCCATGCGTCAGCGGTCAACTCTGGTAATGGCCTTCTGGCAACAGTCGGATTTGTTTCCTGCCTCCTGATATCAATCACTGGTTACTCTACCGGTCTCCGGTAGGAATGTCAGACAACAAGCGAGCGAGAAGGAGGACTGATCCCGCGATTCGAGGTCGCGTGTTTAGGGAGACCTTAGCGAGCGCTAGTCATGCAATGCTGCGCGCCCTAGCAGAGCGCGACCGGGAAATACATCGGGAACGATCTTGCCCTCATTGACTACCACGATTCCTGCGACGACCAGGTAGTGCACTCCTACACTCGGCTCCATCGGTTTCTCGAATGTGGCGTGATCGCTGATGGTCGCCGCGTCGAACACAACAATGTCGGCGTCGGCGCCCTCCTGTAGCCTGCCTTTCTGGCGTGCCACGGGCGTGGAACGCTCGAGCATCTCCGCCGGCATCAGACTCATCTTTCGCAGCGCATCCATCAGCGTGATTGTCCCTTTTTCCCGTACGTATTGGGCCAGCACGCGCGAATAGGTTCCGGCGTTGCGAGGATGGCCTTGGAAGCCATCGCTGGCGATCATCACCAATGGGTGAGGGATCACTTTGTCCAGCACCTCTTGAGTGTTGGCGAAGACCAGCACGGTCTGGGGATTACTCGAATTGTGGAGTTCGTCGAAGCGCTCTTTAGTGAGGTGCTCGCCGGTGTTCGGAAGGACTAGGTCGCCATAGCTGATGCCCCCCTCCTTTTCCTGCCAGCCCGGATTGAAGAGCGCAGAGTTGATATAGGTCATACCCGCGATGTAGGGATAGGCTTCGGTAGTGACATCGAGGCCGCGGGAGCGCGCTCCTTCGACCATGGAGAGGCACTCCGGGGCATCGCGCAAGCAAGAGCTGTTGATGTGCACGATGTGCAGCGAAGCGCCGGTGATGGCAGATGCTGCGATCACTTCACTCACGGATTCGATCGAGGACCCGGGATCGAGGCGGCTCGAACTGCGCACATGAGTGTAAACCGGCACCCTGCGTTCGGCGGCCAGACGGAACATATCAATGACTTCCAGCCGGGTGGCTCCGGGGATGTACTGAATTCCCATGCCGAGGGCCAGTCCGCCCGCGTCCAGTTCCGAACGCAGGCGCTGTTCGATCCGCATGATTTGCTCTGGGGTCGCGGGCTGATCGGTCGCGGAGCCGCTCTTCGGCAGGATTTCTCCGGGCGGCAGCGGCGCTCCGAATACCAGAGCCCGTGCCGCCGCATGGCTGGCCGAGGTGCCGTAGTGAATGAGCGAGTGGCCCTCTTTCGTTTTCAGGAACTGAGCGACGTCGGGCGCGCCGATTTCCAGTTCGAGCGCGGTGGTTACGCCGTCGAGCGCTTTCACGCGCTGGCTCTCCATCTCCTGGCCGTGCTGGTGAAGGTCAATGAATCCGGGAACGACCACCAGCCCGGCGGCATGGATAACCCGGCGTCCGTTCAGCGCTTCGGACGAAATGCGGACAATCTTTCCGTCACGGATGCCAACGTTGCGCACAGCATCCAAGCCGGTTTCGGGATCCATGACACGTCCGCTTTCGAGCACCAGATCGTACTGCTGTGCGGACACAATGGGGGTTGATAACACCAGAAAAAACAGAAAGAAAATCAGCTTGCGCATGGTTGCTCCGTTTGAGGGACGATCATACCAGGAGGAACGGCAACCTTACCTTACCGGATTGTGTAAGGGTTGTCCGTGATCCGGGAGGGATCTCTACAGCTTGCCCCAACCGTGGAGAAGATCCAGCGTTGCGTGTGCCTTGCGTTCCGCATCTCCGAGCGGCATGTTCGAAAGGCATATGATCGTGAAGCGTTGTTCCGGAAAGCGGGCCATATAGGTCGAGGCGTCTGTATCGCCACCAGAATAGTCGAGCATGGGATGGTCATACGTTGAGCGCCATACTAGCCCGAAAGCATCGTTGTCCTTGTCATGCTGGAACTTCATTTGTTTGTCCATGAGTTCAGTGAACTGGGGCCCAGCCAAAGTTCCTGTGTACCAGTTTCTGTCCCATGACAAGAGATCATTGAGTGTCGTAAAAACGCCGCTACCGCCGAAGTGCGGAGCGACACGGACCAACCGCACCCACCCGTCACCGGGATGGATCGCGATACCCACCTGTTCAAGTTCCTTAATAACGCGCGGATCGGAACGCAGGGCGTAGCCTGTTGCCCGATGCGGAATGATCTCCGTGCTGTCGTCGTTGATCTCGCTGTGCGACCTCCCGAGAGGCCCAAAGACCCGATCCTGCATGAATGCGGCAAATGGCTCGTGACTGACGACCTCAACAATCTTCGTCAGCATCATGTAGTTGATATTTCGGTAGGCCCACTTCGTCCCAGGCGCGAATTCCAATTGCTTCGGTTCCAGCGCCGCAGCAATAGCTTCATCGCGCGTGAAATAGTAAAACGTCATCCACGGCGTGCCATTCTTTCGCGGCTCATCGGTGTACTCGTGAAGTCCGCTAGTCATGTAAACCAGATGCTCGATGCGCAGTCCGTTGCCGTATTTTGAGACCTCAGGCAGGTACTTCGCGACCGGATCGGAGAGGGCAATCTTGTGGTCGAGAACCAGAAGCGCCACCGCCGCGGCGGTGAACTGCTTGGACAACGACGCGAGATGAAAGGACGTCTCCGGCGTTATCGGAATATTGTCATCAAGATTCGCGAGACCGTACCCCTTGGCGAAGACGAACTCGCCATCTTTGATGAGCGCCACCGCATATCCGGGAGAGCCCGGAGGCCGAGAAAAGAGTTGATCGATTGCCGATTCCTGCACCGCTTCGAGCCAAGGACTCGGATGTTCCTGTTTGCCTGATGGTAATACTGTTTGCGCGAAATTCGGAGAAACGCATACGCTGGCGAAGGCGACCAGCAGGAGATTAAAAGCGGGTAATCGGCAGAATCTTTGCATGTTCTCCATGTTACCCAAGCGATTGGTGAAACCTCTGATTGAGGGCGAGTGGTCGGCAACTCTTCCCTAATCTGATTGTGGGAGAGTAGCCCGTCACCCATCAGGAACATTGCCACCCCTCCTTTAACCGCATCTAATTCTCTAAAAGGCGAGGCGCAGGGAGAATTGGATTTGCCGGGAAGGCCCGGCGGTTTTGCTGATGATACCGAAGCCGGTGCCGAGCAAGGTGTTCGAGGGCAATCCGAAATTCACAATATTGAAAATGTTGAAGAACTCCGCGCGAAATTGCAGGACGGCCCATTCGGCGCCGTCGCGGCCGATGGGAGTGTTCTTGATCAAAGCGATATCGTATTGCTGGAAGCCGGGGCCGCGAAAAGTATCGCGCCCGAGCGTGCCAAAGTAGCCTTGATTGGGGCCGCTCCCGCCAGGAAGATTGATGGGAATAGAGAAGAAGGAGCTGTTGTTTGCGCCGCGGCCGAAGTAATCCTCGCGAATGGTGCGACTGGTGGACAAGTCCGGCATGGTCACTAAATCGGGCCGGTCGGTTCCACCCGCGCCGGCTCCCGTTTGTTGAATTCCGGAGTAAACGGTGAACGGCGGCCCGGTCATAATGGAAGTGACGTTTAATACTTGCCAGCCTTGCGTGACTCTGGTGCCCAACGGTTGCAGGAAGTCGACGCGATCCAGGGGAATCGCCCAAATCAGGCTCAGAGAGAAGGCCTGGGTTATGTCGAAAGTCGACGGCCCTTTTTCCGCGCGTGGATCACGTGGATTCTGAGCCAGCGCCTGCAAAATGACTCCCGCATTTGCGGGAATGCCGCCGAGAACGGTACTCGTATCGTCGAGCGACTTGGAATAGGTGTAGCTGGCCTGAAAGCCCAAGCCGTAGCGCGCGCTGTTCTTCGTCAAACTGCTCTGCAATCCGTTGTAGGACGAGTGCGAAGCCGACTGCATCACCGCTTCCGGGCCGTAACCGGCAATCGCTTGTCCTGCGGCATTGAACTGCGTGAACGGAGCGAAAGCGGGATCGGCCCCCGCGTATCCATTGGGCGAAAAAACGCTGGGCAAGTGCACACCCGCGGTGCCGACATAGGAGGCACTGAGGAGGATGCCGCCAAAATCGTGGTCCAAGCCCAAAGTGTAAGTGCCGATGTAGCCGTTGCGAAAATTGCGTTCGATGAAGGAGGCATTGATGAGTTGCGTTTGGTCGCCGGGAGTGAGCGCTTCCACATCGGTCTGGTAGCGTTGCACATCGATCTGGGTATTGGGAACAACGTTGGTGCTGTCGCCGCCGGGGAAGAGCGGTTGGCCGCTGGTGGTGTAGACGGAGGGAAGTTGCAAGGGGACCACGGTGGTGTGAAAGGGAACAGGAGTGACTGGAGACGCGGTGATGAGCGGCTGAAAGACCAGCGGGAATCCGCCGGTAACAAAATTGGTTTGCCAGAGATTCGGGAGCAGCGTGGTAATGGCGGCACCGGCATGAAAGGTGGTGTGTTTGGTGGCGGCGAAGTCAATGGCCACGCGCGGTCCGAATCCGCGCCAGTCCGTGGGATAAATGGGCTGAGGGTTGAAGGTGTAGATCTGCCGGGCGCCGGGAGCGAAAAAGCTGCTGGAATTTCCCTGGGCATCGACGGGGAAGCCGACGGAAGTGCGATTGTGGGCTTCGCGGATGGGCGAGTTGAGTTCGTAGCGCAGGCCGTAGGTGAGCACCCAACGCGGAGAAATTTTCCAGGCATCCTGGAAGTAGAAGTCATAAGCGTTGCGGCGAACAGCAGCTTCGTCAAACTTGTTACCTTGCGGGGTAACGTTGGCGGCCGCGGTGATGGTGTAGGAATAAGGTGTAGCGGTGAGAAGGCCGGTGAGCGCGTCGGGCAGGGGTTGGCCTGGCTGAATATTGTGCTGGCCGCTGGCGGAAAGAATCTGCACCGGGGAATACGCGGTGCCACCGCCAAAGGTGTACAGGCCGTTCGGGTTGGTGCCGAAAATGGTGGCGTCTTTGTTGAGGCGGATGTCCAGGCCCCATTTGAACGTGTGAGCGCCGTGAGCCCAAGTCATGTCGGTCTTGGCTTGATAGACATTTCCATACGAACCGATAATCGAGCCGTCGGCGGTGTTGAAGCCTTCGTAGAGGCCGTCGCCGAATACCAAGGCCGGATCGGTGGTGTTTTGCGTGGGAAAAATCGGAGTGCTGCGGACATAGCCAAACGCGGCGTTAAGAGTGAGGCGGGAAGTGATGTTGCGCGCATAGCCGATGGTGGCGATGCGCTGGTGATCGAAGAAATTTACGCCGAAGGTGGGATCGATGGCGGTCTGGTCGGGATTGGTGACGGGACCGCTAACTTGGTTGAGGCTGAAGCGGCCAAACAGAGTGGACTTGTCCGACAATTTTTGGTCGACGCGAATGGAGAATTGATCGCTGCTGGTGTCGACCTTTGAATAGGTGGCGTAAGTGCGCCCGCCAAATGCGCCTTGAGGATCGTTCGGCAGCGGATAGCGATTGAGGAGCGGCGCGATGGCCGGATTAACCGGGACGAATAGGATATCCCCAGGATAGGTAGTGGTATCGATGCCTTGGCGTTCGGCTTCGGTGGGCACGGCAAAGACCTGGGTGGTGCCGAGAACTTGGCGAAAGCCCTGATACTCGAAGAAGAAAAAAGTTTGGTCGCGGCCGTCGTAGACCTTGGGCAGCAGCAACGGCCCGCCGATGGTGCCGCCGAATTCGTTGCGAACAAAGGGCGGAATGCGCCGCGTATCTATGCCGTTGCTGTAGTCAAAGAAATTGCGGGCATCGAATGCGGCGTTGCGCACAAATTCAAACAGAGTGCCGTGATACTCGTCGTTTCCGGACTTGGTGGTGACGTTAGTAAAGCCGGCGGCCCCCTCTCCGATTTCTGCGGGCATGACTCCCGAGCTCGACTGCACTTCCTGGATAGCATCCACGTTAAAATTGGGGAAAGTCGCACCGCCGAGTTCCGGATCGCTGGAGTCAGTGCCATCGGTGGCGAACACAGCGGTGACGCCGCGCTGGCCGTTGATGGAGAATTGTTGCGTGAAGTTGGCCGCACCATTGGTGTCGGTCATGGTGCCGGCGGCGAGGAGAAGTAGTTTGCTGAAGTCGCGCTCGTTCAGGGGGAGATTCGAAACTTGCTTGCTCGAGAGGCGGAGTCCTCCGGCGGCTTCGGTGGATGCTTGGCCCGATGGCGTCAGCAGCTTCAGCGATTGATCTTGCGAAGAGAGCTGAAGATTGACGTTGAGCTGGGCATTTTCCGGGACGACGAATGGTTCTGGAGCTGTCCAAACTTTCCCTTTGGCCTCGACGGAAACGCGATAGCTACCCGGTTTGATTTCCGCAAAAGTGAAGGTTCCACTCGAGGAGGTTGTCGAGTGATATTCGGGCTGTTCCGAGTTCGCGTGAAGAGCGACGGTGGCATTGGCAACGGGTGAACCGGCATCCGTGCTAGCGACACCGGTCCACCCAGATGAGGCAAATAAAGACGGGCAGGCGAGCAGACACACACCGAGAATGAACCAAAAGGCAACATATGCTCGTTCTTTGCGAATTTCAGGCCTTTGATGGCGCAGCATAGACCCTTGTCCCGGTCCGTCACATGCCGCCACAGCGTACCAATAGAAGTGTCGCATCGCTTCGGTTTACGTACTTGTGACTTGTACCCTTAGGCGCGCTCGCTCTTCTTGCATTTTCGAAATAGTCGTTTGCGCCGTTGATGACGAGCATCGGAGCGTTTTTTGTTTGGTCGAGCAGCGGACGCCGCGAGAACTGTTGCACTGCCGCCATGAATTCCGGAAAGGACGGCTCTTTGTCGAAGGCCATGTCGTTGCCGATGATGCCCGGCATGCCGAAGGGCAAGTTCTGCGCGTTCTGTTTCCCCCAGGCCTTATCGACTGGACCGCCGAGCACGATTGCGGCATCGACGGCGCCTGAAAGCCCTGTCATCGCCGAAAAGTTGCCGCCGAAGGAAAATCCGAGATGCGCGACCTTTCCGTTGCCGAGCTTGCGCGCTTCATTCACGATGCCGAGCACGAGCTCGTCACCTTTGACGGAAAGTGGGATAGTACTTTCACCTGTGCCTGAAATGTCGAAGCCCAAGATCGTAATGCCGAGGCGTTGCGCCAATGTCACGTAGATCGCGTGCAGCCCCATTTTGTAGGTATCGACGCCGCCGGTATAAATCAGCACCGGCGCGCTCGCATACTGGCCTGTCACTGAAAACAGATGCACCGGTGTGCCGACAGTTCCGCCTTGATAGGGGATCGCGAGTATTCTGCGCTCGAATTTGACGGGGAAGTTCGGCGCCGCCTTGAGGTAGCATTCAAGCTGATTTTGCTGCGCCTCGCGCCGCGCATCGTTGGCGAGGCAGGGAAATATGGCAAAACCGTAGGCGAACGAGGCGAGAAGCGAGTTTCCCGCTTCAAGATATTTTCGCGCCAACGCGGACCATTCGTAAGACCACCCGCCCGGCGCATCTGCCCACATATCCTTGATCGTCGCGCGCAACGTATCGACATCTGCTTTCGGGATGCCGAACGCAATGAACTGGCTGTAACGGTCTTCGAAACTGGATTCGGGGCTGAGATCATAGGTGTAGCTCATATTGATTCCTTTCAATCTGCCGGTTGTATTCTTACTGTAAGTTAAGCCGATAAATTCTAACGAAATTTACTGCAGAAAAGTTGTAACCGCGATAGCCGCGAACGCCGCCACCCTTCTCGCCTGGTTCCGGCACCTAAGCCAACGGTAATTCGGGACTTGGCGTTCCGCGACGGGAGAATTCTCGTTAAAAATGATTTCCTCGTACCGCGCACGGGCCTGAGGGTGTATGCTCGCCGCTGTTTTTGGGTACCCAGGAGATAAGTTTACTTTTCGGCAGACGCCCTCACTTGCGCAAGGTTGGGTGACAAATTCGACCTGCTCGGGCAAGAGAAAGGTACAAGCAGATGAAAACCAGAAGGGCCCAAATCAATCTAGGAGTGCCCGGCAAGCAACAGGAAATTGCCCGGCGGTCGCTCGAACTGTTCGTTTTCGCCATCACCGGAGTCTTCCTTGCGAGTGTAACGTCGGCATCCGGTCGGCAGCCCGGCACGCCGCAGGCCTCGCAAAGCACCTCGATCCCGCACGTCAAGTGCGTCATTGGCCTCGAGAACATCAAGCCCAACACCAAGGGCACGCTCAGCTTGCTGCCCACCGGGTTGGAATTTCGAACCAGCAAAAACAAGATCGACGTCACGACCGCTTCCATCCAGGATATTTTTACCGGCCAGGAGAGTAGGCAAGACGTCAGCGGCCCGGCAGGCACACTGGCCAAGGCAGCTATCCCTTATGGAGGCGGACGGATTGTGAGTCTGTTCTCGCACCAGGTGGAGGTCCTCACGGTCGAATATGTAGACTCGAATGGCGGCTTTCACGGGACCATTTTCGTTCTCCCCTCGGGCAAGGCCACAGTGTTAAAGGATCAACTCGTTGCGCAGGGCGCGAAGGTCACCCCTCATGTGGAACCGCAGGAGCAGAAACCATGAAGCCTCGCAACCGGGCTGCATTTCTGTCCAATGTTTCGATCGTTGTGGGGGCCGCTTTCCTTCTGATGGCCGCTTCGCTCGTGGCACAACCGAGCCCACAGGGAAAGCCCGAACCTACTGCTGAGAAGGCGCAGAAGCTGACTGCCTCCGCCATTCAATTTGAACGTACCGACCCGACCGAGGTGCTGATCCCGGAGGATACCCGCATCGCGACGTACGAATACGTGATCCTCCAGCTGACCAAGACCAAGAAGTTTCAGCGCGTCTATCGGAGCGGCGACCGCACCGCTGCGGATGTGCCCGATCTCGTCATCCTGCGCTTGATCCCCCAGGCTTTCAAGCAAGGCAGCCAAAAGCAGCGCGAAGTCACTACGGTGACCGGATCCACCTCACTCAAGGTGAAAATTCAATTTTCCTCGCGCGACGGCAAAATCCTCCGGGAGAAGGTTGTCGAGGGCAAGGTGCGCTTCTACGGAGAAAATCTGCGCGCCACCTACGACCTCGCCAAGAAGGTCGCCGCTTTCGCCAACGACACATTCTGATCGGACTAAGGGCCGGTAGGGAAAGCCCGTGAGTTACTCATTTCAGATAACGCCACATACGAACATGGAATTCCAAACGCCTAACCGGAAATGTGTCGACAGAGCGGGTCGCGACTCAACGGGCCTTGGTAGTTGCCATGGCGGCCGCGATACCAGCTACGATGTTGAATAGGAGAGGCCGAAGCAGAAAGAGAAGGACCACGATGAACATCACTTCGATGCCCTCGGAGAACGCCCACATTCCAGACGAGGCATTCTGGCTGGCGATAATCTGCGCGGTCGAGGTTCCAGTGGTGACAGACTCATATAGGATCATCAGGTTGCGTTTGAGAACCATGGCTTGATAGGCGAGAAGCCAGATGATGAGGAAAGCGCAGACTTCATAGCCGGCGCGCAGAGGGCCGTTCAGACCTCGCACAAAACGTGCATAGCGGTCCGTTTCCCCGGGAGCTTTGTCTTTGAGCGTCACCAGAATTGCGAACCCGACGGGACCCAATGCAGAGAAAAACAACCATAAGGAGGATCGCTGCTTGGACCGAATCACCAGGAAGCACGCTAGCAGCCACAAGATGGCGACAACCGCCAGCGACGCCAAAAACGATAGGTGCTTCACAATGGTGAGGAAGTGGAAGTTCCGCGCATAATTTGGATGGCCTGCCGCAATTTCGGGATTAATCAGGTTGAACAGCAATCCCCCCAGGATCAATACCAAGGGAATCAGCAACAGCAGGAGAAGCGCAACGACCATTTGTTTCTTCATTATCTATATCGTGGCATAGTCTGCCTGGGCTCTTCGCTGAGGGCAAAACTCTTGTGCGTTCGTTGTTAACTGTCGATGAGTCGTTTATACCGGTGGCTGCGAGGAGCCAAGCCCTAGAGGCATCGCGGTCGTTTCTACACAATGACGGTGACCGTTCCCTTATTAGAATTCGTTGTTGGGGCGTCTTTCGCTTCTGAAGTCGGTCTCCACGCCTGAATGACGTACTCGCCGGGACGGCGCAAAACAACCCTTGCGCGCAGATTGGTCCAAGGGAGGCAGGGGATGAAAACTAAACTCATTTTCCGCCGGCCGAGTGGCTCTCTTCTCCCCGGCCGCGTCTTCGCACATCGATGCCCAGGCGCTTGATCTTTTGATTGAGAGTCGACAACGGAATCAGGAAGCGCTCGGCGGCTTCCGTTTGGTTCCATCCGCAGCGTTCGAGCATGTCCACGATAATGCGGCGTTCGACTTCGTCCATGATCTGGAAAAGCGTGGGATTGGGATTATCTGCCGCGCTGCGCGAACCTGCTTCACCCGGCAATGGTGGCAAAAATTCCGACATCTGCAAGCGCACGCCGCGGACGATTTCCTTGCTGCGGATGGAGTCCGGCAGCAAATCCACATCGACACGTTCCTGCGTGGAAAGTACCACAGCGCGTTCAACCACATTTTCGAGTTCACGAACGTTGCCGGGCCAATCGTAATCCATCAACAGCTTCATTGAGCCGGGCGTGAAGTGGCGCATGGCTTTGCTATTTTCCAGGCAAAAGCGTTCGAGAAAATGCGCCAATAAGAGCGGAATGTCTTCGCGCCGTTCGCGGAGAGGCGGCAAGCGAAGATGAATTACATTGAGGCGATGATACAGATCTTCGCGGAAGCGGCCTTCCTTGACGAGCGAGAGCAGATCGATATTCGAAGCGGCGACGATACGCACGTCTACCTTGAGTTGCTCCGTGCCGCCAAGGCGCATGAATTCGCGTTCCTGGATGACGCGCAGGAGCTTTGCTTGCGTTTCCGGACTGACCGTGGCGATTTCATCGAAGAAGATGGTTCCCTGATCGGCCACTTCAAATAGACCCTTTTTCGAAGAAACCGCGCTGGTGAACGCGCCTTTTACGTGTCCAAAGAGTTGCGATTCGAGCAAATCCACAGGAATCGATCCGGTGTTGACGGGAACGAAGGCCTTGTCCGCGCGCGGCGAACCGGAATGAATGGCCTTGGCGATCAATTCTTTTCCGGTGCCGCTTTCGCCGCTGATGAGGATCGTCGAGCGGGAGGGCGCCACCTGGGCGACGAGATCGAGCAGCGCGAGCATTTTTTCGCCCTTGCCGATGATGTTGGGAAAATTGAAACGCTGCTTCAGGGCACGCTTGAGCTGCACGTTTTCGTCGCGCAACCGCCGCGCTTCGACCGCTTGCGCTACCTGCGCGAGAAGTTCGTCGTTGGACCAGGGCTTGGTGATGTAATCCATGGCGCCGCTTTTGAAGGCGGCCCGCGCCATCTCGATCGAGCCATAAGCGGTGATCAGGACGATGGGAAGATGCGGATCCTGGCGGTGGACGTCCTTCAGCATTTCAATGCCATTGCGATCGGGCAGGCTGACGTCCAGCAACATCAAGTCAAACGGGCGCTCCTCCAGCCGCGATAAACCCAATAGCGCGGTTTCCGCGCTCGAAACGGCGTAGCCTTCGGTCTTCAGCAAAAGCTCGAGGCCTTCGCGAATTTCCGATTCGTCGTCGACGACGAGGATGGAACCTTTAGACATGAACAGTTTTCCTGACTGCAGGGAACTCCACATGGAAGGAAGTTCCCCGACCCGGTGTAGAGCGTACGTCGATCTTTCCGGCATGTTCCTTAATGATTCCGTAACTCACGCTGAGCCCGAGACCGGTGCCGCGGCCACCGGGTTTCGTGGTGAAGAACGGATCAAAGATTTTATGGATGTGGTCGCGGGGAATCCCGTTGCCCGTGTCTACCACTTCGATTTCCACGCTACCGTTGTGCGCCGCGGTGCGAACTTCGAGCATTCCGCCGGCCGGCATGGCGTCGCGTGCGTTCAAAAAGAGATTCAGGAAGACCTGCTGCAATTTGTTCGCGGAACCACGCACCGGCGGCAGCGCCTGGGTCAGTTGCTTGACGACCTGAATCTGCGCGGTCTTCAGGGGATGCGAAACGAGCGACAGCGTTTCTTCGACCACATGGTTGACGTCGACATCGGCAAGTTCGCTGGGGCCGGTGCGCGAAAAATTCAGCAAGTTGTTGACGATTTCGCTGGCACGGAAAGTTTGTTTCACGATTTTTTCAATGATGGCCTGCCGCGGGTCGCCCTCTGGCATTTGCTTGGCGAGCATTTGAATGTAGTTGGAAATCACAGCGAGGGGCGTGTTCACCTCATGCGCGACCCCGGCCGCGAGCAAGCCCAGGGAGGTGAGCTTCTCCGTCTGGGACATTTGTTCTTCCATGTGCTCGCGCTGCGTTACGTCGTCAAAGAGCAGAAGGCGGCCGATTTTTTCTCCGGACTTGCTGACCAGAGGCGTGATCGAAACATTGAGGACCACGGAGCGGCCTTGATACGCCAAGCGATGCTTGTAAATGCCGGTGACCTGCTCTTCATCGGCGCGCGCTTCGATTTCCATCACCAGATCCTGCGGCAGCAGCTGGCTGAAGGGCTTGCCGACGGCATCGCGCTGGCTTACGCCCATCAACTGTTCCATGCGGCTGTTCCAGGCGTCCACGGTGCCCAACAGATCGACCGCGAAGACACCGACATTCAGCGATTCGACAATGTTTTCGCTGAAATCTTTCAGGCGCGCCACTTCGACGGCTTTTTGCTCGAGCGAGGTGTACAGTTGCGAATTGTCGAGCGCAATGGCCACATAGCCGGCGATCGTCTGCACCAGCTCGACGTCATCGCTCGAGAGATAGTCTCCGTCGACGGTCTTGCCGAGACCGAGGACCGCAACGGTATGGTCGCGAATGCGACAGGGGATGAAATAATTCAGTTCCAACTGTTCGAGAGTCCGCCGCACGGAATCGCTGACGTCTCTCGCGCTGCGGGGAGATTCAAAAAAGAGCGGTCCGCTCAAAAACTCCTGGCGCGACGGCGCAATGAAGCTGAGATCGAGCGGCTCGACAAGGCGAACACCCATGGAGCGCGCCAGGCGCATGTCAGCGGGATGCTTTGCGTCTTCCACAAAAATCGCCAAACGGTCGACCAGGAGGGTCTGCGAAACGCGGTCCATCACCGAGCCGAGCATGGGCTCCAGTCGCACTTCGTTCGTCAGCGTGCGGCCGAATTCGATCAGCGTGCGGCGGTAGTTCAGACGGTCGCGGTAGAAAAAGCGGTCCAGACGAGCCTGGATACCTTCGCGAAAAGGTTGGAACAGAAAGGCCGCGATAACGATGGCGATCATGCCCGCCACCGGTCCGCTGGTTTGTGCGTGGAAAATTTCGGCAATTAACGCGACCAGGCCAAAGTACACCGCGGCGACCGCAGCGGTCGCCGCGGTGTATGCCAGGCCGCGCTTGAAGATGATGTCCACGTCCATCAGGCGGTAGCGGATGATGGCGTAACCGAAACACAAGGGAATCAGCACCAGCGTGATGGTGGAATACTGCATCCACGAACGCGATTGCGGATCGACGAGATAGGGCAGCACGTAAAACAGTGTGAATGGCAAGCTGCCCGCCAGCGTTCCGCCCGTGAGCCATTTCAACTGCTGGCGCAGGACGCCGGAGCGCGTGCGGCGGAAGCTGATATAAAACACCAGCGCGGCCGCCAGGAAATAAACGCCGAGAAAGCTGTATTCAATCTGCTCGAGCACGACGCGCGAACGCACCGAAGGCACAAAGCCCAAGGCGTTGAAAGCCGTGAGCAGGTGGACGGTCAGCAACGCCGCCGGGATGGCATAGATCGCGCCAATCTTGAGAATGGATTTGCGGTCGGCGGCAGAGCGATCCGGAAATACCAGGGCGAAATGCAACAGCAGCGTGGGCGCGAGCATTTGCGCTGCTACACCGCTCCAATACACTTCGAGATCGAAGATGTCCAACTTGCCGCTGTAGTGGAATGAATAGAGGATGAAAGACACCAGGCAGAACACGTAAAAGTGCACGGCGCGCGGGGCATTCCATCTGCGGATGAAAATGAACAGCCCGATAAACAGATACAGCAGGCCCACGACCCGCTCGTAGTTCTCTACGGCCAGCGGTTTCTGGGCCGGGGCGGTGATCAGTCGGGTTTCAAACTCTTCTCCATTGCGGAACAGCTTGTAACGCAACTGCGTCCAAAGTCCGGCGCGAAACAGGCGCTGCGCGACATGCTTTTCGTTGGGGAGGGCAACATCGTCGATGGCCAGCAAGCGATCGCCGGGCTGGATTCCGGCAGCGGCTGCGGGAGAGTTAGGAGTAACCTTCCAGGCTTCGATGCCGTTGACGCTATCGGTCCAGGCAACGCCGTCGTCGACCAGATCGTAACTTGAGCGCTGAAGGAAATTCAGCCACGCGAAAATGACCGCCGCCAGGGTCGCTAGCGCCAGTACAACCGCACCTACGCTCACACGTAGACTTTCCTTCATCCCTAAAGTCCCGTCACTCTTGACCTTGGTCATCTAGTGGAGCAAGTCCTGTTCCAATCTTCGGTATATCCTGTTTCAAATAAGCACTGTAAGGACAATCATTTGCGGGGACTGCAGGGAAGAAGCAGGCGCTAGTTCCAGTTTCTGGTAGGCGAGATACAGCTTTCCACAACCCCGTGGCCTCTTAGAACTGCAGGCTCAACCCACCCCTAAAGCTCCGAAATGCAGGCACTAACAGCAGCTGCCCGTCACGGGTGCTGATCGGGACGTTGCCCTGCGCCAGCAAGTTGTCACACTCCGCACTAGCTTCCCAGTGGCCCAAGGTCGACCACGGAATCGGCTGGGTGATCCCGATCTGCAAGTACGGGTTCATGTCGTAGATGGCCTCACCGTAGGGATCGACCCGAGACAAGGCCATTCCGTTAATCCATTTATACCCGATCGTCAGTTTGGTCCGCGTAGCGGGAATCTTGCCGGTAAGCTTCATTGCCGCCGAATGCCGTTGCAGGGTGCCGAGAGCATCCCGCAGAGCGCCATCGGCTACGGTGACTGGCGCCAGCGCACCGGCGAACGCGTAGATCGCGGTTAGCTCCAGATCATCTGTGAGCCTTTCCCGCAGCGCGACGCGCGCGCCCCAGGATACGGATGAGCCGCCATCATAGGCGAAGGCATTCGAATAGTAATCCTGGAAGTAATCCCCCGCGGGCAAGTCGCTGCCCTTGCCGAACAGGGCCACATGGCTATTGTCGTCGTGGAAAACCGCGAATTGGAAAACACCGTGGTCGTCTAGTTTCCGGTCGACAGCTAGTTCCTCGTGGCGGCCGTTTTCGAGAACGGCTCTGCCATCGTGCCACAATAAGGCCGGGAAGGCGTCCAACTGGTTCATGCCTTGCGCCAACGGGTTTGGCGCATGAGTCTCCGTCAAATAGGTGACGGCGTTATCGCCATTGCTAGCCATGGCGGGGACGGCGGCATAAATCGTATCCACATACCAGCGCTCGGAAACCCTGCTTTCAAGTTCGAAGCGCGGGCGAATGCTCCACGCCGAAGGGCCAACGCCAACCAGTACATACTCGCCGCCGACACGCAGGACGAAACGATCGCCGAACTTCATGGTTCCATTTTGATCAATTCGCCCGCCGCGGAAGGTCGGGCCTACCGGACCAAGCTTCGCTTCGCGCAACACGATCGTGCTGCGCGGCGAATCGTCTCCGGAACCCATGGGCATCCATACGGTGGCCAATGCGCCTGCGGGTGCATCGCCGTCATAACTGACCTGACCGGCAAAAACCAGGTGATTATCGCGGTCGAACCGCTGGTCGTAGGCGAAGGCCGTGCCCGGCGCGCCATCAAAGTTTGAAACCGATCCCGGCCTGCGCGCGCCACCGGTGAATTCGACGGCGCCCGACTGCCGGGGCGTTCCCAAGTCAGCCACAATCGCCGAAGTGTCGTCGGTGTCGTCTTCATGCCATTGCAAAACGGGGCGCATTCCCGAAGCGGAGCGTAGCACCCACTTCCAGTCATCGGGCTCCGCTGTGCCGCTCAAAGGCGCGCGGCGCAATTCCTCGATGGAGGCGAAAAGCGATTCAAGCTGCACACGGACAACGGTAGTCAGATCGGAGGAAATCTGGATGTGCTTTTCGACGGCCGGCAGAAATCCCGCCAGCGTTACGCGCACGGAGTAGAAGCCCGGCGGCAAATTCTCCGCGTGGAAATATCCTTCCGTGTTGGTAAGAAGCTGATGGCCGAGAATGACGCCCGGAGCTTCCGCAAGAACTTCGACGGTGGCGCCCAGTTGGGGAATCCCGGCGGGATCACGCACGATGCCGGCAACCGTGCCGGCACTGGATTTATGTTTGGCTTGCGCGGCTGCAGGAGGGGCGCCGGCACACACACCCAGGGCCAGTAACAAAAAACCGAAGCACAGGAACTGACCGTGCTTCACTTGGACTACCTCCCTGGCGTAACGTTCGCCGCAGCCTTCTGCTCGACCGGTGCCTTGATCGAAAAATCCGCGGTGCGCGAGATCGTCGTCTGGGCCAATTTGTCGGTCGCGCTGATCTCGAGAGTATACTTCCCCGGCGCTAAAGTGGCCAGAGGCAAGAGGCGCTCGATGGTCACCTGCTCGCCCGTCTGCTTCATGTCCGCGCTGTTCTCTTTGAACTGCATAACCTGCTGGTCGCCGCGCTTCACGGTATAGATGAACGACGCGTCGGATCTGTGCGTTTTTTCGTCTGGCTTCAGGTTATAGACCTGCAGATAGATGCCCATCTTGTCTGTCGTAGTAAAACTCGCATCCAGCTTGGGTCGGACTTTGGAGGAACCCAGCACGAACTGCCCGGTGCCAATTTGCTTGGCGGGGACGTGCTCGATCTGGTCGGCAAGAATCAGGGAGCTGGCCTCCAGCTTGTCTTCGTCATAGCGCGGCACGGCCAGGCGCGTGTTGATGGCGCCGACGTTGCCGCTGCTGACATCCTTGATCACAAGATCCAGCCGGTACAAGCCTGGGCGCAGCGGCAAGGCCTTCTGGTAAATGGACTGTTGCTTCACGGCCATGGCAAACAAGGAATCCGGGTAGTCCTTCATGACGGAATCTTCGAAGGTCTGCACGACTTTGCCGGTCAACGAGCTGACGCGACCGAAAATATTCATCTCCGCGGAATGCACGCCATCTTTATCCTTGAACGAAAGCTGGTTGTTCGGAATCTGCACGGAGATCGGAACCAGCACGGTGTCGCTCGTGACCTTGAGGTAGTCGGTGCGATATTCGAACTTCAGGGAATCGCGCACCATGCGCGACGTGACGATCGCTTCGAGGTCCTTATATTTCACCTGGGGCGGCCGTTGCACCTTGGCATACAGCTCTAAGCGATTGAATTCTTCGAGGCTGGAGGGTGTTCCGCCGAGCGCGGTCGGCAAGTTGGTTCCGTCAGAACGCGTGAAACGGCAGGTTTTGGAAGCCAAACCCATCGATTCGAGAAGGCTCAAGCCCGCGCCAGGGACGTGGAGCAACGCGTCTTTTTCCGACGGATCCATCGTCAGGTGATACTCACCGCTGCTTGTCGGATCGACAAATTCCAAAATTACGTTTTCCTGAATTCCTTCGAGGTACCGATAACGCCAGGTTTCCCACGGATAGGTGGTCGTCGAGCCGCCGCCTTCATCCATAGGCCGATCATATGTACCACCCGTGGGGTGTGATTCGATTTCATCGGGAGGTCCCCAGATGATGTAAATGCGGCCGCGATCCGTTTTCCATCCAGGGATACCGGAAGCAAAATGCTCGTTGGCGTAAGCGATGCGGCGATAGTGCTCTTCCTTAAAATCGTTATCCGGGAGATCGGGGTTGGTGCTACGGCGCAGCCAGAAGGCTTCAATGAATTGCTCGCGCTCTTCGTTGGTATTCAATTGCAAAAAAGCGGTACGTTCTTCCGGGGAAATAATGTACACGACGTCTTCATTCAACCAGGTCTTGTAGGGCCCCTCGAGTTCCTTGAGGGTTTTCTTCATCTTTTGCTTCTGATCTTTGGTGAGCTTCTGGTTCTGCGGAATGTCCGGAAGGGAATTGGGATCTTGTGCTTCCTGAGCGACGACAGGAAGAGCAAGGAAAACGAGCGAAGTCAAAATGGCCGAAAATTTTCTCATAAGGTTTGGCATAGCAGACACCCCTACGACGGTCTGATTCTAATCCCTGGCTTCGGCCCCGTCAATTCGAGCAATCTCTTTCATTTAAATACACTTCTCCCCTTTTACCAGGTTAGAGGGGAGGGATCGTGCGGGAGTTGCCTTCTTTTGGCCGAAATCGAGGGAAGCACTGGAGCGAGATCTCACGATGAGATTGCTAGTACTGGTATCCGGTCCGGGCGGGAATCTCCTACTGAAGATGGCGGTGCTGGGCTTCGGAACCGACGAGCGTGTCGAAAATAGCGAGGACGTGGCGCCGGTATTCGACCATTCGCGAGAACACCCCGCGAAGCTGCGGCTCGCGCTCGGCGTCTTTGTGCCACTTGGCCAGAACCGCGGCAGGAACTTCAATGTCTCGACGCAACTGTTCGGGGGAATGTCCGCGAAGGAACAGACCGTAAAAGAACGCGGCTTCGCGTTGCGGAAACGCGAGATCCGCGATCACTTCGGTCGGCAGCATGGGAGCGATTGTGGCCATAGCAAAAACGCAGTTTACTCAAAACTTCGTCCGCGTCAAGTAGAACGCTGGTTTTCGTGTCACGAGGCAGTCACGGGGGACGGTTCCCGCCTGCAAAACCGCCATACAACGGAACGGAGCTTGACCGGTTCTAACCGGACATAGGATGCTAGACCGCATGGCGAGGTTACCAAAGTCGGTGGCAGGGCGCGCAGTAGGCAAATTTCTGCGCTTCGGCGTGCTGCGCGGATTGCGTTCGGTCGAGATTGATCCGGAAGAGTTTCGCCGTAACCTGGCGGAAAAGCATGGGCTGTGGGTGCCGCATTTCGGGCGCATGAAAGACGCTCCCCTGGAGAAGCTGGATGCCATCGCGGAGCGATTGATCCACGACGCGCAGCGGCTGGCAATGGCGCAGGGAGCGGGTTTCGGACTCGGCGGCATGATGACCGTTATCCCCGACACTGGATTCTTAACGATCATCACATTACGGCTGATCCAGAAGCTCTGCTTGCTTTACGGCTTCGAGGACAACGGCACGGAGCGGCGCACACAAATGTGGATGGCGGCCGCAACCGCAGCGGGAGTGGACTTCAGCAAGGATTTGGCCGAGAAGCAGATGATCGAGAAGCTCGCGCCGCGGATTGCCACGCGCCTGGCCGTGCACCTCGGCGAAGAGAGCGCGGAAAAATGGGTTGGGCGGTTGGTCCCGCTGGCCAGTTCCGCCATTGGTGGCGCGCTGAATTATTCTTTTGTCAAAAGTTGGGGCCGCCGGGTGCACAAACACCTGCGCGAAAAGCATCTGGCGGAGCGCGCTGCGGCGGCCACAAATGTCGCTACCCTGAAACCGGCGATCGTTCGCTAGCCGTTGCCCTCCGTCGGTCCCTTCGGCGCGCGTAACGCCTTCGCAAAACAGGGTGTGATGGCTCGACTCCCTACTTCACCGCAACCCGTGCAAGATAAGTTCAGAATCAAACTTGCCGGGCATAGTACGCAGAATTTCGAGAGGGTGTTCATGCGACGATTTTGTTTCGCCGCGGCGATGATGATTTTCGCTTTGCCGTGTTCGCTGCCCTGCAGCGTGGCCGCCGCTTCCCCAGGGGCCTCGAGGCCTGACCAAGCGCAGGTCGGCAAGGTAAATTTCCCTACGAAATGTTCTCCGTCAGTGCAGGGGACGATGGAGAAAGGTTTGGCGCTGCTGCACTCGTTTCAATATCTCGAAGCAGAACAGGCGTTCAGGAATGCCTCAGAGCTTGATCCGCAATGCGCGCTGGCGTATTGGGGCGAGGCCATGGCCCTTTATGAGCCGCTCTGGGATTTTCCGAATGCGCAAACTCTGGCGCTCGGACGTGAGGACATCGAGAAGGCGCAAAAGCGGGAGCAACCGGATTCGCGGATCCGTGGGTATGTTGAAGCGGCGGCGGCATTTTACGAGCGCGCGCAATTGCGGCCGGCGGCGCGCGTGGCGGCATATTCATTGGCAATGGAGAAGCTGTATCGCGAGCATCCCGAGGACCACGAAGCCGGAGAGCTGTATGCGCTTTCCTTGATTGCCCTAGCGCAGATGGGCGTGGACGATCTTCGCAATCGCAAGAAGGCGGTCGCGATTCTTGATCCGATTTTTGCGAGGTATCCCGATAATCCCGGCGCGGCGCATTACCTGATTCACGCGACAGATGTTCGGGAACTTGCGCCGGAAGGACTGGCCGCGGCGCGGCGGTATGCAAAGATCGCGCCGCAGTCTGCGCACGCCTTACACATGCCTTCGCACATTTTCCGCCGCCTGGGGATGTGGCAAGAAGTGATCGATTCAAATCTTGCGTCGGCCGCCGCCGCGGCGGGCGCGACGACGGAGCATCATGGCGACGCTGGTTATCAATTTCACGCACTGGATTTCCTCGACTATGCCTACTTGCAAACTGGGCAGGAGGGCAAAGCGCGCGCGCTTGTGGCGGAGTTGAAGAAAGTGCCCGAAGGGAGCGCGTCGGACGTGATCGACGCGCAAAACCGCTTTGCGGCTCGCAACGCGATGGAGTTGCACCGGTGGAAAGAGGCCGCGGCTCTCGAAATTCCCAACGAACGGCTGGTGTGGCAGGACTACACGTATTGGACGCGGGCGATCGGCGCGGCGCGCAGCGGCAATGTCCACGGCGCTCGCGATGGAGTGCAGAAACTGCTAGCGATTGCGCAGGCGGTCAAGTCCGCGCAAATGCAGAAGGCCGGCGGCGCGATGGCTGCTATGGGCATGGCCGTCGACCCGAGCGAAGCGGCGGCATGGTTGGCTTATGCGGAGGGCAACGAGGACGAAGCCGTGAGCATTTTGCGCGGTGCTGCGGAACGTGAAGACGCGCGAGACGATGAGCCGTTCGCCACGCCCGCGCGCGAGATGCTCGCGGATTTGCTGCTGGAGTTGCGGCGGCCGGCCGAGGCGCTTGCCGCGTATAAAGAAGTCTTGAAGAACTATGCGAATCGCTTCGATGCGTTATATGGCGCTGCGCGTGCCGCTGATTCTTTGCGAGACAGTCATACCGCCGCGGATTTTTACAGCAAGCTTATTTCTAATTGCCCGCCGAATGCGGACCGTCCGGAGCTCGCGGAGGCTCGGACCTACGTCGCGGCGCATCGTAACGGAGATGGCCCGTACTAGCCCTCCCGGGGCTGGCCCACTGGCGGTTGACGGCGAAGGTGAATATGATTGAACCGGGGCGCACGAATATGCAGCCTTCAACGAACGCGCGTTTTTTCCTGGGCGTGAATTATCCCTGGCGGAATTATGGACAGGATTTTGGCCGCGTGGGCAGCGAGCACCTGGGAATCAGTCTACCGGAAGCGCGCGCGGCGGTCGCACGCGACTTCGCGGAAATTCGCGACACGGGCACGACGGTGGTGCGCTGGTTTTTATTTGGCGATGGCCGCGGCGGGTTCCTGTCGGAAAAAAAAATCCCACAAAAACCGGACGATAAGTTGTTCGCCGACGTGGCCGCGACGCTTGAAGTCGCGCGGGTTCATCAACTGCAACTTTGTTTTTCGCTGATCGATTTCCTTTGGCTGCAGGAGCATGCCGGAAAACGCACGGCGCACTCTCACGAACACGTCTTGCACTTTGCCGCCGGCCGCGAAGCATTTCTGCAAACGGTGCTGATCCCGCTGTTCCGGGAATTTCGCGGCCACCCGGCGCTGTTTGCTTGGGAAATCGCGAACGAGCCGGAATGGGCCATCCATCAATTCCATGCGGCGCGCGAGGCGAAACTGAAATTCGCCGACTTTCGCGCGTATGCCGAGGAAATTGCGCGGGCGGTGCACGAATTCGCGGAGGTGCCGGTGACGCTTGGTTCGGCTCGCCTGATGTGGGTGCGCGCGTGGAGCGAGATGGGTCTCGATTATTACCAGGCGCATTTTTATCCCGCGGGTGAAACGGAAACGCGCCGCGACCTGGCGCAACAGCTTGCCGCGCTGGCGCCGCTCGATAAACCTTTGTGGCTCGGCGAACTCCCCGCGCGCGATGTTTCGCGGCCGCACTATTCGTTGCTTGACGCGCTGGCAACATGCCGCAGCGCCGGACTCTCTGGCGCCGTCGTTTGGCGCTGGACCGAACCGCAATGGCAAGGCGGTGATCAGGCCATCGGCCGCGTGGATCCAGCCGACTTGATCGCGTGGAATACGCCGGAACGCACCGCAGGTCAAGGCATCTAGCCGCAAACGGGGGGGCTTTGCGCGAAATATTTTCTGCCCGCAAGCGAACCGCCCCGGTCGTGGTGACCCTGCTGGTTATCTCGCTGACGGCACCATTCACACTTTTCGCACAAGATCAGGAAGAGATGCGCGGCGCGCCGGCCGAGCCCGCGGATGCGCCCGAAATTCGCGCGCAAATGGCGGTGGCGGAAAATCTTCTGGGAAAGACTCCGGATCCCGGCGCCATATTTTATTTTTTGGCAGTTTCGAAAGCTTCCCTGCGAGAGATACTTCCGGCGATCGAGGACCTGCAGAAATGCGTGGCGTTCAAAGAGGGCTTCGACCCTTCCGGGGACAGCGCCTTCGCAGCCATCAAGACTTCTTCCGATTTTCGCCACATCGTTGAGCAGGTTCGCAAAGATTTTCCGGCCGTGAATGAGTCGCACGTCGCCTTCACCAGCACGCAAAAGGACATTTTCCCGGAGGGACTGGAATACGATCCGGGCGACGACACGCTGTACATGGGCAGCATGTATCACCCGAAAATTCTGAAGGTCGCGCATGACGGCAAGATCGACGATTTTGTTCCCGCGGCGCGCGACCACCTGCTGCCGGTGCTCGGCATTCGCATCAGCCCCTCCGACGGCACGATCTGGAGCGCTTCGGCCGACGCAGATGCGGGAAAGTCCGAACTTTTGCATTTCGATCGCGGCGGCGCGCTGCTCGGCCGCTATGCCCCGGCGGACAATGGGAAACACATATTCAATGATCTTGTGGTGCTGCGTGACGGGAGTGTTTTTCTGACGGACTCGCTCGCAAACGTGGTCTATCGTTTTCGTTCGACGGACAAGAGCTTCACGCCACTGCCGGTGGTGCGTGCAATGCTCTCTCCTAACGGAATCGCGCTGACCGATGGGGAAAGCGCCTTGTATGTGGCCGACCAGTTAGGGGTTTTACAAATCGACCTGAAAACCGGGACCAGCACCGAAGTGGATCCCGGCCCTCGCAACACGCTTGCGGGAATTGATGGACTGTACTGGCACAAAGGCAGCCTGGTTGCGGTGCAGAATGGCATTGGCACGCCGCGCGTCGTGGAATTCCAACTGGCTGCCGACCGTCTCCACGTCGTGAAGACCACCGTGTTTGCGAATTTGCTGACAACGCCCACGACCGGGGCGCTTCGTGGCGACGATTTTTATTTCATCGTGAACAGCCAGGGAAACAATCTGAACGGATCGCACATCATGGACGTCACGCGGCTGCAACCCGTGAAGATCGCGGTTGTCCATTTGCTCTGAAACGTAGCTGCAGGTGCGCGATCCGGCACGCGAGTGGAATTCGCGGCAGGTTCGCCGTAAAGTGAATGGACAGGCGAAACCGTGTGGAAAGAGGATGACATGAAAAACCTGGGCAAACTCGCAAGTGTTTTCGCGATTGTTGGTCTGTGCGCGACATTGTTGATCCTTCCGCAATTCGCCGCCACGCAAACGCAGCAGCCGGTGTCCGGCATGGATCACGGCGCCGCGAATCCCGGCGAACCCGTGCCCGCCTTTCACGCCCAACCGCCCACAGGGGAATTGCCACCCACGATGGAGGCATCCATTTACAGTGACAAGCTCGTTTTCAATGCGTATGTGGTGGCCGGGCGCGTGAAAAAAGTTTTGTATCAGGAACCGTGCTATTGCCACTGCGACCGAAGCAACGGTCATGCCAGCTTGCTCGATTGTTTTGTCGGCAGCCATGGCTCCGGCTGCGACATCTGCCAGAAAGAAGCGTTTTACTCCTACGAGCAAAGCCGGCGTGGCAAGACTGCCGCGCAGATTCGCGCAGGCATCATCCACGGGGAGTGGCAGAACGTCAGCCTGGCGAAATACGAGAAGGATTACCTGCCGCCGCTCGGCACGCCCGCAAAATAACTACGGATCTGCCGCCGTTGTATTCCGTACCATCGCGATTCAACGGTTACAGTAAGTGTGGCCTGTCTGGTGATCTTCCATTTGGGTCAATTCTTGGTCGGACCAGCTGTAATCGCTCACGAAGCTGATGGCGTTGCTGGGGCATCGGGGATTCCACAAACCTGTTGTCGGGGTTTACCTGATATCCACTTTGCGGACTACACCGTATTAATCATTATATGACGACATCGTATTGATTATGTATTGCCCCGGCCAAGGGGATTATGCCACGGATATTCATCACCTGTGGTGACCGTGCATTTTGCGAGAAAATTCAGAATTCGCTCAATGCCCAATGCGAGTTTGTTGTTTGCGGCTGTGAAAAGATCGGCCTCCAAACGATAGAGAAGGCGCTTCAACTACTCCCTGATCTCATAATTATCGAAACCGACATGTGTGCCGGGGATGGGCTCTTCGTCGCTGAATCCGTGAAGCGGCTACTACCCAACACACCCGTCTTTCTCGTCACAGACACTTATAGTTTTGGGGCTGAAAAAGAATCCTTGTCGAGAGGGGTGGACGCAGTTTTCCAAAAAGGGCAAGTTTCTTCGCTCATTAAAAATGTTCGCGGCGCTTGCGGATTGGAATGACCACAGCAGTTTTTTCGTCGGGACACTTGCTTCCAAAGACGATATCGTCGGCAGTCAGCCTGTCCGGCAGGTTCGGAAACACGAGTGAATGTTGGCTGGAGTAGAACAGGCGAGATAGTGGGACATGAAGCACGGAAGCCAACTCATCGAGGGTTTCGATGGTAGGCACCAGCAGACCTCTTTCGACTCGGGACAGGCAACCTTGCGGCAGACCCGCCAAAATCTCGACATCCATCCTAGAAAGTTGCTGCTCTTGGCGCAGGGTCCGAAGGCGTTCGGCGAGGATCATAGTTCACCTCCGCTTAGGCACTCGGTTCGACGAAGTCGAGTTCTAGGGGCTGGGTTTCGACTGCTTTGTCGAAACGATAAATCTGGAAGAGTGCATGATACCACGTAGTGCGGCATCCGACATAGTCTGGTTAGATACCCAGACGGTCTGCGGGTGTGGAAAAAATTCAAAGGGGCCGGTGCCGGGCAGCCGACACGCTTTTGAGGGATTTTGCGGCAATGGTGGCGGCAGGTGGAGCGACGAGAGTGAAATAACATCAGGCGTGTGATCAGGTTAAGCCGTAGGGCTTTCGAATCTGGTCTCCTGCGGTAAAGTCTCCGCGAAGCCACAGGCCATTTGAATGGCAATGTTTGGGCGACCTTCGAGATTCGGTCGTGGCAAGCAGAGAGGGCCATGAGATCCTCAAGGATTATTTGCCGGAGCTGGTGATGAATCTGAATCGCGAGTATATAGTCCTCGGCGGATTGTCATTGACCGCCACCGCTCACTTCCGCCGTCTACTTGGACAAGCGCCTTTAAAGCAGCTCGTCCCGGCAAATAGCGGCGCGGCTGCGCTCGCTTGCGCCTTCTGCTAGAATTCCGCTAGCCATTTTTTGCGCTGGTTCCTGCTGGTTTCAAGATCATTTTCCCGCGCTCAGATCAACAAGGGGGCGAATCGTGAACCGGAAACGATTGCGAATCTTACTTGGATTTGGAACGGTCGTAGCTCTGGCGGTTGTGCTGCTTTTTCTCTCGCATGTGGCCGCCCGGGCGGCAGGCGACGCGCCTTCCTGGGGATTTTCGCTGAGCAATCTCGACCGCTCCTGCAAGCCGTGCGACAACTTCTATGAATTCGCCATGGGCAGCTGGATGAAAGCGAATCCCATTCCGCCGCAATATTCGACGTGGGGCACGTTCATGCAGCTTCGCGACAACAATCTCACGGCCATGCGCACGCTTCTCGAAGCCGCCGCCGAAGCGCATGCCCCGGCCGGTTCGAATGAGCAAAAAATCGGAGACTTTTACGCAAGCTGTATGGACACGGCGGCGATTGAGACGGCCGGGCTCGGGCCCATGGCCGGCGAGCTGCATGTCATCGACGGAATTTCCGACCGCAAGTCTCTGGACGCCGCGATCGCGAAGCTCCAGCAACAGGGCGCCGGGGTGCTGTTTCGTTTCTCCTCTGGCCAGGACATTAAAGACAGCGCGCGGATGGTCGCGCAAGCCAGCCAGGGCGGCCTAGGCATGCCCGACCGCGATTACTATTTTCGCGACGACGAAAAATCAAAACAATTGCGCGTGGATTACGAGCGGCACGTGGCCAAAATGTTCGCGCTTGCGGGCGACGCTCCGGACCAGGCCGCCGCCGAGGCCAAGACGGTGATGACGATCGAAACCGCCCTGGCCAAGGCTTCACGGACGCGCGTCGAGCTGCGCGATCCCGAGAAGAATTATCACTTGCTGGCGCTGGCAGACATGAACACGCTCACGCCCGACTGGCCCTGGGAAAATTATCTGCAGGAGGTAGGTTCGCCCGCAGTCGAGCAGGTGAATATACGTCAACCGGAATTTTTCAAGGCCATGAATGAGCAGCTTGCCAGCGTTGCTCTTCCCGATTGGAAAGTTTATTTGCGCTGGCATGTGCTTCACGCGAGTGCGCCGGGACTGCCGGAGCGATTTGTGAATGAGAATTTCGATTTCTATGACCGGAAGCTGACCGGCACGAAGGAAATTCTGCCGCGTTGGAAGCGTTGCGTGCAATCCACGGACCGTAATCTGGGCGAGGCGCTCGGCCAGGTGTACGTGGACAAATATTTCCCGCCGGCGGCCAAGGCCCACGCGAAGGAAATGGTGAACAACCTGGTGGCGGCGCTCGGCGAGGATATTCCCACGCTTTCCTGGATGGGGCCGGAAACGAAAAAAGAAGCCCTGGCAAAACTCCAAGCGTTCACGGTGAAAATCGGGTATCCCGACAAATGGCGGGACTATGCGAAACTGCAGATCGATCGCACATCCTATTCGGGCAACCTGCGGCGCAGCGAGGAATTTGAATTTGCCCGGCAGGTCGCGAAAATCGGCAAGCCTGTGGACCGCACGGAATGGAATATGACGCCTCCCACAGTGAACGCGTATTACAGTTCCAGCATGAATGAAATTGTTTTTCCCGCGGGAATCCTTCAGCCGCCTTTCTATAGCCCCAACGCCGATGACGCGGTGAATTATGGCGGCATGGGCGCGGTGATCGGGCATGAAATCAGCCACGGGTTTGACGACCAGGGATCGAAGTTTGACGGCAAAGGCAATCTGCAGGAATGGTGGACGCCGGACGACCGCAAGAACTTTACCGAGCGCGGCGATTGCGTGGTCAACCAGTTCAACGGCTACGAAGTGGAGCCTGGCCTGCACCAGAACGGCAAGCTGGTGCTGGGCGAAAGCATTGGCGACCTGGGCGGGCTTTCGATCGCCTATGCCGCATACGAAAAATCGATTGCGGGCAAGCGGCCGCAAGAGATTGACGGGTTCACGCCGGAGCAGCGTTTCTTCCTCGCTTGGGCGCAGGTATGGGGCACGAACCAACGCGCGGAGGCGGCACGGCTGCAAACCAACACCGATCCGCACCCGCTGGCAAGATTCCGCGCCAATGGGCCGCTCTCGAACATGGCAGCGTTCGCCAAGGCGTTTGGCTGCAAGAAGGGTGATGGGATGGTGCGCGAGCAATCGTGCAAGATCTGGTGACACCGGGTAGCGTCCGTGGTCAATTGCTTGGCATGCGCGCGAACGGGCCGCTGCTATGGTGCTGGCTCTCGTTGCTGTTTCTGTTCGTGCCATCTCTAAACGCCAAATGGAAATATCTGCGCGCCGGCAATACCGAGGATTCGACAGTGCTGCCGCGAGCGGGCTTCGCTCTCCTCGGCGGCGGGTCGCAACCGGATGCTGCGTATCAATTCCTGTGCGAGCGCGCCAATGGCGGAGATTTTCTGGTGCTGAGCGCAAACGATGAGGACGACTACTTAAAGACGGAAGACGCGAAAATCCGCGCGATTTGCCCCCTGAATTCCGCAGCCACGCTTTCCTTTTTCAGCCGCAACGACGCGAGCGATCCCGAGGTCGTAAAAATAATCGAGCAAGCGGAGAGTATTTTCATTGCCGGTGGCGATCAATCCGATTACCTGCGCTACTGGCAGGACACGCCAGTAGAAGCGGCGCTCAATGGCCACATCGCCGCGGGCAAGCCCATCGGCGGATCGAGCGCCGGACTCGCGATTCTTGGTGAATTTTCGTTTTCTTCGATGATTGATACGATTCATTCGCCGGAAGCGCTCGCGAATCCTTATGGCAACAAGGTGACGCTCGCGCGCGATTTCCTGCGGATTGCCCCGCTTGCCGCCACGATTACGGATACGCATTTCGTCAAACGCGATCGCATGGGCCGGTTGCTGGTGTTCATGGCTCGCGTGCTGCAGGATGGATGGGCCAAGGAAATTCGCGCTATTGCTGTCGACGAGAATGCGGCATTGCTCGTTGAAGCGGACGGAAAATCGCGCGTGATCGGTGAAGGCCCGGTCTATTTTCTCGAGGCCAGCAAACCGCCCGCTGTGTGCGCTTATGGTCAGCCGCTGACGTTTGCAGGCGTTGCGGTCGAGCGCGTGCAGCCGGGAAAACGGTTCGAACTGAAGGAGTGGTCTGGCGAAGCCGATCGCTACGGCTTGCGCGTGGTCAAAGGAACCGTGGAACCCGTCGGCAGCTCTCACGGCATCTACTAATCTTACTTTTGCGTTCGCTTGTCGTCCCAACCACGGATTGCCATCAATTCGTTCGTGTACACTGATGGGAACGCAACGGTTCGCAATTTCCGAGACTCCCCGCAGCTCGATTCGAGGTGGCACGATGACGCCGGCACAGCGAGAACTCCTGCAGGAACTGCAAACTTTTGCGCAGACGTCTCTTGCAGCGCAGTCGCTGATGGAACGCGTCGCGAAACGCCTGCATGAAACGATGACGCGCTACAACTGGGTTGGCTTTTATCTGGTCGATCCGGCCGATGCTGGATATTTGATCGTCGGGCCATTCGTCGGGAGCTTTACTCCCAACGCGCGTTTTACCGTCAACACGGGGCTCTGCGGCGCGGCGGCTACCAGCGGGAAGGTTGTGGTGGTGCATGACGTGACCAAGGATCCGCGCTATCTGGCGGGATCTTCGCTGGTGAAATCCGAAATTGTGGTGCCCATTTTCCTGGAGAAAAAGCTTGCGGCTGAGCTCGATATCGAAAGTTATTTTACGGACACCTTTTCAAAGAGCGAGCAGGAATTTGTGGAGGCTTGCGCCAACGTTGTCGGTACATTTCTGGCAAAGCGCTAACTAACAGCTGGTAGCCGGGTCGTTTGTGTGGCTGAACTTTGTGGCTAAAAACCGCGGCAAGCCGCTGGCAGTCCACACTAAAGCATCCCGAGATGGTCTGGATATTTTGCCTGCAGTGAACTGACCAGCACTTCGAATTCCGCGAGATCGCGCAAATTCTCGAGGCACGGATCTTTCAGGAAAAATGGCCAACAAGCAAATCCCGTGCTGACGCTGCGTTCCAGCCATTCGAAGGCCGCGGTTTCGCGGCCTAGCACCGCGAAAATACAGGCAACTTGATAATACGTATGATGGGCGTGGCCAAACGATTTGGGGATCGCGCACGCTTGGCTGACGCATTGCAGTGCCTGTTCCGGTTTTCCCGTCAGGGCATGGAAGAGGCCTTGGAGACTTAGCGTGAGCGGTTCTTCGGGCAAAAGCCGGATTGCTTCCTCGAGCAGGACTTTCGCTTCCTTCCAGTCGCCGGTCAGCATGGCCAGCTGCGGGGCAAAATATACCGGATATTTGTTGCCGGGATTTTCCGCGCGCCACGCCCGAATTTCTTCGCGCGCCAGATCGTACTCCCGATTCCAGATATAAACTTGCGCGATGCTATGACTGATAGCCTTTTGCGCATGGAATACGCGCCCTTTCTCATACATTTCCCGGGCATGATCAAGCAATCCGATATGCGCCAGAATGGTGCCCAGGCGGTTGTAGGCGTGCGGCAAATTGTTCTGCAGGGCGAGCGCGTGCCGCAATTCGGCAAGCGCTTCCAAATGCTGAAAATTCTTCGAAGGTCCCCAGAGCAGGAAGGCCTTGGCAACATGACCTTCGGCTAAGTCCGGATCCACTTCGAGGGCGCGGCGGCAGTGAAATTCCGCTTTCTCGAGCCACAAGCTCGCCGGATCAAATTCGAAGTGGCGCGTGGCACAGACGTAGGAAAGCGTGGCATGGGCGAGGGAGAAGGCGGGATCGCGGGCGACCGCCGTGCTCAGGCAGTTCGCAGCTTCGTCGAGCAACGCGGAATCCCCAGAAGAACTGAGGCGGTAACCACGCATGAATTCCGCATATGCGAAGGGATCCTTGCTGTAGCGCGGGCGACGTTCGAGTTGCGGCCGGCCGAGAGGACGATTCAGCGTCTTGGCAATTTGCCGGGCGAGTTCGTCTTCGAGATCGCACACGCGGTCCGCGTCAAGAGTGCATTTCCGGCTGAAGCAAGCGCTTTGCAGCTCCGTGTCAAACATTTCGAGCGACAGGTGCCATTGTCCCTTCGATTCGCGGATCGCTCCGTGCACTAGGAAACGCACACCGAGATGCGCGGCGACATGGGGGACGGACAGGTTCGGCGGTAAATCGAGCACCGCGGAAGTGGGCAGAACATTTACGCCCTCGAGATTCGCGAGGCGCGCGAGCAGGCCGTCGGCAAAACCCAGGCACACACCGTGATCGTCCCGAGCGTTTCCGAAAGGCAACAAGGGAACCACGGCGAGCGATGGCTGATTGCTTCTCGCTGTAGCGTATGCCGGACCGTGTCCGGTTTGCGGCGATTCGGGATTCGCTTGCGGGAAGCGCGCGTCAATCACGCGAAGCGGGCCGATGAATCGATACCCTTTGCCGACCACGGTCTCGAGGAAGCGCGGCTTGGCCGGGTTGTCGCCCAGTGCGGCACGGATTTTTCGGACGGTGTTGTTGATGCTCGGTTCGGTTTCGACGAAAAGGTCGCAACGCCAAAGCTTCTTCACAATGTCGTCGCGGGAAACCAGCTGGTCTCTTCGACTGACGAGGAAGATGAGCAGCTCCATGGGCTTTCGCTCGAGCTTTAGGCGCCGCCCATGGCGGCGCAGTTCGTAGCGACCGAGGTCCAGCTCGATTCCGGCCGCGGCTTGTTTTCTAACACCCATAGTCCACTCTTCCGCGTATTATCCTCCAAGATTGAACAGCTTACGACGATAGAAAAAAGATAGATAAAAGTTATCTGCCCACAATTGAAAACAACTTCGCGATGGAGGAGGATGCTGGGCGATGAAGTTTTGTGCACGGAGGGGAACCCGATGAAACGAAATCTTTCGCTGTTGCTGGCTGCGCTCCTGGCCGCAACCGGCGTCGTCTCGACCATTGGCGCCCGGACCACGGCGCCAGAGATGAATGCATTCACTCCCGATACCATGCCGTACGGCCCGGCACCGGCGTTCGTGCCGGCGGGCGCTCAGCTTGCCGTCCTCGAGGGCAATCCCGGCGCCGCCAGCGGCGATTACACCGTGCGGTTAAAGATGCCGGACGGCTACCGCATTGCGCCCCATTGGCATCCCAACCGCGAAAATGTGACCGTCGTGTCGGGCACGTTCAAGGTGGGCATGGGAGACCAGTTCGAGGAAAGCAAAATGGCAACGTTTCCCGCCGGAAGCTTTGCTTATCTCGATCCCAGCATGCATCACTTTGCGATGGCCAGCGGAGAGGTTGTCGTTCAGGTCCACGGCCAATCGCCGCTGCAATTCAATTACGTCCATCCGAACGACGATCCCAGCAAGAAACACTGAGCCGCACGAGCGAAGCCTCGACACTCTGATCGAACAGGTGGCGGCCCGCTATTTTCTGGGGATGCCCAGGCGCAGGTAATCATCGGATTTATTGAGCCAGTCTTCGCGCGGGGGATGGAAGACATCGAGATCGAGCGTGTCTTCAAGAGCCCAGGCTTCGTGCGGCATGTTTCGAGGAATGCACAGCACTTCGCCGGCGCGCACGACAATTTCCTGCCCGTCGATGGCAAATTTCAGCGCCCCTTCGAGGATGTAGGTGACTTGCTCATTGTGGTGATGGTGTTCCGGCACGTGCGCTCCTTTTTTCAGGAACACGCGAGCCAGCATCAGATTGTCGCCGACCACCATTTCCCGGCCGATCAGGTCGTTGAGTTTTTCGTGCTCGACGCTACTCCAGGGAATGTATTTGCAAGCGGGTTTTGCGGTCATTTCTTGAGGTCTCCATAAAGCCGTGCGGCGTTGTCGTGCAGATAATTTCGCGCAAGCTCGAGCGCTTTCGTTTCGCTGATTGCGCCTTCCTCCACGAGTTCCGCAAGCGCGGCCGCCAGTGCGGTGCGAGAGGTACGGGCAGCCAGCCAGAAACCTTCTTCCGCGCCCAGCGCTTCGTTGAAGGGAAAGGCATCGGAGCCGTACATCATCTTATCGGGAAACAGCGTGAGCAGTTGTTTCAGCACGTCCTTGAACTGCGCGGGGTAGAGCATTTCGGACTGGAAGGAAGTGTCCAGGTAAACATTCTTCACAGCGGTGAGCAGCGCCGCTTCGCGCTCGTAGGGCCAGCCGCCGTGGAGCAGCACAAAGGTAACGTTCTTGTAGCGCGGATCGCGCAAAACGTTTTCGAGGTTGAGCACATTGCCGTTGCGCAGGCTGAAATAATCGCCGATGCCGACGGCGGAATGGAAATGCATCGGGAGCTGAAGCTTGCCGGCCTCGTCGACCATCACGCGAAAAATATAGTCCTGAAATTCGCGATACTCGGCAGGTGTGGGAACACCGCCGCCGCGATATTTGTTATAGATGGCTTCGGCGTGTTCGCGAGGCGGATCGGAAAAGTGCAGCGTGCGAAAATACGCAGCTTCGAACTTGATGGCTACGCCGCCATGCTTTTGCTGATTGTCCGCCATGGTTCGGCGGACGAAATCTTCGTAGCCGGCAAGATCGTTCGGCAGGCCGTCGACGCCTTCCTGCTTCTTGTAGCGGCTGAGCATTTTCTCCTGCAGCGGAACGTAGACCCCCATATCCGGAGTGCTGGCGGTCTGCTGCGTGTTCGCGAACGGGAAGAAAAAGGAATCACCGAAGAACACCCAGTGGAACCGCTTGGGATCGAGGTACGGTGCCATCATGGCGCGATTGGCGAGGCAAATGTCGACGTTGAGCTTGTCCAGGATGGTGTCGAAATACGCGACGCCGCCCGCCTGTTCTGCTGCTTTAGCCTTGTCCGCGAGCCATTTCGCGTGTTGCGCCTCGAAGTCGTCGTAGGGATAGGCGAACAGGGCTTTGGCGGCGGCGACGAATTCGGGATTGTCTTGGCGCAGCCGCAGCGTGGAGCTTCCGTCAGGCGGCGCGGCCATGGCGTCGACGTCCGTGTCGTCGGCGAATCCCGGATGCGCGTGATTGTCGTACATCGGCATGGCGTCAATTTGCTTTAGTAAACGTTCGTATGTCTTCCTGACATCGCGCGAGGGATACGGCCGCGCCTGGCCAGCGGCGGAAAATGCCATTCCGGCGGCCAAGGTCAGGCCGAGTCCCACCCGCAGCAGAGGATTCATAGCGACGATTCTCCCCAAAACAAAATTGATGCGAACGATTGCGTCAGCGAGGCGCCATGGCGCGCCAGTACACCGTGGCGCGCTCTATGCGGTCGAGCGCTTCTCCGAGCAGGTTTGTGGCGCTGACGAGCGAAAAGCGCACGTAGTTTTTCCCTTGCGCACCGAACGCAGCTCCGGCAATGGCCGCCACTCCCACTTCTTCCAGCAGGATTTTTTGCACTTCTTCCGCGGACTTGCCGGTCTCTGCAATATTCACCCAGGCGTAGAACGCGCCGTCGGGCGACTGGCAACGGAATCCCGGAATTTTGTTCAGCCTTTCGACGAACACGTCGCGCCGGCGTCGGTATTCCTCCACCATAGCCGGGACCGCTTTTGTCGAATCTTCCAGCGCTTCGATAGCCGCAATTTGCGAAAATTCTGCCGTGCACGTGAAGGTGTTCAGCACCAGCAGGTCCAGCGCATCGATCACCTGCTTTTGCGCGACGGCGTAACCCAGGCGCCATCCGGTCATGGCAAACGATTTCGAGAATCCATCGATGATGACGGTGCGTTCGCCCATTCCGGGAATCGCCCAAATGGATTTGTATTCACCGCGGAACAGGATGCGGGCATAAATTTCGTCGGCGATCACCCACAAGTCGTGTTTTTTCGCGAGCTCGGCGATTGCTCCGAGCGCGGCTTCGCCAAAGACCGTGCCCGTGGGATTGTTTGGTGAATTGAAGATAAGCACGCGGGTTTTCGGCGTGATGCTCGCAGCAATCTCCCGCACGTCCGGTTGAAATTGATTTTGTTCGCACAGGGCGTAGGAAACGGCTTTGCCGCCGAGGCCGCGTGTCAAGGAAGGATAAATGGGAAAGCTGGGGTCGGGGTAAAGCACTTCATCGCCCGGCTCGACGAGCGCCATCATCGTCAGCGCCAACGCCATTTTGCAGCCGGGTGCGACCAGGACTTGTTCGGCTTCGACTTGCAATCTGCGCGTGCGTCGCAGGTATTCCGCGATGGCTGCGCGCAGCGGCGGAATGCCCCGCGTGGCTACGTAGCGATCGTGGCCGTTGGCTACGGCCGCGCGCACCGCATCCACCACCGGTGCGGCGGGATGAAAATCCGGTTCGCCGAGCTCCAGGTGAATGATGGAGCGGCCTTGTTTTTCCAGTTCCTTGGCGCGCGCGAAGACGGCGAGAGCGCCTTCGCCGGTCAGGAAGGAAACGCGCGTTGCAATTTTCGCCATGAGTTCGAAATCATATCACTTTCGATCGGGAAACTATTAGAGGCGGCGAGAATCCCATGGACACGGAAGCTGGCGATTAACCCATATGTTGTCAATAACTTGCCGATGAATAATTCTTAGGATCGGCATCGGTCTGGCTAATCTTCGGGCCTCTGCGTGGCCTGCCGGCGCAGGATGGCACTTGGCTAGGAGGGGTACGTGCCTTCGCGCCAGCGCCGAGCCATTTTTCTTTAACGCAACCCGTGGACATGCGCTATCGTCTAAGCTGCAGGTCCCGCGCACCTTGAGGTGCCCCATGAAATCGCTGTCCTTGCTCTCCATTTTTCTGTTTATCGCTTCGCTTTCCGGTTTGACGACTGCGCCTGCCCTGGCCGATGCGAGCCATGCCCGTATTGTGCGGTTGAGCCTGGTGCAGGGCGACGTGCGCTTCACGCATGAATTTCATAAAGACTCGCTGGACGATTCCAAGGCCGTTTGGGAAATTGCGCCGATGAATCTGCCGATTCGCGAGGGTTACGCCGTCGGGACAGATGCGAATGGCCGGGCGGAAGTGGAATTCGAGAACGGAGCCATGGCGTTCCTGAGCGCCAACACCGTGATGGAGTTTTACGATTTGTCGCTGGACAGCGGCGCGCGCATCACCCGGCTGATCTTGCGGCAGGGCAGCGCGATTTTTTATGTACATCCGGCCGAAGGCGATTACTTCAGCGTGACCGGAGGGGATTTCAGCGTGGAAGCAAGCGGGCGCACGCGCTTCCGCCTGGACAATTATGACGATGGCAGCAATGTGAGCGTGGAGTTGGGCAAGGTCAACGTGCTGCGCGAGAAAGCTTCCAAGGCGCTTGAAAAGGGCCAATCCTATTCCGTCAACATCCGCAACGGCGGGACACCGCTGGTGGCGCGTTCCGGCGAAGACGACGATTTCGATAAGTGGGTTTCCGGGCGCATCGACAGCGTGGCCACGGCGACCACCTACACCAGCCAGTATGTCAATTCGCCGGATTACACTTCGGGCTTCGCCGATCTGTACAATTACGGCTCCTTTTACAATGTAGCGGGTTACGGCTATGGCTGGCAGCCTTACGGCGCAGGCTTCGGTTGGAATCCGTTCGGATTCGGCAATTGGTATTTCGATACGTTCTATGGCTGGAATTTCATAGGTTCTGCGCCATGGGGCTGGTTGCCGTATCACTACGGCGGTTGGATTTTCAGTCCTGCCTACGGATGGTTGTGGACACCGACGGGCTTTGCCAGCGGTGCGCCGCTTTCCTATCACCCGATAACGGCGGTTTGGGTGCGCAACGGCACAACCACGGGCCTGGTGCCGCTCAATCCCGCTGATGTGCATGGCAAGACGCCGATCAATCTGGCCGAGGGGATTTACACCGTGCGCGGAAATACGCTTGAGGCCACGCCGACGACCGCCGCCGCGGGGGAAAAATGGTCAGTCGTGAAGAACCCTCCGCGCGGCGCTCTTTCGGCCGCCTCTCTGGAGCCTGCCGCGCAACCGCTGCGCGTGTCTCGCACGATTCTGTCTGGGAATTCCGGCAGCCGGCCGGTTACGTTGAGCCGCGATTCCTCGATCGTGTACGATGCGACGCAGCATCGCTTCGTGAACGGCAATAGCGCTCGGAAAGCCGTGACGGAGGAAGCGAAGGAATCGGACGCGGGCTCGGGACCGGTAGAGAAGTCCTCGGTTGCTCGCGCGCCTAATGGGAACGCAAGTCCCCCCCGGTTTCGCGCGGCGCAAACATGCCGTCGCGTCCGCACATTTCACCGCCGTCGCCACCGAGTTCCAGTCACGGTTCTTCCAGTAGCGCTTTGTGGGGGGGAAGCGCGGCCAATCCGGGAACTTCCACGAATTCCTCTCCATCAACTACAGTTGCCCCGAGCGGGCATTCCGCTGGAGGGCATCACTAACCCCTTTCGACATCCATGGGATCAGAACGGCTCGCGCAAACGGTGGCGAGCCGTTTGTTTTTTGGCGTACAACCTCGGGAAGGTGGCGCAGGGCTTACCGGAAAATCATGCCTGCGTAGCCGACCACTTCCTGCCGGTTTCCGCTAACGTCGGCCGAGGTTCGATAGCCTACCAGTTCCGCCTTTGTCACCCCGAGATGATTCATCGCCGTTAACATCACGATGGCCGGGCCGAGGCCGCACATGGAGATTCTATCGTTGCGGCAAACTTCGAAGAGCGCTTTGGGGTCCAGATTCAACAGGCAATCGATGGCTTTGCGGTCTTTTCTCCGAGTGGTTTCGTCGTCTTCGTAGTGATTCATATCGGAGGAAGTAACGATCAAAATGTCCTCGGATGATTCTTCGACTGTTCGCGCAAGGCCCTCGCCTGTTTCGCGCAGATCGTCATAGCGCAGCGTGCCGATCGCTATGGGCACAAACGAAAAGCCTGGGTCGAGCAGTTGCAAGAAGGGCAGCTCCACTTCGAGCGAATGTTCGCGGCTGTGCGCTACGGCATCTTCGCGCAGCGCGGGGCACGCAGCCCGCAAACGCGCTGCAAGAGATGCTGCAACCGGCACATCTCCGAGCGGCGTTCGCCATGCACCTCCGGAAACAATCGCCAGCGCTTCTCCCCGTGGATAATGGCGCACTCCCAGCAGCAGAATTTTCGCGGGCAAAAGGATTCTCGCGAACACTGCTCCGACGACCGCGCCCGAATACATGTAGCCCGCGTGAGGCACCAAGCAGGCTCGTACCTTTAGCTTCTCCTGCGTTTTTCTTTCTTTGGTGTATTGTTCGACCAGCGCGGCAAGTTCTTGCGGATTGCCGGGATAAAACTGACCGGCTACGGCGGGAAGGCGCAACATAGCTCCCACGGAATCTACAGGGGTCGCGAAGGTTTACCTTTAATTTTTACCGCGGTGTGCGACGAGGGATCGTAGTACACGGTGATCTTGTCGCCATACTGGTAACCGCCCTGGTCCACGATTCTCTGCATTTGCGCGGAGACCGTTTGATTCAGCGCGAAGGTCTGAATGCCCATGTCGTTGCCCTTGGCGCGGACCGTAACCTGCGCGATATTCGCGTGCACGATGTAGCCTTCGAATCTCTCGAGCCCTGGGGCCACTTTCGGCTTCGGCGTCAAGGCCTTGACGACAATCGGCGCTACGGTGTTAGCGACGACGGGTTCTAGTTCGCTGATGATGACCGGCACCAGGATGGGATCCTGCGCCGCGACACGAGAAGCGGCGAGCGTGCCGAGCACGGTCATTCCCAGCCCGCAAACCGCCGCGATCGCGAAAAACTTTTTCATTCGATATCGTCCGTGGCGATTCGCAATGACTTCAGGAAACGCACGTCCTGCGGAGTCATGGTAAGCCGCGATGGCTGCCTCTTGTCCGCTTCCTGGTCCAACGATTCCTGGTCCACCTGGATGCGCAGAGATTCCAGAAAGCGGCGGTCCTGCGTGGTCATTTTTGGCATCTCACTTCCATCCCTTCTAGCCAACCCGATCGTAGCGTCCAGCTTCAGCACGATGTCGTAGCCATGCGCGCGCACCCCGGCTATCGCACCGGTGATGCGTTCCGACTCCGACACGGTGTCATTGATGGCGTGCCCAAGCTCGCGCAGAAGGTTCTTGAGGTGATCGTCAAGTTGCAAGGCCGGTTCCCCCAGTACCACTAAGCCTGATTTTAGGCCTACGCTTTATTTGATACAAGCTGACCTTTTGCCGTTGTCTTCAATCCATTCATAGCCCCTGATCCCCCTGTCCGTGCGGCCGGGACGCTGTTCGCGGCAGCGCTTCCGCTGCGTTAAGATTCCCTTATGTCTAGGGCCGTCACGCCTCCCGGTTTGCCGGAACCGCGCGGATTCAAGCGGCTTTGGCGCGTGCTGAAACAGCTTTTCTACGAAACGGTCGGCGCCGTCTTCGCGATTCTGGCGTTTGCCTGGCTGAATTCCGCCTTTCGTGCCTGGACGAGGGACGTGGCCCACTGGCTGATTGCAATTTCCGTCGCCGTCTCTTTGCTCTTTATCTTCTTCGCGATTAGTTCCTTTCGCCGCGCACGTTCGCTTTAGACACAACGCTGAGGCGGCGCGCTTCAAAACGGTATTGGTGTTACGCCTCGCTCTGGAATCCGGATCGCGGCAGGTTTTTTCGATCCTTCTACGCCTGCTCGAGCGACATGGCCGTATTCTGCTCTAAAGCACAGCTTACACTTTGGCGGGTGTGTAGTATTCTGGCCGCGAGTACAAGTTGATGAAGCTGATTCTTGCCTCTGCGTCGCCGAGACGCGCGCAAATTCTGCGCGATGCCGGCATTTCGTTTTCCGTGCTTTCTTCCGCCGTCGACGAAACGCCGTACGCCGGCGAAACGCCGCAACAGATGGTCGAACGCCTGGCAAACGCCAAAGCGGAACTGGTCTCCGCGCGCGCCGTTGGACCCGCGATCCTGATTGCCGCGGACACCGTTGTGGTTGTTGACGAGCAGGTGCTCGGCAAGCCGCGGTCAACCGACGATGCGCGCCGCATGCTCCAGCTTTTTTCCGGGCGCACGCACTCGGTCGTCACTGGCGTCTCTCTGATTCGTCTGCCCGAAATGGACCGGCGGCAGTTTGTCGAAACCACCCTCGTTACCTTTGCCCCGCTGACACGCGATGAAATTTCGCTCTATCTGGCGACGGACGAGCCCTTCGACAAGGCTGGCGGGTATGCCATTCAGGGCTATGCGGGGCGCTATATTCCGCGGATTGAGGGCTGTTATTTCAACGTGGTCGGTCTTCCCTTGGCGCGGCTGGTCAAGACCCTCGAGGAACTTGGCTGGTCTGCCGAACAGGAATCCTGATCACGGTAGGTTCGGCGCCCACAAATAAAAAGCGCCCCGGCGGTTGGGGCGCTTCGTGTCTGGACTTCTCTGATTTTTTGTTTTACTTGCTGCCTTGCGTCTTTGCGTTGTGCTTCTTGTTGTAAATGTTCTTCGATGCGCCGTTCTGTTCCTTGTTGACCTGCTGCTTTTCGCCAGGCGTCAGCTTTCCGCCATTCGCCGAGCGATCCGCCTTCACTTGCTGGTTGATATTCTTCTGCTGATTTTCGAGTTTGGAAGTTTCCCCGGCCGTCAGTTGGCCGCTCTTGATGCCTTGCGCGATGCGATCCTGCTGGTTCTCGCGGCGCTGTCCCACCTGATTGTTGCCGTAGTGCGCGGTGTTGGCGTTGTGCTTGTCATTGTAGATTTGATTGGAAAGGTGGTTCTGCTGCTGGTTCACTTGCTGCTTTTCCGCTGCGGTGAGCTTGCCGCCGTTGGCGGCACGGTCCGCGCGCGTTTCGCCATTGATGGCCGCTTCCTTGGTTTCGAGGTTGGCCGTTTCGCCGGCCGTTAATTGGCCACTCTTCACGCCGTTGGCGATGCGGTCCTGCTGATTTTCCTTGCGCTCGGCGACTTCGCCTGGCTTCGCCGTTGTGCTGGCTGGCGTGCCGGAGCTGGCGGCAGAAGACGAACTGCCCGATGAGGAATCTTGCGCCAAGGCCACCGTACCCAGCAACAGCACCGCTGCGGGCAGTATGGTCCACTTCGAAATTTTGAAGCTCATGACCTGTCTCCTTTTTTCTTTCTGAATCTGTTCCCGGGGTTACCTGTAATACCCAAGTTTGGGCAAATAGTTGCGCTCCCTCAACTGACCCAAGGAGCAGCTGTGTCGAGGCGTGACCGGGCCAAGATAACTTTTTGGACACAATTGCGGGGTGAACAAAATGGGGAGATAGGCAGGGGCGCGAAGCGAAGAAGGCTCGCGCAGGTTTGACTGGAATTTGCTTGTGAGCGGTTGTGCCTTACGCTGTGGTGGCGCTGACTTCGATCGAATGCGCGCTCTCGCCGTAGGGACCGACGGCAGCGACGACGTAATAATACGTGCCGTTGGCCAATCCTTCGTCGGAGTAGCTGACGGCAGCCGTCGAAGCGATCAGTGCGTAGGGGCCGCCGCTTGTTCCCGAGCGCTTCACGTTATAGTTGCTGGCGCCGGTGCTGGGATTCCAGTTGATGGAAACCTGGCCGTGGCCGGGCTTGGCCGCAACTCCAGCGGGTGCCGCGAGCGTGGTTGGCTGAGCCGGCGCGGGTGCCGTTGCGGTTGCGGTGCCGCCCGCTATGCCGTCCTTGAAACTGCGAATGCCTTCGCCCAAACCCTTCATGACTTCCGGGATACGCCGGCCGCCAAAGAAAATCAGGACGATCGCCAGTACTACGAGCCAATGAAATACGCTAAATTCACCCATACAAATCTCCGCTCCGTTTTCGATTCTCCGGCTGCCCGGTAGCTTCGGGCAAATTCGCGCGGTTTTCCTCCGGAATCAATGTTCCTCAGTCCACTAGGATAACACGCTCGTCGCCGATACGCCGCGTCAACCGCTGGCGGTCCAGGTACTCCAGCAAGGGGATGGCATATTTGCGGCTGACGCCCGCCAGGTCCTTGAATGTAGGTACGCCGATGCGTTCGCCTTTGGATTTTTTGTAATTTTGCAGCAGGGCGGGAAGCAGCGCGAGCGCGTGGCGATGAAAAATGAGCTCAGGGGAGACGCGGACCAGCACTTTTTCCCGCAGCAGAATTTGCAGAATTTTTTCCGCGCGGCGATTTTCGACGGCCAACTGGGTCAGGACTTCTTTTACCGATGGCACCGCCAACCCTGCCTGGGCGAAGGCCTGCTCGATCTGCTGTTTCGCGCGGGCTTCTTCCGGGGTCAAGGTGATTTCGGTTCCGGCTTTTTTTACCAGTTCGCCCTGTAAGCCTACTTTGTTTTGTTTGGCCAATTCCTCGAGCGCGGCGCGAAAGGTTTCCGTGCGCACGCGGCGGGCGGCGGATGCTCGTAGCTCTTCTCGGGGAATGCCGGGCAGCAGGGGATTTTCCCTGTGGAATGCTTCGACGCGCGCGAGGAGTTTTTTTGCGATTTCCTGAAACGTGGTTTCGGCGACGAGCAGCAGCGGCTCTGCGCTCACGGTGCGGACGATTCCCGACTTTGCGAGGCTTTCGGCGGTCGCTTGTACTTCGGAGGCGAGCCATGCGGTTCGCGCGATGACCACTTCCATTCCGATGCCCAGGATGTTGCGTTCGACCATGGCGCGCACGATGTCTTCTCGCGCTCCGCGATCCAGCGTTTCGAGGAACCGTGTGCGGCCTGAATCCTTACGCGTGGGGCGCTTTGCCAGCGGATCCAAAACTTGGCCTCCGCCAACGGTGATTACCGGAGAAAATTGGCGGACGATAAAGCGGTCGCCGCGCACAACCACAACTTCGTCTCGCAGACGGAGTTGTGCCCAAGCTGCTTCGCCGGGGCGCAATTCGCGTTCTTCCAGGAGCAAAACTTCTGCGCTCGCTTCCGCGGTGCCCGCGTGAAAATGGACTTTGGTTCGATGTTTCAGCGCCGGCGCACCCGGCAACAATTCGAGGCGTACATCGATGCGGCGTGTTTTGGCAAAGCGTCCGGGCGCAGCGATTACCATCCCGCGGTCGACGGCCGTGTGTTCGATGCCGGAAAGGTTCACGGCCGTGCGCTGTCCGGCCTGGGCGCGTTCGACGGTTTTTCCGCCCGTTTGCAGGCCGCGAACGCGCAAAAGCTTTTTCTCTGGCAACAACTCCACTTCATCGCCAGTAGCCATGTGGCCGGCGATTAGCGTCCCGGTCACCACCGTGCCAAAACCTTTGACCGCAAAGGAGCGATCGATGGGCAGCCGCAAATAGCGGTCCGTTTGTTTTTCCGTTATGGTTCGCGCCTGCTGTTCGAGGGCCTTGCGCAACTCTGCCAGACCAGCGCCGGTCTTTGCGCTCACCGCTATAATCGGCGCCCCCTCGAGGAATGACCCTTTCACAAACTCTTCCAGCTCCATGCGCACTAATTCCTGGCTGTCGTTATCGACAAGATCGGCCTTGGTGAGCGCGATTACACCGCGGTGCACGCCGAGCAAGCGGCAGATATCGAAATGTTCGCGCGTTTGCGGCTTGATAGCTTCATCCGCAGCCACAACCAGCAGCACCAAATCGATTCCCGAAGTACCCGCGAGCATGTTTTTCACGAAGCGCTCGTGACCCGGGACATCGACGAAGCCAAACCGCACTTCGCCTGCTTCGAGGAACGCAAAGCCGAGGTCAATGGTGATGCCGCGCCGTTTTTCTTCTTCCAGGCGATCGGGATGTGTGCCGGTCAGCGCTTCGATCAACGTGGATTTCCCGTGATCGATATGTCCGGCGGTTCCGACAATGATGCTTTTGGTCATCGGAGATGAGAGTGAACGGTCAAGGTCAATATCCCGCTACGCGGAAGATGCGCGGAATGGGTCGCTTCGCGCAAGGAGTTTCGCACAGGAACGGTCAGCCCTTGGCCGCCGCGATTTCTTCGACAATTTCTTGCGCGGCGGCGCGGGGATCGCCTGCCGACAGGATCGGGCGTCCAACCACGATGAAATCGGCACCCGCTTTGATCGCTTCGCGCGGTGTCGCCGTCCGCGACTGGTCATCTTTTTTGCCCACGCTCAAATCTTTGGGACGAACACCCGGCGTTACAATCAGAAAATCCCGGCCGCACACTTTGCGAATGGCTTTCGCTTCCTCGACCGAAGCGACCACGCCGTCGACACCTGCCTTTTGCGCAAGCTTCGCGAGCTTCACGACGCGCGCTTTCGGCGCGCCGCCAATGCCGACTTCTCGCATTGTTTTTTGATCCATGCTGGTCAGGATGGTCACGGCCAGTAGCCGCGTGCGGTCCGCGCCCATCGGTACTCCCGCGCTTACGGCCTGCGTTGCCGCGCGCATCATCGCGGTGCCACCGAGTGCGTGCACGTTGACGAGTTGCACGCCAGGCATGGCCGCAGAGGCGAGCACGGCGCCCGCCACGGTGTTTGGTATGTCGTGAAATTTCAAGTCCAGGAAGATGCCCGTACCCAGTTGCGCGACCTGCCGCACCGCTTCCGGCCCGGCGCTGGTAAAGAGCTGGCTGCCGATTTTGAACATGCCGACTGCGTCCGCCACTTGCTTGGCGAACTTTACCGCGGTTGCTAATGAATCAAAGTCGAGGGCTACGATCAGGCTGCTGCGTGGATGGGCGTCGAAGGTCAAGGTTCGCGCGTTGCCCGAAACGTCCTAGTTTGGATTCGCATCAGCGCGGGTACGCTTCGACGGCACTTCGAGCAGTTCCAGCCGCACCTGCGATACCCCCGAACTGATCAGTCCAATCTTCCGGGCTACGCGATAGGATACATCAATTTCGCGCCCTTCTTGATAAGGACCGCGATCATTAATATGCACCACCTCAAATTTGCCGTTTCTGGGGTTCACGATGCGTACCCAGGAACCAAAAGGCAGGCTGGGGTGGGCTGCAGTAAGGCTTTCGGCGTTGAATCGCTCGCCGTTGGCAGTGAGTTTGCCGTCAAACTCGGGTCCATACCAGCTGGCGTTGCCAACCCAAACCTTGATCGGCTTAACCGGGGCGCTTAGATGAGCTACGAGCGGGGCTTCTATTCCCGGAGCGATCAGGAACATGAGTGGTACCCAACGGATGGCCGCCCAAATCATGAAGAGTGGTCGTCGCATAGTGTGTTCTTTTCGCTACGAAATATGAACAAAGTGTAGCACTAGTACCGCATTCTGTCAATCGTTCTCCGCCTGGAAGCGTTCTCGTACCTCTCTGAAAGATAATGCCTTAACTCTCGTGAGCGCATTGGCCAGCTGTCCGACGATCGTTTCACTGGCCCGGGGGTCAGCAAAGCTCGCCGTTCCGACCTGTACCGCCGACGCTCCAACCGTCATATATTCAAGCACGTCTTCCGCCGTTTCTACGCCTCCGAGGGCCACGACGGGAATCTTTACCGACCTCCTGACCTCCCAAACCAGGCGCAGCGTGATCGGTCTTATGGCTGGTCCCGACAATCCGCCCGTGACATTTCCCAATACCGACCGCCCAGTGCTAACATCAACAGCCATAGCGGGATACGTGTTCGCAACGGTCAGCGCATCGGCACCAGATTCCTCGGCAGCGCGGGCAATCGAGGCTATGTCCGTAACCAAAGGACTTAGCTTTACCCATAACGGACGCCGTGCTGCCGCCTTGCGTGCCGCGCGAACGACTTCGGCTACCAAGTTCCGATCGCCTCCAAATTGCATCCCTCCCTTTTTTACGTTGGGACAGGAAATATTGAGCTCATAGGCGGAAACGCCTGAGGCGTCCTCTAGTCGCCGGATGACTTCCGCGTACTCATCCAAACAGTATCCGAAGACGTTCACTATCCGGTGAGTGTTGTATTTTAGCAACAGCGGTAGCCTATCTTTGACGAACGCGTCGACGCCGATGTTCTCGAGGCCGATGGCGTTGAGCATTCCCGAAGCAGTCTCATGAAGGCGTGGAGCGGGGGCGCCTTCCAGTGGCTCTCGGGAGATGCCTTTGGTGACGACGCCGCCCAGGCGGTTCAAGTCGACGATATGCGCGAACTCGACGCCATAGCCAAAGGTTCCGCCGGCGGTGATGATCGGATTGGCAAAGCGGAGAGCGCCCACCTGGACGCTGAGGTCGACTGCAGTGGGACTGGAATCCATGCGACTCGAAGGACTCACGCTAGCTCCCGAGGATACCACGCGGCCGGGTTCTGGCCGTAAGCCGGCTTATTTGCGAGCGGTCGCCCGTAAAGCTTCGCTGAGCACGCGGCCATCGTGCGTGGCCAACGTCACCCCGGTTAATGCCCCAAGCGTTGGGGCGATATCGGCGGGTGTGGCGGCGCCAAAATACTCGCCCGGCTGAATGCCGAAACCCATCAGCAGGAGGGGCACGCGCTGGTCATAGTAATACGGACTGCCGTGGCTCGTGCCGGTTTGCTTGGTTCCTACGGGCGAGCCGTCGGTAAGCCAGTAGGGTTGCTGCAGAATGTACATGTCGCCGCTGCGCGCGGCAAAATAGCTGAGCTCCGCCGCGGTTCGCGTTTGCGAAACAGTTTGGAACCCGCCGCCCAATTCCCCCGCTTGAATTACTTCCGCCACCCCGGGTGTCGACAGGGCCGCGTCCAGCAAGGCTTTCATGGCGGCTGGATCGTGGCGCAATTGGCCGTAGAGTCCCGGCGCGAAGTAAATCTCATTCCCGGCGATCTTGGCGATGGGTTGCTTGGCCAGAGTAAATGGCTGCAATGCTTTTTCGAGGCGAACCGCGAGATCGGGCAAGCTCACTACGCCGGCATCGACTCCGGTCTGCTCTATATCGGCGGGGATCGGCGCCACGCCGTGATCGGCGGTGAGCACCACTACATAATTGCCGCGGCCAACTTTTTGGTCCAGGTGCGTGAATAACTCCGCCAGATCCTTGTCCAGCCGCACGAGCATGTCCTGGATTTCCCAGCTGCGCGGCCCAAAGGCATGCCCCACGTAGTCTGTGGAGGAATAGCTGATCGCCAGATAATCCGTCGCCGCTTTTCCCAATCCCATAGACTCGACCGCGGCTTCTGCAAGCTTGGTCAGGTAGGTGTCGGCAAAAGGGCTGGTGGTCCACTGCTCGTAGAAACTTCCCTCCGGGACTCCGCTGCCTTCTTTTCCGCGCAGCACAAAGGGGAAGCTCGCTCCCCAACCGCCGACGGTGGCGGCCCCTACGGCTTTTTCGGCATACCAATATCGGCTTTTCGGCAACGACAGCGACCAGGTCTTGCCGTAATCGGCGGCCACCGGATGTTGCTTCACGTATTGCTCGATAAACGGCATGGTTGCGTAAGGGGTTGAGGTCACAAACGCTCCTGTACTGGTGTCGAACCAGGTTGCCGCGTCGGCTTTATGGCCAGCCAGAGTGATCGCCGCTCGGGCTTTCAAGGAAAACGTGACTACCCGGGTGCCCTCCGGACTTTGAAATTTTAGTTCCTCCGCGAAGGATGGCAGTAACATGCGCCAGGCCGAATCTCCGCCCTTGGTTGTGTCTCCCGCATACGCCGTATTCGTTACGTTGGGGTCGCCCGTGCAGGTGACCATTTTTTGCGCGTCGCGGTCCCACCAGGAATTTCCGACCATGCCGTGGTTCATCGGAAATGCGCCGGTAGAGATTGTGGAATGGCCCACGCAGGTTTCTGTCGAGGCGTAGGGATAGGCCGCTGTGCGGAACCAGGCGCCTTCCTCGACCAGTCGTTTCAGGCCGCCGGTCCATTGGCCACGGAATTTGTCGACGTAGTCTGCGCGCATCTGGTCGACGACGATGACGACGATCAGCTTGGGGCGGGAGGCGCCGAGGGCGGCTTTCGTTGGTGTTGTGACCGGTGTGGGCTGGGGCGTTTGCGGCCAACTTGGCGCGGCGCACAATAGTGCCACCGCCATTGCCGCCAGGAATTTGCTTCCTGCGCTGCGCTCGGAGTTTCTGCTCGACATCATTCGCTTGGTCTCCCGATTCTTGCGAAGTTTAGCATGCGCGAGGATGGCCGTGGCGGGAACCGGGTTCCCGCCACCCCATGCGGTTTGCCTAGTTGTGTTAGCATTTACGCCGATATGCGAATCATTGAGAAAAGTCAGCTGATGTCTGCGGCAGAGATTGACCGGACGCTGCAGCGCCTTGCCCATCAAATCGTGGAAAAGAGCGGAGGCACAAGGAATCTGGCGCTCATTGGGATCCGGCGCCGCGGCGTTCCTCTGGCCGAGCGCATCGCGCGGGCTATGCGCGGCATCGATGGCGTCGAAGTGCCCGTGGGCACGCTCGATATCACCCTGTATCGCGACGATCTTTCGAAGGTTGCTCCGCAGGCGGTGTTGCAGTCGTCGCACATCGCCTTCGCTGTCGACGCCATGGATCTGGTGCTGGTTGACGACGTTCTTTACACCGGGCGCACCATCCGCGCCGCCATGAACGGATTGTTCGACCTTGGCCGGCCAAAGCGCGTTTCGCTTTGCGTGCTGATCGACCGCGGCCACCGCGAAATGCCTATCGAAGCCCAATATACCGGGCGCACCGTGCAGACGAGCGAAACGGAAATTATCGAAGTGCGCCTGCAGGAAATCGATAACGAAGAGCGGGTGGTGCTCGTCGATCGCGTGGATTCCTGATCGTTTCCGCTACCTCTTCCGGCGGCCTGGCGCGAAATTTTTGCGTCCTGGCGATTCTCCGCGTAAAATGAAGTGCGATCCCGAGCGCGGCCCCTCTCGTCGTCCAGAGCTGCGCCTCAGCTTCTTACGAGAATAAAGTTGAACTACCGCTTTCGTGATTTACTCGCGATCGAACCTCTCAGTGCAGACGAAATCACATTTTTTCTCGACCAGTCCAAACCCTTCCAGGAAATTCAACGGAACCCGCTGAAGAAGTTGGCGACGCTGCGCGGCAAAACCGTGGCTCTGGCGTTCTTCGAAAATTCCACGCGCACGCGCCTGAGCTTTGGCACTGCCGCTTCGCGATTGGGCGCCGATACCATGAATCTGCAGGCGGAAGCTTCCAGCCTGAAGAAAGGGGAAACCCTGCTGGACACCGCGAACAATCTGAACGCCATGAAGCCGGATTGCTTCGTGATGCGGCACTCCTCTTCCGGAGCCGCCGATTTTGTGGCGCGCCATCTGGAAATCCCGGTGGTGAATGCGGGAGACGGTACGCACGAACATCCGTCGCAGGGGCTGCTGGACGCGCTGACCATCCGCGATCGCAAAGGCTCGCTGAACAATCTGAATGTGACGATTCTTGGCGATATTGCGCATTCCCGGGTGGCGCGTTCGAACATTCACCTGCTCGGCAAATTCGGCTGCCGTTTCACACTGTGTGGCCCAGCGATGTGGGTTCCCCGCGAACTCCAGCATATCGGACCGCCGGGCACGCCGATCCGCTGCGTCTATCGCGTGGAAGAAGCGCTCGAAGATGCCGACGTCATCATCGTGCTTCGCGTGCAGACCGAGCGCTTGCAGGAGCCCTCGCTTTCACAGAACGATTACATCCTGCTCTACCAACTGAATGCCCAGCGCATGAAACTCGCCAAGCCGGATGCGCTGATTCTTCATCCTGGTCCGATCAATCGGGGCACCGAGATCACCCCTGATGTCGCCGATGGCCCGCGCTCGGCAGTGCTCGAGCAGGTCACCAATGGGGTTTCCGTGCGCATGGCCATTCTGTATCTGCTGATGACCGGCGCAACCGAGGGTACGCATCCGGCGCTCGAAGGAAAGACCGCATCATGAGTCAAGGAATCTGCCCATGCTTCTGATTAAGAACGGCCGCGTTGTTGATCCCGCGTCGAAAAGCGAAGCAACGCGAGACATTTGGCTGGACGGGGAACGCATTGCCGAAATCGCCGCGCCAGGAAAAATCGCGCCTGGCGACAGCGCGCAGGTTCTTGATGCGTCGGGCATGGTCGTAGCGCCCGGCTTCATTGACATGCACGCGCACTTGCGCGAGCCAGGACAAGAAAATTCAGAAACCATCGAGACCGGTTCGCATGCCGCCGCGCGCGGTGGTTTCACAGCGATTTGCTGCATGCCGAATACCAGGCCGGTAAACGACAACGCTTCCATCACGCGTTTCATCGTCGATCGCGCGAAAGCGTTTGGCCATGTTCGCGTGTGGCCCATCGGCGCAGCCAGCATCGGCAGCAAGGGAGAAGTGATCGCGGATATTGCGGCCATGCGCGACGCCGGAATTGTTGCGGTTTCTGACGACGGCAAGCCCATCGCCACCGCAAAACTCGCGCGGCAGATTATGGATTATTGCCGCTCGCTCGATCTTCCGGTGATCGAACACGCCGAAGATGTTTCGCTGGCGGCGGGCGCGGTGATGCGCGAAGGCATTGCCTCCACGCGACTGGGTCTTCCCGGGATGCCCGCCGCCGCGGAATCCGTATGCGTCGCCAGAGACGTGCAAGTGGCGGAACTTACCGGCGCGCGGCTGCACATCGCGCATCTGTCCGCCAAGGCCTCGCTGGCACAGGTACGCTTTGCCAAGCAGAACGGCCTGCGCGTGACGTGCGAAGTGACACCTCATCATTTCACGCTGATCGATGAAGACGTGACTTACGACTCGCGCTTCAAGATGAATCCGCCGCTGGCCGCGCGCGAAGATCGCGAAGCGTTGCTCGAAGGCCTGGCCGACGGCACCGTGGATGCCATTGCCAGCGACCACGCGCCGCACGAGCCGGCGATCAAGGATGTGGAGTTTGACAAGGCGCCTTTTGGCATCCTGGGATTTGAAACGGCGATTGGCCTGGCTCTGGAGCAGCTGGTTCACTCCGGCCGTATTTCGTTGCTGCGCATGGTCGAGCTTTTCACCACGGGCCCGGCGCGGGTTTTGGGCAAGGAGCGAAAACTCGCGATCGGCGAACCGGCCGATATCACCGTGTTTTCGCTCGATCGTCGGTGGACCTATCATGTTGGGGAATCCGCCAGCAAATCCCGCAACTCGCCTTTTGACGGTCACACCTTCAAGGGTGGTCCCGTCGCCACCATTGTTGGCGGCAAAATCGTTTACAAGCACTAACTACTGCTACGCCTCTCAGACCAACAAGAACGCATACTCCCGCTTTGACTCAAGTCTCAGGCTGAACATGTGGTTCACAGGTAACCGGGGCCAGCCGCCGCAGTGCCGGGAAACCGGGGCTATTCCATTTCGCCAATAGCGATCTGGCGGCATTCAAATATTCAGCGGGAGCCAGCGGGCTAAACTGGGTTTAAGAACTGCCATGCGCGCCTTATCCGCGATCAGGCTCCTGTTGTGTCTGCTGACGGTGCTCGTTTGCGCTTCGGCTGTGCCGCCGCAGACCGAGCAAATTCTGGATTTCCATAGCGATATTACGCTCGAAGAGGATTCCTCTGTCGCGATCACCGAGACCATCACTGTTTTCGTCACCGGCAACCAGATCCACCATGGGATTTACCGGGAGCTGCCCACGCGTTATCGCGACGCGTTCAACAATCGCTATGTGGTGGGCTTTCAGATGCTTTCGGCCATGCGCGATCGAGAGCCGGAAGCGTTCCGGGTAGAGAATGTTGCTAACGGCAAGCGCATTTACCTCGGTGATGCGAACGCCGTTGTCCCGCGCGGGCGCCACGTCTATACCATTTCTTACGCGACCAACCGGCAACTCGGTTTCTTCCCGGATCACGACGAGCTTTACTGGAACGCGACCGGCAACGGTTGGATCTTTCCGATCCGGCACGCCTCCGCGACGGTGCATCTGCCCGCCGCCATTCCCGCGGATAAAGTGAAGCTTTCCGGCTACACCGGGGTCCAGAATTCGCGCCAAGCGCAACTGACGGCCACGGCCAGCGGAGACTCTACGTTTCAGTTCGATACGAATCGTTTGCTGGGGCCGCGCGAAGGGCTCAGCATCGTCTTGCGGTGGCCGAAAGGATTTTTTGCGGAGCCCACATTTGCGGAGAAAATGGAATTTTTCTTCCGCGACAATCGCGACGCCCTGTATCTGGCCACCGGCTTCCTGGTGCTGGTGCTCTATTATCTGATGGCCTGGTCGGCCGTCGGCCGCGACCCGGAGGGCGGCGTTATCATGCCTCTATACGAGCCTCCGCAGAACCTCTCTCCTGCCGGGATGCGCTACCTGTTGCGCATGGGCTTCGACAACAAAACGTTTGCCGCTGCCATTCTCGATATGGCCGTGCGCGGTTATCTGATGATCAAGGATCAGGCCGGCTCTTACACTCTTTATCTCACCGGCAAAGCGGATATTACGTTATCGGCCGACGAGAACCAACTCGCGGCGGTGCTGTTCCAGGGGCGCAATGAAATCTGGCTGCACCGGGAAAATCACCAAACCATGCAGTTCGCCATGAAAGCGCTGAAGAAATGGCTGGCGAGCACGGAACAGAAAACCTATTTCGTCACGAATTCGAAATACATGATTCCTCCGCTGATTCTTTCCGCGGTCATCGTGATTTGTTACCTGGTCGTCCAGGGCATGCCTCAGGTCGTGGGCGGCGCCTTCCTAAGTATCTGGCTCACGGGCTGGACCCTTGGCGTGGCCGGACTGGTCTCCACCGTTTTCAGCACCTGGCGGGGCATACTCCATCCGCACACGACAACCCTGGCCGAAGTTTCTGGTATCTCTAAGGCGTTGTTCCTCACTGCCTTTGCGCTTCCCTTCCTGCTTGGCGAAGTGATGGGCTTCTGGTTTCTGCTGAAGATGACCTCGCTGGCGCTGGTTCTATTCCTCTTTCTCGCCGGCGGATTGCATGTTCTGTTTCTGTACCTGATGAAAGCGCCTACTTTCGCGGGAAGACGGCTGATGGACCAGGTGGAAGGCTTCAAGATGTTTCTCGGCGCCGTTGACGGCGATCGCTTGAATCGCGCTTTTCCTCCCGAGCAGACGCCCGCGGTGTTCGAGAAATTTCTTCCCTATGCTTTGGCGTTGGATGTGGAGCAGGATTGGGCAGAAAAGTTTTCCGGGCTGCTCGCCGGAGCGAGCGGCGCGCCGGCCCAGGCAGGTTCTGACGGCCTGTATGCCCCTTCGTTTTATTCTGGCGCGACCCTGGGGAGTTTCACCGGAGCAAGTTTCGCGTCTTCGTTCGGCAGTTCGCTGACATCCGCTATTTCTTCCTCTGCCACGTCTCCAGGGTCCGGAGGCGGAGGTGGCAGTGGAGGGTCGGGAGGAGGAGGCGGCGGCGGTGGTGGCGGAGGCTGGTGATTTGCCGGGTGTCCCTATCGCGTTGCGATTCTTTGCACGCGAAAAGGATCACCGTGCGGCCAGCTCACTTTGTTTTTTGTTTTACAATACGGGCAAATGGCGATGCGTCCGACCTGCTTTGTCAGACCGGTGGAGCCGACAACGCGCATGCCCCGCTGACACTTCCGGCAACGGAAAATTTTCTGCAACGACCCTCCTTGCTTGACCTGTTCAGCGCGGAGGTTCCTCCGAGACCTGTATCTCTATTACCAATTAGTTGAGGGGCGGACCAGAAAACTATACCACTGCTGTCAAGGCGCGCTCCGGGGCAGGTCAAGCGACGGCACTTTGCCGCGAATATCCGCCAGCGCGTCGTGCAGCGCGTCAAAGATGCGTGTGGGCCCGATGACTTCCGTCAAGTGATGGCGGTCGAGATCGGGTCTCAGGTCGGATTGCACATGCGCAAAGACCACAGCCGTTCCTTGCAAGCGCAGATCCTCGACAACTTGACGCAGCACGCGCGCGGCCGTGAAATCCACATTGGTGATCGCACCCGCGTCGACCACCACCCAGTGCATCGGCGGAGCCGCAGTGGTGGCCAGCATGCGCACTTCCTCGGAAAAATGGTTGGCATTGGCATAGAAAAGCGGAGCGCCAAACCGATAAATCACCATTCCCGATTCCGTCGTTGCTCCCGCCACGACGGGTTTCATGCGCCAGATTCCCTCCGCACCCTGCTCGAGGACCGCCGTGTGCGGGCGGTAGCTGTGATGCACAACGCGAAACAGCGACAGGGCCATGGCCAGAACGATGCCCTGTTCCACGCCAACAAACACCACAACCAGCGCCGTGGTTGTCGCCAGGGCGAATTCTCCCGGGCTCTCTCGGCGTATGGCCTGTAAAGCGCGCAGGTCGATCAAGCGCACGGCGATCGTGAAAACAACCGCGCCGAGAACGCATTGCGGAAGAAACTGAAGTGGGCGCGTCAGGAAAAGCAAAACCAAGCCGACCACAGCCGCGGTCGAGATATGCGTGATCTGGCTTGTGCCGCCCGAGCTTTCGACCATTCCGGTTTGCGTGGGGCTGCCATTGACCACAAACGTTCCGCTGAAGGCCGCCGCGGTGTTGGCAGCAGCAAGGCCGATGAGGTCCGCGTTTTCGTCATCCTCCTGATGATGGCGCGTGGCATAAGCACGCGAGGTTGCCGCGCTTTGCGCAACGATCATGACAAAACAGGAGAGCGCCACCGGCAACAGAACTTCGACATCTTTCCAGCCGACACCCGGCAGGCCAAAATGCGGCAAGCCACCGGGCACCGGACCAAGAAGTTTTACGCCGCGAGCGCCCCAGTCGAACGCTGCGCTTGCCGCGATTGCTCCGGCAACGGCAAACAGTGGCGCGGGGAATTTCGGCGCGAGCCGGCAGAGAATGAGAATACTGGCTACCACCGCAAACGAGATTCCGACAGTAAGCGGTGCGACCTGGCGTAGCGAACGCACGAGTTCCAGAAATTGCCCCGGGGTGCGCCGGCTGTGTATCTCGAGGCCAAGCATGCCTCCCGATACCGCGATGCCTACCTGAAAACCTACTCCGGTGAGGAATCCAACCAGCACGGTTTGCGAGAGAAAATCGGCCAGAAAGCCGAGCTTCAGCATCCGCGCGATCAGCAGCAGTATGCCGGTTAGTAGCGCGACGAGTCCCGCGAGGGCTACGTAACGTGCGCTGCCCGGCGGCGCCATACCGGAAAGGGCGCCAGCAAGGATGGCTGCGGTTGCCGAATCGGCCGCGACCACCAGGTAGCGCGAAGAACCGAATGTCGCGAAGGCCACGAGTGGAAGCAGAAGCGTGTATAAACCGGTGATGACCGGAGTGCCCGCAATTTTTGTGTAGCCGAGCGATTGCGGGATGTTCATCGTCGCCAGCGTGACTCCCGCCAGCAGATTTTTCGGAACCTCTGACCAGCGGAACGGCCGTGTGCCCTGGAATAGGGGAAGACGGCTTAAGGCATTCGGCGGGCCAGCCGGATTTTTAGGCATGAAGGAGCATTCCCCCCGGATCTCGCAGCGACGGAATAGGCCCAGGCGTTTTGCAAGTGTTTACTTGCGTTCGGGAAAAGCTCGCCCGGTCAGACGAGAGAGTAGCAACAGTCGCCAGCGGGCTCAATACTGGACCGGAACTTTTATTGGGGCATGGCTTAGTGCGCGGTGGGCTCTGCGGCGGGGTGCAACCCATGTTGCGGAACTTCGTGCGTGCCGCGGGTTAACGGTTCAATGCGCATCCGGAAAAAATGATCCACGGGCAAAAGGCCCTTGCCTACCGGATAGGCTTTCTCGATGGCCTTCATCACATAGGCCTTTGCCAGCGTTGCGGCTTCCACCAGTCCGCGGCCGGCAGCCATTTGCGCCGTCAACGCCGATGCGAACGTGCAGCCGGTGCCGTGTGTGTTTTCAAGCTTCACCTTATCGCCGCCGAGCTGGTGCAGGTCTTTGCCGTCGAAGACCACATCCGTGGCCTTTTCCATATGGCCGCCCTTTACGATCACCGCCTTTGCGCCCATTTCCCCAAGCTTGCGCGCCGCTGCTTCCATGTCCGCGATATCCTTGATGGTTATGCCGGTCAAAATTTCCGCTTCAGGCACGTTCGGCGTAATCACGCTCGCGCGTTTCAGCAGCTCCGCCGCTACATATTTCACGCCCCCGGAATCCAACAATTCCGAATCGCTCGAAGACTTCATCACCGGGTCGTGCACGACCAGGCTGAACTTGTGCGCGTCCAGGAATTCCGCCACCACCACGGCGTTTCCGCGGTTGCCCAACATTCCGATTTTCACTGCCGCAATTTCGCAATCCTTTATGAGCACTTCGAGCTGTTCGCGCAGCTCCGCGCTCGGAGTGTTGTGGACGGCTTCGACTCCCTGCGTGTTCTGCACCGTCAGCGAGGTGATGGCCGCCACTCCATAGCAACCGTGGGCCGCAAAAGTTTTCAGATCCGCCGCAACGCCCGCGCCGCAGCTGGGATCGAAGCCCGCGATGGTCAACAAAATAGGAGGGACAGCGATGCCTTGTGCGTGAAGATGGCTCATGTTGGTCTGTCGTTTGCCTGCTTCCGTGATGAAAATAGCCGGTCACGCTCGCCAGTGCGAAACCTTTTGGCCTTCGCACCGGAAAACGCCCGGCACTTGCGAATGTACGCGCACTGAATTTTCTCCGCAAGGAAATTCTCAGCGCGCAAACGCATGGCCGCTTGCCTCCGCAAGAGGTTAGCGGATGCGAGGTTTGTTAAGAATCAAGGATTCACCCGAGCCGGGTGCATTTGTTTTAGGGGAAGAGGCCGCGGACCAGCGTCGCTTCGGCTACGCGGCCGACGCCCACCGTCATAGCGGCGGTGCGTGGCGGCACGTGGTATTTGCGCATGGCCTCGATCATATCGTGGAAGGAACGCACCATGATCTTCTGCAGGCGCACGTTCACTTCGTCGGAGTCCCACAGCAGGCCTTCTTGGTTCTGGACCCATTCGAAGTAGCTGACGGTAACACCGCCGGCGTTGGTCAGAATGTCCGGCAGCACGGTAATTCCACGGCGCGCCAGGATTTCGTCTGCATGCGGCGTGGTCGGCCCATTGGCCGCTTCCGCCACCACGCGCGCCTTTACCGATTCCGCGTTCTGCAGCGTGATTACATTTTCGAGGGCCGCAGGAATCAGGATGTCGCACTTTATGGCCAGCAAATCGTCATTCGAAATCCGCGAAGCGCCGGGCATACCCACTACCGTCCCGGAACGTTCCTTGTAGCGCATGGCCTTGATGGGATCGATGCCGCGAGAGTTCGTGACACCGCCGCGCGTATCGCTGAGAGCGATGATCTTGGCTTTCCTGTCCGCGAGCAGCCGCGCTGCCGTGGCCCCGGCATTGCCGAATCCTTGCACTGCCACCGTGGCGCCGCGTAACGAGATTTTCTTCACCTTGCAGGCTTCTTCGACCACATAAACCAAACCTTGCGCCGTGGCTTCGGCTCGGCCCAAGGACCCGCCGATGGAAATTGGTTTGCCGGTGACCACGCCCGGTACGGTGTGGCCTCTCATCATGGAATAGGTATCCATGATCCAAGCCATTGTCTGCGCGTCGGTATAAACGTCTGGCGCGGGAATATCCTGGTCGGGACCGATCAGCGGCAATATCTCGCTGGCATACCGGCGCGTGAGGCGCTCCAGCTCGGCCTTGGACATACGCTTCGGATCGCAAATCACTCCGCCCTTGGCGCCGCCAAACGGCACATTCACCACTGCCGTCTTCCAGGTCATCCAGGCCGCCAATGCTTTTACTTCGTCCAAAGTGACGTTGGGATGAAACCGGATTCCGCCTTTGCCCGGACCTCGAGCAATGTTGTGCTGCACGCGAAAGCCGGTCAGCACCTTCACCTGCCCGTTGTCCATTTTCGTCGGCAGCGATACTTCGAGGATGCGCTTGGGCGTCCGCAGCACCTGCCGCAAGCCGGGATCGAGCTTCAGCACTTCCGCGGCGATATCAAATTGGATCTGCGCGATGCGGAACGGATTCAACTCCTCCCGCGGGGCGATTCGCGGCACTACCGGCGGTGCGTTTATGGTGCGACTGGGGACTGGGGGTTTTGCGACCGTGGCCATTCGCTTCGGTCCTTTCCTTTGCGCTCAAGTCTCTCTAACTCTGTCGAACCGAGCCTGACATCACTTCTTTCCGCTGCAGCACGCCAGCTGTTATGCGCTGGCGGAAATTTTCTGCGTTCCGTCCAAGAATTTGTCCCGGCATTCGGCGGAACAAAAGTGCACCATCTCTCCGCCCTGCTTGATCGACAGCGCGAGCCCCTCGGCCACGTGCATCCCGCAGACCGGATCGCGCACTAATTTCTGGTTCACCGCACTGTTCGGGACGTCCATGCCCGGTTTCGATCCCGCGTCGCCCACGGCCATGTTGCCAACGATCTTGCGCAGCATGGCGACAGTCGAGGACACGATCAAAAGCCAGAACAGGTACTTCAGCATACGAGCAATAATGGTCATCCTTCGGTCTCTTCCGCGACAAGCATCTCGGCTGCCCTTTGGGAACGGCCAAGACCGCGTTGAGCCGAGTGTATGCAGGGCTTCTCAGGGAGTCAAACGAAAAGCTGTACTTTCAAGGGGTTGCGCGGCGTATCGGTTCCCGGTTGGCAGCCCTAGGCGCACCAGCGGTGGTCATAACTGATACATTATAAATAACTTAAGTTGACAGGGAAGGGGCAGGAGGCAAGAATCTCAACCTCCCGCCGGAATGCGGTCAATTCCCATGTACGGCCGCAACGGTTCTGGGATCAGGATCGATCCGTCGGCTTGCTGATAATTCTCGACGATGGCAATCCAAGTGCGCCCCACAGCCAAGCCCGAGCCATTTAATGTGTGCACAAATTCGCTTTTGCCCCCGCCTTTCGGCTTGAAGCGAATGCCCGCGCGGCGCGCCTGGAAGGCTTCGCAATTCGAACACGAGGAAATTTCGCGGAACTCGTTGCCGGAAGGCAGCCACACTTCGAGGTCGTAGGTCTTCGAGGACGCAAAGCCCATGTCGCCGGTACAAAGCAGGACCGTGCGGTAATGCAGGCCGAGCTTTTGCAGAATCGTTTCGGCATTGGCTACCAGGGCTTCGTGCTCCTGGTAGCTTTTATCGGGATGCGTGAATTTGAAGAGTTCCACTTTTTGAAACTGGTGCTGGCGCAGGATGCCCCGCGTGTCTTTCCCCGCGGCGCCGGCTTCGGAACGGAAACATGCTGTCCAGGCCGTGACGCGAATAGGAAGCTGGTCTTCGGTCAGTGTGGCGTCGCGGTAGAGGTTGTGCAGTTCCACCTCCGACGTCGGCGTCAGCCAGAAATCCGTGTCCGCGACCCGGAAAAGATCGGCGGCGAACTTCGGCAATTGCCCCGCGCCCAGCAAGGAGGCGGTGTTCACGAGGAACGGTGGCAGGATCTCCGTGTAGCCGTGCTCGCGGGTATGCACATCCAGAAAGAAATTCGCCAGAGCCCGCTCCAGGCGCGCTCCCCAGGTTTTGTACACCGCGAAACGCGCGCCGGTAATCCGGGCGGCCGCTTCCAGATCGAGAATCCCCGCCTTTTCGCCGACTTCCCAGTGCGGCTTCGGCTTGAAATCAAATTTCGGAGCGCTGCCCCACCGACGCACTTCCTGGTTTCCTTCAGCGCCTTTGCCGTAGGGCACGCTCCGGTGAGGGATGTTCGGAATGGTGAGCAGAAAATCGCGCTGCTTGCGGTCGAGCTCGCTCGTGCGTTCGTCGACGAGCTTGATGTTTTCCGACAGCTGCTTCATTTCGGCGAGGAGGGCGTCGGCGCTTTCCTTTGCTTTTTTCAGGCGCGCGATTTCGTCGCTGGCTTTGTTGCGCTGGGCTTTGCGCTCTTCATTTTCGCGGATCAGTTCGCGCCGTTCTTTGTCGAGCGCACGGAAGCCGTCCAGATCGAGCGTGGTGTTGCGCTTCTTCGCCATTTCGGCGAATTCGTCCAGATGATCACGGAAATAATTTAAATCATGCATGGTTCTAAGAGCATAGCGTAGGCAAGCGGGAACTGGCCAGCAGTCACGCCCCTCGGCACCTGCGCCGACCGAGTTACGCGCGGCCGCCGCGCGTTCCCTTTGGTACAGGTACGAAAGTGCCAGCGCGGAGTACTCCCCTAATTGAACCTTTGAGCCTAGTGACCGAACCGCGGGTATCCGGCAGAATCGTTTACGTGATCGGGAGTTCGGTTCGGTATCGGGAGTGGCGGAATGATCCTAACGATCTTGCTCCTGTGTGTTGTTCTTCTGCTGGCGAGCGCAGTCGAACAACCTGCCACCCCTGAAAAAGATTGATCTTCCGATCGTAGTTCCTCCATCCCCCACGCCCGAGCGGCCGGAACCCCCACCGGCCGCTCACTTTTTTGGGCAGACCATAAACGGAAAGATGCGACGGGCGACGAGGACCGCGGGAACTTAATCACGATCAGGTGGGAAGTTACAGCCGAGAGAAATAAAAAAGGGGGCCGGTGCAAGCCCCCTATATTGATCTGACCCCCCAATAACCGGATCTCAGTCGAGGTTGAGTTCCGGCCACCCCGGGAAGCCAAAGTCATGAATTGCTATGTACGGATGCACGCCGTTTGCCAAGTACCTGCCGTATCCGGGCACTTCCTCTATCTTCATGATAAAAAACGAATTTAACAGATTCAAAAGACGACGGGTCGAACAAAGGCTCCGAGGAATCTACAAAATCCCACAGACTCTTGCGTGTTTCCTACAGTCTTTGGAACTCGGTTCAGTTTGGAACTGAGTTCCTCGTCATCCAGAATATCGTTATTCTCAGGTGCGCTTCAGGCACCTATGGCGCCGCGCAGGGCCTCGGCGATCGACTTCGAAAATCGCTCCACGTCGGTCTGGTGCTCGGCTTCCACCATCACGCGGGCCAATGGCTCCGTTCCCGAATAACGAAGAACCACCCGTCCGTTATCCCCCAAGGTTGTCTGGGCGTCTCGAAGCGCCTCGGCGACGGCCGGTAGCGACTCCAGGGGCGGTTTCGACTTCACCTTTACGTTGACGATGACCTGCGGATAATCTTTCAGCCCTTCGACCAGGAGCTCGAGCGAACCTTTGAGGGAAACCAGCGACGCGAGCTTCACCGCGGTCAGCAAGCCGTCTCCGGCTGGGCTGTCGTCGAGGAAAATGATGTGGCCCGACTGTTCGCCGCCCAGGTTGTTGTCTGCCTTCAGCATTTCTTCAAGCACATAGCGGTCACCGACGGCCGCACGAGCGAGCGACATGCCATCTTTCGCCAGTGCCCGCTCGAGACCAAGGTTCGACATGGACGTCGCCACCACCCGCTGTTGCTTCAAAGCGTTCTGGGATTTCAGATAACGCGCCACGGCCAGGAGCACTCCGTCTCCGTTCACGATTTTCCCACCGCCGCTGACAAACAGCGCGCGATCCGCGTCGCCGTCAAAGGCAACTCCCAACTGCGCCTCTTCCTGCTTCACGCGCGCTTCGAGCCCCTCGAGATGCAGCGAACCGCAGCCGGCATTGATGTTGCGGCCGTCCGGGGTGACGCTCATGGGCACAACGTCGGCTCCCAAGGACCGGAACAACTCCGGCCCCAATTGATAGGCCGCGCCATTCGCGCAATCGAGAACCATGCGGAAGCCGGAAAGCTTTGCGCCGTCAAGTACATGGCTTTTCAGGAATTCCAGATATTCCCTATGCAGGGCATGCTTCACGACGAGCGCCGGACGTTCGGCGGGCACCGGCTGGCTCCGCAAGCGAAAAATATCGGCCTCAATGTTTTCTTCTTCCGCATCGGGGAACTTCATGCCCGCGTGCGAGAAAAGTTTCACGCCATTATCGTGGTAGGGATTGTGGGACGCGGAAACGACGACGCCGGCCTGGTAGTCATTCTGGCGAACAAGGCAGGCGATCCCCGGGGTGGTGATCACGCCCGCAAATTCGACGCTGGCGCCGGCCTTCTCGAGCCCGGCCGCGAGCAATAGGGCGATGTGCGGGCCGGATTCACGCGTGTCCATTCCGACCAGGACCTGCGCGGCGCCATGCTCTTTTTTCAGGAATTCGCCCAGCCCACGGCCCGTGGCGTAAAGCGTGGCGTCGTCGAGAGGCGCAGTTCCGGGAACTCCACGGATTCCGTCTGTACCGAACAGTTGTTTGGCCATAGTTTCTGACAGGTCAGTGGAGCGCGCGACCTTCGAGGCAGTCTAACACAGCATTCGGTGAACCTTTTCGCGCGCTGAGGCTCGCGCGGATATTGTTCCGGGTATCGCTCGCGTTGCGTATCTGTTGATTAAACCGGCGTGCCAGGCGGCGCGCCTTTCTCCCGGCGGCCCTTGAATATGCTACCGTGTTAGGCAAGAGGGGTGTCGCTTGTCCACGACAGAAACACCGCCAGCAGCACTGCGCATCTCAGCTACGTCGACCAGCCTGCGCATTCTGGCGGGCGCCGTTGTGCTGCTGTTTTTCTATTACGCCGCCGGAGTGGTGATCACCTTGTTGTTGTCGGTTCTGCTCGCCTATTTTCTCGATCCCGCCGTGGAACTTCTGGAACGCGTGCGTATTCCGCGGACGATTGGCGCTTTAATTATGGTTTTGCTGTTGATCGCGGCGATTGGGGCCATGGGTTACGGTTTATGGGTACGCAGTTCGGACTTCGCCGCCAATTGGCCGAAGTATCGCGACATTCTTCGCGAGGCGAGTGGCGCGGTGCAAGGCAAGATCAGCGGCATCGAAGGAAGCGTCAACGATCTGACGGCTCCAACCGGCGCTAAGTCTGCCGCCACGCCCTCCGATGCCAGCGGCACCGTGCACAATTTATTTCTGCGCGGCATCGGTTCCCTGTACGCACTGGTACTAGAAGGCACGTTCGTGCCTTTCCTGGTCTTCTTTATGCTGGCGGGAAAGCGCGAAGCCTGGCATTCCACCTTGCAGCTTTTCCCCATTTCGCGCCGGACTCAGGTGAAGGAAACACTGGACGATTTGCGCAATGTGCTTCGCGATTATCTGATCGGCATGTCCGTGGTTACGCTGGTGGTGATCGCGTGCAGCAGCATTTTCTTTCTTTCCATGGGCTTTGACTATCCGGTTTTGGCTGGAATTGCCTCTGGCCTGTTCAACATGGTTCCCTACATTGGCGCGGTGCTCGCGTGGATTCCGGGCTTCTTTCTGGCCGTCTTGAAATGGAAAGCGGTCAGCCATTTCGGCGTCATCGCGCTGGTGCTTACCGGCATTCACGTGGTGGCGCAGAACCTGATCGCGCCGCAACTGGTTGGCCGCCAGGTGCAGTTGAACGCCGTGGCTATTACTATTTCCTTGCTCTTCTGGGGCTGGGTGTGGGGAGGCATGGGCTTGATCCTGGGTATTCCTATTACCGCGGCTCTCCGGGTCATCTGTGATCACACCGAAGACTGGAAGCCGGTAGCGCGCTGGCTCAGCGCATGATCGCTGCATTTTTCAAGCAAAGGACGCCCTACCCGTGAGATTCATTGGCCCGCTGGCGGCTCGACTGCTCCTGCTCGTGGCCTTTGCCGTTTTTCTGGCGTGCCGTCCCTGCCGGGCCTGGGGATGCAAGGGCCACCAGACGGTTGCGCTCCTCGCCGAAAAGCAGCTCACCCCCGAAGCGCGACAGTTTGTCGAAAAACTGCTGTCGGAAAACCCCGTCGATCCGCAGCTCCGACGATATTGCGGGAATACCACGCGCGATTTGATGGCCGACGCTTCTACCTGGGCCGACGACGTCCGCGGCACCTTGAAGAATGGTCCGTGGCACTACATCGATATTCCGCGAGGGGCTGCCCACAAACCATGGGCGGAATTCTGCGGCAGCAACGGTTGTGTCATGCAAGCCATCAGCGATCAACTTGCTATTCTGAACGACAAGAATGGCGATCCGCGCCTGCGCGCCGATGCCTTGCGCTACGTCATCCATTTTGTCGGCGATCTCCATATGCCTCTGCACGCCATCACCAATAACGATGAAGGCGGCAACTGCGTCCCGGTGCACTATTTGCGCCGCAGTCCGCAGGTGAACGATGGTCACTTCACGCCCAATCTTCACGCGCTGTGGGACACCGCGATTCTGGAGCGGGAGATGCAGGGCGCGGAACCGGCGGAGTATGCGCAACTGCTCGGGCAAATGTTTTCGGCAGAGATTCCGAAGTGGCAGGCCGCGGGGATTCACGTTGCTGCGTGGGCTTGGGAAAGCCACAATCTCGCGGAAACGGTGGTCTATGGCGATCTCACTCCCAAGGTTCCCGTGGAAGTTCCGGCGACGGTTCATTCCTGCACGGATGCAAATAACATTGGCGAACGCATGATGCACCTGAATTTGGTCGCGGGCGAGAACTACCAGAAAGCCGCGGCTCCGGTTGTCGCAGAGCAGATAGCCCGGGCCGGGGTGCGCCTGGCTATGATACTCAACGAAGCGGTGGCCGAGAGCGGGTCTGCGAGCCCTGCGGCCTTTCTGCCTGATCGCGCAACGCCGGCGTTGAGGTAAGATGCTGCCTCGATTCGCCGGGGGCACCATGAACACGGAAGCAATTCTAGTCGCGCTTCTCGAGGAAGCGTATGCGAAGAAAACCTGGCACGGACCGCATCTTCGGCAAGCGCTCAAAGGCGTGTCTGCAAAGCAGGCGGCGTGGCGTCCCGCTCCCGGCCGCCACAACATTTGGGAAGAAACTCTGCACGCTGCCTATTGGAAGTACGTGGTGCGCCGCACGCTCGAGGGCGGCAAACGCGGTTCATTCATTTTGCAGGGCAGCAATTTCTTTGCGCGGCCGGAAAAGGGAAAAGCCAGCGAAGCGCATTGGCGCGCCGACCGGGCCATCCTCGAAAACGAACATCGCGCACTGATTCGGGCCTGCAGAAGGATCCTCGAACGATCAGGCGCCAAAAAGCACGTCCGCATGCTCTACGGCGTGGCCTTCCACGACGTCTATCACGCCGGCCAGATTCGCTTGCTGCGGCGCCTCCAGGAGCGCTAGCTAGCGGGAGTTCCGCGCCCGCGCAACGCAGCCAACGTTGCCTCGAGACCGGGGGCGTCCTGCAACAGGCGAATGGCGGCAATTCCCGCGGCACCCGCTGCCGCGCAATCCCAGGCATTTTCTACCGTGATTCCGCCAATCGCAATCACCGGGATAGCAACGCTGCGGCAGATTTCTGCCAGCTGCCCGGTTCCTTGCGGCGGACCGAAGGCCACCTTGGACGGCGATTCGTAGACCGGCCCAAAAATCACATAATCAGCGCCATTTTTCCCCGCCGCCTGCACGGATTCGAACGAATGCGCGGACACACCCACCAGGAAATCAGCGCGCGGTTTCTTTTCTGCGAGGAGTCGTTTCGCGGCTTCGACCGGGATGCCTTGCTCTCCGCAGTGCACGCCGCCCGCGCCAGCGGCCAAGGCCACGTCCAGCCGGTCGTTCACCAGAATGCGGCAGGAGCGCGGAATTCGCCGCACTGCTTCCGCTACGAGCGCAAATAATTCGCGCGCGGGTAGATTCTTTTCGCGAATCTGGATCCAGTCGACACCCGCGCCTGCGGCGGCCTCCATTTTTTCGAGCAATAAGCGCATTTGTGCGTCAGCGGCGCCGGGGAGCGCCTTGCGGTCCGTCACATAGCACACGGTCATGTTACGAATGGGTGGGGGGAGAGACACGGGCAGCCGCCGGTCGCGGGCTGAACAGCCCAAACGCCACGAAAATATCCAACACGCCAATGCCACTGACGATCCCGCGCAAGGAAGGATTCAGGATGACGGGCATCAACCAGGGAAGGTGACTCAAGAAATAGTTCTGTTCCCAGAAAGAGGACCATGGCAGATACAACAAGAGCGCGCCCATTTCAAACAACAGCACAACGGTTAACGCACGCAGAATCCGGTTCATTATCCCTTGGATATTCCCTGGATGACTGTGGGCAGGTGCTCAGCGCGCCGGCTTTTGGAGCGAGGCAATTCGTTCCGCCACATCGCGGTAATCAATATTGACGGCGTAGACCTGAGAGAAACTCTTGAGTGCCGCTTCCAGATCGCCTGCCGACTCCTGTGCCACTCCCAAATCATACCGCAACGCCAGTTTACTTTCCGAATCGAGCCCCGGCGTGCTGAGCGCGCGCTCGTACCAGATGGCAGCGATGTCCGGCTGGCCTTTTTCCATGAACGCCAGACCGAGCAGAGTGCTGCACTGCATGGCGTAGCGGAACGCCTTGCCGTGATCGTTGGCTTTGGCGACCTTCTGGAATTCTCCGATGGCTTCTTCGAGCAATCCCATTTCGCGGAAGGCCACGCCGAGGTTGTAGTGCGTCTCGAGATCCTCGTCCTCGGCACCCATTTCACCAAGCTCAGCGCGAAACTCGTCAAACACTTCCTTCAACGGGCCGGACTCGGTCGCGGCCCCAACGGTTTCTTTCAAGGGAGCCTCTGCCGGGGCGGGTTCATTTGGCTTGGACATGCCCGGCGTCAGCTCGTCGAGACCCAGCTCATCGATCTCTCTAGCCAGATCGGACAGGAACTGGTCCGAGGAAAACATATGGCTCGAAACCGGTTCGGCGGGCTCGGGCGGCGCAGGCGGAGGAATCTGCGACAACATCTCGTGAGCCGGAATGACTTCCTCCGGCTCGAGCACCAGTTCGAATTCCTGGTCCAGCTCAAGTTCGGGTTGGGGAGGAGGCGCTTCCGGAAGCACCGCTTGCGGTTCTTCGAGCGCGGGCTCGTGTCCTTCGGCGGCAATTTCGGCGTGTTCTGGAATGGGCAGCGCGGTTGGTTCTTCTCCGGGCAACAGTTCTTCGTGATGCTGTCCGATTTCGTCTTCGCCCGGCGCGGCTTGTTCTGTGGGGATCGCCGGCACGCCTGCGTCTCTGAGCAGGGCGCTCCAATCGTCCGGGTCTTCCTCGGAGACCGCCGGCGCAGCAAATTCGGCGTGACCCGTATCCTCGTACGCGGCCACAAGCGGCTCTGACGGCGCTTCGGCCGGCAGGTCCTCGGCCTTCGATTCTTCCAGGGTGAGTTCTGGAATCGCAAACTCTTCAACGCTGTCTGGCCGAGCGGCAGGAACCGGGGGCGCTTGCGGAACGGAAAGCTGTGCAACGACCGGAGCTGCTTCAGGCTCCTTGGTTTCTTCGAGCAAGGAAGCCCATTCCGCCGATAGGTCAACCTCCTCCGCCCCAGCTTCCGCTGCAGGCTCGACGGGCGCTTCGGCCGGAACTTCTTCCACAATGTGAATTTCTGGGATCTCCGCTTCGACGGCGGCTTCTGGCGCTTCTTCCGTCTGTGCGACGGCTTCGACAGGAGGCAGAGCCATTTCTGCTGGCGCTGCCGCGGCTTCGGGAACAGCAAGCTCCTCGAGCGGCACGGTTTCTACAGGCTGCGGCATAGCGGCCGCTACGGCTGCGGCGATTTCGTCGTCGTTCAAGCCGGCGGCGCGCTGGAACCGGCGGCGCAACTCCCCAAAGCGTTCGCTGCTGCGGACGTCTCCACGGCTCGCATGAATGTGTTCGAGTTGCGCGGCAAGCTCTGCCGTGCGGCGGTCGTCGCCGGCACCCAGCACGAAATCCAGCAATTTTTCGAGTGTCGGTGTGTGCGTGGGAGCGCGGCGCAGGATGGCTTCGAGCAGGCCGATCGCTTTCTGTGTCAATCCGTAGCTGGCGAACAGGTCCACATCGGTCAGCGATTGCGCGATGAACTTTTGCGTGTCTTCGTCCAGTTCTGCTTCCGGGGACGTGCCTTCTGCCGCTTCCGCCGCAGCCGGCTTTTTCTCGGGCTCGAGGTCCGGCCGAATTTTCGGTGCTTCCGTTTTCTGCAGTTCCGGCTGCAAATCTTCGCTGACTACGACGATGTCGGCCGGCGGCGCCGCTTCTTCCACCACCATTCCCAGTTTCTTCAGCACCTCGTTCAGCTTGCGCTTGGCTGGATCGCTTTCCGGCTCGCGGTCCACCAGCTGCTGGAATACTTCCTTGGCGCGCTCCAACTTTCCGGAGGCCACCAGCGCATCACCGAGCTGGGCCAGTGCGTCCGGCATGCGGAAAGAATCGCTGGTTCGTCCGTAAGTATCGACCAGCCATTCCATCGGTTCCAGTCGGCCCGGCAGCCGTGTCGCCAGGTCGGTCAGAAGATGGGCCACCGCATCATGCTCGCCCGCGTCAATCATGGGAATGCGGATGCGCGAGAGCATGCTCATGGCCCGCTCGGCATGGCCGGATTCCATCAAGACTTCCGTGACCTTTTGCGTGGCGCCGAAATTCTTTTCATCGCAGGAGAAAATTTTCAGTGCAAGCGCCGTGGCTTGGTCCCACTTGGCGTTTTTCAGGTACAGGTCGAGCAGCAATTCGGCCGGCTCGCCGCCTTTTTCGAGATCCGGGACTTTTTCCAGGATTTCCGAAGCTTTGGCGACATTGCCGACTGTCGAAAACGCCCGCGCCTTGACGATGAGCGCATCGAGGTGTTGTGGATTGAGCTGCAGTGCTTTGTCTGCCAGCTTTTCGCATTCCGCGTGGTCGCCGCGCGCCAGTGCCCGCTGCGCTGCCGAAACGTAGGTCTCCAGCGCTTCCCCGGACTGGCCCATGGCCTGGTACAAATCGGCAAGCCGGATCTGGATTCGCAGATTGTCCGGTTCGGCGGACAGCAATTTTTTCAGCAGGGAAATCGCTTCCGGTTGCCGGTTGTTCTTCAGGTGCAGTTCGGCGAGCTGCAGGAACAGTGGCCGCGCCTCGCTCATCACTCCCTGTTGCACGTACAGGTCGGCCAGTTTTTCGAGCGGCCGGATTTCTTCCGGCGCGAGTTTGGCAATTCGTTTGTAAACGGCGATCGCTTTGGTGAGGAAGCCGTCGCTGACAAACAGTTGCGCGAGGCGTTCGAAATAATCGATGGCCTGGATGGTTTCGCCTTGGCGAATGTACAGCTCGCCGATGGTCATCAACGTGACCTGGTCGCGCGGCTCATACTTCAATATCTGCTGATATTCAGCGATGGCCTGCGCCACCTTCCCCTGATTCAGCAGTTTCTGTGCGGCTTCGACAAACTTGCTTTTGTTATAGGCCATGCGCTTTGAACGACAGCTCTCCGGAGCAAACCCGTCGTGACTTTCTCCTGGACGCAGTAGAGGCGCTCGGACGTCTGCGACTCTACTTTTTCACGCTACGCTCCGTGGGTTGGGGCGTCAATCGAAGCGCGGGTGATTGTGAGCAGGCAGTTATCCCCGTGGCAGATACGCCACTTTGGGCGAAGAAATGGCGAACTGCGGTTTCCGCTAGTGATGGGAAATTTTGTGGCCAGGTTGCTTCTAGAACTAGCTCTCGCGCACGGTGCGCGGCCAGATTTCTAGCGGCAGCGCCACTTGCACCGCACCGGCGGCCCAGCAACCGGCAACGCGTACGGGAGTGAAGGAATGGCGGTGCAGCGGCGAGGGCCCGTGGACGCGCAGCGCTTCGAGATGTTCCGGCGTGCTGTATCCCTTGTGCTGCGCGAGGCCGTATTGCGGGTAGACGGTGTCCCATTCCTCCATGCGCATGTCCCGGTGAGTTTTGGCGAGGATCGAAGCGGCGGCAATCGAGACGCTCTTGGCGTCGCCTTTGATCAGCGATTTCTGCTCGATCAGGACGTCCAGTTGCATGGCGTCAACGAGCAGGTAATCCGGCACGACGGGCAGTTGCCCGAGCGCGGCAGTCATCGCCTGGCGGCTGGCCTGATAAATATTCCAGGCATCGATGCGTTGCGCATCAATTTCTGCCACCGCCCAGGCCACGGCGTGTTCCCGTATGCGTACGGACAGTTCTGTGCGGCGGTCGGCGGTCAGTTTTTTCGAGTCGTCCAGGCCGACGATTCTTCGCTTGGGATTCAGGATCACCGCAGCGGCGACAACCGGACCAAACAGCGCGCCGCGCCCGGCTTCATCGAGACCCGCGATGCGCGTCCAGCCGAGTTTACGCGCCGCTCGCTCGAAACGGGAAGAGCAAAGTCGGCTCATAGAGAGTTGTAGGCGACTGGATTTTAGCACGCCCAATTGATCTTTACCGGGTGAGTTGCGGGCCGATTGCCGTTCCGCCCAAAAAAAAGACAGGCAATCTGCCTGTCTTTTGCTGGATTTTCCGGTGTTGCGATTTACGCGCTGGCTGTCGCGGTTGGTGTTTCGGCTTCTTCACGAGCGGCGCGTTTAATGCGGGCGGCCTTGCCGCGCAGATTGCGCAGGTAATAGAGGCGAGCGCGGCGCACGCTGCCCTTGCCGACGACGTCGATCGAGGAGATCGAAGGCGAGTGCAAGGGGAAAATGCGTTCGACGCCGGTACCGAAACTGACGCGCCGCACGGTGAACGTGGCGCTGCTGGCCCGGCCCTTCTTCGAAATCACCACACCCTCAAACGACTGGATGCGTTCTTTGATCTTTTCCCCTTCGCCTTCCAAAAGGCGCACATTCACCCGCACCGTATCGCCGGGCCGAAATTCGGGGAGATCCTTGCGCAATTGCGCTTCATGCAACTTACGGATTACCGGATTCATTTTCTGTGTTCCCTGCAGACCCACTCAGGCGGGGCCAGCACTTCTAAGGCAAACATCAATTATACTCAAAGGCTGATTTCTTGCCTAGCCGTTTTCTCTGGAGAATTCGGGGCGATTCTCGCGAGTTTTCTCGAAAGCCTTCTCCCGGCGCCACTGGGCGACCTCCGCATGGTTGCCGCCGATCAAGACTTCCGGCACCTGCCAGCCGCGATAATCTGCCGGACGCGTGTAGTGGGGGAAATCGAGCAGAACCCCGGAGCTTCCCGCAGGTGTGCCGGGATGGCCTTCGAGCTCGCGGAACGATTCGTTCTGGGTAGACGCTTCGTTGCCCAACGCTCCCGGCAGCAGTCGCGTCACGGCGTCCACGACAATTGCTGCCGGCAACTCGCCCCCGCTTAAAACATAGTCGCCCACGCAGACTTCTTCCGTGGCCAGATGCCGGGCGACGCGTTCATCCACACCTTCGTAACGCCCGCAAATCAGAATCAGCCGGTCGAGCTTGGCATACCGGCGCGCGGTCTCTTGCCTAAACAGGCGCCCGGCTGCCGACAGCAACAGAATGGCCGTGCCTGGTTCCGGCTGGATTTTCCCTTGCGCGTCGCCGACGCCGTGCCCCAGAAGTTTTTCCACGGCTTCAAACAGCGGCCCTGGCTTCAGCACCATGCCTTCACCGCCGCCAAAAGGGCGATCGTCCACGCTGCGGTGGCGGTCTTTCGTAAACTCTCGCAAATCCTGCACGTGGATCTGTGCAATGCCCGCTTCCTTCGCGCGGCGCACAATGCCGTAGTCCAGCGGGCCGACGAAAAATTCCGGGAAAATGGTAATCAGGTCAAATCGCATGGTTTCCGAGTGTAATGAAGATTGCCCTTCGCGGGTAGGCCGCTTATTTGTGGGGGCTTTCCCGGTCGTTGAGTTCGCGCAAGCCTTCCGGCAGGCGGACCGCAATCCTCTGAGCGCCCACGTCAATGCGCGTACAAATATCTTCGGCCAGCGGCACCAGCAGTTCGCCCTTAGGGGTTTGCACCTGCAAAATCGGCGTGCCCGCCAAGTTTTCTCCCGGGAAAAATACGTCGCTCACCGTGCCTAACGCTTGCGGCGCTTCCGCAGGGGCGTCTGGCGGAACCGCAAACACCGCGCAACCGATCAAGTCCGTCACGAAATACTGACCCGCCGGCAACGCGACGCGCTCCTCAAACGGGAGCATCACGTCCAAGCCGCGCAGCTTTTCCGCTTCAGAGATGGAGGTGCAGCCGGCGAGATGAAACACGCCCATTCCGGGATGGTTGCGATCGATCCAAAAATGCTGCAACGCGGCGGGATGAGGCTCGCGGCCGGCCTTTGCAAGATAGACTTGTTTGCCTGTCGTGAATCGCTCGGGAAAGTCCGTCAACACTTGCGCAGCGACTTCGCCTTTGTTGCCGCGCGGCCTGAGGATTCGGGCCACCAGGATCCAGCGCCGCTTTTGTTCGCCGGGATCGCTCAATCTTCCAGAATCTCAAGCGTGAATCGCTTGTGCAGTTTCATCCCGGCGGCGCCCAGAAGGGTACGGATGGCTTTCGCCGTTCGTCCCTGCCGCCCGATCACTTTACCCAAGTCTTCCGGATGAACACGTAATTCCAACACGGTCACCTGTGAACCTTCTACCGCCTTCACTTCTACTCCCTCGGGATGGTCCACCAGCGCTCGAGCAATCTCCTCAACTAGTTCCTTCATAGGGCCCCCGCGTGCGTTCGGCTTCTCAGATATGACGCGCCCATACCTGAAAAGGACGCGCTAATTCACTCCGCCACTGGGACCTGACCTGGAAGAATAAAAGAGAACGGGAACGTGTGCTTAAGCGTCGGATTATTAAGTTATTAAGCGATTTTTTGCTGCTTGATGAAGCTCCGAACGGTATCGCTCGGCTGTGCCCCTACGCCAAGCCAATACTTGATGCGCTCGGAATCTAACTTGATTTCCGCGGGCTTCTTAAGCGGATCGTACGTTCCGACCGCTTCGCGTACACGCCCGTCGCGGGCTCGCGTCCTTTCGATCACTACCACGCGGTAGTACGGTTTCTTTTTCTTGCCAATCCTTGCTAGACGAATCGTTAACACTAAGTACGTCCTCCTAGAGATTTACCATTCTATCGCGACTGTACGCTCTCCGGCAAACTATCCTGGACTATCCTGGACTATCCTCGGGCGCCCTCAGGGCCGCCGTCCGTGGCCAAATCTATGTCGTTGTTCGCAAATTCCTAGGGTTGTTCGACCACAGGAAGCTCGATAAAGCTTTCCTGGCCCGGAGCATGATACACGCGTTGCACAGCTTTTCTGTACTCTTCCGGTTTGGCCCAGAAAATATTAGGGACGAACGTTTGCGGGTTGCGGTCGTACAACGGGAACCAGCTGGACTGAATTTGCACCATGATGCGGTGGCCCGGCAGGAAAACGTGGTTGGCGTTCGGCAACGCAAAACGGTAAGGCAAGGGCTTGTCACTGGCGATGGGTTTGCCGGTCTGCAGGCTTTCGCGATAGCGCCCGCGGAAAATATCCGCCGAAATCATCAGTTGGTAGCCGCCCATCCAGCTTTCGGCGGCAACCTCGTCCGGGTAAACGTCAATCAGCTTTACTACCCAATCGGCATCCGTGCCGCTTGTCGAAGCCACCAGATTGGCGACGGGCTGGCCGCTGATTTTTATTGGCTCGCTCAGGACATCTGAGGTGAACGACAGCACGTCAGTCCTTCCCGACGCCTCGCGCTGGTCGTCTACCAACCACAATTCCCAGGTCAAACGGCCGGTATAGCCAACCGGCTGGCTAGGCCGCGCGCGATAGGGCACGGGCTTGGCTGGATCGGAAATGTAGTCGTCAAACGCCGCGCCATGATCCTGTGGCGCCGTGAAACCCAGTTTCTGATGCTGTTCGAGGTATAACCGCGTTGGCTTAATGGCGCATCCGCTCACGCAACCGGCTGGCCATCCGGGCAACCTGCGCCACTTGTTGGTGCCGGTTTCATAGGCGGTCACCGTGGCAACGTCCGCCTTCGGCGCTCCCTCCTTGAGGTATTGCGCCAGAAACGGCCGCAAAACTTCCTGGCGGAAATAGAGTCCAGTGTCGCTGGCAAAGTGCAGCGCGCCGAGCGTGCTCCCGTCTTCAATCTGTTGTCCGTGAAACCACGGCCCGATGACCAGAAACACTTTGTCGTTTAGGGTGTCTTTGGGCTTTATGGCTTGGTACACGGCGGTAGCACCGTAAATGTCTTCCTGGTCCCACAATCCGGCTACCAGCATGGTGGGGACCTGCAGCGGTTGAGCGGCAAGGATCTGGTCCATCGCTTGTTGCTGCCAGAAAGAGTCGTAGCTCGGATGCTCCAGAATCTTGCGCCAAAAACCCATTTGCTCCATGCCGTGCTGCCGTCCGAGCTCCCCGGCCGATCCCGCTCTCAAATACAGGTCATAATCGTCGTAGGTATTCGTCCACCAGGAAACATCGTTCGACCGGGTCCCTTCCTGTTCGTAAATGTACGGCATGTTCTGTTCGCGAAACGCGCCGTTGTGGAACCAGTCGTCGCCCTTCCAGCCGTCCACCATCGGATTCATCGGCACAGCCACCTTGAGCGCCGGATGCGGATTGACGAGCGCCATCAGGGGCAGAAAGCCGTCGTAGGAGATTCCCAGAATCCCGACCTTGCCGTTGCTTTCGGGCAAATTCTTCACCAGCCAGTCGATCGTGTCGTAGGTGTCGGTTGCATGATCGACTGGCGTGGGATTCAGCGGCCCATGCAGCGGCCGGGTCATCACGTAATCGCCTTCGGAACCATATTTTCCGCGCACGTCCTGGATCACGCGGATATAGCCGTCTTCGATGAGCACGTCGGTCACGTTGTCGTAGCCCTCGAGAGCCGGCCCGAGGTGGGCGCTGGCTTCATGGCTGACCATTCCGGTGGCGCCGTAAGGAGTGCGCGTCAGGAGTAGGGGAGCGTTCTTTGTGGCTTTCCGCATCACGATCACGGTATGCAGCTTCACACCGTCGCGCATGGGAATCATCACGTCGCGCTTTTCGTAATCGAAGCTGCTCGTGACCGGCACGATTTTGGCCGGAATTTCGCTGGGATAATCCGGATACTTGGGCGGCGCTTGCTGCGCGTTCGACAACTTGGAAAGCGCAGCAAAGCTCAAGGCACATACGAGGGCCAGCAAAGCCCTGGAACTTTTCGTGAAATTCATGAGCGATCCTTGGAATGGCGAGCCGCTTGGCACCCTGGAGGTCACCTGCGGACGCCGAAGCGCCCGCGATTATATGCCGGGCTCCGTGCAGACGCTACTGTCTGTCCGTGCGTAGCCGAATCGTGACTCCATTTTGCGGGCGGGGCAACGCGGAGTACACTGGGTGGCTGCCCGAAATCCACATACGAGAAAATTCGATCCTCCATTCTTGACCATGCCTCGGCCAAACGAAAAGACAAAGATCGTCGACCACTACGACAAGATCAGCCCTCTCTATCACTCGCTTTGGGGAGAACATCTGCATCACGGCTACTGGATTCGTGGCAACGAATCCAAGGAAACGGCGCAAGTTCAGATGGTCGAGCATATCGCCAAGCTGGCCGAAATCCAGCATGGCTCTCGCGTGCTGGATATTGGTTGCGGCTATGGTGGAAGCAGCCTGCACCTTGCAAAACACTATGGCGTTGATGCAACCGGTGTCACCATTTCTCCGGTGCAAGTGGAAATGGCCAATAGCGCAGCGGCAGAACAGCGATTGGACGCGAAATTCCTGCTGATGGACGCCGAAGCGTTGCGCTTCTCTGAACCGTTTGACGTGCTCTGGTCGGTCGAATCCATTTCCCACTATGAAGACCTGGGTAAGTTTTTTGCTTCGGCGACGAAACTACTGAAACCGGGAGGAACGTTTGCGTTGACCGACTGGTTCCGCAAAGAGGATCTTTCGCGGGTCGAAAGGAAGAAGTTCATCGAACCCATTGAAATAGGGATGTTCGTCGAACTTCACGAAATGCAAGAGTACGCGGGCCATCTGCAGTCCTGCGGTTTAGAAATCATCCATCGCCAGGTGCTCAACGAGAATTGCGCGAAAACCTGGGACATCGGCGTGGACATCATCAAGGACAAGGCGTTTTGGTCGCTGGCCGCGCAATACGGGTCTGAGTTCGTCACCTACCTGAAAGCGTACAAAGCGGTGCGCGCCGGTTTCGCGTCCGGTAATTTCGTGTACGGCCTTTTCGTCGCGAAAATGCCCAAGGCCAGTTCCTGACATTTTCTTTTTTCTGTTTGGAAAACCTTCTAGTTGAGGCGGTTCATCCCGTTGAATGCCGCCGCCTTGTAGCATTCCGCCAGCGTCGGGTAATTGAAAACGGTGTGAATGAAATAGGTGATCTTGCCCTTCAGAAGCAGTACCGCCTGGCCGATGTGCAACAGTTCCGCGGCATCTTCCCCAAAAATGTGCACGCCTAAAAGCTCCAGCGTTTCTCGGTGGAACAATAGTTTCAGTCGCCCCTCGGTGTGCCCGCTGATTTGTCCGCGCGCGATTTCACGGTAATAGGCCACACCCACTTCGTATGGCACATCTTCTTCGGTCAGTTGCTCTTCGGTCTTTCCGATAAACGAAATCTGCGGAATGGTGTAAATGCCGTAGGGGTAGCCGGCGGGATCGGATTGCGCTTGCAGTCCAAAGGCCTTCGCCGCCGCGATGCGCCCCTGCTCCATCGAAACTGACGCCAGGCTGGGAAAGCCGATGACGTCTCCCACTGCAAAAATATGTTTCTGCGAGGTGCGGTACTCCGCATCTACCTTGATGCGGCAGCGGTCATCCGCTTCTACCCCGGCGGCCTGCAAATTCAAGCGGTCGATGTTCCCCTGGCGCCCCACGGCGTAAAGCAGTGCATCACCGAGAATCCGCTTTTTGCTGACGAGATTTGCCGCCACCTTGCCATCGGAGGTTTCTTCCACGCTTTCCACTTCTTCGCTCAGCCGCATGGTCGCGCGGCGGTCGCGCATGTGATAGCTCAACGCCTCGACCACTTCCGCGTCCGCAAATTCCAGAAGACGCGGTCGCTTTTCGACGATGATGACACGCACGCCCAGGGTAGTGAACATGCAGGCGTATTCGACACCGATCACGCCGCCACCAACCACGATCAGCGTCTTCGGTATCGTCGGGATGCCGAGGATTTGATCGCTGTTCACGATGTTCCGGCCGTTGATGGCCACCTTGGGATTTACGGCCGGTTTCGTTCCGGTGGCGATGACCATGAATTCCGCTTCCAGTTCGTTGAAGCCAGTGCTGTTCTCCACGCGAACATGGTTTGCATCGATAAACGAGCCGACGCCGTGATAAAGGTCTACGCCGTTGCGCTTCAATTGGTCTTGCAGCACCGCCGCTTCATTCTCAATCACGCGCGTGACGCGAAAATTCAGGTCGTTCATCGTGATGTTTTCTTTGACGTGATAGTTCGAACCGTAAAAGGCCTGGTCGTAGAATCCGGAAAGATGCAGGACCGCCTCGCGCATGGTCTTGCTGGGAATCGTGCCGGTGTTGATGCATACGCCCCCGACCATGGTTTGTCTTTCTACCACGGCGACGCGCTTCTTGGCTTTGGCGGCCTGAATGGCGGCGCGTTGTCCGCCCGGTCCAGACCCAATCACCACCAGATCATACTGTTGCATTTGAGGAGTCCTGTACTTCGAGCTCTAGCGTTGGTGTGGGTTCAACGGGGACGTTCCCCGGCTCACCTTTAGTATAAGCAACCCGGAGCGCTTGCCCGCGCGGAGTTCCTGATCCGTTAACAAGGCCCCCGGCGAGCTTCATCAGATGCTCCTGCACGGAGATTCGCTTGCTGCCACTTGCCCGGCGGACGGCGGTGTATTTCCCGTGCGCACCGAGCACGCGCGCTTTCTGATTATCCGAGAGGTACGCGGGCAGAATCTCTTTGCAGATGCGCTGGCGCAGTTCCTGATCCTTCAGCGGAAACAGCACTTCTACCCGTTCGTACAGATTGCGAGGCATCCAGTCCGCACTGCCCAGGTACACTTCCGGCGCACCGCCATTCTCAAAATAATAAATGCGGCTGTGTTCGAGGAAACGGCCCACGATGCTTCTTACGCGGATGCGACTGCTGATTCCGCGCAGCCCCGGCACCAGCGTGCATTGTCCTCGAACGATCAGGTCGATCTCCACTCCGGCTTGCGAGGCGCGGTACAGCGCCCGGATCACCGGCGGATCCACTACGGCGTTGCACTTCGCGATGATTCTGGCGGGTCGGCCGCGCCTGGCGTGGCGAGCTTCGCGATCGATCTGGGCGATCACCGTTTTGGCCATGTCCTTTGGCGCAACCAGCAGTGGGCCATAATGCGCCTTCTCCGCATAGGCCGTCAGAAAATTGAATACGTCGTGCGCGGCGGAGGTAATGGCGGGATCGGCGGTGAACAAACTGAAGTCGCTGTAGAAACGGGCGGTAGACGGATTGTAATTCCCGGTTCCCAGATGCGCGTATCGCCGGATTTTCCCGTCCGGATCTTGGCGCAAAACCAGCGCCAGCTTCGCGTGTGTCTTGAGGTTGGCCAAACCGTAAGAAACTTGCACGCCGGCGTCTTCCAGGCTGCGTGCCCAGCGAATGTTGGAAGCTTCGTCGAAGCTGGCCTTCAACTCCACCACCACCGTGACTTCTTTCTTTCCGGCCGCTTCGAGCAGCGCCTCGGCCACCGGCGAATCCGAGTTTGTTCGGTACAGGGTTTGCTTCATGGACAGGACGCGCGGATCATTCGCTGCTGTTTTCAGGAAGTCCACCACCGCATCATAGGATTCGTACGGATGGTGCAGAAGAACGTCCTGGTGCTGCAGCACTTCGAACATGGAATCCGCGTCGTGCCCGATATGGATCTGGCGCGGCACAAACTTCGTGTATTTCAAATCAGGACGCGGCGTTTCTTCGTATAGGTGGAACAGCCGCTGCAGATTCACCGGGCCTGCCACGCGGAACACCAGGGATTCTTCGAGTTCGAATGTGTTTACCAGGTGCGACACGATTTCCGGATGCGCGCCGACTTCGATTTCGAGCCGCACCGCCTGCCCCTTGCGGCGTTGCGCCACTTGCGAGTCCACCGCTTCGAGAAGCGTGCGCGATTCTTCCTCTTCGAGATACAAATTACTGTTGCGCGTGATGCGGAAGGGCGCCGAAGCCAGAATTTCGTAGCCCCGGTAAAGTTTCTCCGCGTAACGGGAAATAATGTCCTGCAAAAACACGAAATGGATCCCACCATTCGCCGTCGGAACACGCAGCAACCTTGGCAACGCGCGTGGCACCGTCACCACGCCGAAGACCGGCTTCTGTCCGGACTTCTTGCGTTTGCGCAGCAGGAAGGCGATGCACAGCGCCTTGTTGAGAACGTGCGGGAACGGATGCGTGGGGTCCACGGTGACCGGCGTCAGCATCGGGTAGACGTGGCGGTCATGGAAGAGTTTCGCGAAGTGACCGGCCTTGGCGCTCAGCTGGTCTACCGCCAGCAGACGAATCTGATGCCGGGCCAGAGTTGGCAGCAATTCCGCATTCCAGCATTTATATTGTTCGGTCACGAATTGATGCATGGCCCGCGAGACATGCTCCAGCTCCTCGGCGGTGGTCAAGCCGTCGGGGCTGATGTTCTGCGAACCGTGTTCGATCTTTTGCAGGAACCCCGACACGCGGATTTCCACGAATTCGTCAAGATTGTTCGCGGTGATGGCCAGAAACTTTACGCGTTCCAGCAGCGGATTGCGGCGGTCGCGCGCTTCTTCGAGCACCCGTTGGTTGAAGGCCATCCACTGCAGGTGACGGTTGAGGTAAAGCCGGTGCTCGTGAAGGTCTATACGGGGCATAAGCGGTCCTCGGCGAGTGATCACAAGTATCTCAGATGTGTTACGCGCAGATAAACGGGCCTTCTGGATGTTATGCTTTCTGCCTTCGAGGGCCACCCATGCGAAGCAGTTTGTCGATCGGACTCGCGATTGTTTGCCTTGCCGCCACGCTGCTTTCTGTCCGCTCGTTGCCGGATGTCCCGGTTTCCGGCCAAATCGATGCTATTTTTTCTAGCCGTATCGAGGCGCGAGCGCCGGGCGTTGCGGTCGTGGTAGAGAAGGACGGCAAGATTCTTTTCGAAAAGGGCTACGGCGTGCGTGATACGCGCAGCCAAGCGAAGATCGATCCGGAAACCAATTTTCGCCTCGCCAGCGTCAGCAAGCAATTCACGGCCATGGCCATTATGCTGCTGGTCGGCGACGGGAAGCTTCATTACGAAGATCACCTCGGCGCGATTTTCCCCGAGTTTCCCGCGTACGGAAAAGACATCACCATCCGCAATCTGCTGAATCACACTTCGGGTTTGCCGGATTACTCTGAAATCATGGAACAGCAGGAAAACAATGGCGGGCCGAAGTGGAGCCCCGATCACCAGATTCAGGACGAGGAAGTCCTTGCGCTTCTCGAAGCTCAGACCGCGGGGAAATTCGCGCCGGGCACGCGATGGGAATACAGCAACTCGGGTTACGTGGTGTTGGGTTTGCTGGTGGCAAAGGTTTCTGGCACGCCTTATCGTGAGTTTTTGCGGCAGCGCCTCTTTACACCGTTACGAATGAATCACACGGTCGTCTATCAAACGGGCAAAAACGAGATCAGCCGGCGCGCTTACGGACACTCCAGAGAAAACGATCAGTTTGTCGAAACCGATCAGAGCGCTACGTCGGCGACACTTGGCGATGGCGGAATCTATTCGAATGTGGCGGATCTTGCGAAATGGGACGAAGGCCTCGGCAAACACACGCTGCTCGGTGAACAGGAAATGCTGCCGGCAGTCACGCCGGTGAAGCTTGCCGATGGAAGCACGCCGCATTGGCCGCCGGACCCTCACGCCACCGATTCCACCGAGCCGCCCCCGCTGCGCTACGGCTTCGGCTGGTTTCTCGACCCCTATAAGGGACACCCCCGCAATTATCACGATGGCGGCACGCTGGGATTTCGCACCACCATCCAGCGCTTCATCGACGACCACTTCACGGTCGTGGTCCTAAGCAATCGCAGCGACCTCAATCCCAGTGAGCTGGCGCTAAAGGTCGCGGATCTATTGCTCCAGCAAGCCACGCCGTAAGGCTCTGTCCGGGGAATCGGCGGCGCATTCTGACCAATCCGTTGCGGGAGCTCTTTTTTGTGGTCTGCCGATAGGGGACCGCGCGAATTCCATCCCGCCGATTCCAGAGACAACGCAAGAAGTGCGGTCGAGGGTGGACAAAAAAGAAAGCCGAAAGCGTCTAGCCCAAGCCTGCCAGCTTGCCGAGGCCTTTCATCTTGGCGCGCGCGGCCATGGCGCCGTACTGCTTCATCATGGTGCGCATCTGGAGATATTGCTTGATCACCTGATTCACGTCTTGCACGGTGGTGCCGCTGCCCTTGGCGATGCGCTTGCGCCGCTTGCCATCGAGGACGTTGTGGTCGCGGCGTTCTTCGTTGGTCATTGAATTAATAATGGCTTCCACCTGCTTGAGCTTGCCTTCGTCGACGGAAGCGTCCTTCGGCAGATTCTGCAGTGGGCCGACCTTTGGCAGCATGTCCATCAGCTGATCGAGTGGGCCCATCTTGCGGATTTGCCGTAACTGGTCGCGGAAATCCTCGAGGGTAAACTCTTCCTTGCGCAGCTTGCGTTCCAGTTCCAACGCGGTCTTTTTGTCGAACGCCGATTCCGCGCGCTCGATCAGGGATAGCAGGTCGCCCATGCCCAGGATGCGTGAAACGATTCGCTCCGGATAGAATCCCTCGAGCGCATCGTATTTTTCGCCCAAACCCACGAACTTTACCGGAGCGCCGGAAACTTTGCTGATGGAAAGCGCCGCACCGCCTCTTGCGTCGCCGTCCAGTTTCGTCAGGATCACCCCGGTAAGTCCCAGGCGCTTGTGAAATTCGCCCGCCGAGCGCACGGCGTCTTGCCCGATCATGGCGTCGGCGACAAACAGCATTTCCGAGGGCTGCAATTCCTTCTTCAGCGTGGAAAGCTCGTTCATCAATTCGTCGTCGATGTGTAGACGGCCGGCGGTGTCCACGATAATGACGTCGCTGGCCGAAAGCTTTGCTTCCTTGATCGCGCCACGCACAATTTCCAGCGGTTTATCCGTTCCGGTGCCGGGCCAAAGCGAAATACCGATGGATTTGGCCACCTGGCTCAACTGTTCCCGCGCCGCGGGGCGATACACGTCGGTGGACACGACGATTGGCCGGTGCCCGTGCTCTGAAAGCCATTTGGCCAATTTGCCGGTGGTGGTCGTCTTACCGGAGCCTTGCAAGCCGACGATCATCCACACGGAAGGGGGCCGCGAGGCAAACAGCGGCTTTGCATGTTTGCCGAGTAGATTGAGCAGTTCGTCGCGAACGATTTTTACCACTTGCTGGTCGGGAGACAGCTGCAGCATCACTTCGCTGCCCAGCGCTTTTTTGCGTATGTTCGCGAGCAGCTCATCGCTAACGCCGACATTGACGTCGCCTTCTAGCAGCGCCTCGCGAATTTCCGCCAAAGCCACGTCCAGATGCTCTTCGCTGAGCTTGCCCTGCCCGCGCAGGTTCTTGAATGTTCGTTGCAGCCGATCTGTCAGGTTCTCAAACATGGTGTTTAACGCCCTTTACGCACCCCACCATTGTACCGCCTTGAGAGAAAGTGTGTCTCCGGGCCGCTACGGTTTTCCCTGTATTTGAAGACCAATCAGACGTGTTGCAGGTGCGTATCCTTGAAAAATGTGGGATATTTCAGGCCGTATCCGAGCGCGCGATCAAATCCGATATGGGCGAGCCAGATAAGCGCGTAGCGTATCGACTGCGGCCCGGCAACCAGGAGCGCTCCGCCGAGCAACAGCAGCGGGCCAGTCAGAGTGTGCACCAGGTTGTAGATTGCCGCGCCCCACCTGGCATCCTTCACGAACCCCATCATGGATATGTCCGGAACCAGAAACAGCGCGGCGAAGAGCCACCAGGGATAATGACCGGCGCGATAAAAATACAGCGCCGCAGCAAAGATTGCCGCACCCTCCAGATGCAAAATCCAACGCGGTTTTGTGAGCATGCCTAAGCCGCCGGCCTTTCTTTTCTCGCGAACCTAGAACGAAACTTTAATCCCCAACTGCGCCGCGAACGGTATGCCCACGGTTGTGCCGGGACCAAAGAAATCTCCCAACGCGCCGGCCGGATAACGCAATTGATCGAGGCTGATGATCGGCTCCGTTTGCGTGCAAGACGGATTCAAACAAAACGCCGTGGCGTTGGCAAGATTGTTTACCGGTGTAGGTAGCGCGGCAAGATTGCTGATGTAGAACGCACCTGGATTATTGCGATTGAACAGGTTGAAAAACTCCACGAACGGCACGAGCGACCAGCGTTCGTGAATCGTGAACGGGCGGCTGACGCGCATATCGAATTGGATGTAGGGCCTTCCTCGAAATTCATCAAGAGTGGTTTCCACTCCATTGATCACAGCGCGCGTGCCGTCCGGCGTGGTCATCGTGAACGGCCGCGCCGTTTCCGCCTGGCCGAGCATGGAAACTTCAAATCCCGCCGGCAAACGGAACCTGCCGACAAGCACAAAACGGTTGTGCACATCTTCGCCGGATGGGCCGTAGTCGCCCGGAGCGAACGCGTTGTAGGGATTGCAAACACCGTTTACGTAGTCAAACAGCTCGCCCAAAACGCATCCCCAGGTTTTTGCCGAGGAAAGCGTGTAATGCGCGGTGAGGTTCACGCGGCGAGACACATTTCCTTGCACGCGCAGCGCCAGCCCGTCATAGGCAGAGCGATTGTCCGAACGGAACACGGCGGCGCCCGGATAATCGTATCGGCGGTAGGCATGCATTCCCGTTTCGCGCGTGTAGTCCGCGCTGATCATCCAGTTGGCGTTGAAGGCGTGCTGAACTCCGACGGTCGCTTGCAACGCGTAAGGCGTGTGGTAGTTCGCATCGATCAGTGAGGGAGTAACCGGTCCGTTTTGCAGGCTGCCTGCATTGACGGATTGAAACGCGGTTACCCAGCCATTTTGCGCCAGATCGTTGAAGTACAACCCGACGCCGGCGCGAATCACGGTTTTCTGCGAAGCGCCCAAAGCCTCGGCAACGCCGAGGCGCGGCGCGAAGGCTTTGCGGTAATCGTGAGGAATGCCATGGACGAGCCCGGTACTCAACGCGGGGTTGAAGCTCTGGGCGCGGCCGGAGGCGATGAATAGTCCGAACGTGGTGTCGTAGCGCAAGCCGTAATTCACGGTGAGCGACTGCGTGACGTGCCAGGAATCTTCTGCGTAAAGCCCGAGGCGCTGCACGTTCTGCGAGAAACTTCCGTCGCTTGCGGGCGTGGACACGCTTCCCGCGGCGTAATCGATCGGAAATTGCGCTGGGTTCGCCAGATAGTAGGTGGGGTCTTGCGGAAACGTGACCAATGTTTCGGCGTTGGCCGTGAGCGCGCCGCTGAGGACCGGCTCGTGTATAAAATTCACACCAAAGCGCGGCGTATGGTGGCCCATGATGTGCGTGACATCGTAGCGTACCTGATATTTCTGCTGGTTTCGCAGCACCGGAAAGTCCGCGATGCCGGTGACAAACTGATTGTCTCCATAGGTTTCGAAACCGGTAATGGCGCTGGACGTGGTGGTGAAAGGAAACGCAAGCGCGAACCCTAAATCGGAGTTGCGCGTTTGCGTTAGATGAAGGCCGCTGAATTCCAGCACCAGCGAACCGATCCATTCGGGAGAAAAGGTAAGCTGCTGGCCAACCACCGCGTTGAAGTAATTATTGTGAGAAGTCACACCGGTCGAAGGCAGGGCTCCTTGTTGTACCAACGCATTTTTGGTTGTGTAGGTGTCCACCGCGCCACGCAGAAACCAGCGGGAGCGTTCCGACTGCGCCCAATCAAATCTTATGGTGCCAAGATAATCGCGAAAGGGCACCGGCACGCTGCTGGGCACGGCGATGGAACTGACTCCGGGAATCAGGCCCAGCGCCGCCAGTTGCGCCAAGGCGTTGAACTGCACGGTGCTGGCGTCGCTGTAGGCAATGCTCGCGTCTTCATGCACATATTCGAGCGAACCGAAGAACCAGACTTTGTCTTTCACAATCGGGCCGCCTACTGCGCCCACATAATTCTGGCGGGAGAAGGGCTGCTTGGGATTCGGCGCAGGATTATCGATGGGAAATCGCGCATTGAGCGCGGCCGCGCGGTCATACAAGGAAAATTCCCCGTGCCAGGTATTCGTGCCGCTGCGCGTGGTGATCACCACGGAACCCGCGGTCGTGCGCCCCGTATCCGCTTCCGCCTGCGCGGTGCGGAAGGCGAATTCCTGAATGGCGTCGGGCGAAAAATTCTGCAGAAATCCGCCGATGTAGTCGTCAGAGTTGTCGCCGCCGTCGACGGAAAGTTCATTGTTCAATCCGGAGCTGCCTCCGGTCGACACCGCGGTCGTGCGCGCTTTGGTCGGATCGGAAGGCTCGACCGGTTCTGTGCCGGGGGCAAGGTACGCGATATTGGCAAAGCTGCGCGCCGCCAGTGGAATCGTGTCCAGATCTTGCCGGTAAATGACGGCTTGATGCACGGCGCCGGCGATATCCAGCGGCTCGCTCGTGATCGATTGCGTTGCCGCATTCACCAGCACTTTTTCCGCAAGCGATTTTGGCTGCAGGGTGACGTTGAAGTCCTTCACGGTGCTGATCGCCACCACTACGGTCGAGCGCGCTTCCGCAAATCCGGCGGCGTTCACGCTCAGTTGATACGGGCTCGGCGTGAGCTCCTCGATTCGAAACTCTCCGCGCGAATCTGTCTGCGTTTCGCGCCTGATCGATAATTGCGGGCTGCTCAGTAAAACCTTTGCGCCCGCCACACGCGCGCCGCTGGCGTCCAGGACCGTGCCGCGCAACGCTCCGCGCGGATTCTGCGCGAAAGCCGCGAGCGCCACGGCAGCGCACAGCGCCATGGCCTCCGCGAACGCACACGCTGCATCGAAGCTACGACGAAGGATCATCCCCCACCCGGGCCCCACTTGGATTTGCCAGTATAGCGCCCGGCATACCTTCCCTAAAGCGCGGCCTCTGTCCGTATTCATGCACTTCGAGTCAGAAGCAGTTGGCCAGATGCTCGGGCGCGTGCCATACTTTTTTGCGCTCGCGGCATCTCTGTTTGAGCGGCAAAAGGACGGGCTGGCTCTTAACCATGCTCCGCAAGACTCTGTTTTTGGGCTTGTTCCTGACACTTTTCTCGCTGGCGCTGGCGCAGACTAGCTGCGCTCAAGACAGTTCCACGCAACTTGAACTGGGCGCGCAATATTCCACCATCCGCGAGACCAATTCCGCTCTCGAAGGGAAAAATTTCTCCGGATTCGGCGGTCGTTTCGACTGGAACCTCACCCGGCGGCTCGCCTTCGAATCCCAGATCGATTATTTCCCGGAAAATGGCCTGTCGCTTCCCCTGGTTCAGGGCGGTCAAACGGTCCAAGCCGTTTTTGGCATTCGCGCCAAGGTGATCCAGACCCGCCGTCTCTCGGTGTTCGGGCTTGTGCGTCCGGGATTGCTGCATTTTTCCGGCGTCGAAGTGCTCGCGGGCGGCTCCAGCATTTCCTACGCCGTAGAGCCGGCCACGTATTTCGTGCTGAATCTAGGCGGTGGTATCGAGTATTACGCTTCTCCGCGCTGGGTGTTGCGCGCCGATATTGAAGGCGACCCGTACCGCGTACCCGCGTCTTTTTCTCCAGGCGGGAGCGCCGTGCTCCCCGGAAAAATAAATGACACGACGCGGCTGAGCTTCGGCGTTGCGTACCGGCCGGGCGCGCTGATCGAAAACGAACCAGAAACCAACGTGCCGGGCAAATGGGAGTTTGGAGCGCTTTCGAGCGCGCTGCTGATTTCGCGCGAAGGATTGACGGACAATGTGCGCACCGAGCCCGGCGTTGGCGGCTATGCTTCTTATCGCTTCTACGGCGTTTTCTATGTGGATGGCGACCTGCTTTATTTTCCTCGCGGCACCGCCAGTTCGTCCAGCCCGCAGGATGGCGGGACAATTCTGCAAGGGCTCTTCGGTCTGAAGGCCGGCATCCGGCGAAATCATTTCGGCTTTTTCGGTAAAGTGCGCCCGGGCTTTAACAGCTATTCCGCTGCGCTGACGAGCACCAGCAACACCGCAGGTACGCCCACCGATACCTACGGCCGCTCCACAAATTTTGTTCTTGATCTCGGCGGCATCGTCGAGCTGTACCCCAACGAAAAAAGCACCTTGCGCATTGAGATCGGCGATACGCACCTTTTTTTCGGCACTCGCGACCTGACGGTTGATGGCCAGACCACCTCCGTTCCCGGCGGTAAGATGCAGCACAGTATTCAACTCATGCTCGGTTATGGCTGGCGCTTCTAACCCGCGCGCCGGCAATGGGAGAATTTTATGACCCAGGAACTCTGGACCGCCGTAGATCAATACATCAACGAAAGGCTGATTCCCGGAGATCCCATCCTGGAAGCCGCTCTCGCGGCCAGCGAAAAGGCAGGGTTGCCTTCGATCCAGGTTTCTCCTCCACAGGGGAAAATGCTGCATATCCTGGCTCGCTCGATAAACGCCCGTAATATTCTGGAAATTGGCACACTGGGCGGCTACAGCACCATTTGGATGGCGCGAGCGCTTCCCGCGGGCGGCCGCTTGCTCACCCTGGAAGCGGATGCCAAGCACGCGGAAGTGGCGCGCGCCAATCTTGCCCGGACAGGCCTGGCGGAAATGGTGGAGCTACGGCTCGGCCCGGCGCTCGACACTCTTCCCCATGTTGCCGCCGAAGGCCGCGGCCCGTTCGATCTGATCTTCATCGATGCTAACAAATCCACGATGGCGGAGTATTTCGATTGGTCGCTGCAACTCTCGCACCCGGGCACCATGATTATCGCGGACAATGTGATCCGCTCCGGCGCAGTCGTCGACGCCAGCAGCAAAGACGCCGACGTGCAGGGCGTGCGCCGCTTCAACGAGCGCGTGGCCGCGGAGCGGCGCGTAAGCGCCACGGAGATCCAGACCGTCGGCAGCAAGGGTTACGATGGATTCGCCCTCGTCCTCGTACTCGCCGACTAGACTCGTAACCTGTAGATCGATCGGAAAGACTTGACCTTTATAGAGGAAAAGGGAGCCTGGAGCGCGATTTATCTCCCGCAACGCAATGCTTTCAGAGCGCGCTGAAGCTGCCATGCTCCGAACCGGAGAAAAACAGTGCGGAAGGCTCAACGGAAGGGACGGGCCGGAACCGGATTCGTGCTAGTGCGCTTTCGATTTCGCGTGCGGGTGGCGGGTGCCCAGGCCAATTTCTAGCGGAGCATCCTTTGGCAGCACAACCTCTCGTCCGCGCGACAGAAAATTTGAATAAATTGATGCCGAGGCTCCGTAGGCGGAGAAAGCAATCGTGACCGCATTGGATTTTGCGGCCAGGCCAATGAGCGTGCCAGCCAAACCGAATCCCGATGCGCCAGCCCCGGCGCGCACGGCGGCATCGTCTGAAGGATCAACGGTGGTTCCGCGATCCATATCCGGATGCGCGGCAAGCGCGGCCATCAACAACGCCACGCCGGTCGACAGATAACGCGTCTTGCTGTCGGTGGCATGCGCGCCGCCCTCTTCGTCGAGCTTCAAGTGCGCCCTTTTGTCCACTTCGATCCCTTCGAGCGTGCCTTGCACTTCCTGCAGATTGCCGCCGGGCAGTTCGATGTGCTCAAAAATCACGCGCAGTTCACCGTTCCGGTGCAAGCGACGCGCCGGCCGGGCTTCCACCACTTGGCCGATCAACCGGCTGCCCGAAGGCAGCAGCAAGCGATAATCACGCGAGTACACCGGCTGGGTTAGTTCGGCGACCACCGGCGATCCGCGCGTGGCCGTTGCCGAACTTACCTCCAGCAGCAACCGCGCGTGCAGGATGGTGTCTGCGAGCGGCAGGCTGCCGAGTTGCGCCAGTTGATCCTGCGTCTGCGTTTCCGAGCCAAAATCCAGCTCCTCGTTCAACGATGCGCTGAAACGTGTTCCGACTGCCACATATTGCCGGCGGTAGGGCGACTGCTCGACCAGAAATTGCTTCACCCGGTGCCACTTTCCGGGTTTGCGAATTTCCTCCGCGGCTTGGTGGGCTGAGGCATGCGCTTCCCGCACCGTTTCTTTCACTCCCTGCTTGGCGGCGCCGACCGCTCTGGCAGCACCGCTTTTCTGTGCTTGGTCCTGCTCAGCATCCTGATTTCGTTCCGGCTTGCTAACGACATGAACAACTTCCGCGGCGCCTGGCGCGACTGTGGTTTCGATGGCGAGTTCCCGCCCATCGGCCAGCAACAGGCGATCAAAGGTCACTCGATATTGGCGGAAAGGAGAGAAATTTCCGTTGGCATAGGATTCCAGGAGACGCAGTTTGGACACCGGAACAATCTTCGCGACATGACCCGTGACCATTGTTCCCGCCGGTATCACGGGCTGGTCAAAGGCGTAAACCGTTTGCACCACGTGTCCTTGCACGGCTTCGCCGACACGGGAAATGCGCGTGCGCTGGTCTATTTCGACGCGCAGTGCCGTTCCTTCGGGTAGCTTCAGGACAACGCGGATGGCTTGGTCGCTCGAATCGTTATCGTCTGCTTCCGCTTCGTCCGGCAAAAACGCGGGCGCCGGACAAAGGAAACGCACGCGCTCTCCCCCGGGCGTTTCAGAACAGGAAGTCGTGGAGCTTTGCGCGTGGCCGGAGGGTTGCTGTTGCGGTGGCAGTTGCTGGCCGGGGGACGATTGCGCGCGGCTGGTCGCAACACCAAAAACCAATACAATTCGAGCCAGCGCGGCGAGCGTGATTTTACCCATCCGTCCCGCCTTCGGCGCGTTTTTCCTTGTGGGGTGGGGACGACCAATCGCGCCCGGAGAGAAAAACTTCGGAATCCGCACCATATCTCACTGACAAGCAGGTGTCCATCTTAAATTGGACGTTTCGGCCGTTCCTCGTGTTTCCATTGGCCGATTTCTTGGCAAACCCTGTGGTAGACTCCTGCTGGCAGTTCCGGTCGCTCCGCCTACATTTCGCTCGGCACTGGTTTTGTTGCAAATCTAGGGCCCGGCCACGGAACCTCTACCACGGATTCTACGTCTGAATAGGCAGATCGGCCCTGTCCCCGCGTGGGGTCAACCGTCCAACATGCAAAGCCTTTCTCTTTGGAGGTCGTAATGACGAGAAGATTCAGCTCGCCCATCTTCTTTTTGACTGCAGCGATCCTGCTCGGTGTGTTCTCGCTGCTGGTTGGCGCGCCGCAAGCGCTGGCGCAGGCCAGCAACCAATACGCGCTGTTGCGCAAACCCACCATCAGCAAGAGGCAGATCGCCTTCAGCTACGGCGGTGATTTGTGGGTGGTCGATCGCAGCGGCGGAGATGCGCGGCGCCTGACCAGCGACGTTGGCATCGAGATCGATCCGATTTTTTCTCCCGACGGCTCGATGATCGCCTTTACCGGTGAATATGACGGCAACGAAGACGTCTACGTGATTCCCACGGCGGGCGGCATTCCGAAGCGCCTGACCTCGCACCCCGGCAGCGACCAGGTGGTCGGCTGGACCCGCGATGGCAAACGTATCCTGTTTCGCTCGCCGCGCGGCAGCTATGCCGGCTTCACGCAGCTTTACACCGTGGACGTTTCGGGTGGTTTACCGGAGCCGCTGCCGCTGCCCATGGCGTATGAAGGCTCCTATTCGCCGGATAGTTCGCACCTGGCCTACGTGCCGTTCACGAATTTCCGGGAGTCCTGGCAATTCCAGCGCGGATTGAAACACTATCGCGGCGGCACGGCTTCGCCGATCTGGATCGCGAAGCTTGCGGACTCCTCGGTTGAAAAAGTTCCTCGCGCCAATTCGAACGATTCCGCGCCAATGTGGGTCGGCGATAAAGTTTATTTTCTTTCAGATCGCGATGGCCCGGTCTCTTTGTATGTCTACGATTCCAATACGAAAAAAGTGAGCCTGGCGCTGCAGAGCAATGGATTGGACATCAAGTCCGCTTCGGCCGGGCCGGACGCCATCGTCTACGAGCAGTTCGGCTCCCTTCATGTGTTTGACCCCGCGACCGGCAAACAAAACCCCGTCAATATTCATGTGACCGGTGATTTTCCAGGCGTGCGTCCGCATTACCTGGATGTTGGGGACCAGATCCAGGCCGCCGACATTTCGCCCAGCGGCGCGCGCGCGGTGTTTGAAGCGCACGGCGAGATTTTGACGGTTCCCGTGGAGCATGGCGATGTCCGCAACCTTACCAATTCGCCCGGCGTTGCCGATCGCGACCCTGCATGGTCTCCCGACGGGAAGTGGATCGCTTATTTTTCCGATGAGACCGGCGAATACGCGCTGCACCTGAGCCCGCAAGACGGCATGGGCGAAGTGCGCAAGATCAACCTCGGCGAGCCTCCGTCGTTTTTCTATTCGCCCACGTGGTCGCCGGACAGCAAGAAGATCGTGTTCAGCGACAAGCGGCTGAACCTGTGGTACCTGGATATTGACGCCGGCAAGCCCATGCGGATCGACACCAATGCCTTCGACGGCGCGAATTTCAATCCCGTCTGGTCGCCCGACAGTCGCTGGGTTGCCTACACAAGGCAACTGGACAGCTCCGTGCATGCCGTTTTTATCTACGGTATGGAAGACAAGACCGTTCATCAGGTCACGGATGGATTGAGCGACGCGGCCTCGGCAGCCTTCGATAAGAACGGAAAATACTTGTACTTTTTTGCAAGCACCGACTTCGGCCCCACGATCTCCAGCAGCATGGGCGCGTACAAGGTCCCGGTAACGCGCAGCGCCTATGTAGTTGTTTTGCGGAAGGATCTGAAATCGCCGTTGGCTCCGCAGAGCGATGAAGAGAAAATCGCGTCAGACAAATCCGCGCCGGTCGACGATTGCAAACCGGAAGGCGAGGGCAAGCCGGAAGAAAAGGCCGCTGCCGACAAATCGGATAAGGCCGGCGACAAGTCCGCGGACAAGAAAGATGAAAAAAAGGACGAAAAGAAAACCGATCAGGCGACCAAAGCGGGAGACAAAGCCGCTGACGTGAAGATCGATTTCGACAACATCAATCAGCGCATCCTGGCCCTGCCGATTCCCGCGAACAATTACGATATGTTGATTGCCGGAAAAACACACGTCCTGTACCTGCTCGAAAGTCCGCTGGTCAATGACGGCAGTGCCAGCGGCCATATCGTGCACAAATTCGACGTGTGCACCCGGAAGACAGACAAGTTGCTCGACAATATCGGCGGGTTCGCCATTTCTTCGAACGGCGAAAAGGCGCTGTACGAACAACTGCCGCCGCGTAATCCGATGGCGCCTGCCGGTGGGCCGCCAGCGCATGGCCAGTGGGCCATCAAGCCTGTGGACTCTCTTGGCAAACCTTCCGATCCGGGCAAGCCGGATGGAACGCTGCATACCGAAGCGATGAAGATCTATGTCGATCCGCGCGCCGAATGGAAGCAGATATTTCGCGAAGTGGCGCGCATCGAGCGTGATTTCTTCTACGATCCCAACTTGCATGGCGCCAACCTGAACGCGCTTATCGCTTTCTACCAGCCGTTTGTGGACAACGTGATGAGCCGCCCCGATCTGACCTATATCTTCAGTGACATGCTGGGCGAAATCACGGCACAGCATGTGTACATCGTCGGCAGCGACCGCCCGGATGTGAAGCAGGTGAACGTGGGACTGTTGGGCGCGGATTACTCCATCGATCACGACCGCTACCGTTTTGCCAAGGTTTATTTTGGCGAAAACTGGAATCCCGACTTGCGCGCGCCGCTGACGGAACCAGGCGTGAACGTGCAGACGGGCGAATATCTTCTGGCTGTCGATGGCCGCGAACTGCACGGCAGCGACGATGTTTACAGCTTCTTCATCGAACGCGCCGGCAAGGAAGTGCAGTTGAAGGTGGGGCCGGATCCCACGGAAAAAAATGCGCGCGTGGTTACCGTGGTGCCCGTCGGCAGCGAACGCAGTCTGCGCTTGCGCGACTGGATGGACAGCAATCGCCGCAAGGTGGACGAACTGAGCGATAACAAGCTTGCTTATGTCTATCTGCCGGATACTTTTATCGGCGGCTATACCAACTTCAACCGCTATTATTTCCCGCAAAACGACAAGCAGGGCGCGGTGATTGATGAGCGTTTCAATGGCGGAGGCTGGCTGGCCGATTACATCATCGACTGGTTGAACCGCCCACTGCTGATGGCCGCCATGACCCGCGAAGGCAAGGACGTGGTTCTGCCGCAGGTGATTTTTGGCCCCAAAGTTATGCTGATTAACCAGTACGCCGGTTCCGGCGGCGATGCGCTCCCCTGGATGTTCAAGCAACTCAACATCGGACCCCTGATCGGCACGCGCACCTGGGGCGGGCTGATCGGCATCGGGGGTTATCCTACGCTGATGGATGGCGGCGCGATCACCGCTCCGAGATTTGGCTTATTCAATCCGAAGACCGGGCAGTTTGATGTGGAAAACATTGGCGTTTCGCCGGACATCGAGGTCGATCTCGATCCGGCGCTTTGGCGGCAAGGCCACGACCCACAACTGGAAAAGGCCGTGTCCGTAGCTCTGACCGATTTGAAGGAACATCCCGTGGCGCCGATCAAGCGGCCGCAGTATCCGGTGTACAACTGGCAAAAGGTGCGTGCGGATGCAGCCAAGGAGAAGGCTGCGGCGCAATAGAAACCCGAAGCGCAGGATTGGAGTCTTTCGCAAACCCTGTCGCTTCTTCCGAGTAGTGGCCGCTAGGACGTTCGGTCGCCATGGGGTTTTCTCCGCGCGGAATAATTTGTGGAGCGCGTGGCGGCGGGCGCCACGTCAGGTAGGCGTGTGCGTCCCGAAACAGGTCTGCATGGCGCCGCGCATTCGCTCGCGCCGCAAAATGCCAGGCCGGCGCGTTCTACTGCCACGAACTCTGCTGCTGCCGAGAAAGCTGATGCCGCTCGGCAAAACTTTGTTGGCGATTCGGCTTGTAAGGAATGTCACGGCGGAAATTGCCGAGACAGACCTGCACCCACGTTGACTCGCGTTTGGGTACCACCTAACATGCTCAGCGAGTCTTAATCCCACGTCCTACCACCCGGCAAGAGACGGATGATGATTACCAGCGCGAAGCTCTCGGCCCGCTCTATTGGTGTTCGCAGGTTCTTTGCAAGGCAGCTGATGCTGGTTATGGTCGGAGCCGCGTTGTTTGCGATTCTGTGGGTCGTGAATGTACGCGGTCCGGGCATGGGCTTACTTCCGATAATTCTCTACACCCTGTTCATCGGGAATTTGACGACGCCGATAATGAATCGTCTCGCGCCGCGCTCTTCACGTCTCCGCTTTCCCTGGGACTGGGTCGCGTTCCTGATATTTTTGTTCTTTACAGCGGTTGCGATCGCATCGTTGACGGTGGCGATCATCATGCCTGTGTATGGAATTCCCTTGAGCTCCTATTTCTCGCAACTGTGGAGCGCCGGTAGGCTTGTAGTCGTGGTGGTTCTGGTCGTCGGGACCATCCGCCATTTGCATGAGGAGTCGCGCGTCAAACTAGAGGGCGCGAATCTTGAGCTTCAACGCGTTGTCGAAATTGGGAATACGCGATCGAAACAGCAAGAACAAGAGCTGGCCAAGGCCAGAGAGATTCAGGAAGGGCTCTTACCGAAGAAGATCCCCCAGGTAAAAGGACTGGACGTGGCGGGAGCGTGGCAGCCTGCAAGCACCGTTGGCGGAGATTATTTTGATGTGCTGAAGTTCGGCGAGAAAAATATCGGGGTCTGCATCGGTGATGTAGTTGGCAAGGGGATCAGCGCCGCGTTGTTGATGGCAAACCTGCAGGCCAGCTTTCGAGCCTTCGCCTCGCAAGAGGTCTCGCCAAGCGCTCTCGTGAAGAAGTTGAACGAGGTAATCTCGAACAACATCGCTCCAGATAAATTCGTTACCTTCTGGTACTGCACCATCGATACGATCGAAAACAGGCTGACCTACGCGAGCGCCGGTCATTGGCCGCCCGTGCTGTTCCACCAATCGGGTGAGGGAATTCCCTTGCGGGGAGCGGCAGGAACCCCGCTGGGAATCCTTCCGGACTGGAATTACCAAGAGGAAGCACTTCCGTTGTCCTCCGGAGACCGCCTGGTGCTTTATACCGATGGTCTAACCGAAGCAATGAATCCGGATGAACAGGAATTTGGAGAAGGAAGGTTGCTGGAACTCTGCCGTGACAACATCCGATTGAGCGCCTCTGAATTGCTGACAACAATCCGTAAGGGGGTGGTGAGCTTCTGCAACGGAAATTTTCAGGATGACTTCACTCTGGTCGTTGTCGCCGTGAAATAAGAAGTGCAGGTCACATAGACCTTCATTTCCTTCGGCAACCGTAACCATGTGGCTACCTCGTTAAGCGAAGTGCGGCTCGTCCTACCCTTGCCTTTTCTTGGCGGGTATAGGTATGGGTAAAGTGAGTAGCTGACACTAACCAGAGCCGCGTCCAATAGGCCAACTCAAGCATCCAATAGCAAAGAGGAGCAAGTAAGAGTTGCCGGCGGCTGGAGAAAACGCTCGGCTCTCCTCTGCGGGTGGCGGAAGGATGACACAAATTCATCGAATCCCGATGATGATCCCGTTGGCGGTCGGCGTAATTACGTTCGTATGTACAATCTTTGTCCATGAGCTGCCTTTAGGCGCGACGATCGCCATTGTTCGCCGCGAGAAAAGGCTTGGTCTAGCGGGAGCGAGTTTCTGGAGCGATTTTGCAATCGTTGCGGTGATAATTTTATCCTCGCTGCTGGCACACTTAATTGAGATGGCCTTGTGGGCGGCGGTGTTTATGATCTGCGGAGAATTTCAGGAGTTCGGCGTGGCGTACTATCACTCCGCTGTCAACTACACAACCCTAGGCTACGGTGACCTGATCATGTCGCCGAAGTGGAGATTACTGGGACCGCTGGAAGCAGCAAACGGCATCCTGATGTTCGGCGTCTCGACGGCGATGATTTTTACTCTCATTCAACGGTTGACTCAGGCAAGGTTTGCAGATCTCAAAGATTAAGAGCCTGCATCCAGTATTTAGCTTCTTGTCAAATTGAAGGTTCAAGATGAACGATCAACAGAAGAAAGAGCAGTATTCTGGAGTGCGAGAGCAAGAGATCCGTGCGGCACTCGATCAGCATTGGGCGGCGTCCGATGCCAACGATTTTGAAACGGAGCACCGCATCTATCACGAGGACGCGCTGCTGGAATACCCGCAGTCGGGCGAGCGAACCCGCGGCCGACGCAACATACAGAACCAACGCGCTAGTCAACCGAGCAATAAGCGGTTTGCTGTTCGACGAATCATCGGTGGCGGTGATCTTTGGATCACCGAATTCATCCTGACATATGACGGCAAGCCGTCCTACACCGTGAGCATCATGGAGTTCAGGGACGACAAGGTTGCGCGGGAAACACAGTACTTTGCAGATCCATTCGTGGCTCCCGCATCGCGCGCTCAGTGGGTCGAACGGATGGACAGGTGACACAAAGCTGCAGTCTGGTTGACCTAGTGGTTCTAAACCCGTACGATACCATCGCAAACAAATATGATTGGACAGACCATCTCGCATTACAAAATCCTGAACAAGCTCGGCAGTGGCGGTATGGGAGTGGTTTACGAAGCTGAGGATATTCGGCTGGGCCGCAATGTAGCACTTAAGTTTCTACCGCAAGAAATGGGGCAGGACGCGCAGTCTTTGGAACGATTTCAGCGCGAGGCGCGGGCGGCTTCGGCACTGAACCATCCTAATATCTGCACTGTTCATGCGATCGAACAGCACGAGCGACAGCACTTCATTGCCATGGAGCGGTTGGAAGGCCAGACGCTGGCGCAGATGATCGGGCGCAACCCAATCGAGATAGATAAATTGCTGACGGTAGCAATCCAGATTGGGGGACGCGCTTGAGTCCGCGCACGCCAAGGGCATTGTTCACCGAGACATTAAGCCGGCCAACGTCTTTGTGACCGAGCGGGGGCAGGTGAAAGTCCTGGATTTTGGACTCGCGAAGATGGAGGGAGCGCGACGTACCAGTGGCGGCATCGATGCAAACTTGGATATGACCGAGGCTAATACAAACGGCCTCACGCAACCGGGAACGACCCTTGGAACCGTAGCCTATATGTCTCCAGAGCAGGCGCGCGGGCAGTTGGCCGACGCGCGAACGGATCTGTTTTCCCTGGGCACTGTTTTGTATCAGATGGCGACCGGAATATTACCGTTTCAGGGCGATACCTCGGCGATCATTTATGAAGCCATCCTCAATCGAGATCCACAGCCGGTGAGAGAGACAAATCCGTCGATGCCAGCTGAATTGGAGCGGATTATTTACAAGGCTCTGGAAAAAGACCGCAACTTACGCTACCAGACTGCCACTGACTTAAAGACGGATCTGTCTAGATTGAAACGCGATCTGGAGTCAGGTCGCAAACGCACAGCTGAAAGAACCGAATCGCGCGCCGAAAGCAAGCAAAGCGAGAAATCCATTGCCGTCCTGTATTTCGAAAACATTAGCGGCGTCAAGGAAGATGAGTACTTTCGCGACGGCATCACTGAGGACATCATCACGGAACTCTCCAAGATCAAGGGGCTAAGCATTTTTTCCAGGCCCACCGTGCTGGCCTACCGCGACAAGCGGGTCACACCAGCGCAGATCGGTCAGCAACTCAAGGCCACCTATGTTCTAGCCGGTAGCTTGCGACGCGCGGGGAATCGTCTACGCATCAATGCGCAACTGGTGGATACGCACACAGATTTTCCCTTATGGTCCGAACGATACGACCGTGAGATGAAGGATGTCTTTGAGGTACAGGACGAAATCGCGCGTAACATCGCCGAGGCCTTGCGGATCACACTCTCACCGCAGGAAGAGGCTGCTCTTGCCGCCAAGCCAACAGAAAATCTGCAGGCCTATGACCTCTATTTGCGCGGCAAGAATTATGCACGGCGCATGACACAGCAGGACCTGGGGTTTGCGCTGCAGATGTTTGAGAACGCAGTATCACTTGATCCCAATTTTGCTTTGGCGTATGCGGCGATCGCCAATGTGTGTGCACAGACGCACTACAATTACGGACGCGATCCGATCTGGCTGAAACGTGCCGAGGCCGCGTCGCAACGGGCCGTTATCCTGCAGCCGCAACTGCCCGAGGTGCTGGTTGCACAAGCATGGATTCTCTACGCGGCTCAGAATTACAAAGATGCCATCTACTGCGCGCAGAAAGCCATTGAGCGTAAACGCGATTGTGAAGGAGCGTACTACACGCTCTGCCGTTCGCTGTTCGCCTCAGGACAGTATCAGGAGTTGGCCAGCATTGCAGATGAGGCATTAGAGGCGAGTGGCGAGGACTACAACTGCTACGTTCCTATCATGAATGCGCTTGAGGTGATGGGGAAGCAAGAAGCCCATCGGAACACCCGGCAAAGGCGGATAGCGGCTCTGGAGACCCATCTCAAGCATGTGCCGGAAGATGCGCGCGCACGCATTCTTCTTGCAAGCGATTACGCAGGAATCGACCGTTTTGACGATGCGGTCCGCGAGGTTGACTTCGCGGTTGCCCTTCGGTCGACTGAAGCGACGGTTCTCTACAACGCTGCCTGCGTATACTGCGGCCTTAGACGGAAAGCAGAAGCTATGGCGTCGCTCAAAAAAGCCTGGGACGCTGGATTCAAGGATGCAGACTGGGCTCGCCGAGATCCCGACCTCAACCTTCTTCATGACGATCCGGAGTTTGAGCAGCTGTACCCGGAGAAACCCTCTTCGCCGCCCGCTTCGGTCTCCCGCTAAGTCCTCAAATCCTTTTCCCATTGTTAATTCGCCGGAAAAACTGATTGCCTACGATTCCGGCATTGGACTTGGTGCGCAAGAATTGCAGGTGGTTAACGCGGCACCGGTCCTCAAGTCCCGATTAGCGGCAAAACCGTACAGTGGGTACTGACCCGAACACGAATTGCTGTCTAGCGTTCATCCTGAGACTTTTCAGCACCAAGCAACGTACCCACAAGTAAGGAGAACTTGCGATGAAATCCTCGTTAACATTACTCGTGCTTGTTCTACTGCTCGTGAGCATCTTGACCGGATGTGCTGCCGGACCTAATCAGTTCAGAGGAACCGCGACTGAACACAACGTCGTCGCGGGTTTCTGGCTTGGGCTCTGGCAGGGCTTTATTGCACCGTTCGTGTTCGTGGTCTCACTGTTCAGAAGCAACCTCAATATCTACGAGCTCCACAACAACGGAGCTTGGTACAACTTCGGCTACCTGTTCGGCCTCGCCTGCTTCTTCGGCGGTGGCGGCCACGGTTCGGCGCGTAGGAAGTGAAAAAGCCCCGCGAGGCGGATCGCCGCGTTCAAAATAATGTCTTTGAGTACTTGGAATTGGACCGACATCCCTGACGGCCCTCGCTGAAATAGAACGCAGGTCTTTCGCTGGTTAGCAAATGACGTGATACTCGCTTTTAACCAGGCCGCTCTTATACTGTTGCGTCGCTATGTGACGCAGTCGCAGATCTCGCGGTAATGAGCCAAAGAGAAGGATTCCCTCTCCGATAAGAACAGGTACCCGCGTGATGATGAGACGTTGCACGAGTCCATCGCGCAGGAATTTTTGAATCGTAATTCCTCCATCGACGTAGACATGTTGGGCGCCTTTCGCAGCGAGGGTGGCAACGATCTCTACGGGAGACCCTGCCATTTGTTGAATCTTATTTCCCCGTGCCCCGGAAAGATCGACCGGTTTGCTGCTGAGAACGACTACGTTCTTGCCGCCGTACGGCCAGGTTGGGAGGGCCAGAACGGCCTCGAAGGTTTTGCGGCCTATCACCAGCGTATCGACGCTGGCCATAAACTCGTCATAGCCATGCGGCTCGCCACCACCCTCGGGCAGAAAGTCGTAGCTACCATTCTCTCGCGCAATAAAACCGTCAACGCTAGTCCCGATAAACACAGACACCATCATCGTAGACTCCTCGCACACAGCCATCAATTCCTTAACTCTTACGGAAACCGACGTGCTTTCGTCGCGGGTCGCCATTCTCTCCGAGAGACCCACGTGGCGGGAGGATATCAACCAAAGAATGAGCGAGACTGTTCAGTTTTATACAACAGCGAGGTCAACTCCCGGTTGGTCGTGCAGCCGCGCTGGCCTGCTCCTTCCATCGCTGTACGTTCACACGCCTCACGAGGGGCCACAGGAATACCGATACTTCCCGCTAGCAGCCCGGCACGCGTTACCGGAAAAGTCCTATTAAAGCGGCGGCCACGTTGTTCCCATTTCTTCCAGAAGTCTTGTCACTTCTTTCAGTTCCGCAACTTTGCGGCGGCGGAGCCACATCCCTCCGAACCAAATCACTGGCAGCATGAACAGAATGACCACCGTCAGTACAAGGCAGCCAGTGGCCGTGATCTCGAGCCTGATGGTCGCCCAATTAGCCGCCGCAAGCGCCGCGCAAAAAAAGAGCCAACCAATTGCTATGTAAATGCCGATTTGCAGCCCCCGGATTCGAGAGAGCACTCTTCGCTGCCAAAGTTCCACGAAAGCGCGAGTCGACTGTGTCTCCGCGCGCCATGTTCCCCGCATAAGCCATAGCCGGCATGTAACAGCGACGAACAGCAGAACACACACGCCGGTTGCCTGGCCTTTTTCGAACCTGCTCGTGTAATGGCTGAGCTGGTAGAAGGCGAGAATCAGCATCCCTACTAATGCTGCCACGGCCAGTAGATTGCCGAGCCGGAAGCGCCGGTCCTGGACCTTGATTCTTTTTTGGACTTGGCGCAGGAATTCGGGCGATAGCGGCGCAACGCCGCTCCACTGTTCGCGCCAAAGATCAAGTTCGCGATCTTTTGTCGTTAGATCATTCTTCATTGGGTCATTCGTCATTGGGCTACTCCCATCGTTTCCTTCAAGGCTTTTCTGGCCCGAGTCAACCGCACTGCGACATTGTTTTCCGTAATTCCCAACACTTCCCCGATCTCGGCATGCGACAAACCCTCGAGCATCAGAACGATCATCTGTCTGTGAGCGACAGGCAAGGATTGAACTGCCGCCGTAAGTCGCTCCCGTTGTTTCGTCTGTGCCAGCTGCTCATCTGGATGAGGACCCGGATCCGCCGGTTCGTCAGTCTCTTCCAGGTTGTCCAGCGACTGCGGCGGCGGCCGGCGCCTCTTCACATGTGTCAGCCCGCGGTTGTGGGCGATCCGAAAAACGAAGGTTCTCTCCGAACACTCGCCGCGAAAGTGAGGCAATGCCCGCCAGATAGCCAGCGCGATCTCCTGCACCAGCTCTTCCCGGATGCCGGCTACGGCCTCGTAGCTGTAGGCCAGGCGCGAGATGGCCGCGCCATGCTCGCCGAGGATCCGCTCGAATTGCTGTTCCAACTCGCGTCGTGTTTCTTTCACAAGCGTCACCCGGCTAGCGAATGAATCTGTTAACTGAGTGCTCATAGGTCATGATGTTACAAAGAAGGTGTTTAAGCCGTCACGAAACTGCACCCTACATCGTACGGCCTCCCTGATAGCGATTCCCACGATAGTAGCGGCTGAAAACCAGAGCCACCAGGGCTAACGCAATTGGGGTTAAAACACCGGCCGCGGGGCCGACGATCCCGCCCGTAAGCCACTGCGGCCCGCTAAACGCGGAATTGAAAAGATTGTGGTAAGGCGCGATACCGCTATCAGGAACTCCGAACAATGTTTGTCCCCAGTCGTAGGCCGTATGAAAGCCCACGGCACACCAGAGATTTCCGCTGCGCCGCAAGAAAAGGCAAAGCAGAAGTCCGAACAGCACCACCGAAGCGACCCCCGGCAGAGTCTCGTGCGGATTGAAGGCGTGGCCGAGAGCGAAGAAGCCCGACATCACAAACGCCGCCGGCCAGAAGCCGATTCCGCAGGCAAGCGTGTACTGCAGATATCCGCGATTCAAGAATTCTTCGCACAATCCCACGATGAGGAAGGCGATTGCCCATCCGGTTAGCGCATGCAGCATTGCCATTCCGTGGAGCGCGAAGCCGATAATCCGGAATCCGTGCAGGAGAAACATTGCGAGCAGAGTTCCGCCGATCGAGAGAATGCCGGACAGACAGCCGATCCAAAAGTCTTTGCCCAACACCTGACGCAAGGGCAGACCGTATTCGCCGAATTTGCGATTCTCAAGTCTTCCCATGACGAGGGTAGCCGAGCACAAAAGCGTAAAGACGATGGCTTCTGAGGCACCCATCTTGAACGGTGTCACCGTAACTTGATCCATGTGCTTCAGGGCATTCCGTAGGCCTTGCGGCCCGCCGTGGCTGACTCGCGCGGCTCCGGCAAACAGAACCAGCAGCAATCCAATGAAGATCAGCAATCGCCAGCCTGCCCGCAACCCACGCGGCCTCATGCCCGATGCGGGTTGGGAAACGCTGACAGATGCAGTTGATTCGAGCGCATATTCAACGGCCTTCAGTTGATTTAGAGGTGTCATTTTCTTCTCCTGCGGGACGGTCCAGCAGTTAAAGAATCGCGGATGCACTCGGCTGGAACGATGCTCAGCTCTGCGCTTCGTGCCCTCAACCGTCCCTATTCAGGTAGTCTCAAGCGGGCCGAAAACATTACAAGAGGATGATCTGCGCCAGAACGCTGAGCTAACCAACAAAGGGAAAACCCAACACGCCGTTTCATGCGTTACTCCCGAGGTAGCTGGTGCACCAGCAAACACCATACCTGAAAGCTCCCGATAAACGCTGCCAAAACCGGCAAGTGGGCACCGGCACTAGCTACTTGATAGGTAGTGAGGCCGGCTTACTTGTTTTGCTTTGAGCAGATGTCTCTCTTGAAAGCAACCGTGGCACGCATCTCACGTTCCAGCTCAACGGCAGACAGTTGTGCGTGGAACGCGTAATTGTTGTGTTCCCGTACTCAACAGTCTGAAACTCATTGCAGCCAGCATTCTGGATCACCTGGCCCGTTTCTTTGCCGCGCGTGTTTGCTGGCGCAACCTCTTCCAAAATTTCCGTCACTACCTCCGGAGACATGAACAGCGCATCATGCTCGGTGTAGATGAGTGGTTGGGGTGGTTCGATTCGTGCGTTGCAGGCCAGATGGGCAGGCTCCTACCTAGTTGTCCCTGGTCGCGCGTTACACAACGGAACGTGCATCAGCAAAGAGCCTTGCACATTCTTCATTGAGAATCCGCTTCCGAATGACAAGCATATGACGGACGAAAATGGAAACGCGCTGACCCCGAAGAAATCCAATTCTCGATAAACGGGGAGCCGTACAAGTGGCCCTAAGTACCCACGCATCTCCGGTAACTTGCGACGCGTCGAAGACGCAGTCGATGCTAATCAGGAGTAGACAGACTCGCTTCATACCACTTGAGGACCGTAGTGAGGGTATGATGCTCTGATGATAAAACGTATCCGGTCCTCGGCGTTCGTCGTCTTGCTAACGTGGGCCCTCCTGCTCCCTTCCCCAGTACTGTCGCAGTCGGCGGTGGCGGTGCAATACACGGAGGGCGTGGAACGCGGGTTCCTTGTGCTACGTACGCTCGAAGGCAACATCCTCGCCGAGGGCGATTCAACGCAGTTCGCCCGTGGCGATCGCGTGACCAGCCACACGGTTCTTCGCTTCAAGGACGGCTCGATAAATGAAGAAACCGTCGTCTTTTCTCAGCGCCGTGTTTTCCGGCTCATAAGCGATCACCAGGTCCAAAAGGGCCCCGCATTCAAACAACCGATGGATGTCTCGGTGGACGGCCTAACGGGCCAGGTCACGGTCCGCTATACGGACAACGACGGCAAAGAGAAGACCGTGACCGACCGGCTCAAACTTCCGCCCAACGTCTCGAACGGCATGGTTATTACGCTGCTGAAGAACATCCGGCCCGACGTTCCGCTAACGACACTTTCAATGGTGGCAGCCGCACCAAAACCCCGGCTCGTGAAACTCTTGATATCTCCCGAGGGCGAGGAGTCGGTCTCGGCCGGAGGCTCCTCCCACAAAGCTATGCGTTATGTCGTAAAGGTCGATATCGGAGGCGTCGCCGGAGTGGTGGCGCCGCTTGTCGGCAAGCAGCCCCAGGACACCCACGTCTGGATTATCGGCGGCGATGCCCCGTCCTTCGCCAAATCAGAAGGTCCGCTGTATGGCAGTGGCCCCATCTGGCGGATGGAATTGACCAGTCCGGACTGGCACGATCATTGAGCTTTTCCGTTCGTGCTTGATTCGCACCCGCGCCTTCTTATGAGCGGTGCTTCTGAAGCGATGTCCGCGCCGTCAATGCCGCACTATGGCATTTTGAAAGGACCAAACGGTCTGCGCGCAGGATGGAGGCTGCTGATCTTTGTAGCCATCCTCGTGCTGCTCGGTTACGCTACGAGTCGCGGCGTCGACGCTCTAACCCGCCGCACGCACGCCGACCTCTCGATCCCCTTAGTGAACGTCTTTTTGCTGGACGTGCTTCTCCTTCCGCTGGCGATCGCAACTTGGATTATGGGGCTGATCGAACACCGCACCTTTGCCGATTACGGCTTACCCTGGCGGCGAGCCTTTGGGCGGCAATTTTGGCATGGAGCTTGTTTTAGTTTCGCGTCGTTTACGGTTCTACTGCTGGTGATGCGCCTAGCCGGCGTCTTCTCATTTGGCTCCATTGCACTGCATGGATGGGATGTATGGAAGTTCGGTACCGCGTGGGCTGTTCTAGCATTCCTGAGCGCGTTACTCGAGGACTTTTTCTATCGCGGGTACCTCCTGTTCACGCTGACGACGGGGATCGGCTTCTGGCCAGCTGCAGTGGTTACATCCTTGCTCATGGGCGCGATGCACTATTTCAATCCGAGCGGTCATGGACTGGGGCCGGTGTCTGCGACGATGTATTGCTTGGTGACGGCTCTGGCTTTGCGGCGAACGGGGGACTTGTGGATGCCGCTGGGAATCCACGCGGCATGGAGCTGGGGCGAGCTTTACTTCTACGGGGTAACGGACAGCGGTTACACGTCCAACGGCCATCTGTTCACTGCCGGCTTCCACGGCAACTCGTTGCTGACCGGAGGTGGTTTTGGTCCGGAGGGTAGCATCTTCACCGTGATTTTGATGGCGGTTTGGGGCGTGATCTTCTCCGTTTGGCTGCGTGGAGTGAGGTATCCCAATCCGGCGGCAGTTCAGCAGTAGTCGCAGAACGTCAACGAACGTATGCAGCGTTTGAAGGCCGAAAATAATTTCGGTTCGTGGGCACTGGAATTCGCAATAGTGCCGTCAGAACGCCAGGCCGCAAGGTTACTAAGGTTTGCCATCATTGGCGACGTTCCATCAAGTGCCTTCACGAAAATGGCGGCTTCGTCTGCGCTGGTAAAGAACACTTCATCAACAGTGTTCTGAAAACCATATTCATGCTGAATTATCTTGAGAATGGCAGTCTCACCTGCTGTCAAGTCTCTTCGGGGCATGTGCGGAATTATAATGCACCCTGTCGCAAGTCTTGATTAACGGCCAAAATCGGAAACTTGGAGTATTGGGAGGAACCTTTTCAATTTCAACTAATCGGGGACTTGCAATTGCCAAGAAGTTCAGCAAGCTAAACCCTTATGATCCATCTCTGGTACGTCATATCCTGAAGATTGAAGATGTAAATTTCGTTGATTCCAATCCTCAAAAACCGCTCCGCCAGCTGTTCGGTTACGCGATTTCCGCGAAAAGATATGCCCTTTACACGAGATCAGGAAACAACATTCACATTGAAAAAGCCAGCGGTCACGGACTTGGTTATCTGTTTGCACCAAAAGAACGAAAGGAAGATGAAGAAACAAGCAACGAAGAAACCCCTCACTGGGTAATTGAAGCCTGGGATTTCCTCTTGAGAAAAGAACTGGGGTTGCCTTTGAAGGACCCACTTTGGTTGGATTTACCTGCCATGATGCGAATGGTTGTGACCACTCCAAACGTGTTGAAGGATAGAAGGCCGGAATGGTTGGGTCCATTTAACTTCTTTCTCTTCCCTCTACCGAAGAGCAAGACAAAGTGATTTCCAATTCGTTCCGAATCATCTTGAACCAGTATCCAAAAAAGCCCGAGGGCAAATCGCTCGCCCCCGATGGAAACCCCTGTACAGGAATAACTCAGGGAATGCTTGGCAGGACCAAGATTGTCGCAGGCGAATTGATTGCAATCGGCAAAGAAACTGCGCGGCGTTGGGATATGATCAATTCCACTGTTCATTTATACAAAACTTCGAGGAAGATGTGTGTCGCTGAGCCCCGCGACAGAAAACGATGGTCTGAAATGAGCGTCACACAATTAATTAGGGACTCGGGTTTGAGCCCTACGACCATGTACAAGATTCTTGAAGGTGAAGAGGTTCGTTGCCAAATACTGTCCGGCTTCGTGCAGACCATCGATAAGGGCACAATTAAGTACTAGTAGCCACTTTATACCGGGATTTAATGCAAAGTTTGTTCAGTTTTGTGCTAGTCTTTTTGCCACCTCGAACGGAGCCGCTCTGCGAGCGGTCTAAAAGCAATCACCTCCAGGTCAGCAGCGGAAGGACTGCCCTTCTACGTCTCTACTGGGAGACCTGGGGCAAAATCGGGTATTTCAATGTTAAAGGAGTTTCCATTCCGGTGGCCGTGAGCGTCCTCACCTGAAAGAGGCCACTGAGTTCCCGGTAAACAAAACTCAAGCAGAGGATTAAGCTGTGAAGAAAGTCACGCCGCTCGAACATCAGGTCGCTCAACGAACGGCTGAGCTTGCAGCTGCGAACGCAGAGCTGCAACTCCAGGTTGGGCTCCTGCAGCGTCTTCCTGTATCCGCCTGGACGCTCAAGCCTGACGGGACACCGGATTTTGTGAATGAAGTTTGGCTTGAATACTCCGGTCAGTCCCTCGATTTTGTGCGGTCGCATCCCGAGGCCTGGATGACTGCCGTCCACCCTGAGGATCGGGAGAAAGCAGCCAAGAGCTTTTGGGAGGGCGTGCATTCGGGTAAGGGTTTTGCGTTCGAAACCAGGTCTCTCGGTGCTCAGGACGGGACCTATCGTTGGCACCTCCAGCAAGCCGTGCCCTTGCACGATGCGGAAGGAAAAGTCCTCAAATTCGTCGGTACGACCACCGACATCGACGACCAGAAACGCGCTCAGGAAGCCTTGCGGGCGAGCGAAAACAATCTCCGTAAGGTTATCGACGGCATTCCTGGGCTTCTGGCTGCCATGGACCCGGCAGGAGTGCCTGTGCTTATGAACCGGCCGTTCCTGGAATACTTCGGTAAGACGGACGAGGAAATGAGAGATTGGAATACTGCTGACGTTATTAATCCCGATGACTTGCCTCGCGTGATCGTTGGCTACTCGAATTCGCTCACGACCGGAACTACCTACGACGATGAAATCCGTTATCGCCGGGCCGATGGCATCTATCGATGGTGCCATCTTTGCATCGCTCCCGTGCGAGACGCAGACGGCACTGTCACCGGCTGGTATGGTCTCATAACCGACATCGATGACCGGAAACGCGCTGAGGAGGAATTGCGGCGGCGTGAAGCGGAACTCGCACATGCGTCAAGGTTCACAAGTCTCGGAGTGCTGGCTGCATCGATTGCGCACGAGGTCAACCAGCCGATAACAGGCATTATCATGAATGCCGGGACCTGTCTGCGGATGCTCTCCGCCGATGCTCCAAACGTCGAGGGCGCGTGCGAAACGGCGCGGCGCACCATTCGCGACGGCAATCGTGCGGCTGAGGTGATCACTCGATTACGCAAACTTTATACCAAGAAGGAACCCACGCCCGAGCCTTTAGACCTGAATGAGGCGGCACGGGAAGTGATTGCACTGTCATTGAGTAGACTTCAGAGAGACGGGGTGATCCTGCAGCAAGAACTTGCGGACAACCTCCCACTGGTCACTGGGGACCGTGTGCAGATTCAACAGGTTATCTTGAACCTGGTCCTGAATGCCTCAGACGCGATGAGCGGGGTTGAGGATCGTCCGAGGGAGTTGATGATCCGAACCGAACGTCAGGAAGATGATGGTGTGCGACTGACAGTACAGGACGCGGGCATAGGTGTCGATCCTCAAGCGGTGGACAAACTATTTGAAGCATTTCACACAACCAAGAGCAGCGGCATGGGAATCGGACTATCCGTCAGTCGCTCGATTGTCGAGAGTCATCATGGGCGGATATGGGCAGCGCCGAACGATGGTCCGGGAGCGAGATTTTCATTTTCAATTCCAAGCCGACCCGGAGGAGCTACCATGCCTAGCAAAGGCGCTTATGCCTGATTAAACGGCGTAACCGGAGAAGTGGGCACTACTCGGCATCAATCGGTTTTAGTTCAGACTCGAATTCTTTGGTATTGACCAAGGAAAAACTCGAACAGACGCCTGAGAGACTCCTATTGACTGCTATTTCTTGTTTGGTCTCGGACTCAGGGTGGATCAGAATAACTTTAGTAGAGGCTACGCCGAGCCCAGCCAATTGAACTCGAATCTCATAATTACCGGCCTTCAAATGACCAAAGGAAAACTTGCCATCGTCCCGTGTTTCTTGCGCTGCAATTTCCTTGCCTGCTTTTAGGACAGTGACCTTCGCATCATGGATGCGGTCACCGGATGAAACAACAACGACTCCACAAATAAGATGAAGCGGCTTGAGAGCTGGCATCTCGAAGCAAGTTGTCGCGGAGGATACACAACTAAGCAGGACGGGAAGAAATGCGGCGAGAAACGCGACAAAGTGCAGGCGAGTGCGTCTCATGTATTCAATTTTACGGCAGACAAAAAGGGCTGCAAGTGGGAAGTTCTTCCCAGGCACTGCCCTAAGTCCCGGGAAACGGCATAATCGGTAAAGTCAAGGTATGTGGACTCGATACAAAACTTGCTCTTTGAAACGAAAATCTGATTCGAGGATTCTATCGAAAGAAATGTTTTCGAAGGCTCGCGGCGATCTCGTTATAGTCTCTCTATCGCCATCCCAAAACCCGTACAGTTCGACCGCCTTGTTGCCATTCGCTCGCAAAAGGCTTACCAGCAATTCACGATTGTGTTGGTCAGAAATATCCTGCGCTTTGTCGAATTCATCCTTCTCAGCTTCTGAGATGTCGATTCTGGGCCATTCGCCGTTTTGCAACATTACGTTTGGGAAATCGCATCCGCAACCAGACGTAGAACCGACGTATTGGACTTCAGGGTTCGAAAAGTATTGTCTGATTGGGGCCTCTCGCTCCGCAAAGCGACTCGACGCTTATGTTGGGAGCCTCTTTGTTCCATGCCACTCGCGGCAAGGCGCTGACCGTTCCAGCGTATAGGACAAAGCACATAAAACTATTTTAGCATTTGACGCTTACGCATTAACGGCGAGACACGCTGCAAGCGCCTCGTAAAACGGCGATTGTATCCGCAGGTGTATCACTTTTCCCCTCTCCGTAATATAACACTGCCTTTTCTTGACCCTGTGAGCACGCGGCAAGTACACTAGTAAATTCCGAACGCTGCCGGGGTTGTGGCAGTGGGCTGTACGACGAGAATCCCTTAGCCAGCGCGGGACATATCCAGGGTAGCCGCTTAAGGGTGGCACGCGCGATGGCGCACGGGATTTTCCATAGCCTTATCGAGAAACGTCGCATAGAGAAACAAGGGGGAATGTCTTGCCAAAGCGTACTTTTCAACCGCGGAAACGCCGCCGCGCCAAAACTCACGGGTTCCGCTCGCGTATGAAGACCAAAGGCGGCCGCAAAGTTCTTGCGGCTCGTCGCAAGAAGGGACGTCATCGCCTCACACCCGAGTAGTAGCGGGGAAACCCCCGTCGGCCAGAGCGGGGGGCGGACGTTTCCACGGGAGGCGCGGCTGGTCGGGCGCGGCGATTTTGATGCCGTTTACCGCACGGGAAGGCGCTTCTCGAGTTCCCACTTCACCGTTTTCGTTCGCCGTAATGAACTCGCCCTGAACCGATTCGGCTTCAGCATCAAGAAGGCGTTAGGCGGCGCGGTGGTGCGCAATCGCATCCGGCGCCGCTTGCGTGAAATGGTGCGCTGTCGCCGCCAGGAGATATCGCCAGGATGGGACATCGTGATTCATCCGAAGAGTTCGGTGGCCAAGGCGCCCTTTGTGGCGATCACCGAAGATCTGTTGCGCCTGCTGAAGAAGCTGTGAACGACGCGCGCAAATCCGTAGACCACTCCGCGGGTGTGCGCGCGGCCTTGTTCGCTCTGAATATTTACAAGTCTTATTTGTCGCCCTTGCTTGCCGGGAATTGCCGCTACCAGCCAACCTGCTCGCGTTATGCCTACCAGGCTATCGAACGGTTTGGCGTGGCGCGCGGCGTGTGGTTGGGAACAAAGCGCCTGCTACGCTGCCATCCCTTGTCGCGAAAATTTGGGTACGACCCGGTTCCGGAGAAATGGGAAGAGATGCGATCGAATTCTGCTATGCCTTCTGACACACACGGAGTGCGCTCGTGAGCACGCCACCGCTGAACCAGTTTCCGCCGATCGGGCCGAATAAAGACAAATTCACGCCAGAGCTGCGCATCCTCGTAGCTTCGCTCCTTTCGATGGTGGTGATTCTCCTGTGGGCCAAATATTTTGCGCCGAAGCCGCCCGCGCATCCGCAGCAACAGAACAATGCCGCGGTGAGTGCTCCTGCAACCCCCGGCGCGCCTGCGAACACCGGTACCACGGGAGGCACCGCGTCACCCGCACCCACGGTCAGTGCAAACCCGGCTGCTGCCGCGAGCACTCCCGCGGTAGCGGACGCGCAGGAACGCACGATTGTGGTCGAAAATGCCCTCTATCGCGTGGAATTCTCCAATCATGGTGCGGTGGTGAAAAGCTGGCAGCTAAAGAAATATAAGGACGACGCGAAACCGCAACACACGCTAGACCTCGTGCATGACCGCTCCGCGCAGATGACCGGCGGCTGGCCCTTCTCTCTGGTGCTTGACGATCCGCAATTAGACAAGGCCGCGAACAATGGGCTGTACAAGATTTCCACCAACGATTCTTCGCTCAGCGCGCCTGCGGACCTGACCTTTACCTGGAGCGACGCCCATCTGGAAATCGTCAAGAAATTTCACTTCGATCATTCCTATGTCGTGAGCGTGGAAACCAGCGTAACCAACGGCGGTATGCCTGTCCACGCGGGCCTCGCGTGGCGCGGTGGCTTTGGCGACGTGACCGTCACGAATCCCGCGCCCATCACCACCGTGATGACGTTCTACAGCGACAACGGAAAGTTGGCGACCACCGGTTACAAAAAGCTTCGCTCACCGGAAGAGTGGGGCAACATGTGGGAGGGCGGCAAAGGCTTTGCGGGGATTGAGGACCGCTATTTTGCCGTTACTTTCTTGCCGCCGAGCGATGCGCCTTCGACAAGGCTCGAGACGCGCTACTGGAAGGTGTGGGACACCACTACCGTCGATGGCAAGCAGGAATCTGAAGCAGTGCCGGAGGTGGCCGCGGCGACTCCGACGCATCCCGAGGTGATGCGCGTTTTCGTTGGCCCCAAGGATTACGACATGCTGAAAGCGATGCAGCCACCGCTGCAGTCGCTTGTGAATTTCGGAATGTTGGAATTCATCGCGGACCCGCTCTTTCACGGGCTGAAATGGCTGCACAATTATATTCCGAACTGGGGTTGGGCGATCGTGGTGCTCACGCTGCTGATCAATATGGTGTTATTCCCGCTGCGCATTTCGAGCTACAAAAGCACGATGAAAATGCAGCGCGTGGCGCCGGAAATCAAGCAGATCCAGGAACGCTACAAGAAGTACAAAATGAATGACCCGCGCAAGGCCGAAATGAACAAGGAGGTCATGGCCATTTATTCGCGTGAGGGCGTCAATCCCGTCGGCGGCTGTATTCCTCAGTTATTACAGCTTCCTATCTGGTTTGGCTTGTACCGCGCGTTGCAGGGCACGATTGAATTGCGGCATGCTCCGTGGTTCGGTTGGATCACCGACCTTTCCGCAAAAGATCCGTATTACATTCTGCCCATCCTGATGGGCGTAACCATGTATTTGTCGTCGAAAATAACGCCAGTGCCGACGACGGATGCGCAACAGGCACAAATGTTGAAGATCATGCCCATCGGCATGGCTGCTATGTTTATGATTATTCCGTACCCCAGCGGCCTGGCAGTGTATATTCTGACGCAGAGCGTGGTCGGCATTGTGCAGCAGTGGTATTTGAATCGGACTCATCCCATCCCCGCCCCAAACAAGCCCACGCGCGCGAAGAAATAGCGCAGGCTGGTTCGAAGAGAGACGCTAACGACTCAGTCGGGAGTTACATGACAAAAGAACTTGTCCGCGAGGGGAAGCTTGACCGCGAAGCCACGGCAGAAGCTCTCGGCGATTTCCTGCGAAAAATAATCGCGTCCGCAAAGCTTGAGTTGACTGTGAACGTGCGGGCGGCCGCGTCTACCAGCGGCACGGAAGAAGGCGAAGCCGAAGTTTTCGCGGACCTTGAGGGTAAAGATAAAGAGATCCTGACGGCCCGAGGCGGAGAAGTCTTAAAGGCGCTTGAGCATCTTTCGTTTCGCGCGCTTGGCCTGGAGCCCGCGTATCACGAGAGAATTCATCTTGATTGCGGAGGCTTTCGCGCGCTGCGGTTTGAAGAGTTGCGCATGACCGCCCGGGTGGCCGCGGAACGCGTGCTTACATCGAAACAGCCGTTTCTGTTGAACGCCATGTCTTCACGCGAACGCCGCATCGTACACCTGGCGCTCAAGGATATGCAGGGAGTACGTACCGAAAGCGCCGGCACCGGCGAAGAGCGCCACATCGTGATTCATCCTGCGTAGCTTTGCCCTGCGGCAGTTAGTTAGCGGCCCACCCAGCCTTGCGTGAGGGCTTTTCCGTCTGCGGAAAATCGTACGCGATAGGTGAAGGAGCCGGGGCGGTCGCGCCTGATTTGCGGAAAGCGCTTATCGGAGAATTCCACGACGGCGTCGTCTCCCTCTTTATGGAATTGGGTTACCGGGAAGCGCTCGAACCACAGCACCTTTTGCACTTCCGGGAGCTGGCGCGCCGCTTCGATATAAGCGTTGGGCGGGGCGTCCGGGTAATAGGTGCGCGTGATGACCTCGCCGGCTGCATCGGGCTTTTTCAGCAGGTCGTCGCTCAAATCAAAGCGGACTTCATAAACGCCTCGCGGCGCTTTCACCAATCCATCCCAATGCCAGAGGGACGGCGGAAGCGGCAGTGCCCCGATGGAGTGAACGTCCAGCTGTTCCCGAGCGGCGAAGTGTTCCACGCGTTCGAAGGCCGCGCGGTGCGCCACAATTGCGGCAAGAATATAGGCGATGGCGAGAACCAGCCCGACGCGGTTCCACGTCGCATAGCGGATGCGCAGTCCCCAGCCACGCGCCGCCGGCAGAAAAAATAGGACAGTAAACATCACCGTGGCGATCAGAATCGCCGAGCGAGAGATCTCCACACCGATGCTAAGCGCGAGCCTGGAAATCAGCAGCGGTGCCGGCGTGAAGATCGCCCACAGTAGGACGGCGCGCCTTCTTACGTGTTCCGCGTCCTCATAGGTCCAGGCAAGCAATTGCGGGATCAACAGAATCCCGGTAAAAGTGAAATCTATAATAAAGAGAATGTCCCAGGCGGGGCGCGACCATTCCAGCGGCGACCAGATCATCGTGCCGTAGTCGGTCAACAAATCCAGCAAAATGTGACTGAAAATGCCCACGGCGTATAGGGCCGTCAGCATCAAGAACGTGGGAGCCGGCCATTTGCGCCAGCGCGCGATAGCTTGCGTCCCCGCCGCCAGAATCACGGACCAGATCGGCAGCAACAGCAGCGAGTGGGTGATGCTGCGGTGCCAGGTGATCATCAACAGCGGATTGCTCGAAAAAAAATCGCGCACCACGTCGATGTCGGGAAACATCGCTCCGATCATGAGCGCCCAGGTCGTCAGGCGCTTTTTTTCTATTTCCGTGGTGGGAAACAAATCGCGGCCAGCAAAGGCGGCTTTACTGATCAGGGCACCAGCAATTCCGTGAGTGATTGTGTCCATGGATGGTAGTCGGCAGGAATCCTAGATCACGTGCAACAACGGGGAAATTTTATCGCCGACGCGGCCGATTCGCGCAGCGTTCACGCCTTGCTTTTGCAAGCACTGGAGTGCCACTCGTTCCGTCTCGGGCGAAATGGCGATCAGCAAGCCGCCGGAAGTTTGCGGGTCAAACAGGATGGCGCGGTATTGCTCCGGAACGTTGCCGGCAAAACCCACACAATCGCCAATGAAATTGCGGTTATTGTTCAGTCCACCTGGAATCATGCCATCGCGAATCGCCTCGAGCGCGCCGGGGAGCAACGTGAAAGCGTCATGGCGAATTTCGAAGGAAACCGGCGCGATGCCATTGCCGGGGTCGCCCAACGCCATTTCTCGAGCATGGCCAAGAAGGCTGAAGCCGGTTACGTCGGTAACTGCATGAATTGCGCCTGGGCCTGCCTGCGCTTCAAATTCGCGCAGAGCCAGGCAAGCGGCATCATTCAAGCGGCTCATCGAGGCAATGGCGGCGTCGACGGATTCTTTCAAAGCGCGTTCCCTTTTTTGCGCGGTGGAGATGACGCCGGTGCCTAACGCCTTGGTGAAGAGCAGCACGTCACCTATCTGCGCGCCGACATTTCGCCAAACTCGCTTGGGATCGATCAGGCCGGTTACTGCATAACCGAATTGGATGTCGTCGTTGCGAAGGGAATGCCCTCCGATGACGCTGCATTTCGCTTCTGCCATTTTGTTCAAGCCGCCGCGCATGATTTGCTCGAGGATGGCGGGATCGCCTTTTTCCGGAAACCCCACAATGGATAACGCCGAGATTGGACGGCCACCCATCGCATAGATGTCGCTGAGAGAATTGGCGGCGGCAATTTGCCCAAACGTGAAGGGATCATCGACAACCGGCGTGAAAAAATCGACGGTCTGCACCAGGGCCAGGCCCTCACCGAGCAAGTAAATGCCGGCATCGTCGTTGGTGCCGAAGCCTACTAAAACGTTGGGATCACTCTGCGGGGGAAGCTTGCGCAGCACGGCGTCCAACGTTCCCGGCGCCATTTTTGCGGCGCAGCCTGCCGCCTTTGCCATGGATGTGAGCTTGACCGTTTCCGCCACGTGGAACCTCGCTCGACTTCGCTTCGATTATAACGATGCCGCCAGCTTCGCGCTCGTTGCGCCCGAGGGACCGGCGAGCCGGAACAACTACGGCTCCGACTACTACGGCACGATGGAAAGAAAGACGAATGCAGCAAAAATCACCAGATGCACGATGCCCTGCAGTACTGTCGTGCGACCTGTTCCGAGCGTGAGAATGCTGACGAGCAAGGTGACCGCCAGTAACAGCTCTTCCTTTGCATTGATGCCTAGCGTCAAAGGCTTGTGCAAAAGAATGGAAACCGCTGCGACGGAAGGAATCGTCAAGCCGATGCTGGCTAGCACCGAACCTAGCGCCAGATTCATGCTCGTCTGCAAACGGTTTGCGCGGGCCGCGCGCAACGCCGCCAGGCCTTCCGGCAGCAATACCAAACCGGCGATAATGATTCCGACAACGCTTTTTGGCGCGCCAGCTTTCTCGATTCCAAATTCCATGATGGGTGTGAGCGCTTTGGCCAGCGCGACCACCGAGACCAGCGAGACCAAGAGTAAACTCGCGCTCAGCAATGCTACTTTGTTCGTCGGCGGTGGCGCATGGGTCCCTTCGGTTCCGCCATCGGCCGGAAGAAAATAATCGCGGTGTCGCACCGTCTGTACAAAAAGGAACGCGCAATACAGGATGAGCGAAACGACGGCGGCGAATATGAGTTGCGCGGGGCTGAATGTCGGGCCTGCGGTGGTGGTTGTGAGATTGGGGAAAACGAGAGTAAGCGTCGTCAGTGCGATCAGCACTGCCAGCGCAGCATTTGCTCCCTGAAGCTGGAAGGATTGCTCGCGGTGACGCATGCCGCCAGCGAGAAGACATAAACCTACAATGCCGTTGCAGACAATCATGACCGCGGCAAACACCGTGTCGCGCGCCAGTCCTGCCTTGTCCGCTCCTCCGGTTACCATCATCGAGACGATCAACGCCACTTCGATGATGGTAACGGCAAGCGCCAGGACCAACGTGCCGAATGGTTCGCCCACGCGGTGCGCTACGACTTCCGCGTGATACACCGCCGCGAAAACGGTGGCGATCAGCGTAAACGCTTCGGCCGCGGCGAGAGGCCCGCCTGATCCCAGGAAAAATTGCAGAAGCAAAACAATGCAGGCGAGCAGCGGCCAGGTCCACGCCCACCACGGGAGTCGATTTGGAGTTGATGCCAATGTTGCGTCCTTTTCTGTCGCGCAGGCAAGATATCACAGGAGAGCGAACTTGCGTTTATGGCTGAGAAAGTGTTCTTATCGCTCAATGCCTTGGGACTTCTGGCTGATCCTGTTTGTTCTCGGTGTGTTGATTCCGTGGCGGGGCCGGTTGCGGTTGCAACACTTGTTGGCGCTCCCGATCGTGGACACAAAACAGAAGCTGGCCCTCTACGGGACCACGATCGCCTTCCAATGGGTGTTGATGGGCGCGGTCGCCTGGCGCGCTACCGCCCGTGGCATGGCCAGCTCAGACCTTGGACTCGCCCGCCCGGTGGGGTGGGACCTGGTGGTTTGGAGCGTGATGGGTACGTTACTGCTGGGTGCTTTCCAGTGGTTCAATCTTCGGCGGGTTGGCAAGATGAGCGGCAGGGTCCCGGATTTCATGCGCAAACTCACCGAGCGGGTTCTGCCACACGGATCTCTGGAGTTTGTGCCGTACTGTGCGCTTGCCGTGACGGCGGGAGTCTGCGAAGAATTTCTGTACCGGGGATTTGTTATGGGAGCTCTTGGTCGCGCAGGCCTCTATCCATGGGCCGTGATCGTTATTTCCTCTGTTCTCTTTGGGTTAGCTCATAGCTACCAGGGGCGGAGCGGGGTCGTTGGAACAACGTTGCTGGGGCTCGTATTTGCTATGGCGCGCCTGGCGTTGCGCAGTCTGCTGCCGGTGATCGTATGGCATTCGGCGGTCGATGTGGTTGCAGGAATTGCCGGGCCGAGGTATTGGCTGGCGGACCGCATAATAGAATAAAGCGTGTGATATCAACTGATTACGGAGATAGTCACAGTAATGATAACCAATGAGGGTAAACCGCCGGTCTCCGAAGAAACCATCCGGCGAGCGCTGGGCGAGTTTCAGATTGTCATCGATGATAAACAAGTACTTTGTATTCAACTGTATATAAGGATCCTGTTGCAGTGGAATGAGAAGTTGAATCTGACCGCGATTCGCGACCCCCTGGAGATGCTGCATCGTCATTTTTGCGACTCGATGTATGCTGGCGTGGCGATTCCAGGCGATTTTGGTCGGCTCGCCGACATTGGTTCAGGTGCGGGGTTTCCGGGCATTCCTTTGAAGATTTTGCGTCCGGAGATCGATCTTTTTCTCGTGGAATCGAACATCAAGAAGGGAACGTTTTTGGCCGAAGTTGTCCGCGAACTGGGACTTACGAATGCCAGGGTGCTGATCAGTCGGTACGAAGAACTTTCCGAAGAGCTTGCGCCGCTCGATTACGTGTGTTCGCGGGCAGTCGGAGAATTTGGACCCTTTCTCGAGTGGGCCGCCTCTGAGCGATTGTCGGCGCGCCGGGCTTTGCTTTGGCTTGGCGCCCGCGACCTGGACGAAGTGAGAAAATCGACGCAATGGGAGTGGCAGGAACCTATTGCTGTGCCGCAATCGCTGAGGCGATACCTACTGGTCGGCACGAAAAAGTCGCAGATGTCGGCGTGACGACGAATAACTATGGAGTTTTTTCGTTTGCGCGATAATTGCGATGCCGTCTTCTCGATTCAGACTTCATACTTCCCATTTACTTGATCTCTGCCTGTGGTTGAGCGGACGTCCACTAAATTGTTCCACGTGAAACAAAATAGAAAAGTGTTCCACGTGGAACACTCGAGCGTACGGTTCGTTTGGCGATTGCTCTGCGTGGAACGATTCGGACGAAGCAATGGAGAATGTGATTCACTCCTGAAATGCCGGTCGAAAGAATACACGGCATACACACGGACTCTCGGAGAATATGTTCCACGTGGAACATTGAGATTCCACAGAAAATCCGCAGGCGACATTTGTTCCACGTGAAACAACTTGCGTCACCACCACGGCTCTGTTATTTTTCTCCTCAGTTTGGGGGAATTTTGGCCCGGGTCATCGCGATTGCCAACCAAAAAGGTGGAGTAGGAAAGACGACCACTGCCGTCAACCTTGCGGCCTGCCTGGCCGCCGCTGAACAGCCCACCTTGCTTATCGACTGCGACTCCCAGGCCAATGCTACGGCAGCGATCGGCTATCCTAAAGACCCTTCCCGGCGCACGATGTATCACGCACTGATTATGGGCGAGCCGTTCGAGAGGATCGTGCAAAAATCGCAAGTCGACGGGCTTGACGTTCTTCCGGCCGACAAGAATTTGGCCGGGGCCGCCGTCGAATTGGTGGTGGCCGAAAACAGGGAATATAAGCTCAAAGCCTTCCTGCAGCCATTGCGTGCGAATTATAAATTCATTGTGCTCGATTGTCCGCCAGCTCTGGATCTTCTGACATTAAATGCGCTGGTCGCGGCCGACTCCGTGATGGTGCCGATCCAGTGCGAATACCTAGCGCTTGAAGGAGTCTCTGAATTGCTCGACACGCTCATGCGCATCCGAAGGACGCTGAACCCTAGCCTGGAGATTGAAGGAATCTTATTGACGATGTATGACGAGCGCACCACGCTCTCGCGGCAGGTGGCGACAGACTTAAGAAGCTTCTTTGGAGCACAGGTCTTCCAGAGTCTGATCCCTCGTAATGTGCGCCTGGCAGAAGCGCCGAGTTTCGGTAAACCTATTATTTTCTATGATATACATAGCAAGGGTGCGGAAGGATACACGCAACTTGCACAGGAGGTAATTGCCAATGCCGAGAAACGCGTTGGGGCGGGGGCTCGGAGCGCTCATACGGGAGCCTGAGCCTCAGGTTCCCGTAAGACCCACAGAAGATGCGGTAATAGCAACTGCCGTGAGCGTGCCGACCTCCGGTGGATCAGCGGCTGCGGCAGCTCCTGCGATGAGTCCGGCACCAGCCGGACCGCTGCTGATTGATATTGAACTGATCGAGCCGAGTCCGTATCAGCCGCGGACGCGCTTCCGTGAGGAAGCGCTTGAAGAACTAGCGCGTTCGATTCAATCGAGTGGCATCATTCAGCCCCTTGTCGTGCGACCGATCGGAGATCGATTCCAACTGATCGCGGGTGAACGGCGATGGCGCGCAGCGCAGCGCTCGGGATTGACCAGCGTGTCGGCTATAGTGCGCCAGGTGCCCGATGCGCTGGCATTGGAAATGACGCTCGTCGAAAACATCCAGCGCGAAGATCTGAACGCGATCGAACAGGCGCGCGCCTTCGAGCGATTGATGGCGGAGTCCAACGCAACGCAGGAGACGGTCGCGGAGCGCACCGGCAAAGATCGCACCACTGTGGCAAATGCGATTCGGTTGCTAAAATTGGAGCCAACGATTCAGGATTGGATTGAAGAAGGAAAATTGACCGCCGGGCATGGGCGCGCGTTGCTGGCCGTGCCGGATTCGCAGTTGCGGATGCGTTATGCGCAGCGCGCCGCACGGGGCGGATTAACCGTGCGCCAGATCGAGCGCTTGGCGTCTCGGCGATCGCGAGGGGCCAAGGCACTCGCGGAAAGCTCGGTCGATCCGAATATTCGCGAAGCGCTCGAAGAATTGCAGCGGCATCTCGGAACCAAAGTGCTGTTGAGGCAAAAGACAAAAGTGGGACCGGGACAACTTGTGCTTGAGTATTACGACGACGCACAACTGATGGGGATTTACGACCGGCTGATGAAGTAGCGTGGTTCGAGCGACCGAGTAGCTCCTGCACCATCGATCAGGAATTGCATTCGACAACTCCCCGTCGCAGTGGCGTTGACTTCGTCGCCGCGCGCGCTACATTAGGAGTGTGATCTCTCTCGGGGGTTTATCCATGGCATGGAAGTGGCCGGGTACGTCTGCAAACGGAAGCAGTGAGGAATGGACAGGCTTCATTGATCAAGGCGTTTCGCTCGAAGGCACGCTAACGCTTACGGGGACTTTCCGCATCGACGGACATGTGAAGGGCAACATTATTTCGGAGCAGACTGTGGTGCTCGGTGAGAACGCCAAGGTGGAAGGACAGATCGAAGGCAATCGGGTGGTGATTGCGGGCCGCTTTGATGGCGTGATTTTTGCCAAGGGCCGCGTGGAGATTCAAGCGAAAGGTGTCGTGACGGGCGAGGTGCACTCGCCGTGCATGGTGATTGATCCTGGCGGAATTTTTGACGGACGTTGCCACATGCTGGCGTCGTCGGATGCAGCAGCGGGCGTGACGATTCCGATTCGAGCGCTCAGCCAGGCGTAGTCCCTCGCGGGTCGCGAAGGTCGCATCGCATCCTCATTATTAACCCGTTTTCGCAGTTTCAGTGGTTAACCCTTTTCACAATTTGCGCAGGCGATTTCCTACTCTCCCCCCCCCGCACCTGCGCATTCACTCGCTTTTCGGAGTTGGTGGGTCGTTCGCATGGCCGCCATCGACCGGTATCCCGTACTCCTCAACATGCTTTATGCACGCAGAGCTTTGCAAGAACAGGCTGGCAAACTGTCGGTCGAAGCACGCAGACCAGGGGTAGTTTTGTCACTGCGTCTACTTGTAGAGAATCGTCTGTTGACCGACGAGCACTTCCCTAGCGAACTATCTGGAAGAAATAATCAAAAGCCGCTGCAGCGCGGCGACGAACTTGACGAACTTCGGCTAGGTTGACACTGCCTGTGTTGGCCTACTATTGTTCGAACGGGTTGTGTCGAGGCGAGAATTCATGAGCGTTTTGGTGATTGGCGGCGGTGGACGCGAGCATGCGCTGGTGTGGAAGCTCAAGGAAAGCGCAAATGCAGGGAAGATTTGGTGTGCGCCGGGAAATGGGGGCATTGCGGGAGAGGCTGACTGTGTCGCCGCGGATGCAGGTGACGTAGAGGAACTGCTGCAGCTGGCGAAAAAGTTGCGGCCTGATTTGACCGTCGTGGGACCAGAATTGCCGTTGGTAAACGGGCTCGTCGATGCGTTCGAGCAGCGGAAGTGGGCCATTGTGGGCCCAACTAAAAACGCGGCGCAACTGGAAGGCAGCAAGGTGTTCGCAAAGGAATTTCTGCAACGGCACAACATTCCTACTGCGGCGATCTACGGCGCCTACGATTCGGCTGGAGTAGCATACGGGGCGCTGTGCGAGGTGGACTGGCCGGTGGTGATCAAGGCGGATGGATTGTGCGCGGGCAAGGGAGTGTTTGTTGCTCCGAATCCGGATGCGGCCACGGATTTTATCGAACGCGTGATGGAGAAAAATGAGTTGGGCGCGGGCGGCAAGCGGGTGATGTTCGAAGAAGCGATGGACGGCGACGAGCTGTCCTTCATTCTCTTGACGGATGGGGAACGATATGCGCCGCTGGTGCCGACGCGCGACCACAAGCGTGTGTTTGATAACAATGAGGGGCCGAATACCGGCGGAATGGGCGCTTATTCTTCCGATGAATTGCTTCCGGAGCAGCTGCGACGAGTGATTACCGAAAAAATCGTTGAGCCTACGATAAAAGGGCTGGCGGCCGAGGGGATCCGCTACCAGGGTTTCCTTTATATAGGATTGATGCTGACCAAGGACGGGCCAAAGGTGCTGGAGTTCAATTGCCGGCTGGGCGATCCGGAAACGCAAGCGATTGCGGCGCGCATGAATTTTGACCTGGTGGAAGTGTTCGGCGAGGTGGCGGCGGGAAAGCTGCGGCCTGAAAAATTGCAATGGAAGGCTGGGGCAAGCGCGTGCATTGTGCTGGCATCCGGCGGATATCCAGGAAAATTCGAAACGGGCAAGTTGATTCACGGATTGGAAGACGCGGCAAAACTGCCCGGTGTAAAGGTGCTGCATGCCGGGACGAAGCTCGAAGGCAATAAGATACTGACCAGTGGCGGCCGCGTTCTTGGCGTGACGGCGACTGGCACCACGCTGGACGCGGTGCTGCAGAAGGCCTATGAGGCCGTCGGGAAGATTCATTTTGATGGCATGCATTACCGGCGGGATATTGGGCAGCATGGGCAGCAGAGTTCGGTGACGGGAGATTCCTCGACTTGGCAGAGATAAGAAATCTGTTTCGAGCCAGCAAGCGGCACGGCGCCATGGAAGAGTTGGGCGAAGCACTGGTTGTCGCGAACGTGGGAATTGCGGGTTGCGCACACGCCAGGCCGGGCGGAAAACGGCAAGTCCTGCTGGTCGCCATGGAGACGCTGCGCGCCATGGATCTTCTGCCGGGAATTATTCGCGAAAACATCACGACGGAAGGACTGAACGTCAACGCCATGCACATTGGGCAAAAACTGAGCGTCTCGTCTGTGGCGCTCGAGGTCAGCGCGGTCTGTGACCCTTGCGAACTGATGGAAACCATTCGCCCAGGCTTGCTGAACGAACTTCAGGGCCGCAGGGGGATGCTGTGCCGGGTGCTGCGCGGCGGAATGATCCGCCCGGGAGAGCGGATTTGTTTGCAGCCCGTTGCCATGCCGGGCCGCTAGGATTCCTGTGTCTGCGGCGACGTATCGGGAACAATCGGCGGAGGCTCTGGGATTGGGGTCGTACTTGACCGCACAAAAATTGGCGCGGGCGGTGCCTCAACGGCAACAAGCGGCGCCATCATTCTTTGCTGCCAATAGGAGACGGCCATGCCGCGCTGCCAGAAGCGCGGGATCAGCAGCAGAAACAAAATCGACTGGGCTATGAGATAAGCGCCCAATACGCTTTCCGGACCGACAAATTTCACCCAGAACCACAGGCCACCGACAAGGAAGATCGCCGCAAGAATCGTGGCGACAAGGTAGCCTGCGAGCAGGCGAAATATGCTTCGCAGCGTGTGGCGGAGACCCGCCCAAAGAGATTTGCGTACCGCGCGCTGATTATTCAAGACCACGTCGACTTCCGCCAGATCAAACCAGATGCGGAGCATGGTCATCACCAAAAACATTATCGTCATGCTGAGAATGCGTACTCCAAACGGCAGAAGTTCGTTGGTGCTCTCTCCTACCTTTTTCAGACCCGGGGCCTCGATCGCAAACAGCGCGCCTGCGACGATCGCCATCACCATGCCGGAGATAAGCAAGAGGCGGATAAAACGCCACAAATTTCCTCCGCAAGCGCGGAAGAAATCTTCGCGAGGAAGGCGCGCTGGGGATGCATATCCCGCGAAAACACCGGGGAGAAACAAAGCGGTCGAAAGAAAGAACACCAAGGAGAAGTACATGGCCGGAGCGCTCATGGCCGGCAAATGGCCGAACTGCGGATTCGCCAAGAGCTCCGTGAATGTGGCCAGGTCAAAACCATGGACGAGCGATCCCGCGGCGAGGCTGTGATCGAGCATGGCGTGGGCGCTACCCCGAAAACTGCCCGTGGCGAACTCCGCGAGGGTCAGGTTCAGCAGCCAAAACCAGATAATGTAACGTTTGTTGCGCGCCACCATACCCAAGCCACTGCTCAGTAAACCCTGGTTGTCATTCATCGTTTTTTCGCCCTGGTTGCCGCTGAATTCGAAATCATGCCGCCGTTAAACGCCCCACCAGGCCAAAGCCTGACCGGCCCACTCCGTCAGAAAGAGCCAATAGTTCAATATTTTGTAGGTTGCTTTGCCGTTCGATTTCACGACGTAACTGTTATTGAGGTTGTTGCGGTCGATGTGCACGATGTGGTCGGGATCGATTTCAGCGGAGAGCACCTTGGCGTTTTTCTGATAGCTGAATCGCGTCCAGCGGCTTTGTCCGTCCCAATGTTCGCGGACGGTTTCGCCGTTGTCGAATTTGATTTCCACCTCGACGGGCATCACAAATTCCCCTTTGCGATGCACGGAGACGTAAGACTGGTAGACGGTGGTATTTTTTCCGCCGCGCACTTCATTTTTCTTTTCCTTGTCGCTGGCGTACCAGTTCGTCGGGAAAGAATCGACTTTGAGGACTTCGTAGTCCAACACCTGTGATCCGTATACGGCCTGGTTAAAGTACCAGCGCAAATCCTTACCGGAAACTTCTTCGATGGTCTTCAGAAAATCTTCCTTGGTCGGATGCGTGAAGCGGTACTTCATGAAATAGGTGTGCATGGCTTTCTGCATGGTGTCCTCGCCGATGATGCCTTCGAGAGTGAGGAGAACGCTGGCGGTCTTGCCGTAGGTGACGCCGCCGTAAGAATTGGAACTGTAATATTCGTAGGCCTTTTGCGCCATAGGATCGAGATCCGCGACGCTGATGTAGCTCAGCCGTTGTTCCAGGCTCGCCCAGGGTCGCACCGCCGATGTCCATCATCGAAGTCTTTTTGCCAAAAATTGCATCGAGAACTTTCACTTCCGTGTAGCTGTTGATGCCTTCGTCCATCCAAGCGTCTTCGAATTCGTTTGTGGCCACCATGCCATACCAATATTGATGGCCGAATTCGTGTTCGAGAACGATTTCAATCAGCTTAAAACCATCGGGCACAAACCAACTGCTCTCGCCGGTAATGAACGTGGGGTATTCCATGCCGCCAGCCGCGGAGTCCGGCTCGGGATCGACGACGGTGAGGGATTTGTAGGGATAAGGGCCGTACCATTTTTCAAAATGGTCGAGGGTTTCCCGGATGATGCGTTCGTGGCGCTCGGCCTGGCTCCAGTGCGCCGGTTGCATCAGGAAACGCAGCTTTATGGGACCCATTTGCGCCTGGTACACGCTTTCGCGCACCTTAAAGCGAGGGCTGGCGGTCCAGGCGAAATCGTGGATGTCGTCGCCGTGATAGGTGAGAGATTTTGTGCCATCGGGATTGTTCGCGCTGGCGACTTCCACACCGCTCGCGCCAATCACTTGATTTCGCGGGGCAGTGAGCTTCACGTCGTAGACACCGAAGTCCGCGAAGAATTCGGTGGTGGCGTGATATTGATGGCAATTCCAGGCTCCGCGCCACCACACGCCGACTTTCGGAAACCATTGGCCGCCGAGCATGAAGTCGCGCTTCCATCCCGAGCGGGCTTGCGTCTCCGGCATCTGGTCGTGGAAGACGATCTTGAACTGCACGAAGGCGCCTGCGGGAATGGGCTTAGCCAGAGGAAGATCGACGACGGTTTTGTCGTCTTTGTTTCCATCATCGGGGGCGATGAAATGCAGCTCAGAAGTGAGATCGCCCTGGCCTACCACTTCGATGCTTTTGATTTCCTCGGAGCCGAATTCTTTGGGATCCCACTTGTCGTAGCCGGTATCGCGGCTGCCGTCGCGCTTGGCCTCGCGCACCCAGGTGGAGTTTGGCTGAAAGGCATTTTGGTAAAGATGGAACGGGAAGTGGTCGAGCGCCTGGCCGGTGAGATTGTGGTAGGTCAGGACCTCCGTGGCATCGATGGCGTGCGCGGGCGGGTCATATTTGGCGTCGATCTGGTAGTGAACGATGCGCTGCGACATGGGCGTAGGCGAATTGACGGCAATGGTCGTGTCGGGAATGGCCTCGGCGACACCCTGTGCGGGGCTTGCCGGGCTGACGGCGACGTTGGCTGGCGCGGAAGCTTGCGGCGGGGCCGTGAAGGCGGTCTTCTGGCCGATGCTGATGACGGCGACCGAAGCGGACACAGCAACCAGCGCGACAAGCGTAGAGCGAGTCTGCATGAACGACCTCATTGAAGTGGAATGCGGCTTGCATCATATCGCATGCCCTGAGTTTTCACGAAGCGCCAAACACTGTTAGCCCGAGTCGGAGACGGTCGGGAACGCTCGATCGTTTTCTCGATCGTTTCCAGCATCGAGCTAATTCGGGTTGGGCTTGCGCATGAGGGTGGGGGCATCGGCGGGGCGATCCTTGTCGTCCTGGCCGCGCTGCGCTTTTTCTCGCGGCTCTTCCGGAGGAACGATCCATTCGAAACCGCCGTTTTCTCCCACGGTTCCTTCGACAAAGTGGGCGTTGCCTGCCAGGAATGGCAAAACAGCTCGCAGGAAATCGGCAGCATCCTGGACCAAAACTTTGTTGGCCTGGCCGCGTTCGATGTGCTCGGCGACCTTGTCGAAGCGCGGATCGGAAGCGCGGAGCTTGGCAATGCGCGGATCGTTCTGCTGGACCAGTCCGCTGAGCGGCACTTCCGGAAGATCGGTCGGAAAGCGCGTTTCGACCAGCGTCTTGGCCTCATGTTTTTCCGGCGGATAAAGCTGCGTGAAGCGCGGCCGAAGGATGCGCGTTTGCAAAAAATCGCTGGTAGCGCTCACGGATACCTGTTCGGCGCGATATTCGATTAGCCAGACTTCCGGGCCATAGCCTTGCGGAGCGTAGCCAATGAGAACGAGCTCGAACAGCGGCTCGTCGGGCTTGATATCGATTTTGTGATGGAGCTGGGAAACCAACGGGCGAAGTTTTTCCAAGAAGCCGACGCCAATTAGTTCGAGATCAGCATCGCCTGTGCCGGGCGGGCGGTAGTTCAACTTAGAGGCCGGGCGAACGTCGGAAATGTTTTTGTCCATGCGGATTGGCTGAGGCTGCGCGGGAACTTGCCATTCCGAAGCGCCGAAAAAGATACCGATATGAGAAGAGCCGATGGCCGCCACGCGCGGGGGAACGGACTTGGCTTCCAGCGGATGATCGATGGCGCCGAAGGCAATGCCATCATTGGCGACGTGAATGATGACGCGGCCGCCGGCCAGATTGGCTACGATTTCGTCTTCCTGCGCGGCGGCAGGAATGCCCATCAAGCCAAATGCCGCGATGAGTGTGAGGAGAATACGCATACGACGTTTCCCTGGAGCTGGGCTTGGGCTCCAGGAAGTTAGCATACTCCGATGCGAGGGCTAGTGCAGCCCATCGGCGTGGTTCTCCCGAGCGCCGCGATTGGGTAGAATAAGAGGTTCGCAAGCAGGGGGAAAACGGAATTATGGGGCTGCGTAGGCTAAACGGATTGCGCCACAAGGGTAAGAAATTGACGGAGATTCTCGACGAGCACGATCGCTTCTGGAAAGGGGCGGGTGTGCGTGCGGAACTGACCGGGGCGGATCTTTCTCGTGCGGACTTGAGCAAAGTGAATCTGGCGGGCGCCATTCTGCGGAATGCCAATCTTGAAGGAGCCGATCTGCGGGGGGCGCGGCTGCCGGGCGCGGACTTTGCCGGTGCGCGGATGAAGAAGGCCGACCTGCGGAATACGGACATGACTGAGGCCAGCCTGGCGGGTGCGGACTTGACGGAAGCGCAGGCCAGCGGCGTGGAGTTTTTCCGCTGCGATTTGACCAACGCTAATTTCCACAAGGCAATGCTGCGGAATGCAAATTTCCGCGATGCGCAGGTGGATGGAGCGAAGTTTATCGGCGCAGATATGGGCATTGCCATTTTGCGGGAAACCGATATCAGCAAAGCAGACCTGACGGACGTGGACCTTTCGACGACGCTTATGCCGCCGGGGTACGCGGCGAAGAAACAGGGCGCCTAGCTTTCTGAGGACGGGATTACGTTGCGCGGCGGGAGGGGGCCGGCCATGGAAGACTTCCCGGAGTTCATGAAGCATCCCGCGAACAAGATCGCCACTTCGCAGCAGGCCACGCCTGGAGTTGCGGGGTACGTGTTCGACGGAGTCGATGGCAGCCAGATGGCGTTCTGGATCTGTCGGGAAACTGCGCAATCGGCGGGTCACACCCACGATTTCGACGAATATATGTTGGTAGTCGAGGGATGCTACACGCTGATCATTGATAGCGCGCGGATTCCTGTGCAGGCGGGAGAGGAATACATGATCCCGCGCGGGGTGCATCACAGCGGCGAAGTTCTGGCGGGGACGCGCACGATTCACATGTTCGGCGGACACCGGGCCGACCGTGTGCCTGGCTCTTGACGTCTTCGCCATTCGCCGATGGCAAAAGCCAGCGGTGCATGTTAGCCTCACGCGAAGTCCTCATTGAAGGCAAACTTGGCCACCACCCCAGCACAATTGGACCTGCCGGGCCTGCGCGAGCGGGTGCTCCATGTCCTGCGCGGACTGCTCGCGGAACTCGGGAGCCACGGCGCGATCGAGACGCTTTCTGTCACTTCGAATCTGGATCGCGATTTGGGATTGGGCAGCCTGGAACGCGTGGAATTGTTGACGAGGCTGGAGGCGGTCTTCGATGTACGCCTGCCGGACACCTTGGCGGCGGAGGCGAACACCGCCGAGGAATTGATTGAGGCCATCGGCAAGGCGCCGGGAGCGGCGACGGCGGAGGAGGAAGAATCGTCGGCCCCACGGGCAGCGCTGGCGGCGCAGCGCATGCAGGCGCAGGCTGGCCTATCCATCGCCGAGCGCGCCGAAACGCTTGTCGAAGTGATCCGCTACCGCGGAATCCATGACGCGAATCGGGCGCACCTGATTATTACCGAACAGGACGAGCAGGGAGAGCGCTCGCAGACACTGACGTTCGGCGAATTGGCGGCGGCGGCGCAGAAATGCGCGGAGGAGCTGGCACGGCGCGGCGTGCCCGCGTCTGGGCGTGTGGCGCTGATGCTGCCGACTTCGCGGCAGTTTTTCGTTTGTTATGCCGGGATCTTGCTGGCCGGCGCTGTGCCTGTGCCCATCTATCCCCCCTTCCGCGCGGATCGTATTGAAGAATATGCGGAGCGGCAATCGGCAATTCTGAACAATGCCGGCGTGTGCCTGTTGTTGACGTTCCGGCGCGCGGAAGCGGTGGCAAAACTGCTGAAACCGGGCGTGAAATCATTGCTGGATGTGGTGGACGCGGAAAAATTGCTGGAGGCCGCCGACCATGAGCCGCCACCGGCGCCGGGAGCGTTGCCCGCGTTCATCAGCGGCAGCCGCGTGCGAAAAGGCTCGGACCTTGCGCTCCTGCAATATACGTCGGGTTCCACGGGCGATCCGAAGGGCGTGACGCTAACGCATGCCAACCTTCTGGCAAACATGCGTGCCATTGCGAAAGCCATGGAGATGGGGCCGCGCGATGTGGGCGTGAGTTGGTTGCCGCTGTATCACGATATGGGGCTGATCGGGGCCTGGCTGACGTTGCTGTTGCACGGTGTGCCGTTGGTCGTGATGTCACCGTTGGCGTTCCTGACGCGGCCGGAGCGCTGGCTGCAAGTGCTTTCGAAATACAAAGGAACGATCGCCGCGGCACCGAATTTTGCTTATGAATTGTGCGTGCGAAAAATTTCCGATAACGCGATGGAAGGCGTGGATCTGAGCTCCTGGCGCGCGGCATTGAATGGCGCGGAGCCTGTCAATCCAGAGACCCTGGAGCGCTTCAAGAATCGGTTTGCGAAGTACGGATTTCGTGCGGAGGCGATGCTGCCGGTCTATGGGCTGGCGGAGGCGTCGCTGGGCGTGACGTTTCCACCCCTGTATCGCGGGCCGAAAGTGGACCGCGTGGAACGGGAATCGTTCACGACGCAGGGGCGCGCGCTGCCGGCGCGCACGGAAGATGAAAATGCGATTGCGTTTGTGTCCGCCGGTGTGGCGTTGCCGGGACATGAAGTGGTCATCACGGACGAAACCGGAAATATGGCCGAGGAGCGCAGCGAGGGATTTTTGTGGTTTCGCGGGCCTTCGGCGACCAGCGGTTATTACAAGAATGAAGAAGCTACGGCGCAGTTGTTTGCAGGAGGGCCGGCGAGCGGTCGAGGCGAATACCCGTGGGTGAGTTCCGGCGATCGCGCCTATCGGGCCGACGGCGAGATCTACATCACCGGGCGCGTAAAGGACATTATCATCAAGGGCGGGCGGAATTTGTATCCGCACGAGGTGGAAGAACTGGCATCGCGTGTCGAAGGAATTCGCAAGGGATGCGTGGTAGCGTTTGGAGCAAAAGGCGAAAAGACGGGAACGGAAAAGCTGGTGATCGTGGCGGAGTGCCGGGAACAGGATCGCCGGAAGCGCGCTGCGCTGGTAGCGGCGATCAATGACCAGGTCACGCGAGGGTTGGGCTTGCCGCCCGACCGTGTGGAATTGATTCCCGCAGGGAGCATTCCGAAAACGTCGAGCGGAAAATTGCGGCGGGATGAGACCAAACAGCTCTATCTTGCCGGCACGCTGTCGGCGGCAAAACCGCCGGCCTGGCTGCAGATCGCGCGGTTGGGGACAGGCTCGTTCGTCAAAGGCCTTGGCGGAAAGGTGCTGGGCGGAATTCGCAAGGCGCTAGAAAAGATTTACGGAGTGTACTTCTTCGTTGTTTTTATTTTGTGGATCATTCCGGCGTGCGCCATCGTGAAGCTGTATGAGGACCACCGCGCGGCCGGACGCTACACTTCGGCGGCGCTGAAATTATTGTTTGCGCTCACCGCCATTCGCGTGAAGGTAGTTGGCAAGAAGTACATGGACACGCCGGGAGCGAAGGTGTATGCGTCCAACCATGCGAGCTATTTCGACGTGCTTCCGTTGATGGCGGGATTAGGTGTGCCTTATCGCTTCGTGGCTAAAGGCGAAGTGAATAAGATGATCTTTATCGGCACGTTTTTGAACCAGATGGGGCATCTGTCGTTTGACCGGCACAACGCGAATTCGCGGCTGCGGCAAATGGATCAGATTGAAGAGTATTTGAAACAGGGCGAATCGGTGTTTGTCTTCCCGGAAGGAACGTTCACGCCGGACGACGGCGTGCGGCCGTTCCAGTTGGGCGCGTTTCGCGGCGCGGTGGCCACCGGCGCGCCGGTCGTTCCAGTTTCGCTCGCGGGAACCAGGCGATTCTTGCGCGACCGGACGGTGTTGCCGCGACCGACGCGCGTGACGATTACGCTTTCACCGCCGATCTATCCCGAGCATGTAGCGAACGGCGATCGGAATCAGCTGCAGGCGATTGTGCGGCTGCGGGATGAGGCGCGCGAGGCCATCGCGCGGCATTCGGGCGAGCCCATGTTGTAGGGTTGGCGCTCGGTCGTGGCCTTGGCGCTTGCGCGGACCGGTATCGACTTAGCGGTTCAGGGTGTAGACGACGGTGATGTGTGTGTCGACTTCGATGGGTTGGCCATCGAGGATCGTTGGCCGATAGCGCCATTGGCGGACGGCGCTAAGTGCGGACGGGATGAAGAGCGGGTCGCCGGTGATTACTTCCAGAGATTGCATCGAGCCGTCGGTCGAGATGATGGCGTGAAGCTCGACGCGGCCTTCGCGGCGAAGTTGTATTCCGAGCGGCGGATAGACAGGTTCGACGCGGCGAATGAGCATGGCCTGCTCGACGGCTGCGCTGATAGAGAGCCGCTGTTTCGCGCGAGGCGCTGTGACGGGCGGCGTGGGTTGCCGGCTCGAGCCTGGCGTGCCGAGCAGGCCAGGAATTTGCTGGCCATCTGGCGCGCCCGGAATTCCCGGCTCGTCCGCTGCCGCCAGATCGCCGAGGCGGCTCGCATCCTGTGTGACGATTCGGTTGGGAACCGAAGGCGGGGCGCAGAATCGACACGTGTCCGGTCTGGCGGGCCGCGCCTCGGTCGTGTTTCTCCCGCGATCGGGAGCTCTTCCCGGTGAATACGGCACAGTCGGGACAAAGATGCGGCTGGCGATATTTTCGCCTTTGCTGAACAGCGGGAACAAAACCAGCGCGGCCAGGATCAGCATCTCTACCGCGATCGAAAGCAGGAGAGCGCGCCGCTTGCTACGGCGGGCGCGCGATTCCTGGATGGCATCACCCTCGACGAGACAGCTTCGAAGACAGCCAATCGCTTCTTCAGGAACCGATTCTTTACAAACGGGCGACACCGGCATCACCCACCTCCAGAAGTTCCACGAGCTTGCGATTTCGCGGCGCCGGCCTCCGGGGTTGCCTTCCGGAGACCGGCGCCGTCTCGCAGGGATGTGAGGTGCGCGCGTCCTCTCGAACGTTTGACACCGGAGAGGAAGACAAGTTCCCGAATCATTAAAAAGTATTAGGCAGGAAAAGGCCTAGTGAATCGACCTAGCGAACAGAAAGCGAAGAAATGGCGGTCTTTGAGCATCTCAAGAAATCCATGCCGCATCCAATGTTTCGAAGGCGGGGGGAGGAGGATTGAATGGATAGGCATATTCCGGAAGTTGTCGGGGTACGCCGCACGGGCTGGGCTGCTCTGGAACGCGATCCGCAGAAGGACACGGTGGAATTCCACTGTCCGCATTGCGGAGCGCAGGGACAGAAAAAGGCAAGGCGCGAGCGGGCCGAGTACCGGTTTACGGATGGATTCTTGCAGGACCTTCAGGGAGAAGGCGTGCAATGCCACTTTTGCAAGCAGTCGATGAAGGTGGTGCCGGTGGTGCTGGTGCACGATAACGACGAAGTGAAAAGGTTCGAGGCTATCTTTTCCGCGGAAGGGGAAGAGGTCGCGGCAGGATCCTAAGTAGCGCGGCATCATAAAAAAGAAGCGGGGCGTCGACTATGGCGCCCCGTTTTTATTTTGCCCCGATGCGGACTTGTCGTGCACTGGATTTAGTCAGCGCCAATCGCCGCGGCAGTCGACATATGCTTCATGGCGCTCGAATGCCCAGTGGCGAGCCGCAGGGCTCGACGGGCCAAAGCGCTCAACGGCCCGATGGTAGCGCATGTTCGTATAGGACACCCGGCGATGGCAGTCGGCCGGAGGGTTGGCTGCTTTGGCTGCCGGAGTTCCCGCGGAAAACAAAAAGCCGGCCAGAGCCATAGCGGCGATCATGGTTTTGCCGAGCTTCGAACGAAACAACAGAGCAGGAAGTTTCATGACATCCTCCAGTTACGCACCCGGGCTGGCTTCGGGTAAGCGTCTTAGAGATTCAAACACCCGTTTGGTGAAATGGTTGCGAACAACGGCAACAGAAAAGGCGGAAGGAAAGGAAGGAGAGGGCGCAGAGGTGTGAGTCCGCGCCCTCCTTGGGGTGAGTCGGTCAGGGGTCGGTCAGGGGTAAGCAAGAAGATCAGTGGCTGTGATCGTGGTCGTCCCAATCGTGATCCTTGTGCCAGGAGTGCGTATCCTCGTCCCACCAGCGATGGTCGTGTTCCCAGCAATAAGAGCGCGCCGCGGCCAACTCCGACCGCCAATGTTCCGCTTCCGAGCTCTGCGGTCCGTGCTTGGCAATCGCTTCATGAAGATTGTGATCGGCTTTCATCGTACGTTTCTGGCAATCATCATCCGCGCGCAGCACCGCTGCACAGGCGAACAGCAGCGCTCCTGCAAAAACGACCGGGGCCAATACAAAACGTCGCGTCATTAACCGTCTCCTACAAGTTTCCCTTTAGATTTGCAGCAACGCTCGGCGAAGCAACACGCTCGTTGATGCAGCGCGTTTTAAATTACAGCAGGAAGTAGGGCACGCGGAATACCATAATGCCCCGACTGATAGAAAGGTAGTTACGGGAAGTTTTAGAACGAAAAAAATTCAGTAGGCCTGTAAGAAAGGGTCCACTTGCATATGGTAACGCTCCAAACCGGAGCGGATGAGTTCAAAGGCTTCGTCGACGTTGTTTGCAAATTGCAGCTGGTCGAACTCATTTTGATTGATGGTGCCCCAACGGACCATCGCCTTCAGATTCAGAACATCGTTCCAGTACTTGCGGCCGTAAATCAGGATTAGGGTATGCTTGGGCATTTTTCCGGTTTGCGAAAGCGTCATCATTTCCCAGAGTTCGTCCATGGTGCCGAAACCGCCGGGGAAAACGATCAAGGCTTTGGCGATTTGCGCGAACCATAATTTGCGCATGAAGAAATAATGGAAGTTGAAGCTGAGTTCGTGGCTGATGTAAGGATTTGCGAATTGCTCGTGGGGCAGCTCGATTGAAAGGCCGATGGATTTTCCGCCGGCTTCGTACGCGCCGCGATTGGCGGCTTCCATGATGCCGGGGCCGCCACCGGAACAAACGACGAAGCGGCGCGGACGCGGGCCGAGGGACAAAGCCCAAGTGGTGAGCCGGTGAGAGAGCTGGCGCGCTTCTTCGTAATAGCGGGACATTTCGAGAGAGCTCTTGGCATCGCGCACGGCAACGAGATGCTGCTTCTGCTTGGCTTTGCTCATGTTGCCGGTTTTCACTTCTTTCAGCCGCGTGTAGCGCGCCCGAGCCGTCTCGTGGGATTCGATGCGCGCGGAACCGAACATGACGATGGTGTCGCCGATCCCTTCCTTTTTGAGTTGCGCCAGCGGATGAATGTATTCGGCGAGGATGCGGATCGGGCGAGCAGGTGTGCTTTGCATGAAAGCGGAATTTTCGTGCGGAGCTTTCGGGGCATGCTGGGGCTTGAGGCGCTTTCCGTCGGGCATGGGCAATCTCCAAATGAAGCGAGTTACGATTGTAGGCAGAGCGTGGACTTCCGGCAACGTCTTTGGGCCGCGATGCAGCGATTTCGCAAAGTGATCTGCAAAGGCAGTTTAACGAGCAGATTTTAGTGCGAGTTGTGGCCTTTGGAGAGGGGCTGGAGGATTTGCACGAGAAAAAGGAGCTCTGAGGGGTGGCAAAAGAGCTGTTCGAAGGGTTCGGAGGAAGGAAATCCCGGCGACCACCCAGGGCGCGCAGGGTTTTATTTTGTGCGCGGCTTCAGCTGGAGTTCGCTTGCAGAACAACGAACCAATCGGCCAGCTTTTGCGCCAGATCGCAAAAACCGAGTGAACCGTTTGGGAAGTGGCTGCGCACTTGGCGGAAAAAGAACGCCAGTGTCAGGGTATAGGCTAGGACACGAATCATGGTGAGCACGATCAGCGCCTTCGCCCGATCCTGGTGCACCGAGGGACGCTTCAGATGTGCGTCCGTGGTCATGGTTTGGAACACGGTGGTGTCAATGATCCAACGGCTGCGACCTAATTGATGGATAAACACCGGGGGGACCGCACCGAGCTCCAGATTGCTGGCGTAGAAATTCGTGCTCAGCTCGAGGACTGTTTCTTTGGCCGCGCGCTTCTTTCCTTGCTCGTCCCGCTGAACGCGCAAATGTTTCACCGCTTGCTGGCGTACGGTTTTGACCACCCGAACGGTGCGCTCGGCTACCGGCCAGTAGACCTCCGGCGCGTGCCAAAGCTGCAACCCCGCATGTTCGTCCATTTTCTCGGCGACGACGGAGGAGATGAGCCGCTCAGATTCCGCCAGCAATTCCGGCTGATTCTTTTTTAGAGTGATGACCCAGTCCAAACCCAGTCCTTCGATCGCTTTCACAAACGGCGCTTGCAGATACAGCGCATCGGCTACCAACAGATCCAGGAACCGGCTTCCCAACTCTGCCCTCAGCTCACGCAGTAACTCCAGACTACAGGCCACTTCGTCTTCCCCGTTCTTCTGAAAACGAATCCCCAGAGGAATGGGAAAGGCCGAACTCACTACGGCCACCGCACAGATGCGGTGATAGTACTGCATCTCCTCGCGCGGTTCTCCCTTCACCAGATGGGTGACCTTCCGTTCCATACAGTGATCGCAGAAGCGCACGAAGGAACTGCAGATCTCGATCCCGTCTACAGCCGCCACCACTAGACCTCTGCTCCAAGCCGAGCGGAAGACCCCGTTGCGCTTTAATTGGCGGGCCACATCGCAGCCTAGCTGGAATACCGCCCGGGAATCGCAGCGTTCCAACGCGTACCCGATGGCATTCTCACTCAGCGGGCCAATCCGTTTCGACAGCACACCGCCCCGTTTGCATTCCGTTTCCATGCGATGCACCGCAGGAAACTGACAAGCCGCTCCCAGAAACACGGCGTCAAAGATCTTCTTCCCGGAATGGTAGGGATAGAGGCGCCCGTCCGGCAAAGCCCCAACGTGAGCAGAGAAATCAAATACCTTATCCAGGTAGGCTTCCAACCGGTGCCGGCGTGAGCAAGCTATGACTTTTCCCTTTCTTTCAAAAAACGTCGCAGATTGATCTTGCAAATGGCCGCGGCCGCCTCTTCAAACCGCTGGCGCAATCGGATCATCTCGCGTACCTGGTCGACCATGCTCTTCGGGACGTGGAACGTTTTGGGCTGGCCGTCGATCAGGACGGAAATCTGGTATTGGGTATGCAGGCTTTTGCCATCGGCACAGTGGCAGTTCGGTCGCCCGCAGGAGCGCTTATTCTCCACAAACGAGCCGGGCAGCATTTCGCGGAACAATCCGAGACGCCGGACGAGTTGACCGCGCAACTGCAGATCGGGATCGCCAGCCATAAAGGTACGCACCCATTCTAAGGCGAAGACTCGCCGGAGAGGGGGTCGCTGTTTGTCTGAGACTAATAATAGTCTCAGAATCAGGCCAAAGTCAAGGGCCTTGCAGATATGCAAAAATGATCAGAGAAAGTGGAGGAAGTGATTTAACTCAAAAACTATCCGTCTCAACGTCTTCCGGCTGGAATCCTGGCCGACCTTGTGAAATCGCCGGGCCGCGATGCGTCGAAAGGAATACGCAAAGAGAAAGGTCAATTTTGTGAGTGTGCTTCAGGAAATCGCGAAGAGGCTTGCGCAACTGGCGTTCGGCGTGGCGCTATGCCTGTTGTTCATGGTGTTTCATGCTGCCGCGCAAGCGCCGGAAGGGCCGATGACGCCACCGCCAGGGGCAAGCATCCAGAAATCGCCCGCAATCAAATTGCGCACGGTGCTCGTCAATACCCCGGTGACGGTGCGAGACGTAAAAGGAGAAATGGTCGACAGCCTGGAAGAATCCGACTTTCGCATTACCGATAACGGCGTGCCCCAGCGCATCACGCACTTTAATTTGGGCGGAGACCCCATTTCGCTGGTGGTGGTGGTGGAGACGAGCGCGCGCATCGCGCCGATTCTCCCGCAAATTCGAAAATCGGGAATATTGATTACGCAAACGGTGACGGGACCGACGGGCGAAGGCGCCGTGGTGGGATTTGACGACGAGGTGCAAACGCTGCTGGATTTCACGAATAGTCCGGACGCGATGGAAAAGACAATTGCGGGACTGCGCGAAGGCGGGCGCGGTGCAAAACTGTTTGACGCCATGTCGCGTGCGGTGGCGATGCTGAGCGCAAGACCGGAAGTTTCTCAGACAGAGTTGGGGAAGCGCCGGGTAATGCTGGTGATCGGGGAAGCGCACGATTCGGGCAGCGAAGAAAAATTGGGACAAGTGCTGCGGCGCGCGCAATTGGCGAACATTACCATCTATGCGGTGGGAATATCCGGCGCGAAAGCCGATCTGAAACGAAAACCGGAAGACAAGTTGCCGCCGAAAGCGACTCCGGACGGCACGTTTGGAATGCCGCCACCCCCGGGAACGGTGGAGACGCCGACCACGGAGGAGCAAGCGGCGGAAGCCGGGAGCCCGGCCGAGGCGGCGCTGGCGCTCGCCGTTTGGGCCGTGATGCATGCGAAGGATAAGGTGACCGCGCACCAGTTGGAAATTGCCGCAGCGGCGACGGGAGGTCAGCATGTCTCAGCCTGGAAGGACCGCACAATCGAAAAAGTGATTGATGACATGGGCGGAGAGCTGCACTCGCAATACACGCTGACTTACACGCCGAGCGGGGACGTGAAGGACGGCTATCATGAGATTACGGTGACCGTCGACCGCAAGGATTTGACGGTGCGGGCGCGGCCGGGATATTACATCGAGCCGCCGCAAAGCTGAGCTTGCAGTCCTTGCCGAAGCTGCTGCATACAATCCGGGCAATTTGTTGGTGGCAAAGTGGAGCGCGCATGACAACGACCGAGCCACAGCTTCGTGTTCGGCTGGCGACTAGCCAGGATATTCCCGCGCTGCGCGAGTTGATTGAATTGTCTGTGCACGTTCTACAACGTACGGATTATTCCGCACAACAACGGGAAGCGGCGCTCGGAACCGTCTTTGGAGTCGATACGCAATTGATTGCGGATGGAACATATTATGTTGCCGAGGTCAAAGAGGCTTCGCAGAAGAAGCGGCTGGTGGCCTGCGGCGGTTGGAGCATGCGGAAGACGCTGTTCGGCAGCGACCAGGGGCCGCATCGCAACAACGAATTGCTCGCTCCGGCTCGAGACGCGGCCAAGATCCGGGCGTTTTTCGTGCATCCGGAATGGGTGCGGCGAGGACTTGCCACCTTGCTTTTGACGACCTGCGAGGATGCCGCTTATGCGCGCGGTTTCCGGCGATTTGAATTGGGCGCGACGCTGACAGGAGTGCCCATGTATGCCGCGCGGGGATATAGGAAGGAGGAAACGATAGAAGCGCCACTACCTAACGGTTTGGCGCTGACGGTCGTCAGGATGTCGAAGCTGCTCGGCTCGTAGTGCTGCTTTTTCATTCACGCGATTTGTTGCCAGAAGGCGGATTCCTTCGAGGCGAGGAGTGAATCTTTGCGGGCGTTCCAGCGGAGGAAGTGGGATGTGCGCGTGTGCGCGGCGTGATGTTCGCGGCTCTCCCATACTTCGTGGAAGAGAAATGTGCCGGGTTGATCGGCGCCGCGATGCAGATCGTATTGCAAGCAGCCGACTTCTTTTCGTGTGGGGCCGACGAGAGCTCGCAGCTCGGCCTCTAGAAGCAACTGCTGGCCTTCCTTGGCGCGCAGCGTCACGACAAGAGTGAGGGCGCCCTTCGCAAGTTTGGTGATCTTCGCGCCGCTGGACTTACGGCGGGCGCGCCGCTTGGGAGACTTCTTCGCTTTTCGTTTGGGCATGTCGGACCGGGATTTTACTCCAAATGTGCCGAAGCGCAATGGGAATTGTGGCCGCCAGGGCCGCCGGTTCAAATCGCAGGGGATTGCCAGGCAGCTGGCTTTATGGCCGCCTGTCGCCAACAGCTACTTTAGGGCGTCTTTGCGGCCGGCATTGAGGCTGTCGAAGTTCAACAAGGTGTTCAGCACCAGGGAATAGGTGTTCTCGGTCTCGCCCCGGTAGATAGGGTTGATGGAAAAGAGAATGACGTGGCCGGCGCCGCTCGGGACATCGAGCACGGCGGGATGCTGGGCGATATCGCTGCCACCTTCGACCAGGCCGGAAACGAGCAGATCTTTGGAGTCGGCGTAGCGCAGGATCACACGGGCGCGCTCGGCCGGCGGAATCACGCGGGGATTATTATCGAGCTGCTCGTCGGTCGGAATGGGCACTTCCCATTGTTCGCGCTCGGGCTCATCGGGGATTTCCGAGGCGGTGCGGCCAACCACGTAGTCCGGATCGTCTTTGGTGCCGCGTCCGGTGGGACGCGAGTTACCTTCCGGACCGAGATGGCGGCGATGGGATCCGAGCATGCTGTTGACGGAAAAAATCGGGCCATTGTCGCAGTAGGCGGAAACTTTCTCGTCATAGCCATAGGCGATGGGGCTGGCAGCATCGACAAGGCGCGTGCCAACAATGGCACCGACGATTTTCATCTTTTCGGAATTGCTGGCGGTCACGCCGTTGGCCATGCCGACCGACAGGGCGAATTGCGATGTGTCGGTGGCCGTGAGCAAAACCCCTCCTTTGGCCAGGAAACCTTGTAGTTTGGCAACGCCGTCCCAGCCTAGGCCAGGGCGCATGTCCGGAGTGGAATCATTTTTCCCGAGATTGGGCGTTTCCGGCGTGTTTTGCCAGGGAAGTGGATTGCCCCAGGAGGTGGGCAGGCCTTCGACAATCCTGGTAGTACCGGAGTTCCAGCCGACCGGCGGAAACAGCATCACATCATACTTGCCGTTGAGATCCGGAATTTTCGCAAGCGCCTGGGTACTGATGTAATCGTATGGGATTTGCAGCTCGTCGAGGGCGAGCCGCCACCATCCTTCTTCCTGCGTACTGATCCAGGTGTGCACGTAGGCGATACGCGGGGCGCGGACGGGATGGGTTTTGACGTTGGGCACTGCAGCGAGAGCTACGGCCGACAGGCGCAGGGATTTCGTGGCGGCATCGAGGTCCGCACGATTGTTGATCCGAATAAGGAAGGTGCCCCGAGAGAATTTGTGGTCGCCGCTCTGAAATGGTTCTTCGGCGGCATCGATGGTTGCGCTTTTCAAACGGTAGCGAAGCGTAGCCAGAGCCGGCTCGGCATGATTGTCGATAGCGTAGAGCGCGCCTTCACCCTGCACGCCGCCGGACGTGGGCAATTCCGTGACGCGCTCCATAGGAACTGCGAGGATATTCGGGTCGGTGACGCGCGCGACTTCCACGCCGAAAAGTTCGCCGAGGGTCCAGGCGGTGTCGTCGTAGGGGGTTTTCTGGGGGTCGTCGGGGCTCCAGTATTGGTAATCGAGGAGGGCGTCGGCGACGCGCGAATATGGCTGGTCCATGCGAATCACATAGCTGCCGGCGGGAAAGCTGCGGCTGGTGGGCGCGGCAGGCTTGGGTTTTTCCTCGCTATCGGCCGGCTTCGCGGGCTTTTTTTCCTTCTTGACGGGAAGCGCCACGGTAAATACTCCGGTTGCTCGCGAAATCTCCACGTGCTGTTTGAACATGACGCGCAACAGGTCCGCCTGCAGTGTTGCGCGCGGATCATCGGCGGGAAAAACGTACGCCGCCGGACCTTCCGTCGACGGCTTTTGAATGGAGCGCTTGCTCTTCAGATAGAAATTCCTGAGAAACAGGCGCTTGTTCTCATTGAAATAATGGAGCGAGGTGAGCAGACCGGTTTCTTCGTAATTGTTGTTATTGCGCTGCGACCACATGGCCTTGGGCAGAGGCGGATTGGCACGGTACCAGGTGCGCGAATATTCGTCGGGCTCGAGGGTGCGCTCGCGCGTGTCCGCGCCATCGTTGCCAAAGGTTTCATAGAGGCGGCTGATGCCGTTGTGCATCGCGGCAATAAACATCAGGTAGCCGGGAGACCAGGTATCGAAGTCACCGTGGGTGAATACACCGGGCATCCCGAATTTGGTCATATCCGCCACGTTGCGCGAGCCGATCATTTGCCATTCGTCCACGAGAATGGGGTCGACCCAAGCGTTGTACGGGCCATCGCCGACGGTATTGTCGTACAAGTAGGGAACCGATTCGTGCAGATCGTGGAGCACCTGGGCGTCCCAGCCGACGTAGGTATTCAAAACGTTTTCCGTAAGCTTCAGCTTCACGGCCATGGCATCGCGATTGTTGTCGTGGCCAACGTATTTGCCCCAATAGATCAACGGTGGATAAAAATCCTTCGGGTGCGCGAGATGCCAGCGATAGATGTCGACCATGCGGTCGCGGCCGTCGACTTCGACTACGGGAGTGATCAGGGTAATGACGCCATCGCGGATTTCGCGGATATACGGGCTGTCATCGACGGCGAGGCGATAGGCCAGCTCCATCAACGCGGTGGGAGCGCCGGTTTCGGTCGAATGGATGGTGCCCGTAATGTAATAAACGGGGACGGATTCGGCGACGAGCTTGTCTGCTTCGGCGTCGTTGAGCTGGATGGCGCGGGGATCGGCAAGGGTCCGGAGGCGCTGGTGATTTTGCTCGAGATTTTTCAGGTTGGCTTCCGAAGAGATGGCCACCGCAATCATTTCGCGGCCTTCCTCGGTGGTGCCGATGGAGAAAACTTTGACGCGCGGCGTGGCCTTCTCGAGAAGGCGCATGTACTTGTAGACCTCTTCGGCGTAAGGAAGGATGCCGGGAGCGCCGGCGACGTCGCCGAGGACCACGTCAGGAGTAGGAACGGATTTGCTTGCGGGAAGATAGTCAACCAGAGGTGAGGAGAAGTAGGACTCGGTGGTGTATTTGTGGATCTTGGCCGTGTAGGCCTCGTCGATGGGTTGCTTGGGATCACGCGCCGGCTGGGTTTCTCCGTCCGCGAAAACGGTGATGGCCGCCGCCAATAGCGCGCAAACGAGCAACGCAAATTTCAAGCATGTCGGGCGGGGCATAAACATCTCCTGGTGATAGACCGCGATTCTAGCGCAGATTGCCGGGTAAGGAAAAAAACGCTGGCAAGAGGCGCTCGTCCATGCGCTCGAGGGCCTCTCGTGCTAGGGCAGAAAGGTAAGGCACACCGGGGACGGAATGTCTCCCGCCAGCGAAACCTGGCTTAGCGCACCGCTGGCCGCGTCGATGCGGAAAACAGCAATGGAGTTTGTGTTTTGATTTTCCGCGAGCAGGAAATTCCCGGTTGGATCGATCGTGAAATGGCGAGGCTCCTTGCCGCCGCTCGGAAATTCGCCGGCGTGCGTAAGCGAGCCGTCCGCGGGACTGATGGAGAAGACGGCGATCGTGTCCCGGCCGCGATTGGAAGCGTAAAGCCATTTGCCATTCGGATGAACGTTGATTTCGGCGTCGTCATTGCGGCCGACGAAATCGTCCGGAAGCGTGGACAGCATCTGGAATTGGAAGAGCGTGCCTTTTGCGGGGTTGTAGGTGAAGGCGGTGATGGTGTTGCTGAGCTCGCTGACGACGTAGACGAATTTGCCGTTGGGTGAGAAAGCCACGTGCCGCGGGCCGGCACCGGGAGTGAGTTTGGCTGCCGGCGGATCGTTCGGACTGAGCGTGCCCTGGGCGGCGTCAAAGCGATAGCTGAGGATTGCGTCGAGGCCCAGATCGGATACAAATACGAAACGATTGTCGGGCGACACTTGCACCCAATGCGCGTGCGGCGCCTCCTGACGTTCTTTGTTGGGGCCGAGGCTGCCGGCGTCTTTCACATTGGCGGTGTGCTCGCCGAGCCTGCCGTCGGGAAGAATCGGATAGACGACAACGTTGCCGGAGGTGTAGTTGGCAGCAAAAAGATATTTTCCAGTCTTGTCGAACGAAAGATAGCAGGGATCTTCGCCTAGAGCGGGAAGTTGATTCAGTTGCGTCAGTTTGCCGGATTTGGCGTCTACGGAAAATGCCGTGACCGCGCTCTGTTTGCTGTTTTCATTCGCGGCATAGGCAAATTTGCCGCTGGGATGAATGGCGACCCAGGAGGGACTGGTCGTTTCAGCAGCGAGGCCTCTCAGGATGAGCATGCCCACCGAGGAATCAAAATCGACTGCGTAAATACCCTTGCTGCCGGTTTTGCCGGTGTATGTTCCGACGAGCGCCAGGTGACGGGAGGGCACAGCAGGCTTTCGCGCGGCAGTAATGAATGCCAGAACCAACAGAGGAACAGAAAGAACCAGGAAGGCCAATAGGCGTCGTGTAATTTTCATGGGAAGTAGTGTAGCGCGGTTTTTCTTAAAACGGCGGCTTGCCGCGGGCAAAATCGCGCGCACAGGGGGCGCAAAGCTGCCGCGCCCCTAGCTAGCCGTAGGCGATTACTTCTTCTCCTGTTCGTCTTCCTCCTGGAGGACGGCTGCCGCGGCCACGGAGTCGTCGTCATCGAGGCGGAGGAGGCGAACGCCTTGCGTGGAGCGGCCGGCTTCGCGAATTTCGTTGGCGTGCACGCGGATGACCTTGCCGTGTTCGGTGATGATCATCACGTCGGACTCTTCGGTGACCTGCAGGGTGGCCACGACGGCGCCGTTGCGGTCCGTGGTCTTAATGTTGACGACGCCCTTGCCGCCGCGCGAGGTGATGCGATACTCGGCGAGGGCGGTGCGCTTGCCGTAACCCTTTTCGGCAACGGTGAGCATGAGCGTGGTCAGCGAATCCTTGATGTGCTCGTTTTCGAGTTCCTCCAGGTTCTGGCTGGTTTGCTTGTGTTCCTTGGCGATGATTTCGAAGTCGGGCTGGACCGCGTCCATGCTGACAACGTAATCCTCTTTGTCCAGATCCATGCCATTCACGCCGCCGGCGTTGCGGCCCATCGGACGCACTTCGGTTTCGCGGAAGAGGATGGCCTGGCCTTCGTGACTGGCTAGGAAAATCATCTTCTTGCCGTCGGTAAGCTTTGCGCCGATGAGTTCGTCCTGGTCCTCGAGGTTGATGGCGATGATGCCGGTGGAACGCGGATTGGAAAATTCGGTAAGCGCGGACTTTTTCACGGTGCCGAACTTGGTCGCTAGGAACACGAAGCGGCCTTCTTCTTCCAGATTCGTGGCGGCCACGAGCGCGGTCAATTTTTCGTCTTCCTGGAATTTCACCAGGTTGGCGATAGCTTTCCCACGTGTAGCGGCAGCGGCCTCGGGCAATTCATAAACTTTCAGCCAATACACGCGGCCCTTAGAAGTGAACAACAGGATGTAGCTATGCGCGGAGGCAATGAAGAGATGCTCGACGAAATCTTCTTCCTTGGTTTTGGCGCCGATGCGGCCCTTGCCGCCGCGAGACTGGTGGCGATAGGTCTCCGCGGAGGTGCGCTTGATATAGCCTGCATGGCTCACGGTGATGAGCATGTCGATGTCAGCGATCAAATCTTCCAGTTTGATTTCATCGACCTTGTCCACAATCTGCGTGCGGCGATCGTCGCCGTAGGTTTTCTGGACGTCTTTGAGCTCGCCGATGATGACGGCCTTCAGTTTCTTTTCGCTGGAAATGATTTCTTCTAGCTCGGCGATCTTTTCGCGGATGGACTTCAATTCCTTGAGAATTTCGTCGATGGAAAGTTGCGTGAGGCGGTGGAGTTGCAGTTCGAGGATGGCGTCGATCTGCGTATAGGAAAGCCCGAGACCTGAGGCGCGGCCGGCGGCTTCAATTTCGGGAGCCCCCAGGAATTTGTACTTGCGGCCGTCGAGCTTTATACCCGAAATTTTCCTGGACTTGCCGTCTTCGGAAATGGTGATGTCCTGCTCGGTGAAATACTTGAACAGGTTTTCCTTGGCTTCGGCGCGGCTGGTGCTGCCGCGGATGATGCGGATGACCGTGTCGAGATGGTCGAGGGCGATCTGGTAGCCGACGAGGATGTGTTCGCGTTCCTGGGCTTTGCGAAGGTCGTAGCGGGACCGCCGGAGGATGACGTCGCGGCGATGATCGATGAACAGGCGGATAAACTCGAGCAAGCCCATTTCGCGCGGCTGGCCGCCGACGATGGCCAGCAGGATCATGCCAAAGGATTCCTGCATCTGGGTGTGCTTGAACAGATTGTTGAGGATAAGCTGGGATTCTTCTCCGCGCTTCAGCTCGATGACGATGCGCATGCCATCGCGGTCGCTTTCGTCGCGAACATCGGAAATCCCTTCAATTTTCTTGTTGGAGACGAGATCGGCGATGCGTTCGATCAGGCGGGCTTTGTTCACCTGGTAGGGAATTTCGGTGATAACGATATTCTCGCGGTCCTTGCCGGATTCCTCGATGGCGGCTTTGGCGCGCATCGTGAAGCTGCCGCGGCCCGTTTTGTAAGCCTGCTCGATGCCTTCACGGCCGGCGATGTAGCCGCCCGTCGGAAGATCGGGTCCGGGAACGAACTTCATCGCTTCCTTGAGCGTGAGTTCCGGCTTTTCGATCATGGCGATGGTGGCGTCAACGACTTCGCGAAGATTGTGAGGCGGGATGTTGGTGGCCATGCCGACAGCGATGCCGCTGGCGCCGTTGACGAGAAGATTCGGCACACGCGTGGGCATGACCGTGGGCTCTTTTTCGGTTTCGTCGAAGTTCGGAATGAAATCGACGGTTTCCTTCTCGATGTCGGCGAGGAGTTCTTCGGCGATTTTGGCCAGGCGCGCTTCGGTGTAACGCATCGCCGCGGGCATGTCTCCATCAACGGAGCCGAAGTTGCCTTGGCCGTCAACAAGCGGGTAGCGCATGTTGAAATCCTGCGCCATGCGGACGAGGGCGTCGTACACCGGGGCGTCGCCGTGCGGGTGAAATTTGCCCAGAACTTCGCCGACGATTTTGGCGCATTTGCGGTAGGGCTTGCTGGAGGTGAGGCCGAGCTCGTACATGCCAAACAGAATGCGGCGATGCACGGGCTTCAAGCCGTCGCGGACATCGGGAAGCGCGCGCCCGATGATTACGCTCATGGCGTAATCGAGATACGACTTGCGCATTTCGGCTTCGATATCTACCGGCAGTAGAATGGATTGATTCTGTTCGTCGGCCATGTGTCCCCTTCGTCGCTAACTCGTAATTGCTGACGCAAACGGCAAACTGCGCCGCTTTCGCTACCGTCGGCGTATGAACCGCCGCTTCTCCGTCGCTGCCGTGCGCCAAACGTGACTCCCTAGGCCAGGAGGTCGCAACGGCTTTTATAACTGCGGCGCTCTCGCTACACGCTCCAACACGTAGGCTTTCACGGTGTCGAAGGCGTCGGCCGCGTTGGTGAAACGGCGCGGCGCGAAATCCGCTTCCATTTGCTGCAGAAAGGCTTGGCGCGAGGCTTCGTTTTCAAAAGCCACCGCTACGCCCTTCTGGTTATCCGGAGTCGCGGTGGGCGTACTGCGAAATTCGCTTACGCTCAGTCCACGCAGCCCCGGCAATGTCGTCCAGCCCAACTGGTAAATCATTTTTGCGGGTTAGATGTCCAAATTCACGACGTCGAGGGCGTTGTCTTCGATGAACTTCCGCCGATCCTCGACGTTTTCACCCATCAGCGTGGTGAAGATTTTTTCGGCTTCGACCACGTCCTCCAGTTTCACCTGGAGCAAAGTGCGCGTATCGGCGTTCATGGTGGTTTCCCAAAGCTGCGTGGGGTTCATTTCGCCCAGACCCTTGAATCGCGTGATGGTGAAATCTTTCTTGGCATCTTCCATCACGTAGCCGAGAACATCGCTGGCCTTTTCTTTGGTGGCTTTGTCGCCATTGCGCGTAATCAGGAAGGGCGGCTTGTTGTACTCCTCGACCTGTTTGGCCAGGGCGCGCAGGCGCTTGTAATCGGGAGTGGAAGCGAGCGCCCAGCTGATTTTCTGATTGCCGGGCGCGCCAAACTGAATTTCATACAGACTGTGCTCTTCGTCGAAGGCCACTTTGCCTTCGAGTTTGAGCTTGCCTTTGTCGATTTCCTTCAGCAGTTTCTCGAGCGCTTTTTTATCTTCGAACTCGGTTTTCTTATCGAGTCCGTGTGCGGCCAGCACTTCGACCAGGCCATTCTCTTTCAGGCGGCGGCCGAGTTTCGCGGCTACCGCGTCGTATTCCTGGATGTTGAGCAGAAAACTGGTAAGCCCGGCGCCCTGGAGCATCACGCCTTCCTTGGCCTTCACGACGTGGTCTTCGGTGGCGCGCTTCATCAGTTCGCGGGCAAAGTCGCGTTCGTCGCGGATATAGCGCTCGGTCTTACCGCGCTTAACGCGATACAGCGGCGGTTGGGCAATGTAAATGTGGCCGCGATCGATGAGCTCTTTCATGTGGCGGAAGAAGAAGGTGAGCAAAAGCGTGCGGATGTGCGAGCCGTCGACGTCCGCGTCGGTCATCAAAATAATTTTGTGATAACGCAGCTTGCCGGCATCGAAATCGTCTTTGCCAATACCGGTGCCCAGCGCGGTGATGATGGCGCGAATTTCTTCGTGGCCGAGCATCTTGTCGTAGCGCGCTTTTTCGACGTTTAGGATCTTGCCCTTGAGCGGCAGGATCGCCTGATACTTGCGATCGCGGCCCTGCTTGGCGGATCCGCCTGCCGATTCGCCCTCAACGACGAACAGCTCGCAACGCGCAGGATCGCGCTCCTGGCAATCGGCCAGCTTTCCGGGGAGGCCGCTGGAATCCATGGCGGACTTGCGTCGAGTGAGTTCGCGCGCTTTGCGGGCGGCTTCGCGCGCGCGGGCGGCGTCAATACACTTGCCGATGACGCGGCGCGCTACGGTCGAGTGTTTGTCGAACCATTCACCGAGCTTTTCGTTGACGAGTTGCTCTACGTCGCCCTTGATGTCGCTGTTGAGTTTGCCCTTGGTTTGCCCTTCGAATTGAGGCTGCGGCAGGCGAACGCTGACAACGGCAACCAGGCCTTCGCGAACGTCGTCGCCGGTGATGCTGACTTCATCTTTCTGCTCTTTCAGCATGCCATTGGCAGAGGCGAAGTTGTTGATGGAGCGCGTGAGGGCCGAACGAAAGCCGGACAGGTGCGTGCCGCCATCGACGGTGTTGATGGTGTTGGCGAAGGAGAAGACATTTTCGCCGTAGGTATCGTTGTACTGCAGCGCAATTTCGATTTCGACGTTGCCCTTCTTGCCTTCCATGTAGATGGGCGAATCGTGCAGCGTGGATTTTCCGCGGTTGAGATGCTTGACGAATTCCGCGATGCCGCCGGTGAAACGAAACTCCGCGGACTTTTCCGTGCGCTCGTCGGTCAACGTGATCTTCAGGCCCTTGTTGAGAAAAGCATATTCGCGGAGGCGCGTGGCAAGTGTGTCAAAACTGAATACTGTTTTTTCGAAGATCGTGCCGTCGGGATGGAATGTAACCTTTGTGCCGGTTTTGCGTGTTTTTCCGGTTTGCTTCAGTTTACTGGTGGGCTTGCCTTTTTCGTAGGTCTGTTCCCAAACGGCGCCGTCGCGCTGAATTTCCAGTTCCAACCAATCAGAAAGGGCGTTGACAACGGAAACGCCGACACCATGGAGACCGCCGGAAACTTTGTAAGTGTCGCTATCGAATTTTCCGCCAGCGTGAAGAACCGTGAGCACAACTTCCGCTGCCGGGCGCTTTTCCGTGGCGTGCATGTCGACAGGTATACCGCGGCCATTGTCCACAACCGTGACGGAATTGTCGGCGTGCACGGTGACGTTCACTTCATCGGCAAAACCGGCCATGGCTTCGTCGACGGAGTTATCCACCACTTCCCAGACCAGGTGATGCAAACCCATTTCGCCGGTCGAGCCAATGTACATCGCGGGACGCAGGCGCACGGCCTCGAGCCCGCCGAGCACCTTAATGGATTTGGCGTCATACTGGTGACCGCCCTTGCCCGTTACAGTTTCGTTGTCGCCCATGTGACCTCCTGAGGTGCGGCCTACGGCAACCCGTTCAAGTGCAAATTTCCCCGTCGCACACCGGGGATTCCGACGGCGATGGTGCAAAAGCAATTTTTGTGAAGCCAGGAAGGCGTGATGTTGGCTATCCCCATGCGTCGCCTCACCCTTTGACCGCGATCTCGCTGGGGCTAGATCGAAGCTCGTAGGGTTCCTGCTTCATCCCGTCCCGCGCTCCGGGACGTGGCGAAGACTTATGCTCTCCAGGCTGCCGACCAGCCCCTGGCGCAGGGCTTTTCACGGTCAACAACACCTGGCGGACGTGTCGATTTGGAGGAAAAAATTGCGAATCGACAACGCTGTAATTTTACTGGAAAAGCAGTATTTTCTCAAGGGGCAGAGGAAGGGTTGTGGATAAATAAGTGCAGTAGTTACAGATAATTACGAGGTGTCAACGAATGACCCCTGCGGCCTTCCGCGACCGGCAGCCGGGCTTAATCCGATCGCTCTTTAGGCGCTAGGTAGGACGAATTGCGCGAAAAAAAATCGTGCAAAGAAACCTAAATACGACCGGAGATTCCAGGCGGTTGGCGCAATCGACATTCTTTAACATCACACAGAATGAGGCCAATCAGATGCGCATGGGCATGATGACGTAGCGGTAGCGGTAGCTTTCGTCGGCGAGCGGACGCATCTGGCCGGCGGATTGTTCGTCTTTCAACTCGATGCTGATCGGACCATCGGCGGCGGCGGCCAGGAAGTCGAGCATGTAGCTCGAATTAAATCCGATGGAGATGGGATCGCCTTTGTATTCCTTGTCGATCGATTCCTTGGCTTCGCCATACTCGGGACTGGATGCGGAAATTTCCACGCCTTCCGTCGACACTGCGAGCTTTACCGCATGCGAACGCTGGTCGGCCAGTTGCGAGACGCGACGAACCGCATCGGTCAACTCGGTGCGCTCGAGGACCACGGTCTTGTTGTTCTCTCTTGGCAAAACGGCTTCGTAATTTGGGAATTGGCCGGTCAGAATTCGGGAGATCAGCAGGCGATGGCCCACCTGAAAGAAGAGATGGCTCTCGTCCTTGGCAAATTCCATCTGCACGTCTGAGCCCGCCGCAGCCGAAAGCTTTTCCACTTCGTCCATGGCTTTCTTGGGAATCAGCACGCGGACTTCACCATTGAGGCCGCCTAGCTTTTGATCCGTCTCGGCCAGGGCCAGCCGGTGGCCGTCGGTGGCAACCATGGCCAGGGTATCCGGCTTGATGATCAAAAGGCCGCCGTTGAGGGTATAGCGCGATTCTTCCATGGAAATGGCGAATTTTGTCTTGCCGATCAGGCTTTCTAACACGGCAGCAGGAATTTTGACCAACGTGTGCGGCATCGCCGGCAGAGCGGGGAAATTTTCCTTGGCCATGCCGACCATTTTGTATTTCTTTTTTTCGCTGACGATTTCGATCCAGTGATTATCGAGAAGTTTGAACTTGATCTCGCCTTCCGGGAGAAGACGGACCAGCTCGAGCAGTTTCTTGGCGGGGATGGTGCCCGCTCCCTCCTTCTTGACCTTGGCTTCACAGGACGTGCGGACGCTGAGCTCCAGGTCGGTAGCGGTAATAGTCAGGCGAGTACCCTTCGCTTCGACCAAAAGATTCGAAAGAATGGGGATCGTGGTTTTGCGTTCGACAACACCTTGTGTGGTGGTCAGTTCATTGAGCAGCGCGGATTTCGGTACGCTGAATTCCATCGATTGGCTTTCCTCGCGGACAGTTCCAGTTGCGGTCATGTTTTCTCCGGTACAGAAGTACCGCTAGCGTACTGTACTCGTTTTTCGCCCAAGTATAAAGGGCCGATAGCGAAAAATAGCTGTGGAAATGGGGCTTGTTCAGGAATTCATCGGGAAAGATGCCTGCCTTTCTACATCCGCAGGGATTCCCGGATTAGGACTTTTTCAACCGTTCCACAGGCACAACAGTCTTCACAAGGACTTTTTTTAAAATAGAAAACTTTGCACCTTGTTGTTGTGATGACTGCTGTGGATCAGTGGAAAAGTGTCCACAACGAACACCTGCCCGCATTTTCGCCGACACGTGTGCAGAGGAAAATTTCGCGGGGTTTCGGAAAACTCCCTGTGTTTTGAAAAAAGATTCCGCTACGCGCAATTCTTCAACAAATCGTCCGCAGTATTCCCACGCGATCCCCACATGTTCTCCACAAGCGATACCCGTGAGCGAACTCTGCACCGTTCATCGAACGAGATGCGCGCCACAACAAAATTTCCAGAAACAGAAATTCACCGACTCCATGTGGCGGATGAAAAATCCACCAAGAATCTTCGGTCAAGAGCGCGATGGCGAAGCAAGCGATGTCTTGACTCACGCTGAAAAATGTAGCGGCTGGCGCTCGCAAAGAAATTGCCGCGAGCAGCAGCAGTAAGGCTTCGCTACGCGGCGTCGCCGGAGGCTCTGTCGAGCAGCCCGGCACACGCTATCCATACCGGAGCAGCAAAGCCGTCTTGAACCCCACACCTTGAACAATGGTGCTATCTGTCCTTTGCAAAGAATGGGCGCCACCGGCGATGGCCGGACACGGCTCTCGGTAGGGCATGGAAGGGTATTGCCGGCAGAAAAAAGCCCGCAGGCGTTTCTGCGGGCCGGAATCCCTGGATTTATCGCGTGACTATTGAAGAGCGTCCATCAGGCGGGTGATGGTGCGGTTTAGTTCCTTATCGGAACGGCGCAACTCTTCGATCTTGTTGATAGAGTGCAGAACTGTTGTGTGATGCTTGCCTCCGAATTGCCTCCCAATTTCCGGGAGCGAAGCGGTCGTGAGCTGCTTGACGATGTACATGGCCACCTGACGCGGGAAGGCGATGGCCCGCGTGTTGCTGCGGATTTTCAGGTCTTGTTCGCGCAAGTTGAAATGTTCGCTGACGCGCTTCTGAATCAGGTCGATGGTGACGCGCTTTTCCTGAGAAGCGATGATGTTGCGAAGAACCTGCTGAGCGGTGGCTAAAGAGATAGCTGTGCCCGTCAGCGAAGCGTAGGCCATCAGACGCGTCAATGCGCCTTCCAGTTCGCGTACGTTCGATTTAATGGCGCGCGCTATATATTCGGCCACTTCATCGGGAAGATGGAAGCGGTCGTTTTCCGCTTTCTTTTGCAGGATGGCGATCTTGGTTTCAAGATCGGGAGGCTGAATATCCGCAATCAATCCCCATTCGAAACGGGAACGCAAACGCTCTTCAATGGAATTGATGTCCTTCGGAAGGCAATCTGACGAAATGACGATCTGTTTCTGCTGTTCGTATAGGGCGTTGAAGGTGTGGAAGAACTCTTCCTGCGTGCGTTCCTTCCCGGCGATGAACTGGATATCGTCCACGAGAAGGACATCGACAGTATGAAAACGATCGCGGAAGCTGATCATGCGGTCAAAGCGCAGCGAATTGATGACTTCTATGGTGAACTTTTCAGCGCTGACATAGCTGAGGCGCATCGCGGGATTGCGCTTCTTGATCATGTGCCCAATGGCATGCATCAAGTGCGTTTTGCCCATTCCCACCCCGCCATAGAGAAACAGCGGGTTATAGGCTTTCGAAGGCTGCTCGGCGACAGCGCGGGAAGCTGCATGGGCAAATTCGTTGGACTTGCCGACCACGAAGCTTTCAAAGGTGTAGCGATTATTTAGCTGATGATCGCTGCTTTCAAAATCGAGCTTGGACTGCTTGGCGGCGGTCGCCGCGGGCGTAGCCTGCACAGGCTCTTCCTCGGTGCACACGTACTGAACCTTGGTGTTCGGTGTGCCCATCTGGTGGAACACCGCCTTGATGATTTCGCCGTAGGTGCGAGTCAGGACCTGGCGGAACACGGCACTGGGGATCTGCACGAACAGGGTCTCGCCTTCCTGGCGGCTCAGCCGCGTGGGCTGGAACCAGGTGGAATAGGTGTTGATGCTGACTCTGGACTTGATCAGGTCCAGGAACTTATCCCAGACGTTGAGGGTAGCGGCTTCACGGCTTATTTGGGTCGCAGTCGTCATGGTCATGAGAGAATTGAAACAATCAAACAGCACTATATTTCCACAGGTGTGAAAAACCTGTGGAAAGGTATTTCCGCCCTAAAGCATCACGCTTTGGAGTTCTTGCCCGCGCAGGAACGAATGTTTTCGTGCCCCTGTGGTTCCGCGCAGCCCGTTCAGAATTGCAGGACCACGTTCCAAACTGGTTGGATTCTCGCGCACTGTCTCGGTTGGAGCAAGCGAAAAGTGTACGAAGCCCAGTACTAACGTTCACATGGCATTCACAACTTTTCCACAAGCACTGGAAATGTGCAAGTGCCAAAAAAATACGACGAAAATACGGGAATTTACCCATAGCGAAAAACACGCGCGCGAGAAATGCACCATAATGGTGCAATCATGCCTGAGGAAAACTCGGGTAATTTTTTAGTGTTTTTTGTCCGGCCGGTGAAACTCATAGACACCCAGAGGGTCTGAACCGATCAGCAAGCGATCGGATTCGACTACGATAATGGTTGCGTCGAGAGGCGAACCCTTCGGCGTGTATATCTGATATTCGGAGCGGCGCACACCGTCTTTGTCAAAATGCACGAGCGTATTGTGCAAACCCATCCAAACATCGCCTTCGATTTGGTCAATGCCGAACGCCGTGAGTATGGGACGAAAATTCGGTGGTTCGGAATCTCCCTCCTCGCGGTCGATGGCCTTGCGGGTGGAAGAGGCTTCCGGATAGGCGTCGACACCGGTGAACACAAATTCCTGGCTGGCGTTGCCGGAGCGGTCGTACTTGCGGACCAGGGGCTCCGGCATATACGTAAAACCGAAATAAATGTGGCCCTGCGCGTCTGACGATACGCGGCCGCGGTTCAGATATTGATCGATGTCCTGGCGAGAGGACAGGGATTCTATGTCGCCGAACTCCGTGGCGACCTTTCCATCCGGTCCGTAGACGGTGACGTGATGGGACGGCTCGAGCGTGGTGACTGCCACTTCGCCTTCGGGCAGCACCGCGAGTGATAGCAGCGAATTCGCCGGGAAGGAGCGCAACGGCTTGCCATCGGGCGCAAATTCGCTGATGAGGTTGTAGCCGCGGTCGGCAACATAGACGTTGCCTTGGGCGTCCACATCGCAATCTTCGCCAAACGCGATGGCCGAGCGGCCGGCTTTGTTGCTCACCGGAGCCAGGGGAGGCGCGCCAATTACGGAAATTTGTTTACCGTTCGGATCGAAGATGGCCACGCCGACCGAGGGAGAGGCGAGAACGTAATAATTGCCATTGGCCGCGTGGCGAACGGCGCGTAAGCCGGGACCGATTGTGGGGAACACCCGGCGCGTGGCCGTCAAGTCATCATCGATCTCCGCGGCATTGCCCCATAGCGTGCCGGCGATCGGCAAGAGAGCAGCCGCGAGGGCAAACGTGCTGGTCCATTTCCCCATGGTCTGTCAGATTACTCCGCCAATCCAGTGGTTGCTTGCTGTCTAGTCCAGACGGAGGCGCAAGCGCGCGATGGACTTGGCGCGCAGGCGGCCAGCCTGGTTGCGAGGTCCCCAATCGTCGCTTTCTATCAGCACCGCATTCAACTGGATATCTCCGCTGGCCACTTCAAAGCGCGTGGGTAATCCGTCGATGAACTTCTTGATGATGGCGGTGCGCTCCATACCGATGATGCCGTTGTGCGGGCCGGTCATGCCGACGTCGGTGATGAAAGCCGTGCCTTCCGGGAGCACGCGCTCGTCGGCGGTCGTAACGTGCGTGTGCGTGCCCACCACCGCCGTTGCGCGCCCATCCAGGTACCAGCCGAAGCCGATTTTCTCGCTGGTGGTTTCGGCGTGGATGTCGACCAGAACGAAGTCCACGTCGGGCGGAACTTTGGCCAGTTCCGTGTCGGTTTTCTTGAAGGGATCGTCGTTGGGAGCCAGGAAAACGCGGCCCTGCACGTTGAGGACGGCGAATTTCATCCCGTTTTTGGCGCTGCCCACATACAAGCCGGCGCCGGGATTCGCTTCGGGAAAATTGGCGGGGCGCAGCAGGCGCGGCTCGTGCGGGATAAATTCGAAAATTTCCTTGCGGTCCCAACTGTGATTGCCGCCCGTGAGCACGTCGATGCCGTGCTGCAACAATTCCTCCGCAATGCGCGGAGTGATGCCGAATCCCGCGGCGGAGTTTTCCGCGTTGGCAATGACGAGGTCGATGTGCTGGTGCTCGACGAGGTCGGCGAGACGGTCACGAACAATCTGGCGGCCGGGCGAGCCGACAATGTCGCCGATGAACAGAACGCGCATGAAGAGTTATACGTCCTAAGTTATGAGTTTCTAGATCTGACTGCCGAAACGCCTGAGCTCCGCACACCGTCCGATGAGCAGGGTTGCCGGGTGCCCTAGGCAAACTTATTACTTGAAACGAATTACTAAACACAAGAATGGAGCGGACTGCTGGGCCGTGGGAAGCTAGGCCGTGAACCTCTGAAATAGGTGGGCACCACGAGTCAGCCATTAGGCTTTCCTGCCCCGGCCGCAAGTCTTAGCCGAGACTTGCCGACGGGACAGGCCGTGCACACAAGCTGACTATCCGCAGCACCCCAGAGATTCGTTACGGTTCAAACGGCTTTCGCGTCCTCACCTGCTTCGAAGTACCGCTCCACAGCGTATTATCCCCCGAGTGCGGCTTGGCGTCCAACCGGCGCGGCTGGCACAGCTGCAAAAGCTTTAGCTGACCACGGGAACAGGCCGAGAGTAGAATGGCGGCTTTGAGCGAGAGGTTCGCAATGGCAAATAGGCATGTTGTTATGGCGGCGACCGGAATTTGTTTGCTGGTCGTTTCCCTGATTTCCGCCCGGCCGGCGGCAGCGCAAAGCAACACGCTACCGTCCCGCCTGGGCCAGGTAAATTTTCCGACCAGTTGCTCGGCCGCGGCGCAACCGCTGCTCGACAAGGGGCTGGCGCTGCTGCACTCCTTCCAGTACACCGAGGCGCACCAGACGTTTGCGGCGGCCGAGGCCAGTGACAAAAAATGCGCGCTGGCCCATTGGGGCAAGGCCATGTCGCTGTACGAGCAATTGTGGGAATTTCCCGACGACAAACACTTGCAGGAAGGCCACCAGGAAATCGAGCTGGCTCGAAAGTTGGCACCGAAAACGGAAAAGGAGCAAGGATTTCTGACCGCCGCAGGTGTGCTCTATCAGGAAAAAGGCAAGCTTACGCACGAGCAGCGCGTAAAAGCGTATTCAGCAGCGATGGAAAAATTCCACGAGCAGATGCGCGACGATGTGGAAGTAGGAGCATTCACCGCCCTGTCGCTTGTGGCGCTGGCGGAACAGGAGGATGTGGATAGTTTGGCGAACCAGGAAAAAGCGATCGCGATTCTCGATCCGTTGTTTGAAAAATATCCGGATCATCCCGGGGTAGCTCACTATCTGATTCACGCGTGCGACCGGCCGGAGCTGGCTCCCCAGGGGCTAGCGGCGGCGCAGCGTTACGCGGAAATCGCGCCGGATTCCGCTCACGCCATCCATATGCCGTCGCACATTTTTGTGCGATTGGGGTTGTGGCAGGACTCCATCGGTTCGAATATCGCTTCCTGGGCCTCGGCCAAGCGTGCCGCGGAACAACACAAGGCGGAAGCACATTATCAGACCCACGCCATGGACTACCTGAACTATTCCTACCTGCAGAGCGGCCAGGAAGCGAAAGCGCGCAGCGTGATGGCGCAGATGGACCATGTTGTCGGAGCCGATCACGAGTCGATCGAACAGCATGGCACTTACTTGGCGGCGCGTACGGCGCTCGAGCTGCATCAATGGAAGGAGGCCGCGAGCGTTAAGGTGCCCGCCATTCGCCAGGACGAGCAGGACAGCGCGCATTGGGCGCGCGCGATTGGAGCAGCGCGAATCGGAAACGTGGCCGAAGCGGAAGCCGAGGTGAAGGAGTTGGCGAAAAGCGTGGCTGAACGGGAAGCGCGCTCGCGGAAGGCCGGTTACGTGGTGTCCACGGAAAAGGCCACGGATCTCGGGGAAGCCGAAGCGTGGCTGTGTTACGCGCAAGCGAAAACCGACGACGCGCTGGCGGAATTACGCGCGGCCATGGCTCGCGAGGAGAAAAATGGAGGCGAATCCGTGATCATTCCGGCGCGCGAGATGCTTGCGGACATGCTCGCCCAGGTGAAGCGGCCTTCCGATGCGCTAGCGCAGTACAAAATTGTGTTGAAAAACGCGCCGAACCGGTTTGACGCCTTGTTGGGCGCCGGACGCGCGGCCGAAGCCGTCGGAGATAAAAGCAGCGCGCAAACTTTCTATGCGGACTTGATGAAAATCTGCGGGCCGGGCGCGGACCGCCCGGAATTGGCCGAAGCCAAGACCGTCGCCGCGTTGCCCTAGGGACGCCGGGTACCCCCTTGCCACAGAGCGAACAGGCGTGTAGATTTCCGCGGTGCTGGTAAAAAGTCTAATCCGCTCCCTGTGGCTAACCCCTCTTTTTTGGCTGTTTTGCTGCTCGTTCGTCGCCGCCCAGGCCACCCCCGCGCCCGTGGTTGAAATCCCGTTATGGAAATTCGACGAGATGACAGCGCCCGGTTCCTGCCGGATGATAGGGCGGTTCCAGGACAAGGAACATTGCGATTCCGAAGTGGTGGACCAGGTGCTGGCGCTTGGGAAGGACGCAATTCCGCTGCTGATTTCTGAACTGACCGACACGCGGAAGACCAAACATTCCATCTATGACTTGTGGAAGTACACGGCGGCCGGCGATATCGCCAATTCTCTTTTGTTTGATCTTTTCACCTCCTCGGACTTGACGGTCACTTCGCTGCCGGAACTGGATTCCTTGCAGATGAGCTGCGATAAGCCGGGAGAGCCGTGTTGGCGGAAATTCCTGCGCAAAAAGGGTCGAAAATTCGTGCAGGAGCACTGGCAAGCAGCTTGGAACGCACACAAGGACAGCATTTACTGGGATGAGAAGGCGCGTTGCTTCAAGCTGTTGCCTCTGACACCACCGATTGAGCTTGCCGGGCACGTCGCGTCGCCCGAGGCCGCACGCACAAGGCAAAAGTAACCCTCCCTTTGAGGGGCGGCGAGAGCCTTGCCATTCAAGTTTGCCGGCAAGACCCGTGGTTGCGATCCTGCGCTTTTCTCAGCATGTGGAGCCGCGCGGCTGCCGGGCCGCACATCTCTCGCAGTGGATTCTCCGCTACAATGGCACGGGCGTTAGGGGAGATATGCGAATGAACTACCGGAAGTTTGGGCGCACGGGTTGGAAGGTCAGCGAGATTGGCTACGGCATGTGGGGCTTGGCGGGTTGGAGCGGTTCAGAGGAGGCGGAGACGCTGCGGTCGCTCGAACGCGCGGTGGAGTTGGGCTGCAATTTTTTTGATACCGCCTGGGCCTATGGTGACGGCAAGAGCGAGCAAATCCTCGCGAAAATATTGCAGGCGCACAAAGGCGATTCGGCGGGCGGTCCCGACAAGCATTTGTATGTGGCCACAAAAATTCCACCGAAAAACCGGCGCTGGCCGAGCACCCGGACGTTCACGCTCGACGACTGCTATCCGCCGGAGTATGTGGAGGAGTATATCGAGAAGAGCCTGAAGAATCTGGGCTTGCAGACGATTGACCTGATGCAATACCACACCTGGGAAGATCGCTGGTTGAATGATGATCGCTTGCCGCGCTCGATTGAGAAAATGAAGAAAAGCGGGAAGGTGCGCGCATTTGGACCCAGCATGAATCGCTGGGAGCCCTCAAACGGCATGCGCGCTGTGCTCGAAGGGTATGCCGATGCCGTACAGGTGATTTATAACCTGTTTGACCAGAACCCAGAGGATGCGCTGTTTCCGATTTGCCGCATGAAGGAGGTTGCGGTGATTGCCCGCGTGCCGTTTGACGAAGGGACATTGACGGGAACGTTGACGGTGGACTCAAAATGGCCTGAGGGCGACTGGCGCAATTCGTATTTTGTTCCGGAAAATCTGAAATCGAGCGTGGCGCATGCCGAGGCGCTGCGGCCGTTGGTGCCGGTGGCGAGCACGATGGCGGAAATGGCTCTGCGCTTCATCCTCAGCAACTCTGATGTCAGCACGACGATTCCGGGGATGCGCAAGCTGAAAAACGTGGAAGCGAATTGCGCGGCGAGCAAAGCGGGGCCGCTTCCCCAGGGGCTAAGCAAGAAATTACAGGCTCACCGGTGGGACCGCAACCCGACTTCGTGGTCGCAATAAACAGGTGCAAAATGGCCAAGAACGTGAAAGTACAAATATTCGGGCAGGTGTTTCCGATCCAAGCCGATTTGGACGAGGCCTACATGCAGAAGCTGGCGGAGTATGTAGATGAAAAGATGCACGCCATCGTGCAGATGACGCCGACAGTCGACACGCAGAAAGTGGCAATTCTGGCGGCGATGGCCATCGCGGATGAATTGCACAGCCTGCGGAAAGAGCGCGGCGAGCGCGAGGAACTGCTAAAAGAGCAGGCGGAGCGGTGCCTGACGCTGGTGGAGCGAGCACTGAAGCAGGCGGATTGACACCGGCTGCTAGCTGGCGCGCAGCGTGGCGCCGAGATTTTTTTCGAGCGCGGCGACGATGCGTTTCGAGAAATCGTTGATTTGCGGGTCGGTGAATGTGGATTCCCTGCTCTGGAAAATGACGCGAACGAGCAGTGAATATTTTCCGGCTGGAACATTTTTGCCGCGGAACAGATCGGCGGCTGCGATCGAGGCGATCTCCGGGATGCCCAGCGATTCGATGGTTTTGCGGACCTCCGCGAAAGTCACGCCTTCGGCGAGGAATAGCGAGAAATCTCGCTCGACGCCGGGGAAACGCGGAAGCGGCTCGTAGCGTCGATTGTTCTTTACGCCGTAATACATGCAGTAGAAGGGTCCGAGCGCGATTTCCGCGAGATGCACGTCCTGGCGGAATTTGAGCTTGTCAGCAACGCGCTTCGCGAGTTGGCCGGCGACTCCCAGCGGCTGATTTCCTTCCCTGCCAAGAAAAATCGTGCCGCGTTTCGCGGCGTCCAGCCATTCGGAGCCGCCGTTTTCCCAGCGCAAGCCGCCCGAAAGCGCGCCGAGCGCGTCAAGATCGCCTTTCAAGTCGCCGAAATTGTACTCGCGTGGAGAATCGTAGAGTCCCTGCAAGCGTGCGGCGCCCGTCGCACCGATAGTCAGCACGCGAGTCTCGACCGGTCTGCCGTTGAGGAAGCGATACTGCTGGCCAATTTCGAAGAGACGCACATGGCGCTGGCTGTGATTGAGGTTCCACTCAATGGCCGCGGCCATGGTGACCGCGCCGGTGGATTTCAGGACACTGGCTTCTTCACTGAGAGGATTCGCCAATTTGGCGGACACGGCGTCGGCGGGACGGAACAGTTCGTCGCGTTCTTCGGAAACGTGAGGGATGGTGAGAATTTCCTGATAGCCGAGGCCGATCAGACGTTCACGCAAGCGAGTCTCCGCTTCCTGATGCGGCAAACGAGCCGCGCCGGATCGCGCTACGGGCAGGCGCGGAGGAAATTTATCCGTCCCATAAATGCGCGCGACTTCTTCAATGAGATCGATCTCGCGCTCGACGTCGGCGCGCCAGGACGGTTGCGTGCATTCCCACGCGGCCAAAAGCGAATTGGCGGCGCCGGGATTGTGATCGACACGCGCAGGAGCAAAGCCAAGGGAAGAAAGTATGGCCTCGAGGTCTTTGTCGGGTACGTCGGCGCCCATGACGCGGAGGAATTCCGCTCGCGTAATGGTTATTTTTTTTGCCGGGCGTTTTCCCGGATAAACATCGACGACGCCTGCCAGGAGCTCGCCTCCGGCGAGTTGCAGGATCAACTCCGCAGCCCGTCGCGAGGCGACCTCTGCCATTTCCGGATCGGCACCACGGCCAAAGCGCGTGCTGGCTTCGGTATGAAGCTTCAAGGAGCGCGCGGCAGCGCGAACGGCGATGGGGTCAAACCAGGCGCACTCGATCAAGACGTTCTTTGTGGAGAAAGAGATTTCCGTATCGGCACCACCCATGATGCCGCCGATGCCGGCCGCACGCGCGCCGTCGCCATCGGAAACCACGCAGACATTGGGATCGAGAGTGTACTCGGTGCCGTCCAGTGCTTTGATTTTCTCGTTCTGGCGCGCGCGCCGGACGACGATGGCGTGATTGCGGACCAGGTCGTAATCGAATGTGTGGAGTGGATGGCCGAGCTCGAGCATGACGAAATTGGAGATGTCCACGACGTTGTTGATGCTGGCAATTCCGGCAGCTTCGAGGCGATTTTTTAGCCACGCGGGAGAGGGCTGAATCCTTGCGCCGCGAATCACGCGGGCGGTGAACCGGCCGCAAAGCTCGGGCACTTCAATTTTGACAGTGACCGCATCACTAGCCTTTGCGGAAGCGCTTTCCAGGGCTTTGGGTGTGATGGTTTTTATTGGCAGACGATAGATGGCGCCCACTTCGCGGGCGATGCCGAGCATGCCGAGGCAATCCGGGCGATTCGAGGTGAGCTCGGCATCGAAAACGGCTCCGTGAGGGCCGTTTTCTATGCCGGCAATATTTGTTCCCGCCAGGGCCAGTCGCGACGCTACTTCTTCGGGCGACGTGGTTATGTCCACGAATTCTTTCAGCCAGTTGTAAGAAACTTTCATGGAGTGGTCCCGCCGAGTTTTCCGAAATAGACGCGAGCGAAGTATTCCATGCGCACGCTCCCGTTTTGCTGGTAGGTATCAAAGATCCGGCGCAATTCCGCAATCATGGGAGCATGGCCGGCGTGGGTTTCGGCAGGTGCATAGGAACTGCTGCGGAGGCGCCCGCGCAAGCCTTCCCAATCGAAATCCTGATGATTCGGCAGGTCATAGGTATGAAATGTGCCGAGTTCAAAAAAGTCACGCATCTTTTGGGTTTCCGGATAGGCATCCTTCACGGATTTATAGTCGATGCCAAAACGCACCAGCACATTTTCATAGGCGCGAGCGAAGGGAGTTTCCTCCATGCGGCGATCCTGCCAAACGACGACGGCCCAGCCGCCGGGTTTGAGAATTCGCCGGAATTCGCAGTGCGCGGCGGCTACATCGAACCAGTGAAAGGCCTGGCCCACGGTGACGAAATCCACCGAGAGATCGGCGAGCGTGGTGGCTTCCGCGGAACCATTGATGCTCGTGAAATTGGCATAGCCGCGAAGGAATTCTTCGCCGCCGGCGCGCATTTCCGCGTTCGGCTCAACTCCATAAACACGATTGCCGTGAACGAGGAAAAGTTTGCTGAGAAGGCCGGTGCCGGAGGCCACGTCGGCAATGACGTGGTCGCTGCCGAGGCCACATTCTCTTGCCAGGAGATCGAGCAGGGCAGACGGATAGCTGGGGCGATAGCGGGCGTAGTCCGTTACGCGGTCGGAGAAGCGCTGCTTGGCGTCAGCGAAGGCCATGGAAAATAGTCGATCGTCCTCAGTTCCCGGTTTTGCGTAAATTCAAATCGGCGCGCCCCACCCATCAAGGGAACTGGCGGAGGAAGCGCACATCGTTCTGGAAAAAGACCTGGATGTCGTCGATGCCGTATTTGAGCATGGCCAGGCGATCGATGCCGATGCCGAAGGCGAAGCCGCTCACTTTTTTGGGGTCGTAATTGACGAAACCGTAGACGGCCGGGTCGACCATGCCCGCGCCGAACAGTTCAATCCAGCCAGCCCCTTTGCACTTGCCACAGGTACCGCCGGTTTTCGCGGTGCCGCTGCCGCCGCAGAAAATGCAGGAGGCGTCAAATTCAACAGAAGGCTCGGTGAATGGAAAATAGCTGGGGCGGAAGCGCGTTCGCACGCCTTCGCCGAAGAATTGCTTCACGAAATAATCGATGGTACCCGTGAAATCGCAGAAGGTGATGTCGGAATCGACGGCCAGCCCTTCGATCTGGTGAAACATGAAAGAGTGTGTGGCGTCGGGATTGTCTCGCCGATAGACCTTGCCGGGCACAATGACGCGCACCGGCGGCTGGCGCTTCTCCATGGTGTGGATCTGCACGGGGGACGTGTGCGTGCGCAGAAGCAGCGGACCCGGAGCGCCCTTGGGCAGATCGAGATAGAAGGTGTCCATGTCGTCGCGGACGGGATGATGCTCGGGAATGTTCAGGGCCTCGAAGTTGTAGTAGGGCGTTTCGATTTCCGGGCCTTCGACGACGGAAAAGCCGATAGAAAAGAAAATATCTTCGATTTCCTGAAAGACCTGGCGAATCAGATGGTGCGTGCCGATGGGACGGGCCACACCGGGAAGAGAGAGGTCGATCTTGTCCCGCGTGGCCGCCAAGTCGGCAGAGGATTTTTCCGCGGAAACACGGAGAGATTCCAGGCTGCTTTCCACATACCGTTTCAACTCATTCAGCGATTGTCCAACGGCAGGCTTGAATGCTTTAGGAGCGGGGTTCAACCAGTTGTCGGTGATCGCGCTGAGTATGCCGGACTTGCGCCCGAGCCATGCCTGATGCAGCGCCAGATATTCCGGCTCACTGGCGGGCTTGTTCTCCACCTGACGATCGAACCTGTCCCGCACGGTCCTAAACAGCGCGGGAATTTCCGAGCTGTTGCTCAAGCCCAGGTCGGCTAGCGTTCGGTTCCATGGATTTTCGTTCGTCGGCATAGTTGAGAAATAGATTACACCGCTCTAACAGTGGAAATCGTGCCGAGAAAGGGCGCAGCAGTGCTGCGCCCGCTGCGGCAGAAAACTTCGCTGGCGGGAGGCCCGCGCTACGACGCTAGGATTTTGCGACAGCCGGCTTGGGCTTGGGGGCGAAGGCTTTGGCCTTTTCCGCAAGCGAAGTGAATCCGCCGGGGTCGAGCACAGCCATATCGGCCAGGACTTTGCGGTCGACGGCAATGCCTGCTGCTTTGAGGCCATGAATGAGCTGACCGTAGGTCAAGCCATTCTGGCGAGCCGCGGCGCCGACACGCTGGATCCACAAGCGGCGATATTGACGCTTCTTCACGCGGCGATCGCGTTTTGCGTAGCGATCAGCGCGATTGGCGGCTTCCTGTGCGGACTGATAGAGCTTGCTCTTGGTGAGGAAGAAGCCTTTGGTCCTCTTGAGATACTTCTTGCGCCGAGCCCGGCGTTTGGTGCCGCGTTTTACGCGTGGCATGGGTTTTCTCCTTCGAATGTGGGAAACAAGACAGGTTACGGAGAGGCGCAGCGAAGCGCGTTCCGCAACGGGTTTGTTTCCGGTGTGCTTTGTGGCCGCCCGAACTTTCGTTCCGGCGGCCACATGGAGTCGGCCAGAGGCGTCATCCATGCGCCCCGCGAACGGGGCGAAACGGCCGGCAGGCACCCGTGAAGCGCTGCCTGGCACGTGTTTTGCGGAACGGTGGTTCCGCGTTTTCTGCATTGGCCGAGCGAACTCGGTTCGTGCAAAAGTCTTGTCTCGGTCGAGTCGAAGATCTTGCCGAGACGGGCCACAGCCGTGCTGCGCCCCTAGAAAAACGACTTGACTCAGGCTCCGTAGGGGAGCATCTGGCGCACGGCGGCGACGTCGCGCTCGCTTACTTTGGTGAGCTTCTTGAGCTTACGCATGCGCTTGGCGGCCTTGGTACCGAGCAGGTGGCGCTTGCCAGAATGCATGCGCAGGATCTTGCCGTTAGCGGTGATCTTAAAGCGCTTCTTGGCGCCGCGATGAGTCTTGAGCTTCTTCTTGGGCTTCAGTGAATTGCGTGGCATTGCTGTAAATCCTCTCCCTGCGAGCCGGCCAAAGCCAGCCCTGAAAATTTCCCGTTTGCATCAGGCGTTCGGTTGAGCCGAACTTGCCGCGCGCGCCGGAGCGCCAGCGCCCTTTTTGGGGGCGAGGAGGGCCACCAGGACGTTGCCTTCCATGCGGGGCATAGTTTCGATCTGACAGTGTTCCCCAATTTCGCCGAGGAGCCGGGTCATCTTGGCGCGACCCACTTCCTGGTGGGCCATTTCGCGTCCACGGTGAAAAATCATGGCGCGCACCTTATGGCCTTCCCCGAGGAACCGGATGATCTGATTCTTACGAACCTGATAATCATGCTCGGCAGTCGCGGGGCGAAACTTTACTTCTTTCAACTGCGAACCGCGGCTGCTCTTGCGTTGCTCGTGCGCCTTTTTATTTAGCTGATACTGGTATTTGCCGTAGTCGGTGATTTTGCAAACCGGCGGATCCGCGGTCGGCGATATCTCCACCAAATCCAGTCCCCGCTCACGCGCCAAACGAAGCGCTTCAAACGGCTGCATGACACCCAACTGCCCGCCATCTTCATCAATCACTCGAACTTCCCGAGCTCGTATCCGTTCGTTAATTCGGATACGGTCGGCCTGCCGGAAATTCCGCTCAGCGATAAATCCCCCTAGAAACAAAGGCACCCGGCAAGCCGGGCCACACCCCGTTTGGACACCTAACCCCAGCCGCTTCCGCAGCATGGGGCAGACCTCAAAGTATAGCACGTGAACAGACATGAGCAAGGCCACAGATGTCTAGGAACTAGAAGCGCGAAGAATCTTGAACAACCCAACGCGCGGCGGGAACGGGAGTGGATGCGAGTTGGAAAATGCCGTTAAGGCCCGCGATGGTTGCCTCAAGTTGCGCCTGCTGTCCGGGGATGATGTGCAGCCGCATGCCATCCTGCGGCGGTGGAATCTCTGGAAGCGCACCTGCGGGACGGAACAGCTGAAGCCGGCAGCCGCCCGGTGCGTCCGAGGACGGATGAGGAGAGCCAGAGTCCCAATCGATGAAGAAAGGAAGATTGCCGTTCAGGTCATCCATAAGCCTCAGCGTTCGCCAATGCAACGTTTGCCCGTCTGGGCGGACGCGAGAGCCGGGAATGGGGTCTGTACAGGGAACGCCACGTTCCTTCAGCGAAGAAGCGAGTCTGTCGAGTTGGGAGTGGCGCATGGCCCAGCCAACGATGGTGAGCTCGCTAAGCGTGGCAATTTCTTTGTGCCACCGAAGAGCGGGTTGCGCGGGATCGCGCGCGAGCAGTTCGAGGTAAGCATTGTTTCCCAAATTCAAAAGGGCATTGCGTGTGCCGCGGTGCGGGTGGGAACCGCCGCCGGCGGCGCGATATCCCGACAAGTGAAACAGGCGGTTGATGCCGTCTTCCAGATTCGGAAAGCCGACGATCAGGTGATCGAGATCGCCTGGGATGGCGGGAACGTCGTCCGTCAAAGCACCGTTGCCGGGCAGTAAAGACGCCGCCAAAGCGCCCCAGGAAGCACCGAGAAATATGCGCGTGAGCATGCGCGGCCTCCCAGGCGGCAACACAGAATAACGCAATTCGACAAATAAGGATTGCCTTTGCATGGGCTGGCCTTCATGAAGCCGCGAAATTATTGGATCGCGCGCGAATCGTTCTCTTGCTGCAAGGCCCCGATCAGGTCGGCGATGGGGCGGGCGCCGAGGTCCCCCTTGCTGCGATGGCGGACGCTGACCGTACCGGCTTCGGCTTCCTTCGGGCCGACCACCAGCATGTAGGGAACCTTCTGGAGCTGCGCATCGCGGATTTTCGCGGGCAGCTTTTCGTTGCGATCGTCAAGATGCACGCGGATGCCGTGACTTTTCAGGGTTTCGAAAAGATGCTTCGCGTAGTCCGCCACTTTTTCGCTGACCGGACAGATTTCCACCTGCGTGGGCGCCAGCCACAGCGGGAAGGCCCCGGCGTAGTGCTCGATCAAGATGCCGAAGAAGCGCTCGACCGAACCGAGCAACGCGCGATGAACCATCAAGGGTTGGTGGCGCGCGCCGTCTGCGCCGACAAATTCCAGGCCAAAGCGTGCGGGAAGGTTGAAATCAAATTGCACGGTGGTGAGTTGCCAGGGTCGCCCGATGGCGTCAATAAGCTTGACGTCAATTTTGGGGCCGTAAAAGGCGGCCTCCCCTTCCATCTTCTTGTACGGAATCTTTAAGCGGTTCATCGTGTTGGCGAGGGCTTCCGTGGCGCGCTGCCAGTCTTCGGGCTTGCCGGCATAGTTCTCGGCATGCTTACGATCCCAGTCGGAAAGTTCCACTTCGAAGTTGTCGAAGCCGAAATTCTTCATGACCGCGAAGGCGAAGTCGATGCAGGCTTCCACTTCGGCTTCGATCTGATCCGGGGTACAGAAAATGTGCGCGTCGTCCTGGGTGAAACCACGGACGCGAAGAAGCCCGTGAAGCACGCCGCTGCGCTCATAGCGATAAACGGTGCCGAGTTCCGCGAGACGGACAGGCAGGTCGCGATAGCTGCGCAGCTTGGATTTGTAAATCAGGATATGCCCAGGACAATTCATGGGCTTCAGCTGGTAATCGGCTTTCTCCACTTCCACAGCGCCAAACATATTTTCCTTGTAGAAGTTGGCGTGGCCGGAGGTTTTCCAAAGATCAAAGCGCATGATGTGCGGAGTGAAGACCAGATCGTAGCCGCGCTTCAGCAGTTCTTCGCGCAGCCAATTTTCGATCAGGGTGCGAATCAAGCCGCCTTTGGGATGCCAGAAAATCAGGCCGGGGCCGGCATCTTCCTGGATGCTGAAAAGCTCGAGTTCGGCGCCGAGTTTGCGATGGTCGCGGCGCTTTGCTTCTTCCAGGCGATGGAGATATTGCTCCAGATCCTTCTGGTTGAAAAAGGCGGCGGCGTAAATGCGCTGAAGTTGCGCGTTTCCTTCCTGGCCTTTCCAATACGCGCCGGCGACGTTCATGAGCTTGAAGGCCTGGATGCGCTTGGTCGAAGGGATATGCGGGCCGCGACAAAAATCGATGAATTTTCCGGTGGTGTAGAAGGAAACCATGGGCTCATCGGCTTTTTCTTCGATGAGCTCGCATTTGAAAACCTGGTTGGAGTCCTGGTACAGCTTCAGGGCTTCGTCTTTTGGCAGGAGTTTGCGCTCGTTCGGAAGATCTTTGGCGGCGAGCTCGTGCATTTTCTTTTCGATCTTTTCCAGATCTCCGGGGGTGAATGGTTCGTCGCGTAGGAATTCGTAGAAAAAGCCGTTGTCCACGGGTGGGCCGATGCCCAGCTTTACGTTCGGGTAGAGCTCCATGACGGCCGCGGCCAGAAGGTGCGCCGCGGAATGGCGAAAAACGTAGAGAGCGTCGGGATCTTTTTCCGTGAGGATCTGTAGGGAGACGTCCTGGTCGAGCGGGCGGCGAAGGTCATAAAGCAAGCTGCCATCTTCGGCGGGATCGACGGAATTGGAAAAGATGCCGGACTTTTCCTTTGTTCCGTTGCCGTTGCTGGCGCGCACCTTGGCGACCAGGGCGGCGTCGGCCAGGCGGGGAGAAATGGACCTGGCGATCTCGAGGGGAGTGGTCCCCCTAGGGAGGTCCTTTACGCTGCCATCGGGTAGAGTTACGTGAATCTGATCCATGGTCTGCGGTCCTGACGTGTACTTAATCCATAGAGTATAGGGGGGTGGAGAGATGGTCAAGGCAACCAAGGACTGGAAGGTGAGGGATGGGAAGGCCAGTGTGCCGGCCGGTTTTTGAGGCCAGCACGGCCAATTCCAGTATGAGCGGTAGCAAAAGATCGTAGAAACCGAATGCTTGAGACAGGAATGGATCAACCAGATCCGGCCTGAGATTTCGAGAAATAGGGCGAAGCGGTCCGCCTTCGGAGCATTGCCGAAGTACTCGACCGAGCCCGAGGGATCGACGCTGATCCGACAGGAAGCGCTCGGAAGGGTCACGATCCTCGTCCTCCCCTTCCCTTGGCGATACCGCGTGGCTCTTTTATGGATGGCGGTCGCTGCAAACCGCAGCGTTTTCTCGAAAAGAAAGATTTGTAGCTCTTCGCCGGGCTTGCGTGGCAACTCTTCTCTGACAGCTTTGCGAATCACGGCCTGGAATTTGCGAGAAATTCGGACCTTTTGCGGGTTCTGCATAACCCACCCACGATTATTTTGTCGGTCGTAAATCGTCCGTGCTGATCGAGAATCGTCTTACTGAGGCTGGGCAGCTCTCCATGCCCGGAAACGGTACAATCTTTCCCTTACAGAATTCGCATGCGGGGGTAATCGAATGAGGTTCTTCAGAAGCGCGGCTGTGATTGCTTCGTTGTGCTTGGCGGGTTCTTTGTTCGGGCAAACTCCAGGGAGGGTGAACGGGCCGGATGAGCGCTACAAGGCCGACATTTTAGTGGTGGTGGCGCATCCGGATGATGAAGCCTTCTTCACGCCCTATTTGGCGCGGGCGATTTATGACCTGCACAAGCGCGTGGCGGTAATTTTCAGCACGCACGGGGGAAGCGGCGTGAACCGCTATACGCGGGAGCGCGGGCCGGCGATGGCCAATGAGCGGGAGATTGAAGCCCGCGATGCGTGCGCCAAACTGAACATTTCGAATGTGTGGTTTCTCGAGGGGAAGGATACGCCATCGCAGAACTTGCTGGATTCTTTTTCCAACTGGGGCCATGGAGAAAATCTGGAAAGGCTTGTCGGGTTGATTCGATTGACGCGGCCGGAAGTGATTTTCACGCATTTTCCCGGGGTGTTCATCGGGGAAAACCATGGAGACCATCAGGCTACAGGTGTGTTGGTTACCGAGGCGTTTGATCTTGCGGGCGATCCGCTGATTTTTCCTTCGCAACTTGCTGGACCGACCAGTCACTACGAGTCTTACCTGTCCAATCTGCAACCCTGGCAGGCCAAGAAGATTTATTTCGGCAGCGACGCCAATGACAACAAGCAGTTCGACGGCAGCGGGCCGACATATTCGATCCGAGAAATTTCGCCTTCTCAGAAAAAGCCGTACTGGCGGCTGGCGATGGATTCCGCGATGGCCCATCGCACGCAGTTTCCGGAAGATATCGCGCGGCTTTCGAAGATGAGCGACGCCGAACTGGAAAAGACCATGAGCGACCCGAATTCCGCCTGGTGGTCGGAACCGTTAACCCTGATTTTCGGTAAGTCGGTGGTGGGCGGGAAACCAACCGACGATGTTTTCGCGCGCGTCGATCAAAAACCTCTGAAGGAAGCCCTGTTCCATAGCGGCGCGCTTACCGGACAGGACAGCGGAAGTCAGTTACCGCGAATGGAACTGGGTGGTCCGTGGAAGTTTTATGCGGAATTTTGTCCGGCGCACAATTTGCTGCATCTGCCGTTGGCCAAGGTTCCGGAAATTGGCGTGAAGGCTGGGACCACGCTGGTTATTCCTGTGGTTGTCGTGCATGACCGGGCACAGACCCTGACGCTAACTGTGAACGTGAAACTACCGGATGGCTGGACACTGTCGCATGGCGGGGGACAGTTCGAGCTACCGGCCGAAGCATCCACATCGCTTGAAATTCTGATTGATACGCCTGTTTTGTCCGCCGACAGGTTACAGAAGGCGACGCCGCAGCAGGTGACCGTACATGCAGAGGCACAGGGAAAACCGGCTGGCGATGTGAACCTGCGCGTGCTTTTAAAGGCCAACGCGCTGCCGGAATAAACACAACCCTATTTTTTCGGCCGCGCCGCTTCCAGTTGCTCCCATACGGCATCGGGCAGCATCGCCAGGTCGTTAAACTCACCCGCGCCGCGCAGCCATTGGCCGCCGTCGATCACCACACATTCGCCATTGATATATTCCGCCATATCGCTGAGGAGAAACGCGGCGAGGTTGGTCAACTCCTCATGCTTACCGAAGCGCTTCATGGGGTGTTTGTTGATGGCATGCTCTTCAAACTGCTTCGAGGGCATCAGGCGGGACCACGCTCCTTCGGTCGGAAACGGGCCAGGCGCGATGGCGTTCACGCGGATGTGATATTTGGCCCACTCGACGGCCAGCGAAGTGGTCATCGCCAAGACGCCGGCCTTGGCGCACGCCGAAGGCACAACGTACCCCGAGCCCGAATTCGCGGAGGCATACGTGGTAGTGATATTCAGGATATTGCCGCCGCGTTTCTTAGGGATGCGCCGTTTGGCGAAGGCCTGAGTGCAATGAAACGTGCCGTTCAGCACAATTCCGACGACGGAGTTAAACGCATTAGGGGAGAGTTTTTCGGTGCGGGCCATGAAATTTCCCGCGGCATTGTTGACCAGCGAATCAATTTCGCCGAACTGCTCTTCTGCAGCGGCAAATGCGGCTTCAACCAGTGCGTATTCCCGCACGTCACAGGTGGAAAACGCGGCAGCGCCGCCGAGACGGTGAATTTCCGCGCAAGTTTCTTTCAGCGGTTCTTCGCGGCGGCCGATGAGGAACAAGCGCGCACCGAGTTTGCAGAATGCGATGGCCATGGAACGGCCAAGGCCACTGCCGCCTCCGCTAAGAAATATGGCGCGACCCTTCAGCAGATCGGATGAAAACATCAGACCTCCTTTTCTGAGATGGGAAGCTGCATTGTAACAGGGGAAAATCCACGCGGGGCGGGCGAACGACCGTGCGCAGCAGAAAGGACTAGGGCGGGATGGGGACCTGGACCCACCCCGCCCTGTGCGGGAGCGGCGAACCGCTTACCGCGATCGCGGTGTGGAGAAAATGTTCGCCGGCTGCCTGCATGGCAGCCGCAGCCTTCGGCCGAGATTCCGAAGACACGCGCTTTACGGTAGCGCGGCGATAAGCGTCTCCACAGCGTGAAGCAAATCCTTCCAGGCCATTTCGACGGCCTGCTGCGTGCGGTCAATTTCCGTGTCCTCGGCATCCTCAAGGGCCTGGATAGCGCGCTTGAACTGGGTGAAAGAAGTGCGCACATACTCAAGCTCCCAGTAGTGCTCCAGCTTGACGTTCACCTTTTGCCGGGCGAAACGGGTCTTCAACAGCGCCACCCGCGCGGCCACATCTTCAACCTCGCCCACGGCGCGCTCCAGATAGGCTTCCTTGAGTTGCATGTTCTTGCCTCCCCATTGGTGACGACGCCGCCTTCGAAAACAGGCGACGGGTGCGTGGGTGATGGAACGAGTGGGAGAAGGCAGGTGTCGCGCCAAAGTTGGATATTTCTAAGTAATGGGAAACAGGTCAGATAAGGAGTTGCTCAGCGGCCGTCAGTGGGCGTGCATGAGTGGGAAGACCCAGGTCAGCCAGGGAAGCGTGATGAAAATCGCGCAGTTGTGGTTTCTGGCACGGCTCGAAGAGGCCGAGGACTGGCGAATCTGATCAGTTGGCGGGGCCCAGAGTCGCGGGGATTGGACGGCCCATAGCCTTGGCATACTCCGAGTCGTAAACCTCGTTGCCGGGAAACTCTTCGGTCAGTTCCTTGAGGTTTTTTTGCGCCAGCGCTTCGTTCTTTTCGCGCCGGGCCGAGAGGGCCAGAAGAATCTGCGCAAAGGGCTTGAGGTAGTGGCCATTATCGGCGGTTTTCTGAACCTCAGACATGCCCAACTCTTTGTCTCCGTGGATACCGCCGAACCAAAGGACAAAGCGGGCCGAGGAGGAGAGTGATCCGATCACGTAATAGGCGACACCGGGGGCGACATAAGCGTCGTAGGCGTCGGGGTGATCGCGAAGAAGCAACTCCGCGTTGGCGTTGGCTTCCTTCAGGTGCTTTAGCGCGTCGTAATGCTTTCTGAGGAGCATGCTGTCGGCATCGGATTGCATGCCGGAGCAAAGCGTTAGGGCGTAGAGCGCCTCGGGATCGCGTGGATGACCTTTCAGAAGCTGGGTGGACAAAATGCGCGCGTGGCCACAGGACTCCTGGAATTTCCTGATGCGATCGGGATTTGGCGTGCCCGTGATGCCGCCGAGAAAGCGTTTATCGTCGAGGAAATAATCGCTGGTCAAGACGTGCTGAAGGAAAAACTCTTCAAACAAGAAAGTGGCAGCAAGGGAGACTTGCCCGAATGGTTCCGTGGGGTTCTGGTCGGCCCAATTCTGGAACACCTGGCGAGCTTCCGCGAACTTCTGCTGATAGAGGAGACGGTAGCCCTGTTCAAGTTCGGGAGTGGATGAAAACGCCGGGCCCTTCGGTTCGTCAGCGGCTACCCCTTGCTGGCAGAAGCCGAGACCGAGGAGAGTCGCCATTAGCGCGTGAAAAAGGAAACGCATCGTCCACCTGCCCTTAGAATAGTCCGGGGAGAAATCGCGGCTTCCCGTACATGGCCTCCCGATAGTGCGCGTCGGAAAAAAGGACGCGCTCCTCGGTGTTGATTCGGCGGGACAAAACGAGAATGTGGGCGGCGGAACCTACGGCTGCGGTAATCCACGCACAATGAATCAGCGGGAGCACCAGCATTTCAACAAAAACGGCAGCGTAATTCGGGTGGCGGACGTAACGGAATGGTCCGGAGGTGATCACTCCCATACCGGTGGAGTTCATCACTTCCACATTCCAATGCTCGCCGAGCGTGCGAATGACCCACCAGCGCACGACATTGGCGGCAAGAAAGAGCGCAAAGCAAACGGCGGCAAGGGCAGGATAAAAGGGCCGATGGAGAAAAACCACTTCGAGCGCGGCGCCGACCAGAACGCCTGTGTGCAGCAGAACCATGGGACGAAAAACGGGATCGACTACCTTGGACGCTCCGCGGGCCACCATTTCGCGTTGGTGCCGGCGGGAAATCTGGAGTTCGTAAATGCGTAGAAGCGCTACGACGAGCAGGAGACCGAGATAGGCTTTGACGCTTAATTCCATTGCAGCAACAAAAACTCCGCGCTGAAGCCCGGGCCGAAAGCCGCGGCCATGGCATGCTCGCCCGACTTAAGCGGGCGCTTTTCGAGCCACTCCTGAAGGATAAACAGAATCGTCGCGCTCGAAAGGTTGCCGACGTTGGCGAGAATATCCCAGGAAGGCTGGGTATCGCATTTGCAAAGACCCAATTGCTCCTCGACATTTCCGAGAAGGCGCGCGCCGCCTGGATGAAGAATCCAGCCCTTGATGTCTTTGCGTTCCTTGCCGTTGCGCGCAAGGAATCCCTGCACGAGTCCCTTGATTTCCGCGCCGATCATCTCCGGAACGTCTTTGGCCAACAGGATGTGGAAACCGGAATCGCGTAGGTCGAAGCCCATGGCGCCGAGGGAATCCGGGAAGGTGTAAGTTTCCGTAACCAGCACGCGGGGGCCGGGTTTTTCTTTTCCAGTGACGACTACGGCGGCGGCTCCGTCTCCAAACAGAATGGAGGAGATTAGATTGGCCTGCGAAATGTCTTTCCGCTGGAAGGTGAGAGAAGGCAGCTCCACGGCGATGATCAGCACGTTCGCCTGGGGATAGGACTTGATGTAGTCCGCGGCACGAGAAATAGCCATGGCGCCGGCGGCGCAACCAAGTTCGGTGAAAGGCATGCGCCGAACATCGGAGCGGAATCCCATCAGCTTGATGAGGTGCGCGTCAAGGGAAGGAATCATGAAGCCGGTGCAGGAGACGGTGATGATTAGATCGATTTCGTCTGGCCGGAGACCGGCTTTCTCCAGGCACTTTTCGGCGGCTTCTCGGCCGAGCTTTATGGCGTGTTCGATGTATTCGTTGTTGGTTTTGCTGAGGGCACGCGGTTCAATCGTATAGTCGATCGGGAAAATGGCGTGGCGCTGGTGCACCTGGGCGTTGTCCACGATGGCCATCATCGCTTCCACGCGCCGGTCAGGGATCTGAAAGACTCGTCCCATGTAATATTTAACGTCATCGCGCGTGATAAGGTATGGGGGCAGCGCAGTCGCAGAAGCAGAGATCGTGGCAACCGCGGAATGCCCATTCGAAGAGACCTGATTCGGCAAGTTCACATTCACCGTCCCTAACCGGTATTGTTACCTTCCAAATTGGTTCGACAGCCGAGAGTGAATTGCAACCCAGTAAGATAGAACCATTTAGTGGCTTACTCTACATCAAATCGACCTGCAGGGGAAATGGCCAGGATCACCCTAGGGCTAAACTATAATCATACGCTGAACGAGCAAGGAGGGGAAATGGCCGGGAAGAGCCGCAAGAATGGGCCAGCGCTGCAGCGGATTGTTTGTGTCGGCTTGTTGGCGTGGGGTTTGCTACTGTCGATGGCGGTTGGGCAGCAGCGCACAGCGCCATTGCTGGTGATGATTTCCGTGGACGGGATGCGGCCGGATTACGTGACAGAAGCGGCGGCTCACGGGGCGACCGTGCCCAACCTTACCAGGTTCCTGAAGGAAGGGGCTTACGCGGAGGGAGTAATGGGCGTGCTCCCGACGGTGACTTATCCGAGCCACACCACCCTGGTCACGGGAGTCTGGCCGGTGAAACACGGGATTTGGGCCAACACGACATTTGACCCGCTGCAGAAAAATTATCAGGGCTGGTACTGGTATGCGGAAGATATTCGCGTGCCCACGCTTTGGGACGCGGCTGCGAAAGCAGGAAGAACGACGGCCAGCATACAGTGGCCAGTGACGGTCGGCGCGAACATCACCTGGAACATCCCGGAGATTTGGCGCGCGGGTACACCGGATGATGCCAAGCTGGTTCGCGCGCTCGCCACGAAGCGATTGCTCGAGGAAGCTGCGGCGGAGATCGGGCCGTACCGAGGCGGCATTGACGCGACGCCGGAGGCGGACGAAGTGCGCGGGAAATATGCCGCCTGGATTCTGGAAAAGAAGCATCCTGGCTTGCTGACGCTGCATTTGATTGCGCTCGACCACATCGAGCATGAGACCGGGGCGTTCAGCGCGGAGTCGGTTGCCACCATGGAGCGTCTGGATGCAGTGATTGGCAGGGTGAGGGAAGCGGCGGAGCGAGCTGCACCGGGGCGCGCCATTGTGGCCGTCGTGTCTGACCACGGGTTTGCGAACTACGACCAGCAACTGAATTTGTTTCCGGCATTTCGTGAGGCGGGATTCATTACGACGAATGAAAAGGGCGGCATAACCGACTGGGTGGCTATGCCCTGGGAGACGGGCGGGTCGGCGGCGATTGTGCTGAAGAATCCGCAAGACCAGGCAACGCGCGAACGAGTACGGGATCTGCTGGCGAAATTGGCGGGGGACCGTGCGAACGGGATTGATCGCGTACTGGACGCGGAGGAATTGCACAAACGGGGCGGCTATCCAAATGCGTCTTTTTTTGTGAGCTTGAAACCGGGATGGCGGACGGGCGCTTCGTTGACCGGACCGCTGGTAACGACCCTGAAGCCCGGTGGGACGCATGGAGAATTGCCGGATGTGCCGGACTTGTACGCATCGTTTTTCGTGGTTGGGCCGGGCGTGCCTGCGGGAAAAGACTTGGGACTGATGGATATGCGTGACGTGGCACCCACGGTGGCGAAGGAAGCGGGGCTGGCCTTGCCGTCCGCGGATGGCAAAGCCTTGCTCGATTGAGGGAAGGCCAGCGGCTAGGTTCCTCTGCGGCTCGTGCCTTGGTATTTCTAGAATCGTTGTGGCACGGCGGATGCCGCACGCCTGCGCTCTGCAGAACAACAAGCCACGGTTGCAGCCCCGGCGCCCACAGAATATTTAGCCGGTAGCTTCCTGGCTGGCGCGAATTTCCTGCCAGCGGCGCGGGCGCTTGTTGTACTGCAAGACTTTCTTGCGCAGGCGGATGGATTTGGGCGTGATTTCGACCAGTTCATCGTCGGCAATGAATTCGATAGCCTGTTCCAGGCTGAGCTGGCGATGGGGAATCAGGCGAATGGCTTCGTCGGCGGAGGAAGAGCGCATGTTGGTGAGCTTCTTCTCCTTGGTAACGTTGACTTCCATGTCCTGCTCGCGGGAATTTTCGCCGACGACCATGCCTTCGTACACTTCGATCGTAGGGCCAATGAAAAGCTCGCCGCGTTCCTGCAAGCCCCACAGTGCATAAGCCGTGGTGACACCGGCGCGATCGGCGACCAGCGCGCCCGTGGGCCGCAGAGCCATTTCGCCGCCGTATTCGGTCCAGCCATCGAAAATAGAGTGAATGAGAGCGGTGCCGCGGGTATCGGTGAGCAACTGGCTGCGCAGGCCGATCAGACCGCGCGAGGGAATTTTGAAATCGAGGCGCACGCGGCCGGAACCGTGATTGCTCATTTTCAGCATTTCGCCGCGGCGGCTCCCGATGGTTTCCATAATGATGCCGATGAAGTTTTCCGGGATATCGATGACCAGGCGCTCGACAGGCTCCAGTTTCTTTCCGTTTTCGTTGCGCACAACGATTTCGGGCTTGCCGACCATGAGCTCGAAACCTTCGCGACGCATGGTTTCAATGAGAATGGCGAGCTGCAATTCGCCGCGGCCGAGCACGCGGAACGATTCGGGAGTTTCCGTGTCTTCGACGCGGATGGAAACGTTGGTGAGCAGTTCCTTGGCGAGACGATCGCGGAGGTCTCGGGAGGTGAGGTAATTTCCTTCGCGGCCGCAGAGCGGGCCGGAATTGACCGAGAAAATCATGGCCAGCGTGGGCTCGTCGATGGTAAGCGGCTCGAGCGGCTCAGGATTTTCGAGCGAAGTGATGCTTTCCCCGATCTGGATTCCTTCGACGCCGGCGATGGCTACGATGTCGCCGGCCACAACGCTGTCGGCCTCATCGCGTTCAAGTCCGCGGAAGGTGTAAAGCTTGGTGATTTTCGTGGAGATCAGCTTTCCATCGAGCTTGCTGATGCCGACTTCATCGCCGCGATTGAGAGTGCCATTGAACACCCTGCAGATGGCGAGACGGCCCAGAAAATCGGAGTAGTCGAGATTGGTGACCTGAAGCTGAAGCACGCCCGCGGGGTTACCCGTGGGACGCGGGATTTTGTTCACGATGGCTTCAAACAGGGGCAGCAAATCCTTGGAGTCGTCGCCTACTTTGCGATGGGCCACGCCGGCGCGGGCATTCGTGTACACGATGGGGAAGTCGAGCTGATCCTCCGTGGCGTCAAGGTCGATGAAAAGATCGTAGATTTCATTTAGCACTTCTTCGGCGCGCGCGTCGGGGCGGTCGATCTTATTGAGGACCACTACCGGCGGAAGCTTCGCGGCGAGGGCCTTTTGAAGGACGTAGCGAGTCTGCGGCAACGGGCCTTCGCTGGCGTCGACGAGCAGCACGACGCCGTCGACCATGCGCAGGGCCCGCTCGACCTCACCGCCGAAATCGCTGTGGCCCGGAGTGTCCACGATATTGATTTTGGTGTCGTGGAAAAACAAGGCGGTATTCTTGGCGAGGATGGTGATGCCGCGCTCGCGCTCCAGGTCGTTGGAGTCCATGACACGCTCGACGACGGCCTGGTTGGCGCGAAAAATGCCGCTCTGACGGAGCATGGTGTCGACCAGGGTGGTTTTGCCGTGGTCAACGTGAGCAATGATGGCGATGTTGCGAATATCTTGGGTCATGTGTGTACAGCGTCTTTAGACAAAAATAGCTGCTGAGACAACCAGCAGCCCGGACGAATCCCTTTCTTCATCGGTTACAGGTGCGGTCTATATACAGCTATTTTAGCAGAGCTCGAGCGGGCGGGAAAGCATGCGCTTCTGGCGAAGTGTCGTCGCAAACGCGCTCGCGGCAGGACTCCCTGGCTCTAAGCCAGGTTAGCCGGCATGGTATGCTCACGAAGACTTTGCGCGCGTGTCAAAAAATGAGTGAGGGCAATGTGAAGGAGCCAATGACGGCATTGCGAAGGAAGATGTGGGTACTGGTGTCCCTGATTATGCTGGCAGGAACGGCCAGCGCGCAGGACCAGAAGCCGGCCCGGCCGGACTTGCCGAAACTTTTCGAGAAGAAAGAAGTGATGATCAAAATGCGCGACGGCGTGAAACTGCATACAGAGATTTACACGCCGCGCGCCGCGCAGGAACCGCTGCCGATGCTGATGGAACGGACGCCCTACGGTATTTCCGGCGGACCGCAAGGCTACAGCGGGCATCTTTACGCAGCGCAGGACCTGTATGCGGACGGATATATATTTGTGTACCAGGACATTCGCGGACGATATGGATCCGAAGGCAAATTTGCGATGAACCGGCCGCTGCACGATTCGAAGGACGCGGGCGGCGTGGACGAAAGCACGGACACCTACGACACAATCGAGTGGTTGGTGAACAACGTTGCGAAGAATAACCGGCGTGTGGGGGTGTGGGGAATTTCCTACGGCGGTTTTCTTGCCGCCATGGCCATGGTGAATCCACATCCCGCGCTCAAAGCAGTTTCCGAACAGGCGTGCATGGGAGACGCCTGGATGGGGGATGATTTTTTTCACAACGGAGCGTTTCGCCTGAGTTATGGCTTCGAATACGCCGCGCTGATGGAAACGTCGAATGAAAATTACAGCTTTCAGTTCAACGTGTTCGATTTGTACGACTGGTTTTTGCGGCTTGGTGTGCTCTCCAACGCCAACAAACTGTATTTTCACGGAAAGATTCCGACCTGGGACAATTTCGTGAACCATCCTACCTACGACAATTTCTGGCAGATGCACGCGGTGGAAAGCGCATTGAAGCAGGCTACGGTGCCCAACCTGAATGTGGCCGGCTGGTGGGATCAGGAAGACTTTTATGGGCCGATGCGCACTTACGAAAATCTGGAGAAGTCCGATGCGAAGCACCTGAACTACGTCGTAGTCGGTCCGTGGAACCACGGGGGGTGGGCGCACGGGACTGGCGATTCGCTCGGCGAGATTCCGTTTGCTTCGAATACGGCGCAATATTTCCGGCAAAAAGTGGAAGCACCGTGGTTTGCCTATTGGCTGCATGACAAGGGATCGCTGCCGCTCAAGGAGGCGTTGCTGTTTCAGACCGGCAGCGACACCTGGACGCGATTCGATTCCTGGCCGCCCAAAGAGGCGCAGAAAGAAAGTTTATATTTTGGCGAAGACGGCAAACTATCGTTTGACGCGCCGACAACAAAAAGCGCGGAGGCGTTTGACTCCTACGTAAGCGATCCAGCGCATCCCGTGCCTTATCGTCACCGGCCGGTGGACATGACGTATCCCGACGATCATCCGGGATCCTGGTACACCTGGCTGGTCGAAGACCAGCGGTTTGTGGACAACCGGCCGGATGTGCTGACCTGGCAGACCGACGAACTGCAGGATGACGTGACCATCGCCGGTGAGGTGACCGCGAAACTTTTTGCCTCGACGACCGGAACCGACAGCGACTGGGTCGTGAAACTGATCGATGTATATCCGCAAAAGGTGGAGTCCGACTGGAAACTTTCAGGATATGAACTGATGATCGCGGACGAGATCTTCCGGGGCCGTTACCGGACCTCGTACCAAAAGCCTGAGCCGTTGCCGGCGGGGCAAATTATGCCATTCACGTTCAGCTTGCACACCGCTGATCACGTCTTCAAAAAGGGGCACCGAATTATGGTGCAGCTGCAGAGCTCGTGGTTTCCGCTGTACGACCGCAACCCGCAAAAATTTGTGCCCAATATTTTTACGGCGACCGCAGCGGACTATCAGAAGGCCACGCAGCGCATTTATCGCTCCGCGGAGTATCCATCGAGCGTCGAAGTGTCGGTTGTGCCGGAAACCGACGGGCGCTAATCTGCGAAACAAGAATCAGCCAGGGCTTGCTTGATTGCGCAAGCCAGAGCAATCTTGACGTTTTCGTCATAGAACCGTAATAACGCCTTTTTACGCTGCGGAGGAAGGAGAGGCATGTCCTTCCATCCGCGGGTCGCGCTGTTGTGCGAGACATACCACGAGATCAATGGCGTGGCGCTGACGGCGCGGCAACTCGTGGAGTATGCGAAACGGCACGATTTTCCGCTGCTGGCGATTCATGGGGGCCAGCAGCCGGGCGTTTACAACGAAGGCAGTGTGCGCCGCCTGGAGCTGAAGCGGTCCTGGTTGAGCGTTGGGATTGAACGCGACCTGGAGTTTGACTTTGCATTCTGCCGGCACTGCGAGCGGATTCGCCGGGAATTACGGGAGTTCCGCCCCGACGTAATCCACATCACCAGCCCAGGAGAGCTTGGGGAACTTGGCGTCTATCTTTCGTGGAAGCTGAAAATCCCCTTGCTAGCTTCCTGGCACACGAATTTCCACCAATTTGCGGCGCGGCGCTTGCAGAAACTGATTGGTTTCCTGCCGGAGAAAATTGTGCGGCCAACGGTGGCGTGGTCAGAGCGGCGAGGGCTAAGGATCTTATTATGGTTTTACGGGTTCGCGGATGTGACGCTGGCGCCCAGCGCCGAGCAGGTGGCGTGGCTCGAGAAGGAATTGCATAGGCCATCGTTCCTGATGCCGCGAGGAGTGGATACGGAGCAGTTCCATCGGAAACACAGAACTGTGGGAGACGGAATTCTTCGTTTGGGTTTTGTTGGCAGGGTGACGCCGGAGAAAGGCGTCCGGCTGTTACAAAAAATTGAGCAGGCATTGCTCGAAAGCGGCAGGAGGGACTTTCGAATCATGGTGGTTGGCGACGGCAGCGAAGTGGCGTGGCTCAAACCGAGGCTGGCTCACGGACAATTCCTGGGTGTATTGCGCGGCGCGGAACTGGCCCGCGTGTACGCAAACATGGATATGTTCGTGTTTCCGTCGAGGACGGACACGTTTGGAAATGTGGTGCAGGAAGCGGCAGCTTCGGGCGTCGCCGCAGTGGTTACGAATGAGGGCGGCCCGCGCAATTTGGTGGTGCACGGGGAGACCGGTTACATCGCGGAGAAAGATGCGGACTTTGTAGGGCGAGTCGTCGAATTGGCGCACAACCCGGGGCTTTTGAGGAAATTCGGGAGCGCGGCCCGGGCCAGAATGGCGGGCGTAACCTGGGACGGGGCGTTTGAGAAAACTTATGCGGCTTATCGCCACTGTTTGCCTGCGGAAAGGCAAAGCGAGTGCCTGGCAGAAAAAGTTAAGGCCGTCGAGGCGCGGGCTGGTCTAGAGAGATAGCGGCCGACTGCTTGGGCGGGCAGGACTGCAGTCTGCAGCCAGGAAATCAGGAGGCCGGATCAGAAAAGATCGCATTGTTTATTTCGCGGCTGGGGGTTGCGCTTCGCCGGATCGGAACAAGGACCACGGGCCGGCGTTCATGTCGCGCAGGTAGGGTTGCTGCCAGGCGAATTCGGGATGCTCGGCCAGGAAGGGCTTGGCCTGGAAATTTTCGCCGCACGGATGCCCCATGCGGGCTACCAGGCGCATTTCTTTGGTCATGGCGGAGTCGGTCGCTTTGCCCTGCACCGCACCACCGGGATAATACGGACCCCAGCCCCAGATGGCAATGCCGCGCGCGTTGTTGTCCACGTGGCCGCACAGCGTGCGCTCGTTGGCGTCGGTCTTTTTTTCGAACGAGTCCAGGTGATCGCCGAGCATCTGCTGCGCGAGGGTGACATCGATTTTGCCCTTGTTCTCATTGAGCAGTTGTTCCCAGCGGGCGCGGCGTGCGTTAGGCGATGATTCGGGATTGTTGGAATCAAACTGTGACGCATCAAGTTTCAAGACTTTTGCGTCGCGCGCCCAGTTGGAGCCGGAAAACACGCCGTCCTTCGTGCGCCAGAGCCGGTAAGCCTTCAAACCAAGTTCGAGTTGGGCGACTTCTCCGGTCTTGCGATCGCCGAGCAGCCAGTCATTGGCATAGCCGCCATTGTTGCCGTCGAGCATGATGCGCGTGTAATCGTCGATGGAGCCGGCATACTGCAGGGCTTTTCGCGCGCGCATGAATTCCGGTTTGCCGTTGGGATCCCAGCCTTCGAACTGGCTGATGGTGGTTTCCGTGACCATTAATCCGCCGCTGTTAATTCCGAAATCGTCATCGCTAACAATCACGCCGGGAAAACCATCCATTAATATCCGGTAGCCGTGCGTGGGCTGAATATCGAAGATGATGCGCCAGCGTTCTCCGTTCATGTAGCTGGTCCAGTTGTTGTGGGCAATGACGATCTGGCCATCTTTGGTCCAGCTTCCCGTGGCGACGAACGCGCTACAGTTCCCGGGGCTTTTCAGGTTTGGCGCATTGCTCTTTTTTTCCTGCTTGTCGAGCCAGGGCACATAATAGTCCGGGACTTCTTCGAAAGAATTGAGCGCCACGATGTCGTAAACGTCCAGTTGCGAGCCGCTGCGCGCGTTCAGTCCTTCCGCGATGCCTTCCAACTCCTGCTGATATTCGGGATCGAGCTTGCGCCAGAGTTTTTCGCGCGCAACTTCACGGAAAAAAGGCCAGTCGCGCTTGGTGGAATGCATCATGCCGGCGGAAACCGCGGGAAACGCGTCTTCAATTTCGGGAGCGAGCAAGTAGCCGTGCTGAAAGCCTATGTTGAAGGGATCACCCTCGAGATGAACATAGATCCAGCCGCCGCGTTCGAAACTGTAAGCGCCCCGCAGACGCGCATCGCTCGATGCTACGCGCGCGCGCGCCGCGGCGATGGTCGCTTTCGTTTGCTCCTTCGCATCTTCGGAATCCGTATAGGAACGCCGGCCGGCCCACAGCAGTCCTGCGCCGAGAATCACAACCGAAAGCGCAATCACTTTACGCACCACGTCAGACATGTCCAAGCGCTCCTTTAGCGTTCAGCTTGCTGTCGATGATGGGAGTCTATCGGGAATAGGGAAAAGCGACAACCGTGTGAAGTGGGGAAAGCGTTCCCTGACCGTGCCCCGGGCGCCGTTGTTTGCTACATTCAGAAAATGCTGACGGCGATCACGCGAAAGGTAAGCTCCGCGCTTACCCACTGTGAACTGAGTTTCATTGCGCGCAAACCGATAGATATGGAGAAGGCTCGCGCGCAACACCACGCCTACGAAGAACTGCTCGGCACGCTCGGCGCACACGTGATTTCTCTGCCCGAGGAACCGGAGTTGCCGGATTCGATGTTTGTGGAAGACCCGGCGGTGGTGCTCGACGAAGTGGCCGTAATTTGTCCCCTGGGCGCGGAATCGCGGCGAAAGGAAGCGGTAACGATCGCGGCGGCGCTGGAAAAATTCCGCAAGCTCGCTTATGTGAAGTCGCCGGGCACGTTGGAGGGCGGGGACGTTTTGCGAGTTGGAAGAAAGCTGTTCGTGGGATTCACGGCGCGCTCCAATGCGGAAGGCATCCGGCAATTTTCCGTGATACTGGAACACTTTGGGTATGACCTGACCGCGGTGCCGGTAACCGGGTGTCTGCACTTGAAATCCGCGGTGACTTATCTCGGCCGGAACACGCTGCTGGCCAATCGCGGGTGGTTCGATTGGAAAAGGATGGAAGGGTTTGAATGGGTGGATCTTGAACCCAGCGAACCGCATGCCGGGAATGCCTTGACGATGGCAGATTCCGTGATTTTTCCGGCGTCGTTCCCAAAGACCCGGTCGATTATCGAAGGCCGCGGGTTTCACGTATTGCCGCTGGATATCAGCGAGTTACAGAAGGCGGAGGCGGGGTTGACGTGTTCCAGCTTGTTATTCCAGACGTAGAAGCCGCTAATTCGCTTTATGTTCGCTCCAGGATCTTCGCGCAAAATTTCCTAAAATTCCATTGGAAATTCGGCTAGCCATGCTATTCTTTGCGCATGCTGGCTATTGCCACGAAGCGAATTTCCTCTCCGTCGACCAAGTCCTCCACGTCGACTACGTCCACTATTATGCGCACTACAATCGCTTCGGGCGCGGGGAGAAACAGCTAGCCAGCTAGAAAAAGTTTCCAAACCCACCGCCGGAAGCGAACCTGGCGGTGGGTTTCTTAGTCTAAACTCCCTCCAGAGCCGCTCCGGCAGAAAAAAAACCAAGGAGCGATGGTCATGGCCCAGGAACAGCAAGAAGTAAGTCACAACGCCGAGGGTGAGTCAGGCCCTCACCAGCGAGGCATTACTCTCGAACGAGTGGTTGCGCTCCCGGCCGAACATGCCTTGCTCCGGAACGTCATTGCTTTTAAATTTGGTGGCAGCTCGTTGCTGGGAGCCGAGAGATTGCTCCACGCCGCACGCCTTGCCGAGGAAGAGTCGCGCACGCGTCCGGTTACCGCGGTCGTTTCCGCAATGAAGGGCGTGACGGACCGGCTGTTGCAGGTGGGCGCGTGGTTGGGCCAAAGTAAGAACCTGCAAGCGCGCAAGGAAGCCGAATCCATTGCGGAGTTGCATCGCCTCACCCTCGCGGAGTTATGCCTCGAAGCTGTGGAACAAGAGCGGGTGCAGGAAGAGCTCGGGCTTTTGACTGACGATCTGTTGCACGATGTTCCATTGCACGGTCAGGTGGAAGCGGACGGGGCTTTGCTTGACCGGCTGGCCTCTTTCGGCGAACGCTATGCGGCGCGGCTGTTTGCGGCGGCGCTCGGCAAGACGGGCGTGACGGCGGTGCCGGTAGCTTCTTCGGATTTTGTACTGACATGCGACACGTTTCGAGACGCCCAGCCACATCTAGAACACACCCGGCGCCGCGGGCGCGAGATTTTGTTGCCATTGTTGGAAGCGGGAATCATTCCGGTGGTGACGGGGTTCATCGGCGCCACGCGGGACGGGCGAATCACGACGCTCGGCCGCAACAGCTCGGATTTTTCCGGCGCTCTGATTGCGCATGTGGTGGACGCTGAGGAATTGGTGATCTGGACCGATGTGGATGGAATCTATACCGCGAATCCGAAGGATTCAGCGGAAGCTATGCTGCTGCAGGAATTGAGCTATGACGAGGCTCACGCGCTGGCGGCGAGCGGAGCGAAAGTGTTGCACCCGCACGTGCTGCCGCTGGCGGCGCAAACGGAAATGACGGTTTGGGTCAGGAATACATTTAAGCCCGAGGCCCGGGGTACGCGCATTGGCTCTCAACAAAACGGAGGATTGGCATGAGCGCTCGAGGAAATTCGAAGAAATGGCGCGCGGGCGTACTGGGCGCTACGGGTATGGTGGGGCAGCGGCTGGTGAAGCTTTTGGCGGACCATCCGTGGTTTGAGCTGAGCGCCGTTGCGGCTTCGGAGCGGTCCACGGGGAAAACGTACGCGGACGCCGCGCGCTGGCATCTGGAAGGACCGGTACCGGAGCGCGCGCGTGGGCTGGTGGTGAAGGATCTCGAGCCGACGCTGGATTGCGATTTTGTTTTCTCGGCGCTCGATTCCTCGGTGGCCGGTGAAGCCGAAGAGCGGTTTGCGCGCGCGGGGTATCCGGTCGTGAGCAACTCCAAAAACCACCGCATGGATGCGGATGTGCCGCTGCTGATTCCCGAGGTGAACGCGGCGCACGTGAACTGTATTCCTGTGCAGCAAAAGAATCGTGGTTACGATTCCGGATTCATCGTCACCAATCCGAATTGTTCGACGGCGGGGCTGGTGCTGGTGCTGAAGCCGCTGGCCGATGCCTTTGGTTTGGAGAAATTGTTTGTGGTGACGCTGCAAGCGGTTTCCGGAGCCGGATATCCCGGAGTGCCCGCCATGGACGCGCTCGGAAACGTGGTTCCGTTCATCAGCGGCGAAGAAGAAAAAATGGAAGCGGAGCCGCAGAAGTTGCTGGGGAAGTGGGACGGCAAGCGCTTCATCGATGCCGGTTTGGGAATCAGCGCGCACTGCAATCGCGTGCCGGTGGTTGACGGCCACCTCGAATGCGTCTCCGTGCGCCTGAAGAAAACGGCGACGATCGCGGAAGTGCGAGAAGCGTTGCGCAGCTTCGAGGTTTCCGAGGAGCTGGCGGCCTTGCCGACGGCGGTGAAACACCCGGTTGTGGTGCATGATGGCGACGACCGGCCCCAGCCCCGAAAAGACGCGAACGCCGGCCACGGAATGGCCGCGGTGGTCGGGCGTGTGCGGGAATGCCCGCTGCTGGACGTGAAACTGACGTTACTGTCGCACAACCTGGTGCGTGGTGCGGCGGGCGCGGCGCTACTCAATGCGGAATTATTGGCGGCACGGGGATTCCTGAAAACGCGGCAGGCAGAACAATCCGAAGTGGAGCATGCGACACGCTGAAGCGCCGGGCAATTACGGCACAAATAAATAACGGACCAGGTGGAAGAAGATCGGCGCGGCGAAGCAGAGCGAATCGATGCGATCGAGGATGCCGCCGCGTCCTTCGACCACGACGCCAAAATCCTTGATGCCGATATCGCGTTTGATGGCGCTCATCACCAGGCTGCCGTTGAAACCCAGAACGCAAATCAGCAGGGACATTCCGGCGGACTGCAACGGCGTGAACGGCGTAGCCCACCAAAGAGCGGTGCCCAAAGCGGTCGCGCTCAGGACCCCCCCGGCCAATCCTTCCCACGTTTTATTGGGACTGACGCGCCAGGCAATTTTGTGTTTTCCAATGAGCTTGCCCCAGACGTACTGGAGAACATCGCTCATCTGATCGACGATCACGAGATAAAGCAGCAAGCGCGCATCGTGTCCTTCGAAGCCGGGAATTTTCAGCAAAAGCAGCGCCGGCGCGTGACTCAGCGAGTACACACACACCATTATGCCGAACTGAATCTTGGAGGCGCGCTCCAGGAAATGTTCCGTGTCTCCGGCGATGGCGATGCTGGGAGGAATGTAAATGCAGGCCAATACCGGGATCATGATGGCGAACAAAACGTACCACTGAATGCCGACGAGGTAATACTGCAGCGGCATGATGACGAAGAAGCTCCAGAACAAAGTGCGGTGATCGCCGCGGCGCGTGGGCACCAGGGTCATGTATTCGCGCATCGCCAGGAAGGAGATGATGCCGAACAGGATCAGCGAGCCGATCCGTCCGCTGGCGACGGCTACCGCGAAGATAGCGGTCATCTTCCACCACGCGCGAATGCGCGCATTGAAATTGTCGATGGTCGTGCGGCTGTCATCGGCGCGGTGGCGAGTTTTGAGAATCCTGACCATCAAGGTGGAGACGAGCAGCAGGAACAGAACGCCGCCGTATAACCAATCGAATTTTGCGTCGTGGAGCGCTTCGAACATCAGGCGGATCCAATCCGGCGAAGGCCGGCGACGGCCTCGCGCGCACGTTCAAGAAACGCATCCTTGTCTTCATCGGGTTGCACATGAAGAGGTTTGCCAAAGGTCAGCAAGCTGAGCATGGGCACGGGTAGGAATTCACCTTTGGGCAAAATGCGGTTGAGATTTTCCAGATGAGCCGGCACCAATTCCACATCGGGCCGTCGCAGGGCGAGATGATACAGGCCCGATCGAAAGGGACCAACTTTTTCACCGCTGCCGCGGGTGCCCTCAGGAAAAAGTATCAGGGAATTTTCCGCGCCGAGCGCCTCAGCCATGGCCTCGATCAGGTGGCGGCCGGCGAAATGGGGTTCGTCCGCACTCTTTGCTTTGTGGCTGGAGACACGTTCGAGGAATACCGCGTGGAAGACATTCTGTGCCAGGTAACGACGCAGCGGCGTTGCTTCCCAATAATCCTTAGCGGCGATAGGGCGCGTCCTTGCGCGAATTTCCGAAGGCAACGCCGACCACAAAACCACAAAATCGAGATGGCTGCTGTGATTGGCGAAATAAATGCGCTGGCGTTCGTCCGGCTGGCAACCCGCCCATTGCACCTGCACGCCACTGATCCCGCGAGCGACCGCGGCCAGAAGACTGGCGATGGGGTGAATAGTATTGTTCATCGGGTGGCGGCCTTCATCTTACCCGCAAGTGCGGTCGAACCACCATGCAGCGACCATCGCCAGGATAAGCGCGCGACTTTGGCGCTACCAGCACACCCTGAACTGAAGGTCCTGGCCTTCGGCATATTTTTGCAGCAAAGAAATCATGCGCTGACAGGAGGATTGCAATCCCTCGGCGCCGCCGAAGGAAACCAGGATAGCGGCAATGCTGCGCGTGGATTCTGTGACCATGGTGCGTTCGGAATCGCTTGTCGGGCTGCCGTGCGGGCCGTAGCCATCGCAAAAAACCGGCAAACCCTCGAGGTTTAAGTCATATTTACCGATGCCCTTGTAGGTTTCGCCGCTGCGGCCTGGTCGAAAGACGATATCGCCGGTTACGTGCGCGAGGTCGTACAGGCCGATGGGCAAACGGCTCTCAACGGAGATCAGGTTGATGATATCCACGACGGAATTGATTTGCGGGAAGCCCTTGCCGGAAAAGAGACGGCGTAGCAATGCTTCGGCCGAGCCACGGTAACGCGCGGGATCTTTACCCAGAGCCTTGTAGCCGGCGCGCGTTGCCAGGATCTTCGAGGATTCCAACAAGGTGCGCGGTTCAGGAAGGTGCAGAATTTCTGTTTCGCGTACTTTCATTTCTTCCAGCAGGCCCGCGGGGGTTTCCCGCGGCACCACCCGGCCGGTCAGGAAGCCCAGCGAGATGCGCGGACATTTCAGCTTCAGGCCGGGATCGATGGTAAGGGTCGCCATGCGCCTAAGAATAACCGACGGAAACCGGATTCGCACATCGCGCTGGCAAATTGACGCCACGAATTAACGGGAAAAGGCGGATAGAGCGGTTTTCTCGGTGCGGTGTCAGGCCGGCAAAGGCTTTAAGCGCGCAGTGAAATGGCGGAGGAATGGCGCGTGCTGCACCAACTGGTAGCCGTGAATCTGCTGGCGCCGGCGCCAAACGTCGAGAATCACCTCCACTACATACTCGATGTGGCTTTGCGTGTACACGCGGCGTGGAATGGCCAGCCGGACCAGGTCCATGGAGGCATGTTCGCCAAACATGAGCGTGCCGATTTCCACGGAACGGATTCCGCCCTCGAGGTAAAGTTCCACGGCCAGCGCCACCCCAGGGAATTGCTCTACCGGAATGTGCGGCAGGAACGCGCGGGCATCGATGTAGATGGCGTGGCCCCCAGGCGGCAGCACGATGGGCACACCTTCGCTGGAAACGTGATTACCCAGGAAGGCGGTGGAGGCGATTCTATAGTGCAAGTAATCTTCTTCCAGGGCTTCGTTCAAGCCCACGGCGATGGCTTCCAGGTCGCGGCCTGCCAGTCCGCCGTACGTCGGGAAACCTTCCGTGAGAATCAGCAGATCCTTTTCCTGTTGAGCGAGAATGTCGTCATTGGTGCAAAGAAAGCCGCCGATATTGGCGAGGCCGTCTTTCTTGGCGGACATGGTGCAGCCGTCGGCGTAGGAAAACATTTCCCGGGCAATTTCTCGCGGCGTTTTGTCCGCGTAGCCCGGTTCGCGCATTTTGATGAAGTAGGCATTTTCCGCAAAGCGGCAAGCGTCAATGTACAGCGGGATGCCGTGGCTTTTGCAGATTTGTTTCACATCGCGAATATTCGCGAGCGACACGGGTTGCCCGCCACCGGAATTATTGGTGACAGTGAGCATCACCAGCGGAATTTTCCCGGCGCTTTCGCGCTCGAGCAACTCCGTCAAGCGAGCCGTGTCCATGTTTCCCTTGAATGGATGAAGAAGCGACGGCTCCTTGGCTTCCGGGATCGCAATGTCCAGTGCCTGCGCGCCCACAAATTCGCAATTCGCGCGCGTGGTGTCAAAATGGGTGTTGTTCGGAACGATGTCGCCTTTCTTGCACATCACGTTGAACAGAATGCGTTCGGCGGCGCGGCCCTGATGCGTCGGAATCACATGGCGAAAGCCAAAAATGGATTGCACGGAGTTTCGGAAGCGCGTGAAGCTCGGCGAACCGGCGTAGGATTCATCGCCGCGCATCATCGCGGCCCATTGTTCGGTGGACATGGCGGACGTGCCGGAATCGGTGAGCAGATCGATAAGGATAGCTTCCGAAGGGACCAGAAACAGATTATAGCCGGCGTCGTGTATCAGTTGCTGGCGTTCGGCGCGGGTGGTGGCACGGATGGGCTCGACGCTCTTGATGCGAAATGGCTCGATGATCGTGCGAATTGGCATGGCGCCGGCAAGCTCCCAAGCAACACTACCACACCGGCAGCAAGCGTTTAAGGTCAAGCGACGCTACTGTTTTTTAGTCGTCGCCGTGCACGAGTTCTGGTGGTTTTACTGCTTCCTCGGAAGCATCCGGCGTTTGGACCAACCCCTGTTTCACCAGCTCGCGATAATAGGCAGGGCGCGTGTGGCGGTAATGGTCCGCGGGAATTTTTCCATCGAGCCATGCGGTGTCCATCGGATAGACGGCAGGATCAAAGATCACCAGATAAAAGTGCCAGATCAAAATGGAGAACGTTGCCAACAGCGCTTCATACCAGTGCACCGCCGTGGCGGCATCTGTAATCCACTTTGGAAAATGGCGCAACGCGAAATTATTGAACCACAGCAGGAATCCGGAAAGGGCCATCACCATGGTGCCCCACATGAATGCCCAATATTCCATTTTCTCCGCGTAGTTGAATTTCGCGAATTTCGGCCCTTGTTTCCTTAGTCCGAGGTTGTACTGGAAGACGCCCAGCATGTCCGTGGCATCTTTTACGGTGGGAATCATAGCCCAAACAAAAGAGCGGTCTTTCTTCTGCAACCCCAGATGAATGAAATGAAATACCGTGGCGGAGATCATCACCACGGCCGCTGTACGGTGCAATCCACCGCGCACACCCGTGTTTGCCTCCCACAACAACAACGGCTTGGCCCACCAACTGTCGGGGAACTTCAGCGCGAAGCCGGTAACAACCAGCGTGGGGAAACTTGCCATGATGCCCCAGTGCGCGATGCGGAACCATAAATTCATGCGCAGCGCCACTTCACTGCTTTCCTGACGCGGCTTGCGGCGCAGTAACTTGCTGAGCAGATCCAGCAAATTGTGGAGCAGCATGAAGCCAAGCGTCACGGGGATAAGAATCAGATACGTCCAGCGAATCCAGCGCACCACCGGATGATTTGGCCCGGAACCGGTTTGCACGTGAATCGCTCCGATGGCGTAACGAGCCTGATTGGCACCCGTGTGGCATTGACCGCAGGTTTTCGCCAGGTTCGCGGCGTTCACCGTGGAGCGCGGATCGGCGGACTTGAAAATATTGTGAACCCCGTGGCAGGAAGCGCAATTGGCGGCCGTGAGCTTCCCACCCTTCAACGCCAGACCGTGATAACTGTCGGCATAGGACGGGACGCGATCGGCAGGGATATCGTAGAGTTGCGCCATGCGAGTGCTCGCATGGCAGCGCCCGCAGGTTTCCGCGGAGACATTGGCGGCGTTCACCGGAGAGGCGGGGTTTTTGGGGTCAAGGATCAGGTGCTCGCCGTGGCAGTCCACACAAGCCGGGGCATCCTTCACGCCGGCTTCCACGGCGGCGCCATGCACGCTTTGACTGTAGATTTTTGCAATTTCGCCGTGGCATTCCCCGCAGGTTTGCGAAACTTTCCAGTGATTGACGCGGGACCGTTCGTCTTTGGCTGGGTAAATACCGTGATTTCCGTGGCAACTGTTGCAATCCGCGGCTTTTTCGCTGCCCGCTGCGAGCGCACGGCCGTGGACGCTTTGCTTGTACGATTCGACCGGATGCGCCACAGGTATCTGGTGGCGAGACAAAAATCCGGCGTCGCTGTGGCACTTCGCGCAGGTATCGGCCAGGTTCTTGCGCGCAACGGTGGAGTCCGGTTCACTGGCAGCCTTCACTTCATGGATGGAGCCGTGGCAGGACCCACACTTCGCCGCATCAGGATCGCCCTTCGCCGCGGCCTGGCCATGGATGCTGGTCGCATATTCTTTTGCTTCATCGGCGTGACATTCTTTGCACTTTGCGGGCGCAAGATTTTCCGCGGTGGTCAGTTCGTGCACGCTGCCGTGGCAAGTGGCGCAAGCGGAATCGCCAAGAATCGAGTGAACACTCGTGGCGAAACGTTTCGCTTCCTGCTCATGACAGGTGCTGCATGCGACGTTGGCGACTTTGCCAGGATGCGGGAACTCCTTGATCGACGTGTGGCAATCCTGGCAGCCGAGAATTCCGTGCGCGCCGGCTGCGTGCTTCGTCGGATTGATGGAAATGTCTTTGCCGTTATCGGACTTCATGCCTGCTGTGCCATGACACGCCAGGCATGGTTCATCCTGTTTCAAAGGATGGGTATTTTGTGGTGTTGCGGTAGCGCGAGTGGGAGCGAGCACCCACGCCAAGGCGATCAGCAAAGCGCAAAAAGTGAATTTGCGGCCTTGCCTGCGCGCTCGTCTGGAGCTCATAAGGCACTACCTCCGGACCCCTGAGGGCCCACGAATTTTGCATTACTGCAATCCCAGATCCGTAAGGACCTTGGGTTTTTCCTCCTGCACCGCCAGAAGATTGTGGCAAGCGGTGCAATCGTTGGTGATCGTCTGGCCGTCCGCGCTGGTGTGGGACCCGTCATGGCAGCGGAAGCAACCGGGAAAGTCGTTGTGTCCGAGATTGTTCGGGTGCACGCCCCAGGTAACCTTCATATCCGGGAAGATATTGCGCAAGTAAATGTCTGCGGTGGTGCTGGCGGCTTGCTCCACGACCGCGCGCTTGGTGTTGTACACGTCGGGATAGCTGGTACGGTAGTAGGCGATGAGGCCTTCCGTGATTTTTGCTTTGGCGGTATCCCTGTCCGCATAGTCCACCTTCAGCAGCTCCACCGCTTTTTTCCGCACGTAAGGCAATTCGGGACTGATCAAACCGCGCGACATCCGCAAATCCACGGCGTTCTCCGGCAGTTCAAAGGCGTGCGTCGGGCGATTATGGCAATCGATGCAATCCATCGCGCGCCGCTCGCCCTTTTCCAGTTGGTCTTTGCTGACCTTGGTGTCTGTGGACACATACTCAACGGTCTTGCCCTTGTCATCCGTGTAGTAGACGACCGGAATGACCTGACGTTTCTCATCGGTGGAAATGTAATGGATGCGCGAGCCATCGTCGAGATGGCGTCCATGAATGCCGACCGAGCCTTGCCACGTGCGCCCGCCGACTTTCAGCAACAGCACGGTCGTGAGCGGAGTGTTTTTTTCGTCCTCGGTGTAACTTGTTCTCACCAGGAACTTGTCTCCCGTGAATCGAGCGGGCCAGTGGCATTGTTCGCAAGTTTCTCTCGCCGGACGCAGATACTTTACGGGCGAAGGGATGGGACGCGAGTAGGTCTTAAACGTGACCGCGAATACCTGGCGCAATCCGGAGAGCTTGGACTTCACGAACCAGCCGGCTCCGGGACCGATGTGGCATTCGACGCACTCCACGCGCGAGTGCGGCGAACCTTGATACGCGCTGAACTCCGGCGCCATCACGGTGTGACAGGTCTGGCCGCAGAACGTGGTCGTGTCCATATAAGAGACGCCGCGATAGGACGCAAATCCAAAAATCATTAAGTTCACTACCGTGGCCAGACCGACGAACACGATCCCGTTGCGGACCATGGATGTCTTCAGGTCGATGGCCGGATAAACCGAGGGCAACTCTCCCGCGGCCATCAGTTTCCGGCGTCGCAGAAGAATTCCGATGGGCAGGAGGATGAGCCCGAGGAGAAACACGCCCGGAAGGAGCAGGAAAATGAGGATGCCGATGTACGGGTGCGGCGGACCGGGCAGAATAAAATCGTAAATCCAAAAGCCGATCAGGGTGACCGCGCTGCTGGTCGTCAATACAACACCGATAAGGCTCGCGGTGTTCTGGCTCAGGTAATAGATCAGCCTGGCCCAATCCTTAATGGTATTTTTCGAATTCATGGACCGAGTGTCCTCGCCTTCTCTAACGGATTGGCGCTACCCTGCAAAAACACGAGCCCCAGCGAAGGATAGCCGAGGCCCGCGACAGAACAGCTTGTGTGCCTGGTTTCCTAGGCGCACCGGCGAACTTATTTTGCGAGCGTGCGAATGTAGGCAACGACATCCTTCACTTCGGCGTCGGTGATCTTCTTGTCGTAGGCGGGCATTTTGTTCTTGCCCTTGACGATGATGTCGGTCCAGGTGGCGTCGGATTCCTTCTTCACTTCATCGGACCCGAAATCCCGCGCCTTGGTGGCCTTTCCGGCGGCGCTATCACCTTTGCCATCTGGTCCGTGGCAGGCGACGCACTTGGCCTTGTAGACCTTTTCGCCGTTCGCAACATCTTGAGCGCGCGAAACGGATGCCGCCAGACAGAGCATGGCGACGACTGCGATTGCTGACAAAACCTTCGTCATCATTTCCTCCTTTTTGTTTATTCTTTGCACGAAGCGCGTAGGAGCGTCCGCGTTTCCTGCCAGATGTCTGCGGAGACACCTTCCGCTGGTTACTTCTTCAGCGAGCGAATGTAGGACACCATGTCCTTCACCTGATCGGGCGTCATGCTCTTGTACGGGGGCATTTTGCCCTTTCCGTTGCTGATAATGGCACTCAGTTCGGCGTCGCTCTGCTTTTGCACATCGGCGGAAGAAAGGTCGCGCGTCTTCATCGCATCCTTGCCTTTGGCGTCGGCGCCATGACACATGGCGCATTTGGCCTTAAAGGTTGCTTCCGCAGCGGCAACGTCCGCCTTTGCGGGGGAGCTGAACAGGCAAATGCCTGCCAGCAGCGCCCCGGCGAGCGTCATCGCACCCAGGTTCTTCATCGTGTTTTCCATGTTGCTCTCCTCAATAGATTTCGACAGGCCCCCGTTTTGCGAGCTCCTGTCGCCTTCCGAAAAACTGTGATTTGACGGTGTAATTCCTTGGCGCTGGACGAGTCATGCCAAGGGGCGTCCCTTCATACATTTGGCGATTCGGTTCGGAGTGTGAGAACTGTGTCATCCAACACCAGTGTCGAACCTTGAGCCTCCTGCGGGCTCAAAAGCATTCAAGTTCGGGCATGTTGAACGCGCCTGACAACCGGGGAAAGCGCCAACTAAACGTACGCGCCGGAGTGGTAATTGTCAGGGTGAAAACTCGAAAGGATAGCTGATCGTGGCAGTAAACGAAGAAAGTGTCAATAAAATTGACACAAAATGATGAGAATTTCATCAACGGAAACGCGACCTATTTTGTCGGCATTCGGTTTATTCAATCCGTACTTTCGCTTCTTGACTATGTGCCCGTTGGAGTTAACCCGGATTCCAGCGAAGATACCCGAAACACCTTAGCGCTTTTCTTCTGTCTTTTCTGTTCCAGACTGACCTATAATCGCGTTCGCATTACCCCCGCCCGCCGAAATGACCCATGGACTGGGTCCCGGCACAGAAAGCCTCAAGGAGCGATGGTTATGAAAAAGTGTTGGAGTTTTATTCTCGTGGCGCTCTTCCTGGCCTTTACGAGTTTCAGCGCATTTGCCGACGATACGAAAGAAACCGATCGCGTGGAAAATGCAGGCAAAGTGATGACGGAAATCCTGAATGTGCCAGACGACATTCCTCAGGATGTTCTGAACAAGGCCTATTGCGTCGTGGTGTTGCCGTCGGTGCTGAAGGCGGCCTTCATCGTGGGTGCTAGTTACGGACGCGGCGTCATGACCTGCCGGGCGGGTGCCAATTTTGAGGGGCCCTGGGGCGCGCCGACCATGATGGCTCTCGAAGGCGGAAGCTTCGGTTTGCAGATCGGCGGCGAAGCGACCGACTTTGTGCTGCTGTTGATGAGTGACCGCAGCGCGAAAGGCATATTGACGAGCAAGGTCAAGCTGGGAGCGGATGCTTCCGCTGCGGCCGGGCCGGTGGGCCGCACAGCCTCCGCCGCCACGGACGCAACCATGCGAGCGGAAATTCTGAGCTATTCGCGCGCGCGCGGCGCCTTTGCCGGTGTATCGCTCGAAGGTTCCACGCTGCGCCCAGACAATGACGCCAACAAAAAGCTGTACGGTAAGGAAATCGGCGCAGAGGCTATCGTGCTGAAGGGTGCAGTGAAGCCCCCGCCAAGTGCGGGCGTTCTGCTGCACGAACTGGACAGGAGGTCGCCTCACCGCAAGCGCTAAAACGCGACACGGTTAGGTTGAGGAAAGGCTGGACGGCTGCCGCACGGTCGCCGTCCTCGGAAATTTCGGGCTAAGTTCTGCTCTCAGGAAAATTTGTAACCCTGAGCAGCCAGCTGCGGCGCCATGGGGAGCGAACGCAGCGCAATCCCGGTAACGGCGAAGATGGCGTTGGCAATGGCAGGAGCGATCCCGAGAATGGGAGCCTCGCCCGCGCCCACCGAGGGCTGGTCCTTGCGGTCGATCAATAGAGCGTCCATCGGCGGCACGTCACGGAAGCGCGGCACCCGGTATTTCGAGAAGAGATTATTGACGATGCGCCCGTCCTCAAATTCGATGGCTTCGAAGATGGCTCCGCCGATTCCCATGATATTCGCGCCAATCAATTGATTGCGCACGCCGTCCGGATTGACGACCGCGCCACAATCGAAAGCCGTCAGCACGCGCTCCAGTTTGATCTCGCGGGTGTCCGCTTTCAGCGAAACTTCGGCGAACGTGGCCATATAGCCGAGCTTTTCAAAGCCGCCGCCCACTCCAAATCCTTGACGGGCAGCGCGCGGTTTATCCCATCCAAATTGTTTGCCGCCTTGCTCGAACACCGCCCGCAGACGTTCGTCTTTCAAATTCTTCAGGCGGAACTGCAAAGGATCCATCCTTAGCGAGGCAGCAATTTCGTCCATGTGTACTTCACGCGCGAAGTGATTCGCGGTCGCCGCCAAGGCCCGGTAGGAGCCCTGGCGCAGCGGCGAATTCACGGGATGAAACTGAATGCGCTGGTTCGGGATGTCATAGTACGTGCGCATTCCCGCCGCCCCGGAATTGTAATTATGAAATTCCCATGCGGTGATCCTGCCGTCTCGATCGACGGCGCTGGTCACGTCGATCACGCCCGCGGGACGGAAGTAGGCCCAGGTGAACTCTTCCTGGCGGGTCCACACCAGCTTTACCGGGTGCTTCGCGGCGCGCGCCAGGCGGGCAGCCTCGAGCGCGGCATCTCCCGTGTGTTTTCCCCCGTAGCCCGATCCTGTGTCTGGCATCAGTACGCGCACTTTTTCTTCCGCTAGGTGAAACGCGGTGGCGAGTTCGCTGCGCACGCCAAAAGGCCGCTGCGTGCCGGTCCATACGGTGAGTTGGTCGCCGTTCCACTGTGCGACTGCGGCGCGCGGCTCCAGCGGAGCGTGGGCAATGTAGGAAATAGTAAAGGTGGAATTCAATTTGTGCCCGGGGTAACCGAAAACTTTCTGGACCTCTCCGGTTTCGTAGGCGAAATTGCGTTCTTCGCCGGAAGTTTGATTTTTCTTCAGGTACTCGAAAAGTTCCTTGCTCGAGGGCTGTGGCTCCGGCTTCCACTCGGCTTTGATCAGGGCGGCAGCTTTTTCTGCATCGGCAGTGGTGGGAGCGGCGACGGCGAGGAAGTTACCGTCGCGGACAACAGTAACGCCTGGCATCTGTTCGGCCGCGTGCGTATCCGCGGAAACCAGTGTGGCTCCAAACGAGGGCGGGCGCAGGACTTTGCCATGCAGCATGTCGGGGAGTTTGTAATCGGAAGGGTAGCGATGCTTGCCGGTCACAAAATCGCGCCCATCGACTTTGCGAACGGATTGCCCAGCGATTTTCCATTGCGCGGCGGGGATGAGCGGGTCTTCCGCGGGAAGGAGTTCGGTGATCTGCTCACCCTTCACGAGATCGCAGTAGCTCAGGGAGCGATCAGCCTTGGGGTCGAGAATTTTGCCGTTGGCGGCGGTCAAGTGGGCGGGATCCGTGTTCCACTGTTTCGCCGCGAGTGCCATCAAGACGTTACGCGCGGCCGCGGAAACGCGGCGCAATTGCAAATTCATGATGGGAGTGGTGCGGCTGCCGAATGTGCCCATATCGAAAGGTACCAACTGCGTGTCTCCCATCACCAAGCGGATGGATTCGATGGCCACGCATAACTCTTCCGCCACGGCTTGCGACAAAGATGTGCGGATGTTCTGTCCTACTTCCACTTTACCGGTGAAGACGGTGATCTCGCCTTTTTCTCCAATGTGCAGCCAGGCATCGATTTCCTGGGGAAGATTGTCTTCGCTGTTGCGGGCGCTCCTCCCCGATTCCTGCAACGCGGACGCCTTCGTGGCAGCGCAAACTATGAAAATTCCGGCCCCCAGAAATTTGAAAAAGCCGCGGCGATCGCTTTCGAAAATGACAGACACGGGCGTGTGGAGTTCGTAGCGCTCCGGTTCCAGGCCCGCTGCCAGATCGTTTCTCGTGGTCATCGGACCTGCTCCGCTTTGGCCGCGCTGGCTTTTCGTATGGCCGCAACAATCCGCGGATAAGTTCCGCAGCGGCACATGTTGCCCTGCATGAAGTGCAGAATCTCCGCTTCGGAAGGATTTTCGCGCGTGTTCAACAGGCCCACGGCGGACATGATCATCCCAGAGGTGCAGTAGGCGCACTGCATCGCGCCTTCGTCAAGAAACGCCTGCTGAACTGGATGCAAGCGATCGCCTTTTGCAAGGCCTTCGACGGTCACGACAGATTTGCCGGAAACGGTGGAAACCGCGGTGAGGCAGGAGCGCAAGGAACGGCCGTCAAGCAACACCGTGCACGCGCCACATTGGCCTTCGCCACACCCATATTTTGTGCCGGTTAAATCCAGTTGTTCGCGCAGGACCATGAGCAGGCTGGCATCGGGTTCTGCCTCCACGGTAACGTTCTGTCCATTAATGCGAAGGGCGTATTTCGTAGGCATAGTTTCTTCCCCTCCTAGAAGTCTACGCCACCGGCTGCGCACGAGAAAGGAGCGCAATTCGGACGGGAAAAGGGTCTGGTTTTGGCTAAAAACCTTTCGCGTGGTACAACTGCAGGCATTTTTTCGCTGTTTCGAACTCTGGGTAGCGGCTGCCTTCTTGTTCCATCAAATAGTATTCGGCCCCACCGACGCTTTCGGCAGCGGCGAAAATGGCCTTCCAATCGGCTATGCCTTCGCCGAACAAGACGGAATATCCTTTGTCCGGGCCGGGCGCCCAGTCCTTGCAATGCACGGAACGAATACGACCGGGATTGGCGCGAATCCACGCGGCCGGATCGGAGCCTGCCTCCAGGCAGGTTCCCACGTCGAGTTGCAGCATTACGGAGGGCTTGGTGTTTTTGGCCAGAATTTCCATGGGCCGCACGCCACCCACGGGGGTGAATTCCAGTTGATGATTGTGGTAGCCGGCTTGCAAGCCCGACGCTTCCAGCTTTTCCGAGGCAAAATTCAGCGCGTCGGCAATTTCCGTCCAGCCATCGAGTCCCGGCTTCGGCCGGGAACTGGCCATCACCACGTATTTGCTGCCCAAATTGAGGTTCAGATCGATGGCCTTCTGGATGTTCGCCTGGTTCATATAAGATGCGTCGTTATGCGTGGAGAAGCACTCGATCCCCAAATCATCCAGGAGCTTCTTCATCTCTTTTGCCTGCGCGTGACTCCATTCGAAATACGGAGCGTAAAACTCCAGGCCTTGATAACCCATTGCGGCAATCGCTCGAACGGTTTCCTGCGGATCTTTCTTTAATTCGTCGCGAACGGAATACATTTCAATGCCCATGGGAATTTTTGCCGCCGCTGCTGCGGCGCGCCATGCCCAGGGCATCAGCGCGGAAAACGCAAGAAAGCTTCTTCGCGAAAATGGTTTTGTTTTCATTTGCCGTATCCTAACTGGAAAAGCCCGCGTGGCGAAGCATCGGCTTGGCTCCGGTAAAACTAGCCGTGGCGGCGCGCGGCCCCACGAGTATAATCGGGGGTTCGTCGGCGGGCGAGTTTTGTGTTGAGGACGATTCTCCAATGAAGAAATGGGTTTTTCTCGCAAGCCTGTTGTTGATCGTCACGGTTGCACGCGCGGCCGCGCAAAACGCAAGCGTGAATTACGACAAGAATGCGGATTTCTCCAAATATAAAACGTACAACTGGGTGAACATCGAGAACGCCCAACACCTGGATGAATTGACCGCGGACCAGCTGGCGGGAACCGTGGAATCCGAACTGGCCAAGAAGGGCCTGAAAAAGTCGCAAACCGACAAGGCCGATCTATTCATCGGTTATCAGGTCGCTCGAGGCAAGGAAAAGCAATTGAGCCAGTACAATGTTGGCGCATCGTATGGATCGGCGGCGGGAGCAACCAGCGGAACGGGTGCGGCGACAACGACCGTTGTCCACACTGGCCAGTTGGTTTTGGACATGTATGACGCGGAAACAAAACAGTTGATTTGGCGTGGCGTTGTGGCAAATGCGATCGACGCGGACGCCAAACCGGACAAAAAACAGAAACACCTGGATCAGGGAGTTGCCAAACTGTTGAAAGACTATCCTCCACAAAAGAAGTGATCCTGAAGTGACATTCTCCGCCGCCTGAAGGCAGGGCTTCTCAAGCAACAGTAGCTCAGTGCCTATCTGTTGACGCTTGCAGGCGCAGTCCGCGCCCCCCCACGCGTCAGTTTTCGTTGCGCACGACGAAGTTTCGCTTGCGCCTTCTTACAGAATTCGTGACTGGGAATCGTTTTGCCAGGAACGGGTGGCGAAACTCTCTAAACCCATAGCAAGACCGGGGCTGTCACTGTTTGCCGACAACGCCTTCGCTTCACATTCGGCGATTGCCATTTTGCTCGTCCTGGCATACATGAAGCTGAAAAACACGGTGTCTGCCCGGGCGAATCTCACTTGATAGCACCATAGACCATGTTCCCTTGCCCTTTGTCACAAAGTATCGAAAGAAGATATTTGACGCCGACGCGATCGAACGACGCAAACGCATCTTCGAAAAGGTTGCAATGACTTCGAAGCCCAGCCTGTCGAAATGAATGGCGAACTAGATTACCTTCACTTGCTTGTGAACTATCCTCCGAAGCATTCGATTTCGACTCTGGTCAACAGCCTGAAAGGCATATCCAGTCGCCTGCTCAGGCTATATCCCCGCCCTGCAGCGCGAGCCGAGGTTTTACGGCCCCACGGATAAAACTCAAATCACACCTTGCGCCAAATAGGCGGGGCCTGTATCGTAGCCACCTTTACGCGGCCGCTAAAACGCGGCAGCAAGAGCGGAGGCCGATGCAGGACCAGGCGCAATTCCCTGTTCAGACGGGCAGCTACGGGTTGCGGCGCGAAGCGCTTTCGCCGATGGAGACGCTCGCGCAGTCGGTTTCCACCATTGCGCCGACGACCACACCGGCGGCAACCATTCCGCTCGTGTGCGCGCTCGCCGGAAACGGGACGTGGCTTGCGTACGTTCTGGCGACAATCGCGGTTCTGCTGGTCGCCTTGTGCATCGGGAAGTTCGCACGTTATTCCGCTTCACCCGGTTCGCTCTACACATACGCCTCGATCGTTCTCCCTCCGTCGCTCGGAGCCACGGCGGCGTGGAGTCTTCTGCTGGCCTATGTGGCAACGGGAGCGAGCGTGATTGGCGGTTTCTATCATTACGGCGATCTGCTGCTACGAGACGCGACGGGCCGCGGCAGTTCTGCGGCGCTGCTGGCGATTTTTGTGGCGGCGATTTCGATCTGGATCGCGTGGCGCGACGTAAAGATCTCCGCGCGCTTGATGCTTTGGATCGAAGCGGTTTCCGTGTCGTTTATCTTGATCGTGGTGACCGCCGTTCTCGTGCGCCATGGCTGGCACCTCGATGGGGACCAAGTGCGGCTGCGCGGTATGAGCGGCAGTGGATTGCGGCTGGGACTGGTGCTGGCGTTATTCAGTTTCGTGGGATTCGAGAGTGCCACGACGCTTGGCGCAGAGGCGCGTGATCCTTTAAAGACGATTCCTCGCGCCGTGATGCAGAGCGCGCTGCTGGCCGGTGCGATGTTTATCGCCTGCGCCTATGCAGAAGTGCTGGGTCTGCGCAGCGCCGGCCAGGACCTTGGCACCAGCCAGGCTCCGATGCGCGTGCTTGCGCAAGTTGGCGGCCTTCCGATCCTCGGATTGTTTATCGACATCGGCGCCTTGGTGAGTATGTTTGCCGGAACGCTCGCGTGCATAACCGCGGCGGCGCGTGTGCTGCTTCTGATGTCTCACAACGGCCTGGCGCACAAATCGCTGCGTAAAACGCATTTGCGAAATGAGACACCGACCCTGGCGATCATCGTGACCGGCACGGCGGCGGTTCTACCGGTCGCAATTCTTGCAGCTCGCGGCGCAAGTGGATTGGACGTCTATGGCTGGATGGGATCGCTGGCGACCTACGGTTTTATCGTTACCTACGCGTTGGTAAGTGTTGCTTTGCCGCGCTACCTGCGAGATCACAACGCTTACCGCCCGGGAGCGCAGATCATTCCGTGGTTGGCGTGTTGCGCCATGCTGCTCGCGCTGGCTGGAAACCTGTATCCCGTTCCCGAAGGCCCCTACGGCAAACTGCCGCTTATCTATCTGGCTTATCTTGTCGCGGGACTCTGTTGGTTTCTCTTGCGGCGACGGAATCGCAAGCCGGTGCTGGCGGAAAGCTAGGGCCGCTGTTCTTCAGCTTCCGGCTGCAGCAGCAAAAGCAGAATGATTCCGACCACGGTGAACATCCGAAACGCGGATTGTTCACCGTTCCACACCTTGGATTGCCACATCAGAAACCACTCCCCGCCAACCGTAAGAAAGGGGACCAACCACATCAGCAGGTTCAAGGTCAGCCCGGCGATCGCGAGATTCTTTGCCTGGCGAAACGCTGACGCATCTTTCTTCAAAGCCATTGCCAGCCGAAAGCCGCCCCACCAGCAAAGAATCGCCGCGTTCAATTCCCACAAGACAATCGTGCCGTAGCACGCGACATGCCACGCCGGCGCGTTCAAGGCGCGCCACATCGAGCGGCCGTCGACGAAAGTGGAATCCATCATCAGGACGTGGCGAACGAATTCGAAGTTGGGTTGGTAGTCGGTGAGGTTTGTGAACACGACGACGCTGAAATACAGAGCGGCGCCAAAGACGAGCAACATTTTGGCGGCGCGCGAAGTCATGGTTTCTCCCGCGCAAGGAAGGTTCGGAAGTAGGAAAGCAAAGCGTCGATGGTGGCATCGTCGTAGTTCGGGTTGCCAGCCATCTCCGCGTTGGCATTTTTCGACTTGGGATCGCGAACATACGCGGAGAAGTATTCCGGCGCGGCGGTGGCCCAGGCGGCCAGGACAAGCCACGGCCTGCCTGCTTTGGTGCCGCCTTCCGGGCCCATGTTGTGGCAACGAAAACAATTTTGCTGCGCGATGCGATAGCCGGCTTGTACGGAGTCGTCGTTCGCGCGTGGCCCGCGCGGCAGAATCGCCTGGAGAACTTCGCGCTCATTCCGAAAATCCAGACGCACGACACCCCAAGGAATTTGCGGCGCTTCGGCTTGAGACAGGACCCGGAAACTGGCAATGAAGCGATTTTGATAAATCAGATAAGGCCCCAAGGAGAGACCAAGACCTTCGCCATCTTTTGGCCACTCTCCGGGGGATTTCCCATTGATCGTGAGTACGAGAATTGGATGGTGCGATGTAACGTAGGAATGCGGATAGTACGCGTGGTAGCGGTCGCTCGAGACGGCAATCATCAAGCTGGACTCGGTATTTGCGTTCAGCCGCCGCGCCAGTTCTTCCAGCGGCACGCCGCTGACTTCGGCCGCCACCGTGAGGTTGCCATCGGTAGCTCCCGCGTATTTCACCTGCGGAAGCTTTAGCAGATTTTCTCTTTGGATGTAACGGGCGGAACCCTGTGGCAGGCCAAGCAGGTCGCCGGTGACTTCCAGATCCAGGGGAGAAGTCCGCGCCGGGCGCAATGACAGCTTGAACTTCTCTGCCGTTTCGCCTGCTTGCTCTTGTGATGCGGCCGAAGGAATGCAGAAAGAATTCGTAACGACGATAAGAAAGAGACCCGCGAACGCGAGCCGCGGCAACCGTCGGGGCATGGCACATGCTATCGCACCTGGTGCTGCCCGCCACGGAAAAATTCGATGAAAGCTCATCGGGGTGCACGATGTGCTAGAGTGTCGCGATATTTGTTCGTGGGAGAAGTTGATTTGTTGGCAGAAATTGTCGGCGACGAAGGCCGGCACGCCCGTACGGCCATCGGCGTTGCCTAGGAATGCGCTGGTCAAGTTGCAAGTGATCGCTGAGATTTAGGTGAACTGTGGCTGAGCACCATCTCCCTGCGGAACCGACTCATTCCCGCTGGAACCGCAACCTCCCGCCGAGGCTGCGGATTGCCGCCGGCGACACCGTACACATGGAATGCCTGGACTCCAGCGGTTCGCAGCTCCGCCCAGGAATGTTTCTCGAAGACTTCCTGAAGATCGACCGGGGCCGTATACACGCTTTGACCGGACCAATTTTCATCGAGGGTGCAGAGCCGGGCGACGTTTTGCAAGTGAAAGTGGAACGAGTCGAACATAAAGGTTGGGGTTGGAGCGGCGTTGTCCGCGGCCTGGGCTTTCTGAAAGAAAGGTTTTCGCAGCCGTATCTTTTTCACTGGCAACTCGAAGACGCCGAGACGCGATCCCTGGCTCCCGCGGTCGTTCCGCTGCTCCCGTTTTGCGGAGTGATGGGCGTGGCGCCAGCCGAGAATGGAGAGTTTCGCACGCGTCCCCCGGGGATTTTCGGCGGCAACATGGATGTGCGCGAATTGTGCAGCGGATCCGTGCTGTATTTGCCGGTATTGAACGAGGGAGCCTTGTTTTCCGCGGGCGACGCCCATGCGGCCCAGGGAGACGGCGAGGTTTGCATGAACGGGATCGAGTGCCCGGCGGAGGTGACGCTACGATTCGGGTTGCACAAGCGCCAGGCGCTTTCTGGCCCAATGATCGAGTCGGCCTCGGCGCCAAGTGGCGCGAGTGGCGATGCATGGGTGGTCGTCGAATCGGCGAGTGATGCCGTAACGGCGGCGCGCGGGGCAACTTTCCGTATGATCGACCTGCTCGTCAGCCGCTGGCGCTTTCTTGAAGTGCACGCCTATCTGCTCTGCAGCGTGGCCATGAACCTGCGTTTCAGCCAGGTCGTAAACGAGCCCATGTTTACGGTAAGTGCTTCCATCCAAAAGTCCATATTGCCCAGTCGAAAATTGTTTTGAAAGGAACTGCCGCGGCCTCTGCCGTCGCTCCCGACTTCAGGCCGCAGTCTGGGTGTCGAACTCATAGCGCGCAGAGTTTTCCTCAGAAATGGAAAAACGAATTCAGAACAGCGAAAGTTTGCATTTCGGTTCTTCCTCGATTTGGCATAGCTTCCTTGGAACAATTGGCACGCAGGCGGGCCAAGCCGGACATTCCCTTTACCGACAAGATTGCTTGGTTCATTGCTGCACGGTGCTGGCAGCGGCGCCTGGATTGAGAATTCCCGGAGGCATCACCGAATGGCAAAAACAGCACAAAAAGTTCCGTACTTCCTGGCGACATGTCTCTGTTATGCGCTGCTCCTGTTTTTTCCATTTGCTGCACACGCGCAGCAAACGCTGGGCGGCATCACGGGAGTGGTGACGGACGCATCGGGTGGGGCCGTCGCGGAAACGCAAGTGACGCTGGTTGCGGACGGCACAAAGCTCACACGGACGCAGAAAACGACAAACGTGGGCACATACGATTTCGTGAATCTGGCGATCGGCGCGTACACACTCACCTTTACCCACGACGGCTTCGTCACGCTGAAGATTCCCTCCATCGTGGTGCAGGCCGATCGCACCGCGACCGTCAATGCCACCTTGAAAGTCGGCCAAGTTGGCACCACGGTCACTGTAGAAGCGACGCCGCTCATGAACGCCGAGGACACCACCAACGGTTACATCCTTGAAAAACAGCAAATCGAGTCCATTCCGTTACCGACGGGAAGTTTTACCGGGTTGGCTATTCTTTCGCCCGGGGTCAACGCTGAGCTGCCAAGCGGCACCGGAGCGAACAGTGGACTCGGGAACCAACCGATCTGGGCCAATGGCCAGCGCGACACCAGTAACAGTTTTCTTCTCAACGGGGTGGATGCCAGCAACCTGTTCAACGGGAAAAGCACCAGCCAGGTGGCTTCCGCGCGAGTCGTGAACAATACGGGTGTCAGCGGCGCCGCGAGCTCCAGTGCGGCCGTCATCCAGAGCACGGCTTCGCCTTATCTGGCCATTGGTCAGGCGCTGCCAACGCCAGCTCCGGAATCCATCGAGGAACTGCGCGTGAATACGTCCATGTACGACGCGCAACAAGGTTCCACCAGCGGCGCACACATCGACATGAGCACAGCTTCCGGCACCAACACGACCCACGGCCAGGCGTATGTCCATCGCGGCACCAATTGGATCAACGCGGCTCCCTTCTTTTTTAAGGCTGATCCCAACATCCCCGCCGACCAGAAAAATCCTGAACTTCATCGCAATGATATCGGTGGCACCCTTGGTGCCCCGCTCATCAAGGACAAACTTTTCGGTTTTATCAGCTACCAGCAGATCCACTCGTCGGATCAGGAGATCGGACTGTCGCGCCTTACAGTGCCTTACGGGCTCACCAACGATCGCAGCCCGACAGCCATAGCCAACGTAGTGAATGGCAATTTTCCGGCGACCGTGAATCCGGTCGTTGGCAATGGCCCCGGAGACATCAGCCCGATTGCTTACCAGTTGCTGAATTACAAATTTCCCAACGGCCAATATCTGATTCCTTCCGCGGACGGGAGTACTCCCACCGTGAATTTCCCGGAAAACGCCATAGTTCCCGGGACAGCTTTATTCAAATCCGACCAGGCGGTTGCCGATCTGGACTGGAACGCCACCGCCAAGGACACGGTAGCGTTGAAGTATTACTACCAGCACGATCCCACCACGGCGCCTTATGCGTATTCGAGCGTCGCGGGATTCGCGCAGCATCTGGATGCCGGCAGCCAGGTTGCTTCCATCACCAACACGCAAACCGTGCGTCCCACACTGAGCATCACCGAAACATTCGGTTTCATCCGAGAAAAGGTGTACAGCACGATCTCGCAGCCGTTTGGTCCGGTGCCTTTCGGCATCAACACTTTCGGCTCGCCTGTCTTCCCCGGCATCACCATCGTCGACGATTTCGGCAACACCGCCGATTACAACACCGGATGCCCGAATACCAGCCCAAATTGCGCCAATCCGGCGCCGGTTGCCAACGCCGCGCTCACGATCGGACAAGGTTCGGCGTCTCAAGGAGCGTTCACCGGCGTCTTCCAAAATCGCTTCATGCCTTCGGCAAATGCCATCTGGACTCTGGGCAAACATACCATCACGTTCGGCGGCAGCTACTCGTACACGCAATTGAACACGCGAGACCAGCGTACCAATCAGGGGAACATCGGCATTGCGGATTTTTCTCAATTCGTGCAAGGGCTGGTCACGCCATACACGTCGGACGGTTTTGTGACCACCGCGTACCTGCAGGGGAACGCCAATCGTTATTTGCGCGCTGGCGACAGCGGGATGTATCTCCAGGATCGTTACCAGTTCCGTCCCAATCTCAGCGTCACCCTGGGCCTGCGCTACGACTGGAACGGCGCGTTTACCGAGAAGTACGGGCGCATCTATAATTTTGATCCGTCGCTGTACTCCTACGATCAAAACACCGGTACCGTCACCTCCAGCGGTTTCATTGTCGCAGGCAACAACACGGAATTCCCCACAAAGGGCGTCAGCAACAGCACGCTCACCGGCCGGCAATGGGGCTTTGCGCCGCGCTTAGGAATCGCCTGGAGTCCGGAAATGTTCCACAGCAAAGTGGTGGTGCGTGCCGGAACCGGACTTTATTATGACCGAGGCGAACTGTTTACCTATTTGTCGCCCGGATTTGCCGCCGGTGTTATCGCTGGCGGGCCATTTGGATTCAATCAAGCGCCGCCCTTTGTAAATTCGCAGGTTTGTTCGTCTCAGACAGCCCCGTACCAAGGTTATATTCCGACCTGCGACCCGACATCGCCCACCGGCGGCTCTCTGGCCGCTCCCTGGGGCAACGCCTTGCAACCGCCGCCAAGCGGCAACCCCGCAAATATCCTGAACTACCTGCCTTCCGCATCGCAGATCATCAACGGGGCATCGCTCTTTTCCTTCGCCGTATACAATCGCAACAACAAGCTGCCATATACCATCAACAATATGCTGGATATCCAGTGGCAGCCACGTAACGACATCGCCATTCAGATCGGCTACGTGGGTAACCTGGGACGCCACTTGGTAATTCCGGTGCCCTTCAACCAGGCGCAGATTGCTTCACCAAGTCATCCCATAAACGGCCAATACTACAGCTACGGCTACACCATCCTTAACTCCAGTGGCAGTCCAATCGCCCTACCGGCGATACCTGGGTCAAATGTTTCTCCGGGAAATTACCTCTCGACGTATGAAGGCGGGAATATCGATCTCCGCGTACCTTACGTCGGATATTCTTCGGAATCGGAGAGCTACGACGCTGCCGGTATCTCGGCCTATAACGCATTGCAGACGCACGTCGAAAAGCGCATGAGCCATAACTTCCGCATCGGCTTCTCCTACACTTACTCCCATGCCACGGACGAGCAGAGTGCTTTGGGCTTGTTCTACAACGGCAATAACCCGCTGAACCTGCATGAAGCGTACGGTACTTCGGACTTCGATCGCACGCACGTATTCAACTTCAGCTTTGTTTTCGATTTGCCGAAACTGGCGCCGGACGCGTCCATCAAGGGCCGATTCACGAACGGCTGGTCGCTCGAAGGCGTTGGCATTTACCAGAGCGGGCAGCCGTTCAGCGTGATTGATTACAGCGGCGCGGTTGGCAGCTTGTATTACGGCGTTTCCGACGGCATCACCAACCCGATCGTACCGCTGGCTCCCGGATGTTCGCCGAAAACGGCGCTCACCGGACAGATTGGCGTGAACGGCCCGGCGCTCAATGCGGCTTGCTTCACGATTCCGCTTCTGCAGCCCGGCGCTCTCAACGGCGCAATTCCTTCCAACGATCCTTATGAGACGACTTTCACGACCGGACAGCGCAATATTTTCCGGCAGTCCTGGCAAGAGCGGCTGGATATGTCCATCGTGAAAATGACGGAGATCAACGAACGTATGACGCTGCGATTCAGCTTCGATGTGTTCAACGTGACCAACACACCGAGCTTCGACATTCCGATCGACGATGTCGAGCAAAACCAGTATTACAACGGTTTTCCGATTCAGGGAACGACACCGTTGCCAACCGGTTGCGGCACCTCTAATGAAACGAGCGGTTTTTACAACTGCCCGTTTGGATTGGGCAGCGTGAACAAGACCATTGGCAGCGCGCGCCAGATTCAAATGTCGCTTAGCCTGAGGTTTTAACGGTTCGTCGAATCACGCTGCGCTTGCTTTCATTTAAAGCGTCCCGACGGGCACTGTCGCGCAACGTTCTTGCAATTTCACGACTGGTTTCCGATCGATGTGGCGCGCTTTAGTTATATTCAAAAGTTAACAACGACTCGGTAAAGGGATAAGGATCGAGCTTCAACTGGCGCGAGCCCACGGATCAAGCTGCGCTTCTCTGTGACCGCCGGCCCGCAGTGGCAGAGGATGCAACAGGTGCGACGGCCCGGAGAAATCCACGCAGGCTAGCAGAGTCGATGGCTTCGAGAAGTCGGAAATGGTCGAGGTAATTCGCGGAAAACCGTTGCCGCAGCGATGGCGCGTCTCGAGCGTGGCGGCGGTGCAGCGCACAAGCTTGCCCATGTAGATTTCATCGTGCTCGCGCGGAAAATGGCGATTCTGAACCTGGCGGACCATGGCGCAATCCAGCGCGTCCCCGGAGCGTCTCAATAAGCAGAAAATTGAATCAGATGAAGCAAAGGCACAGCACACCCGGCACATCGGAACCAGCTAGAATCTGCACATGACCGCCGCTCCCAGCACGCTGATGGAAACGCGTACGGCCCTGCTGCAAGGTCGGACGGCACCGGGGGTCGTGGTGGAGCGGGCCCTGGCCCAGGCAAACCGCAACGCTGGAAAAAATGTTTACCTCTCTCTACAGCCCGAACACACTGTGCGGGATGCCGACGAAGTGCAGAGAAGGTTTCGCGAGCAGGCCAAGCCCCCGCTTTACGGTTTGCCGGTTTCGCTCAAGGATTGCTTCGACCTGCGCGGCACTCCGACCAGTTGCGGTTCGCGGTATTACGCCGGCAAGAATGGCCCGGCGCAGCAAGACTCGGCGATGGCGCTCCGGCTGCGTGCGCAGGGAGCCATCGTCACGGGGAAGACGCACCTCAACCCTCTTGCTTATGGCTTGACAGGCGAGAACACCGATTATGGCGATTGCCTGCAGCCGCAACGAAACAACTGCCTCACGGGAGGCTCTTCGAGCGGGGCCGCTGCCAGCGTCCAGGAAGGGTCGGCGCTGGTGGCCGTGGGCACCGACACGGGAGGTTCCCTGCGCGTGCCTGCAGCTCTTTGTGGCCTGGCTAGCTATCGCACGTCTCTCCATTTGGCGCGAAGACAGGGACTTTGGGTGGGTTGTTGTCCGCTTGCTCCTTCCTTCGACACGCTGGGCTGGATTTTCCAGGATTTGCGGGATGCACCGCTGTTAGCCGAAGGATTCCTAGGGCTGCAGGCGCCATTGAAAAGCGAAACACGAGTGCGTGTCGGATCCGCGAGCGCCGATTTCCTTCACGACTGCGACATCGAGGCGCTTGCGGGCTACGCCAAATGGCAGGATCGTTTGCAGAGTCTTGGCGCAAGCATCTTTCCCTTTGACGCTGAGTTCTGGACGGAAGCCGTCGCGATTTTTAGCGCCATCCAAGCTCACGAAGCTGCTACGGTTCACGGATCGCGCACCCGTGGCGATTTTTCCGTGTTCGATGCGAGCATCAACGAACGGCTTACGTGGGGAGCTTCCATTCCCCCGGGCGAGTTGACGGAGCTTCGCAAGCGCCATGCGGTTTTCCAGGAAAAGATGGACGCAATTTTTCACGAATTCGAATTCGTGATTTTGCCTTGTTCGCCGGTGTGTAACCTTCAGCCCGGCGCGAATCACAGTGAGACGCGCCAACGCATCCTTCGCTATACAACGCCGTTCAGTTTGGCCGGAGTTCCCGTGATTACGCTCCCGGCAAAACACGGCGCCGGTGTGCAGCTCGCCGCTGCCCGTGGAGGCGATTTGCGATTGCTTGCCTACGCGGCGGAGATTGGAAGACGGATCGGGGAAGGCGAAAGCGGCAGCCGGAAGAGGTCCCGATGAGCGCCCAAGGCCTGCGCGCGCACTGATCGTCGAGACGAGCCCGGATCCGGATATGGCCGCGCTATACCTTGGATTGCCACGGGGGCTTATCCTTAAGGGAGCGAATGGGAGAATGCGGAATCCGGAGGCCTCCATGAACGTGGATCGCGCCATACTGAAAAGGCTCCCGAAAGTTTTGTTGCATGAACATCTGGACGGGGTGCTGCGGCCGAGTACGGTCATCGAGTTGGCGCGCGGCGCGAATTACGATCAGCTTCCCAGCGAAGATCCCGAGGAGCTGGCGCGCTGGTTCCACCAAGGCGCGAATCAAGGAAGCCTGCCGAAATACCTGGAAGGATTTGCCCACACGATCGCGGTGATGCAAACGGAACAAGGCCTCGAACGCGTGGCTTACGAACAGGCGGAAGACCTGAGCCGCGACGGGGTGGTTTATTTCGAGACGCGCTTTGCTCCTATCTTTCACACCAGAAACGGATTGACGCACCAGCAAGTGATTTCGGCCGTGCTCAAAGGATTGCAAGAGGGTCGTAAGGCATTTGGGATTTCTTCGGGTTTGATTATCTGCGCGATGCGCAATATGGACGTATCGCTTGAGATGGCCGAACTCGCCGTGGATTTTCGCGAGCGCGGTGTGGTGGGATTCGATTTGGCGGGCGAAGAGGGCGGTTATCCGCCAAAGAAACATGTGGACGCCTTTCATTATATTCAGCGGCAAAACTTCAACATTACGGTTCATGCGGGCGAAGGTTTTGGAAAGGAATCGATCTGGCAGGCCATTCAATATTGCGGGGCGCACCGCATTGGTCACGGGACGCGTTTGATTGAGGACATCGCCATCGCCGACGGCAAGGTGGTGAAGTTGGGCGACCTGGCACAGTACGTCCTCGACAAAAGGATTCCCCTCGAGATTTGCCTTCTGAGCAACGTCCACACGGGCGCGGCGCGAAGTCTGGCGGAACACCCGTTCAAGATTTTTTACCAGGAGAAATTTCGCGTTACTCTGAATACGGACAACCGTTTGATGAGCAACACCTCGATGACGAAAGAGTTCCAGGCTGCGGCGGAAACGTTCGGGCTCTCACTGGACGATTTTGAAAAACTCACGATTAATGCGATGAAAAGCGCGTTTCTGCCCTACGACCGGCGCATTGATTTCATCTACTCCGTTATCAAGCCGGGTTACGCCAAGATCCGTACCGCGCAAACAGCAACGCAAATTCCAGATTAGCCCGCCAGCGCAGCCAGCGTCTCGGCCAGGATAACGACGCCACGCTGAATATCTTCAGGGGATGCAAACTCGTCCGGCCTGTGGCTGTAGCCATTGCGGCATGGAATAAACAGCATCGCCACGGGCGCGACCCGCGAAATGAAGAGCGAGTCATGATAAGCGCGGCTGACCATCGTCACGAACGCCTGTCGATGCTTCCTGCAGGACTGCGAAAGGGCTTCCACGATTTCGGGATCACATTCAGCCGGCGCATCCGCGTTCAACTGTTCTGTTTCGACGGACACGCCACGTTTCGCGGCAATGGCTTGGCCTGCGTCCTCCATCGCTCGAATTACGGCATCGCGGCGCTCCACATTCGTGTCGCGTATGTCCGCGGTTAGGTTCGCGCGGCTGGGGATGCTGTTGATCGCTCCGGGAAACACGTCGCAGATGCCCACGGTCGCCACGGTGTCAACGGCTCCGCTTGTGCGCGCGGCAGTTTCAATTGCCAGGATCAATTCGGCCGCAGCACACAATGCGTCTCTACGGTCCGACATTAATACGCCGCCGGCGTGCCCACCAGAACCTTCAATCGAAGTCCTGAAGCTGGCAGGAGCGGCGATTTGCGTGACGATCCCGAGAGGAATCTTCTGGCGCTCGAGTAAAGGTCCTTGCTCGATGTGCAGTTCCACGAATGCCTTGTAGTAGCCCGCGTGCAGTTTCACTTCTTCGAGTTTTCCGCTTAGCCCGGCAGCTTGCCGCACTTCCTCGAGTGATGCTCCCTGTTTATCCACCAGCTTCCGCGCGTCGGTCGCGGACAGTGTTCCGGACAACAACCGGCTGCCCAGGCAGCCAATTCCAAATCGCGTCGGTTCTTCCGACGTGAAGACCAGCAACTCGATCGATCGTTTTGGCTGGTAACCGCAGCGTTGCAGGGAGCGAATGGCCTCCAGGCCTCCGAGGACGCCGACAACGCCATCATACTTCCCGGCATTCGGAATCGCGTCGATATGCGATCCCGTGCCGACTGCTGCGGCGTGTGGTTCCGATCCAATCCATCGGGCAAAAATATTTCCGATAGGATCCCGGCGAATTTCCAGACCAGCCTTTTCGCATTGAGCGGTCAGCCAGTTCCGCGCTTTGCGATCGGCGGAGGTAAAAACGATGCGCGTAACAGCGGGAGGCTCTGCGTCGGAAATTGAAGCCAGCTCTGCAATCTCCGTGGCTAGCCGCGCTCCATCCACTCCTTCGAAATTCATTTTTGTGACCTCGTCAGCGGATGCCGGTTCCAGTCCTTATATATAAGGTACTTTGCGGGGACTTTGCCGATTGCCGCGAACCACTGCGGGCACCACGGGCCCATCCAGATAAAATCGCCAGCCGTAACCGGATACCACGAATCACCCAAGCGGTAGATGCCGCCACCTTCGAGCATCAGCAGTCCATGCTCCATCACGTGCATCTCAACCATGCCGAGAGCCGCGCCCGGCTTGTACATCATAGTGTTCACCGCGAAGTCGAAATTCATGGAGTCGGGAAGCAGGCATTTCACCTGCAGATCCGGATCGTCGCCGAGAGGATGCGACGAAACGGTATCCTCGTCGGACGCGATCGCAAGTGGAGAGTCGACGTCAGCGAGTTTCTGGTAGGGCTTTTCGATCACCGCGGCGCGGCTGGCTTTTGTTGCCGTTACTTTGTGCCCGGCACCTTCGGGGAAATAGGCATAGCCGCGCGCGCCCAGTTCGTTGTGACGCCCGGCCACTTCCACTTTTAGTTGGCCATCGAGTACATACACGAATCGTTGCGCGGGAGATACGCCCAGTTCGCCACCGGCTTCGAATTCAGCGGTGTACTGCGCGAAATTCGCACCGATTGCCGGACCGGCATGCACGATCGCCGCGCACGCCTTCATGCCTGGCAGCGTGGTGCGAACGAAGGTGTCCGCGGTGAGGAGTACATGGTTCGGTTGCTGGCTGCTTCGCGTTCCGCCAAGATTATGCACGGCACATCCTTTTTTGAAATTCAGAAGATTTCGCAAGCTGGTCGAGCAGCTGCAGGCCGCATTCGAGCGCGTTTGCCACGTCTAGAACCTTCACCGATTCGGCTGGATCGTGACTGATTCCACCCGGGCTCCGCAAGAAAATCATGGCGACAGGCACTTTTTCCGCCAGGACCATGGCGTCGTGGCCGGCGCCGCTGACCATGCGATGCGGGGCGCATCCGATTTGCCGGATGGCCTGGTCGATCTGGCCGATAAGAAACGCATCCATATTGACGGCCCTTTGCTGTAGTAACACATTTTGCTTCAGGGACAGTCCACGTTTGTCGGCAATCTCTTGGGCTTGCTGTGTCAGCGTTTTTGTAGCGTGCTCGCAAATCTCATCTGTTCCGTGGCGCACATCCAGCGTGACGCGAGCGCTTCCGGCGATGACGTTGACCGCGCCGGGTTTTGCTGCAATCTGGCCGACCGTAGCCACCAGTCCCAGGGTGTTCCGTGCTGCCTGCTCCACCGCGACGATCCACTCGGCCGCTCCGGCGACGGCGTCCTGGCGCAAATGCATGGGCGTAGTGCCGGCATGGTTCGCGCGGCCCGTGAAAACAAGCTCCGTGCGAGTCTGCGCGGCAATGGCTTCTACAATTCCCAGCGACCGGCCCAGAGAGTCCAGCACCGGGCCTTGCTCGATATGAAATTCCAGGTAGGCCAAGGTTTCGTCTTTTAAAGTCGCGTGCGGAATTTCCGCCGGGTTCAGTCGGAAGCCTTCAATTGCAGCGCGAACCGAAATGCGGTTTTCGTCTTGGCGCCCCAGCAAGTCTTCATCGAGCCGTCCGACCAGCGCGCGGCTGCCGATGAACGGAGTGCCGAAGCGTACGCCTTCCTCCTCGGAAAATCCGATGATTTCGATCGCAAAAGGCAGCCGTCTCCCTTCGAGCGATTCCAGTAAGGCCACTGCGAGCACCACCCCCAGAACACCGTCATACGCGCCGGCATTCGGGATGGTATCCAGGTGCGATCCGATCAGCAGCCTTGGCGCACGCGCTTCGGCACCCGCGTAAAATCCACGCAAATTGCCCGCCGCATCTACGCTGACGTCAGCCCCCGCCGCGATCAGCCACTTGGCAATCTCGCGATGGCAGTCGCGCATCGCCGCACAAAGAAACATGCGGCGTAGCGCAGCAGGGTCCTCGGAAAAGGACGCCAACAGCTTGCAACGAGAGAGAATTTCGTTTGCGCGAGCGCTGGCGTTATTGAGTCCAGGCACGAAGGCTCATCCTTGCCGGCGAAGCCGGGCCTCAATGGAGCCGTGCGGCTCATCGATGGGCACAAAAATCTGGTTGGGGTTGTCCTGGCCGAAGGGTGATAAATCCACCAGGTTGCAATGCTTGTTGGGCATGGCCAGTGCGATGTCGGTAATTTCGGGAACCTGCGCAAGCACCGCTTCACCCATTGCATATAAAGTGTGTTGCACGGATTTGCTGGCGTGATCTGCAAACACATTCAGCAAAATGTCCCGGATTTTGCGGCGTAGCTCCGCGAAAGCCACATTTGGCGACGCATAATTCCATCGCGCGCGAACGGCAGTGCCAAACAAGCGATCCGAGGCCTCGGGCAGGGTCGTGAGCTCATCCTTGATATAGCCCACGAATGCGGAGTCCGCCGTTTTCAAGATAACCAGATTCGCTAGCCCAGACTGCACCGAGGGCGCGCCATTTCGCTTTGCTGAAACCTCAGCTGTCTGGCATTCTCCGCTCGATTGCACGAACGTTGTGGGATGCGGCTTGCCACCGGTGCGCAGATGCTCCCAGGTTTTCTCCGAAACTGCGACGGTGGCCGCGGATACCTGCAGATTGCGATCCAGCAAAAAAGCCATCAGCTCCTTGGCAAAGTCTTCCATGCATTCCGCTGAGGAATTGCGCGCCAGCGAATACACTGTATTTTTCATGGTGTCGGTCGGAAGAATCCTGCGGTTGTCGCCTTCCACAAAACACGATTCGAAGTCGCCTTCCAACAGAATCTGCACCGTCCATTCGCGGAAATCATGACGGTCCGGATGCCGGTTAACCTTGACGAGCCGGACGCGTGATTTACCGTATGAATTTTCTGCCAGCAGGCTCATCGGCTCAGCTTCCCCTGTAGGTTGTGTAGCCATGCGGTGTCAACAACAGCGGGATGTGAAAATGCGCATCGCCCTCGCGAACCTGAAAGGTGATTTCGACGATCGGATACAATCCCTCGATATTGTGAGCAAGATGATAGCTGGCCGTGTCGAACGCCAAGCGGTATAGCCCCGCGTGAAGAGGCTCGTTTTCCGGCAGTAATTGAGTGCAACGCCCGTCTCCATCGGTGCGAGATGAGCCGAGGCGGACCCATCCGCCTGCGCCGTCCTGCCTCTCCAGGCGCACCGGCACATCTTTCGCCGGATGGCCATGAGCAATGTCCAAAACATGTGTGGAAATTCGTTTCATGTCGCAAGCCATTTCTTCAGCCGGATCTGCGCGATCTGCCGCTGCTGCCCGGCTGCTTCAAGAAGTTCCGATCGTTCGTCGTTGCGCAATCTTCGCCGGAGCATTTCCAGGATTTCCGGGGCCGATTTGCCGGTAGCGCAGACAATAAAGATACGATGAAACCGTTGTTCGTAGGCGCGATTGCCCTCCGCCAGTGTTGCCTTAGCCTGCTCTGGGGCCTCGCCGACGTTACGCTGTTCCTGGCCCGACCACGCTGCCGATCCCGCCGTGCTACGAACTTCCGGACGCGACTCGCCGATGCGCGGGTGGCTGCGGAAGGCCTCCTCCCAGTCGAACTCCGTCAAGCCTTTGCACACTTCGTCGCAAGCGGCCGATAAGGCTCCTTCATCGCCAATCGGTCTTCGCATGGCCATTTGTTGCGCCCAATTCTTCGAACCGCAACATGGCAAAATCTCTTCCGCGGCCTGTTGCAAACTCAGTTGATTCCATCGCGCCAGTACGCCATTCATGCCTTGCTTCCACCGGACGTTAATTTCTCCAGAAATTCCGCCACAAGATTTCCGGTTACGGTTGCGCGATATCGTGCTGAAGAGCGCATGTCGTCAATGGGCCGGACTTCGGCGGCGGCAACCTTCTTGGCATCCTGAATGAGCCGCGCGTTCACCATTTTTGACTTGAGCAAGCGCTCGGTTTCCGCCAATCGAAGCGGTAACGGCGCCACGCTGCCCACTGCCAGACGAACATCCGCGATCACACCGTCTTTGACTTGCGCCAGCGCGGCCAGGCAAACCTTGGAAATCGCCTGTGCGTTGCGAGCGCCTACTTTCCGCGCATGCGCATAATACTCTGAATACTGCCGTTTTAAGCAGATCGCGCGAATTAATTCGTCGGCGCTGAGTTGCGTTTTGCGATAGCCGACGTGGAAGCCGCCGTATGGCACGCGCCGTTCCCCACGCGCGGAGACGAGAATCAATTGCGCTTCGTAAGCCAGTAGCGCCGGCAGCGAATCGGCCGCCGGAGAAGCGTTCACGATGTTCCCACCGAGGGTGCCGCGATTCTGGTTTGCGATTCCGCCCGTCCAGCGCGCCGCAACCGGCAACAGCGGGAATTCGCGATTGATGATTTCGTGTTCGCGCAAATCGGTATAGGTGCTTGCAGCGCCAATCCGAATCTCCTCAGGGAATATTTCAATTCGCCGCAATTCCGCAAGATTCCAGATACTGACCAGTTTGCGCGCGCGCAAAGCACCGGCGGAAAACTGTACCATCACATCCGTGCCCCCGGCGATGGGCAGCCATGCACCGGGCTCTTGCGCCATAAGCGCCAACACTGCAGGCAATGTTGACGGCGCCACCAATTCGTATTCGGCCGGTTGCGCTCTCATGTCGTCGCGTCCTGGCGCCCCGCCCGCTCGACCGCTTCGAAAATTTGCATATAGCCCGTGCAGCGGCAGAGATTGCCAGACAGCCCTTCGCGGATCTCATCCAAACTAGGATGTGTTTTCTTGCTCAATAAATGACACGCAGCGAGCAGCATGCCCGGCGTGCAGATTCCGCACTGCGCGGCGCCGCAAGCAAGGAAAGCCTCCTGCACCGCGGTGAGGCGGCCATTCGACGCGAGGCCTTCGATGGTCGTAATGTTGGCGCGAGCGGCTTGCAGCGCGGGGATCAAGCAGCTATTCACCAATTTCCCGTCCATCAGTATGGAGCAAGAGCCGCATTCTCCCTCTCCGCAGCCTTCCTTCGTTCCCGTCAAGCCGAGCTCATTGCGCAATACATCCAGCAGGCGTTCCATCGGATACGTTCGCACGTTTTTCTCTTGCCCGTTGACGGTGAGCGAGATCGTGAACTTTTCGCGAACGCGCGGCGATTCGCTCATTCACTCCCTCGAGCCGCGACGGGAACCTTGTCCGGCTCCAACCTTTCGCTCAATGCATCAAAAATGTCCTCGGGAAGGAGCGGAATCGAATCGAAGGGGCAGCCGAGGGCATCTTCGACAGCATTGATGATCGCGGGCGCGGGCCCGTCCATTGGCAGTTCGCCGATTCCTTTTGCGCCGTACGCGCCGTGATGGTTGCCCAATTCCTCAAAATAAGCGCGGATCAAAGGCAGATCGGCGGAGGCTGGCATGATGTAGTTGGTCATCTGCCCGTTCTGCATCCTGCCTTTGTCCCACACTACTTTTTCATAGAGGGCGAAGCCAATCCCTTGGGCCACGCCGCCGATGATTTGCCCCTTCGCCAGCACCGGGTGCAACACTTTTCCCACTTCCTGGAGCGCCACAAAGTCGTCCACGGTTACGCTGTACGTCGTCAAATCCACCGTGACTTCAGCCACATAGACTGCCCATGCGAATGCGGCATATGCGGAGCCGCGGTATTTCTCATCGTCCCAAACGATTTCGTCGGGCTGCTCATAGCGCGCCAGGCTGCGGAATGTGCCATGCTCGGCGACATACGCGCGGCACGCGGAGCGAAACTCGTCGGGTGAATACGATTCGCCGAGCACTCCGCTGGCAGCCAGTGTTTGCCTGATGCCCATTGCCGCGGATTGCACCAGTTTTCCCACCACCATCACAGTCCGCGACGCTACCGTGGGCCCGCTGTTTGGCACATCCTGCGTGTCCGATTGGGCAATTCCCACATCGTCGTAGCGCAACCCCAGCGCTTCCGCAGCGATCTGACAAAGCACGGTTTTTGTTCCCTGTCCAAATTCGGTGCTAGAGACCAACACGCGAACGCTTCCATCGGCGCACGCTTCCACAGCAACCACGGAACCGAGATAGCGCTCGCCCGATCCCGTGAAACCCGCACCGTGCAAGAACGCAGCAATGCCGATTCCCTTTTTGCGGCCGCTCGCCGGATTTTCCTTCGCAAATCGTTGTTTCTTTGTGTGATAGTCGGAAAGTTCCAGCCCGCGTTGCAGAAGTTTGTCGAGATCGATCCGTTCGTTTACAGTTTGTTCGGTGGTGGTAGTTTGGCCGGGCTTCAGGAAATTCCGCCGGCGAACCTCGACCGGCGATACGCCAACTACCTGAGCAATGCGATCCATGTGGCGCTCCATCGCAAAGAGCGACTGCGGCGCGCCAAACCCACGGAAAGCACCGTGCGGAGGCGCGTTGGTGGCGACGGCCTTGGCGCGAATGCGGACACTCGGCCAATAATAAGGACCACCTGCATGAATGGCCCCGCGCGAAAGAACCACGGGTGACAAAGTCTTGTAGGCTCCGCCGTCAATCACGAATTCAATTTCCCCGCCCAGAATTTTCCCGTCGCGATTCACCGCCGTTCTATGGCGGGTCCGCGACGGATGCCGTTTTGTGGTGGCGGCCATATCCTCCATGCGGTCATAGATAATCTTCACCGGCTTGCCCGATTTCATCGCCAGCAGCCCAGCATGGCCGGCAATCATCGATGGATATTCTTCCTTGCCGCCAAATGCGCCGCCGGTTTCCATCTGAATCACGCGAACGCGCTCCGCGGGCAGGCCGAAAAGCTTCATCAGCGCCTTGTGCACGTAATAAGGACACTGCAGCGAACCCCACACCGTCACCCCCTGCTGCGTGTCAAACGTCGCGATCATCCCGTTATTCTCGATGTAGAGCTGTTCTTGCGCCCCGGTTTCGTATTCGCCCTCGACGATGTGATCTGCGTGCTGCCAAACTTCGTCCACGTTGCCCTTTTCGATCAGGTAGCTCTTGAAAGTGTTGTCCTCGCCCCAAATGATCTCGGAACGCCGCTCACTTTCTTTAATGGTGAAGATTCCGGGCAGCGGATCGGTTTCGATCGATATGGCCGCAACGGCTTTCGGCAGGAGGTGGCGATCCGGATGGGCAAGCAAAACAATCGCCTCTTCCGGGTGATTTATCGTTCCGTCCGCCAAACATGGCTGATCGTCTTCGATCAGGGCGATGCAATTCTTGCTGGGGATATCCTTCGCGGTGGCGATTACGAACTCGTTCCAATCAACGCCTGGCCCGAACACGATATTTTTTATTTTGCCGCGGGCGACGCGGCTACGCACTGTCGCGCCGTACAGCATGTCCGGCAAAACCATGTCGTCGACGTACCGCGCTTCTCCCGTAACTTTCCCGCGACCCTCCTGACGCGGGACCGAGGTGCCAACGATGCGACCATTCTTCATAGCGTGCACGGATACTCCCGACCGCGCGGCTCTCCCTTAAACTCTCCGTCCTTGAAAACCAGATTGCCGCGCAGGTACGTTGCTTGCACTTTGCCGCGGAGCTTTTCTCCAAGATACGGCGAAACTGGATGGCGGTAATGCAGCAACTTTTCGCTCACTTCAAATTCGCTCTCAGGATCAAAAATAACAAAGTCGGCGTCCTTCCCGGCTGCAATGTGCCCTTTCCGCTGGTCGCAGCCAGCCAGCTTCGCCGGAGCCACCGCCATCCAACGCGCGATATCTCGCAGCGAAAATCCACGCTCGCTGGCAGCGGTGTGCATCAGCGGCAACGCCAGCGACAAACTCGCGATTCCGCCCCATGCAGTGCGAAAATTTCCTTCGGCGAGCCGCTTCATCTCCGGCGGGCAAGGAGAATGATCGGTGGCGACGAGGTCAATCGTTCCGTCGCGGAGCCCTTGCCATAAAGCGTCCCTATTTTTTGCGCTACGAACCGGAGGCGCGCACTTATAAAGAGTTGCACCTCTCGGAATCTCTTCGGCCGCCAAATATAGATAGTGCGGACAGGTCTCGACGGTCACAGGCAGCCCTTCCGCGCGCGCGGCACGCAACTCCGAAAGCGCCTGGCTGGCCGATAGATGGACAATATGCAGCCGGAACCTGAATTCGCGGCACAGTGCCAAGAGCATTCGAATCGCCGCCAGTTCCGCTTCCTCCGGCCGCGATGCCAGATAGGTTTCATAGAGCGACCAATCGGCATTCGCCAATCTTTCTGTAGCCGCACGGATTGGTCCGGGAAGCTCGGCATGTACCAGCAGCGGCAAGCCCGACCGCGCGATGTGAGGCAATGCGGCGCGAAGTTTCTCTTCCGTGACCATCGTGAAACCATCGATTCCAGGATGAACCAGGAAGCACTTAAATCCCGCCACTCCCGCGCCGGCCAGCGGCTGAATGCAATGTTGATTGTCTTCGACGACCCCGCCCCAGGCCATCCAATCGACAAGGCAGCGTCCCTTTGCGGCCCGGCGTTTTGCCTCGAGCGCGGCCACATCGGTAGTTGCCGGCAAACAATTCAGCGGCATATCCACCAACAACGTGTATCCCCCCGCCGCTGCAGCTCGCGTGGCCGTTTCAAATCCTTCCCAGTCCGTGCGGCCGGGTTCGTTGATGTGCACGTGAGAATCCACGAAGCCCGGGAGAATTGCGGCATCGCCAAAATCTAGGGTCTCCGCGACATCCGTCGGCACCCTGCTCGCGTCCATTACCTCGCGAATTCGCTCCCCCGCCACGAGTACGGCGGCGGGGCGCACCCCCTCCGGCGTTACTACCCGGCGAGAAAGGAAGGCGCGCAGACTCATAATCGAAGGGCTTTGGCTGCAGAATCCCCTGGGATCGCGGCAAGAGCGTAGCTTCATATCTTCACTTTTTCAAGTCACCAATATCGATAATTCAACGCGAAAAATGTTCTGGATGGACGTTCTTCGGGCTTATACTTGCCCCCTTGCTCGCCTCGTGCAATAACAATGGAAAGTTTCTGCCGATAACACATGAGCAACCCGTTCATGGCGCGCGCCATTCAACTGTCGATTGAAGGGGTTCAGTCCGGGCGCGGCGGTCCTTTTGGCGCCGTGATTGTGAAGGACAATGCGATTATCGCCGAGGCCTCCAACCAGGTGACTTCTACAAACGATCCGACCGCCCATGCGGAAGTGTTGGCCATTCGCCGAGCCTGCCAGAAACTTGGCGTGTTCGAACTGAAGGATTGCGAACTCTACACCTCCTCGGAGCCTTGTCCCATGTGCTTCGGCGCGATCTATTGGGCGCGCCTGTCGCGAATTTATTTTGCCAATACCGCCGAAGACGCCGCCAAGATCGGTTTCGACGATTCGTTCATCTATTGCGAGCTGAAAGAGCACCATTCCCAGCGTCACATCCCCGCAATTCAGATCATGCGCGAGGAAGCACTCGCGGGATTCCGCGCGTGGACCGAAAAGGCCGGCAAGATTCCGTATTGAGAACTGCCGGCAAATTTGCCCGGGGCAATGGCGAGTTTCAGATGTATTGCCAATTTATGCACGCCCGGCGCGGCTGTTTAGTCCCTCGGGTGTATTTGCAATAGAAACGAATCGGGAATTTCACGCCGACCAAGGGGAGGGCGGACGATTGATCGATCGCTACTTCAAACTTTCCGAAAATCAAACTTCCGTGAAACAGGAGATGCTGGGCGGGCTCACGACGTTTGTGACCATGGCCTACATCGTGGTGGTGAATCCGCAGATTCTGGCCCAGGCTGGCATGCCGGCCGAAGGCGTCGTGTTCGCCACTTGCTTGTCGGCGGCCGCGGCCACGCTGGTTATGGGCTTATACGCGAACTATCCCATTGCGCTGGCGCCGGGCATGTCTCTCAACGCTTACTTCACCTACTCCGTCTGCTTGGCGATGCATGTACCGTGGCGAACGGCGCTTGCCGTGGTGTTTTTTTCCGGCGTGCTGTTCCTGATTCTCACCGTGACCCGCGTTCGCGAGCAGATCGTGAACGGCATGCCGGATGGCCTGAAGCACTCGACTGCCGCGGGAATAGGCATGTTCATCGCGTTTGTCGGTATGCGGAACGCCAAGTTGATCGTCGCCAGTTCCGCCACTTTTGTCGGCATCGGCAGCTTCGCCGATAAGGAAGTGCAGACTGCCTGCCTCGGTCTTGCCCTCACTTTGATTCTGATGGCGCGCAGGATCCCTGGAGCGATCCTGCTCGGTATTATCGGAACCACCTTGGTCGGTATGTTCCGCGGCATTTCGAGTTGGCCGGCCAGCCTGGTGGCTCTGCCCCATCCCTCCTCGACATTTTTGCAGCTGGATTTTCGCGGGGCGCTTCGCCTGGGGTTTCTGGAGATTCTTTTTGCATTTTTGTTCGTGGATCTTTTTGACAACGTAGGCACGCTTGTCGGCGTTTGTGAACAAGCGGGCTTCGTCAAGGGTGGCAAAATCCCTCGCGTGGGTCGTGTGTTGCTGGCCGATTCCGTTGGCACGATTTTCGGCGCTTTGACGGGCACATCCACGGTGACCAGTTACATCGAAAGCGCCGCCGGTGTTGCTGCCGGGGCGCGCACGGGGCTGAGCAATGTGGCAGTAGCGGCCCTGTTTCTTCTGGCAATGTTGTTTTCGCCGCTGGCGGCCGCGATTCCGGCTTACGCCACGGCACCGGCGTTGATTCTTGTAGGCGTGTTAATGTCGCAATCCATAGCGCACGTGAAGTGGCAGGATTTTACCGAAGCATTGCCGGCGTTTATCACCATACTGGTCACGCCGCTGGCCTTCAGCATCGCCACGGGGCTGAGCTTTGGAGTGATTTCCTACACGGTCGTGAAACTGGCGGCGGGCAAGGTGGGGGAAATCAACACCCTCGTGTGGATTCTCACGGTGTTATTTATTCTGCGCTACGTTTATCTTGCGGCTGCCTGATTTTCGTCGCGCACCTTCCGCGTAATTCATTATCCGCCTGAAATCGACTACAATCGGGCCGCTCAGCGAGGTTCAACCTGGTCTATGAAACTTAATTCTTATCTGCTGCGGAGCACGGTCGTCGCCGCGCTGGGCGGGCTGCTTTTTGGTTTTGATACTGCGGTTATAGCTGGTACCACGCAGATCCTGACGAAATACTTTAGCCTGACGCCCTTCACTCTGGGGATTACCGTATCGAGCGCCCTCGCCGGCACGATTTTGGGCTCGATCCTTGCGGGGATCCCGGGTGACAAGTACGGCCGGCGCGACAGCTTGCGCGGTTTGGCGGTACTTTACCTGATTTCCGCCGTGGGATGCGCGTTTGCATGGAATTGGCCGGTGTTGATTTTATTCCGTGTGATCGGGGGGCTGGCCATCGGCGGATCGTCCGTGCTCGGGCCCATGTACATCGCCGAAATCTCGCCGGCAAAGTGGCGCGGCCGGTTGGTCGGATTCTTTCAGTTCAACGTGGTCTTCGGCATCCTGGTGGCCTATCTGTCGAATTATATTGTCGGCTCGTTCAATCTGGGTTGGGCGGAATGGAGGTGGAAACTGGGCGTCGCGGCGCTTCCAGCGGCTGCGTTCTTGTTGATGTTGTTCTTCATTCCGCGCAGCCCGCGATGGCTGGTGAAAACGGGAAGAATCGCGGAAGCGCGCGAAGTGCTGCAACTGATCGGAGAACAGAACTACGAGCAGGAGCTGAAGGACATTGTCGAATCGATCGATGCGGAGCACGTTACCGACGAGCCATTTTTCTCACGGAAGTATCGCCTGCCCATCTTCCTTGCCGTCACCATCGGCTTCTTCAACCAACTCTCAGGCATTAATGCGATTCTTTATTACCTCAACGACATATTCGCGCGTGCCGGCTTCGACAAAGTATCTTCGGATTTGCAGGCGGTGGTGATCGGCGCGACGAACTTGTTGTTCACAATGATCGCGATGACTCTGATCGACAAGGTTGGTCGAAAGAAATTGCTATTGATCGGCGCGTTGGGAACGGCGTTCTGTCTTGCCGGTGTTGCGGCGGTTTTCCTGACGCGTGAACACGAAGCGCTGCTCTTGTGGCTGCTGGTCGGCTTTATCGCCTTTTTTGGATTTTCTCAAGGTGCGGTCATCTGGGTTTACATCGGTGAAGTTTTCCCGAATCGAGTGCGCGCGAAGGGCCAAAGCTTGGGGAGCTTTTCACACTGGTTTATGAACGGGGTGATTTCGCTGATTTTTCCGGTAATGGCGGCCAAGTCCGGCGGATATCCATTTGTGTTTTTCGCCACGATGATGGTGCTCCAGTTCGTTGTGGTGCTGTTGTTCTATCCGGAGACGAAGGGGTACTCGCTCGAGGAATTGCAGAAGAGGCTCGGGATCGCTTGAAACTCTTCAAAACGCGGCCATAAACACAGGAGAGCGACTGCGCCGAGTTGCCAGACGCAGTCGCTCTCTTTTCTGAAGTTTAGTGAAGTTTATTCAGTGTGTTGGAGGCGTCGTCGACGAACACCAATCCTGCTGCTGGATCGAACAGCACGCCGAACAACGCACCGGCTCCCGGAGGCGGGCCCCCCGTATCATCGAGGAGTTTGCTAGCAATTTGACTGCCCTGCGGCGTGATCTCGATGGCGTAACCATCATTACCGTCGGCGGCGATCAGGTGGCCGTTAGGAGCGACTGTCAAACCCAACGGATCGTTCAGGTTTCCTCCGCTTGTAAGCGTCTTGCCGTTCACCGAAGGTGTCCAACGTGTGAACGGATCGCTAATGACCGCGATGCGATTGTTGAGGCTGTCCGCCACATACAGCACCGGTTCTTCTTCACCAAAAGGAGTCCAGCAATCGGTATCTCCCGGATGGTCGCAACGCGGGGAAAGCGCCACGCCAGTCGGGCCAATAACCAGCGCCGCGGGATCGGTGCGCTCGGAAAATCCCGCACCGATGACGGTGAGCGATTCAACCACCGGCATCTGTTTTTCAGAGACGGCCAGGTTCACACGCACCACCGTGCCTTGTTCTACGACGGTGCCGTTTGCCGCCACCGTTCCATTCAGGACATTCGTGACAAACAGCACGGCGCCGTGATCGCCATCCACAGAGGTCATGTCCCATGGACCGTTGATCAGTGAGCCATAGATCGTTTCGACCGGATCACCGTAGCTATTCAACACGATCAAGCAGCCCGCCTGGGCGGTTGCGGAAGTTCCGTCCGAGGTGGGCAAACTGCCGACAATCACCCAACCTGTCTGCAAGACCGCCAGGGCCGTGGTCAGGCCGACTCCACCTGGGCATGGACCGGGAAGCCTGGCGGGATTAATTTGAGCGAACAGCGTTAGCGCTCCACCCGGTGAGACTTGCACGATCGTCGTTCCCGTGCCTTGCAGGTTGGAAACGGCGTTGAAGTTGCTCACCAGGTAGTTCCCTTCCTGCAAATTCCCCACGCTGCGCGCGACACGAACGAGTCCGTAAGGATTAACGTCACCATTCGACGGCACGGTGGAGGATATGGTTGAAATATTTTTCAGTTGTTTGAGGATGGAACTACCGTCGCCGGCCAAAGCCGGTGAACTGCCAAGGCCGAATGCGACGAGAATTGCCATGATGCTCTTGAGCCGATAGCTGGATTGTTTTGCCATTCGTGAAGCTCCTTGCTTTCTCCTGAAAGAAGTGGATCCGCAGACAGGTTCGGAGTCGGGCGACTCAAAAGCTGAACGCGGCGCAAGAATAGAGGTAACGCGCTTGGCGATTGTCAGCAGGATGTCAGGACCGTGTAAAAAGATAGTCCGGTGTTTGGCTGCGAACGATTGGGCTGCTTGAACTAGGAAAGAACCAATCCTTAGCGGGACAGGGAGTCTTGTCGGGATCGGCCGGGAAAGCGTTCAAGCCCTCTATTCCGCGCAAGGTAAAGAACCAGAACACTCCCGGCCGAAAGCAAAGCATAGAGGAACGGAGAGACGGGTTGTCACGGAAAGGTCAACCAGGGGCAAATTAATTGTCGAGAAGCAAAGTGCTGCGACCCGGAAATAGTGCTGCCTAGTAGGCGTTTTTGTCTGTAAATCCCCGGATCAGCGTCAGCATCACGATCAAAAGATCGAGAGTCAACGTCCAATGGCGAACGTAATAAAGATCATATTCCACGCGCTTCTCGATCGAAGTGTCGCCGCGCCAGCCGTGCACTTGCGCCCAGCCCGTGATGCCCACTTTCAAGTAGTGGCGCCGGTTGTAATTGCCGACGGACTGCATGAATCTTTGCACCAACATCGGACGCTCGGGTCTCGGACCAACAACGCTCATTTCGCCTTTGAGGACATTGAAGAATTGCGGCAGTTCGTCCAGGCCCGTTTGGCGAAGGACCCGGCCGAAGCGCGTGCAACGTGGGTCGTTTTTCACGGTCCAGCGTGAATCGCTGTCGGCCTGAGCGGATACGGCCATCGTCCTGAATTTGAACATGCGGAAGAGTTTGCCATTCAAGCCGACGCGTTCCTGCGCGAAAAAAACCGGACCCGGCGAAGTAAGCCGGACGAGCAGGGCGATGAGCAGCAAGACCGGTGCCCCCATAATCAGCACGCTTGCCGCGAAAACCAGATCGAATGCGCGCTTCAGAAAAGTGTACAGCACGGATTCCGCCGTCGTCCCTTGCAGATCGAGAAGCAGAACCTGCCCGACAGAAAATAACCGTTGTTTGCTTTCGGCAGCTTCTCCCACATCCAGCACCAGCCGCATCGGAGCGCACAAAGGTGAAAGTTCTTTGCGGAGTCGAGAGAGTTCCCCGAGGCGGTCCGGCGGAATGGCGATGACCACGTCATCAATGCCGTTCCCGATTGCCAACGTTTCGATTTCGTCGAGCTCATATACGGCGTGGTTCTTGACCTCGCAATCCTGGCCGCGAAGTTTGACGTATCCCTTTACCGTGCAGGGCGCAACGCGATTTGACAGTAGCGATTCGGCAACGCGCACCGCGAAATGGTCTGCGCCAACGATCAACACATGGCTCTCGGACTTGTGTGAAATCCTGCCATTGATCCAAGCCCACCGGAAAAGCGCCTGCACCGACAAAGTAAGAAAGAAAAGATTTGTGCCGCTCAGCCAGATAAAGATTCGAGAAAAGAAGGTGTCCCGGTAGAAAAATGTTACCGCGAGAACCGCCAGATAAGTGGCAAGACAGGCGCTGAGCGCTTTGCGGATCCTGCTGGTCACCTGCAAATGATTCTCCATGGCGGCAAGCTCATAGTGATCCGCAATAATGGCCCAGACAATGGTGGTTAAAACCAGCAAGCCAAAGTATGGCGAGGGCTCGGCGTCGGTCGAATATCGCGGCAGCGCCCGTGTCGCAAAACGGAAATAGGCAGCTAGACCAAAAGCGGCCAGTGGCAGCGATAGTACCGCCAGATTGCGGACAAACTGTGCGCTTTTGAGCCTTCCGTGAATCATGTGTCGGCCGAACCGCCGTCAAACTGTTCCCATCTACGAGCCAGAAACATGCCCAGACTTTCCCGAAAGTGCTCGGGAGCAAAGCGAGCGGCTTGCTGTTTGATAAAAAACGGTCTGAACCTATGCTCAGCCCCTTCGAATGTTTGAATTGCCCCGACCAGTGCGTCGACCGATTGCTGCTCGAAGAAAACGCCCGTGGAATTTTCCGTACCATGCTGGGATCGGTCGTGAAATCCCTTCACCGTTTCCAACACGCCGCCGCGTCCGTAGGCGATCACTGGCCGCCCGAAAGATAGCGCCTCGACCGGAACGATCCCGAAATCCTCTTCGCCGGGAAATAGCAAGGCGCGGCAGTGGGCATACTGCTCGCACAACTCCTTGTCGGACAGTGGTCCGCAAAAGTGGATGGAAGGGCCCGCCAGCTTCCGCAGTCGCGCGTACTGCTCGCCGGCGCCTACAACGTGAAGTTTCCTGTCCAGGCGATTACAGGCGGCGATTGCCAGATCTATTCGCTTGTAGTCCACCAGATGGCCAACCACGAGATAAAAGTCCCCGATTTTGTCAGCCACATATCCCGCATCGACGTTCACCGGCGGGTAGATCACCGTTGCATCTCGTCGATAGTGCTTGCGAATCCTGGAAGCAACATTTTGGGAATTGGCTACGAAATAATCCACGCGATCTGCAGATGCGGCGTCCCACATTCGCAAGTAGTGACTGGCGAGCGTGAAGAATGGCCGCGACCACCGGCCCACCGTGGCACCATTTCTGTAGCGATGATAAAAATCCCAGAGGTACCGCATCGGCGAATGGCAATAGCAAACGTGGCAAGTTCCGGCGCGCGTCAGCACGCCTTTGGCGGGGCCGGACTCGGAGCTGAGAACCAGGTCGTAATCGCTAAGGTCAAACTGTTCCAATGCCAGCGGATGCAGCAGCAGAAAATGCCGGTGCCAGCGCGTGCCTCCTGGGAGGTTTTGCAAGAACGAGGTTTTGATGGAACGACCTCGCAGCGACTGCGGAATTGCCTTGGCATCGGCTACCAGCGAAAACACATCGGCCTGCGGAAACATTCCGGCAATCGCTTCCACCACACGTTCGCCGCCGCGATGACTGACAAACCAGTAATGCACGATGGCGACGCGGAGCTTTTGCAGTGAACGCAAATCGGCCGCTGCGATGTTTGGCGAGGCCAACGGACCCCCATGTTGGACGCTTACGTTCATAGGGAACCCGCCGTGGGTTTTGCCAGTTGGAGAATGTATCGGTGATACGCAGTGTGAGGAGTCACTTCGTCAACGATGTCTAACCCGGCGCGCCGCATCACCGCTTCTATCTCTTCCCTTGATCTGCGAATCCGGCGGATACCTCTGCGCCAGAATCGCGGCAGCAGAAAATCAGGCAGGCGCGTCTTCAGGCGATATACGGGTGTTTTCGGCCGCGTGTCGAACTGCAGGTAGGCCAGGCCCTGCTTGTGCAGCAAATGGCGAATGACGTGAACATAGCCCTCGATTACCGAAAAATCGGGAATATGCTGGAGTACAAGCAGGGAATAGATGAAATCACACCCGCCCGCATAGTTTCCCGCTTGTCGCAGAAAATCCACCGGGCCGGAAATCGCGGAGTACGAGACATTGGCAATGCCTTTGTCACGCGCGAAGGAAGTGGCCCGCTCAATCATGCCGCGCGAGATGTCCATCCCCACAACTTCACGGAAACGATGCGCCAGCGGAACGGCGAGGCGACCGACGCCGCAACCTAACTCCAGGGCGAGGAGCGGCCGCACATCATGCGCTTCGAGCAACGGGAAAACCTCATTCTGAACCGTACGCTCGCCGCTTGTCCAGAATTCACGGGCATCCGCCCTCTTGAGGCTCGTCAGGATATAGGAATAAGCATCCTCTTGGGCAAACTGCTCCCATTTGGCGCTCGCGGTGTTTGCCAGGCGATGCCCGTTGGATAGAGGATCGGGAGTTGCGTGCCGTTGTGGATTCATGATCGTCAATTGAGCCCTAGCAAGCGGTTGTAGAGCTCGATGTGTTGCTGCGCCGACTGCCGCCATGTAAATTTCTTTGCTTGTTGTATCCCCTGGCTTCGCAGTGACGCGCGTAACTCACTGCACTCCAGTATTCGTTCGATTTGCGTGACAAGTTCTTCTGGACTCGCAGGATCAAAATAGAGGGCAGCGTCACCGGCGACTTCCGGCAGACTTGCCGCTGCCGATGCGATGACGGGAGTGCCGCAAGCCATGGCCTCCAGAACCGGTAGGCCAAAACCCTCCAAGGTGGAAGGCATCACCACGAGATGCGCTGCACCATAAATGCAAGGCAAAACAGCTTGCGGCACATGAGGAAGAAACTTTATGTACTCCCGAATACCCAGACGCGCGCATTCGTTCACAACCGATTGCTTCCAGCGCGCGTCGTCCCCAACGATTACGAGAGAGTGAGATAGTTTGTTCTTTTTACGGACGGTGGCAAACGCTCGCAGCAGGGTCGCCACGTTCTTGTGGGGCTTCAGATTTCCCACATAAAGCAGAAAAGGAGTTGCGCTGCCCAAAATTACGTCTAGATGCGGGGATTGCCAGGACGCCGGCTTCGTCGTGAACTCTTCCCCAACGCCACAGGGAATCACGGTGATTTTGGATTCGGGAATCCCCAGCGTCCTCACGATTTCGTTCTTCGAATAGTGGGAAACCGTTACGATATGATCCGCCTTGCGCGCCACGGCATTCAACATCGGCCGGGCATAGAAAAATGTACTCAGGTTGTCGCGGTACGCCGGCGAACTGAGATGAATCACATCCATGATCGAAACGATCAGTGGCCCTCGATGAAGAAGCGGCGCGTTGTAATGTGGCACGTGCAACAGGTCGCAGCGGCGAGAGGCTCGTGCAATCAGTAATTGCTCGCGCAATGTATAAATCGGAGTGTCGACGACGGTCACACCGGCACAGAAGTTTCTGATGTTTCCGGAATCCCTTTTTCTCACGATGGCCTGGATTGCGAAGCCATTTACTTGATGGTGGAGCTCCTGGATCAGGTTTCGAGTGTAGGTCCCGATTCCTCCAACCAGCCAACGAGCATCGATTGTGACGGTCTTAAGCATGGCCTCAGTCTCGCCGCTTTCAACTGTCTCCGGAAGAAGCTCGCAGCTCTAAACCAGTGGCGGGAATCGGGAGGCGCGACGTCAGCAGCGAAAAAGCGACCAGCATCCCGGCCTCTCGAATAACGATTGCCCAGGCAATACCCACCGGGCCGTACCCGCGGCCAAAGATCAGATCCAATGCCAAACTGGCGAGTGCGCCGACGCTGAAAATTCCCAAAAGGATGGCGCGACTGTTTGTGGCGATGGTGCGGGCAGCATAAATCGAGTTCAACAAAATGAGTGGGCAAGCGATGACCATGATCGAGGCCAGAGTCCCGCTGCCCGCGAAAACAGGGCCGTACAGAATAAGGATTACCCTGGGCGCCGCAAGCGCAACGAGGAGCGCGGCCGGCACACCGACCAGGATCACCAGACGCATCCATTGGTTTGCGTATATCTTCAAGCCCTCGGGCTGGCTGGAGAGGCGGACCATTTCTGGAAGCAGGATGCTGCCGAAAAGCCATGCACACACATAAACAAGCAGAAGGATTGTGTTCGCGGCAGAAAAGGCCCCCAGTTCCGCAAGCGGCACTAAAGTGGACAGCACGATCGTGTCCGAGCGCATGATCAAATTGGCGAGTCCGTAAGCGATTCCAAATGGCGCCGCCATTTTCACGGTAGCCACAAAATCAAGGCGAACCGGCCAACTTGGCCAGATGCCATTTCGATATAGGACAGCCGTTGCCAGCAGCAGTTCGAGAAGCTGACAAGATGCCAACCAACCGAGAAGGCCAAAAATGGTCCAGCCATGTTTCCTGGCCAGCCAAATCCCCGCGACAAGGATGGCGCTATGCACGCATTGAATGATTCCGATCCAGTTGGCCTTTAACAGAGATTTGAGAACTGCCATTTGCAGTTGCGAGTAGGACTGCACAATGGCGCGGACAGTCACCAAAAATCCGATCGCTAAAAAGAGAGCCTCTTGCTTCGCCAAACCTGCTACGACGGCGAGAAGCATCGCGGCCATCGCAAGCAATATGGACTTGGAGGCCGTAAGCCGGCCGATCATCTGATTACGGTCGGCATTTAATGAACTGATTTGCGTGATCGCCGCCGTCTGCAATCCGTTGTCGGCAAACATCACAACGACCGTGACTACTGCGAGGCTGACCGCGTAAGCTCCGAGTGCCGCTCTGCCATACGCCCTCGCGATTACCAGGACGGCGGCAAAGTTTGCCGCGCGCACAGCGGCCTCGCCGCCGATCACGCTTACGACGCTTTGCAATACGGCTCTCATACGCCACTCTGCCCGGAGTTGAGCGCCGGCCCGATGGTCGCGAAATGCGGCCGGTATTTGCAGGCCCAGGCGGTTCCCAACACCAGCAGAGCCCCGATCTTCACGGAAGCGGCGGCCTGCGTTCCGGCGAGATAAATCAGGAAACAAATCCAGATGAAACAGACGACTGCAACGTAATTCATGAACTCGGATTGCGTTCGCTCGACCGAAAAGAGCAGTCGCTCGCACCACGCGACCCCACATCCCCACAGGAAGCTGACCGCGATAGCGCCAAGATAGCCAAAGTTGATGTAGCCCTCGCCCATAATTGTGAGTCGCAAACCTCCGCTTTCGCCGGTTTGATCGACGCCAATGAGCTTGGTACTGATGGCACGCAGGCTGTTGTTGGCGCTCCAATCGCTAGCAATGCTAGGCAACGGGATCAGCGCTTGGGCAAATGTGACGCCCTTCAGTCTTTCGCCGTCCAAGCGGTTGAGAGTCCAGGCTAGATCGCGAACTTCAGGAAGCGCCGTGCTGGAAACGGTCAGAACGGTCTGCGGATTCAGATCGCTGTAAAAAACACCGAACAAGAAGAGGCACTGTGAGAAAATGTAAAAAGAACCTACGATCAGAAGCCATTTGCGGGTCAAGCGATACACGTCATGGCGGCCGATTCCAATCAGAATTAACGAAGAAAAAATGACTCCGAGAAGATTCGCGCGGCGGAGCGGCAACAAAAGGGCAACGTAACCGGCAACGATCAAGAGAATGCCCGCGATTCGCGGGCGTTTCACGGCCCGATAAACCAGGAATGGCAAAGCCACGGTGAGCAGGTCCATGGCGCGATTGGCGAACCATTCGTCGCGCGCGGAGCCACCCGCAATGTCGCTTGTGATGTAACGAAGGAAAGGCCACTTGGCGGGCACCCACAAGTAATCGAGAAAGCCAAGCCGCCAATAGACCAGGAACATCATCGCGGCGCCGGCCAACAGGAGTACGCGAAACAAAGGTTCCGCTACCTCCGGATCCGCCAACGCCAGGAAGCCACGACGTAAATCAATTGCCCGGCCGTTCAACCTCCACGAGTATCCAAGAGCGGCGGCCAGAAGGCCCACGCTGTCGATGAGAAACGCATTTGCGTAGTAGACCTCCGCGTTGGATCGTATCGAGGTGTGCTCCGTCGTCAAATTCGCCATCAGGAAGCCAAAAAAGATGTGCGCGACGGCTAGAGAAAAGAAAAGAACACAGAGCGTCTTCGTCGTTCCCAGGCGCCGGAGGGCAGTCCCGCGGACAAGCGCAAGTGTGGCGGCCAACACACAGAACGCCGCAGCGATAAGCGCTCCCGGAACGTCCTGCAGCAGGACTCCAAGGAGCGTCGCGACAAAGAGGCCGATGATGCACAAACTCACGATCAAGAAAAACTCCCGTCACTTCTTATTTACCCGCTATTCCTTCGTTTCCAATGGAGCAGACGCTCCACGCAAACGATCCAAATTCCTTTTGGCCTGCTCGGCGACTGAATTTCGCCGCTGAACTACGTATTCCAATTGCGGCTCCACGCTGCGAACCATTTTGAGGACCAGGATTTTCCCGGGGTCTTCCGGGTCAATCTCCTGCCAGTCATCTTTGGCCATCGTCCATCCGGCGCCAACGGCGAGCGCAATCATCACCCCCAGCAGAACCAGCAGCATGCGTGGCGGAAAAACTTTTTTCTCTGGAATTTCTGGAGGATCCAACACCTTGACGCTCGGTACTTCCTTGGCTTCCTGAACTTTCGCAATTTCATACTGCTGTGTCAGCGTTTCGAACACCGTTTCTTCCACTTTCGTCCGGCGGTAAAGGTCCGCGTAAGTCACGCCAAGCAGAGGAAGCTTGCGGATGGAGGGATACAGATCGTCCTCTTGCGACGGTCCGGCTACATCGGGACCCGTCTTACCGCCCATCTTCAGTATTTGGCGCCGAAGTTCGTCGATGCGCGCCTGCGTTGCTCGCACACGGATGTTCTGGTCCGTATAAATTTGGCGGAGTCCTTGCAATTCGGTTTGCGCGGCGATCAATTGCCCCTCCAGAATCGCAGCCGATTCCACCATTGCCTTCCCTTGTTCCTTGATGTCGAGCGCGGCGTTGTTGCTGGCAAACTGGCTGAAATCTTTTTCCGCGGATGCGAGTTCGGTCTTCACTTGGCCAAGGCGTTCTTCCAGGAACACGCGCTCCCGGTGGGCGGAGGATGTGTTCAGTTGGGTGACAACGCTGTTCAACTGCGTCACATATTCCTGCGCGAGTGCCGTCGCCCGCCTCGGATCATGGTCTGTCACCTGAATCGTAAGGATTCCGCTCTTGCGATCGATGGAAATGTCCGTTTGCCGGGCAAGCTCTTTCCGGGCATCGACCCAGCGTCGCTGGCTATAAACCCGGCGCAAATCGAATTTCGCAATCAGCTCGTTCTCTACGGTGCTGCTTTGTAACACGCCGGCGAACAGGTCGGCGGACGTATTCATACCCAGAAGATCGCCACCGAGGGCGCCGAGCGTGGCTCCCATTTTTCCCGCGAGGCCTGCCAGGAGGGCCATACCTTGACCGGCGGGAGCATCGGGCGGCATCAACCGGGTTGTGGACGCGTAACGGGAAGGGATCAGCATCGCGAGGAGGAGTGCGAACGCAGCGCCGTAGGCCATAAACCGTCCCAGCAATTTTCGTTGGTCCCAAAGCCTGCTGATTCGCGCAATCTTTCTTTTGCGGTTTTCCTGGTGATTGTGGCGAAGGCGATCTTGCAGCAGTTGATCAATATCCAGTGCGCGTAGGACTTCCGGAGCTGGCTTGGCTGAAATCGAACTCATGGTATGTGGCTCCCTGCCGGTTGACTTGCAAGCGGGCTTTCCGAACTGGTGGAAGCGCTTGCGTGACGTCCCCACTGCGGAAGGAAGCCGAGCTCAATCGCGGCGACAACGTTGTTTCGTGACCCCGCAAATAACAAGGGATAGGAAGAAATGTGCTCGAACTGGAGAAAGCCCTTGCAATAAAGTCCGCTGCGTTTCGTGACGGAGTAACTCGTCTGAATGTCCTGCCACTTCCCGCCGCCGGGCACAAAATCGGAAAGTACCCTGCTTTGCTTCCACGAAACGTCGAAGGCATGGACAGGAGAAACCCAATAACGGATCCAGGCCTGCAGAGTTATCCCTTCGCGGCCAACCACATTGCCCATGAGGTTGCCGTCGTTTGTGTAGCCGTCGGGATAATCCAGATTCCAATAGTTCAGGTTGCCGTGATTCTGGAACGATGCGCGTCCCGGACTGGTGGAAGTTGTCCACTCAAAGTGCACATCCCACTTTGGCAGCAACGGCAAACGCGGGAGATAAATGCCGGGACGAAGAACGCTCTTGCTCAGATTCTGCAGCGGAATCAAATCGTCGTCGTCTTCGAGCTCGCCGTAAAAGGTCACCCAATCGTGCATTCGCGGCAGCCGCCACGTCCAATCCACTGCTGTTCTGGAGTCACCGGGAACGCTGTTGAGCTTGGAATTGACGCGTCCGGTCAGGCTTTGCAGAAAATTTGCGGTTGTGAAGGGATCGCCGCCGGTGCCACTGATCATGGTTGTACGGCTGTATGCAAATTCCAGCGAATGAAAAGGCTTCAGGCTGATCTTCTGGCCGTAAATCCAAGGTTGAGATGGGCCAGTGTGGCCCTCCAGGCGCCCGATAAAGTTTTCCATGCTGAACGGGCCCAAAACCTTGGAGACGCCGGGAATTTCTACGGGATTTTCCGGGGCGACTCGCAACATGGGAAACGGAGCCGCATTGTTGCTCAACAGCAGCGAGCCGCCGACGCCCGGACCCCACGAGAGGCTTTGATTTCCAAATGTGATCTGCCATCCCTGCAAGTTAACCCCCGCATAGGCGTCCAGCAGGGCAAACTGATTGATGGGTGCGAATGGCGCGCCAGAGGGCGCCGGTCCCTTGTCGCGCTCGGCAATAAATTCCTGGACCGCGGTCGACAAGCCTGGTTGCGACGGAGAGTGCTGATACTCGCCGTCAATATAGAAGAATAAAGTTCCGTAGGTGGCGCTGGCCGATGCGCCATCGATCAGATTCGGGCCTTCGCGAAATGGCCGACCATAGTCGTAAGCGAAGGTCTGGCCAAAGTGATATCCATCGTTTAACACCGTGCCGCTGGCGCTTAGGACCCGCGTGTAAACCGAATCCACTTCGGCCGATCGGTTTGCGCCAGTGAACGCGGCTTCCTCACGAGCAAATTCCTGGTGCAACGCCGGCAGCAGCGCCCTCACTTGCGAATCGACTTTTGCATTCGAACCGCCCGACTTTGCAAACGCTTCGTCGATATCGACCAAATAATGAGCGCACTGCTCGCGAGACCATGGCCGCTTGCCTTGGTAACCTTCGGATAAAAATCCAAACGCGGCCAAGCGGTCAAACGCTCGATAAACCCAGCTGTCCACTGGAACGTAGGGAGAGCCGGGATATTTTGCCGGCCCGGAATCTGTGTCACGAAAAATTTCGCCGAAGGGATTCCACGCGCTGCCACCGACTTCGGCATTGTGATGGGTCCGATAAACGTATTCCGAAATCATCCAGCCCAATCCGCTTCCGACGAGCACATCGGAAGGAAAATGCTGCTTGCTTCCAACGCTTGCGATGCTGACGGTGGAGGCCAGCCCGTAAGCGAACAGCTTCACTAACGGCCCGTGATATTCGTGTGCCAAAATTCCTGCCGCGGCCCAGGCTGCGGCAGAATGATTGGAGGGAAACGACGTGCCTCCCGCAAAGAAATTTCCCTGCCCGTTTCCCTGCAATGGTCGTTCTCGCCCGGCCGCAAGCTGGAGGCCTTGCGTGACGATGAGGGAGTCGATGACAGCTTCGCCCGCAAGCAAGCCTGTTTCTCGCTGGTGCGGGTTGTGCGTTTGAAGACTCCACAAATAAAGGCCGCCCGAGGCTGCCCCCAACGCTGCGAGACTGCCGTTCCGAATATTTTCAAAGTGGTGGAGCGTACCGGGGTTGTTAGAAAGAGCTTTGCTGAAACTTGGGTCGGTGAGAATCGCCGCCGACGTAATGCCCGCGATTGGCAGCAGCCACTCCGCATCGGATAACCGCAGCCGAAAAGGGCTGGTCCAGATCTGCTTCTGATCTTCGAACAGACGGCTGCCCGCACTACCTGCGTTGGTAAACGGAGTCGTCGACCATCCACCGTATTGCCGGCTAGTGCTCGCAACCGCTTTTGTGGGTGGCGCTAGAACCTTCCCGGATGCTGCCCCAGTCGCGCTGTCACCGCCCTCGGCTTGTTGCGGCGACGCGGCACGAGCGCCTCCCGCGGTTATCCCCAGCGTTACGATTATCAGATAGCGCGCCAATGTGATCCCTTTCATCGCCTTTCCACAATTCTTCTCATGGCCGCAGGTAAGCGACCGCCAGAGCCACGGACGCCGCGACCTGCGCAGACTGCATCAGCGGCACCCAATTGCGATTTCCAATCTTTGGAGCTTTTTCTGGTACGACGATTACGTCACCCGGCATCAGCACGGCGTCCATCGGATCTCCAGCCCACATCGGGTGATTATTTTTAGCCGCTAAAACGGATCCGTCCGCGCGTATCACAAACACGGCCTTTTTATCCGCGAGTTCCGTCAAGCCGCCAGCCTGCCCCAGATACCAATTGGCGCTTCTGCCTTGCACATAGCCGACAGCGGTCCCATTGAATACCTGGCCCTGCACGACGACGTAATTTGGTTTCTTGGGAACAAGAATCACGTCTCCATTTCGAAGCGGTGTTTCCCCGGAGGTGCGATCGAACGATTTTTCGTCAAGCGCGCCCGGGATGACCACACGGCCCACGGGCAAGTAAGTTTCAAGTTGCGTGAGTGCGGTGTCTGTTTGCGCGATGGCGGTAAGCTTCAAATTTTTCTGATCCGCATCGCTTTCCGGAAGCGCTTTCAGCTGCGTCTCTTCCGCTTTTACTCGCGCCACCAGCTCTTCCTGCGATTTCATCTCAAGATCGCGGACTTCCCGCCGCGTCAGCACAATTCCGTACGGATAAGCTTGTGAAGTAAATCCGCCGGCCTTCGCCAGCACGGAACTTAGCGTTTCACCTGGCGCGATCCCGTAGGTTCCCGGATGCTCGACTTCGCCGCGCAGCGTCACCGTGGCTCCCATGTCGGTCCAATCGGGTTTCTCGCGAATCGTGAGCACGTCTCCGTTGACGAGCGGCTTGTTTTCGTCCGCGTGGCCGGCCATAACCGCGCTGAGATTCACGTTCAGGCTCTCCACTTCCGTCTCACCGGTTTGTTTTTCTTCGCGATGCGTCAGGACGGCGCTCTGCGAATCGGCGCTCGGCTTCAGCCCGCCTGCGGCGCGTACCAGATCCTCAACGCGCATGTTTGCGGTCAGTGGATAGCGGCCGGGATTGGCAATGTCTCCCTTGGCGTAAACTGCAGGCGGTTCCGCTTTTGTGGTGTTGCGATGAACAACGATGCGATCGTGCGGCTGAAGAACCAGATTGTCCGCGGACTTGCCCGCGAGAGCCTCGCCCAGGTTTACGCTCAGGATTATCAGCGTGCCATCCTTTCCGCTGCGGTAAACCTGCGCTGAATCCATGGCCGCATTGGCGGTGACGCCACCGGCAAGAAAGATCGCGTCGCGGAAATGAGCCTGGCCAGAAGTGATGTACTGGCCGGGAACGCGGACTTCACCATCGATTCGAACGTCAGGCGCTGGCTCAAAGTCGTACTTGCTGAAGATCCGGACCGTATCGAGCGGCTTGAGTATGGGAGCGTTTCCAGGGTTCGAAAGCGCCGCGAAAAGGTCAAAGCTCTCCACACTCGGGCGATTGTCCGGTGGATTAAGCCGAATAATTTCCGCATAGTTACCGGCGGGCTCGGGCAAAAGGTCGGAGTAAGAGGCGATGAGATCTCGGACCGTCATGCCTTCCCGGAAAGAATAGCGGCCGGGACGAAGCACGTGACCCTGCAAGTAAATCGTCTGGTCGTTATACGGAGCGATCGGAAAAATATGAATTCGATCCCCATCCTGAACGTGAAAACCTTTTAGCTGCGCTTGCGCCTCGTCGCTATCCGGTTTGTCAGAAAGATCCAGGCTGAGCATGGTTCGGTTTTCATGTGCGACAAGCCGCTCCACCTCCACGTGTTTGAGCGCGGCAGCAGGCAACACTCCTCCGGCAAGCTCCAGCGCTTCTTCCAGAGAAGTGTTTCCACGAAGCTCATAAATCGCAGGGCGGCGAACCATTCCTTCAATCGTGATTTGAGGGCCAACCGGCGGCACGAGCAGTGAATCTCCGTTTTCCAGCTTCACTTCGTCCAGCCCGGCGCCGCGCAGCAGCAAATCATAGGCGTCGACCACCTCGACCAACTGCTTTCCACGGTAGTGTTTGATCAACCGCAGTGAACCGTGTTCCGTCAGCCCGCCCGCGACCACAAGCGCGTTGAGCGGGCTGGAGAGAGAACTGATGTCGTACGCCCCTGGCTCCGCCACTTCGCCCACAATGTACACGCGCACGGTTCTCAGCCGCGACAGCGATACGTCGGTCGAAATATCGCGCAGCTGGGTGCGGAGAAGTTGCTGAACGGTCAGTTGAACTTCTCCCAGGGTCTTGCCGCTGACCAGAATCGGACCGTACTCCGGCAAAGAAATACGGCCTTCGCGATCCACGGTGCGTTGCAATCGTTGCGACACGGCGCCCCAGAGATCAATCGCCAGCCCGTCGCCGGGACCAACCACATAATCGGGGCCGACGGGCAAATCCATTGGCACTGCGCCAGAATCACGCGCACCGGCAGTAAGGATGTCGATTCCAAATCGTTCCGGAGTTTTGTCGTGAGCCGAGACCTGGACATAAAGATCGACAAGCGATGGAACATCGGAATAAGGACTGGCTTTGCGAACAATCGTTCCCCGAGACGAATCTGCAATTGCATGGTTGGATACAGTTTTGCCGCCGCTCATCAGTGGTAAAGCGGTGGATTCGTTCTTCGCGTACGCTCTTGCCGCTGATGAATCGGCTTGCGCCGTGTCCGCATCTGAATTTGCCAAGCCATTTCTCATACGGCTCATTAAGCGCTGCAGGTCTTCTGGCGAGGCCGGGAGGCCGGAAGGATCGCGCGACGCGTTCATCGCCCCCATGCTGATCAAGTCGTTCGAATCAGAGCCATCTGGGGAACCCGACGAGCCTCCGCCAGAGAGTCGCGTCTGAATCAAGGGCGAGCCATTCATTTGAGGAATGGGATTGGAATCGGGAGGGACAGTTGGAACAGTTCCCTGTGGCGCTTCGGCAGGATTCGCAAAATCGCCTCGAGTACGACGTTGCGCAGGCTGCTTGCAATTTGCATTATTGCTCACGGAATCGCAGTTTCCGTCGCCCGCTAAAACGGACGAACTATCTTCTGTCTTTGGAGATTTCAGCGACTCGGCATCTTCCTGGGCTTCGATCTGGACCAAACGTCGCGCGCGTTCCTTCAATACCAGATCCTGCTCTTTGCCAATTTCGGAATTCGGATTCACGGTGGGCAGCAGATACCCGTAATGCTGCAGCAGGCGAGTCGCGGCTGCCCGAAAAGCGATATCGTTGTCGAGCCGCTCAAAGATGGCTTCCTGGGTAAGATCGGAATCTTCTACCAGCTGTCCATTCGAAATCGCTTCGCGCTCGACCAGGCGTTCCAGTTCAACCAGCAGTCCCGGATCTTTCACGAGAATTACCCGAATTTGTTCCGCCGGAGCTGCCACCCGGCTTTTTTCTTGTTCTACCTCGGCCTGGTTCTTCCGTGTGCCAGGTGATGTCTGGCTATTGAGCGCTGCCGGCGCTGTCTGTGCAACTGCCACCGCGCAGCAACCGAGCGCCGCCACAAAGGAAAAGACGGTCAGATGTTTTGCCAGGATTGGGGAATACATACGGGCCAATTTCATGCGGGCCTTCTCGCCGACTCCGCCGTGTTATGAACAGCGCCCAGAATGCCCGCTGTGGATGTCTCGATGTCCGCGCAATGAATATCGAAGGAAGCCCAGTAATAAAGAGTGCGGTCTTTGCGGGACGCCACCGCAATGATTCGAAGATCGGGATTTTCGCGAAGCAGCCGGTCACACAGCGACGGCCTCTGTTCACCTTCATCCAGTGCGATGATCAGCAAATCCGGAACAGTGGCCTGTACGTGCTTCAGGATCTCGGCTTCGTCGGACACTTCACCAACAATCTCAATACCGGGCTGGTCCGCGAGCGTGGCGAGTATAACCTCTCTCATCAGCTTGGGATGGTTCGCCACGAGAATGCGCGTCGTTTTTTCCATCGAATTGTCCTCGCTCGGTGAGTATGTGCGAAGGCGAAATGAAAAACAGGACCTATTCCTGTCATCGCCAGGTTCCAATTTGCTCTAACCGTCAGGTTCTAATTCGGACTACGCGCAACAGTGCGTCAAGGCAGCGCTGAAATGCGGCATGCATGAAGATGACGTTGGTTTGACTTTGTCGTGACAATTGTGCGGACACAAACAAGTAGTCTCAGAAATGTCTCGCGGGTTTTCGTCGCGGGAAGCGCTTCGTGAATGAGCACAAGAAACGTGGGCCGGAGCGATTACGGCTTAAAGGGACAATTAGATGAATCGAGTTTTCGCAATTCTTCTTCTCGGATTATTATTCGCCGCCCCCAGCCTCTGGGCGCAATCGGATGTTCCTATACTTTCTGGTGCTGTCGCATTTCTCGGGGCCAATACGGGCGGCGTACCAACCTATCAACCGGTCATCGCTCCCGTTCTCGTGGCGCCGTTCGGAGATCACTGGTTAGTTGAATCGCGTGCAGACATTCAGGGATTCTTCGCGCGGCAGGATGGAACGACCGGGCCGTACAATGGGCAATTCTTCGCGTCTCTCGACTATCTCCAACTGGATTACATCGCCAATTCCCATCTCACGGTCACCGTCGGCCGTTTTCTTACCCCCTTTAATATATATAACGAGCGATTTTCCGCCTTGTGGATCGCTAACCTGCAAGACTCGCCCATCATTTTCACAATCGGCACGCGTACTTCCGCTTCGAGCAACGGCGGCATGGTGCGGGGAGTGGCCGTGGCGCGAGAGAACTGGATTCTGAACTACACCGCCTACGCTTCCGTGCTCAGCAACACCGAAAATCTGCAGTCTGGGCGGTCGGCGGGAGGAAGGATCGGGCTGTTTTTGCCGAAGGCTGGTTTTGAGGTGGGAGCTTCTTATCAAAGATTTTTGCAGAGCGGTGATTACAACGCCTCTGGCATGTATGCGGAGTGGCAGCCGCCGCAAATCCCGTTGGACATACGCGGCGAATATGCTTATTCGCCAGGTGGCCAGGGATATTGGCTCGAAGGTGCGTATCGATTCTCAACAAGCCGCGACATGAGCACCTGGTTGAGCCGCGTGCAAGCCGTCGCCAGAGTGCAGCAATACTTCAAGGGCAATCCGACGCCGCAGGACTTATTGCCGCCTGCGAATACAAATCAATTCGATATCGGTTTGAATTACTACCTTCCGCACAACGTACGCCTCAACGGCAGCTATGGCCGGCAATACAGCGCGGCCGGAGACGCCAATATCTGGAATTTCCAAATCACCTATCGATTCTTGTTTCCTGCTTGGCCCGGAGGGCGCTAATGAAGCCCATGAGAAAATTGTTCTTCGCTTTCGCCGGAGCTTTGCTCGCGGCATGTTCGATGAAGGTGTTTGCGAGGCCGCAAGCGCCCCAGGCCGCGGTAGCCACAGAGAAGCCCGCCAAGAACGTCGCCAAGAAAGCTACCGTCGACCCGGGTGAGCTGAAGTTCAAAGAAAATTGCGGCCGCTGCCACAATCCTCCCGATGCCCTCTCGCCCCGTGAAGTGAAAGCGGTTGTGCAACACATGCGAGTCCGCGCCATGTTAAGCGCGGAGGACGAAAAACTCATTCTGAAATTTCTTGCTCCTTGAAACAAAACTCCATCGATTGAAGGAAATGCTTATGAACCACAAATTGTTTTTGAGATCACTCTTTCTATGGGCGATTGCGTTGTCCCCACTTGCTGCCGGCGACCAGACCGCGCGGACCATTTCCATCGAAGCGAAACGATTTTCTTTCAGCCCGGCTGAAATCACTGTAAAGAAGGGAGAAGAGGTCACGCTGGTGATCCAGTCCAAGGACGTCAGCCACGGACTGGTTATCGAAGATCTGGGTGTGCGAACGGATGTGAAAAAGGGGCAGTCGGCGGAGGTGAAGTTCACGCCAGAAACTGCCGGTACGTTCGAAGGAAAATGCGCTCACTTTTGCGGGACGGGTCACGGCTCGATGACCCTGACCGTTCACGTCACGGAGTGATGCAATGTCAAAATCAACCACAATTGTATTTCTCGCCGCCGCCGGCATTTTGGCTGGTTGCAGAGCTACCCCTCCTGGAAAATGGGAGACGGCAACGATCACAAGGATCAAACACTCGGTCACCGTGGGCGGTAAGCAAACGAAAAATCCCCTTGCCGCCACTCCCGGAAACGTCGAGGACGGAAGAATTGCGTTCTCGCATTACTGTGTCGCGTGTCACGGGTTCGATGGCCAAAACACCGGCGTCCCCTTCGCGGAAACCGTGAGTCCTCCGGTTCCCTTGTTGACTTCTCCCTCAGTGCAATCGTATACAGATGGACAACTTCATTGGATTCTCGTGAACGGGATTTCTCCTTCAGGCATGCCGGCATCACGAGGAATCCTGACGGAAAACGAGTTGTGGTCCATCGTTGTTTATATTCGTCACTTGCCTCCGGCTGGCAGCCTCGGGGAACCGCCGATGTATTCCGGCGACGACGGCGCTCCCGCGATTCCGCAACCGTCTAGTCAGGAACGGTAGTTCAGCGAACAAACACAATTTTTGCAAATGGAATCGTTGGGTATATCCAGGGTTTGACGGAACTGGCGTGCTTTCGCTCCGTTAACCACCGCCTCCAGCGTGGTGCCCTGCAGATTTCCGATCGGCGCATGGAAAAAGCACGGACGTACCGTGCCATCGGCCTCAATCACTGCCGAAACCCACGGAGCATTGCATACCGGAGATTCGCTTGACTCCAAACCCAACTGGCTGCGAAAGTGACGCGCAATTCGCCACAGTTTGCCGGGCGATTCCGCGATGAAGCCGGCGGCAAACTCCTCTTGGCTGGCGCGAATCAACCTTGCGATCTCCTTTTCCAATGCGGTTAATTCCGGTACTGAGAGGCCAATTTCCGCTTGCCGGCTCTGGGGCCACGCCAGTGCTCGATTAAAGGCGGTAGAAGTCACATCCACAGCTAAAAAGGAGATTCCGTCTAACGAGAGTTTGCTCGCAAGTCGGGCAGTTTCGAGGAGGCTTCGATGATTTGCCTGTTGCACCGTGGTGCGCGCGGTAATCGGCATGTCGCTCGGCACGTCGCGAAGCGCCCGAATTCCCGTTTCGAGAAGCGCAAATGCTCCTTCCACGCGGCGAATCATGTCGTGGATCTCGCGAGGACCGTCCAATGAAACGATTACGTCGTCAAAACTCTCTGCGACCGCTGCAGCAGTTTTCTTCAAAAGCAATCCGGTGCTCAGAAGCGTCAGGCGGATTCCTTCTCTCCGTAGGGCGGCGCAAATTTGCGGGAGTTCGGGATTCATGAGCGGCTCGCCGCCGGAAAATACAATCCAGCGCACTCCGAGCCGGCGAATGGACTCGAGTTGCCGCTCCAGGTCGCGCATCCGGAATATTTTTGCTTCCTTGGTTTTCCAGATGTCGCACATCACGCAGCGGCAGTTGCAAGAGCTGTGCGCGTGCACGACCAGAACCGGGAGGGCGGAAAGGCCCCCCGTGTCGTCGACCACTTCCTCGATGGAAGTCAAACGCCCCACATTAGCTTCCAATGCTCACCTGCCTACCGCCGAGATAAATCGGCTTTTCCAGATGCGCTTCCGTCTCCAGGAACAATCGTTCCAGCGGAGCGCGGACCCACCGCAGGATGCCCTCTACCGAAAGCAGCTGCAGGCCCACGCAAGCGCTGTCCGGCAGGCGTTCCCTGAGTTCCGCCGATGCTAGCTGCACGCGGCCGCCCAGAAGCACAAGTTCAACGTCGCGATACGACAACTTGCACAGCGTTTGTGCCGGTGAAGAACCCGCGTCGCGCACAGCAACCAAATCCGCAATTCCACCAACCCGAAAAGAGCCTTCTCCATTTTTCAAACTCAGCAGCTGCGCAGGCTGCCGGGTTACGTATCGATACAGGTCAGGGGCGGGCGTTTGCAGTACTTCGCGTGCACATCGAACTTCGTCCAGCAAATCTCCATCAGCGGTCAATGGCGAGTCGCTCCCGAGAGAAACGTTTGGAAACTTTGCGATGTCAGAGGCCGACATCGATGTTCCGAACAGGAACAAGTTGGAGCTCGGGCACCAGATGAGCCCTGCGTCCGCGGCACGTAGTGCGGCAGATCCTTTTTCTCCTAAGCCCAGCCCGTGAATGATCACGGTGTTCTTATCCAACGCCCCGGCTCGCTGAAGATCGAAAATCTCCTGGCTGCTCTGCTCGTCAATCCCTTCCGCCAAATGGATAAGAAATGGGCGGCCTTTCGGAGTCGTTTTCTTTTTTAGAGCGGCTGCAGGCTCCAACGGCAAGGAATGAGCCCATCCATAATTTCTGAGCACCCGTACGGCAAATTCTTTCGTAAACACGTCGGGATCGTACGGATTGTGATGGCACACGGTGGTGACGCCGCACAAAAGATTGCGAATGCCACCCCACCATAAGCGCACATCTTTCGGTACCTGACGATGACGGGCAATTTCCGCTGCATGGGAGAGGTGAATGTCTTCCGCCCACTGCAAGAAATTGTTGTAGCCGCCCTTTCCCAGTCGAGGAAAAAGGGCAAATTCCAGATGGTCGTGCGCGTTGATCAGACCCGGGAGCAGCATGTACCCGCGCAGATCGATCCCCGGGCCGGTAGATACCGAAAAAGACTCGTCGCTGGCAGCGCCGCCTATTTCCTCGATGCGGGAACCCTGAATGCGCATCTCCGCGACAGTGCTTTCTCCAGGCCCGAAAGCAAACCGTCCGCCATACAGGCGGCTGATTCCGGTTGTTTTGTTTTCTGGCAACAGCAGCTTGCGGGGTGTTTTTGGCTTGGCCAGGCGAAGAAGGTAGATTGCGGGAAATTCACGAATGCGTTCGAAATATTCCCGTTTTCCGGATTGTTCGAACAGCACCCGCTCGCTGTCTCCGAATTGCGGCTCCAGGCAAAAACCTAATTCCAGACCAGCTTTCCTGCACAACTCGACGATTTCGCTTATAGCTCGCCGATGCGTGCGAATTTCGCGGAATGAATTGTCGGCATGGACCCCGCGGCGCCAATTTAGTGCCGACGCCGTCTCCGGATGCACGTCTGACAAATAGAGCAATCCCCCTGGTCGTAAAATTGTTCGCACGCGCCTGAAGAATTGTTCCGGGTCGGCGATGTAGCTCAGCACAAAATTGCAGAACACCATGTCGGCGGAGTCGCTGGCGAGCGCCGCATGCGCATAGTCCGCGCACAATAGTTTTGCGGCACCGCCCAGTTTCGCTTCCGCGAGATTCAGCATTTCCCTGGAAAGATCGACGCCGACCAGACTCCGTGCTCCTGCGCGCTTCACTACTTCCAGCCAGCGCCCGGTACCGCAGCCGACATCGACGACGTCACAGGCACGCAAGCCCGGTAGAAGTGGTTCGAGAACCCGTTGCTCCAGAGCTAACATCGGGTTAGGTTCATGGTCATACGTGTTGGCCCACAAACGGTAACCGTCAGCGGGCGGGAGATAGGAGGGGGCTAGAAAACTTGCCATATTGTCTCGCGCATCTGTCTACAGGCTTTCCTGTTTGGGCTTGCGCAGCATGATGAATTGCTGGGCCAACCGCAGTTCCTTTGGAAAGGCATAGATGCGCGCGGCATAGCGCCAGGCACTCAAAGTCTTCAGCAGCGTCCGGCTCCATCGAGGCGCGCGTATATCCTGCACGGTCGGCCAGCGCGAATTGATCACCACTTCAAAATTATCGATAAGCTTTTTCGTCCTGGTTTTCAGCCAGGGCGTGTTCGGATCGATTCGCAGCGTGAAATCCATCCAGCGCTTCGTGGCCCACTCATCGGGGGTGGTCGGAAAGGTAACCTGCCCGTCAATGTTTCCATACATTGCGGTCCGCTGTGGCACGGGGGTGTAGTGATAAATAATGATTTCTGACTGCTTGTTTATTTGCTTAAGCTTGCGAATGAATTGAAGTGTCTCCGCGGTATCCCTTTCAGGATCGCGCGGATTGCCGATGACAAAGGAAAATTCCGGGATGATGCCGAATTGGCGGATCCGTTGCGCCACCGCGAGTGTTTGTTCCGTGGTGATATCTTTCTGCATTTCTTTGAGCACCCAATCCGAGCCGGATTCCGCGCCAAAAAAGATCATGGCGCAGCCGGCCCGCCGGATGGCTTCAAGAGTCGCATTCGAATAGCGAGTGAAAGTATCGATGCGTGCTTCACACCACCAGCGAAGGTTCAGCGGGGCCAAGCGCTCCGAAAGCTCCTTGGCGTGGCTCTCCTTTACGAAGAAATTCATGTCGTAGAACTGCACGGAGTCCGCGCCATATCGCGTTTTCAGATGCCGGAGCACGGCTTCTGTTCGTGGCGCACTCTCCACCAATTCGCGGTTGCCATAAATAGCGTGCACTCCGCAAAAACTGCACCGGAAGGGACAGCCGATGCTCGCGTGATGTGCCGCGGTCCGTTTGCCGAAAAACGATGGGCGTAAGTATTTCTCCACGGGCACGCGATGAAACGGCGACCAGGGAAACGAATCCGGATTTTGCATCAGGCGTTCCGGATTGTGGCGGTGCAGGCCGAAAATGTCTTTGTAAGACAGTCCCAGAATCTTGTCGAATCCGCGTTTTTCCCGGATCGCGTCCAGCAACTCCAGCAGCGTATGTTCACCCTGGCCGCGCACCACGTAATCGACATACTTGGCATTCAGCGAAGCATCGGCGTACGTCGATGGGAAATAACCGCCCCATACAATGGGAAGTTTCGGATAGCGATTGCGAATGTCCTTGCAAGTGACGATCGCAGAGGCCATCTGTGGCCCGGGCATCACGGAAACTCCCAGAAGTTCCACATTGTAGCGGCGGATCAAATCCAAAATTGTGTCCGTGGGGTTGTCGTCAAGATTGCCGTCGACAATCACATACTCCTCCCGGCCCTCTAGCACGGCGGCCAGCGCCATAACGGAGAGTGGAAAGCGCCGATTGCGCGGTTTTGTGGCCCGCGGATTAAACAGAATAATCATGCTTCTCGACCTGTGCGGTATAAATGCAAAAACGAGATGGTTCGCGCCGCCGCTTCAGCGCGGCGACCAAGGGTCGGCATGCCCAGCGAATTCCGTACCAAACGTTATGCGTCTCCCACTGAATGTCATGCTTGACTTCCAATGCAAGCAATCGTTCGGTGGTAAGAAATTCGCCGCTGGCCAAACTTTCTGACGCGAATCCAAAGCGTTTTTGGAAGGATTGTCTTCGTTCTAGAAGCATTCGCTGGCCATACTCTTCGCGACTGTAGGTGGGCGAATCCGCAATCACCACGGTTGCGCCAGGGCGCAGGCAGCGGATGGCCTCCGCCAACGTCCGCTCGTAATTCTCCGAATAGTGAAAGGACGCGTTGAAAACGGCGCAATCGAACTGGCTGTCGCCGAATGGCAACCGGTCAACTTCCGCCTGAAAACGCGGGAAGAGCATCGGCAGCGCGTGTTGATAGTGAACCGCGGCGCCCAGTCCATCGAATCCGTTGGTCTGCAGATCGACGGCGATTGGCCGATGTCCCAGGCGGGCAAGCCGGTAAGACAACCACCCGTTTCCTGCGCCAAGATCAAGCACGGCCAACGGTTGAGCCGCCTTCTCTGCTAGCGCCGGCAAAATTGAGCGTTCAATATATTTGTATGTGCGTGAACGAATTCCCCATTGCCACGAATTCGGTTCGCTTTGGTCACAATAGGGCAACGACAGATAAAATTGCGGATCATCGCTTCCCCGGCCTTCTGCTTTTCGCACTGCCTGGTAATCCTGAATGAAATGCCGGAAGTAACTTTCGCGATTTTCGGCCAGCGCCAGCCAGATTCCCTGTTTCTGCGCTAAAACCGCAAAACATTTCGCGCACGCAATCTGCTCGTGCGCTTTTCCCAATGCATGATAGGCGACCGGCGTGAGCGCTGCTGTACATGTAGGGCAGCGCAATCGGACGTAGGGCGGTAACAGCGGCGCCGGTGAGGGCGTCGCCGCGCGCGGCGCTAAGGTTCCTGTGGCCAATATAGCGTTTACGGTTTGCATCTTACGAACTCCAGCAGGACGTGATCTCCCCCGTCGCGCAGGATGGGCCACCCCGCGCACAGAGAGTCCAGCCATTCCAGACAAGCTAGTATTTTGTCGTGCCCGGCAATCGCTCGCTCTGTGTAGGATGGCGGTATAAACAATCCAATCGCACGTCGCGAAACCAGTTGAAACCAGGGAGAAAACGAATAGCGCATTTCGCGAACCGTCGGATAATGAACGGAAATCGTTAACTCCCCAAGTCTGGCCGTGCCCTTGCTTGAAAATCTTCGCCCTGCTTTTTTCGGCTGCGCTTGTAGCAGATACCACATCACCTCGGCTACGCACACACGGCTCCAGAGGCACAGCAACACGCGGCCTCCCGGCTTCAGGAGCTTTGCCAGAGTGCAAGCAAACGACCGCAAATCAACGATACAGTTCAGGCCGGAAAAATTCGAAAACGCTCCGTCAAACGGCTTTTCAAAACACAACGCGCCAAGGTCTTCGTTGGCAGTCTGCAAATATTCAATTGTTGAGACCGCACTTGCTTTGTCCTCGTGTCGTCGCGCCACGGCAATCATTGCCGCGGACGCGTCGCAAGCCACCACGGAGCGCCCCTCTTTTGCCAGGAATCGCGCATCCGCGCCCGTCCCGCAATTCAATTCCAAAATCCGGCTACCTTGTGGAAAAGCGGCAAGCAATTCTTTCCAGACCTGCTTTCGCTGCGCCCGCCCAATCGCCGTGTGCGTGAATAATTCGTCGTAGGAATCCGCCACACGATCAAATGCAGTTGCGGCAGCAGCGAGAGTCACCCCATTCGCCGCGTTCATGCCTTCACCTCGGAGGAAGTGGAATAAAGGCATTCTCGCAACGCCCTCACCTGCTGCCGCAATCCTTGTTGCGCCGCTTCATCGATGCCCGCTCGCTGCAGCCGCGCGAGTTGCACTTCGTTTTGAAGCAGGCGGTCCGCGAATCCATAAAATTCCGCGCTGTGTCGGCCGCGCAACAATAGTTCACGATCGGAGGACTGTCGCCACGGTTTCAATTGCACCAGAGAGTTCGCGTTTCTCGCATAATACGGCGTCCCCTTGATGGGGTAAGCCACGGTCGTAAAGAAAACGTCCGGATCGGTTCGCTTTACGTGTTCGATGGTCGCTTCGATATCGTCGAGCTCTTCACCTTCGTAACCCCACATCAGAAACATTCCCGTCTGGATGCCGCGGGACTTGCACAAATCCACCGCGGATTGCACTTGCGCGACTGTGACGCCTCTTTCCATCGCATCCAGAATCTTCTGCGATCCGCTCTCACTCCCGATCCACACGCGAAAACACCCCAGTTCCGCCAAAAGATCCGAGGATTCCGCGTTCAGGCGATCTGCCCGCGTAATGCATTCAAACGGAATGTGCAGCCCACGGTTGCGCATTTCCGTCGCATATGTCTTCAGCCATCCGTGATGCACGGTGAAAACATCATCCGCAATCCACATCATGTCCGGCTCGTACGTTTCTAGAAGCCATTGCACTTCGTCTACAACTTTTGCGGCTTTGCGCCGGCGATGTGTTTTTCCGAAAACCTGATGACTGCACCAACGGCAGTGATACGGACACCCTCGCGCGGTGATGAAAGAGAGAGAGCCCTTGCCGTGCGCCGCGCGCCACGTTTGCACATAGCGCCGTATGTCCACGGCGTTGCGCGCGGGCCACGGCAACGCGTCAATGTCCGGAATCTGTGCTCGCGGACTGGTCTGATGCAGATTCCCGGATTCATCCAGAAACGCGATGCCGCAAACGTTTTGCAACTCGGAGTCCGATTTGCAGCGCAGGGCGGGCAGCAGTTCTTCCATGGTTGCTTCGCCCTCACCGAGAACAACAACGTCCGCGCCGGCCGCGAGATATTCGCGGATATACGCGCCCGGCTCTGGACCTCCAACAACAGTTCTCCAGCCCGCCAGTCGAGCCACTTGCAGGATCTCTACCACTTTCTTGCGGGTCATGAGGTTGGCATAAATTCCGAGCGCTGAGGGGCGTTCGCTCTGTAAATGCTTCTTCAGTTCCTCCATCGTCGAAAACGTGGTATCGAACACATCCGCCGCAAACCCTTTCGAACGCAGGTATGCGCAAATGTAAAGAAGTCCGAGGGGCACATATGGCTTCAGAATTTGCATTTCCTTGGGATCTTCGTGCAGGAAATATCCGTGCGTGAGGAGAACATCAGTCATTGGCTTCTCCTGAACGGGCAATGACCGCGCGCAACGGAATAAAATGCCGGTCCTGCGAGAAATATGGCTCACGGGTTCTGCGGGGTGTTTCGGGTAGTTCCGTGGGATCCAGGTTGCGGCTGATGGGCTCGAGCGATTCCACGAGTCTCCACAGTTCGGCGCTCTCTTCTGCCCGTTCCCTGCGCATGGCGCCTGGTTTCCAGCTCTCTACTTCCGCATGCAGTGCGTCACGAATTGCGCGGTAAAGGCGGTCGGTGTACGTGCCCTTGAACATCACACACAGGTCTTCGCTGTCGGACCAATTCTGTTTCTTTCCAAGCTGCTCTTTTACCCTGGCGTAAAATCGCGTGTTGGGAAGCGGGTAAGAAAACGAAATCCCAACCTCATCTGGCCGCGTTTCCCGCACCAGCGCGATCGTTTTCTGAATATCCTTCCACTGTTCGCCGGGATAACCGAGCTGCAGGAAATAGCCGGTGCGAATCCCTTCCCGCCTCAGGTGTTCCCTGGCGCTTACGACCTCTTCGACGAGCAATCCCTTGTCCATGTCGTCCAAAACGTTTTGCGAACCGGACTCCACTCCCATCCACGCTTCCGAACAACCCGCTCGCCGGAGAGCCCCGGCGGTCTCGCGTGTCAGCAAATCCGCGCGGGCCTGGACTTTGAACGGCACCGCACAATTAAACTCTTCAACCGCAAGCGCGAACTCCGCAAGCCAATGGCGGTTCAATCCGAAAATATCGTCGGCGAACCACAAATGTTCGGCCCGGTAAGTCTCCTTCAACAAGCGCATTTCGTTCGCGACAGCCGACGGCGGACGCAGTTGGTAACTATCTCCAAAAATCGGTTTTGCGCACCAGTTGCAACGGAACGGACAGCCCCGGCTGGCCACCAGATTCAGAGAGAAAATTCCATGAGCCTGTTTCCAGGCCTTGCGATACAGCGACACATCGATCAAATCCCGCGCCGGCAATGGAAGTGTCGATGCACGTCGCGCAGTGTTTCGCGAGATGGTCTGAAGGCTCTTGGCGTTTCCTCTCTGTCCATGTCGAATTACTCCCGGAATATTCGCAATGCTTGCGCCGGACAACAGCGCTTGCACCACGGAAAGCAGCGAGTACTCGGCCTCACCCTCGAGGACGCATTCGGCGCCGCGCTCCAGAAAGTCGGCGGCATGATCAGTGGCATCGGAACCGTGGACGACAACGCGCGCGCCATATCGCTGGGCGGCCGCAATCATTTCCCAAGCCAGCTCGCGCATCCGCGTCAGACACATCTTCGTCAGAAAATTAAAATCATCCTCATAGATCGCCACGATCTTCGGCTGGTGTATGCGTAGCGCTTCTTCTAACCCTGATTCCGCCTCTTGCAGCATGCCATCGAACACCGCGACGGAAATCCCGTGCGCGCGCAAAAGTCCGGCGGCGTACAGAGTGCCGAGCGGCGGGTACGGCTCCATCTTCCGCACCTGCTTGCGGTCGTACGCAAGATGGTAGGAATGCGTGAGGAGGACATCAGCCATGGATGTTTCCCGATAGAAGGTGCTGGTTATAATTGGTGCGCATTAACATGCGTCCGCCCCTTGCGCACCCAGAGGTTGCCCGGTCACCAGAGAACGCCGCGTTACTATTTTCTCCAGCTTCCTGCCCACCCACAGTTCCCACGGAAACGAATATTGATTCGAACGCAGCCGCCAACGAAGCGGTGCTCCGAGCGCGCGGCGCAACCCCGTCCGCAATCGCGGATAATCTTTTGTTGCCTTGCGAAGCTGGTTGTTCAGCAGAAAGAAATCCAGCATGCGCCCGAGTTTGTCCAGTTCTTTTCCCTGCAGCCACGGAAGTGTGTTGCTGCCCAGCGGGAGCTCGGCCCACTCTTCCATCGATTGCGGCTCGCGCACCCCCATTTCGCGCAGTTGTCCCCAGATGGGAATGCCGGGATATGGCGTGAATATGTTGGGAGAAAAGCTCACGTTCCAGAACTGGCGCGCGATGTCGCTCATGGTGCGAAGCGTTTCCACGCGGTCCGCCTCGGTTTCTCCGGGATAGCCAAAAATCAGGTTGTAGGTGACGTGTATTCCACCAATCGCCGCCTTGCGCGCGGTCTCATACATTTCGTTCACGCGCTGGTGACGCTTATTCATCAGCTTCAGTACGCTGCTCGACGTGGATTCCGTGCCGAAGCCCATGTGCGTAACGCCGCTGTCGCCGAGAAGTTTCACGTCATCGTCACTCATCCGGCAAAGGAAGTCGGTCGACGCCTGGAAGGTCCAGCGGAACTTGATCTTCGAATCCAGAAATCCGCGTGCGATGTCCCGTGCCCGCCTCCAATCTACGGGCAAATTGGAATCCAGCATTGCCACTTCCTCGATGCGGTATCTCGCCACGAGTTCAGTCACTTCGTTGACCACCCGCGCCGCCTCCAGGGCATTGAACCGTCGCTTGTAAAAAACCATGTCCGTGCAGTAATTGCAGGCGTACGGGCAACCGACGCTGGTCGCATACGCCAGTTTTCGTTTTCCGGAGACACGCTCGTACTCGTCGAAGTTAGCCATATCAAAAGCGGGCATGGGCAGATCATCAAGGAGCGCAACCCGGCGTTCAGGAGCGTGCTGTGGCAATCCAAATTGTTTTGTCGATGTGCCGTGAATGCCGCTGAAGCCTTTTCCACGGGACAGATTCTCGGCAATCTCTAGAAGCGTCAGTTCGCCCTGCCCACGCACAACCGCATCGACAAAACTTTCCTGCAACGTTTGCCCTGGCAAAAGGCTCGCATGCCATCCGCCGAAAATCACAGGAACGCCTGGAGCTTCTTTCTTTACAGCTCTAGCCATGCGCACCGCGCCGCGAATCATCGGTCCGGTGAGCACGGAAATGCCGAGGCACAACGCGTCCGGCAATTCGCGCAGAACCACGTTTAACCAGTTTGGTTCAATCGCGGCATCAATCAGGGCCACTTCGAAACCCGATTCGCGCAACGGAGCAGCCAAGCTCAGCAGGCAAACCGGAGCCCCCAACGGCGGCCCGTCATAAGGCGGATAAAACAAAACGACCTTGCGCTTTTTCAGCAAGCCGCCCCTCCTGGAGCTGGTTCCAGCCGTTTAGCATCGACGGCAGGTTTGAACGTGCACGTCTTGCGTTTCAGCCTGTCATTGATCCACAGCTCGACCGGCAGCGCGTAAATATCGCGGTCCAGCCTCCACCGTGCCGGAAAGGAGAGCATCTTTTGCGCGATGCGCGTCGAACGCTTGCGCGTGTCCGCGGCAATCGGCACGCGGTCGAATGCAATTCGCAAGTAATCCCGCATCACCTGCAGCCGGTTGTGTTCGCGACCGCTCAGCCACGGAAGCACGGTGTAGCGAGGGAAGAAATCTGCCCAACCTTCCAGGGAATTGGGCACTTGAATGCCAAGTTCCTGTGCCTGCTCCATAATGGGCGAGCCCGGGTAGGGCGTAAAAATGTTTGTCCAGAACTCCGCTCCGGGAAATCGGCGGCAAACATCCATCATGAAATCGATGGTTTCGCGGCGTTCGCGCTTGCCCTCGCCCGGATAAGCGAAAATGACGTTGAAGGAAGGGCGAATTCCGGCTTGCAAGCAGCGGGACGCACTTTCATAAATCGAATCAAAATCCTGAAACGTTTTGTTCATCAATTTCAGAATCTTTTGCGAACCGGAATCCACCCCCTGGCAAATTTGGTGCAGCCCGCTGCGCCGCAGCAGTTGCAAATCCCCGTGAGTCAAACGCGCCGTCAGGTTCGTAGTGGCCTGAATGCTCCATTTGAAATTCGCGCCAGCGCGCACCAAGCCTTCGGCAATGTGGCGGGCGCGGTCCAGATCGACAAGAAAATTGTCGTCAACGATCCACAACATCTCTAGTCCGTATCTGTTCGTAAGATCGACGGTCTCTTCGACGAATTGTTCGGGAGGCAGCGCGTTCCATTTCCGCCCGTACACCCCGGCATTTGTGCAGTACGAACAGTTGAACGGGCACGCGAGGCTGGAAATGTACATGGCCCAGCGCCGCCCACAACTGCGCTCATACGCATCGAAGTCGGCGAGATGATATGCCTTGGGCGGGAGTTCCACGATCGGCTTGAGCGGGCGTTCCGTTGAAAAATGCAATTTCCCGTTGCGCTTGAACCCGATTCCTGGAATCAAATCCACGGGAGTCCGCGCCTCAAGGTGTTGCGCAACTTCCAGCAGCGTCTCTTCCCCTTGCCCGCGAACCACGATATCGATGAACGGGGCCTCCAGCGTCTGCTTTGGCAGAAGCGAAGGATGCCAGCCGCCAAGAATGATAGGGAAATCCGCGTTCCAGGTTTTCACAGCGCGGGCAATATCCGCGGTTTCGCGGATCATCGGCCCGGTCACAAGAGAAATCGCCAGGCACAACGCGTCGCGCACTTCCTCCAGCACCCGTTTCTTGAAATTCGGCGTGATTGTCGAATCGATCAGCTTCACGGAAAAGCCAGCCCGCAAGAGCGGCGTCGCTACCGCTAGAATTCCCAGTGGCGCGGTGGCTTCCGAACTCGCAAAGGAAGGAAAAAAGAAAACTACTTTTTTGGACATCGGTCTGGTCCCAAGCTCACGAGGACACCTTACGCGAGCACCGGGCGCGATTTGTCACCAGGATGTCAAACGGCTGTCATTTCTTTTTCGAGAGCGATTTCCGCGCTTGATTTCGCGTTACAGTGAACAACACTGTGACCATGACACTGACATTCAATCGACAGACACTTCCTTTCCGCACGGACTTTCTAATTGCCGGAACACAGTGCCTTCTTGCCACAAATTCTCACGTCATTTTGCAAGCCGCCGCGCGCTGGAGATCGCTCACAAACCACGGCGCGGTTTCCCTTTCCTCATTCGCAATGGAAGTTATCGTTGACCCCGACATGGACGACAATCCTGAGCAGTCCGCTCACTTTCGAGGCAGTCGTCACCTCGTGTTTGGGATTCTTCCGCCTCGCAGCTTCGTCGCCTACGATTTATTGCGAAGGCGTGTTCACGCGGCACTCTCGCCTGCCGCTGCAAACGACCGTTCTTTCTGGAACAAACTACTTCTTCCCATCACGCTCGGTGTTCTCGGCACAACGATTGGCGTTGCACCCTTGCACTGCGCCTGCCTTCATGGCCACGGCACCGGGGTGTTGCTGGCTGGCGTTTCCGGCGCAGGCAAATCTACGCTGGCCACAGCCCTAGCTCAGCGCGGTTTTGCATTCGTTTCAGACGACTGGGCGTATGTCTCGAAGACGAATTCCGGTCTTCTAGCGCACGGACTTTCATTTCCCATCAAGCTTCTGCCCGACGCCGATCGATTCTTTCCGGAACTGCGCACGCTGACGCCAAAATTCACTCTAAACGGCGAAATTGCTTATGAACTCGATCCTACGCAGTCGCATGCTTTCGACGTGAAAATGTCTACTCATCCTCGCCACATTTTCTTTCTGGAGCGTGTCTCCGCCGGTGGTTGCCGCATGATTCCTTGCCGTGCCGAATTTGTCAGAGACTTCTTCGAGCAGAATGCCGAGCGCCTTCCGGATGAACTCCCGGAAGCAAAAGCGCTTCGGTCAAGCGTGATTCAACTTCTCTCCGCTTGCCCCTCCTGGATTCTTCGAACGGGTGAGAGCCCTCAAATAACGGCGGCCGCGTTAGACGCATTTCTGCTGGAGGTGAACCGTGCAAGAGCCTGACTCCCTGGCGCATGGCGACCCGCTCGACCTGCTACGAAGATTTATAACCACGCCGTTGAGAGCTGTTTATCGCATTGGGTCACATCGTGTGATGGTGCAAACGAACGATTTCACTCTTCTTCCGGCACTCCCTTTGGAGGCAAATCCCAATACGCCTGCGGAAAAAACGCTGGAGTGGAAGCTCATTCGCGATATGGATTCCCCCGGCCTGTTGGAAAGCCCAACGTTGATGACCTCATCGGCTTTGACCTTCGTTGCCATGGGCACTGGCTGTTTGTTGGGCCTGGACCACGAGCGGCGAGAGTTGCTCGGCTTCATCGGGCGCAGCATCGATGCGCGCACTCACCAGGAATTTATTGTTCCGTTCCTCTGCCGCATGACCAGCGAAGCTCTGTTCGCGGGCGCAGTCTCTGGTTGCAATGGCCGGAACGAAGAATCCCCAAATGACTAATGCCTCTCGAAAGCGAGTGATCCTATCTGTCCTCAGCCACAACCCTGATTTTGCCGGGCTGGCGGGGCTGCCATCCTTAAACAGCGAAGCCGGCCGTGACCTTTCACACTGGATGGACCAAAGTGGTCTGGCTCTTCCTTTCTTGCGACAGTTGCAAGACTACGATATGACTCTGCAAATCCGGCAAGAGTGGCGCCAGTCCCTTAGCCAACGACAAGCCCGCAACGTCGCGCGCACACAAGATCTTCTCGAGGAAGCACAACGCGTCAATGATGCTTTCCGTTCCTTCCATGTTACGGCCGCGACCTTGAAGGGCTTCACACTCGTACCGGACTTTTGTGACGATCCGTTCGTTCGCCATCAAGTCGATTTTGATTTTCTGATCGCGCCGGGAAGTGTGCAGCAAGCTGCCGAAGCCCTTCGCACCTGCGGTTACTTTACGGCCCGATTGAACGAGTCAGGCGAAACTTGCTTCCTCACGCGCTCCGAGCATATTCCCACCGCCAAGGACGATTTGTACGGGCTGCAACGCCAACGCCAGGTCGATGTACACACCTCAATCTGGGAATCCTGCTCCTGGTTTCCGCTGGAGGTTCCTCAGGAGTGTCTCGAGCATGCGCAGCCACAGAAGATTCATGGTGTAGAGCAACTCAGTCTTTCGCTGGCAGACAAGTTCCTCTTGCAAGTGCTACATCTGTTCCGCCACGCATCCCGCTCCTGGATCCGCATCTCCTGGCTTCTCGAACTTGCAAGATGTGTGGACAAGCATCAGCAGAATGAAGGGCTATGGAATCGCGTGATCGCTCGCGCAGGTAGCGCTCACTTGACCCGATCCATTTTTGCTTTTGTTCTCGGTCTTGCCGGGCGCCTGTTCGGCACTGCAATCCCCGCGCCTCTGGCCGTCTGGACAGCAGGCGCAACGACGCCGGCAATGCGCGCTTGGTTGAATCACTTCGGTTGCGACTGGGCGCTCTCGGATTGGCCCGGGAGCCTCAATAATCTTTTTCTGACCTCCGAGTTCATCCCCGATCCGGGGCTTCGCATGCGCTATTGGCGCAGCCGGCTCATTCCTAGAGCTGTACAGGCATCGCTGGGATCGATCGTGCCCGTCACGCCACAAAAGTTCTTCCAGTTGCAGGTCGCTCGTATGCGGTACCTTGTTCGCCGTGCCACCGTGCATTTCAAGGATATTGCCACCCTTCCACGGCAACAGCTTCGCTGGAAACGCGCTCTGGAGTCCTCTCGGAGGCTCGGTATCGATGCAGACTTCTGAATGGTTAGTTCACGATGGAGGGGTATCATATGGGAATCACGAATTCCGTTGCTTCAGAAACTTCTTTCCCGGGCGGTTCGCCAAAGCAAGTGCTTCGAATAGGAGTCATTAGTTCGATGGATACGGTGTTGATTGTAGAGGACAGCCGACCGATGCAACGAACCTTGCAGCGCCTGTTCGAATCGGATTCGTTGCAAGTTCAGATCGCGGGTGATGGTCCGAGCGGCCTGGAGTTTTTCCGCCAGCAACTTCCGGCCATCGTTGTGTTGGACTTGAAGCTCCCGGGCATTTCCGGCAAGGAATTGTGCCGCGAGTTCAAGTCCATCGCGGCCGCGGTTCCCATTGTCGTCCTTAGCGCTAATTCGGAAGTGGAAGACAAAGTTCTGTTGCTCGAGCTTGGCGCGGACGATTATGTCACCAAGCCCTTCAGCCCGAAAGAGCTCTTGGCCCGCGTTCGGCGCGCGATGCGGCGTACCGCCGCACCGCAACCGATCGTCTCTCCGGTCGCTGCCAGAGCCGGAAGCCGCGAGATTTTGACGTTCGGCGATGCGCGTGTCGATTTCACCAGCATGGAGGCAACGCGCGCCGGGAAGTCCATTACCCTGACCACCCAGGAGTTCAAGTTGTTGAAGTATCTCGCGTCCTCACCGGGCAGAGTCGTCTCGCGCGAGGAACTTCTCAACGAAGTTTGGGGATACCAGAATTATCCATCGACCAGAACGGTGGACAATCATATCCTCCGTCTTCGCCAGAAACTTGAACCGGATCCGGCATCTCCCCGGTTTCTCTTGACCATGCACGGCGCCGGGTACAAATTCATACCGGAGGGCGCAGCAACCTGATTCCGTCGCTCAGCCTATTCTGAAATTTCAATGAAACCTCTTCGGCTCCGCTCACAGCTACTGATTGCGGCACTGTTGATCATCCTGGGATTGACAGGTTCCCTGCTGCTTTTCATTCGACACACTGTGAACGCGGAAATTCAGAAATCGGTTCGCGACGGCACCGAAGCGTCCGTTCGTGCTTTTGAAAGTGTCCAACGCCAACGCGAACAGCAACTTTCCCGGACTGCGGCCATGCTTGCCGACCTTCCTCCGCTGGAAGCGATGATGCCTGCGAACGCTTTGACCATTCAGGACGCGTCGGAGACTTTCTGGAAGCTCGCAGGGAGCGATCTTTTCGTGCTGGCCAAGCCGGACGGGCAAGTGGTCGCGCTACACGTGACGCGTCCTGGGTGGTCGGCTGCCAACGCCCAACGGGATTTGAAGCGATCCATCGATCTTGGCGAAGACGCGTCCTGGTGGTATGACGACGGCCGCCTATACTGGGTTTTTTTGCATCCAATCATCTCCGGCGCGGGAGACACCACTCGGCAGGAGGGTACCCTAGCTGTCGGCTACCAGGTCGATTCCAATGTGGCGCAGCAACTGGCCATCGCCGCCAACAATCAAATCGCGTTGACGACCGCCGACACGGTGATCGCTTCCACGCTGCCGGGCCCAGACGAGGCTGAGCTGGAGCGCCGCATTCGATCCGGGAAATTTCTGGTGGCCGCGACATCCGGGGACATTGCGTTGCAGACGGACCACTACACATTCTCCTCGGTTTTGATCAACCGCTCTTCCCCTTCCCCGGTGTATTGCTTCGTGATGATGCCTCTCGTTCCCATCAACACGTTCATCAAGCGCTTGGATTATTCCATTTATCTAACGGGTGGGCTGGCAGTTTTGTTTGGCGGATTGCTCATCGGATTCGTGGCGCGCACGATTACCCGCCCTCTCGATAATCTCGTCGCCGGTGTGAAAGCGCTCGCCTCCGGCGACTTTGCCTACTCCATCACGCCACGGGGAAGCACGGAACTCGTTGAACTCAGCACCTCGTTTGCACAAATGCGCGGCCAATTACTGGCTTTGCAGCAGCAACGAATCGAAACCGAGCGGATCGCCGCGCTGGCCCGTGCTGCCAGCTCGATTTCCCACGATCTCCGTCACTATCTTGCGGCCGTAGTTGCCAACGCCGAATTCCTGTACGAAGCCGATGTGTTGAAGCTCAATCGCGACGAAATTTACGAAGAAATCAAGACCGCCGCCAACCAGATGACGGATCTGATCGATTCCCTTCGTGAGTTGTCTTACCAGCGCAATGCCATCACGCCCGCCCCGACCAGAATCGATCAGGTGATTCGCCGCGCGATAGAAGCAATTCATGCAAAGCCCGAATTTCGTAACGTCCGGATAATGCTGATGGCCTCCGATGATCTGGAAGGGATGTTCGATGCCCGCAAACTGGAACGCGTTTTCTTCAATTTGATTCTGAATGCTTGTGAAGCCGCGCCCGGCGGAGATGGTCTGATTTCCATCGATGCCAAAAGGGATGGCAGTTCTTTCGACATTCGTATCCAGGACAACGGCGCGGGGATTCCCGAGAGCATTCAAAGCTCTTTGTTCGATCCTTTTGTGAGTTTTGGTAAACCGAATGGCACCGGGTTAGGGCTCGCGATTGTCAGCAAGATTGTTCACGACCACGCAGGCTCAGTCTCTATCGAGCACACTTCAAATTCGGGCACCACGGTCCTTGTGCGCCTGCCCTACTCCGAACAATCGAGTCCCCACCCCACCACTTCGGCTCTTTCCTGACCCTTCCGCGACGCCTTTCCGTCGTTGTGTCCTTCTTTGATCCCTCCCGACATATTCTTGACATGCTTTTGACATCCTGTGGATTGACCCAGCCTCTTTCCCACAGTAAGGTCCTAGGTGGCGGCTACGAAGTTCGCACCATTTGTCCCGGTTTCTCTTTGTCTTATGGATACTGCGAAAACCATTTGCAGCACGAAAGTGACCAGGCTGGTTCTCGTCATCGAAAACCGCATGTTGCGCGAAGCCATGACCGCGCTCTTCCAGAAGCAACCCGATTTTGTTCTGCTGGATTCCATCCGATACTCCGCGGACGCGCACAAGCGCATCGCTTCCTCTGACTGCGACGTGCTACTTGCCGACCAGGCTTCCGCCGCCGCTTTCCCGTCGAATTTCGTCAGTGATTTTCTGACGCACGCTCCACGCCGCAAGGCCATTTTGTTCGGAATGGAGAATGATCCGGAGCTGTTCCTGCAGGCGGTGAGATCGGGCGTAAGCGGTTATTTGTTGGGCGAAGCCAGCGCCGAGGAAACCATTGCCGCCGTCCGCAGAGTGGTCGCGGGAGAAGCGGTGTCCCCGCCATGCCTCTGCCATCATTTGTTTCAGTTTGTCGCTCGCACCACGCGCGAAGGCTCCATGATTCTGAATCAGCGTCTTTGCCACAGCCTGGGCCTGACCGCCAGGCAGCAACAGCTTATTGCGCTTCTTGCGCGCGGTTTTACGAACAAGGAAATCGCAGAGTCCATGCGACTTTCCGAATTCACGGTGAAAAATCACGTGCACCGCATTATGCGCCGCTTGAACGCGCAAAGCCGTCATGCGGCGGTGCAAACCGTCTGCCAGAGCAGCATCAGCGCCGCTATTTGACCTCGCAGTTTGCTCAAGGTTGCGGGTAGCCCTGCCTTGGCGGAGGAGCATAATCCTGGCCGTATTTGTTCTTGTGCACAGGCGTGAAAGCGGGATCCTGCGGAACCACGATCGTCCCCAAATCGCGCGAATCGGTTGAGACGTGCACGGTTCGCGTCAGCCCTTTCAGGGCATCCGGCACGCTCTTTTCATACCAAACGTGCAATTCGTATTTCCCGTCCGGCACATTCGCGATTCCCAGATGCCCAGACTTGTCGGTTACCCCGTAGTAGGAAGTGTCCACCGCCAGCACCACCGCGCTCATCTCCGGATGAATGTTGCAAAACAAGTAGCTGACGCCCACGTGATCGAACTCTACGGAGTTCGTTGCGCCGGCCTCATATAAGCCCAGGTCGAATCGCTTTCCGTCATACAACGAAAACACGTTGTGAAAAAATGGATCGTGATTCGGGAAATCCACCACTGATCCCACGCGAACCACGGTCAAATGCGGGTGAAAACTCTTATTCTTTTGAATCACCTGCGGCCTTTTCCCCGATTGCACGGCCGCTTCGCTGTGATTGTGCGCTGGATCAACAGGCTTCAGCCACACCACAGCTTCGGATGCATCCTGCGAAGCTGCCGGAGGCTCCTCAGCCTTCCGCGAACTTTCATTCTCGATCTTGACGCGCACCGTGACTGGTTTTTCCTGCGCCGCGACTCGGTGATTCTCAATCGCGCAGGTTCCTGCGATCCACACGACCGCTATCGTCATTCGGCTTAGTGCCCGTTTTCCCACTAGAATATGTACCCCACGCTCATACTTATGATGTTCGCTGCATTCGCGTTGCTGTCCAACGCATATGTCTTCAGTCTCCGATATTCGAGGGAAAGCACGATATCGGACTTCGGATGGTACAGGAAATTCCCCATCGCGCTCAGATTCTTCGACAATGGGGAAGGATAATACGTTTGGCCTCCTCCGTTCTCTCGCATATCCGCGGCGTATGGGTTATCCAGCCCAAAAGCCCCGTTGAATTCCAGTTTTGCGGTTGCCTTATATTTCAGTTGCGCCCAACCTCCAATCGAATCGAGCCCGTACACTTCTGTTGAGGGATCGGTGAAGGGTCCGATCCAAAGCGCCGTCTGTCCAATTCCTCCGCCAAGCCCGCCAATACCGCGTCCGCGAAAGAACTGTCCCGTGAACTCGAAGTGGTTTCCCAGTGGCAAGGCGAGATCCGCCGTGCCCGCCCAGGCGTCGACCTCCCGTCCATATCCCCAATTTTGCCTGCTGTAATATCCGCCCACGCCAGCTGTTATGTTCTGCCCATTTACGGTTTGCGTCCAGGCTACACGGGTTGCATAAGCGGGCTGCCCCGAATTCTCACCATAGGTCGGATCGCGATAGTACTCGGAAAAAGGCGTGTCTCCCGTTAGCGAATCAAGAATTCCTCCCTGCAGCAAGAGAGTCGAACGATCATTGACGGTGAAACGATGCTCCACGCGCACTTGCGGCGTCCAGCTCCAGAGATCCCCGGAATACGCAAATGCAGGCACCGCCAGGGTTGCGATCGAAGTGGGGCTCAAGGGCGCCAGAAACAGCGTGTCCTGACCCGCGATCACCGATGTATTCTCCCAATCAAACCGGACCGTCCCTGTTCGAAGGCGCATGATCCCGAACGATACTCCGTTCGGCGCATCCGGAAATCCGCCGGCAAAATCAAACTGCACTTCCGCGCTTGTGCGCGCCCCGCCGATCGTTGGACCAAATCCTTGCAGGTCGATCTGCGACTGGCGCAACGAACCCCCGAAACTGTTGCCAGAGGAAAGCGCATACCGCGGCGTCGCCAATTCCGGAAAATCCTGGTTGTCCACGGAGCCGCGATCCGCATACATATTGAACAGAACGATTCCAGAGAGCCGTAAGCGATACTTCGAACCGCTCTCCACTTTCGTCTGGCTTTGTTCCGCGGCCTTCTCATCGGTCAGTTGCTGATTTTCTTCCAGGCGAGAGATGCGCTCTTCGGTCGAAGTTTGCGCCGAGGCTCCGTCGGAGGGCGCCAGTTGATTCGGCGTAACTCCGCCGGGTTGCGCGGACAACGCCACAAGCTGCGATTTCGTGGCATACAGTTCTTTGCGCAACTCAGCGGACTCGGCGTGCGCGGATTCTTGTTCTGCCTTCAGGCTCTTCACCTGCCCGGTTAAATCCTGCACTTCTGACTGCAGTTGCTGCAGCAGCTTGCCCACCGACGCGAGGTCCATCTGTGACGTGTTCTCCTGGGCGGTCGTTGGCTTGGTATTTGACGCGCTTTGTGCCAGCGCCGTTGCAGCCTGAGCCAGAACGGCTCCCGCCAGCCCGCACGTCCACAGAACCCCTTTGCCCATGCCGATGCCACGCATAAGAACCTCCAACCCCAGTCGATCTCGTTTCGAAGGTAACAAACCCAATTCGATATTGCCCGTTGTTTGTCCCCTATTTATAAGCGCTGATTCTCACACAAAACCCGCATTTGAAGTGCAGCTGACATTCTTTTGACATCGTGGTGACATCTCGCTTCGCCGTTCGTTTGACAATTGCGTTGGCTGGACTCTGCACGTCGGCCGCCGAGAGTCAGCATCGAAAAAGGTCTTCCGTGTCCACAGACTCTCAAATGCGCAGTGAGGTCGCCGTAATTGTCCCTTGCCACAATGTGGCGACTTATCTGCAACGCTCGCTCGATAGCGTTTTCGCGCAAACCTTCCGGGATTTTCATATCTTTGCTGTGAACGACGGCTCGACAGATGGGACCGTGCGGATCCTGGAGGCAAACGCTTCTCGTTGCTCGTTCCTCTCTCAACCACAGTCCGGACCGGCAGCAGCTCGGAATCGCGCCATTCAAATGTCCAACAGTCCTTTCATCGCCTTTTTGGACGCGGACGACGAATGGCTGCCCCAGAAGTTGGAACGTCAGATTGCCTGGATGAAACAGGATCCGACTTTGGGGTTGGTCAGTTCCGGTTGTTTTGTCAGCGAACCGGGCGGTGACACCCGCGTCATTTCCGCACCTCCGTCCCTGCGGGGTTCTGGAAAATCGTTTCTTCAATTGGCACGCCGTTGCTTTGTCTTTACTCCTACCGTCGTTGTGCGGAGGCGCTGCCTGGAACAAGTCGGATACTTCAACGAGTCGCTAGCGGTTAGCGAAGATTTCAACCTCTGGTTGCGGATCGCGGCAAAATGGAGCATGGCGTGCCTGCCGGAAGCCCTTGCCATCACCTACAAGCGCTCTGGAAGTTTGTCGGAGAGCATTTCGCCAGCGGAGCGTCTGAAGAATGGCATTGCCGCGCTTGCGCATGTTCAATCCAGCTGTTCCCGATTGTCGCCTGCCGAAGCGCACGCTTTGCGCCACGCGCTAGCAGAACGCTTTTACTTTTATGGTTCGTTTCTACTTCACTCAGGCGCCAAGAAGTCCTGCCGCCCTGAACTGGCTGCCGCTCTCAAGCTTCATGCAGCTTATTGGCAAGCGCTTCTTAAGCTTTTCCTCAGCTTTCTTCCTACCCCTGCCTTCGCGCCTCTCATGGCAGTAACCAGGAAATTGTCTCCTCGATTTTCCAGGCAAGCAACCCAACGGAAGCCGCAGGATGTCCTTTAAATGTCTTTAGCGATGCAAAACCAGCCGCCGGTTTCCCACATTTTCGATCAGTGGCTGTTGGACGTTTTGCTTGACACACCCTCGAACAGTCCGGTCGGCAAAGGTACGTATCTGGCGCTCCGCGCAGTTAGGCAATTGCGGCTTGCTCTTTCCGATCCGGTGGTTATTTTTCCTCTTGGCTCGTGCCGGTTGTGCCTGCCGCTCTCGCACGAGCTGCCGTTCTACAAAAAACGTTTCCCGGAATACGCACGCAATCTCGGCCGGGTCTCATTCCATGTCAGCCAAAAGTATCCCAATCTCACCATGATCGACGTGGGGGCGAACGTGGGCGATTCCGTCGCCGTAGTACGCATGTTCAGCGAACATGCGATTCTATGCATCGAGGGGGAACCCCGCTTTTTTAAGCTCCTCGCGCAGAACACGCGAAATCTTCGGGACCTTGAACTGGAACAAACATTTATTGGCGCCGCCGGAGATCACGTCAGCGGGATTCATAGGGAACCCGGCAACGCTCAGGTTCGCCTGGGTCCGGGGCCCACGCAAGCCAGTATCTGCACGCTCAGCGAAGTGCTCGCCCGCCATCCGCGTTTTGCGTCCGCCAAACTGCTCAAGCTGGACGCAGAGGGATTCGATTGCAAGATCATTGCCGCCGAAGCCGAATTCCTGCGGTGCAACAAGCCCGTTCTCTTTTTCGAATACTTTCCAAAATCCTGCGAAACCGCGGGTCACCAGCCATTTGCCGTGTTTCCTCAACTTCGCGAGCTCGGGTATTTCGCCCTGCTGATTTATCAGAATTTCGGCAACTATTTCATGAGCCTCTCGCTGGACCAGGTCGATTCGCTGCTGGATCTCCATGATTTCCTGGTCGATTTGCAGGGATTTTGCGACGTGGTGGCATTTCATCGGGAAGATCTCGATATCGCCGCTGCTGTCCGCGGCGCGGAACGGGCCGGGCGAGCGCGGAAGTTCTCTGCGACGACACAAGCGTAGCCGCATGAGCGCCGCCACAGACAAATTTGGAAACGTTCTTGTGCTCGCCGCGCATCCTGACGACGAAACAATCGCCTGCGCCGGTCTGCTCCAGCGCACCTCTGCCGCCCGTGTAGTGTTTGCGGTCGATGGCGCTCCCCGCGGTTATGGTTTCGAAAGGAAATTTGGCTCGCTCGAAAACTACTCGATCGCGCGTTTCCGCGAGGCGTCTCGCGCTTTGTCCTTTGTTCCGCAGTGTTCTTTTCACAGACTGGCTAGCGAACATGGAAAATGGTTCAGTGACCAGCATCTTTTTCTGAATCTTCCGGCCGCGTTCATCTCTCTTCAGAGGTTTGCGCGGGAGTTTTCCCCCGATTTGCTGATCGTGCATGCCTTCGAAGGTGGCCACATCGATCACGATGCCTGCCACTTTCTCGCCAAACAGCTGGCGCGCACGCTCGGCCTGCCGGCGCTGGAATTTCCGTTGTATTGGAAATCCAACCAAGGTAAGGACGTGTTTCAAGGATTTCGCGAAAGCCAGGAAGGTGAATTTGCTTTGCAACTCTCGCAACAGGAACTGCGGGTGAAGCGCCGGATGCTCAGACAATACCGGACCCAGCAAGGCCTTACCGCGGTTTTTAGCCAGGAAACAGAGCGATTTCGCTACTTAGTGCAAACCGAAGACCGAGCGCCCGACTGGTCAGCTTATCCTTTCGAAAACCGCGCGGAACAATATAAGACAGAATCGTTTATGCAACTTGTCGCTGACTTTCAGCAGTCGATGGGAGACCCCGCTGGCGTCGGCCCGTCTCGTTCGCAGCGCACACCTGAAGATCCCGATGGAACCGTTCCTCACTGCACCACAACCTTTCCGGTCATCTTCGGATGAACCGAGCAAAAGTAGGTGTATTCCCCGGGCTTTGTGAAGGTAAAGGAAAACTTGTCATCTGTGTCGAGCACTTTGGATTTGAATGCGCCCGCGGCGCTGACGACGGTATGCGGAATATCGTCGCGATTCGTCCATGTCACGGTCGTGCCAACCGGCACGGTGAGCGTTCCCGGCCCAAAACTGAAGTTATCGATTTTCACTTCGGCGCGGCCCGCCGCACTTTGTTGCGCGTTCGCGGGCACACTCTTTAGCACTGCGAACAGCCCCATCGCCGTCACAACCATCGCCAAACCTGCTGCGCACACACCTGTCGGTCTCATCGTTTTGTCCTTTCTCGATTCATTCAGGATTAATTTGTATCTGGTCCCTATCTCTGTCGCTTCAGCCAAGTTTCGCGTCTACCACGGCCAGGGCATGTTGCCCGCGCACATAATTCACGTCCGTAATTCCCAGTAAGCTTTTCAATTGCTCCGCGGGGACTTTCATCGGTCCGGGTGAGTCCGCTTTTCCGGGTTGCGGTTGCGGGAATGCCGTCGATGCAGCGGTATGAAACGTCACGTGGCCTTCCACCTTTTGCATCGTTTGATGAATGTGGCCGTTCAATACAGTCACGGATCCGAATTTCTTCAAATAAGCGAGGGCCTGCGCGCTGTCCTCTGTTCCCCAGCCCCAATCGGGATAAACCGTCCACAACGGAATATGCGCGAAGACCACGATCGGCGTGCTGTGCTTCAGACGCTTGACGTCATTGTTCATCCATTCCAGTTGCTCGGCTCCCAGCGTACCCAGTCCACCCGCCTTCAAATTCACCACATTCACCAGACCGATAAAGTGCACGCCGTTCTTGTCAAAGCTGTACCATCCCGCGCCCTTCGCGCCTTTTCCGTAACGCTCCAGGTACTGTTTTCCGTCGTCGTTCAGCATGTCGTGTTCTCCCGGCACGAAAAACACGTCTTTCGCCGTTGCACCCTTCAGTATCTGATCGACGGTATCGAACTCCTCCGGCTTCGAAAGGTGGGTGATGTCTCCGGTATGCAGCAGGAATTCCGGCGGCGTGGTCAGTCCGTTAATTTTGTCTACCGCCGCTTTCAGCGTGCCCACAACATCTGGATTCGCGGCCTTGTTGAATCCCATATGGCTGTCGCTGATCTGTACGAAGCGCAGTTCTCCCGCGCTCACTTGTCCGTCAACCCTCGAAATCTGGCTCATGCTGTAGGATTTCAGCACTCCGCCTTGCATCACGCAGAGTGCTCCGGTGCCGGCCCACGCCATGCATTTCAAAAATCCTCGCCGGTTGATTCCATCGTTGTTGTGATCGTGCAGCAATTCGTCTTTCATTTTTTCCGCCATAATCCTTTCCCTCCACGAAGTGTTCCGCCCCTGCATCACTGGCACCAGTCAACTAGCCTCAAAAAATGAGCGGCGCTTGCTACTGGGCATCGACCATGGCCAGTGGCGTCTAGCAACGCGGTTCGTTTGTAGGGACCGGCCCTGCTTGCTGCTTATTCCAAAAAAAAGCAAAAACTGGCCTTTTTCTCCCTGTACAAATAAAGTTGACCGGGCGGGAATAAAATCATCTCCAAGCCAGTCTTATAAATGAGCAATCTTGTCCAGGAGAAAAGTACGGACGTGCTGGACTCACAGGATCGGCAGCGCTTTGAGATGCTCGTGCTTCCGCATCTCGATGCGGCGTTCAATCTGGCTCGCTGGCTGGTGCGCGGTGGCGCGGATGCGGAAGACGTCGCACAAGAGGCGGTGCTCCGTTCGTACCGCTTCTTTCCGGGATTTCATGGGGGAGATGTGCGCGCGTGGCTGCTGCAAATCGTTCGAAATACCTGCTACACGTGGCTGGAGAAGAATCGCCGCACCCAGAATATGGCGGAGTTCGACGAACAATTGCACCTGCACCCAAGCCCTTCGCCGGAAGCCCTGGCCATTGCGAGCAACAATCGCGAGCGGCTGACGCAGGCGCTCGAGTCATTGCCGCCGCGCGTTCGTGAGGTGATTGTGCTGCGCGAGCTCGAAGGTTGTTCGTACAAGGAAATTGCCGCCATCACTTCCATCCCCCTCGGTACGGTCATGTCCACGCTTTCTCGTGCGCGCCGCCAGCTTCAATCCACGCTGGGAAATCCGGCCCCAAAGGAGGCACACCATGAGTTGTGACCGGAGCGAGACCGTTCTTCAAGCATACTTTGATCAGGAGCTGGATCCCGTGGGCGCCGCGGAATTCGAACGCCATCTCGAGCTGTGTCCGGAATGCACGGAATCGCTCACAGCCTTGCAATCCTTGCGCTCGTCGATTACCGCCGCGCAGCTCTATCAGAAAGCCCCGGCCCCGTTGCGCAATAAAGTCCTCGCCGAATTACATTCGGCCCGGCCTGCTATTTTCCCGCGTCGTAGCACCACAAACTGGCTGGCCATGGCTGCTGCGCTCCTGTTATTTGCGATCATAGGATGGCAATTCTTTGTGGTCCCCCGCACAACGGATAAAGAGTCAGTGCTTGCAACCGCGGTCGTGGACGCGCATTTGCGTTCGCTGCAACCGGGCCACCTCACCGACGTGCTCTCCACCGACCAGCACACCGTGAAGCCCTGGTTTGACGGCAAGCTCGACTTCTCACCGCCAGTGCGAGACTTTGCCGGCCAGGGATTCCCGTTGCAGGGTGGCCGGCTCGACGTGGTTCAGGGCCACACGATCGCTGCGCTGGTCTATGGCCGGCACAAACATGAGATAAGCGTGTTTATCTGGCCCACAACCGAGACTGACGCCACCCTGCGATCCGGCTCGCATCAGGGCTATCAATGGATCTGCTGGCGCAAAGGTGGGATGGAATTCTATGCCGTCTCGGACGCTGCTGCATCCGATCTCGAACAGCTTCAACAACTGTTCTCCGAATTGTGAGGTGTGATTGCATAATCGATCCACTCGCAGGCCGATCGGTTTTATAATTAGGGGTTCGACATCGCTCGGAGGGAATGTTGCGGCTGAAAATTGTGCAAGCAGGTGATCCGGTCCTACGGCAATCCGCGCGGGCCCTCACCCCACAGGAAATTGTCAGCGAGGAAACGCAAAGACTCATTCGCGACATGCAGGAGACCATGTACGACGCGCCCGGCGTTGGTCTCGCTGCTCCCCAAGTCGGACTCTCCCTGCAACTGGCGGTCATCGAAGATCGCGAGGAGCTGCTGAAAACTCTCCCTGCGCAGGATCTTCTCGAGAAAGAGCGCCATCCCGTGCCGTTTCACGTCCTGATTAATCCGAGAATCGTGCAAATGACGAAGGATAAACGTGACTTCTTCGAGGGCTGCCTCAGCCTGCCCGGTTTCTCGGCCATGGTACCGCGCGCCCACACAGTTCGCGTCGAATTCCTGAACGAAAATGCCGAGCCTCGCCAGGTCGAAGCCACTGGATGGTACGCGCGAATACTTCAACACGAGATCGATCATCTCGCTGGCACGCTCTACCTGGAGCGCATGCACACGCGGACGTTCACTTCATTGGACAATTGGAACCGCTACTGGAAGGGCAAACCCATCTCGAAAGACTAGCTGTGCCGTTAAGCCGGCGTAACCAACAGCGAGTCATTGCGCGAAACATCAGTGATGAAAAGAACTGGGGATCCCGGTACATCAGTTCTTGGCAAAGCTTCCGGCTTGCCACCATCCAAAGGTACACGCATCCAGCGGTTACCGCCGACCTCAAAGTAATATACCCACGTGCTGCCGTTCGCGGCGCATGCGGGTCCAATGTCATCTTCGCCCTCCGTCAGGCGCTTCAAGTTTGAGCCGTCGGCGTCCATAGATTAAGAGCCGCAGGGGACTGCCCGCTTTAGCGGGCAGAGGAATGCGGCTCTCCTGTTATTTTGTTTGCGCATTTCTAACGTGGTGTTGCGCTGACGTTGTGATGGACACCCGATATCGAATCAGTGCAGGAGCGACGTACTCGCTCAAATATCACTTGGTTTGGTGCGCAAACTAATCTAACGTCGCTAGAAGTTGAATTTCAATGCCAACTGGCATTGCCGCGGTCCAACGGCAGTGTAGTTAATCTGCCCGAATGTGGGATCGCCAACCGTGGTGTCTGGCGTACCAAATACGGGATGGTTGAAGGCGTTCTCCGCCTCAAGCCGCAATTCAAGGTTCATTCCTTCGTGTTTGGTCGAAAGTTCGAACTGTTTGCTGACCGACAAGTTCGCGCTGAAGAAGAACGGGCTCCGCACGCTGCCGATGGTGCGTGCCGCATCGCCAAGTGTGTACGGCGCCGGCGCCTGGAAGACATTCGGATCGGCGAAGTAGTTGTTGACCCAATTTCCATCCCCTCCGCCCGTCCGCTCGATAGGACCGGTAATATTGGGCCGCTGCTGGCCGTAAGTCGGTATCGGACTTCCACCATTCTCCATGATATAGGCGAGCGGAAAGCCGTCATGAATCGTCCACACGCCCGCGGTTTTCCACCCGCCGATCAGCAGCTCCAGCGGCCGAGGCATGTCGTTCAGCCAGGCTCGCCCCCGCCCGATCGGCAGATCGTAGGTGTAGTTCAGTTTGAATAGTTGGGGAATATCGAAGGTAGACAGGCTGCGATCAAGCTCCGGCCTGTTCGGATCTTGCGGGCCATAAATGCCGCTGGTCGTGTTTGCCAGCCAGCTGACGTTGCCATCGTAGATCGAGGAATCATCGATGGATTTCGAGAAGGTGTAATTCGCCGAAAGCTGCAAGCCATTGGAATAGTGTTTCTCGAGCGTAACCTGTAGCGCATTGTAGATGGAGTTGGCCACCGGCGGCTCATCCGTGGTCACACCGGTGAATTGCGGATACGGCAGCTCTAATTGAAATCCCTGAACCGTCGGGCTCGTCAGAGGGCTGTTGGCATAGTAAGGTCCTGTGAGTATGGGCGCGAAGGGATTTGGGACGTAACTGACGAGTGCATTCATCTGCGCCGGCGTGTAGTTCTCCACCTGTATCGGCAGAATGTCCAAAGTATTCAGGCCCTGGTAATACAGGTGCGTTCCCTTCTTTCCAACATAGTCCACGGTCAAAAGCAGATTGTTCGCCAGTTGCCGCTGCACTCCCAGGCTCCAGCTCTGCTCGCTGGGAGTTCTTGCGTAGAAGGAGTCGCGGATCGGGCCGATGGCTCCATACCCCACGTCGTTGAGCAATCCCAAGGAGTTTCCCGTCGGTAATTGCAAACCATTGGGGAACGGATTGCTCAGGTGCAAATAGGGCGTCGCACCGTCGTTCTGATAGGTGGGAACCAGATTGCTGTACTGGTTGAAGCCTTGGGAACCGTAACTTAACAGCCCGTTGGCGCCAGAGCGTGTCTGGCTGTAATAAATGCCGTAGCCACCGCGTATGACGGTTTTAGGGTCAAATTGAAACGAAAAGCCGACGCGCGGCTGGATGTCTTTCCAGTCCGTAACCCAGTTGGTACGCTCGCTTGGGCTGGCAAACACTTCACCGCCGAGCAGTGGCCGAGTCACCGTATTTCCGGTGAGCGGATCTTGGTACGTAATGTTGCCGCCGTTGAGTGGACTCACCGCATCGGGATTGAACCAGTTCATGCGGTTATAGCGTTCCGTGCGGGGGGTGTTCACGTCGTAGCGCAACCCCAGATTCAACGTCAACCTGGGATTCACTTTCCAGTTGTCCTGCACGTATCCGGCGTACTGGAAACTTTGCGTCGCCGGTTGGAATTGAATCTCATACGTACTGCCATAGGGAGCGCCGGTGGAAATCTGGCCCATCAGGAAGCTGGCCATGCTATCACCGCCGCATTGCGTGATATCGGGTATCGGGCATTGCGAACTGCCCAGAGCGTTGAAACTGAATATTCCGAGTGGCGCATTGGTCTGAATATAGTTCTGCTGGTGGATACGTCCTTCAAAGCCAAACTTCAGTTCGTGGTTGCCGTGAATTTTTGTCAGTAGTTCCGTCAGTTGGCCCGTATCTTGGCCTTGCCGGTAATTGCCGTAAGGATCTTGTCCGATACTCGTGTAGCTGGCGGAGTAGTAATCATTAATGGCTATCGCGGGAACACCCAGAAACCCGTTGGTTCCTAGATACGATGGAAAACCGAGCGTGCCAAGCGGATTGGAGTTCAAGCTCTGGTTGTAGGCATCGATCAGCGTCGCGCCTCTCGTAAAACCAAACGTGCTGGTCAGTATCAACGTGGGACTGAAGGTCTCCGTATCGTCGATCGCAAACAGGTGAGACGAGCCGCTGTTCGGTCCGCTCCCGCAGGGATCCGTAAAATTCTTGAAGCAGTTGTAGGGAGTCGTACTGTTGGAATCTTGCGAGTATCTTCCGCTCAGCAAGTTCTTTTCGCTGATGCGGTAATCGATCTTGATATCGAACTGGTTGTTGGGATTGACGGTTGCTCCTGTCGCGACCCAGTTGTCATAAATACCGTTACCCGAATAATTCGGCATCGGGAAAAGGCTCATCATCTTCAGCGCTACGGGATCGATCAGGTTCCCTGCTACCTGCGGTAATTGATAAGGCGTGCCGTTCAGATTTGGATTCCCCGGGCTGGTATACGTAGCCAGGTTATTGAAGGGAATGAAGGCGCTGCGGTATGCGCCAGCCGTGCCATTCGGCGGCGCTTCGAATGTACCGGAGTAGGGATCCCAGAGTTGGCCGGCGGCGACGCTGCATTGACCGGAGCCATTAAACGTTCCGCCATTTGCAGCGCACAATCCGCCAAAGTCGCCGGTGCGTTCGGCCGCGGTGGGCACGCCCGCCTGGTAGGTGTTCATATACGATTGCCGCGTGCCGTCGTAATCGAAGAAAAAGAAAAGCTTATTCTTGACGATCGGGCCGCCGATGGTGCCGCCGAAATTGTTGCGGTGCACCGGCGGAAGCGGTTGGTCCGCCGCATTGGCGAACCAGCTGTTCGCGTCCGTCAACTGGTTGCGAATGAAGTCGTACGCGCTTCCATGGAAGGAATTGCCGCCGGACCGCGTGATCATGTTGATGACCGACGCGCCGGAAAATCCATATTCTGCGCTGAAGTTCGTCTGTTCCACCTTGAATTCTTCGACGGCCTCGGCCGACGGGGTGTACGTCACATACGTAATGCCGCCATTGGGCTCAAAATTCGTGATCGAAGTGCCATCCATCAGAATATCTGCGCTGGCCCCGCGGCTGCCGTTGGACACAAAGTTCGTTCCCGTGTCGCTGACGGAGTTCTGGTCGCTCATGTTGGTGATACCAGGCCCGAGGCTGACGAAATCAAGCACGTAACGGTCAACCAGCGGCAGGTCGTTGATGAACTTGCGGTTGACCACTTGGCCGGTCACGGCATCTTCGGTGTTCAGTTGCTGAGCTTGCTCCGACACTTCGACGCTTTGCGTCGCGCTGGCCACCTTCAGCCGCAGGTTTGCCGTCGCGTTCTCCGTCACGTCCACGCGGATACCGGTGCGTACTTCCTTCTGAAAGCCTTCCATTTCGACCGACACGGTGTACACCCCGGGCGGGATCGAGGGAAATAGATACCGCCCGCTGCTGTCGGTCTTGGCATTAAATAGGAAACCTTTTGCTTGGTCGGTCAGAACTAGTTTGGCTCCGGGCACGACCGCTCCGGTCGGGTCCGTAATTTCTCCGCTCACCGTCCCGAAATAAGCCTGGCTGCATAAGGCCACAGGCAGAAGTAGAACAATAGCGAACAGCACTCTACGGAAAATTTCCGCCAGGCGCTCGGAGTCTGCTCTATAAAAGACTCGGTTCATGACAATCTCCTTTGCCTAGGCGAACCTAGGCAACAACTCGCGGCACCTTCGCGATTCCTGCTTGAACGACACCCCGGCGGGCACCGGCGTCAATCTCGCTTGATTTTCGACGCGCCCCTACACTGGAAGGCGGTCACTATCCCCCGGCCCCTTATTTGAATCGATTCAAATACTCATTTGCCGCGCTGTCAAGACTTAAAGTTACGCAGTACCGGCGGTGGGAAAAATTTACCTGTATGCGGATTATGTCTTTGCTATCGCCTCAACGTCAACTGCAGACCAACGTAGGATGGCCATAGGTAAGTTTCATCTGGCACTGTTATCTCGAATCTGGCTTCCGATCCAGCTGTCCACGCGCGCTTCCAACATATCGAGTGGCAGGCTTCCCCCACTGAGGATCTCATCGTGGAAGGCTCTTAGATCGAAGCGCGTTCCAAGCCGCTGCTTGGCGCGGCTGCGAAGATCCAGAATCTTCAGTTGGCCGATCTTGTAGCTGAGTGCTTGCGCCGGCCACGCGATATAGCGATCGACCTCCGCTTTGAGGGTCGGCTCGTCGGCGGCGCCACTGTCGCGGAAGTAATCGGCGGCCTGCTCGCGGCTCCAACCTTCGGAGTGAATCCCGGTGTCTACAACCAAACGCACGGCGCGCATCAACTCCAGATTCAGCCGTCCATAATCCGACGCCGGATCCTGGAAAAAACCGATCTCCTTGCCAAGCGCCTCTGCATAAACGGCCCAGCCTTCGGCGTAAGCATTGTTGATGACGTGCAGGCGAAACTCTGGCAGGCCCGCCAGCCGCTGCTGGATCGAAATCTGCATATGATGGCCCGGGATACCCTCATGATAGGCCTGCGTCTCGTCACTCAGAAGCTTTCGGTGCGCGTAATTGGAAGTCGCCACCACTACGCGAGCTGGCCTGCTGCCATCCGGCGTCCCGAAAACATAATGCGTGGGATTGTTGGGCTGCGAAGTGGGCACAGCTTCCACGGTTAGCGGTATTTTCGGGAACACGCCAAAAAGTTCGGGCAGCCGCGGCTGCATTTGCGCCACGTAATGACGGAAATCGTCCACGATCTGCTCGGGAGATTTCGGAACATATTGGGGATCGCTGTTCAGCGCGGCGCGAAAACTGGCCAGGTCTTTGTATCCGGCCTTGACCGCAAGCTCTGTGAGCAATCCGTTGATCCGCGCCACCTCGCGAAGCCCGAGCGCGTGAATCTCCACCGCAGACATGTCCGTGGTGGTTTGCTCTCGAATCGCCTGCTGGTAGCGGCGATCCCCGTCCGGCAAGCTGTTCAGCCCGATGGCGGTGCGGCCCTGCGGTGCGTAGGCGGTGGCGATGAACTCCTGGAAGCGCCGGTAAGCGGGCAGCACTTCCGCGTTTACTACCTGCACGATTTCTTCCGTAAGACGTTGCTGGTCTTCCCTGGAAATCGAAGCGGGAAACTTTTTTGTGGGCACCACGAAGGGATTTTCGGCAATCGTGCCTTCACATTGCGCCGGGATCTGCTCCAGCAAGACCCGCACAGGCATCAATCCGTCTTTTTCCCCTTGCCGTAGTACCTCGATCGTTTGGTCGAACGCGCGCGGAATTTGATGCAGCCGCGCAATGTAGTCTTCGTAATGTTTCACGCTGTCGAGCGGTACAGAGTTGGGCAGATCGGCCAGGCTATTGTGGATGCCCTGCATCTGCGAGATCGGCATCTCATAATCCTTCAGCTCGTAATCCGCAATGCGATTGTCCAACACGTGCAGCAAAAGATCGTGCGACAAACGATCCTGCTCGGGGAATCCTTCCGTCGATATGGCTTCGAGCCGTGCGCGAAACGCTTGATCGGTAGCGTTCTGCTTCTTGCTGGCCCCCAGCGAGTAATCGTCCAGCCGATCGTTGTCGCGGTAATCTCCGCGGGCCGTCTCGCTCTCCGGAGAAGCGCGCAGGTCATCTTCGTACTGCTCTTTGAACAGGGCGTTCTGCGTGGCAAGACGAACCGTCACCGGCGTTGTCGACTGCCACGCGCGGCGAATCTCCGGAAACGGGGCGTCTTTGGCCTGCGCGACGGGCGACGCAAACAGTCCTTCTATACACACCCATGCCAGCGGGAAGACGGACAACGATGCTATGAGCGTCCGCAAGAAACGATCGTAAGCGAGGATGCTGCGCCAAAGCTGAGTCATATCCACCCCTTTCCCGCATGCGAGTTTCGCCCCTAACTATTACAGGAGCCTCTCAGCTGGATCAATGGAAAAGGCAGACCGACACAGCGCTTTCAGAAAAGCCGCGACGGCGCGTTCTTTTATAAGGCCGGATTAGCCGGCTGTTAGTTCACGCTTCTCAGAAGTTTCTTTTCCTGAACCGAGAATTGGCTATAGCGCCCTGTTTCGATTTCCCGCTCGCGGGCAAACGGCGGCATCTCGCGCAAAGCGCGCATCGCGCTCTGCACTTCCGGCCGAACCGTTTGATGGGCCGCCGGATCTTGCTTTGCTGCGGCACGCGCCACCCGGTAGCTGCTCGGCGTAGCCATGATCCGGTCGACAGAAACAATCGGCCCACTCTTGTAGTCCTGAGCCGCGTACGCGGCGGCTGGACCGTAATTTGGCGTCGCCGTTATGCGGTCAACGGAAAGAATCGGGGCGCCGGAATCGTCATCACCGGTTTCAGGGGGAGAGTAGTTCGAAGGTCCCGCGCCAGCGGGAGGCCTCGAGGGATTTGCCGGATAATACCCGGAATTTGGATTCGAATTGGATGGAGGAGGATCGTCTCCCCCGTTGTACGTGCACGTGTAGCCTGGAGGGCAGGAGTTCGGATCGTAGTAGTAAGAAGACGGATAATAAGGATAGTAGCTGTACCCGTACGGGTACCCCCCCCAGTAGGGCCAACCCCATCCTAGTCCGAAGCCCCAGCCGTAACCGTAGCCCGGGTAACCCCAATATCTGCCACCCCACCCGTAGCCACCGCGCCAGCCATAGTAGCCTCCGCCACGATAATATCCGCCGCCGCGATAGTAGGATGCGCCCCGGTATCCGCCTCCGCCGTAATAACCGCGGCTTCCGGAGTAACCCCCACCACCATGAAATGCACCCACGCTGCCGCCGTGGAAACCGCCGCCTCCCCCGTGGAAGCCTCCTCCTCCGCCGCCCCCATGACCGCCACCACCGCGTTGCGCAAACGCCGGCGATGCCAACCAGCCCAGCAGGATAAACGCTGCCATCACGCAAAAAATTCTGAACAAGTCCGGTTTCTTCATTTTACTTACCTCTGTTCCCTGGCCTGCGCTCCGCCACGGCAAATTTCTACACGCGAAGACACCGGAGCCCGTTTTCCGGACTCCTGAATGCCATTCTACACCCGTGTTGATCGCGGCGCGCGCTCCTGATGGTCCGCGATTAACCGCGAATCGCCAAGAGCGGCTCCGTTGTTAAACAGTTCGTCACCAGCACTCTTTCCATCTTGACCCCATCCGGAAACTTTCCTACATTGTGGTTGCGACGTTCATGTCGAGTAAGGAGGTGATCCCTGAGGTACACTTCGCATTAATTTCTAAACTAGAAGGGCGCTTGTGAGTTTTCCGAGCGCCTTTCTTTTTCTACGGGGTTCTTCCGGAAATCACCGGAAGTTGCTGATCAGCACCACATCCGTCACGTTTTTCGCGCTTGACCGGCAGCAATTCCTTACCGTCCCTTGTCCATGCAAAATTGAAAATGCGCCCCGAGGTGAAGCTGGCCATCGGGTGCGGTTTCTCTGCGCTTAACGGTCGTTCCCACGCATTCGTCGTGCCGTTTGTTGTCAACGTTTGCGGGCTTGCTGTCGCGGTGCACGATGCCTTCGCTATGCGCGGCATCGAGCGCCTACGTTCACGAACGCGTTAGGCGTAGCGAAATAGCGCTTTGAATCCATAATCCATGTGCTGTTGGATGTGGCAGTGAAACAGCGAGAGGCCGGGCTGATCGGCCGTAAAATCGACAATCGCACGCCCATAGTAAGGAACTACGACCGTATCCTTAATAATACCAGCAGTCTTTTTACCATTGATCTCAGCCAGTTCGAAACTGTGGCGGTGAAGATGCATCGGATGCGCGTCATCGGTACGGTTGCGCATGACCAGCCGGTAACGCGTTCCCTGCTGCAGCACGAACTCGCGTTCATGTGGATACGGCTTGCCGTTGACGAACCACAAATTGAATTTACCGGCTCCGCCGGGAATCTTCTCAAACACCAGATCGATGGTCTGCTGCGGGGCGGGCGAAGTGGAGCTGGCAGTTCCGAAGCCAGTTCCAAAGATTGTGTAGTCCCAAGGAGATTTTGGCGGATCGATCCATTGCGGCTGACGATGCTGCCCGGCGTACTCCACAACGGTGCCAAGTCCGGACTCCCGGATGATCTTCTCGGTTGAACCGAGAACCCAGATTCCCGGATTGTTCATGTCGATCGCCACATCTGCGCGCTCGCCCGCACCCAGAAAGACCGAATCGAGTTCTCTCGGAGACGGCACCGGATTGCCGTCGAGCGCGATCACCTTCATTTTATGGCCAGCCAGCGCGATGCGGCGGTTTTCGATGGCACTGGCATTCAGAAAATGAATCAACAACCGCTGGCCTTCCCGCACGCGAATGGGATCGCCGGATCCAAGCGCTTTGTCGTTGATCGAATAGGTCATCGAGCCGACTTCAAGGCCATCAGGGTCGGTGTTCAGACTGGCAGGCTTTTCTGGCAGCGGCCCATCATGGCTATCGTCATCTTCGTCCTCCATCGTCCCGGTAAAGAACGGCTCCCAATCGCGGAGCGCAAGGAAAAGTTCCTGATCGTATTGGCCGGGATTGTCGGCGCCCTCAACGTAGACAAACCCGAACTGGCCGGTGTAAGCACCCTTGTGAAGGTCCGCCATGGCCATGGCGTGCGAGTGGTACCAGCGGCTTCCTGCCGGACGCGGCGTGAATTGGAACCGGCGCCGGCCATGCGGCGGTACCAGCGGCGAACCTTCTTCCTCCGTGCCATCCACTTCCGGCGGAATAAGCATGCCGTGCCAATGTACGAGCTCTGGCGTGTCGGTTTCGTTGATCACCTCCACAGTAACCGGCTTTCCTTCCCGCATGCGCAGCACGGGCCCGGGTGCGGAGTTGTTATACCCGACGGTCGAGATAATGTGGGAGCGGTCGAGTTCGACGGTGACCGGGCCGATGCGCAGGGTATGATCGGCGTTAGCGTCGGGAGGCGCTGACTGGGACGGATCGGCCTGGGCGGCAAGCGCCAGTCGCACAATTCCGGCGTGGGCCAAGGCTATGCCGCCGAGTTGGAGGAAATTGCGCCGCTGCACAATCGTCGCTTTCGCTCCGGCTGGACATTGTTCGATGGTCTCACGGAGGAAGCAGCGGGACAAGCAAGGCCAATATGCGCGGAACTGCAACCATCAGCAGATATTCATCGTCTAATTGTTCTCGCCCCTCAACGCCCCGCTGCGGAGGTCCTGCATGAGGTTTTCACGTGTTGCGCTGGCAGGTGTGACGGCTGCCCTCTGCTGCGTAGGGCTCTACGCCCAGCGGACCGCGGACTTCGGCTTCGGCGATGATGATTCGCCCGCCAACGTGAAAGCGGAGTTCTACTGGTCTCGCCTGGCTTATTCTTCAAATATGGCCAGCATCAACCCCTACGCCAGACATGGATGGTATCGATCCTGGTCGCGCGATTATCCGAAAGCGGACCGCCAATTTCTGATCGCCATGCACCGGCTGACGCGGATTGACGGACGGCCGACGGAACAAGTGGTGACCCTCAATAACAACGACATTTTTAACTATCCATGGATTTATGCCGTTCAGGTGCAGAACTGGACGTTCACCGATTCTGAAGCCAAGCGGTTGCGCGAGTACCTGTTGAAGGGTGGCTTCCTGATGGTGGACGATTTCCACGGCACCGAGGATTGGGAAAACTTCCTGAATGGTATGCGCCAGGTGCTGCCCGACCGTGCAATCGAGGACCTGCAAAGCGGCGACGAAATCTTTCACACCCTATATGACATCGACGACAAGATGCAGATACCCGGCGAGCAGTATGTGTGGTCTGGTCGTACCTACGAGAAAGACGGCTATCAGCCGAAGTGGCGCGCCATTCGCGACGACAAAGGCCGCATCATCGTGGCCATCTGCCACAACATGCACTTGGGTGACGCCTGGGAATGGGCGGACGACCCGAATTACCCGGAGACTTTCGCGTCGATGGCGTTCCGCGTGGGCCTGGACTACATCCTCTATGGTATGACGCATTAGTGCGGACGGCAGATCCGGCCAGAGGCGAATCGTAATAGTAAAAAGATTTGCGCAAGTGGATTAGGACTAGAAGGGTGGATGTTCCAATTTTTATTCAAGTACCCGGTTCCGGTATTTACGAAGGGACGATTCGTGCTGCTCGCGGGTTGGCCGGGATGGGCGTTGCCAGTATTCATTGTCGCGGCCGCCGCGGGACTTGCGCTGTTGATCCGCTGGAGGTTGCGTCGCGCAACGCCTGAACTGCGAAGCTGGCGCGGATGGCTGATTTGGGGACTGCAGTCGGCGCTGGTAGCGCTGGTACTTTTGCTGCTGTGGCAACCGGCAATGCTCGTGAGCGAGTTGAACTCTCAGCAGAATATTATCGCCGTGGTCGTGGACGATTCGCGCAGCATGCGCATCGCAGACAGTGACGGGAAGCCGCGCGAAGCCGCGGCGATTGCGGCCCTTGAGGCTGGGGTTCTCGCGGGTCTGCAGAATCGTTTCCAGACGCGACTGTATCGGTTGGGCAGTGCGCTCACACGAGTCGCTGGGCCGCGAGAGATCGAACCGGTGGAAGCGGCCACGCATATCAGCGAAGGCCTGAAACAATTGGCCACGGAGAGTGCGGATTTGCCGGTAGGAGCCATCCTCTTGCTCAGCGACGGCAGCCAGAATACGGCAGGGACGGGCGGTTCCGGGATCAGTCTCGACGCCCTGCAGGCACTGCGGAACCGGAGATTGCCAGTTCACACAGTAGGCTTCGGCAAGGAACAACCCACGCACGATGTTGAAATAGAGGATGTCAGCGTGACCGCGACCGCCACGGCCAACGCGCGCATCGCCGCCACGATCAGCCTGACACAGCGTGGCTACGCGGGGCAGAAGGCAAGACTCACCGTGCGCGACGGAGACAAATCTGTCGCGGAGCGCGAAATCACTTTGCCGCCCGATGGACACGTGCAAAGCGAGCCGCTTTTCTTTCCCATTGGCGCCGCCGGTGCAAAGAGTCTGGCGTTCGGCGTGGAAGCGATGCCCGGCGAAGAAAACTTGGCGAACAATGTCGTGACCCGCCCCATTCTCGTGAGCGATGCCAAGCGAAGGATTTTGTACGTCGAGGGGGAACCGCGCTGGGAATATAAATTCATTCGGCGAGCGGAAGAAGAAGACCCGACGGTCGAGCTGGTTTCCATGTTGCGTACCAGTGAAAACAAGATTTACCGGCAAGGTATTCGAGATTCGACTGAGCTGGCGGAAGGGTTTCCGTCGCGGCCGGAGGATCTGTTCGGCTATGCAGGCATCATTATCGGCTCGGTTGATGCCGATTACTTCACGCCGCTGCAACAGGAACTGTTGCGCGAGTATGTCGATCGCCGCGGCGGCGGCCTTCTGTTTCTGGGTGGCCGCTATTCGCTGAGCGACGGAGGTTGGGCAGCATCGAGTTTGAACGATTTGCTTCCCACCTTTTTGCCGGCAGGAAATCACAATTTCCATCGCAACGCGGCAACTGTCGAATTGACGCGGGAAGGCGTGGACTCGCCGATCACGCAGATCCTGGATGATCCGGAGAAGAACGCGCTGCGCTGGAAGAAGCTGACGTATCTGGCCGACTACCAAGATGCCGGCGCGCCCAAGCCAGGCGCCACCGTGCTCGCGGATATGAACGCAGGCCGGCGTAAATTGCCGCTATTGATCACCGAGAGTTACGGCCACGGCCGTACCGCCATCATGGCGACCGGGGGCACCTGGCGGTGGCAGATGAGCGAGGCGCTGGGCGATCCCTCGCACGATCTTTTCTGGCAGCAACTTCTGCGCTGGCTGATCGCAGAGTCGCCGGGTCCAGTTGTCGCGTCCATGCCGGAGCGCTTGCTGATGGATGAAGGGCGGGCGCGGCTGACGGCGCAAGTGCGCGACCAGCAATTTCAGCAGGCTGCAAACGCACACGTCAGTGCACACATTCTGGGACCGGAAGGCGTGAATGCCCTGGTTGATCTGACGCCTTCCGAGGAAACGCCGGGACGGTATCAAACCGAATGGACCGCGGAGAAGCCGGGCACGTATGTCGCGGAAGTCGTCGCAGAATCCGCGGGCAGCCAGCCACAGGAACTCGGCCGCGACGTGGTGACGTTCCAACGCGAGGATGGCGTCGCCGAGAACTTTCACACCGAACAGAATCGCCATTTATTGGAACAACTGGCGGCGGCGACCGGCGGAGGTTACTGGAAATCGTCTGACTTGAAGAACCTGCCGCGGGACATTTCCTACTCTGAGGCGGGCATCTCTGTGCGCAGCACAAAAGAATTGTGGAATATGCCCATCGTATTCCTGCTATTGCTCGGGCTGCCGATTGGCGAGTGGCTGCTGCGCCGCAAGTGGGGCGTGATATGAAGCGCGTTTTGCTGCTGGGGATGGCCTGTGCGCTTGCGCTCCAGGCGCATGCCGCAACGTATTACGTCATCGTGGCCGGGTTGGGTGGAGAGCCGGATTACGAGCAGCGTTTCGCGGCAGCGGCGAAGGATCTGGACAGAATCTTCAAGGCCTCCGGCCCCATGGCGCACGTCTACACGCTGTCCGGGCCGCAGGCCACGGCAACGCAGCTCACCGAGACGATGGGCGCGGTAGCGCGAGACGCCCGGGCAGGCGACGACTTCGCGCTGATCCTGATTGGCCATGGTTCGTTCGACGGCGTGGAATACAAGTTTAATCTTGTTGGACCGGATATGACCGGAGCCCAGATCGCTCTGCTGTGCGATCGCATCGCCGCAAAGCGTCAGCTTGTGGTCGACACAACAAGCGCGAGCGGAGGCGCTTTGCCGGTTCTCGAGCGCCCAGGCCGCGCGGTGATCGCGGCAACCAAATCAGGAACGGAAAAGAACGCCACAGTGTTTGCGCGGTATTGGGTTGAAGCGCTCCAAGATCCAGCAGCGGACGTCGACAAGAGCGATTCCATCAGCGCGATGGAGGCATTTACGTATGCCACCAAGAAAACCGCGGCATTTTACGATTCGCAGAAACGCCTCGCAACCGAGCATGCGGTTTTCAACGATGTAGGTACCGGTGAACCTGTGCGCGAAGCTGGGAACGGGCAAGGCGCGCTGATGTCCAGTTTCGCCTTGTTGCGACTCGGCACAAGCCAGCAGGCGGCAAACGATCCGGCGAAGCGCGCCCTGCTCGGCAAGAAAGACGAACTCGAACAAAAAATTGACACGCTGAAGTACCAGAAAGCCGCAATGGATCCCGATGATTACAAAAAGCAATTGACGGACGCACTGGTGGAATTAGCGAAGGTGCAGGAGGAGCTCGACAAATGAAGCAGCTCCTCGCTCTCACAGCATTCCTGTTCGCGTTCGCGGCGGCAACGCAAGCGTCCGTCCCCACAGACTGCTGGAAACTGCGCAAGCACGGACATCCTGCGGATGCACAAACGTGTTTCGAGAATCTGACGCGAAGCGGCGATGCATATTTCCGCGCTGAAGGTTTCTGGGGCCTGGAAGCTTGGGAGCAGGCGAATGCGCAGTTCCGGCTCGCCACGCAGCCCGCGAACAGCAAAACTCTCTATAAAGTACGCTGGGGAATGTTGTTGCACGAGCGTTTCAATGATAGCGATGCGGTTGGCCTGTTTCGTGAAGCGCTGGCGAAGGATTCGTCGAATGCGGACGCCTATCTAGGGTTAGCGGTAGTGTCGACGGATGGATTCGACGGGAAAGCCGCGGAATATTTGGCGAAGGCCATCCAACTCGATCCGAAGCTGGCGGCCGCTCACGAACTCATGGCCGACTTTGCGCTCGCCAACGACGATCGTGACGCCGCCCGGGCGGAGGCCGATAAAGCGATCGCGCTCGAGGACGATGCGCTCGATGGGCTGGCGATTCGCGCGGCCATCGAGCTGATTGCCGATGGCCCTCCCGATGCCTGGTTCGCAAAGATTCGGGCGATCAATCCCGGTTATGGCCAAGCATATGCCCGTGTGGCGCGCCAGCTTGAGCTGCACTACCGCTACGAGGATGCAGTTACGTATTACCGCAAAGCGATCGAGGCCGATCCGCGACTGTGGGCAGCGCATTCCGCGCTCGGCATCGATCTGATGCGCCTGGGCAAGGAGGAAGAGCCGTTCCAGGAGCTTGAGCTCAGCTACAACAACGGCTATCGCGATCGAGCAACCGTGAACAGCTTGCGCCTGCTCGACAGTTACAAGAGCTTCGATACCTTTCGCGACGACGCCACCATCCTGAAGCTCGACAAAACGGAAGCGGCACTGCTGTTGCCGTACATGCAGGCGGAGTTGCACACGATTCTTGCCACCTATCAGAAAAAATATCGCATGAAGCTTCCCGGCCTCGTGCAGCTAGAGGTTTATCCAAACCACGAAGATTTTGCGGTGCGCACCATGGGCATGCCGGGACTGGGCGCCCTGGGAGTTACGTTCGGTGAAGTTGTGGCGATGGATAGCCCGTCGGCACGCAAGCCAGGGGATTTCAATTGGGGATCCACGCTGTGGCATGAGATGAGCCACGTATTTATTCTGACCGCCACGAATCATCGCGTGCCGCGCTGGTTCACGGAAGGGCTGGCTGTACACGAGGAAGGCGAGCGCTCGCCGGAGTGGAAAAACCGCGTTACACCGGAAGTGCTGCTCGCCATTCGCGACAAGAAATTGTTGCCGGTGGCCGCGCTCGATCGCGGCTTTGTCTCTCCGGAATACCCGTCCCAGGTAATCGTCTCTTACTTCCAGGCTGGCAGCATTTGCGACTTTGTGAAGGAGAAATGGGGCGAAGGGAAGCTGCTCGACATGGCCCACTCCTATGCGAGGTTGCAGACGACTGCGCAGGTGATCCAGCAGGATCTTGGAGTTGCGCCTGAGGACTTCGACAAACAGTATCTCGCCTGGATTGGCCGGAAATACGGGACCGAGGCTGCGCACTTCGATGAGTGGCGACAAAAGCTGAAAACGCTCTTGGCCGCGGCGCAACAGAAACAATACGACGTCGTGGTCGAACAGGGCCCCGCAATCCTGGCGATGTATCCGGAATACGTGGACGAAGCCAACGTCTACATCTTGATGGCCGACGCGGATAAAGAGAAAGGCGATAGCAAGTCTGAGACAACCATCCTCACTTCGTATGAACACGAAGGCGGCCAAATGCCGGCGGTGCTGAAGCGTCTGGCCGCGCTCGAAGAAGCCGCCGGAAAACCGGCAGAAGCGGCGGCGACGCTCGCACGCGTGAATTACATTTATCCGGTCAAGGACGAAGATTTGCATCGCCGTCTCGGCGATCTGCTGTTTGCGGAAAAACAGTATGACGGCGCCATCCGCGAATACAGCGCGCGTGTCGCATCGAATCCCGTCGACAAGGCCGGCGCCGAATTTAATCTGGCGCAAGCGTATTTTGCCGCTGGACGGAACGACAAGGCGAAGGAAAGTGTACTGGCCGCCCTCGAAACCGCTCCCGGCTACCGGCCGGCGCAAAAACTATTGCTGGAGTTGCAACGGCCGACTGCAAAATCCAATTGAAGAGGAAGGAAATCGATGGCTTCCATTGCCGGATTAAATCAAGACGCAGCTGCTCTGCAGAAACGCATCGAGCGCTTCCACGCAGTGCGCGAAGCAATCCTGAAACAGGTTCGCGAGGTCATCGTGGGCCAGCAGGAAGTGCTGGAGCAGATCTTGATTGGCATCTTTATCGGTGGACACTGTCTGTTGACCGGCATGCCCGGCACCGCAAAGACGCTGATGGTGCGCACCATCGCCGAAGCGCTGGGGCTGCAGTTCCGGCGTATCCAGTTCACGCCAGACTTGATGCCATCCGATATCACCGGCACGGATATCATCGAGGAAGATCTTACGACCGGACATCGCAAGTGGACTTTCGTCGAAGGACCGATCTTCGGCAACATCCTTTTGGCCGACGAAATTAACCGCACGCCTCCGAAGACCCAATCCGCCCTCCTCGAAGCCATGCAGGAGCATTCCTGCACCGTGCGTGGGCACCTCTACAAATTACCGGCGCCATTCTTCGTGCTGGCCACGCAGAATCCCATCGAATTGGAAGGAACCTATCCCCTACCCGAAGCGCAATTGGACCGTTTCCTGTTCAACGCAATCCTGGATGACCTGAGCGCAGAAGACGAACTGAAGGTGATCGACCTGACGACGGCGAACCGTGTCGCGAAGATCCAAGCCGTGGCCACCGCCGAAGATCTGCTGGACTTCCAGCAACTCGTGCGCATGGTGCCCATTGCGGAAACGCTCGCGCGATACGTCGTGCTCCTGGTGCGCGCCACCCGGCCAAAAAGCGAAAACGCGCCCGATTTCGTAAAGAAATATGTAAATTACGGAGCCAGCGTGCGTGCGGCTCAATTTGTGGTGCTCGCCGCGAAAGCGCGGGCGCTCTCTCATAAACGCTATCACGTGACCTACGAAGACATCACTTCCGTGGTGGTGGCGGTGTTGCGGCATCGCATTTTGTTGAATTTCCACGCGGAATCCGAGCGCATCGATGCCGACGAAATCCTCAAGAGACTCATTGCCCACGTGCAGCGGCCAAAGGAGGGTTGATGCAGCGCTTCCTGGATCCCCAAGTTCTCGCGGGTATCTCTTCGCTGGATCTGGTCGCGAAGACGGTAGTGGACGGCTTTGTGGCCGGTCTGCATCGCTCGCCGGACTTCGGCTTCAGCCAGGAATTCGCGGAGTATCGCGCCTACACGCCGGGAGACGACCTGCGCCACGTGGACTGGAACCTGTTTGCGCGCACCGAACGCTGCTACCTGAAGCGCTATCGCGGAGAAACCAACAGCCAGCTCACCGTGATGCTGGACGCCAGCAACTCGATGCAGTACACCTCCGGTCCACCGAGGAAGATGGATTATGCGCGCTATATCGCCGCGTCGCTTTTCTATCTGGCCATCCACAATCAGCGCGATGCCGCGGGCCTGATCGTTTTTGACGACGAGGTGCGCGAGTACATCAAGCCGTCCACGAGACCGGGACAGCTTGCGCGCCTCTTCGCGGGACTCGAGCAAGCCGAGCCACGCGCGCTGACGAATTTTGCCAAACCTCTCAAACACCTTGAAAGTTTTCGGCACCGGCGTGGCATTGCGATTGTGATCTCGGATTTCTATGAGCATCCGGAAACTATCGTGCACACCATTGCGCCGATGCGGTTTCGCGGAAATGACGTAGTCCTGTTTCATATTCTCGATCCGCAGGAAGTCCGGCCGGTGCTGAACGGATCAGCGATTCTTGTCGATCTCGAAACCGATCGAAGGATGGAAGTTATCCCCGAATATGCCAAGACCACATATCGCGCGAAGATCGATGCGCATATCGAACAGCTTCGGTCGCACGCACGCGGCGCGGGCATCGATTACAACTTGCTCGTCACTGATCAGCCCCTTGACCAGACTCTGCGAGAGTATCTTTCGCTGCGGAAGGCGGCGAACTAATGGGCTTTCTCGCGCCATGGTTTCTCGGTGGTCTGGTCGCGCTGGGGGTGCCGGTCTTTTTGCACTTGCTGCGCCATCACCGGGCCTTGCCGCGGCCGGTAGGCTCGCTGATGTTTTTCGAACGGGGTACGCAGAGCTCGACGCGGTACCGGCGACTCCGGCATCTGCTGTTGTTCGCGCTGCGATTTGCCCTGGTGTTGCTGGTGGTGCTCGCATTTGCCAATCCGTTTGTGCGGCATGCCGCGGGGGACGCAAACGGGCGGCTGCTCTTGCTAGTGCTGGATGACTCGTTCAGCATGCGTGCCGGAACGCGGTTCGCGGACGCGAAGCGGCAAGCCCTGGCCGCCCTGGCCGCAAAACCGCATTCCGAGAAAGCCCAGATCATGACTCTCGGCGGCCAGTTCGGAGTCTTGACGCAGCCGATCGCCGAGGAAACGCAATTGCGCTCGGCTCTCGAGAGCGTGCAGCCGGGGGATGGACGCGCAAATTTCGGCGAACTGGGGCGTGCTATCCGCCAACTGTCGGAGACGGTCCACGGCCCAATCGATCTTCACTTGTTCAGCGACATGCAGCGGACGGCGATGCCCGCAAACTTTGCCGACATGGTTCTGCCGAACAACGTAACTCTCTTGTTGCAACCTGTCGCCAAGGGCGTGGGGCCGCCGAACTGGACCGTCGAGAGCGTCGACGCGCCGGCGGTCTTATCCGATCCGAAAGATCCCAAGTGGTCTCGCGTAAAGGCCGTGGTGGCAGGCTTCGGTACGCCGGCAATTTCGAAAACGGTGTCGCTGGCGGTGAATGGAAAAGTCATTGCCACGCGCAGGATAGATGTCCCGGCGAATGGCCGAGCCACGGTCGAGTTTGCGCCGCTCGATGTGGGATACGGATTCAACCGCTGCGAGGTGCGGATCGAAGGTGGCGACGCTTTCCCGGCCGATGATGCGAGCGTGTTTGCCGTGCGACGCTCGGACCCGGAGCGAGTTTTGTTCGTGCACACGGCGGGTGAGACGCGTTCGGCGCTGTACTTCGGGTCTGCGCTCGAAGCCGCGGCGCAAGGAGCATTCGTGTTGCAATCCGTGGCCGCGGAGCAAGCCACGGACCTCGATCCGTCGAAGTACGCCTTCGTAGTTCTCTCGGATGCTGTCGTGCTGCCCTCCATTTTCGAACACGCGCTGGCGCAGTACGTGGCCAAGGGCGGCAGCGTGCTGATCGCGCTGGGCACGGCTGCGGCACACAATGCACAGATTCCTCTGTGGGACAGCAGTGTGAAAGACGTGCATGAATATGCGCGCACGGGCAGTCCGGCGATCATCGGCCAGGTCGACTTCAGCTATCCAGCACTGGCGCAAGAGCAACCAGGGCACGATAACGGCGGTTGGGCGGACGTGAAAATCTTTTACGCCGCGGTGTTGGACGCCGGGCAGTCGCGCGTGGCGGCGCGGCTCGCCGACGGCACACCTCTTTTGCTCGACGAGCAATTGGGCGAAGGACACGTAGTGCTGTTCACTTCGGGTCTCGAAAACTTGACCAACGACCTGCCTTTGCATCCGGTATTTGTGGGTTTCGTGGACCGTACGGCACGGTTTCTCTCCGGCAGCGAACGACTGAGTGGGTCGCGACTGGTCGATTCGTTCGTGCCACTGCGCTCGGCTGGTGAAGCGGTCGGTGCGGAGACGAATATCGAAGTGATTGATCCGGACCGACGAAGACCGCTTTCGCTGGCCGAGGCGCGAACGGTGCAATCGTTCCGGCTCGAGCGCGCAGGATTCTATCAGATTCGATTTGCGAACGGACGCGATGCCGTCATCGCCGTGAATCCCGATCGGCGTGAATCGGATCTGCAGCCGTTAGCCGAGGACGTACAGCAACTCTGGAGCGGAAGTGCCAGAAGCGGCGCATCGCAAAAGACGGCCGCCGCGCCGATCGCAGCGACCTATCGTGCCGCAAGCCTGTGGTGGTACGTTATGCTGCTTCTGTTGCTGGTCGCTTTAGCAGAAATGATTTTCGCCAGCGGCTACATGGACAAGCCGCGGGAGGAAGTATGAGCAACCACAGCGAGCTCGATTCTTACATCGCACAGTTGCAGAAAAGGTTGCGGCTGGGTGCATGGCTGCGCGGTGCAGCCATATTTACCAGCACCGCGCTCGTGGTTACCGTCACGCTGGTGCTTGTGCTCAATCGTTTTGCTTTTCCGGCCCATGGCGTCACCGCCGCACGCTTGGCCATCTTCGTTGCCCTTGCCGTCGCTGCCGTGTTTGGCATTGCCGTACCACTGATTCGCGCGACAAGACAGTGGGCGGTCCGTAACGCCGAAATCGCAAATCCGGCCTTCGAACAGCGACTGACGACGTTCGAGGATCGCGCAAGCAAGCGTGACGATCCTTTCCTGGAACTGTTGGCGGCCGATACGCTGGCGCGCACCCGCGGTACACAGCCAGCATCGCTGGTTCCAGACAACCGTCTGTTCGCGCTTGGTGGCGCGGGACTCGCGTGTCTTGCCGTGCTGGTGTGGATGATCGCTGCGGGACCGGGTTATCTGGGCTACGGCGCTTCACTGCTTTGGACAAACGCCAACGCTGCTCCGCTCTATACCATCGCCGTCACTCCGGGCAACGTCACCGTGCGGCGCAACAGCGATCAGTTGATCACGGCGCATGTCACGCGCTGGCGTTCGGGCAAGGCACGACTGTTCGCGCGGTATCAAAGTTCCAACGTTTGGGAGCCCGCCGTAATGCAGGCCGCACCTGACTCCGGCGGAGGCGCAACCTACCAATTCGTTTTCGCCGGGCTGCCGGAAAACGTCGAATATTATGTAACCGCCGGCCCGCTTGTCTCTTCGCATTTCAAGGTGCGCGTCGTGGACTTGCCATCCGTTAAGGACATCAGTGTTACCTACCACTATCCGGCATGGACCGGGATGAAGCCGTCCACCGTGGAAAATTCCGGTGATCTGCGCGCCATTGAAGGAACCGACGCCGCCATCGAAGTAAAGATGGATCGCCCGTTGAAGGATGGCCAACTCACGCTGGACGACGGCCAGGTTATTGCTCTCAAAGGCGACGCTGGCAACACATACAAGGGCTCGATTCATTTGGCGAACGACGGCGCGTACCACCTGGCCGAGACCGACGAAGGGCAGCAGGTCCGGCTCTCCGAAGATTACTTCATAGCTACAGACAAGGCTTTACCGCCGGAAATCGCAATCGAACGCCCCGGCGGTGACTATCGCGCAAGCCCCATTGAGGAAGTCACCGTGGGCGTCAAGGCGGCCGACCCGTTCGGCCTAGAGGACATGCACATCCACTACTCCGTGAACGGAGGACCGGACCGCGATGCGGATTTGCTCAAATCGCCCGGTGCAAAAAGCGCCAATGGCTCCTACACGCTTGCTCTGGAAGATTTCCGGCTGGTGCCCGGCGATTTAGTGAGTCTTTATGCCACCGCTAGGGACGGCCACAGCGAAGCGCGCACAGACATTGCGTTCATTCAGGTCGAACCGTTCGAACGCGAGTTTTCGCAGTCTCAACAAAGCGGCGGCGGTGCCGGTGGAGGTGGGGGAGCTAACAATCAGACGGAAATTTCGAAACGCGAAAAGGAATTGATCGCTGCCACCTGGAAGCAGCAAAACGATAAGACCGCGACTCCCAAAGATGCGGCGGCGGCGGGTCAGTTCCTTTCTGACGCACAAGAGAAGCTGCGCGATCAGGTGGCGGCGCTCTCGATCCGCATGCAGAGCCGCGATATCTCCGAAGCCAACGAAGAGTTCACCGATTTCGATAAAGATATGCAGGATGCCGCCGCGTCCATGGCGCCTTCGGCGGAAAAGTTGAAGGGCATGAAGTGGAAGGATGCGATTCCATTGGAACAGAAAGCGCTTCAGGCGCTGCTGCGGGCCGAAGCGACGTTCCGGAAAATCGAGGTTGCCTTCGGCCAACAGGGAGGAGCTGGGGGAAGCGGCGGCAACGCAGGTCGCGACCTGGCGAGTCTCTTCGACCTGGAGTTGGACACCGAGAAAAATCAGTACGAGACGGCGCAAACCGCGTCACCTGCCCAGCAGCATGAGAAGGCCGTGGAAGACGCGCTCGAAAAACTCGACGCGCTGGCCAAGCGCCAGGAAGAGTTGGCCAACCAGCAACACAACCCTCAGCAAAGTTTCCAGGAACGCTGGCAACAGGAAATGCTGCGGCGCGAAGCAGAACAGCTGCAACGACAAATGGAACAGTTGACGCGAAACGGCCAGCAAGGCGCCAACGGATCCCGGCAAGACTCGCAGCAACAGAGTTCCTCGCAGAACGGTTCGCAATCCTCACGGCAGCAGCCCGCTGGGCAATCTTCCCGATCATCGGCGGGCGCATCCGGAGATCAGCGAATCGAGCAATCGCTCGAACGTTTGCAACAAGCCACCGACGCGATGAAGCGCAACGGTAATCCGCAACAGAGCGCAGCCGGGCAACAGGCCGCCGACCAGTTGCGCCAAGCGTCGAATCTGCTCGCCGGCACGCAGCAGCAGCTCGCCTCCGGCAAGGTGGGTTCTCTCGCGAGCGAAGCCGGGCGATTAGCGCAGGAGGAGCGCGCGCAAGCCGACCGCATCAACAAGTTCGCCGGCCAGCAGCCCGAACCGAACGCGGCAAACCTCGACGCCATGTTGGGACGTCTGCATGAACGGGATCGCCTCGCGAAAGACCGGCAGCAACTCTCCGACGATCTCACGAACTTGCAGGGAAACCTCCGCGAAGCTGCACGTGAAATGGCTTCCGTTCAACCTGACGTTGCCAAAAAGTTGCGCGACGCGTTGTCCGAGATGGACGCGTCCGATCTAGACAATCGTGTGCAGAGAACCGCGGATTGGTTGCGCAGGGGAATCAATCCGAATGCAAACGGTACGGAAGGGGAGATCGCACAAGGTCTCGGTAAATTGGACCAGCAGCTTCAACAGGCACAGAGAAAAGTGGATCAGGGCGAACCAGGCCAACGCAGCATGGACCACGGCGGCGAAACAACGGCGCTCGATCAAGTGGAAAGTCTGCGTAAACAGCTTGAAGCGATGGCCGCGCAAGATGGCGGGCGAAACGGAGAGCCAGGACAGAACCGCGCAGGCCAGAGCGGAGACGTCCGCAACGGCGGCGGCCGCAATTCCGATGGCACCGTGTGGGGCAACATCAACACCGGCAACAATCGCTACGGCCAACCGGGACAACCTGCTGCTTCAGCCGAGCCCTCCGGCAACCCCGCCGACACGGAGCGCGCTTTTCGGCAGGGCCTGCGCGCGCTGAACCAGCTCCGGCAGAGGGTCCGTGATGATCCGGAGGCCGCGAAAGAGGTGGCGGAACTCACGCGCCAGATGCAGCTGCTCGATCCCAGCCGCTTTCCGGGCAATCCGGCGATGCTCGAGCAAATGCATCGTGAAGTGCTTAGCTCCGTCGACAAGCTGGAACTCCAGCTGCAACGCGATGCTGCGTCGACCCAGGCCCGCACGGGGAAATCCTCCGCTGCTCCATCGGGCTACCAGGAATCCGTCGCCGAATATTACAAACGGCTCAGTAAGAATCCGTAGGGACCAGGCATGAAACTTTCCCGTCGAGGACTCATTAAACTTGCCTTGCCGTTCGGCTATATCCTAGGCCTGGTAGCTGTACTGTTCGCCCAGCGCCCGTTTCACCAATATCCGTCCGTCGAATATGGTGAGTCGACGCCGTTGCCTTCTGACTGGCAGCGCCCGGGCGAATGGGCATTTGCGCGACTCATGTATCCGCCCGGACCGAACGATGGTTATCGTGGCCGTTTTGACGGGGATTGGCGGCAAGGCATGTCGCTGTGGACGCAGGATGGTCCTCCGGCCGATCGTGCAATGGCCGCTGCGGTCGGCCGCCTCACTCGCATCGACGCGCGATCGGTCGAACAAGACGTCAATCTCGATGATGGCGACGAAGTCTACAATTGGCCGTGGCTTTACGCCGTCCAGGTGGGCGAATGGGGAATCACGCAACATCAAGCGAATGTCCTGCGAGACTATCTGTTGCGCGGAGGCTTCCTGATGGCGGACGATTTTCACGGTGCGTACGAGTGGCAGATGTTTACCGAGCGCATACGCATGGTTTTTCCAGATCGTCCGATCGTCGATATCCCGGATAACGATCCGATATTTCACACTCTGTTCGATCTCGACGACCGCTATCAGATTCCAGGTGAGGCCCATGTGCGCCGCGGCTATAAAGTGCCGGACTATCCCCAGGGGCCAAATGATGGAAAGGGAGCCCACTGGCGCGCCATCTACGACGACAAAGGTCGCATCATGGTCGCCATCTCCTACAATTCTGATATTGGCGATTCGTGGGAATGGTCCGATCGCCCGTCCTACCCCGAACGCTTCTCCGCTCTCGGCATCCGCATCGGCGTCAACTACGTCGTCTACGCCATGACCCACTGACCCGTGGCAATAGGAGTTAGTGGAGCGCTGCGGGTGTGTCAGAGTTCTGCCGGGTAAACCGTAGATCCCAGACCCGGGAGCCCGCCAAGCTGAGGGCGACGATTTTTCCGGTTGCATCTCTTAGAAAATGCACACTGCCGAGCGGGCTTTCGAAAGCGTCGGCGTAAGTAGGCGCGAGCGTAAAGGAAGCATCCGGGCGGCGGTGAATTACCAAGTGTCCATTTTCGAGGACAACGCGCAGCTCGGTCTCGGCTTCGTCGCTGGCATAGGTGCCGGCGAACGCGTTTAAGTTCGCGGGTATGAATTGTGCGACGCGCTCCCAGACGTCTTCTCCGTAGACTGAATTGGGAAGGAACATTTTGTCGTTTGCGAATCGCGCGGCGCTCTCGACTGGACGGCCATCGAATGTGAGGGCGCCATTTGTGTTTTCGACTTTGACGGTTGCGTGGTCGCGAACATTGCGGTAAAGGCCGGGTCTGGCATCTTTGGGCGGAACCGGCGGGTCCACAGCCGGAAGGCCGAGGTATGAGCGGGCTATCTTGTACCCGAAGTCGGTTGGATTTGCTGAACCTGCGTTGCAAAGAACAGCGACGGAAAGGCCTTTGGCTGGGATACGTCCAAGCCATGCGCGATAGCCAGCGGTAGCACCCGAGTGGCTGACCTCGGCGAGCGCCTCGAAATTCAGAAGGAAGAGCCCGAAACCATAATTGATCAAATGACCGTCACGCAAAGATCCTGGCTTGTGCATGAGTTCGAATACGGAAGGATGCAGTTTACCGGTCGCGAGATTGCTGTTCCATTTAAGCAGGTCACCTACGGTTGTTAGCAGGCCTCCGTTTCCGTAAACGTCCTCAAACGGCATGTCCTGACGCCATTCTGAATCGTGCATGGAATAAGCGATTGCCCGGTTGGGTACGATCCGGCGAAAGTCGTCGCGCCATTGGGTTGAGGTCATACCGAGAGGCTCGAAGAATTCCTTGCGACAGAATGCCTGCAGGGTCATGCCGCTGACCCGTTCGACCAGCATTGCCGCGAGATTGTAGCCACTATTTGTATAGGACCAGGCATCGCCAGGGAGATAATTGAGGGCGTGTTGGCGGCTGATAACCTCGAGCACGTAAGCGTGCGTGTACTCCCGCGTAGTGCGCGGCCAACCGGCGAAGGACTCCACTTCCCCCAGTCGCGCAGACCGCTAGTGTGATTCAAGAGTTGCCTGACGGTGATGGGCCGCTCATATGTTGGGATTTCGGGGAAATACTTACGGATGTTGTCGTCTAGAGACACTTGCCCCCGGTCGACCAGCAAGAGAACGGCAGCCGCGGTGAACTGCTTGCTTACGGAGCCGGCTTCAAAAACCGTCGCGGGCGTGTTGGCAACGCCGTGTTCCAGATCGGCCATGCCGAAGGCGGAGGTCCAGGTGTCATGCCCGGGAGCGTCGACTCCTACCGCGCAACCGGGCGTGTTTGTATGCTGATAGGTCGTGAAAACCTGTGCGAGTTGCGCAGGATCGAGTGATTGGGCAAACAGTGCAGCGGGCCAGGCCAGCATCGCTGCGAAGATCGCAGAAGGTATTCGAGGCATGCGTCGAAGTATAACGCCAGTCCCTAGATATTGAGGCAAAGGGCCGACTGAGCGGTTCCATCGCCCGATATCGGCAAAGCGAAACGGAAGCTCAGCCCTTTGGAATCCACTGTTCAGAAACTTCGAACGGCTTGCGCACGGATCTTTGGCAACTGTTCCCTAATCTGGTTCTAGAACAGCAACGCGAGCGAGAGACTACGGAGGCGCATTTTTATGTATTGCCAGAAGTCCGGAATGAGTCGGGTTCGATCAGTTTGGCGGGGTTAGGCAGAATTGCCTATAGGCCAGCAGTTTCAGAGTAACCTTAAGAGTGCCGTTCAGTAGCAAATTCGCAAGTTACGAAGGCAACATTGCAGCCGAACGAGATTCCTATGGACCGGGCGGCGAGATGACCGACGCTGTCCGACCTGCTCAGTCCAAGACCAGGCCGAACCAATATCGCTCTTTCTCGCCGTCCCGCCCCACATACTAGTGACGACACAGAATGCGCGCTGTTCCTTTTTGCTCAGTCATGCGGAAATCTTGGTACGGTTTGAGTGTCCGTGACATTCTTGGCCTCAATCCAAACCAGTTTGCGCGCCATTTCCGCGCACGTTCGCCTTTTGCGAATCACAACAGTTTCGCAAGTATGCCATCCTCGAAGAAGCGAGAGCTGATTATTCGTGGAGAACTACGGTCAAGAGAGAACTGTCAATCTCAAGTCCACCGTTGTATTTGATAAAACCAAGCTTCCTGAATTTGTTCATGAAAAAATTGATTCGCGAACGCGTTGTGCCAACCATCTCCGCCAACACCTCCTGCGACATTTTCGGGAGTACGCCTTGGGGTTGGTTTTCTTTACCATAACGAGCAAGCAACAGCAGAGCGCGGGCGAGCCGCTTCTCGCTCGAGTTGAATAACTGGTCGATCAAATCCTGCTCGATGCGAATGTTCCGTGCCAGCATGAAAGTGAGGAACCTGTCGGAAAAATCATGCTGCTCGTGAAGCACCTTGAACATTTCACCCTTCTCAATATCGAGCACAGCGGTAGGCCCAATCGCGGTAGCTGTCCCCATGCGGACGGGCTGACCTGCCAGGCAGCCTTCACCAAAGAAGTCGCCCGGTCCTAGAATGGCTACTACCGCCTCTTTGCCGACCTCATTAACGACGGAAAGCTTTATACCCCCTTTTTGCAAGTACATAATGCTCTGAGCGGCATCACCCTGAGAGTAGACGATCTCCGCTTTTTTAAACTCTTTAACAGATCTCGCGATACCAGCCGAATCAAGAAAAGCTTGGGCATCGAACGCAGCGTTCTCTTTGGAATTTCTCTTGGATTTGATGTTGCTCGAAGTAGGCGTGGATTTTCTTTTGGATCTAATCCTGCTTGAATTCGTACTTTTGCGCATAAGCCACCGCCTAATCGCGATATTATCACCAATCATGAGGCGCATAACGGGAAGAGGGATTAGCGGTTACGAAACGGCTCGAAGAAATGGGGCTGTAGATGCTGTTCCAGTATAAATTGCATCACTTCTTTGCAAGCTCGCCCATAAAATGGCTTTCAACATCCTCACGGCCAAGCGGGTTTTTGGCTTCGGCTAGCACGACCGAATAGACGATCTCATTCCGTTCAATCGGCGCGGTGAAAAATGCCCCGTGTTCCGGCAGTTGTTGGTAGATGAATTTCACTTTTCGGCCGTCTTCAAGTGTTTTGATCCACTCTTGGTCTGCCATGTTCGTTGCTCCTGGCGAGGTCCATTTTTACTATTCGTGCGGACTTGGCCATACGCGGCTCCGCCATTTCCTTCTTGACGCTGGCATACGTCGCGTTCTCGGGTTCTTTCTTAACTTTCTTGTGTAACCACTTTGCGATGGAAGCGTTGCAGTTCCATTTCGCACGGTTCCGACGCATTTAACACGGCCGCCGTTTACCGGACGTACGTGTTCGGCTCCCATGCGCTATCGTGCCAAACAGAACAGACTGAGGGAGAGGCGAGCGAGTACGATAGCTTGGTTATGGGGAGGAGGCCTCTGTGGACCAAAAGGAATTTAACGAGTTGCATTCAAGCTGCGTGAGTGCCTTCAAGAACTACGCCGCACAAGCCGATATAACTGCCTCGATGCTGGCCAATTGCACGGCAGAACCTATGCCTTTGCGAGACCGATTGAAAATAGCCGTTCAGGAGAGTATGGAGAATGCGGCGCACAGGCTTTATCTGAGTGCGAAAGGTCTTCTGCATGAAGCGGTGCGTCTGGGTTACGCCTTTACAGATTAAGAGGGCCTTGCCTTACCAGGGATGGGATGGAAACCTCGCCTTCAAGTTTCACCGCGCTTATAGCGAACAGTATTGGGTTTTAGGCACGATGAGTTCGTGCAGAACATCCCTGCCTAATCTCCAATTCGTGCCTGGCAACGGGAGCCATCAGACTGCGTGGTCATCCGCCCGCGTGCTGCGCATCATTCTCATTTTCCTCAATTGACACTCCTGCTCGCGTACTTTTGAAAGTGTCTTTATCTGCACAGACTTCGATCTTCGTCTGTTCCATGATCATGCTCGCGGGGAAACTGCAGTGAGCCAGCCAGTTCCCTCCTCAGAAAGACAGACCCTGATGGCAGAGGCGAAATCAGCGAAATGCCTGGACTTCGTTCCCGCAAAAGCGGTGATAGGCAGTGTCATCCTCAGTCTCAGATTTCTTTGCTTCCAGCGCCAGCCGGGAAGCAAGCAAGAGTAAGCTGGCAAAGAAAAAATCCGGAAGGGAGAATTTAAATGCTTTTACTAGTTATTGTTCTACTCCTATTGTTCGGGGGCGGCGGCGGCTATTACGGCTATTCGAGATGGGGGTCGGGCGGAGGCCTGGGGATCGTCGGCACAGTCCTGCTGATCGCCGTGGTCTTGTACTTCCTTGGCATTTTGCATGCGTAAATACACTGACGCTGAATAGCCCATGCTCATGCGCTGCCGAAGGATTGTGATTCCCGGTTTTGAGTCTCCGAACTCGGACGCGTTACACCTTTCCTCCGGGTCCTTCGGGTGAGTCGGCGACTCCTCCTGACGGCAACAACGCCGGCACGCCTAGTCGTGACAGTCCGGCATTGTTGGGTTTTACAACGACATACGAGACTGCGGGGACCTTTTTCGCCCCTTTTTGGAAAAACGCTGCGATTCGAGCTACCAGGGCCAGGTACTGCCATCGTGGCTTAGGAATTTTCCCGTCAATTCCATCGGATTGCCTTCGAGAAGTTTGCGCATTCCTGCAATGCTCTGTTCGGGCGTCAACGCTGCGTTGGGGCCCCCCATATCCGTCTGCACCCACCCCGGGCTGAATATCACGACGCTGATTCCTTGCGGCTCGACCTCCTTCGCCAGAATCGACATAGCCATGTTCAACGCCGCCTTGCTTGACCTGTACTGGTATGCCGGTCCAAATCCGATCGTAGTGCCCAACGTTTGCAGTGAGCCCATCCCCGTGCTGATTGCCACGATCTGTTTTCGCTTACTTGCCGCTACATTTTCGATCAGCGCCTCCGCAACGCGCATTGCTCCCAGAACGTTGGTTTCAAACGATTCGCGCCAGCCGGCAAAATTCAACTCACCAAGTTTGTTTCCGTCGCGCGTAAAGATGGCCGAATTCAAAATGAGCAAATCCACGGGCATGCCGTTCAGTGCTTGCGCGAAATGCTTTACGGAGTTATCGCTGGCCACGTCGAGCCCTTGCAGGGACACGCGTTTACTTTTTGCTAGTCGCTCCAGTTCTTGACTCTGTTTCGGATTTCGCGCCGTCGCGATTACATCCCACCCATCTGCGGAATACTGTCGGGCAAATTCCAACCCCAGCCCGCGGTTGGCCCCGGTAATCAAAACTCTCGCCATGGCTCGTTTCTCCTATGTTTGCGATAGATCTCGCAGGTATTTGCTGTGGATACTTCTTTGAACGCTCCCTTCCTAGCATGCTTTCCCCGCCGTTTTGTTATTCGCAAACTTTGTCAGCACTTCGTAGGCTCTTGAGTGCGGCGATATAATCCGCGTGTGCCCGGCGATAATTCCAGATACTTTTACGCTGCTCATCTGCGTCAGGTGATTACGCAGGCAAAACATGGCAGGCTTTAACCGGCGGCGGACTTGAAGTTTTCCGCCAGGCGCCGCTGTAGATTTTCGCGCGACAGCTCATTTTCCCAGCGAGCCACCACGATGGTGGCGACGCCGTTGCCGATCATATTCACGAGCGCACGAAACATGCTCATGAAGCGGTCGATTCCGAGAACGAGGGCCATGCCGGCTACGGGAATCGTGGGAATCACGGTAAGCGTGGCGACCAGGGCAATAAAGGCAGCGCCTTGCACACCGCTTGCTCCTTTGGACGTGAGCAACGCCACGGCAAAAATCGTGAGCTGTTGCGCCAGCGTGAGCGGAGTGTTAGTGGCCTGCGCGACGAAGAGCGCGGCGATACTCATATAAATGGCGGACCCGTCGGTGTTAAAGGTATAGCCGGTGGGAACGACAAGGCCGACGAGCGCTTTCGAACAGCCGAGCTTTTCCAACTTGGCCATTAACGTGGGAATGGCCGGCTCGGAAGAACTGATGGCCAACACAAGAAGGATTTCTTCCTTTATATACAAGAGAAATTTGACGATGTGGAAGCCTGCGATCCTGGAAACCAGGCCGAGAACGACCAGTACGAAAAAAATCGACGTCAGATAAAAAGTGCCAACCAGCTTTGCCAGCGGCCCGAGCGAAGCAATGCCATATTTTCCGACTGTGAACGCCATTGCGCCAAAGGCCCCGATGGGAGCGAAGCGCATGAGCATGTTCACGACGCCGAACACGGCTTGCGTGAGGGAATCGATCAAGGCGACCAGCGCCTTGCAGCGCTCGCCAAGCGCGGACAGAGCGAGGCCGAATAAAACGGCGACAAAAACGACCTGCAGGATATCGCCCTTTGCGAATGCATCGACGACGGTGGCGGGGATGATATGCAGGATAAATTCGCTGATGTTCTGCGATTTTGCCTGGCCGGCGTAGTCCGCAACTGCCTTGGCATCCAAATTCGCTGCGCTTACGTTGAAGCCCGCGCCGGGATGCACGACGTTACCGACCACCATTCCGATGATCAGCGCGAGCGTGGAGACAACTTCGAAATACAGCAACGCCTTGCCGCCGACGCGGCCCACCTTTTTCATGTCCTGCATGCTGGCGATGCCGGAAACCACGGTGCAAAAGATGATCAGCGAAATAACCATCGTGATCAGACGAATAAAACCATCGCCGAGCGGCTTCATGGTGATGGCTTTGCTGGGGCTGAGATAACCAAACAGGACAGCTACACTCATCGCGACGAGGACTTGCACCCAAAGGTTTGCGTAGAAGGGTTTTGTGCGTGCGGAGGTTGCGGGGGGCATCAGAGGCTGAGCCACTTTTGTGGTTCAAGGACGGCGTCGACGAGATCGCGCAGGAATTCGGCGGCGCGCGCTCCATCAATCACTCGGTGATCGCTGGACAGCGTGAGAGTCATCACCGGCCGGACGGCAGGTTTTCCTTCAACGGCGACAACTCGGTCGCTGATCCCGCCGACCGCGAGAATAGCGGCCTGCGGCAGGGGAATGATGGCCGTGAACGCGTCCACCTTGAACATGCCAAGATTGCTGATCGTAAATGTGCCGCCGCTGATATCGGCGGGGCGCAATTTGTTGGTGCGGGCGAGGTCCGTCAGTTCTTGCCGTTTCGCACAGATTTCTGGGAGGGTTTTACTTTGCGCGTTGTGAATGACAGCGCTCACTACTCCGTCTTTGACAGCCATGGCCACGTTTATGTTTATATCTTTGTTCGGCTTGATCGTGCCATCGGACCAAGTGGAATTGATTCTGGGATGTTTCGTGAGAACGCGTGCCACCAAGCCGACAAGCACATCGGTAATGGATAGTTTGCTGGATCCGGTGTTTTCCATCCGGGCAGCTTGGGTCTTCTGAAACTCGGAAAGCTCAGCGGCATCCACATCGCGCGAAACGAAAAAGTGCGGCACGCTGGCCCAGCTTTGCGTGGTGCGCTCGGCCATCAACCGGGCGACTGCGCTCAACGATTCCGGTTGTCTCGTCGTGTCGGCGAGCGCACTGCCGTTGGCATCCGCCAACGCTTGCACATCTTTCGCGGTGATGACGCTATCGGCTCCGGTGCCTTTTACTTTGCTGAAATCGACACCGAGTTCCTTAGCCAAACGGCGCGCTTTGGGCGAAATTTGTGGAGCGGCCGGAGTGTTTTCACTTCCTCCGGATGGGGAAGCAGTAGCATGGCCGTCGGGCGCGCCGGTGGCGCGAGAGGATGGCGAATTTTGCTGCGCTTCCGCGGTGGGAGCCGTCTCGCCCGGCTTCACGAGCCACGCAATCGTTGTTCCGACGGGGATTTCGTCACCGACCTTGGCGGTTATAGCTGCGAGCACTCCGTCTCCGGGGGCCTCGACTTCGACCACCGCCTTATCGGTCTCGATTTCGAGCAGCGGCTCGCCTTTTGTAACTTGGTCGCCTTCGTTTTTTCGCCAAGCCAACAGCTTGCCGGTCTCCTGTGCCATCTCGAGCGCAGGCATCACCACACTTATGGCCATAATGATTTCCTTGGTATAGAAAAATCGCGTTCGTCAGCTTGTAACTCCCACGCCTTCTTTTTTCGCGCTGGCTTCCACCATCTCCACCACACGCTTGCTGGGCGCCTGCTCGTTCTCGCGCGTCGTAGGCAGAGGCCCATTCACTGTGAAGTAGTGAGCCCCGGCGACCATGAGCTGATCCGCAGGAAAGCGCGTAATCACTTCGTGGCCGGTTTCGGTGACAACAATTTCTTCCTCGATTCGCGCGGCGCTCCATCCATCCGTGGATGGCCAGAACGTTTCCAGCGCAAAAACCATGCCCGGCTTGATTTCGTGAGAGTGTTCGAGCGAAACCATGCGGCTGATGACGGGCTTTTCCCAGATCGCCAGGCCGATGCCGTGGCCGAACTGAAGCGCGAAGGCGGCCTCTTCGTCGGGAAATCCGAACTCCTCGGCTTTTGGCCACACGGAGGCGATTTCCGCCGTCGTTCTACCCGGCTTCACCAGCGAAATCGCGGCGTCTAGATATTCCCTGCAACGTTTGTAGGCATCGATCATGGCGTGCGAAGCATAGCCGATCGCGAAGCAGCGGTAATAGCAAGTGCGATAGCCCATGTACGAATGCAAAATGTCGTAGTAGACGGGATCGCCCGGCCTGAGCACGCGGTCTGAGAAAACGTGCGGATGAGGACTGCAACGTTCCCCGGAAATTGCGTTCACGGCTTCCACATACTCGGATCCCAGGTCGTATAAAACTTTGCTGGCGAGGCCGACGGCCTGGCTTTCGCTCAGGCCGGGTTTCATGGCGCGGTATAGTTCGTCGTACGCGGCGTCGACCATCATGGCGGAGTGATTTAGGAGCAAAATTTCGTCCTGCGTCTTGATCACGCGCGCATCGGACATCAGTTGCTGTCCGTCAACAACGGTGATGCCTTCTTTCTGCAAAGCAAACAGGATGGGAGGCTCGATCACGTCGACGCCCAGCGGTTCCTTATGCAGACCGCGTTGTTCGAGTTCGACCTTGATCTTGCGAGCCACATTTTCCGCGCGACCCATCTCCGGAGACATCGCGCCGCGCAAAAGCGGAATTCCCGAACGCGATCTTTCGCCGAGCCATGGGCAGTTGAGTTGGTGATGGCGGGCAGCCGAACCGAAGTCCCACAGAATCGGCTCGTCATTTTGGGGCAGAAGGGTGAAACGGCTGATCTTGTCTTGCGCCCAGCTTCCGATGTGGGTCGACGTGATATAGCGGACGTTGTTCATGTCGAACGAAAGCAGCGCACCCATCTCGGATTTGGCGAGCAACGCTTTGGCGCGGGCAAGACGTTGTTTCCGCAAGCGCTCGAAATCGATGCGGTTTTCCCAGTCCACTGCCATCGGTCCATAGGTTTTTAGTGCCACGATCGTCCTCCCGTTACGCGCAAGTCAGTCGTTGCCACACAATGCGCGCGCTGCTTCGTAGACTGTCTGATCGGTCGGCACGGTGACGTCTTCGAGCGGCGGCGAAAAAGGAATGGGCACGTGCATCGCTCCCATTCGTTTTACCGGAGCTTCCAGGCTGAAGAAGGCGCCTTCGGAAATGACGGAGGCGAGTTCTCCGGTCACTCCGTATCGCCCGTACCCTTCGTCGATCACGATGGCCTTGGAAGTTTTCTTCACCGATTCCACCAGGGCTTTTTCGTCCAGCGGCCAAGTGGTCCGCGGATCGATCACTTCGGCGCTGATGCCGTCCTTTTCGAGCAACGCCGCGGCTCCCAGCGCCACCTGTACCATGCTGCTGGTCGCGACCAACGTAATGTCTTTGCCAACGCGCTTGATGTCCGCGACGCCCAGCGGAATGGTGTAGTCTTCCGCGGGGACCGGACCCTTTTGGCGATACATCATTTTGTCTTCAAAGAAGACGACTGGATTGTCGTCTCGAATGGCGCTTTTGAGCAAACCCTTTGCGTCATACGGGGTGGATGGAAGGACTACTTTTAGTCCGGGCACATGGCTGAACCATGCGTGCAACGATTGTGAGTGTTGCGCGGCGGATCTGCGGGTGGCGCCCAAGGTTGTCCGCAACACCATCGGCACTTTCCATTTGCCACCGGACATGTAGTGCACTTTTGCGGCTTGATTCACCATTTGGTCCATGGTGAGCGTCAGGAAATCGCCAAACATGATGTCGATCACGGGGCGCATGCCAGTCATGGCGGCGCCAACGCCGACGCCGGTGAAACCCGCTTCGGAAATCGGCGTGTCGATCACGCGGTCCTTTCCGAATTCCTCCACCAGGCCGGAGAGCACCTTAAAGGGCGTGCCGGCTTCGGCAACATCTTCACCGAGGACGCATACACGCGTGTCCCGCCGCATTTCTTCGGCGAGCGCTTCCTTGACGGCTTGCGCAAATGTAAGCTCTCGCACTTGGGTCTCAGGCATAAACGTGTTGCTCCGCTTCTTCGGGCTTTGGATAAGAAGCGGCGATCGCGAACTCTACCGCTGCCTGCATCTCCGCGCGGACCTCGCATTCAATCGCAGCCAAAGTCCTTGCGTCGCTGATTCCTTCACCGGTTAGCCAGGTGAAGAAAAGCTGGATGGGATCACGCTTCGTCTTCCACTCCTGCTCTTCCTGCTTGGAGCGGTAATACTCGCGGTTAATGTCGCCGACGTGGTGGCCGGTGTAGCGATACGTATTGCAGAGCAGAAACCCTGGGCCTCCACCGTTCCGCGCGCGATCCACCAACCGGGATGCCGTCGCGTACACGGCGCGCACGTTCTGGCCGTCCACACTCTCCGAGGGAACGCCAAAGGCTTCGCCGCGGGCGAGAATATCTCCGGCAGTCGTCTCTGAAAAGTGCGTGTATTCGGTGTAATAGTTATTTTCGCAGGCGTAAATTACCGGCAATTTCCAGAGCGCGGCGAGATTCATCACCTCATACACGACGCCTTGCCCCAGCGCGCCTTCGCCGAAGAAGCAGACGGCCACTTGTCCCTTGCCGGCGTGTTTGGCGGAAAACGCGGCACCCGTGGCGATTCCCGCACTGCCGGCAACGATGGCGTTGGCGCCAAGATTTCCCGTGGCCGGATCGGCGATGTGCATCGAGCCGCCTTTGCCACGGCAATATCCGGCTTCCTTGCCCAACAATTCTGCGAACATGCGATCAGGCGACGCGCCCTTGGCTAAGCAGTGGCCATGGCCGCGATGCGTGCTGGTGATGTAATCGTCGTTGCCGAGAGCTGCACAGAGGCCCACCGCGACGGCTTCTTCTCCAACGTAAAGATGCGCCAGGCCCGGCATCAACGCCCGGGTGTAAAGTTCATTGACCTGTTCTTCGAATAACCGAATCATCTGCATCCGGCGGTACATCTGCACCCACTTTTCGGCAGTCACCCCCGAGGGGCGTTGCATCGCATCCGCGGTCTTGCTCATCGTTGCACTCCGCAAAGTTTCGCCAGCACGTCAAACACGACGGCAAAATCTTCTTTTTCCAGGCCGATGCCGCGCGCTGCGGTGAGAAACTCGTTGGCCACCGCCGTCGAAGGCATGGGCACGTCGAGTTTTCGCCCGAGTTCGAGCGCCAGCAACATATCTTTCTGCATCATATTGACGTTGAACCAGGCTTCGTCCGGAAGTTTGATCACGAATGGGCCGCGGTACTTCACCATCGGGGATCCAATCGCGCTGTTGGTCAGGACGTCGACGACAATTTCGCGGGGAATGCCGCTTTTTTCGGCGAGTAGCACCCCCTCTGAGAACGCCAGCATCTGCACCGCGAGGCTCAGGTTGCAAGCAATTTTAAGCACCAGGGCCTGGCCGTTCCCGCCGACATATGTCACTTTGGGGCCGATGTCCAAAAGGATCGGTTTCACTTTTTCAAAAGTTACCTTGCGGCCGCCCACCATTACCGCAAGTTTGCCTTCCTGCAGCGTAATCACGCTGCCGGAGACTGGCGAATCGAGCATGTCCGCGCCTTTTGCGCGGACTTTCTCCGCAACGGCGCGGCTGTAGTCCGGGCTGACCGTGCTGATATCCACGTAAATCTTTCCCGGCGCCAATCCGGCGAGGATGCCATTGGGTCCTTCGACGATTGATTCGAGTGCCGCGGAATTGGTGACCATGGAAAAGGTAATATCCGCGGCCGACGCAACCTCTCGCGGAGAATGGGCCCACTGCATACCCGCTTTTATCAGCCATGCCGCTTTTGATTCCGTGCGGTTATAGCCCGTGACGGTGTGGCCCTTGCCGATCAGGCGGTTGGCCAATTCCCCGCCCATCACGCCCAGTCCGACGAATCCCAAATTTGCCATATTCGCTACGCTCCGAATCCTGGGATCTGCTTATTCGTTTTCGGCGCCCGAGCTTCGTGAATCGTCCCGGACTTGCCGGAGGTGCGCGCGCATCGCTTCGCGCGCTCCTAACGCATCGTGATTCTCGATCGCTTCCAGAATCCGTTTGTGATGATACTGGCCGCGCTCCGGTCCTCCATCGACCTGGAAAATACGGAGCCGCTGTTCGCGCAAAACGCCAACGATGGAATCGATGAGCGACAAAATCAGGGGATTCGCGGCCGCTTCCGCCAAAGCGAGATGGAAATCGAGGTCGGCTTCGATGAAGGAATCGGGATCGCTTTTTGCGCCATCCATAATCGCAATGGCTTCGCGAAGTTCGTTCAGGCTTTCGTCGCTGACGCGCTTTGCCGCCAGCGCAGCGATCTCCGGCTCCAGAATTTCCCGCACCTCCACGAGGTGCAAGGTGCCCTCACGCGGGCCGGATTTAATCATGCGGTCGAAGGTCAGTCGAATGGAGTTGGAAGTTTCGCTGGTGATAAAGGTGCCGCGGCCGGGATACGCTTCGACGAGTCCCTTTTCCCGCAGGGCCTTCACTGCTTCGCGGACGGCGGTGCGGCTGACGCCAAACTGGAGCGCGAGTTCGCGTTCCGCTGGCAGCTGATCTCCCTCTTTGAGGTCGCCTCGTGCGATGGAGTCTTCAATTTGTTTGACGATTTGTTCGTACAGACGAGAACTTTGCACCAGCTTGTACATGTCTTACTCCCCGGATTCCAAGGCAAAAAGGAAACCCCGCCTGCCTCGGGAAATTGCGACGGGCGGAGAGAAACCTCCTTACCGGCCTACTGGTATGACCACCATACAACATACCAAATCCACGCTCAACCACTTTCTTATTTCAACCACACCGCCTTTACATTTGCGAATTCGCGAATCCCAAACACGCCTAATTCGCGGCCGTATCCGGACCGTTTTACCCCGCCGAACGGCACCCGCGGGTCCGAAGCCACCATCTGATTAATAAAGACCATGCCGGCTTCGAGTTCGTGGATGAAGCGCTGCTGCTCGCCCGGATCATTTGTCCAGGCACTCGCGCCCAACCCGAAGCGGCTGTCATTGGCCACGCGTATCGCCTCGTCCAGATTCTTCACGCGAAACAGCGAAGCCACCGGACCGAAAAGCTCTTCGCGATAGGCCGGTGAATTCCTGGGAATATTTGTGAGCACGGTCGGCAGGTAGAAGTTGCCGGGAAGTTTCGCCGGTCGACCTCCGGTCAAAACTTTGGCGCCGGCCTTCACGCTTTTCTGCACGTCCGCGTGCAAGGACTCCACGGCGTCTGCCGTGGCCAGCGGTCCGACATCCGTCTTTTCGTCGAACGGATCGCCGAGCTTCAATGCCTGCATTTTCTCGACGAAGGCATTTTCAAACTTGTCCGCAATTTCATCGGCCACGATAAATCGTTTTGCAGCGATGCAAGACTGGCCGTTATTCAAGGTCCGGGCCTTTACGCCGGTGGCGACAGCCTCGTCCACGTTTGCGCTTGGCATCACAATGAAGGGGTCGCTGCCGCCGAGCTCCAACACCACTTTCTTTATCCGGCTCGCGGCTCCGGCGCCAACTTTCGCTCCAGCCTCTTCGCTTCCCGTCAATGTAGCAGCGGCGATTCGTGGGTCGGCCAGAATGGCGTCCACCTTGTTCGAACCGATCAACAGGGTTTGAAACGCACCTTGAGGGAACCCTGCGCGCAGGAGCAAATCCTCCACTTTCAGCGCGCACTGCGGCACATTCGAAGCGTGTTTTAATAATCCGACGTTGCCGGCCATCAGTCCGGGCGCGATGAATCGAAAGACCTGCCAGAAGGGATAGTTCCACGGCATGATCACCAGGATGATGCCCATCGCCTGGTAGCGAATATAGCTTTTTTTCGCCGAGGTTTCGATCACTCCGTCAGCCAAAAAATTCTCCGCATTCTCGGCGTAATACCGGCAGGCCCAAGCGCACTTCACGGCTTCCTCCACAGCCGAGCGGTAGGTTTTGCCCATTTCCAGGGTCATCAATTTGGCCAACTCGTTCTTTTCGACTTCCAGCAGATCCGCGGCGCTCCTCATCATCCGGCCGCGTTCGGCAAAGGTGAGCGCCCGGAATTTTGGGAACCGTTCCCCAGCCGCCCGAATTTTCTCTTCGATTTGCGAATCGGTTAACGGCTCAAAACTCTTTACATGTTCCCTCGTCGCCGGATTAATAGTTGCAATCGCCAATGGTGTTCCCCTGGGTTTTTCGCACTCAAACTGCGCGCTACTAGGTGCGACCTGTGCGCGGTTAGCGCATGCGTCGCCCATCGTTTCCGAAGATTCGACGGGACAGAATCGCCAAAAAGGATCTGAAACCAGGCAATCGCTGCCGCCTGGTATGACATCTATACCATAAATCTGATTTGGCCTATCGGAAATATTTCTTGACACCCCCAATTATCTGGTGGTAGTACCATCACACCACATCGCATTTTCCTTAGCCTCGGGCTTTGGCAGACTGCCGTTCTTTTAGGGGGAGGGGTCCTCAATGAAGGTTTTTCTGCGTTTCTCGCTCCATTCCGGCCGTTCTCGCTGGCCTCTACTGTTCGTCCCAGTGTGTCTTGTCTTCCTACTTTCCACGTCGCGGGACGCGTCCGGCCAAACCACCACCGGCCGAATTCTTGGTAGCGTCCATGACGCCCAGGACGCGGCGATTGTCGGTGCCAAGGTGACCGCCACCGACACACTGCGGAATACAGTGCGTACCACGGTGTCGGACGAAAACGGCGAGTACCTGTTGGCCGACCTGCAGCCCAGCACATACCGGGTGCAGATCGAAGCAAAGGGATTCAATAGTTATGTGGCGGCGAGCGTTCTGATTGAAGTAGGCAAGGACTTTCGTCTGGACGTGTCACTGAAGACCGGCGACTCGACGCAAGTGATTACTGTGGATGAAACGCCCGCAATGCTAGACACGACCAACTCCATGCTTGGCGGCACGCTGAGCAACAAGGAAATCAACGACCTCCCGCTGAACGGCAGGAACTACGAGAATCTTTTGCAATTGCGTCCCGGCGTCATGCGCTATCCGGGCGGCGGATTTTCCACCACCAGCAGCAACGGTTTGCGCGCGGAAGATAACGCCTACCTGATTGACGGCTTGTTCAACAGCGAACCGTTTTCCGGCCAGAGCATTATCAATGGCGCAGGTATCGCCGGCGATTCCGCAACCATCCTGCCGATCGACGCGATTCAGGAATTCAACGTGATCCAGAGCCCTCCGGCGGAATACGGTTGGAAGCCTGGCGCCAACATCAACGTTGCACTGAAATCCGGAACCAACAATCTGCACGGCACAGCCTACGGCTTCTTTCGCACCACCGATCTCGATGCGCGCAACTTCTACAACACGGTCGAATCCGGCCCGAAAGATCCCAGGCACCTAGAGCAGTTCGGCGCTACACTTGGTGGCCCGATCCTGAAGGACAAACTGTTCTTCTTCGGCGGCTATGAGGGACAACGTTACACGGTCGGCAATGCCGGACTGCTGACGACGCCGGCCACGGTTGGCCTTAGCACCCCTTCCGGTGGTTCAGGGTGCACCTATATCACCACCGGCGACTGTTCGAATAGCATCGTCAACGCCATCCAGGATCTGCAGTCTGGTGGCGTGCCCATCAGTTCCGCCAGTTTGAAAATTGCCGGGTGCACGCTGGGCCCGCCCATCACCTGCAATGGCACGGGATTCCCGTTGAATAACGGAACCAACCCAGCGGGCAGCAACACCATCGATTACGGTCTGCCGAACAGCGTGAGCGTTGATAACGCGCTCGGCAAAGCCGATTACCAGATCAATACACAAAACTCGCTGACCGGTATGTATTTCTACGGCGATAACAACGGCACGGTACAGGACGCCAGCGAATTGCAGACCAAGTGGCTGACGCGTATTCACACCCGCGCACAGGTGGTGGGCTTGAACTGGATCGCGACGCCCAGCCCGGAGTGGGTGAACGAAGCACGCTTCGGGTACAACCGCTTGTACCAGCCAACCGTCACGAACGACATAAACACTCCCGCGAGCGATTACGGGCTGAATACCGGGGTCACAAATCCGCTTTACGGCGGCTTGCCCCGCATTAACATTTTAGGGTTAGACGGTTTTCCGGCCTCCGGGCTGGGTGGTTTCAATTGGCCTAAGATCCAGGGTCCCGACACGCGATTCCAGTTCGTAGACCACATCACCTACATCGAAGGAAAACACAGTTTCAAATTTGGCGGCGAAATACACCGCGATGGATTCGAAGGCGGCGCATACGGCGGAGTCCGCGGCAGGTTCAAATTCCTGGGAGGCACGGCCTTTCCTAGTTCCACGCCACTTGAGGATTTCTTTGCGGGCGCGCCCGCCAACGGAAGCTTACTGATCGGCGATCCAACGCGCGACATCCACAACTGGGGAATTGCGCTGTTCGCGCAGGATGATTGGCGCATCACCAGCCATCTCACGATCAATTTCGGCCTGCGCTACGAACTGAATACTGTCATCAAGGACTCCAACAACCAACTGGCCAATTTCAATCCCAATGTGGGCCTCGTGCAGGTCGGCAAGGGCATCAGCGGTCCATACAATGTCGATCCAACCGATTTTGGTCCGCGCGGCGGTTTTGCCTGGGACATCAATGGAGATAACCGTACCGTAATTCGCGGCGGCGCGGGGGTCACCTATGAAACGATCAACTGGGAAGCTTTCCTGGCACTAAACAACAATCTTGGCCTCAGCACGATTCCTACGGGAGGCGTGGGAGTCACCCCGGGCAACGGTAATATTGCCACCGGCCTGGTCACCTTTTTTCCTCCGCAACTCAACTGGAACGCCACCGGCGGCAACACCGTGTTCCCCACGGGCGCAATCGATTGCAGCGTTGCCACCGGGAATCCCTGCACAATCATGGGAATTACGCAAAATTTCAAAACTCCTTACGTTACGAACTGGAATTTGAACGTGCAGCACGCCTTCACCACAAAGATCACGTTGGAAGCCGCCTACGTCGGCAATCACGGCTCAAAGCTGTTGGGCATTCGCGATGTGAATCAACCGACCGTAGGTGCGGGCTGGTCCGCGTGTATCGCATCGGACTATGACCCCACGATCTGCGGTGCGGGAGCCGATCCGGTTGCGGAACAAAACGCGCGACCTTTCGACGCAAAATTCCCCTTTCTGGGACAGATCTACCAGGTGGGGAACATTTACCGTTCCAACTACAACGGCCTCCAGTTGACCTTGACCGGCCGGGATTATCACGGCCTGACGGTGCTCGCGGGCTACACTTATTCGCATGCCTTGGATGACGTGGGCGCCAATTGGGATTTTGGCGCGGGGTCCGGCTTGCCGATGGACAGTGCGCACGCTGCGAATGAATATGCCAGCAGCGACTTTGATATGCGCAACCGTTTCACGCTGTCGCTCACCTATGCGATTCCCGGTATCAAGACTTGGGGCCAATTGCTGGAAGGATGGCAGGTGAACACGATCGTCAGCGTTTATGGCGCGCAGCCTTGGGGGCCAATCGACGCCGGAACCGATGTGAGCGGCACGGGAGAGCTTGTTGATCGCTGGGATTTCTTCGGTAATCCCTCGAACTTCAAGCCGACCATTTCCTCCGGCGTTCCATGGTTCGCGGGCACCAGCAATCCGTCGTGCGCCGCGAAGGCGCTGGCGCTGGACGGCGGCACGCCCGCCGGTCATACCTACTCGCTCAGCACCTGGGGATGCTATGTGATGGGCAATTCCATGATGCTGCCTCCGGCTGTCGGCACGTTCGGAACCATGGGCCGCAACATATTCCGGGATTTCGGCTTCCGAAATGTGGATTTTTCGGCGATGAAAAATTTTACCCTCAGCGAACGCGTGAACATGCAATTCCGCGCGGAGTTCTTCAACCTGTTTAACCACCCGAATTTCGCAAATCCTTACGGAGGGCAGAACGGCTGGGGACACAACGATCCATCAGTGCCCGGCCCAGGCGGTTTCGGCTGTTCCTGCGCCACTCCTGACGTTGCGGCGTCGAACCCGGTGATTGGTTCCGGGGGCAACCGTGCCGTGCAGCTGGGGCTGAAGTTCACTTTCTAGACGTTGGATTTGACCGGGGGGGTACACGCGGGGCGCGCGCCGGTTGGTAGCCGCGCCCCGCGGAGAACGTTTCGCCCGGCGCGGGGTTTCATAATTTCTGCTATTTCATCAGGGGCCCACAAAATGCAAATCATTCGGACTTGCTCGCAATATTTCTTGGTCTACATAGTTTTTCTTGGCGCCGCGGTTCTCATTCCCGCTTTGGCGACGGCACAGGAACGACCAGAACGAACCATCGAAGAAATCAAGGTCGAAGCCATTAAGCGCGCGCAGACGGGCATGTATCCCATGATTGGACTCGACCCGGCCGACGTCGAAGAAGCGTTCGCTTCGATCAAAACGCGCGATAAGGACGAATGGGCCACGGCCTTCATGCATGTGGCCGACAAATATATGGCGGAAGGCAAGTCCCTGGAGAACTCCGATCCAACCAAGGCCAACGCGGACTTTGTTCGCGCGTGGCGGATTTATTCTTTCGGGCGTTGGCCTATTCCGTCGTCGCCGAAGAAAAAAGAGTCGTACGCAAAGGCCATTGGGGCATTTCTGGATCACGCGAAGTTCATGGATCCCCCGCTGGAGGTTGTGCACATTCCGTTTGAAGGTAAGGAGATAATCGGCTATCTGCGCCTGCCGAAAAATGCCAGCGGCCCAGTGCCGATGGTCATTGCCGTGAATGGGCTCGACAGCCGGAAGGAAGATCTGACGGAAAGTTTTGGCGCCATTCTTCCTTATGGCATCGGCTTCCTGGCGGTCGATGGGCCGGGCACCGGGCAATGTCCGATTAAAGCGAGCCCAACTGCGGATCGCCTGCTGTCGAAAGTGATCGATTATCTGCAAGCGAGGCCGGAAGTGGACAAAACGCGGATCGCCTTTCACGGCGTAAGCTGGGGGGCTTACTGGGGCACAAAAATGGCCGTGGTGGAACGCAACCGGTTGAAGGCCGTGAGCGTGCAGTCTCCCCCCACCGATCTCTTTTTCACGAAAAAATTCCTGACAGAATCGTTGCTTGGCAACCGCGAATATCTGTTCGATCAGGTTCCGGCGCTGATGGCGATTTTCGACAATGTGAACACGGTGGACGAAATCGCCGATATTTTCGCGAAAATGTCGCTAGTAAACCAGGGCATCCTCGGGAAGCCCACCACGCCGATGCTGGTCATTGCCGGTGTGAAAGATACGCAGGTGCCCATCTCCGATATTTATGCGCTTATGAGCGCCGGGGATGTGCCGAAGGAGGCGTGGATCAATCCCTCCGGCGGGCATTTGGGGCGGCAGGTGAAAGTGTGGCCAGACCCGATCATTTTCAAGCGCGTCTTGCTGCCTTGGATTGCGCGCAATCTGGACGTTCCACCACTTTCGGAAAACGAAAAGAAATCCGGCGACTGAATGAAAACGAAGGAGGTCACTTTTCTTTAACGCCTGGTCAGCAATCTATCCAACTCAGGATAGGACGACGCCTCCACGATGCTGCGCTCGGGCGGCTCGATTTGTGTTTCGATGGCGCGAACCAACATCCGCAGGGCAAGTTCCATAGTGACGGCGGAAATCACAGCAGCTGTGAGCGTGCGTTCATCGACCAAAGGTTTGACCTGGTTGGCAATCCCGATGCCGGTGACGGGCAAAGCGAGCCATTTCTTCCGTTGCTCCTGATCCTCGGTGGCTTGCAGCGCTTTCCTGGCCCCTAACGCAAGCTCGTGAGTTTGACCGGCCACCAAATCAAACTTCTCCGCGCGCGAAGTGGCCAGCCGCAGCCAGGCCTGTGTGCTTTGAAACGCGCTCTCCTCGCCCCACTTGCTGCGAAGCGTGGTGACCTGCACGCTCCCCGGCTTGGCGCTCTCCATGCCTTCGCGCCGCTGCGCCGCAACGGAACTCATGCTGGGTCCCTCCATGTACAAAACGGATCCTCCCTTAGGCAACAGAGCGGCAAACTGTTTACCCTGTAACCGGCCAATTTCAAATTGTCCCTGCGTCACGGTGAAGACCGGAGCGCGGGAGGCATGGCGGAGCTGCTTTACATAATCCACGTCACTGTTGCTGATGACCCAGGCGATCCCGGCCGCAACCGCTGCTTCGCCGACACGGGGTAGCCCGGTACTGGTCACAGGTTCAACAATGAATCCGTTGGGCCGGAGTTCCGCGCGAGATTGGATAATTTCCAATAACTGCTGGCTCTGCGTGATGGAGTCGTCTTTTGCGTGAATCACCTGCAAATCGAGTCCCAGACTCTTCCCCGTAGACTGCGCCACAAGTCCCTGCTCCCGCTGATATGCATTGTCATTCGGAAGCGACACAACGATTCGCAGCTTCTTCACGCGGAGTTCCTCCGGACGGCCAGTCTCGGCAGTATACGTGGATCGGTTACATAAACCTTAGGGGAGAAGCGCGAGCAGGGTGAAACAATCAACAAGCGATCGCTAGCCGATTAACGATTGTCTCAGACTACCGGACACCCGTTATTGCAGGCGTATTCGCAGTGTCAGGTCCGGGTTTTTGGAAAACCGACGTTGGCAAGAGCGAAGTCAAGAATTTCGGCATGGCCTCTTTCCGTGAGGAAGATGTTCGCAGGCTTGATGTCACGGTGCACGATTCCTTTGCCATGGGTCTCCATAGCCACTCCGAGCAGTTGCTCTATTTACATCGGCCGACCCGTGCAGCCTGGCAGCCGCCTACTAATTGCCATTGCTGATTCCGCTGAAGCCCAGCCTGACTTCGTCCACCATGCCTCGTGTCGAAAAGGCGGCTTTCCGTACAAGTGATCCGACCCTAGGGGGTCGGTTCTTCGGAAACACGGAAATGAGCGCCCAAGGTCTTTCCCGAAACGCATTGACTAGCTCCTGCCTACCCGTGCGTATAGACTACTGCCACTATGTCCGAAGCGGCCAAGAACCTATTCCTGATTGTCAGTGCACTCTTCCCGATTGTGGATCCGCTTGGCGGCAGTCCCTTCTTTTTGGCCATGACAAATGAATACCGACCAGAAGCGCGGAGAGCGCTGTCATGGCAAATCGCTCTGAACAGCTTCGTCCTACTCGTTGCGTCGTACTTTGTGGGAACCTACATCCTTGCGTTCTTCGGAATTTCTCTGCCAATCGTGCAGGTCGGCGGCGGGATCGTTCTGGTGGCGATGGGATGGGCGATCCTGTTGCAGCGAGACGAGGGCTGCGATGCCGCTGATCGCAAAAACATTCATCCGCAAGACGCCGTTCGTGAGGCATTCTACCCTTTAACTCTACCGCTAACGGTGGGTCCAGGCTCAATTTCTGTCGCGGTCACTTTAGGTGCCAATGCCGCACACAGCCACGCACTCCATCCGTTAACGATTTTGGCGGCGCTCGTCGGCTCGGCGCTGATCGCGTTGAGTATTTTCCTTTGTTATGGATTCGCTGACCGACTGGCGCGAGTTCTGGGTCCGACGGGGATGTCCGTGATGACAAAACTTTCGTCATTCCTTCTGGTCTGTATCGGCGCCCAGATCGTCTGGAACGGCATCAAAACTCTGCTGGAGTCCGTGACGCTGCACATCGCTCCGTAGCACATCGAGATGCGATTCCACAACCCCCCCGCGGTCGTCGGCCTTTGGCCTGAAGCTTATGTTTGACCTACCTATGGTTCTAACGTGGCCTGCACCGGCCCCTACAACTGCGGCGACCCCGATGGCAACGCGGGAATTGTAGGCGTACTCTCGCCGTCTGACCATCCTATCCTCCGGCCTTCGCTGCGGGCGTGGGGTGGGACTTCACGCGACCGGTATCGGTTCAAGTGAAAGTCAGCAATCTGGCGCCGACCCGACTTGGTCGGAAGGCATCGGCCCATAAGCACATTTCTGAGCCGAAGATGCATTCCGACGCACCGAGATGTAGCGATCGCAAATCCAAAGTAATCAACAGGAACAACCCACGAATTTACAGGCGAAGAATTACAGGTGAAGTTTCTAGCAGATTCTGAAGAAAACTCTCATCGTTGACATGCATAGCTGCATTTCAGGTATTAGCAGTAGGTGTGAAGGAAAGTAGGGAGGCAGCTGGTGCAACTTTCGCGTCATTGATTTCAAAGTCGGCCGGAGTTTTGGCCAACCACAGTCCTGCGCGCTGTGGCGAGCCCGCCAGGCCACCAATTCCAATCGCCTGCAATACGAAGGAGCGCGGGACCGATCACAATACGAACGAGTGTCGCGTCAATCAACACGGCGACCGCCAACGTAAATCCGATCATCTTGACCACCAGGAAATCTCCGAAGGTGAATGCCGCAAATACCACGATCATGATCGCCGCGGCGCTCGTAATCAGGCCTGCCGTTCGAGCCAGACCCTCCGGGATCGCATCCATTTCACTCAGCCCGCTTCTTCTGGCTTCGAGAACGCGGGCGACCAGAAATACCTCGTAATCCATGCTTAATCCGAAGACGATGGCAAAGGCGACGATCGGAACAAGGGGAAACACGCTACCGGTTCCCCCAGCAACTCCCAGGAAGCTGCTTCCGTGTCCATCTTGGATAACGAAAACCAGTGCTCCGAACGACGCCGCGACCGAGAACAGGTTGAGTGCGATGGCCTTCACGGCGGCAAAGATCGATCGGAACCCGCAGAGCAGAGCAAGGAGCGTCCCCCCCACTACCAGCGCCATTACCGACGGAAAGCGCTCTCTGATAATCGTTTCATAATCGGCGTTGAGTGCCGGGATGCCCCCAACAAGAAGGGTTGCGTCAGGCACTCCGGTGAGAGCCGGCGCACCGATCTTACGGAGCTCCCGCACCCAGTTGACCTGCTCGCGCAGGGAGACCGAACTCGCGGGTAACACCTCAAGCAGTGCCGCTCGTCCGTCGCTGCTCAGGAATGTTCGACGCGACTCCCGCGAGAGGTCAGGGAGAGAAGACCGGTTGCTCTCGGCAATCGTAGTGATAGAAATCACGCGGTCACAGCGAGGGTCGCTCGCGAGGCGCTTGGTGAGACGATCGAGCGCATTCCAACCCGCGTCGCTTCGCGCGATGGAATCCGTTGGAAGTTCGACAATGACGCGCAACGATTCAACAACGCCGCCTCGATCCATCCGTTCAAGGGTGTGGAGCGCATGGACTGACTCCGCCGCCTGCGGAAGCCAATCCCCTCGGGGGAGACTGGTATCCAGTCGTCTGACCTGCCAGGCAAGCAGAAGCAAAGGAGTACCTGCCACAAAAAGGGCAAGCCAGGGATGCGCGACAATCATCTTTCCCCATTGCCGCCAGCGATTTCCCGTAGGCGCGGCTCGATGCGCCTCCAACTTTGCAGTAAAGGGTAATCGGCCAAGATCAATCCGCGGGCCGAGCAACACCAGCGCTGCCGGAACGAGCGTATTTGTGAGCAACACGCTCATTCCCGTCACCAGGAATCCCGCGACACCGATGGAACGGATTTCGCTGATAGGAACCGTCAAGAGGGCTAGAAATCCGATGGCCACCGTTGAGCCTGAAATCAAGAGCGTGCGACCTGCCTGACGTGCCGCGATGACCGAGGCTGCGGGTCCGTCGTGCCCGGCCGAAATCGCTTCCCGGAAGCGGCTGATCATTAGCAGCGCATAGTCGATTCCCAGGCCCAGGCCAAGCATGGTGGCCAAATTCTGAACCAGAATAGACAGGTGCCAGCGCTGGGCCAGGAATCCCGTAATCGCCAGAGTGGTCGCGATGGCAAGCTGGCCAACTGCCAACGGAATCAGGGCGGCGGTCAGGCTTCCAAAAGCCACCAGCAGAAGCGCGAGGGTCGCGGGGATCACTAGGATCTCGCCGCGATGCACGTCGGCGGCGCTCGCTTTGCGAATATCGAAATTCAGTGGAATCTCACCTGTGAGTTCGAGCTTCAGCGCCGGATAACGGGCCCGCAGTTTATTTTCAAGCGAGCTTGCCAGCTGGTGAAGCTCCGGAACAAGCGACTCGACTGGAGCGCCGGTCGACGTGAGTCCCACGAGAACAAACGTTCCCCCTCCCCGGCCCAGAAAAATCGGATCGCGCAAGTCAAGATAGGACACCACTCCTGAAACGCCGGGTTGCTCCCTTAGTCCTGCCACGATGGTTTCTAACGCTTGCCCGCCTTCCTCGGAATCCGCAGGGGGGAGTCCCTCGATCACCAGGACAACGCGGTCCACAAACGGCGACCGAAAACGACTGGCCAGCTCCTCCCGGACAGTTTCAGCTTGGCTCCCTTCGACACGGGTTGCGGTCTCCAGGCGACGCTCCGCGTGAAAAGAGAACGGAAGAAGTGCGATGGCTGCTGCCAGGACGATCCCAGACACCCAAAAACGGCGCACGTGCATAGCTATCATCGTGCCATATCACACAAGATCGTCGTCAGCAAAACTCTTCGGTGGCACCTAAGAACCACAGGGGCGAAAGAGTTGCTCCGTCCGCAACCGATTCGTACGTTTGCGCTTACTTTCGCGAGTTTACACTTGCGCAGGACTCACCGACGGAGTCATCTGAATCTGCTAAACTCTGCCGCATCGATTTAGGAGGATCAATTCGTACCTTACTTTTGCTCGGACTGCTTGCCGCCCTCCAATCCGGAGTGGCCGACCCTCGCCTTGGCTCGTGGACGCTCATCTCTGCTCAGTCTAGTCTGGATCCTCCGAACCGACTCTCCATAACACCTCTGCATGACGGGGTGCATGTAGTCATGTCAGGCGAAACCCATCTTGATTTCACGGCGAATTGGAACGGGCACGAATCGTCCGCCCCAGGCAATCTCGCGTTCAATCAAATTGAGCTACGCAGGATCGATAAGAGGCAGGCGGAGGTCAAGGAGGAAAAGGACGGAACTGTTGTGGCGACGGTTCGCGAAAAACTTTCGAATGATGGGAACGAGCTAACGACCACGACTGCGACCGGGGGCCACGCCGACCGGATCACCGTGTGGACGCGAAGCGGAGGTACGAAGGTCGCCAGTGACCTCTTCGCAGGCGAATGGACGCAAGATCTCAGCAAGACCCGTTTGCGGCAAGGTTTGGTGCTCAAAATCGAGACGGACGGAAGCGGTGGGATTCGTTTTCTGGGTGACTTCAGCTATACCGCCCGTTTTGACGGAAAGCAATACGATCTAAAGAACTCGCGCAACGATACGGTGACGCTTGAACTGGTCGATCCTCATACGGTCGATGCGAGCTACCGTCGGGACGACCAAGTCACGCAAAAGGATAGGTGGCTGGTTTCCGCCGAAGGGCAGCAGATGACACTAACCACCACAGGCACGTTGGAAACGGGCCAGCGGCTAACGGAGAAGCTCTTGTTTAAGAAGCAGTAGCGGATATTGCATCCGTGCAGTCCAGAAGCCGATCGCTCGGTGACACCGCGTTGACCTCACGAGTCGCAACCGAAATGATCCCCTTGCGATACATGAATTTCAGAATACCGTTTACCGTATCTTCCAGAGACGGATCTGCTTTGCCCCACACGGAGGCATTGCGGGCCATTTGATAAGAAGAGCTATCATAGCGTTTGAACTCCATCGCGGAGATGTTTTCGACAGAGCCCACCAAAAAATCCAGCAGCGGAAAGAGAAGATCTTCCTTCCGGCATCTCCGGATCAGCTCGGGAACGAAGTCGGGAAGCCGGAATGTTTCGAATTGCCGGCCAGTCGCTTTGGTAATAAGCCCGGTAATATCCATCATGTTCGAATAATCGTCCCGCGTGACATGGTAAGTCTTATTCGCTGTGCCGGGACTGGTAGAGATCGCAACGATGTTGTTGGCCACAATGTCGGCCGGAACAAAGCTGACCTGGTTGAGAGTATCAACGCCGATACCGTGATTTACCATGAAGGCGATTAAGCGAACGGCGATATCGAAGTTGTTGCCTCCGCCCGTGACGGAAGGACTCACCAGGGCAGGCCGGAAAATCCGCGCGGAAAGTCCCCGGCTGCGCGCGTCGACAACCACCTGTTCCGCCACCCATTTCGATTGACTGTACCCAAAATCGAGCAGCTCCATATTCTCGTTCAGGTCGGTCTCATTCAGGACTGATTTGACCGCCCAGCCAAACACGAAAGTAGTCGAGACATAATTGAACTCTTTGGGTCTTCCCTCGAACGCCAGTCTTACGACTTCGTTGGTTCCCAGCACGTTCGCGTCACGCATCAGGTCGTAGTTGAACAGGTAGTTCACGGTTGCACCATTGTGGAACACCGTGTCGATTTCACTCGCGAGGAAATCCCATACGTCCCGCGTCAAACCCAGCTTTGGCTGCCCCAGATCGCCGCAGACGGGGACGACCCGAGCTTCGAACATCTCCATCAGACTTATCCCGCAGGGTCCCATTGACTCCATAGCGGTTTTTAATCTTTGCCGACCCTGCTTTTCGTCGGAAGACCTGACGAGAACATAGATCTTCGCCCGCGTCTGTTCCAGCAAGCTTTTCATGAGGAATGGCCCAATGAAGCCGGTCCCACCGGTGAGCAGCACCTGATTCAGCACCGGTATCTCCGGCATGGGCAAAGGCACCGGGGGCTCGAAGATGAGCTTCCTGTCGTTGCTCATCATCTGCTTCTCAGCGGCGCACTGCTCTTCACGGAAAGCTGCAAGGGAATTGCGCAGATGAACCAGTGCCTCTTCCGGAGCGCGCTTCAACTGTTCGGCTAGTACAAACAGCTCGGCTACGCTGACACGCTGAATGACACCAATATCTACCTGCCTAGCCAGCATCTCGGCGCCTTTATCTTTCAGGAGTTCCTTGAGCTCATGCATGAACACAACAAGATCCAAGGAATCCAGGCCGGCTTCGACGAGGTTGTACGATTCCAGACCGGTGAGGGCGTACCTGGCTTTCAACTCCGCGAAAGTGGAATGCATGTCGGAATCGGACGGGGAGTTCCCGGCGTCCTTCTCCCGCGAAAAGTCGGAAAGAACGGTGAACTGACCTCGCAGCCACATCTGCTTGGTCTTGTGGCGCATAATCTTCCCGGAACTCGTTCTCGGGATCGCACGAGGCGCGATCAGGGAAATCACCGCCACTTCCACATTGAGATAATTCCGGACCGCGGCGGCGATCTTTCGTACATCGGGAAGCGCCCTGGGATTTTTGACTTCGGCGACGATTGCCAGCGCAGGTTCGCTGTCTTCCTGAATCTGGAACGCGGCGACGCAGTTGTGCCGGATCAGACCGGATGATTTCTCCACGACGTTCTCAATGTCGTGCGGGTAATAGTTTTGCCCGCGGAGGATAATCATGTCCTTGATGCGGCCGCAGACGTAGAGTTCGCCGTCGTGGAAGAATCCGATGTCGCCGGTCCGAAGGTAGCCGTCGTCATAGGGAGTATCGTCCACAAGCCGCGCACGAAACTGCTTCAGAGTCAGTTCGGGATTATTCCAGTAGCCTCGGCACTTACCGCTTCCAGCGACCCAAATTTCACCGGTACGCTCTGGCTTAAGAGCGAAATGCCCTTCCGGATCCACGATCTTAACGTCGAGACCCGGGAGCGGCGTTCCACAACTGACAATCTGCGTGGCCGCACCGATTTCAGAGACCTCCGTAGTCATGCGGGCCGTCCCCAGGGCGAGGGCACGCTTGTTGACAGAAACGATGTTGCGACCGCCCAGTGAGACCGCCAGAGTATTCTCGGCCAGCCCGTAGGCGGCATAGAAACTCTCGGACTTGAGTCCATAGGACTGAAACGCCTCTAGAAACCGGGTGTAGGTATCCGGCTTTACGGGTTCTGCCGCGCACATCAAAATGCGAAGCGAACTGAGATCACAAGCCTCCAGGCTCTCCTTGGAAAGCCTCCCTGCGCGCAGGCAATAGTCGTAGGCGAAGTTGGGGGCAGCTGTCGCGGTGGCGTGGTAGGTGGTCATCGCATCGAACCACAGGACCGGCCGCTGAATGAAGTCCATGGGAGCGAACCCGTACGTCGTGCCACCTTTCAGAGCTGGATATAGGTAGCACCCGATCAGTCCCATATCGTGATACTGCGGAAGCCAGGAAACGACGACCGGCGCGGGATGGTCGATCACGAGCGGACACGTATTCAGAATGTTTTCGTGCGTAACGATCACGCCCTTGGGCTCCATCGTCGAACCCGACGTGTACTGGAGAAACAATATTTTCGAAGGATCAACAGCCGGTCGGCCCGAAATCGCATCCATGAAATCTTCCGTGGCGATCCACGGAAGACCGGAAATGTAATCTACGTCAACGCCGCACGCCGAGACTCCACTTCTGGCGAGATTGGTCTTGAGCGATGCGTGGTAGACTCTGCTCGTTAAAATCCCAGCCGCCTGGCAATCCCTTGCGATGTGAACCATCTTGTAGAGGGCGCTTTGAAAGCCGCGCGAACTGGGGGGATAGACCGGCACGGGGATCAATCCGGCGCGCACGCAGCCAAAGAACGCGCAGATCATTTCGAGCCCCGGCGGGTAGGCAAGCAGGAGCCGGTCGCCCGCCGCGAAACGACCCTCTTTCCACAAATGTCCGGCGATTGTCTGCACTCGCTCGAGAAACGACGCGTAGGTGTAACGTTCGATCGGATCGCCGCTTACATCCAGGTACGAATAAAGGAGTTTGTCCGGGTGCTCATCTGCCAGCCTATCCAGGTGGCCTAAAATTGACGCCGTCATCAATCAGCGATCCTCCCCGTGTTGAATAGAACACAATCCAGTAAAGGAAACATCTCTCCCGAGCAACCGAGGCGATCGGCGATTGCGTTTGAAAGTGCAAACCTGAAATGTAGGCCGACGGAGAGAAATTCGCTTAATTTTTCCTCAGCATAAGCGTCGCACGACGCTCTCGGGAACGGCTGTTTTCCTTTTTGGCGCACAAGGACGCGAATAGGAATTGCGGAGCTCCGGCGAGCTTCTACGGTCCCTTGCAGGAAGCCCGGTTCGTTATAGTTCGTTAAACATTGTATATTAACAACGCGTTATGGACAATGCCTTGCGTTGTCGCTTCTATTGTCCGCACGCTGCAACCAGGCATCATCTGTTCCGAATGTCCTTGATTGTCTTTACAGGCCCGCATTAAAATCGTGCTGCGAGGCTGTCGGCACGGCACCAATTTCGCTGAGGGTCAGCACCCCGGATGCGGAGTATAGAACGCGTCGGGCCCAATTGGCATGACCGCGGAGGCGCCGGTGAGGTTCGAATCCGAAGTGTTGATCAGGCAGGATCCGGAGCTTGCGGATCTTGTGCCATCGGAATCCTCAGCGGCGTCGATTTCCGAACCCGTCGGTCGATCTTCCTTTCCGAAAGTCTTACGTCGACGTCTGGATAAGTTTTTTGCCGACCAGAGCATAAGCTACAAAGCGGACCGTACGATGTGGGTCAAGATCGCTGTGGGTCTCGCAGTCCTCGTGGGCGCCTGGATTGCTCTGTATGCCCTGCGGCCCGATTCATGGAAGTTTGTTGCCCTCTACCTATTGGGCGGCCTTGCTCAGACATTCCTTTTGCTGAACATCGCGCATGACAGCAATCACAACGCCATCTCCTCCCGGCCGCGAGTCAACAAAACCCTGAACTATGTCTTCGATTTATGCGGAATCAGTTCGTACATGTGGCGTATCCTCCATCATCGCGGCCATCACTCCTGCATCAATCTCCACGGCGAAGATGATGCGCTTTCCGGACGCGGCATCTTTCGCTTTACCCCCCATGAGGCCCGCGCGCCGTGGCACCGGTTCCAGCACATCTATGCGCTATTCCTTTATGCACTGTTCTCCCTCGACTATGTGTTCTTCAGGGACTTCGAAAGCTTTTTCTTCCCGTCCCACGATTATCTGAAACGTGCCAACCATCCTCTGCGCGAATATGCCATTCTGATCGCCGGCAAGGCCTTCTACCTTACTTACATGCTGGTCTTGCCGGTGATGGTGCTCGGAAAATCACCTCTGCTGGTCGCCGGGGCGTTCCTCCTGGTCCATCTGTTCGTCGGTTTAGCCGTAACGCTTGTATTCCAGACGACGCACACCATCGACAGCACTTACTTTCCCGCGGACCGTGGTGAGTTTGACAACGGCGTGTATCACATCTTCGCGACAACGGCCGATTATGCGACGGAAAACCCGCTCGTCAGTTGGCTCGCGGGCGGGCTCAACCATCACATCGTCCACCATCTATGCCCTTTTGTGTGCCATACCCACTATCCTCGGCTGACCAGGATTGTGAAGGAGACCGCCGAAGAGTTTGGGGTTTTTTATCGGCAGCACCCCACCATGACTCAGGCCATCCGGCACCATCTGATACTCTTGAAGCAACTGGGGAACGAAAACTGATTCTGTGCATTCTATTTTTTACCTGTTACGACTTCCTACAAGTGGCATGAAATTACCTTCGCTTCGCAGCAAGTATCAGGACGGCTGGGTATGACCTCATTCACGCCTGTCCCCGTGGTTTCGCGATTGCGCTGCTTTGCGGATTCTCGCGCCATGTTCCGCAACCCCGTGCAGGTTTTGTCCAGGTACCACGAAATCTTCGGCGACACATTCCGGCTCTATTTGGGTGGTCTTAAGGAGGCGATCGTTACGATCGATCCCGCCGTCATTCAGCACGTGTTAAAGACCAATGCGGAGAACTACCAAAAATCCGAAATTCAAGTAAAGCGGATGGGCCACTTCCTGGGGAAAGGTCTTCTCACGACCCACGGAGAACCCTGGCGCACACAGCGGCGTCTCATCCAGAAAGGCTTCGATCGAGCGCAACTCGATGCGCTGTCCTCAATCATGCAGGACTCCCTTGCCGAGTCGCTGCGCGATTTCGACAAACAGACCCGTCGCGGCCCCGTCGATATCTACCCCCAGCTGATGAAAATTACTTTCGCGATGGTCGCGCGATCGCTATTTGGCGCACGCTTGAAGGACGAAGACATCGATCTTGTCAGCCATACCATTGGAACCGTTCAGGAGTTCATTGTTCGGCAAACCCTTCAGCCCTATCTGAATCCCTTGTTCGCCGTCTCGGGGGAACTGCGCAGACACGAAGACATGCGAACCCGCGCGGACGCCGTTCTGCTCGAATACATCAGGAAGCGCCGCAACGAATCGCCCGGCCACGATCTGCTGCAGACTTTGATGGATGCGCGTTACAGCGATGGCGAAGGCATGAGCGATGAGCTCATTCTGAGTGAGAGCATGCAACTTCTGGTCGCCGGCCATGAAACATCGTCGAATGCGTTATCGTGGCTTCTTTATCTTTTGAGCTCGCGTCCAGATTGTCTCGAAAGGGTCAGGCAGGAATTTGATTCCGTGCTCGGCGAAGCGCCGCTGAGCCACAGCGACGTTCCCAAATTCGAATTTGTGGCGCGGGTCATTCAGGAGGCGCTCCGCCTCTACCCGCCGTTTTGGATGATCGACCGCATGGCTGTCGCGGACGACCGCGTGGGCGACCTTGCCATACCCCGCGGATCGATGGTCATTGTGTACGTCTACGGTGCGCACCATGCTCCGCGCTACTGGCAGAATCCGGAGAATTTCGACACGGAGCGTTTCAGCAAAGCCAACGAGAAGTTGCGCACGCCTTTCACCTTCCTTCCCTTCGGGGGCGGACCGCGAGGCTGTATCGGCGGAAATTACGCGATGCTGCAGATCCTCATGATTTTGAGCGATGTGCTCAGAAAATACGATTTTCAGTTGGCTCCGGGCCAAATGATCGAAGCTCGTCCGATGGTCATTCTGCGGCCGAAGCACGGAATCCGCATGACGTTCACGAATAACATCGCGCCGGCCCCGTGCCTGGCATAAGGCGCGATCCGGTCGGAAACGAACTTGAGTTGTAAAGCGTGAAACATGCAGATGGCTGTGGTTTGTCAAATAGGATAGCCGCGCGTAGTTTCTTGAAGTGTCCCCAACACGACGAAGCGTTTACAAGGGCAAGCCTTGTATCTTGTCTGGCGACAGCTCACGGAGAGAGATTCCGAACACCCACTAAACCAGTACCTCCAGCTTACCGAGCGGGCTATCTTCAGGGAAACTTGCACGCCTGTTTTCTGAGACGGGATGAGATATTCCCGGAGACCGAAGCACTGACCCGAAGCACTGAGTGGTTGTCTTGTTCCTATCCACCGAGTTACTGGTTCGGGCGGTGCTATTTGCTTCCAAATCTCAGCCTAGGGCGGCATCAGATCGCGCGTTAGGTAGGTATGGTAAGCGCAGCTGATAGGACTTCATCGCCGTGCGGAGATACTCGAGGGAGCTAGGACATATGACTCGATACTCCAGAATTTTAGGATGTTTGACCCGCTGCCGCGCTATGGAGTCTGCAAAAACCAAATCGGCCGCTCGCAAGGCTTTCGGATCATCGGGCGGAAAAAGAAAATCCCGCATTACGTGATGGCGCCCAAGGGCCGGGGCCAACAGGCTTCGTGCGGTCTGCAGAAACACTCGACTTACCGAAACGACCGAAATAATGGAAGGGTGATCGAGTCGACGCAGGAGTTCCAAGTGTTCATCGGCGGCGCTGAATGCTAGGGAGATGGCCGGGACGGCTTTGGGTACCAGCCGATCGACGTCACTGATGACATATTGTCCCGCAACCGTTAAAGCGCCGATTGCTAAACCAGGTTGTGCCGCCAATTCGGAAAGGGAACAACCTTCTGCCGGTTGCCCGAGTGCTATGCGAATTTCCTGCTGAAGGAGTTGGCGGAGGCCCGGTTCTTCTTCCACAACCAAGACATGATCCGGAGGCTCCGCGAGCAAGCGAGTTCTTACGCGCTCGCGCAGCGCCTGAAGAGAATATCCTCGCTCGCGCGCCATCCGGATCGTTGCGTTAATAAGATCGTCTACGTCATGCCCGTTCTTCTGTTCGCCCCGCTCTCCCGCCGAACGAACAACTACGCGACTCCCTTGGCGCCTGACTACCCACGTTCGGCGCGCCAAATCTTTGTACGCCTGGCTTACGGTATTGTGATGAATTTTCAGGCGGCGGGCCAGTTCCCGGACGCTCGGCAAAGCTTGACCTGGTTTCACTTTCTCGGTTGCGATTGAAAAGATAATTTGTTCCGCGAGCTGCTGCCGAACCGATACGTCGCTCTTCTTATCAATCCGAATATCCATGTGATTCATACCGCTGGCGATCCGAAGCTGCAGGCAAATTGTACCGCAGTCTGAAAGTGTGATAGCTGCGAAACTGTAACAGGTGCGCTGGCTCCCGAACCCGCGTGGTCGTATCGTTTGGCACAGAGGACAAGCAAATGCGATACGACAACCTATTCTGGGTCATGGCTGCTCCGGGGCTCGCATCGTGCGCGTGTTTTGCTTTTGAGATGTTTTGCAACTTCGGCGAATCGTGGAATGACCATTTCGAAGCGATCCGTCGCGGTTTTGAAATGGTTGGCGGCGGCAAAGCCAAAGCCGGGAACATTCACTTGTTTTCCCACCAGGTGCCGGCGACAAACTATGCCGAAACAAGCGTTCCGGTCGCGGATCAGGAGCGTACTCCTCAGACGTCAATCGCGCTTCGCAATTGGCGAGGATGTTTGAAACGCGCGAGCTAGGCGGTGGCGGGCGATGAACGGAGGATCTTGAATGACGGATGCCCTGAACAAGAGGCTTGATCGCTGGATCAACGCGGGAGTTGTCGATGCGAACACAGCGGAGCGAATTCTCGCGTTCGAGGAATCCGAACGCTCGAGCGAAGGCTTGCGATGGCCGGTGTTATTGGCGCTAGGACTGGGCGGGGTGCTGCTGTGTGCTGGAGTGTTGCTGTTTGTGGCGGCGCACTGGGATGAACTCTCACCCGCTTGGCGATTTACCCTGGTGCTCCTCCTGGTCGGATTGTTTCCCATCGTAGGAGCATTCGCCAGAGAACGATTTCCGGCGCTCGGGGCCACGTTTTACGCGATTGCAACGATCTGCGTAGGCGCGGGGATTTTTCTCACCGCACAAATTTTCAACCTGCAGGAGCACTGGCCAAGCGGGATTCTCCTGTGGGCCGTCGGCGCGCTAGCCGGCTGGCTGCTTTTAGGGCAGTGGCCGCAGAGCGTCCTGCTGGCTTTGCTAGTACCGGCGTGGCTGGCCGGCGAGTGGGAAGTGCGCACGCAAGGTTACGCTTACAGCAGCCGACTAATCCTGGACGGACTGCTTCTTTTGTCCCTTACGTATCTGACGGCGCGAATGGGCAAAGAGGATTCCGTAGCACGGCGAGGACTGGCGTGGATTGGAGGGATCGCACTTCTGCCTCTCACCCTGCTGGCGTTTGTGCAAGAGCGCGCGTTGTTGTGGTCTTGGCGCGCCCGTCCCGAAGTGCCGGAGATGGTGCACGTTTTTGGCTGGATTATAGGTATCGGCGCGCCGCTGCTGCTTGCGTTTGTACTGCGAAGAAAAGACGCTTGGGTCAATGCAATGTTCGCGGTGTGGGTTCTGGTCATTGGAACGTTTCAGCCGCATGTCACCTCCGCGACCGGACCGTTGCGCATGTATGCCTGGGATAGCGTGGGACCGTATTTTTGGGCGGGACTGGGTGCGCTCGGGCTGATCGGATGGGGACTGCTCGAACGTCGCCAGGAGCGAATCAACCTGGGTGTAGCGGGGTTTGCGGTGACGGTGGTGATTTTTTACTTCTCGGATGTGATGGACAAATTGGGACGGTCCGCGAGCCTCATCGGACTGGGAGTGCTGTTCCTGTTCGGAGGTTGGGCGCTCGAGAGGATGCGCCGCGAACTAGTCGCTCGCGTGTCGGGAGGAATGCAATGACACATTTGCAGAAGGGATTGATTTTGGCTGGGGCACAACTGGCGCTGGTGGCGAGCCTGGCCGCGAAGTACGCGATGGACCGGGCGCGGTTGCCGCGCGTGTGGGTGCAAACGGCAGCCTACGATCCAACTCTCCCGATTCGCGGAAGGTATGTGCGCTTCCGGCTGCTTGTGTCTACGGACGACGCGTACGGAAGTCCCCAGAATCTCCGCCGGGGAATGCGCGACGTTACGCTGAACGTGAGAGACGGCCGTTTGGTGGCAAACCCGGCGGATCATTCGACCGGCCTTCATGTGAACCGTTTGACGATCAACAAGGAAGGAGAAGTGACGGCGCTGGTGGAGCCGGTGGCCTTCTTTCTGCCGGAGCACGCCGTGGATCCCTCATTGCGTCGTGCCGGAGAGCAACTGTGGGTGCAAGTAACCGTGCCGAAGACGGGACCGCCGCGGCCTATCCAGCTAGCCATCAAACGAGGCGACACGTTCACACCCCTGGACATTAGATGAAAGATGGAAAAGATTCGGGTTACTGGTATGACTGGAACGCGAAGATGCTTCCGGAGATCAAGGAAAGCTACACCGACAGCTGCGATGGCAAACACCCGCCAGCTTGAAACTCTTCGCAGTCATTGTTTGCGGAGGTGTCTCCAAATTGATGTGTTTTGCATCTGCGACGGCACAGAATTTTCGGTAGGCACCGGTGGGTCGAAGGAGCCGAACATTTTTCCCACCGGTAGTTTCAGAACTCCGAAGACGAACAGCAGCAATCGTGTGCTTCCCATCGGTTCGCGCAAGTGATCTGTTAGAATCGCTTGATTATTAAGACGGTTTTGTCGTCGATGCGGTCTTGCTCGCCATTCCGGCGCAAGTCGTCGTCTCGGTTGAGAGCGTAATCGACTAAGGATTTGCAGATTTCCTTCGCCGACAGTTCATGGTGCTGACGCATCACTTCTTCAAGGCGGCTACGTTCCTCTTGGTTCCCGCCACTATAAACCCCATCGGTGTAAAGGAAGAAGATGTCCCCTGTATTCATGAGCGTCAGCTCGGCCATATCCGAGGATTTCGCTCGTCGCTTCCGATAGTCCAAAGAGAGATACCGGTTCCGGTCGGGGTGGTCTTCGGGGATTTGTAAGCCGAGCGGAAGAAACTGCACCATTCGGTTCTTGTCCAATTCCACGAATCGGCCAAATTCCGCAGAGTAGACGAGTGGCGGGGGATGTCCAAAATTCACAAATCGGAATTTACCAGATGGCCGGATTTCGCCATACAGCATTGTGGCGATCTCTTGCACGCCATCCGTCAAACTCCGCCCGAGCGCGTTGCGCGCCGTGGATGATTGAGCCAGCCTTAAGTTCATCCTCTCGAACAATTCCGGGGTAGTCTTCCCGCGGTGATCGAGTTCCGAAAGCATCAGCGCTTGAAACGTGTCATGGACTGTTGAGGCGATTTTGGCGGCAATGATTCCGTGGCCTTCGGCATCGACTAGGAGGACCCCGGCGGTGCTGCGTAGCTCACGCAGGTCTTCGGCAACACGCACCTGCTCCGAGCTTCGCGCTTCCCGGTAAGCGGTTTCCTTTTCCGAACTGAAGCCCGGGCGGGATTTCAGCCAGTTGACGTGGTCGTCAACGGAGTTGCGGGGCGAGGCACCGACGACCAGTTTCTCTAGATACTCCCGAGAACGCTTCAGCGCGAGCTGGATGCGACCATCGATGTCGTATCGTTGCCGAAAATTGATGTATTCAAATAGGTCGCCGCCCACGGCTCCGGCAGGAACCGAATTGCCGTACATCTCGATTCCGGGCAATTGAGGAATTGCGCCTTCCACCGGCATCAGGCGCTTGCGCAGGTACTCGTCAATATTCGTCGGGATATAAGAGTTCCCCATCCCGATCACTTTAGCGCACGTCGCAATAGACGCCCAGACCTATCGAAAACTTGGCTGTGTCTCAACACACTGTTGATGGAGAACGCCGCGACTTTAGGTAGACCGTTTCCGAACCAAAACGTATGACGTGCTCCGACCGCCGCCCTTTTCCTGTTTGAGAATCCGTCTCCCGATCAGCTCCTGAATATCCCGCAATGCGGTGTCGTGGGAGGGCTTTCGAAGCTTACTCCAGTTTTCCGTGGTCAGTTTCCCTTCGAAGCCATCCAGCAGCAAGTTGATGATGTTTCGTTGCCGTTCGCTGACTTCGATCGACTCTGCCTTCAGGTGACGCCAGAATGCGTCCTTCGCCAGCACACCGGCAGTGAGATTGTTGGCCTGCGCAATTGCGCGCCCGAGGCAATCCAGAAACCAAACGAGCCAGCCTGTGACATCCAGGCCGTCTCTCTCTGTGTGGATTCTAGAATTTCGTGGTGGTCCTGGCGCTCGTCTCGAATCTGTGACGACATGCTGTAGAAACGCTGCGCGCTGTTTTCGAGCCCAGCCAGGCTCATCTCTGTAATGGCCCGAGATCCTTCCGTTTCCGTCTTCGAGTGGATGTATGGTTACGAAATAGATGAGCCAGACCTGCCACATGCGCTCCGTTTCCAGTTCCGGAATCATCGCCGCCTCAACGTCCTAGTCTAAATACCCTGTTTCCAATATTCTCGGCCACACGAAAAAACGTTAAGCTGTTTGTCGATTCCCGTCCGGCCCGTTCGACGAGTAAGTGGAGACAGACCCCGCGCCCAGCGCCCCGTAACATTCGGCGCCCAGCGCGGTCCAAGCTCCTATATAAAAGTAGCGGCCCTAATACGGCGTCCGCTCAACGCCCAAGGAGAAGACAATGCGCTTCATGATGATCATGTTTCCGAAAAGCTACGAAAACGCAAAACCCGGCACGGTACCCGACCTCAAAGCCATGGAGGTAATGGGCAAGTACAACGAGCAACTACAGAAAGCCGGCGTGCTGCTCGCGCTCGACGGGCTGACGCCGCCGTCGACGATGAGCGCGCGTGTCACCTTCCAGGCCGGCAAATCGAAAGTCACCGACGGTCCGTTCCCCGAAGCGAAGGAAGTGGTCGGCGGCTACTGGATCATTCAGGTGAAGTCGCGCGAAGAGGCGCTCGAATGGGCCTCGCGCATCCCCGGCTCGGACAACGAAATGGTCGAAGTCCGCCGGATGTTTGATCTAACCGACTTCGATCCCGAGATCCAAAAGGAGATCCAAAAGAAGTTCGGCGACGGCCCCGCCGCTGAGATGGCTTTGTAACTCGCTGAGACTCGCCTGCGAATACTTAGCGATGCGTGTCAATTTCAACGCGCGTCATTCGACGTACAGGTAGAGAGAGTTTCCGGACGTTTAGGGGCGACGGAAACTCTTCTCACGGTTCGCAACAAATAGGAGAACCCCTTTATGCGTTACATAATGCTCGTTCGAAGCGTTGCTCCCGCAGGGCCCCCGCCGTCGGCTTTCCTTGAGGCGATGGGCAAACTCAGCGCAGAAGGCCGGGAAAGCGGAATGCTGATCGCAGGCGGCCAGCTGGGCGGCGCGGACGCAAGCGCCGGGGTGCGTCTCGCCGCCGGAAAAATTGGCGTCTCCGACGGACCTTGCCCCGAGGCCAAGGAAGTCACCGGCGCTACGCGATTCTCGAATACGCCGATAAAGAAGCGGCGCTCGAAGCCCGCGCCGGATTTCTCGCGCTGCATCGCCAACACCGGCCCGGCGGGGAAAGCGAAATCGAAATGCGCGCCGTCGTCCACGATGACCAACGCCCCAGCTGGGCCCAAAAGTAGTGCGAGTCGGACAGGCCGAGCGGCCGGTCCCGCGACGAAGCGTGATCGCAATACTGGCAACTTCACCGACGGACAGAATTCAAATTAGGTGAGTACGTCAGTGGAATAGGCAAGTTGTGCCTGTGACTGGCTCCAGCGCGCGCTTCACCGCTCATTGCAGTGTCGCATGAAAAATGTTGTGATGAGTGTCAGCCATGTCCTCTGGCATTCACTCAACAAATCCTCAACCAGGCGCCCACGCCGACACGCACTCCGCGATCGACGCCGTTTGGCGCATCGAATCGCCACGCCTGATCGCTGGCCTGACGCGCATCACGCACGATGTCGGCGCCGCCGAGGATCTAGCGCACGATGCGCTCGTCGCCGCGCTCGAACAGTGGCCGCGGGAAGGCGTCCCGTTGAATCCCGGCGGGTGGCTCATGGCCGTAGCGAAACATCGCGCGATCGATCTCGTCCGCCGCCGGTCGCTTCAGAACCGCAAGCACAGTGAACTCGGCCACGAGCTCGAAGAGAAGCAGGAAAATTCCGTGCCCGACTACGCCTCAGCGCTCGACGACGACATCGGCGACGATCTTCTCCGCCTGATTTTCACGTCGTGCCATCCCATACTGAGCACCGAGGCGCAACTCGCTCTCACGCTACGCCTGATCGGCGGCCTCACCACCAACGAAATCGCGCGCGCGTTCCTCGTGCCCGAGCCGGCCATCGCGCAGCGCATCGTCCGCGCCAAGCGATCTCTCGCCGATGCGCGCGTGCCCTACGAGGTGCCGCGCGGCGCCGAACTTTCTGAGCGTCTCGCAAATGTTCTGCAGGTGATCTATCTGATTTTCAACGAAGGCTACTCGGCCACCGCGGGTGACGAATGGCATCGCCCCGCACTGTGCGAAGACGCGCTGCGCCTCGGCCGCATCCTCGCCGAGCTTGCGCCGCAGGAGCCGGAAGTTCATGGCCTCGTTGCGCTGATGGAAATTCAGGCCTCACGATCACAAGCCCGCGTCAACGCGAGCGGCGAGCCAATTTTGATGCTCGAGCAAAATCGCGCGCTATGGGATCAGCTTTTGATTCACCGCGGACTCGCCGCTCTCGCACGTGCCGAGGAATTGAGCCGTGCGATGGCCAGCTTCGGCCCCTACACGCTGCACGCCGCCATCGCCGCGTGCCACGCCCGCGCACTCACCGCCGCCGCAACCGACTGGCCGCGCATCGCCGCACTGTACTCCGCGCTCGCATACGTCGCGCCATCGCCGATCGTTGAGCTAAATCGTGCCGTCGCAGTGAGCATGGCTGAAGGCCCCGCCGCCGGCCTCGCAATCATCGATGCCATCGCCGACGATCCCGTACTCAAGTCTTACCACCTGCTCCCGAGCGTCCGCGGCGATCTGCTCCGCAAATTAGGCCGCACACGCGAAGCCCGCGACGAATTCGAACGCGCCGCCGCCCTAACGCAAAACGCGCGCGAACGCGATCTCCTCCTAGCCCGCGCCGCCTCGTGTGGGCTCACGCGCGGGAAATAAGTTCTCTACACTAATCGGAACTAAATCGCCCCAAGGCGACCTCGAAACATTCAGACACGATTGTTCGCTCGCTAGAGGCAGGAGTGCTCACTTGTCGGAACCGCCTCAGCGGGGGTTTTATTCCCGTTCGTCCCCCGTTTTTGACGTGTGAGAAGAAAGCCCGCAACGGGGCTTGTACGGGAATAAACAGCTAGGGCCTGCGGTCTGCAAGCAAACCCGCGATGCTAGTGCCAGGCAGCTCCCGATGAATCACGATTATGCGGTTTCGATCCGCGAATATCGGAGTGATCAACCGTCGCAGTAGCCGCCTCGACCGCGACCCGCGCTGCCTTCTAAACAGAAGCACAAAGTAGTTGGCTTTTGTGTGGCACACGGAGGAGCCGAGATTCTGGTATCTTTCCTTTGGGACTTAGGCACCGTGGTCAAGTGCGAGTGTAAACCGGAGAAGCTATGTCTATCGAAACGCCCGAAGAATTAGCGGGTCTGCGAGCGGCAGGCAACGTCGTTAGTCACATGCTTGAAGCGATGAAAGAGGCGGTCGAAGTTGGCGTAACGACCGCTGAACTGGATGAAGTGGGTGCCAGGGTCATGCGCCAACATTCCTCTCGGTCAGCTCCTTCACTGGTTTACAGATTTCCGGGAGTGAGCTGCATTAGCGTGAACGAGGAAGCGGTCCACGGAATTCCGGGGCCGAGGAAATTGCGCGATGGTGATTTAGTCAAACTCGACGTGACCATCGAGAAAGATGGTTTTATGGCTGATGCTGCCGTTACCGTGTCGGTCGGGAATGCGACGGAAGAGAAAAAGCGTTTGGCATGTTGTGTCGAGCGTGCCTTCGCGTTGGCCATGTTAGTTGCTAAACCCGGCAACCGCGTATCGGAAATAGGGCGTGTCATAGAACGTGAAGTGCACCGATGGGGTTTTTCCGTGATTCGCGAGCTGGGTGGGCACGGCATCGGACGAACTATTCATGAACCACCTAGCGTTCCAAATTATTTTGACCCCGGGGCCAATCAAATCTTAACGCCAGGCTTGGTCATTACAGTCGAGCCTATTATTGCGGCGGGGTCCGGAAGGGTCGTTGCGGCAAACGACGGATGGACCATTCGGACTGCTGACAGAAAAGCATCCGCACATCACGAACACACGTTGGTCATTACAGACGATGAACCGCTGCTTTTGACCGCAGCGTGAAACACGGGTCGAGAACGGATCATGGCACTGTCACAGTGCGAGAGAATGCCGTCATCCTATTTTCCTCGGAATCGGTCACGACTTCACGCACCCGATAGGCTCCCGGTTTAAGTTGGAATGTCAGATTCACGAATATCCCGAGCTTAAAAAGATTCTGCATTTGTTCGTCTGGGATGTTCACCTTTGTGCGACGCTGCTGAGCTTCAATTAGATTTTGCCTCTGCCTGACTTGAGGCGGAGTTTGAAGCCGTGATGGCTCGTCCGACTGGCACTTTCGCGGGTGTAGTTGTTGACGCTATTACTGAGTCACTCGAATAACAAGAATTCCGCGTCCCGCCCATCGCCAATGAGGGCTGTGCAACGAGGGCTTTGCGTTGACATCCCTCCTTGCCCTGGCTAGGCTTTCAGGCCTCACGTTGGAGTCATCATGAAGACCGCAAAGTTCGCTGTTCTCGCTTTCATCTGCACTCTATCGCTCGCACCACATTTGCTCTCTGCTCAGGAGCCGCAGCACCATCACGACGCCGATGAAAAACTCGGCACCGTCTCTTTCTCTACCTCCTGCGCTCCCGCAGCCCAATCCCAATTCGAGCGCGGCGTAGCCCTTCTGCATTCCTTCGAGTACGAAGTGGCTGACGCTCAATTCGAGGACGTCGCCAAAAAAGATCCGCGCTGCGCAATGGCTTACTGGGGACAAGCAATGACTCTTTACCATGAACTCTGGAATCGCCCCACCAATGCCGACCTCGCCCGAGGCGCCGAACTCCTCGCCAAAGCTCGCTCCCTCAAGCCGCCGACCGCCCGCGAACGCGACTACGTCCTGGCGCTTTCCGTCTTTTACTCTGACACCGATAAACTCGATCACAATCAGCGCGCCGACGCTTACGCCAAAGCCATGCAAGGCGTCCACGAACGCAATCGCAACGACCACGAAGCCGCCATCTTCTACGCGCTCTCGCTTCTCGCCTCAGGCCCCGACCGCGACCCCAATCTCACCAACGCGAAAGCCGCCGTTGCCATCCTCAACAAGCTCTATGACGAGCAACCAAATCATCCGGGCATCGCGCACTACATCATCCACAGTTGCGACAATCCGGCGATGGCCAGTCTCGCGCTTCCCGCCGCGCGGAAATACGCGAGCATCGCACCGTCTTCCCCTCACGCCGTGCACATGCCTTCGCACATCTTCGCACGCCTGGGGCTCTGGCCGGACGACATTAACTCCAACCTCGCCGCCATTCGCGTCGCCGATAGCATGGCTGCGCATCATCACGTGATGCATCACAAAGTACATTCTCTGGACTTCCTCGAATACGCGTACATGCAAATTGGCGACGACGGCAGCGCCAAGGCGACCATCGGGCAGATCGCAGCGATTCGTCCCGAACAAATGGATCCCGAATTTGAGAATTATTTGCTGGTGCGCCAGGCGGAAGGGCCCGCCAAGTACGCTCTCGAGCGCCGCCAGTGGAAAGAAGCGCTAGGCCTGCAACCCCGCGCCGGCGCGCCGCCTGACGTTCAGTTGGTCACCTACTGGGGGCGCGCAGTTGCCGCTGGCCATCTTCACGACGCAGTCGCCGCGCAAGACGCACTAAGGCATTACGACGAACTGCTCGAAGCCACGCGCAAGGGTCCGCGGGCCTACATCGTCGTCGGCCTGAAGAACGAGCACCAACTGGTGCGAGCCTGGGCAGCTTACGCCGCGGGCAACTCCGACGATGCGATTCGCCTGCTGCGCGCCGTTGCCGACGATCAGGACAAAGTCGGCAAAGCCGAAACCGAACTGCCCGCCCGCGAAATGCTTGCCGACATGTTACTCGACCTGCAGCGCCCGCAAGACGCGCTGACCGAATACGAAATTTCCCTGCGCACCGACCCCAATCGTTTCAACGGCCTCTACGGCGCAGCGCAGGCCGCCACACAGCTCCAGAGAAAAGAGAAAGCGGGTACCTACTACACCCAGTTGCTGAAGAATTGCGAAGGCATCCGCTCCGATCGTCCCGAGCTGGCCCAGGCGAAAACCGTTCTCGTCTCCGCGGGCGGCATGTAGGCGCCGGTTACATCCACCTGGTTAGCCTTCATTATTTATCCGGTCCTTGATCGAGTAGACTGAGCCGATTCCGCCTACGGCCAACCTAGACCAGCTCGCTCCGAGTAGCGCGTCACTCGGAGCGCGTTGCTGATTCCGCATGCTGCGTTAGAACTCAGTGGGTCAGCCAGTTCGTAGTGAAGATTTGGTTATTAAGCGATAGAGCCGAGAGGAGCGGACGATGCGTGTTTTTGTGGCAGGGGCGAGCGGAGCGATTGGCGAACCGTTGATTGCGGAGTTGTTGGAGCGTGGACACTCTGTGGTGGGGATGACAACGAGCGAGGCGCGGGCGAAGAATCTGGAGGGCCAGGGAGCAGAGGTGGTGATCGTGGACGCGTTCGATGCGCCCGCGGTGGAGGCTGCGCTGCGGCGGTCGAAAGCAGAAGTGGTGATCGACGAATTGACGTCGCTGCCGAAGGCGCTGAGTGATATCCCGAAATACGCTGCGGGCGATAGAAAGTTAAGGATTGAGGGTGGAGGAAATTTGTTTCGTGCGGCGCATGCGAGCGGTGTGCGGCGGTATCTACAGCAGTCGAGCGGATTCTTCTTGAAGGCAGCGGCAGGGACGCTGGCGGACGAGTCGTCTCCGTTGGATGTAAATGCCAGCCCGAGTGTGGCGGCAAGTGCGCGGACGTATACGGAACTGGAGGCGCGGTTGTTCAGTTCCAATGCAATTGAGGGTGTGGCATTGCGATACGGATTCTTCTATGGGCCTAAGACGTGGTATTACCCCGGCGAGGCGGCGGCGAACATGGTAATGCGGCAACAGAATGCGGTGGTGGGTAAGGGCGAAGGCGTGTCGTCGTTTGTGCATATCCACGATGCGGCGATCGCAACGGTGGCTCTGCTAGCGGCGCAGCCGGGAGTGTACAACCTAGTGGATGATGACCCTTCCCCGCAGACCGTGTGGCTGCCGGCGTTTGCTAAGTTTGTGGGTGCTCCAGTCCCCCCGCACATGAGCGAGGAGGAAGTGACGGCAATTGCAGGGGAAGATGTGGTGTACTACGCGACGAAGCTGAGTGGGGCCTCGAATGCGAAGGCGAAGCGGATTCTCGGGTGGAAACCGCGACGATTGGAGTGGCTGGAGGCGTAGGTGACCGTGGTGAATGCCGACGGTTGCGCTGACATTATCGCTGAGGGTTAGCGACCATCTGATTTTCACTTACCCGAACGCCGTATCTGGCCCGCGAAAGAGGCGCTGGCGGCTTCAGGATTAGTTCCACATTGCCGACCACATGCTCGGAATTAGGGAAACTCGATCAAATCGTGCATCAAAGCACGCAGCGGTCTCCTGCTCCGAGCTTTGATCACTTCTCGACGACCCGTCATATGCCAAGTCTCGGAATCTCTCCCGAAAGGCCTTGAACGCGTCAATGTAACAACGTTAAGCTTTACAATAACTTACAAGACCGCGGGGACTACCAAAATACGCGGAAGTCGTGCAAGTCACATCAACCTGCGGGTTGCGTTGCGGGTTGGAACTTCGAGAATAGAATATCCGGATGTGCGATGCACCTGTCCCATTGACTCGTCTTTAAAGTGTGTGATAGCATGATATCATTCTTGATTGAGGGCAGGTGGATCGTGGGACAACTGGTTGTCCGGAACCTTGAGAATGAGGTAAAAACACGCTTGCAGCGTCGGGCCAAACGGCATGGCCGCAGTATGGAGGAAGAGGTGCGAGATATTCTTCGGAGTGCGGTCAGCGAGGAGGAAATTCCAAGTGGCGGACTCGGGAATGAGATCTCCAGGCTATTTGTGAAAGCTGCTCTCGACGTGGATGTAGCTGAACTCCGCGGACACGCAATCAAGCCGACAACGTTTGAGCCATGATCGTTCTGGACACGAACGTACTCTCAGCGCTAATGCGGCAATCACCGGATCCTAGCGTCATCGCCTGGCTTGATAAGCAGCCTCGAACATCCGTTTGGACAACAGCAGTAACAATCATTGAGATCAGGTTTGGACTTCAGATCATGGCCGCCGGGAAACGAAGGACTCTATTGCTGGAGGCCTTTGAAACTGTCCTCGAGAAAATGGGTCGTCGCATCGCTCCATTTGATGATGCTGCGGCCATACAGGCCGCAGACTTGATGGCCTTTCGCCAGCGCCAGGGTCGGCCGGTTGATCTGCGCGACACGATGATCGCTGGCATTGTGGTTGCACGCCATGCGACACTGGCAACCCGCAACAAGGTCCATTTTGAAGATCTCTCTGTTCCGGTCGTCAACCCTTGGCTCGCCTGACAGTCGGCATTAATAAGCAGAGATTCTTCTCAATTAAACATGCCATACCAATAGATAGCGGTTGACTGGTCGGACGCGGATCCAGTTCTCGGTAATCGTTGGCGAATGTCAGCCGCGCACTTGTGCTGTACCTCCGAGCCCCCGGCGGTTTGTGGTTTTCTGAATCTTTCGGACCCTGAAATGAATGGTAGGCCCGTGGGAACTCGAACCCCAGACCTCTACCGTGTCAAGACGGAGTTCGTGCTCCGTCCTCATTGTTTTCAAGCGGATACGAGGCTACTCAGTTGTGCAATCCGGCTAGTTTGGGATGGTTCGGGCTGGTTCTAAGCAATGCTCTGTGCAATGAAATGTGAGGATCGCCGCTCGAGAGCAAGTGCTCAACGCGATTACGTTAGACCCGACGCCAAACATCGGTGAGTCCTCGTTCACTAGTGACGCCAGTTGCTCGGGCGACGTCCGATTTCAGTCGATGCAATTTTCATATGGCTTTGGAGCCTTTCGGCATTTCGTATACGAGGCTCGGAGGTCGTGAGGCGTTCCTGCTTACTGCGGTGAAGAGGCAATCCCATAGTCCGTCCTGCGATTCATCCTTCATCGCAGTCTCTGACCGCTTCGTATATGGGTGAAAGTACCAATACCGATAAGGGTGAAATGCCGTCACCGAAAGCCACCACGACTCGGAAATGTCCAATTTTGGACAGACCCGATTTCCGCACAGCGATATCGTGCTCCAATGAAGCTCCTAAATGTTGCTCCGGCGCTAATCGTTGTTTTTGTTGTGGCGGTCTTGAGTTTAAAAAGAGGGACAATCTTTGCTCCATAGGACCCACAGTTATCCCCGGCTGTTCGCTTCCTGAAACCTCATTGACAACAAGGTGGAATGGATTCAGACTCCGCCCATGCGATTAGCTATTCTCTGCCTGTCAGCATTCGGTCTGTCTGCTTCGGAGACATAAGCTCCTACCGGGGTTCCAATCCTCAAGATTACGAAGGAAGACAGCTCGGTTAAATTCAACGTAAAAACGTAAAGGCTTCCGTGGCGATAGACGCTCCCGACGTGGGTGTGGAGAAATTCGAGGAGACGGATGTGGTGCATGTGGAATGTCCGAGTTGTCTTTTCGAATTTGCCAAGACAGGCGACAAACTTTGGGGTTGGGATTTTGCGGCAATGGTAGTGGTAGGTCGCGTAACGAGAGTGGAATGAGATGAAGGCGCGACGACCAGGAACCGAAGGACGGGTGGGGCCACAATTGAGGGAATCGCAGCCCCGCCCATTAAGGGCGGATCGGTCTAGAATACGCAATCTCAGTGCCGGCCGCTATCCACTTCTGCGCAACCTGCCGCGAACTGCTAACTAAGTTTGTGGTCTGGTTTTCGAGTAGTGCACGCAAGCGCGGGATCAAAACAAAAAGAACGGCGAGATCATCGATGCTGTCCAGCCCGCCCGACCGGACAATACCGCTCTTTCCCGCCGTTCAATGAAAAATCATAAAATCATAAAGAGGACTGAAAGTGACTACTGTCCAATTTTGGACAGTCTTGTCGAAATGTGTTTGGTAGCTTTGATCCGATATTTCTACGATGACGCTGATGTTATTTGCAAAACTCTTCGCCGCCTTAGCGATCTTGCAGCTCAATGTTGCCCTGCTAGAAAGCAGAATAGGCAATCAGCCAGCGGAGGTCTTTTACCACCCGGGGTCGGTCGTGATTGGGCCGATTCAGCTTCAAGTGTTGCTCGCACTTGCGACCGGATGTTTTGCGCTAACTTATTTCGCAGCCGTCCGCTGGCTATCGCACCCGCTAAACAACTCGCTAGGTCTTGTGCACTTTGGTTTGGCGACGATTGGGTTTATCTTTATCTCGCTGTCCGTGCACGTATTAAGGTCGGCAGGGCCACCAACCATCTCGATCTCACTCCACTGGCTGCTTGTCGCAGTTTCCGTTGGATTGTTGAGTTTCCTTTTGGGATGTGCAACGCTCGCCGTGAATTGCACATGGACCGCAATCGCAGTTTTCAGGTCTACCGAGAGGCTAACGCATAATTCCTTCTCGACATCACAAACCTCGCGGCAAACTTATCGACCTGATTGCTCATAATCTTTGCATTTGCAGCCAGGAAGGTTGCACGGGCTGCTGCGAAGCACTTGTTCATTCCTTGTGGTGAATGGTTATCCCGTGGCCGCAGTTACGGCAGGGGTTTTTGGTTCCTTTGGGCATGGGCGGATTTTATCACGCGACAATTGACGATGCGGAGGCGCATTGAGTGGATTCGAGGCAGCACTGCTCATTCTAGCATCCGTCGTCGCGGAAGAAGAGAAGAAGATTGGGGTCGGGGTGGTTCGAATTAACTCTCAATCACGAAAAGGAGAGAGTGAGGCAAGCCACGTCAACTCGCCTCCCTTTCCGATTAGCCTTGACGGAGGTCGGGCTAATGGGTCGTGCGTTGGTCTAGTTGATATGACTCCGACGAGGGATACAGGCACTTAAAAGGCCGAGAGCGTTTAGGCACAACTTGCTCGACTTTTTTGCAGGGAAAAAAAGTCCGCCCGCGATTCAGTTGCTGTCACTCACCGGATTGGAGAGTTGTTGAATGACCTGGTCCAGGCTAAAGGTCGCGGGCTTCTGGCGCGGTGGGAATTCCTTAAAGGATTGCAACCACTGCCCCACGAACGCTTGAGCGGGCACCATCAGGTATATGCGGTCCGCTCGCCAACCCTGGTAGTCGATCCCTTCTTAATCGGCTCGCTCGAAGGGGTCGGTTTGCAAGTTGAACAGTTTCGGAAAACGCAGCGGAATCATTGGATCTTGCCAAACATCCAGGCTGTGTGCACGTTGCTCCATGCATACGAGCTTCCACTTGTTGAACCGCAGTCCCGCGAGGTCGCCATCATCAGTGCAGTATAGAAATTCCTTGCGTGGTCCTCCCTGAGATTGGCCTTTGAAGTAGGGCAACCAGTTGTAGCCATCTAGCTAGGTGCACTTTGTAGCGATCACAATCGTGTTGTCGGCGATCCCAAGATCATCGATCTTCTTCAGAATGACGCCGATATTGTCGTCGAACTCGGTCATGCCTGCACCGTACAAGCCCTTCTCGGCAATCATGGAAATCCAATTCTCACTCTGAGATTCCCCTCTATGTGCATAGCGTTCTTTAAGCCTATGAATCTGCTTCTGCTTTTTCTAGCCAAGCGCGAGTAGACATTTACTGCTGCGTTGATATACAATCACAATGTATATCTGGGAGGCCCAATGCAGGTATCGAAATGGGGCAATAGCTTGGCCGTGCGGTTGCCCGCAGCAGTGGTCGACGCGCTCGACCTCAAGGAAGGCGACCAGATCGAGATTCGCATCGCGCGTGAACGAGTCTTCGAAGTGAGTCGCGATCAAAGCAAACCCCAAGCCCTCGCTCGTCTACGCAATCTCCGCCGCCCTTTGCCTCCCGGGTTTGTTTTTGACCGGGAAGAGGCCAATGCCCGCTAAGGCCTTCTTCGATACAAATGTGCTGCTTTATGCCGTGGCGGAGAACGATCCGCGCAGCGCGCAAGCGGAAGAACTCCTGGCAGCGGGAGGGGTACTCAGCGTTCAGATCTTGAACGAATTTGTCTCAGTCGCTCGCCGAAAGGTGTTGATGTCTTGGAGTGATGTGACCGAAGCGTTGGATGCTTTTCGAGTTCTATGTTCCTCTCCGCTCCCCATCACTATAGAAATCCACGAAGCGGCACTCAAGATTGCCGAGAAGAACGGTTATAACATCTATGATGCGTTGGTCGTTGCCGCTGCTGTGGAAGCTGGGTGCGCGACTCTGTATTCCGAAGACCTTCATTCTGGCCAGACGATTTCTGGCCAACTCACGATTTGCAATCCCTTTCTTTAAAGGCAGTGTCGAATCGCTTGTGATTGCCTCAGTGGTCAGGTCAAAACCGGCCATAGGTGGTCACTTGAAAACCGGCCATAGGAGTTGGCCCGGGACTTAGCCGTTGTACTCTGCCATTCGCTTTCCTTACAAGTCTAATCTCCGAAATTTCGAAGTGGAGGGCCATTTCCTGCTCGAAGCTCGAAAAAATCTCGTTTACAGGGCCGTGGTTGCATTTTCTCGAAGTCTCCCATAGTTCAGGTCGTGGCCTTTCGGCTAGTTTTCGGCGCGGGGCTCATTGTTCCGCCGGCAACTTGGTCCTCCAGCTCCGCGGCCCGCATTTGAGGATATGGCCGTGGTGGAGGAGGCGGTCGAGCATGGCGGTGACGGCGGCGCTGTCGCCGAGCAGTTTTCCCCAGTCCTCGACCGGTCTGTTCGACGTCACCAACGTGCTCGTGCGTTCGTAACGGCGCATGACGATCTCCAGCAGCTCTTCTGCCGCTGTGGGCCCTAACTTACGCATCCCCAAGTCATCGATGATCAGCAGGGAGACGGTGGCCAGCAGTTCCATGTGCTCTTTGCGTTTTCCGTCGAGGGCCGCTTCGGCGATTTCCTCGAGCAGGACGTGCGCCTCACGGTAGATCACCCGATAGCCCTGGCCGATGACCGCCTGCCCGATGGCCTGGGCCAGGTGACTTTTCCCGGTGCCGGGCGGACCAAGAAAAAGTGCATCTTCGCGGCGAGCGATGAAGGTGGCCGTCGCCAGATCGAAGACCAGGCTCCGATTCATCTTCTTGTTAAAGTTGAAATCGAAGTTGTCGAGCGTCACCTGCGGATCGCGAAATTGCGCTTGTTTGCGGCGCCGTTCCAGCAGTCGGTCCCCGCGACGAGTCAGTTCATCCGATACCAGACAGGAAAGGAAGTCGATGGGGGCCATCGGCTCCGCTTGGGCTTGCTGCAGGCGCGTCTCTAGTACCGCAGCGATGCCGCCGAGACGCAGTTGTCGTAAGGAACGATTCAACTCGATCAGATTCATTCTGGTTGCTCCTTGATTTTGAGATTGACGAAATCGCGATACTCGGTGAGCTCGCGAATCAGGGGATCGATCTGGCGCAAAAACATTTGCGGGTGTGGGCGGCGCTCCAGATAACGGCGCACGAAGCGGTGTTCCGCAACGCCGATGTCCAGAGCGGTGGCGCAGGCGTCTTCGACCGCGGCCGCCCCGTATTTCTTGATCAGGGAGAACACTCCCAGGATGCGGCGGATGCCCGTCTCTGCTTGCCGCTGATAGATCAACTGGCAGAGCTTGCCGATCTGGGTTCCCGCGTGTTCGGCGCGCCGCAAGAGTTGCGCTGTGCTCAGCGGCATTTTCTTGGGGTGGTCTTCTTCCCGGATGCGATATCCGCCACGCTTCTGACGCAGGTGCTCGCGCAGAAGTTGGTTGGTATTCGCATGGAGGATGCGCACGTGCAGTTCATCCCACTGCACCTTCACCGGCCGTCCGATCCATCCCGGCGGCAAGCTGTAATAGGCGGCTTCCACCTCCACGCAACCGTCCAGATGAACGACGCGTTCTCCGTATTGGTAATAGCGGAAGGGTTCCAGAGGCAGAGGGAGCAAATGCGGTTTTTCTTCGGCGAACATGACCGCTACCTGCCGTTTCGTCGTGCCATGAATACGCGTATCTGCCCAGCGTTCTTCCCAGCGGTCCAGATACGCCTGCGCTTCTTCTAGACTCTCGAAGTGCATCCCTTTGAGAGGCGTTTTCTGTGTGTGGCCGACCCCCGATTCCACTTTTCCTTTTCGATCGGGATCCTTAATCCGACAAGGCAACGCCACCACACCGTAGTGTGCGAGGACATCTCGAAACAGTGGATTAAGAAGGGGATCGTAGATGTCAGGAAGCAGCACACCTTCTTTCAAATTGTCGAGGACCACAACTCTGGTGCAGCCACCTAAGCGCCGAAAAGCTCTCTCATGGAGTTCCGCCCAGATGCGTGCACTCGAACGCCATACCAACAAGCGTACGGATTTGCGGCTGTAGCCAAGCGTCAGTACGAACAGTCGCGTTCGGCGATACTTGCCGCTCTGCGAGTCACGAACCATCGGACCACTGCCGTAATCGACCTGGGCCTCTTCTCCGACGGCGGTGAGGATGATCCCCACGGCTTGTGGTGACTCTGATCCGCGCAGCTTGCGAACAAAGCGCTTCACGGTCTGGTAGCCGTGGGGAAAACCGTGATCGGAAACCAAGTCCTGCCAGATGGCCATGGCGTTCCGGCCGCGACCGAATCCCTGCTCGATCACTTCGCGGTACGGCTCGCAGGCACTGGTGGCCCGATCTTGTTGGGCAGTCGGAGGTGAGATCGGCTGGCCAAAGTCGGTGGTCACCCCCATGGCCGGTTTTGCCTCAGAGGGATCGATGGTCACCTTGTTGGCCGGTTTTGCCGGTTCGGGGTCGGTGGTCACCCCTATGGCCGGTTTTGCTGGTGCTCGCCGTCCCCACCCGGGCAGGCACACCACTACCCCGGCTGACTTTAGGTAAGCACTCGCTGTCTCTCTACGGACACCAGTGGCTTGCTCGATGCGCCGTAAAGGCCATCCGAGCTTCCCCAGTGCGATGACTTGTTGTTTTTTCTCTTCGCTCAAGACATTGCTCATACCGACCGAGCCTATAAGGGCCCCTGTCGGAGTCAATGTCCCGGGCTTCACTCATGGCCGGTTTTGGGGTGACCACGCTTGGCCGGATTTGGGTGACCACTGAGGGTGATTGTCAAAAAAGGTGAAATTACAGGTGAAGAAATTCACGTTCGCAGTTTGCCGACGCTGCCGAATTTCGACTCTAGGAGCATCTACTTTAAAGCTTGGTCACCGGTTCAATTTGCTTAAGGGAAGTGCCGGTCAAACGCAATCGCCAGGTTGGGTCCGGTGGATTTGATCGTGGTTGAATTCTTATACCTTGACGGGTTGTGAGAGGTGATATACCATGGTATATACCACCAGGAGATCTTATGCCTCGTACTGCCAAACTATTCCGCAACGGCCGCAGTCAAGCGGTTCGTCTTCCCTCGGATTATCGGTTCGAGGGTTCCGAGGTGTACGTACGCCGCGACCCGGCTACGGGAGATGTGATCCTCTCGCGGCGTCCCGACTCGTGGGAGGATTTCTTCGAGTTGATGAAGAGCATCGACGTGCCCTCGGATTTTCTGGCCGAACGTGACGACATACCCCCACAGAAGCGGAAGCTTTTCTGATGACCCCACGCTATTTGCTAGACACGAATACTGCCAGCTACATCATTAAGGGCAATGTTCCACGGGTTCGTGAACGTTTGCTGAAGGTGCCCATGTCTCAAGTTTTGATTTCGGCAGTCACGGAGGCCGAGTTGCTGTTTGGGGCGGCACGGCGGCGCGAGGCCGTTCGGCTGAAGACCGCCATCGACGAATTTCTACTGCGAGTGGATTCTCTGCCGTGGGATACCAACGCGGCAAGGCGTTACGCTGATTTGCGAGCCGCCCTCGAGATCGGTGGGATCCCCATAGGAAATTTGGATATGATGATCGCGGCTCATGCGTTGGCTATCGAGGCCGTTCTGGTAACGAACGATCGCTCTTTTCGCCGACTAACGCACTTGAAGATCGAGGATTGGACAAAATAGAGACCTGTGGGCGATCCTGCGCACCCGGAACGCCCAAGTCGGCGAGCTTTTCGACGAGATCCTTGGCCGCAGTATGAGTGAGTGGAACCAGTTTCGGATCAAGCCAGGGTACAAGCACCGTGACCTTCAATGGGACTGCAGCAACTCCTTCCAGCTGGGGAGCCAGCTCGATCAGTGTGCCGGTTCCGACCGGAGCCACGACGGGGAAGGTGGTTGTGACCGTTTCAGGCGTGGCCAGCAACGGAGTCACGTCGGACCTACGTTACGTTTGGACACTTAATGACGAAAATGCGCTAGTTCAAAAATTACATAATTAGCAACGAGAGATTCCCAATAAATGAATGAGACATATCGTTAAAAAAGACATGAATCCTGAACGCTCAAAACCTTCACTGGCTTGCCACGAGATATCAATCACTTCCAACTTTTCTGCTAAAGGGTTTTCTGAACGGCTGGTGACCGGCTGGGATTCTGTATAAAGTAGTGCGTTACAGAGGACGTCTCAGCTTGTCGTCAAGCGTTTGTCACATTTCCACATCGGTGCTTCGAGCACGAGCGCGTCACCGATCGTGGGCGGAGAAACATATGCGCGTCCCGTCTGCATGTATGATCGACTGCGGCATCGGCACGACGCGGCTGCTATTGGAGGCGGGGCGTGGAGTCGCAGACGATCGAGACCATTTTCATCGCCATCAACCTGGAAAATCCACTGCTCGTGTTGATTCGCGGGCACCTGCCTGAACTGTTCTTCGGACCGGTCTTCTTGTTCGTTGGAATATGCGCTTGCAGTGTCGCAGCGATCGGCCGCCGCCGGGGATTTCGTGTGCTGCTCTGGTTTGGACTGTTTATCGGGATGGCTGGCACGCGCAGTCTCGCGAGCACCGCTACGACCTTTGGCCTTGCTCAGGACCCGGCATGGCCGATTCGTGTCAGCACCTTCATCGACTACTTCCTGGTTGTGCCTAGTACCTTGTTCTGGGCCGAACTCAGTATCGGCAAATTGCGGCGTTTCATGCGATGGCTCGCTGCTTCAGGCGCAGTTGCCGGAGTCCTCAGCGTGGCCTGGTACGCGGCGACCGGCCGGCCATACAGGTTCATCGTCGTTAACAGCCTGGTGGCGATTTTCATGCTGCTTGCCATTGCTCTGGTAGTCGTGATCCCCAGCCTCTCCCGGAAATACCTCGTCATACAGAGCCGTGTTTTGAGCATTGTCGTGCCGTTGATCGCCTTCGCTGCCGTTTTCCCGGTCGCATCGAGGGCTCTAGGTCGCGAGGCGCCTCCCTACCTCGTGCCCATTGCGTTTACTGTGTGGATCATCGCACTGGGATACGTGGCGGTGCAGCGAACCTTTGAGAATGAGCGGCGCCTGCTAACCATCGAGAGCGAACTGGAAACCGCACGCCAGATTCAATTTTCCATTCTTCCCGAGAACGTCCCTGCGCTGCCCAGGCTCCGCATCGCGGCCGGTTATCATCCCATGTCCACGGTTGCCGGGGACTTCTATGAGTTCATCGAGTTGGATGATCACCATCTTGGGGTACTGGTCGCCGACGTGTCGGGTCACGGCGTCCCCGCAGCACTTATTGCAGCGATGATGAAGACGGCTGTGCAAACCATCGTGTCCTGCGCGCATTCGCCGAGAGAAGTATTACAGGGCTTAAATCGGATGCTTTCCTGGCAAGGCCACGATCAGTTCGTTACCGCCGCATATTTGTTTATCGACACGGAGAATTACAAAGCGCGCTACTCTGCCGCAGGACATCCGGCGCTGCTCCTCTCACGCGCGGGAAAATTGCAGCGCATCGAAAGCAACGGCCTGGTTTTCGGAGTGGCGGCTGAACCCGAGTATCCGGTTCGCGAGATCGAACTGTGCCCTGGTGACCGGCTAGTCCTGTACACGGATGGTTTGATTGAGCCCGAAAATGCGAAAGGAGAAGCATTCGGTGAGTGCAAACTTGAGCAGGTTCTTCTCGGCTCGCAGATGAGCCGGCCTTCTGAGTTAATGGTCAAGCTTCTCGAGGAGATCCGCGCGTGGCAACCCGGCTCGATGGCTCAGCAGGACGACGTCACGCTGATCGTTGTGGACGTGCTGTAGCTGGCCGAACGACGCTTCGGCAACGGCGTGGTGCACCTCGACTACCGCCCCAAGAGGCCGGCTGATCGAGCACTACATCCCGCACCCATCTTGCACCCATCAGTATTACAGGAGGACCCGGATTCCCAGTTTGGAGTCCGGGGCTTCTAACAATGAACATCTGGATGAAGCAGCTAGCCAAACGTTTGGACCCACTGTTACTCAGTCCTCCGTTATTCTCGATCGAAAAGATGAACCGTGGCTCCAGTTTGATATCCACGGGGTTGGCTCGCTCTTATACGTAAGGACGAGATTATCACCTTCTTCCAAAGCGGCAGATAACTTCGCGACTAAAGATACAAATTGCGGGTTAATCTTGACTGCGCCTCTTGATCCGCTGCCCCCTGGGAACCTCAGGCGAGAGATCGAGCCCCTCCTGAGCCCAGAGTTTTTCCAGCACTTCAAAGAGAGAAGGCTGGTTGCTGGATAGATACCGCTTTGTAGCCCAACTGGGAGCCCGATTAAAGGGAGGAGATCGCACACTCTCCGACGCCGATAATGCGATAGATTTATTTTGTCCCACTGCTCTTGCGGTTCGGGACCAGACGGTTGGCAGTCTGAATCTCACGGAGTGCAGTTCAACCATTGGAAAAGAAATAGCCAAAAAGGCTGTCGTTAGCGGCCTTCCATGTGGGGGCAGCTTCGGGCTCAATTCAAGGGTATTCCTCCGGGAGCTAAGTGGCGGCGGTTCCTGCGACTAAGTGACCCTACGTACAGGGCTCCAAGGAGCGACGCACTCGAGGTTGCCGCCCGAAAACTAGATATACCACTTGAGTGTTGACCCTTTTGGCTCTGTGAAGTATCTAGATAGGGCCCTCGGTTTCATGTTTATGGCCGACGAGACTTCAAGGATGTGGTTCGAGGTGAAACACTTCTTCCTGTCAGGACTTCCTGACCTCTTCCGGAAGGGAGTGAGGACCGTGCGGCGCTTTCACGTCCAAAGGGATCAAAGCGTTTCGGCCACCCAAACTGTCGACTTTCTTGAATCTTCCACTTTGTCACTTCACCAGAAGATTGACCAATCCCTGATCTCCGGTCAGGTTGTTGCCGGCCGCTTTGAAATTCTACACTTTCTGAACAGCGGGGGAATGGGGGAAGTCTATGAGGCGTGGGACTCCGAATTGAAAGAGAGGATTGCTCTCAAGACCATTCGGCCAGAGATTGCATTCAGTCTTTCTGCGATAGAGCGCTTCAAACGTGAAGTAAAACAGGCGCGTGCCATCTCTCAAGTTAATGTTTGTAGAGTTTACGAAGTGTTCTCGCATACCCAGCCTTCTGGTGACCGGATCTGGTTTTTAACTATGGAACTACTTGACGGCGAAACACTGTCACACCTGATCAAGCGCGGAGGACCGCTACCTGCCAGTCAGGCACTCGTGTTGATCGAGCAGATGGTAGCAGGTCTCTCCGCCGCGCACGACTTGGGCGTTGTTCACCGAGACTTCAAAAGTAGCAATGTGATGCTAGTAAGCACAGAAAGGGCCAGAACTCGGGCCGTTATCACCGATTTCGGTCTGGCGTTAAACGTCTTGACGGAGCTCAGTGGCGGCCTGGATTCGTCCGGAGTTGGCACACCCCAGTACATGGCACCGGAACAGAAACGCGGTGGTCAGGTAGGATTTGCCGCTGATCAGTATGCGCTCGGGGTAGTCATCTGCGAGATGCTTACAGGTCAACGTCCATCGTGTCCTACCAGCGCAAGTCGAGCGGTGTTGCCCCTAGCCGGTCTTACTCCTCGCTGGGAGGCTGTAATCAGTCGTTGTCTTGAGTTCCGCCCTCAAGATCGTTTTAAACATGTCCGGGATGTTATGACCGCATTAAGGCCGCCTAAATCGTCAAAAAGCACCTTGATCGCAATCGCTGTGGGCGCCTTGGCGGCGATGGTCATTGGCGTTGTGTTCCTGAGGTCTGAACTTCGTATTAGGCGCGTGGAAGCGGGGTTGCAATTGACGCCCGCCACAGACCTCTCACTTCGTCCAAGTCTATCTCGCGATGGCAAGTTTATTGCTTACAGCTCGGACCGCGGTGAAACCGGGAATCTGGACATCTGGATGCAACATCTCCCCTCAGGCGTTCCAGTGAGGGTTACGACCGACCCGTCTACTGATGGGGACGTCAGCATTGCTCCGGACGGGAGCGCCGTGGTTTTCCGCTCCGAAAGGAACGGCGGCGGGATCTACCTCGCCAAAGGTCCGACCGGAGATGAGCACTTGCTCGTTCCTTATGGCAGAGATCCGCGGTTTTCTCCAGACGGTGAGAGCGTTATTTATTGGACTGGCGATCCGGACGACACATTCGCGTCAGGACGAATATTTCTCTTATCGCTTTCTGACGGGTTATCCACGCGCCTCGTTCCGGATTTTGTTGACGCCCGGTTTCCGGTGTGGAGCCCCAGCGGGCGATTCATCCTTTTCGCAGGTTGCCACAGGGCGGATATACCGATGCCAGCTTGCTCCGAATGGTGGGTGACGAACCGCGACCAAACGAGGGTCGAGAATACTGATGGACTGGCGCTGTTACGCAAAGAACAGATCCAACCGATGGATGTGGGCGGCTGGTACGCCGACAGGTTGCTTTTCAGTGGCAGGCGTGGAGCCAGGACAAGCCTTTGGACACTTCCGATATTCGAGGCCAACCTGAAGGTTTCTGGGAAACCCCAACAGTTGACCGCGGGAGACGCCAGGGAAGTCGATGCTTCTCTTGCGGACGACGGCACCATAGCGTTTGAGCATTATACGGGTGCACTCCACGTGTGGTGCATCGAGCATGCATCAAACGCCAAAGCGCTCCGAGTTACAAAGATAACGCATGACGCGGCGGTTGATATTTCCCCCAGCGTTTCTACCAATGGGCGTTGGCTCGTTTACTCCAGGGGCTTTGGAAGTCGACGGGATGTGTGGATTACGGACATGCGGTCCGGGACCGAATCATTATTCTTGTCTTCCGACGTAGACAAGCTCTCACCGGTTGTTGATGACTCTGGCGAGACAGTCGCCTTTGAGGAACGCGGCGTGGGAGGGCAATCACTGGTCACCTTGACCCGCGGTCAATCGGCGAAGCGACTGTGTACGGGATGTGGCAATCCAACGGGATGGTTCGACGGTGATCGCGCGGTTTTTTACAAGAGCGGCGTGCCCTCAAAGATCAAAATGGCAGTTCTTAAAACTGGAGAGGAAAAAACGATCATGGAGGCAGACGGCATCTCCCTTGGCGACGCGTCGTGGTCTCCTGTAAACCAGTACTTGCTCTTTACTGTCACGAGAGATGGCACCACGAAGCAAGTGTTCGCCGTTCAGTTATCGACTTCAACTCAAGCGGTTAGCGGTGAATGGATTCCGATAACAAGTCAGTCGGAATTCAGTGCCCGGCCACGATGGTCGGGCGACGGAAAGACGGTTTACTATATGTCGACGCGTGATGGCTTCTCCTGCGTTTGGGGACAACACTTCGACTCGGAATCCAGGACATCCTGGGGAAAGCCATTTGCGGTAGTACACTATCACAATCAGCGGTTTTCTCCCGCCTCGGTGGTGGCGCGATCGTTCAACCTTTCTGTCTCGGGTGACTCGGTCTATCTCGATGTGGGCGAAGAAAATTCAAGTATCTGGACCGGAGTGTTGAAAGAGAGAATTTCCATTCCATTCTTTAAGCCATCCAACTAATCGTCTTGCAAGCAACGTCATAATTTTATACATTCCCGCGCGGAGGGGGAGCTATGAAGAAAAAGTCAACCAAGCGCGGTCCCAGGAAAGAAATCAAAGTAGAAATCGGGCCAAAACCGACGATCGAAGACGTTGAACGAGCCATCGAAGAAGCCCTGGCTAATAAACCAACGGATTTCTACCGTAACAGTGAAAACGTTGTAGTCATCATCGCGAATGAGGGCGGGGGGCCCAGGCGGCCCTCCAGACCGCCTCGTAAGCCAAAATGAATATCTGCCTTGTCACCGCCCCCACTGTTGCGGAGTTCGCGGATGCCGTAGAGATCTCTAGTAGTCAGGTGATTGAGGAGGTTTGCGAACCGCAGTTAGGCATCCTAAGTCTCGCAGCAGTGCTGGAGGGGCGCGGTGTGAGTCTTAGCGTGTTCGATTTGAACCGCACCTTCTTAGGACTTAAAACATCTGCTGACGTCCGTCTAGACGAAGAGTTCGCCGAAATCGGTGCCTCCTATATTGCTGCGAAACATGCTGATATCTACGGCTTCAGTTCAATTTGCAGCAGCTATCCCTTGACGTTAAGGATCGCCAAAAGACTTAAAGCGGTTCGGCCAGAGTCAATGATTCTGCTCGGAGGACCACAGGCGTCCGTTGTCGACATTCAAACTCTTTCGTCATTTCCCTTTGTCGATCTAATCCTTCGCGGAGAAGCAGAACAAACCTTACTCCTCCTCTTAGATCAACTCGAGGGTGAACAACGCCTAGATCAAGTACCGGGTCTGAGTTATCGCGTAGGGAAACAGCCACGGAGAAACAGCAACGCACCAGTGATCGAGAACTTGGACGAGCTTCCTTCTCCTGCCTATCACCTGACCAACGATTTGGGTGGCCGCGATATAGCGACCATCGAACTGGGTCGCGGATGCCCGTTTGCATGCACGTTCTGTTCGACCAATGATTTCTTCCGTCGCAATTTTCGGCTCCGCTCTCCGCAGCGGGTATTACGCGATATGCGCATGATAGCCGCGACATATTCCATACGGAACTTTAAGCTCGTGCACGATATGTTCACGGTTGACCGGCGACGTGTGGCAGCGTTTTGTGAAGCGATGGTCGCGTCAAGGGACGAATTTACGTGGTCATGTAGTGCCCGTACAGATTGCGTCGATGAGGAGTTGCTCGCGTTGATGACTAGGGGCGGTTGCCGCGGGATTTTCTTTGGTGTGGAGACCGGCTCGGATAGAATGCAAAAAATCATCAATAAGAACCTCGACCCAAAGAGGGCTGAGGAGATTCTCGATGAAACCGAACGACTGGGGATCTACAGTACCGTCGCTTTGATTACCGGTTTCCCGGACGAGACACCAGAGGATTTGCGGCAAACAATTCGCATCTTCATGCACTCCGCGCGCTGCCCGAAGTCGAGTCCGCAACTAAATCTTCTGGCGCCTTTAGCCGATACGCCACTTTATTCCAAGCATAAGCATGAACTAGTCCTGGAAGAACTCTGCTCAGGCATGTCACGCCAAGGCCGGAGCAAGAATGAGGAGGATTTCCAGCTGATCCGCTCCTATCCTGACATCTTCCCTAATTTCTATTCTATTCCGACGAGAAACTTGGAGCGTGCGTGTCTTATCGAACTTCGGGAGTTCGCGTTATTGAGCACGGCTTGTTTTCGATGGCTTCTTACCGCGATTGATCAAGCCACGAAGGGAATGCTGGATTTCTTTTTGGAATGGCGAGAGTTCAGACTTGAGGTACGGCCGAGCCTTAGTGGATCTGACTTACGAGGTTACTATCGCACTAACGATTTCCGACAAGACTTTCTGTCTTTCGTTTGGTCGCATGAGGCGGCCAGCGATAGCGCTGTGGGTGCGCTGCTGGTTTACGAAAACACCATTAGACGAACTGTTGCAACAAATAAAACGACTACTCCCACCGGAGACGTTTTGGCAAACGGAGCTGCTTTGCGGAGGCTTGATAAACCTGTAAGGAAAAAAAGCGCAGTTGTGATAGAGCTTGACTTTGACATCCAGGGCGTCGTCGAAGGACTGAGGGTACGGAGTAAACCCCTTTGGGAGCGGGGTCCACATTACTATATTACACGCGAGGTCTCTGCCGGTCTCGACCGTTTGGTTCGAGTATCAAATTGGATGGCGAGTCTCCTCCGTCTTTGCAACGGCCGACGAAGGATAGCTGACATAATTAAGCGCTTGTCAGCAGATCTGGCCGAAGTCACGGAGTCTCGCCGTGCATATGCATGCATGCGATTACTCGGCGGTGCTCAAGCTCAAAATCTCATCGATATATATAGAAGTACTGCTTCGAATAGAAAAAGGACCCGGGTCACATCACAACCGAATCGCGATTCGCAGAGTGAACGTAACCGGTCGTGACCATAAAATCTTGCGGGTCGGATTCAAGCTGCAATCAACGAACTGAAGCCAGGGCAGCGGACGGGAAAGTTTCGCCTGGGAAACGATCAGCTTTTGGTAGACGCCACCGGTAAGAGCGAGATTTCGGTTCAGGATTACGCCGTTGCAATGATCGACGAACTGGAACGTCCCGCGCATGTCCGGCGGCGCTTTACGGTAGGTTACTGAAGGAAGGAACTATGAAGGATGTTTAGCGAAACGGCCCAAAAACCTCACATAACTCCAATCTGTTTTAGCAATCCGACCAAGTCATAAAAGAGCTTTTCTTCGACGATCTCGTCATTCTTCCAGTGTGCGACGGTGCAGAACTCGATGTGAAACTTCTTGTTGGTCGGCGCGATCAGCTTGCCGTCCGGCCCCTTTATCGGTCCGCGCATCGTGCCTTTAAAATCCGCAACGGTACACGTCCATTCGCCCTGAGCAATCTCCACTTTATAGGGATGATTGATCAGATGATTGTCGGGGAACGTCTTGAAAAATTCGATGGACTCCGCCTTGTGATTGTCGCGTCCTCTTGTCGGCTCGGCTTGACCCGGCCAAAACACAGTAGTGTCCCTGGAATGCCGCTTTTCAAACGTACCCAGTCCTGTGCGTTCCACGAATCGTCGAGTGTCCGCATGAGTTCGAGATTACTCTGTGGGTTCGCTTGTGTCATGTGAGCCTCCTAAAATACAGCGCGGTTCAGTGGATTCACTTATTGTAAAGACCATCATTGAACTTAATGCTTGCGTGCGCTCCATTGCAAAACGGTTTGTTTTCGGACGCTCCGCAACGGCAGAGCGTCACACGGTTCCGTTTTTCGTACCGTTTGCCATCGTGTGACTCGACCGTGATTCCCCCACGCACCCAGAGCGGCCCACTGCATCCCATGGCTGGATCCTCGACCACACCGATTGAGGGAGGCAGGGGATGTTCGATCTCCCTCTGCGGCGCTTTCTTATCGTGCACGACCAAGCGGCCCGCCGGGCAATGCATTGCCTCGCGGATCACCAGTTCGCGAACCTCGGGCTCATCGGTCCGTTCCATGAGCGACCAAATCTTTCCACCCGCATCGCAGAACCGAGCAAACGCGCACAGTTTTTCGGCATCGCTAAGCACAAGAGTTGGCCCTTCAATGGTTTCCGCTTGCCGGGCGTAAGGCACGCGGCTCGCGGTCTCACGGCCATCGAACCCAATCTTGCCATGAGAACCATCGCAGAATGGTTTGCTTTTAGAATGACCACAGCGGCAAAGCGCGTAGCCGGATTTCGCGTCAAATGACTCGCCTTCCTTCCATTCCTAGGAAGATCCCTCGCTGTTGGGAGTGATGATCTGAATCGCGATGGGTACTTCGCCCGAACCATGTACGGTCCATCCTTGGTCACGACTATCTTTTTCCTCTGCGTCGGTTCCGGCATTTGCGTCGCTCCCTTACCTTTGCAGCGTATGGTGCTTCGAAGTGACCACCCAACAACTTGCGCGGTGTAACCTTACATTGCGTTCACCGTCGGTCGTTCAAGGGCCGATCTCTACATCACGGTGCGCCCCTTGGAGATCCGCAAAGACGTTACGTTTACCTCGTTGGGCATGTCGCGCCTACCGGAAGATACACCGTTTTAGCCATATCTGCGGTGAGTTTTGCCCGAGACTGTACATTGGCTCTCCGCAACGGATGAGGAGCGATGTTCCGTCGGATGCGGTCTGAATCAATGCAATGTAGATGGATTATTGGTGAGCGAGGTCATCAGCCACGCTGCACCCACACTCTGCATGAAAGCCCCAATATCGGAGACCAAGTCCGCAACGCGCAGATTTCGTAATATTCGGCTACCGAGAGGTCGCCACGGACTCGTGGGAGCAGGCTTCTCTGATCGACCAAGTTGAGGCATCGTTCTGAGACTTTACATCATTGTTTGTTTCAGCAGACACGCAGCGGGTAGTGGCAAGGCCCTTCAAACGAAGTTTCGGGAGAAACCATTTCACTTGGGTGATATTGTAAGCAGGCTCTTCGGAATAAGGTCCAGCCATGGTATGCCAAGAAACTTCAGACCGCCTATTGCGGTGTTTCATGAACAATCAAACGCGACGGTCCAGATTTGGTCGTACCCGCGCTCGCGATCTGCATTTGCTCACAGGGCCATACGCCGATTGTCGTGAGCACTCGGGATTCGATTGAGGCAATGGAATGAGCAGGATCGCGCGTTCGGGACTGTGCTTAGCTGCAACTTTATGTGCTGGGGCTTTCGTGTTTCCGGGGATTCAATTGACGACACAGGTTGCGTCACTTGATTCCGCCAAGATGCCCCCCATTGGTGTTGTCGATGAGCACTTCCAGTCCTACAACATTGAAATGGTGGAAGTAATCGGCGGAAGATTTTGGAAACCATACGAGAGTTCCGCTACAAACAACAGTAACGCGCAAGAGCCCGCACGGCAGGAGGGTTTCACTCCGGCAGGAATAAACCCGAACCTCTATCAATATCGAGCACCCATTGACCTTTCGAATCCTCGATTGCGAAAGTTGGCAGCGGCGTTGGGACCCGCATATGTGCGAGTCAGCGGTACGTGGGCCAATAGCGTTTATTTTCAGGATTCGGAAAATGCCGCCCCAGCCACTGCACCATCAGGATTCAGCGGAGTCTTAACGCGAAAGGAATGGAAGGGCGTTGTTGATTTTTCTCACGCAGTGAATGCCGAGATTGTCACTTCGGTAGCTACGGGTTCCGGACCGCGCAATGCTCAAGGTTTGTGGACCTCCGAGCAGGCCGGAAAATTATTCGGGTACACAAAATCTATTGGCGGGCGGATCGCCGCAACCGAATTCATGAATGAGCCGACATATGCAGCGATGGGCGGCGCACCAAAGGGATACGATGCCGCAAGCTATGGCCGCGACGTTGCGGTCTTCCGTACGTTCCTTCGGAAAACTGCGCCCGATACACTATTTCTCGGTCCAGGTTCAGTTGGCGAGGGACCGTTCGCAATGCCAATGCGTGGCGGAATGCTGAAATCGGAAGACCTGCTCCACGCAGCGGGTCCCGTATTCGACGTTTTTTCTTACCACCTCTATGCGGCTGCTTCGCAGCGGTGCGCAAGCATGGGCGCATCGTCACAAACAACGGCGGCAGCGGCACTTTCTCAAGACTGGCTCTCCCGCTCGGAGAAGATTGGCGCATTTTACGCCGACCTTCGAGACAGGTTCGAGCCAGGCAAGTCACTTTGGATTACGGAAACCGCCGATGCAGCCTGCGGTGGAAATCCCTGGGCGTCTACTTTTCTGGACACGTTCCGATATCTTGTTCAACATGCAAGCCTCGCCCAGCGCGGCGTGAAAGTGATCATGCACAACACGCTGGCAGCAAGCGACTACGGTCTGTTAGACGAAAACACCTTCGCACCACGTCCGAATTATTGGGCCGCTTTGCTTTGGCGACGCCTCATGGGCGCGACGGTTCTGGATCCCCATACATCGCCAATCCCGAATGTGTACGTCTATGCCCACTGCCTTCAGAACCATCCCGGCGGCGTCACGCTCCTGGTCATCAATGCCGATCGGCAGCAAGCCCTTGAAATTACATTGCCGTCTGATGCAGAACGCTACACGCTGACTGCCAAGCAACTGCAAGACACATCAGTCCAGCTCAATGGGAAGACTCTTCAACTGAACAGAGATGGCGACATGCCACAATTTCTGGGTCAGTCAACGCGCGCTGGTCACATCAGTTTTGCACCAGTTAGTATTACATTTCTGGAAATCGCCAACGCGGACAACAGTAATTGCCACTAAGTCCACAGGTGGCGATCTGCCGTAAGGAGACTAATTTCATGAGCGAGAACAAGCCGACAGAAATAATTGCAGGTCTCGCCACATTGCTTCTGGAACTGGAGGCCGTCTATAAAGACATCCATGCGCATCCGGAATTGTCGATGCAGGAGATTCGGACGGCTGGAATTGCTGCGAGTCATCTGAAGGCGCTGGGCTTTGACGTGACCACGGGGGTCGGCAAGACTGGGGTCGTAGGTATCTTGCGTAACGGCGATGGACCCACCGCAATGCTGCGCGCGGACATGGATGCTCTACCCATCAAAGAAGCGACTGGCCTTCCGTACGCGAGCACCGTCACGGGGATTGACCCTAGCGGCAAGACCGTACCTGTAGCCCACTCGTGCGGGCACGATATGCACGTTGCCTGCTTGATTGGCGCAACAAGTCTTTTTGCAAAGAGCCGCGACGCGTGGAGAGGGACACTGATAGCGGTCTTTCAGCCAGGGGAGGAAACCGCGCAAGGTGCTAAGGCGATGATCGATGACGGGATGTTCAAACGATTTCCAAAACCGGACGTTGTGCTAGGGCAGCACGTCATGAGTTTGCCGTCCGGGAACATCGATTGGCGTGCGGGCATTGTCACTTCTTCGGCCGACAGCCTGCAGATTCGCATGTTCGGGCGCGGCGCGCACGGCTCGATGCCCGAGTCCAGCATCGACCCCGTAGTTATGGCCGCCGCGACCGTAATGCGGCTGCAAACGATCGTTTCCCGGGAGGTGGCGCCCACGGATTCCGCAGTGGTGACAATCGGTTCGCTGCAGGCCGGCACGAAAGAGAACATTATTCCGGACGAGGCATTGATCAAATTGAATGTGCGCACATTTGACGAGGGTGTGCGCAAGCGCGTGCTCGTGGCGATTGAACGCATTGCGAAGGCTGAGGCAGCAGCATCAGGAGCGCCAAGACCGCCAGAGATCACGCCACTCGATCAGTATTCGTCAGTAAGGAATGATCCAAACGCGACAAAGAAGCTCGTCGATGCATTTCTCGAGAACTTCGCTGCCGGTTCCATCGAACAGACAAAGCCCACTATGGCAAGCGAGGACTTCGGCTGCTTTGGAGCTGGGTGGGATGTTCCGGCAGTGTACTGGTTCTTCGGCGGAGATGATCCAGCGGTGTACGCCAAGGCAAAGAAAGAAGGAAAACTCAGCTCGCTTCCAACTAACCATAACCCCGCCTTTGCACCAGTCATTCATCCGACTCTGGAAACCGGTGTGAAGGCCCTCGTTGTCGCGGCGCATGCGTGGCTGGTCTCGTGAACAGCTTGCTGATCCACGGGTATCAACTAGCGGGCCCTTTTCTGGATGCTGTGGATCTGCTTGGCACGTTTGTTTTCGCACTCAGCGGTGCGGCAGCAGGTGTCAAAAGCCGGTTCGATCTGTTTGGTCTGATGGCACTCTCGTTCGCGGCCGGTAATGCCGGCGGGATCACGCGAGATGTGCTGATTGGCGCGGTGCCACCAGCGGCCATTAGCGACTGGCGCTATCTCGGGGTCTCTCTTCTGGCGGGATTGGTGACGTTCTTCTGGTATCCCGACATCGATAAACGTCGCAGGCTGGTGTTGTTATTCGACGGCGCGGGACTCGGCCTGTTTGCCGTCGCCGGCACACAAAAGGCGCTCATTGCGGGACTCAATCCGGTGATGGCGATTTTTATGGGAGTGCTAACCGGGATTGGTGGTGGAATACTGCGCGATGTGCTTGTCAACCAAACGCCGACAGTGCTTCAGGCGGATATTTATGCTGTTGCTGCGCTGGCCGCTGGCGTCGTAGTAGTGATCGGATTTGTTTTGCATTACCCGGCTTTTCTAATGATGACCGTGGGCGCACTCCTTTGCTTCTGGCTGCGAGTTATGGCGATATATCGAGGATGGCGTTTACCCGTCGCACGGTGGCAGAATCAGTCGGATTGAATCATTCTCTTGCTGCGTAGTTCCAGGAATTGACAGGTGACTCTAACTGAAAGGGCTGCGGTTCCACGATCTTCGGCATCAGTGCATTACGGAATTGCTTGAAGGCGGCGCTCCCGAAGCGGAGGTCTTGAGCATTGCCGGGCACGTCTCACGGAAGATGATGGAGCATTACAGCCACATCCGCATGGAACCAAAACGAAAGGCGCTGGACGGGTTGACTCCGATCGTAACCGTTGAATCCGATCTTGTTGCCGTGGAGCCCAGGGTACACTAAGCGCTTCTGTGTTTAACTCTATGTTGAACCAGATCGCGGAATCCGAGTCTAGTCCCACCAAGTTGTTGAAATAAATGGTAGGCCCGTGGGGACTCGAACCCCAGACCTCTACCGTGTCAAAGGTCAGCTAACCAATACGCTGAACAACTTACAGAACGACGGGGACCGCCTAAGCACGCCGAAATACGCCTAAGACGAAGTTTCAACGGTACGGAGAACGGTACGGAATTTCTCTTTGTCGGACACACCCTTGATCGCCAAAATCCCAGAAAGGTTTCGCGCTCCGGTTATCGCTGCAGCAACTGAAGCATAGTGAGACAGGCGCTCAGTCATAAATAACGAGCGGGAATCATGGAGTTGACTGAGCAGACGGGAGAATCTAAATGAACCTAAAAGACAAGATCGATCTGTATGCAAAGATCCGACGCGAATACCGGTTGGGAGTGGGAACCATCAGGGGAATTGCGCAGATGTTCAAAATCCATCGCCGGTTGGTGCGGGATGCGCTTGACAACCCCTTTCCGAAGAAACGGAAAGTGCCTCTGAGGCGGCATACCAATCTGGCGCCCGCGATTCCTCTCATCGATGCCATCTTGTTGGCGGATCGTGATATTCCATATGCCCAAAGACATTCTGCATCGAGCATCCATCATTAAATCCAGTGCGAATTGGATGGAGTGAGGGTGGCGCGTTCGACTGTTCGTGGGTACGTCAGGAAGAGAAAGGCCGAACTCGGACTATCATCGCAACTAGTGGATCTGGCCGCTGAGCGAAGCGAAGTCTTTGAATGGATGCGAGCAATGCAACACGGAGCCATTCCTCGTGTTGAGCTGAAAAAGGAGCTTAGTCATGTCCTTGAATTTGACAAATTATTGAGAGGCGCGCGCGAAGGTCCTCTTGCCCAGCGCAAGAAGGCAATGACCGTGCTCTCCCATCAGAAAGGGATCGGCTGGCCTTTCGTGTGTTCGTTTCTTCATCTTTCTAAAGGGTCAGTGCGCCGGTATTGGAAACGATTTCAAGAGGGATCCACGGCAGCGCTCTTCGCCAAGAGGGTCAATACTCGGAAGAAGTCTCAAGATGATCGAATCAGACAAGCGGTCTTCGCACTGCTACATTCGCCTCCCTCAACATACGGGATCAATCGAACAACCTGGAAAATGGCCGACATGCAGGAGATTTTGCGAACGCAGGGGCATTCCGTGTCACGCCATTTGATTCGTACCTTCATCGAAGCCGCGGGTTACAAGTGGCGGAAGGCGAGGATGGTGCTGACCAGCAAGGATCCAAATTATCAGACCAAGGTCGAAGGCATAGTTAACATTCTAACGGAGCTGAAGGATGACGAAGCCTTCTTTTCGATCGACGAATTCGGCCCGTTCGCAGTCAAGAAAAAAGGAGGGCGGAAGCTGGTGGGTGCGGAAGAAACCTATACGGTGCCTCAATGGGAGAAGCCGAAGGGCTACTTGATTATCACTGCGGCTTTGGAACTATCGCGCAACCAGATCACGCACTTCTATTCAAACAAGAAGAACACCCAGGAGATGATCAAGATGATGGATCTGCTGCGGATTCAATATCGGAATAATGAAGCAGTGGCCGAAGGATATCCGGTTGTAAAAACCGCCCCGCTGCCCGCAGGGGCGCAATTCCTCAATGTGATCGAATCCGTATTCAGCGGAATGGCTCGGGGGATCATACACAACAGCGATTATTGTTCCGTTGAAGCAACGAAGGACGCTATCGACCGTTATTACGCTGAGCGGAACGAACACTTTCGAGTACATCCCAAAAGAGCAGGACGTAAGATTTGGGGGCAAGAACGAGTCCAGAGTCAATTTCACGAAGGTAATAATTGCAAAGATCCCCTTTATTACTGGTGAGCGGACGTGTGAGACCAGTGGCCAGCGTTTGCGCCCGAAAGAATCAGATCGATGGGTGGATAAGCTCTCGGAGTATGGAAGCGCTAAACAGACCCAAGAGTACGAGGTGGCTGATCAATTCTTTTCTTGCTGAAGGCAGTATTCAGTTCCTTTTGGAGCGGCGGGATGAAAACGACGCCCTCCTACAAAAACCTTTCTGAAATGCAGTAAGGAAAAAAGACGTGAAAACATGATATCCAGTTCGCAGAGAAAACTCTGCAGTGGGAAAGAGCGGGCTGGTGAATCGGTCTCTGTATGGATCACGATAGCGGAGTGACGATCCGCAGCAGTTCTGCAGCCATTTTCGAGACCAAATTTCGCTAAGAATCTTCAATTTGCGGAAATTCCCGGCTCTCCGCAACAACTAGCCGTTTTCTGTCGATAAATGAGGGCTCCACGCCGCAAACTTGGAGGGCCCGTCCATATCCAAAATATTCTGGTACCGATGGATCTGGCACCGGCGACGCGTCGAAGACGCAGACATGGCTAACCGGGAGTTATCTTCCCCCAATAAGAATTTCCGTAGTCTGTGCCAAAGTGGACAGCACAAACGCCCGTAGATCTTTAGGATGAGATTGAGGCCTTTGTCCCAGCTAAATTGTGGAGGAAACACATGAAGCCAGTAATCGTTGGAGCATTGCTACTACTTTCCGGGGTGACCGTTCCTGCCTTCGCGCAGGAGGAGAGCGCCGCGCCTGCCGCAAAGCAGGATGAAGCCAAGCCTGCAAAGCAGGATGAAGCCAAGCCTGCAAAGCAGGAAGAAGCCAAGCCTGCAAAACAGGAAGAAGCCAAGCCGGAGCCAAAGGAACAGCAAGCCGGTCATGAACAGCAGTCACAAGGCCAGTATGCTAAGAATGGTCAGAAAGATAGCCGTGGGCACGAGTATAGTACTAGCAAGTTCGGTCCTGACCATCATGCCCGCTTCGTTGCAACCGGGGGACGCCTATCTAATGGACGCCGGGAGTACTCCTACGGCGGCTATTGGTTCTATGCTGGAGCATATCCGGCGTGGTTTTACCAGCAGGACGTGTACTTCATTATGGGAGCGGATGGGCTCTGGTATGCAGTTGCATACGGTAACCCTTCTTTGACCTTCCAAGTCAATATAGCGTAGCGTGTGACGGAGCAAGCGCGAAACCACAGCCTCCGCGACTCTTGCGACCAACCCAGCCTCTTACAGCGCAGGGAATGCTTAGCGGTGAGTCCCGAACAATTCCGTGATTGCCTTCCCAAGAGATTCGCGTAGTGAGTCCGCGCGACTTGGCAAACCGCTTGATAAAATGAAGCAGGCTTACAAAGCCGAGCGCGACAAGCAGTTCGCCACACACGTCTGCGACCAGCACTCAAAATCCATCCCACTAAAAAGCTGAGTAGTTCTAAGATGGCTGAACTTTCATCGGGATTCTTTGGCGATTGTACTGGTCGAAAATAAAGTAATTTCCTGGTTCTTTTGCGCCGTATTGTTGAATTCGTGGCTTAGCGTCGTCGACCAGAAGATCGCGCCAAACTTGGAGGGCCCGTCCATATCCAAAATATTCTGGTACCGATGGATCTGGCACCCGCGATGTAACACAATTTCACCAAGAATCTCTGCAACTTCGCACATTCAGTTTTCGCTTGTGCCAGATTCTAAACCTTAGGATGCCGCCTTCCATTCTTTTCTGGCTTCCTGCAATTGAACGACGAACACTTCACGCGGCGGTCTGCCCAGATTCGCTTGCGGGGTCAACATATCCCGGCAAGCTTTTCCGTAGCGAATTAATTCTTTATCTGACATGTCTTGTAATCGTTTGCGAAGATTTTCTAAGTTAAGTTGAACTCACTGGTACCAACACTCTGCATGGCTGTCCCTTCTGGTAGAGGAAGGGCTAGAAAGATTCTATCAAAGCGATCCGCCGTGAGATTACGCGGGGCCGCAACCGATAAGGGCGGGTGCAGCCCCGAAAGCATGGATTTGAGACCATAAAGAGATACGTCGAAGCGTCCGGCAGGTCAAGTAGAGCATTGCGGCGCGATGGACCAGGGTGTACATTGAAATCCCGCCTATAAGTCCAAGTCGAAATCCCAGTCCGCAGGTTGCGAACATCTCCAATAACTGTCGGTAATTGGTAGGAGGAAATTTATGTCAATAAAAGCAATAGAGCATCACCGCAAGGCAGCAGAGCATCATGAACACGCGGCACGACACCATAAGGAAGCCGCAAAGCAACATGAAGCAGGAAAACACGAAACCGCAGCGCATCATGCCCACCTCGCCCGCGGCCATCACGAATACGCGACGCACCATGCCGGGGAGGCAGCGAAGGCGCATGTCGCAGATCATGGCACGGCCAAAACAGCCACGGCCTAGTTTGCCGGGGAGTGCCGCCCACTCCGCCTTTTGTTCCACGCCCCCTCCCCGTGTGCACCAAAACGTACTGCCTCATCGGTACCTGAGTTCCATTCCGCACAGCATCGCAGTAAGTCATATTTGTAAAGTCGCTGGTCGGACACCTCAGAGCATGTCTGGGCGAGCGACAATTGAATTTGGGCATCCTCGAATGGATGCCCTTTTTCATTTTGGGGCGAAAATAGTGCTTGGACGATAGCTCGGCGGCTCTACTTCGCTACCTCAGCGGTGCATTTTAAGGGTGCCGCGCCTTCGCAGTGGAAATACAGTTTGTCTGTTGCCGTTACAGATTCGCTTGGTGGTTTCACGGGCGCACCGTTGATGTTGCACTTTGCCGCAGCACCGTTATTACCGATAGCCGATAAACACGTAACTTTTGCGGGTCGAGATAATTGCATTTGAACCGGGTGCATCTTGCCATCTTCTTCCGTGGTTGAGGTGATTGTCGTCTGCGACGATGAACCATGTTGTTTGCTGCACCCAAAGAACATGAGTAGAGAAATTGTGAACAGGAATAAAGATCGCATGGTTTTTCTCGTCAGCGATTTTCTTCTCTTGCGGCTTAGAACGCCATAACGGATGTGACGTTAATGCAATATTCACAATTGAAGTCCAGCATTATCTTTCGCTAGCATGGCGGACTGTCAGAGTAATCTACGATGAAGCGATTGGTTCCTATTCCTCCCGAGAGCGCCAAACATCTGCAAAAACAGAAACAGACGGAATTAGGCTACCAATTCGTCTCGGTCAAACTCAAAGATGGACGTTTCTTTGAACAGGCCGTTGCGAGCGAGGGCTGCATCATCCAAGTGAAGGGTCATAAAGATATTCCGTTCACAGAGATCGAGGTGGAATCAGTCGAAGTCAGCAACAAGCCGTGGAACTTTAGGCGTCCACCTGATGTGAGGCGCCCAAAGCTATGACTGCAGCGACACACTTGTGCTAGGATGCGCACGTCATGAGAAAAAACGCGAAGAAGCCCTGCGTCTGTGGACACTGCAAATCCATCCACAGACCAAACGAACCCGGTAAGAGGGCTTGCGCCCGTCTACTATGTAACTGTGAAGATTACCGTTCGGTTGTGGCGGGTCAGCTTAGGAAGCCGCCGCATCCCACTCGACCTTCGCGTTTAGTTCAGCCGTCTGCAATGCCCTGACGGCAGGACGATAATATCGTCGGGCCGATGGCTCTTGGCGCAGAGATGGCGCAAACACTATTTCACCCTGTCATCATTTCGTGCCGCCCTTCCGCCAAGGTGAGTGCGTTGCGTTGTTTTGGCTGGAAGTCGTCAATATTGAACAAGGCCACCGCACCCCACTGCTTTAAGCTGTAAGTTCCCAGTACGACATTGGATTGCAAGAACCTGGAGGCTTGGAGCTGTGAAGCCCGAATACGATATTTTTCGAATTGAAAAGCACGGCCTAACTTGGCTTGGGCCAGCCGTGATTCTCGACGACGCTAAGATGCGAATTCAACAACACTGTGTAAGAGAACCGGGAGATTACTTTATCTTCGACCAGAGCACCGGAGACAGAATCCGACTGAAAGTTCAGGGTCTTAGAGCACATCAGGCGCCGCGCCAAACGAGCATGCTCTGGGTGCCTCTCCGCCGACGGCGGGAGTTCGTATGAGGTTGACCAACACGCGGATATCTTTTGTTCTAATCTTTATAGTCTACTTAGCCGTGGACATATCGATGCTACACGAAGTGCAAGCACCGACCCTAGGACTGGCGTTTGCTGTCTTTGATGCACTATGGCTACTCGGTGGACTGGTGTCTTTGTATGGCATCCTTAAGGGATCAAGGATTCCATCCAACCGAACTCGGCGCGGAAGCGTGCGGTTGTGGACAGACACGATCTCCTCAGAAGGATAAACTTCGGCTCAATCGACAGTAATTTCCTCACCCCCGGCCTGCGACACCTTCTGACCTGACCGTTGAAAATGTCGCAGGCCTCTTGCTTGGGCACGCCCGCTTAATCTCTATCTATTCAAGTTAATAATCGCGGCCCGGGATTCGGGATTTGATGTGAATGACGCACGGAAGAACCGTTGATCACAGGTATCGCAGCGAAATGGCCTGACAAACAAAATCGTAAGAATTGTCTTTTCTACGATCCCTTTGCGCCTTGATAGATGGGTTCGTTTGCTACGGCAGCGTGGGCAACTCTTCAAGATGACGCTCCCGATGACTTTTAGCACCGATCAAAACGGAAAGAACGGCGAGATAACCGGTGATGTCCGACCCGCCCAGACCGGACAATACCGCTCTTTCCCGCCGTTCACTGACACATCATATGGCTGCGCAGAATTCTGCGCTGTTCAATTTTGCACAGATGGAGAGGAATAGGACGGGTCCGCAAACCGGCAAAGGCGGAATGCAGCCCCTGAGAGATGCCGAAGACCACGACGAACAGCGGAGCTGGTCAAGGTTAAATCAGGTACCGGACGCTGGAGGAGCTTCCGGCAACTCCGGCTCGTAATTTGCGATAGCTGTGGTTTATAAGTCGTTTAGAATGCGTTATGCCAAAATTTCAGCCTCTGTTGTGGCTCTGCCTTGCCGCATATGGAATCCACATACTTGAAGAGTTCGTTTTCGATTGGCGAGATTGGGCTCGCAATGTTCTCCATCTGCCTGCAGAATGGAGCGATTTCTATGTGACCAATGGCTTGGTAGTTGTGCTCGGCGTCGTGGCGACACAGCTGGCGTCGGTATGGCCAGCAGTCGCGCTGGGATTTCCGGCGCTGATGCTGATTAATGCGGCATTTTTCCATGTGGCTCCCTTCGCTTGGACACGCGGACGGTTTTCGCCCGGACTCATCACTGCAACACTCCTGTTCTTTCCTCTTGGAATTTTTACTTTCCGTGCAGCGCGCCCGGACGAATTGAGTATCGTTATCGCCTTCGTTATTGGCGCTGCTCTGATGGCGACACCGATAATCTTCCTAAAGGTAAAAACTAACCTTTACTTCGATCAAACACGCTAGCTCGTGCGGACTACCGTCCGTTGTGCCCGGCTACCTTGTGGATGACGAGCAACTCGGAAGTAGTGCCTGATGTCGCGTTACCGGAAAAGTGATTGCTAGTACCCTACTTCGCCCTCGTCATCAACTCGTGCCGCCCTTCCGCCTGCGAATACTTCGAATTCTTGATCTTGTCGGAAATGTGCAATTGTGGACAGACAGGATTTACGGTGATGAATACACTTCGGGTAAATCTACAGTAATTTCTTCACGCCTCGGCCTGCGACAGCTTAACCCTGACCAGTTAACAACGTCGCAGGCCCCTTTCCTTGGGCACAGTGACTCGCTCACATAATTGGTTTGTTTGTTCTTGGAAACTTGGCGCATACGTGCGCAGCGAAGTCTTTATCGCACTCGCGTTTGTACGCTTCCTTCATTTTGTCAAGTGATCTCTCAACGAACGGACTAGTAGAGTTGAACACCCACTCACACTCGGAGCATCCGAAGCCATGAAAATTCTGGCTTTCAATCCAGACCAACTTGCGAGCCATTGTCGCGCACCTTCGCCCTTGCGAGTAGTTCGTCGTATGGGACAGGTATGACGTTTTTCGTGAAGAAATACTCTAACACAGCCAACGCTTGGTGAGGACTGACGAATGGTGAAAATAAAAAGAACGGCGAGATAACCGGTGATGTCCGACCCGCCCAGACCGGACAATACCGCTCTTTCCCGCCGTTCACCGACGCATCATATGGCTGCGCAGAATTCTGCGCTGTTCAATTTTGCACAGATGGGGATGAATAGGACGGGTCCGCAAACCGGCAAAGGCGGAATGCAGCCCCCAAGGCAAGAGAGGTAAGCAAGAAAAACCGATGCGTTTGACAACAGACCAGATGTCAATACCGTATTTATACGGATATAAAGCCTGTCGGGCACCCTACCGAAGCGTATAGCAAAATATGGTATAAAGTCGCGATGCCAATCAAGGTACTCGTTGCCGACGACAGCGACATAGTGCGCCGCGCAATTCGTCAGTTGTTCAGTGAACACCCCAAGATCGAATTGGTCGGTGAGGCGACTGACTTCTCGCAAACGATCAGGATGGCTAACGATTTAAAGCCTCAAGTCGTCGTAATGGACCTTCATATGGACGACGGGAAAATGACTCCTGCTGGGGTCATCTCGCACCTGAATGCCTGCAAGTCGCGAATCGTGGCCATTTCTATCTGGAACGATGAGAAATCCAAAGAGCTGGCCGAAAGTCTCGGAGCCGTGACGTTCTTGGACAAAATGGAGTTGTCGGACAATCTGATTCCAACAATACGGAAGTTCGCTGAACCGAGTGCGAATATCCCCAAAGAGCGCGACTAGCTTCGGTGTTTCCTAGACCTTCGCCAGCAATTCGCGTCGGACTCCCATTTCTAAGGGCAACGAGGCCTTAGTACGATCCCATAGGTAATCGGCCCTATTGTGGATTCGCCCAAGTACGCATACTCTTGGCCCACGAGGGCGGCGACTCATGTCAAACTGGGCGCTCAAATGCAAACAGTGTGGTAGTCCGTTCACTTTTGCTGAAATCGAAGACACGTTAGAAAATTATTTTCTTCCTGCTAGGCCAGTCCTGCCCAAAGAAGGTCTGTTGCAAGAATGTCCTTCCTGCCTTACAAAGCTTTCATATTTGTCGACTGAACTGATCTATCGGGCGTGAACGCGGTCACTTTAAATTATGGCGGATGCTTTTTTGTGTGTGTGAAGGTGGTCCTTTGAAGACGATATTTCTGCGTTTCAAGCAAGGCTCAAGACTGGATATCAGTGAGCGGCACATTAAAGATTGCATCGAATGGGTAGACTCTTTGGACGACGCGAGTGCGGACGATATGCCTGCCATAGAAAGAATCCAGAGGCGATTAAGGCGGGAACTTGGCCTAGAAACAAAATTGACGGCTAAGCCCAACAGTCCCACGCAACGAATGTGGGCCATCAGCATCCAAAAATAGATGACAAAACCAATTGGGAAGTGGCTTTTGTTCCAATACGTCGGTGGAGCACTAACGCCCCTATCGAAGCCTTTTAAGTCGAAGCGACTCGCAGAGAAAGCGCTCCAAAAATACCCGGAGCGAGAGCGCAAGAAGATAGCTGTCGGTGTGATTCGAGTTACGTCTTCGTGACAAAAATGGGGGCGCAGCTTTAGACTTGCTATTGTCAGTTAAATAAGGCGCTTCTGCCCGAGAACACTTTAGATTCTTGATCTAGCCAACCCTACGGCGTCGTTTCTTACCCGTCATCTTTCCCGCTGTAAAGAGCAGGACAGCGCGATCCTTTTCGGACATCTGTGACAAGGCATTTCTAAATTGCTTCAACACCCTTTGCCCTCGACCAACCGATGCCCAGTCCGGGATGCCGTTTGAGCTTGATCTTTCTTCCCCAGTCGCGTCGTCAGCGTCGAAGAAAAACTGATACATCGACACTTCAAGGGCGCGGGACATCTTCTCCAGAGTCGCGATTGACGGCACGGTGTGACCGTTTTCGGCACGCGAGATGTAGCAGCGAAGCAATCCTGTCCGTTTTTCGATGTCTCCCTGTGAGAGGTTTCTCCATTCCCGAAGCTGTCGCAGTCTGTACGCTACGTCCATCTCGACCTCCTTACCGCTGTTCTGTTATAAGACCTATAGAATGCAGCATTAGTATACAGAACCACACCATAACATAACGCTTAAGGAATACAACTGTTTTTCCACTATTTTGCACATGGGTCGGATTGACACCCAGAGACACAAGGTGTCTACTCCCGCGAACGACGTTTCTGAGGAGGCGGACGCATGTTTCGATTCACCGTTGCGAAATCTTGGCGACCTCACCCGCCCTTCCCCGTGCCGAATCCTCTTCCTCTAAAGAACAAGTCGAACGCAGAGCTTTTGAAGTTTTTTACGGATTGGCTTGTTGCGCAACGCTATAACCGCACGACCCGAGAAGCTTACAGTCGAGTTGGGCTGAGATTCTGTCTCTTCCTTGGGGATCACTCGTTGCAATCCGTCACGCATCTGGACGTAAGGCGCTTCTTGATTGAAGTGATGAAACGCGATCTTTCCGCCGATGGAGCAAACCGACATCTATGGGCGCTCAGGAGACTGTTTGACTTCCTCTATCTCGGTGGAGTTGTCGATTCTGTTGCGCCTCGCTTCGTGCGTGGTCGCAGCTTGACGCAGAAGATTCCTAGAACGCTGGGGGAGAACAAAATCAAGCGCCTGATAAATGCCACTGAAAATAATCGTGATCGGGCAATGTTGGAATTGCTGTACGCGACGGGGTGCAGAATAGGCGAACTGACGAGCATGGTGGTAGAGGACATCGATCTCAAACAAAGAAGAATCCATGTCACTGGCAAGGGAAAAGAGCGGACAGTCCTTTTCGGGCAAGCCGCCAAACACGCCCTTGTTCGGCATTTGGAAAATCGCAAGACTGGACCCGTGTTTCAGTTCGACACAAATGTACAGAAAGGGTATGTCGGATGGAACGGACGCGGATGGGTTGGCTACTGGCGAGACTATCAAAACCCTGAATACGCAGAAAAACGGACCGGATTGTATCTGGGCGGCATGAAAATGACGGAACAGCAGGCACTCACAAAGTTCCGGCAACTAGTTCCACAAAGCAAGCTTCAGCGCCCCATGAAGGACCGCGCACTGTGTACGCAAGCTATCAACCGCGTGATTCAAAAAGCCGCGCTCAAGGCTAAGTTAGGACGTGTTACCGCACACATGATCCGTCATTCTTTTGCCACCCACCTTTTGGACCACGGTGCGGACATTCGGCTAATTCAGGAACTGCTTGGACACAGTTCGCTCGTAACGACGCAGGCTTACGCCAGAGTTTCCAAAAAGGCCATCGCAGGAGCCTTTTCCAAGTATCACCCTAGAGGATAAATCATGAAAACTTCGCCGGATTCAGAGCTAACAAAAGATGCAGTCTTTCTTCAGCCGTGGTTTCTTCCCGTGGAAACATATCGTGCCATTCGGCGGCTGCTTCCGTATATCCATCTTTTCAAGATGCGCTATTACTTTGAGGACTACGGCTGTTTGAAGTGCGGAAAAAAGAATGTGCTTTACCAAAGTAATGGTTTCTGCGAATCGTGTGGCGTGGTCATCCGCCATCGTGTGAAGCAATCTCTCAAGCGGCGTTTGAAGAAAGCTGGCGTTGAGGGCAGCGCTGGGGATAGCGCAGTTATTGACGGCATGTTGGCTGCCGAGCGGATACTGTCGAATCGGCGGAACGGCAAGCACTAGCGCTCTCCGAAAGCATGAGCAGAAACCGCGAGTCGGCGATGCGGAGGCGCATCGGATGGATTCGAGGCAGCACGGCTGATTCTAGCATCCATGGTTGCATGGGCCGGACAGGTCGTGCTAGGGGCCTTTCTGGAGTTAGGCAGGTGGCAGGCCGGTATTGAACATGTCGAACAACACCTTCCATGAACCGTCCGCCTGTTTTTTCCACATGGTTAAATATTTCCCTTTGTCCGCGATAGCTTTGCCTGATGCGTCCTTGTAACTCCAGTCGTAAGTGCCACTCATATAGCCAAGGTCGCCCGAATCAGCGACACCGACTTTTTCTGGATGCCAGACCGGTTTGAAGTCTGGAATCGCAAATGCGCTCGCCGTCAATTTCGCAATGGCATTCTTTCCCGTCGCGGCCGGACTATTGGGCCACAGCAAGGAACCCTGTTCGTCACAGAACGCCACCGATTTGTCGACGTCTTTCTCGATATAGGTTTTCAGCCACGCGGCATCAGCAGCCAAGACGGCACCTTCTGCCTTTCCTTTTGTCTGGCAAAGTGCTGTGCATGCACTGACGATTAGGAAAACTAGTCCCCTAACGGTCCACTGCCGTGAACTCATTTTAATTCCTCCTCTGGCGACCGCATCCCCGTTAAATACGCCGGAGTCTACCACAATTACGTTAGCCGCCTCCGCACCGGCTGCAAGCCAAAGAAGAGGGACGGATACGCCGATAGGTACTTCCATCTGGTAAACGCGAAACGGACTCGGGCGCGTTGGGTGGATGCGGGGAAGCACATCTTAATTTTATAGCACCTGTAATCGTGGTTCAGCAGGGGACGACGTGGCTGGGCGTGCGTGGGCGGGAAACCGTACCATTACCCACTTGTACGTGTATGTCGGACCTGAGAAGGCTGAGATTAAATAGCAATGCTGGTCCGAAGGGAATAGACTTGCGGGCCGGGGGTGCTTACCAATGCGAACTATGTTCACTGCGATTTTACTCGCGGCTTGGTTGCTGGCACCTGGCTTGTGTTTCGGCGCACAGGAACAGAAACCGCCCTCGGCCGCGGAGTTGAGCAAGAACGAAACTCCGGGGAAAGCATTCACGCGCTTCTTCGACTACCAGGAGTATCAATTCCGGTCCGCCGCCGAAGCCATGCCCGAGGAGAAATGGAATTACCGACCCGCGGCAGGATTGTTCAAGAACGAGAAACCGCAATTCGGACCTGCCGAGGAGCGCACCTTTGCAGAGCAGGTGAAACATGTGGCTTGTTCCAACTTTGCGTTTGCCGCCTTGTTGGATGGCACGAATCCACCTGAGAATTGTGACAAGGGTGGTCCCAATCCTGCAAAAACGCGCGTCGAACTGCTCAACTACTTGCGCGACTCCTTCGCTGCGCTGAAAAAGTCGTTAGGAGCAATTACCGAAAAAAACATGTATGACCCCATTGAACGCCCCGGTCCGAATACCCGCTTGGGCCTCGGCGTTATTTGTATCTGGCACGTAGCGGATCACTATGGCCAGGTGGTTATTTATCTGCGCGAGAACGGGATTGTGCCACCAGCGAGCCGACCCAATCCCCCCGAATTGAAAGACAAATACTAAATCGCCGCCGATAACGTCCGTACTAAAACCCACACGGACGATTTCCGCGTTACCGGGACTTGACCGCTTAATTTGTGACTTTCAGGATTGCTTCCGGGTCGCCGACCCGGGTTGAATCCAAAGAGTCCGTTTCATAAGAATCTGACGCCAGCACTGACAACGGATTTCTCGCGACTCCGGTCCGAATCGGAATGACTGCCTCATTTCCTCATTTCCCACCCAAAGGCATCTTGCGTCGCAATTCGTCCATGAAATTTTCCAGGAAGATCACGTGGCCTGCTCCGAGTTGCGTCGAGCTGGCGTAGGTGCTGACGACCATGCGCTTTCCGTCGGGCGCAACGTCGTACTGCGCTCCCACGGCGCCGCTGAGAGCGAGCGCCACACTCTGTCTCGACCACACTTGCGGCTTTTCAACCACCAACGAGTCGCCCTTTACCGCGTAGCTGGCCACCATAATCTGATCGTCAAGAACATCAAAGTAAAAGAGTTGCTTCCCATTCCGAGAAAAGATCGGCGAGAGTCCGCCGTTGCTTGAAACTTGCCAGTGCCTACCTGTGTCGGGAAACCCGCTCACATAAACCTGCGGACTTCCTGACTCACTCGAAGAGTAGGCGATCCAGCGTCCGTCAGGGGAGAAATGCGCGTCCCGCCCTCCGTTGATCGTGTGGAGAAACAACTCTGCCTTACCCGCTTTCAATCCGTTTTCGTCATGTTCGACTGGCAAGATCCAAATGTCGAACCCTTGCGGCCCCATTTGGTGAAACACAAGGCGTTTGCCATCCGGCGAGAAGGCCGTCGGATACTGAAATTCCTTGCTCTCCGTCAGAGACTGGGCCTTACCACCGCCGTCGGCGCGTGCACAGGAAATCCCAGTAACTCCCCTGTAAACGATGTATTCGCCGTCCGGTGTCCACACCGGTTGACCAGCATTCCTTTCACCCGTTAGCGGCGCCATTGTGTCGCGCCGGATATCGTAGATCCAAACTCCGGACATCTCGTCGTTGTTCACGACTGCCAACCGCTGGGCGTCGGGTGAGAGATGGGGATTCACGAAGAGGCCGGGCTTGTCCATTAGCGGTTGCGTCCTCCCATCCGCATCAAGCCATTGGATCGATACCCGGGAGAAGTCGATTTCGCGGCTGCGGTACAAGAATGTCCCGGTGCGCGAGAAGCTCAGCTTTGCGCTGCCAAACATTGGAGAATAAGAAACCTGTTGCAACACCGGCACGGGCGAACCGCTGGTCTCCAGTTTTTCTAGGTCGAATGGGACCGCGAAGAGCGTTCCCCGGTTCACATATGTGAGATAGCCTTTGCCGCCGCTCACTCCCAAATAACGACCGAAAGTCCCCCTGCGCTGCAGCGTTTTCCTGTGGTGATTCGCAAGAGTCATGACTTCGATGTTGCCATCGTCAAAACCTACCGTGGAATTTTGCGCCGTGAACAATATGGCTCTGCCGCCGGGCAAGATCTGCGGCCAGCGATGAGTCTTTTCTTCGCCTTGGAGCTCGGTCACCGGCGTGGGAGTGCCGCCTGCCGCGGAAATTTGCGACAGCCCGCCCGAAATCCGAAGGCTGGCGATAATATTGCCGTCCTCACCCCAATCGTCGCCCGTGTAAGAGGATCCGGCGTCGCACAACACGATTTCCGTCCCGCCTTCCACCGAGATTTTTCTCAGTTTTCCGCTCGCGGTAAAGCCAATCCACTGGCCATCGGGCGAAAAAAATGGGCTGGTCGCACCTTGCGTGATGGCAAGCTCGACGGCTACCGGTTGATCGAGCTTTCGCGTGAACAGGTGCCCGCGGGACAGGTAGGCAATGCGCGTGCCGTCCGGCGAAATAATTACGTCCGACCCGCCCAATGCGTTCAAATTAACGTCGCGCCCCAGATCCACTTCCAGCCGCACCAGCGGCTGCAGTTCTGCGGGGCGCGTCGAGCGATACGCGATCCAGCAAGCGCCTGCTGCCACCAGGCCCAGCACCCCTGCTGCGATCCATGACCACGGCCGCTGGCGAACGATTGCACCAGCTAGACTGCTGCCTTCGCTCAGACTTTGTTCAATCCATTCCAGTTCGGCTTTCAAATCGCGCGCGTTTTGCCAGCGGTTTTCCCTGTCTTTCTCCAAACAGCGCTTCAACACTCGGTCCAACGCCGGCGGGGCAACCTCGCTAATTGATGGAGCCGGCCGTTCCATGATGGCGGCAATCACGGTAGCAGGGGAGGAGCCATCGAATGCACGCTTGCCAGTTAGCATTTCGTAGAGGACCAAGCCAAAGGAGAAGATGTCACTGCGCGCATCGATCTCCTGGCCCGTGGCTTGCGCCTGCAACTGCTCCGGCGACATGTAGTAAAGCGTGCCTACGATTTCGTTCTTACCGGTGAGTGCCATCGTGAGCGTGGCATCGTCCGTCGGCTTGCCCGTTTTCAATATTTTTGCCAAGCCGAAGTCCAAAAGCTTGATGCCGCGCTTTGTGACCAGGATATTGCCGGGCTTCAGGTCGCGATGAATGATGCCCTTCTTGTGCGCGGCATCGAGTGCATCGCAAATCTGTGCTCCATACCTTAGCGCTTGCCGCACGGGCAAAGGCCCCTTCAGTGGCATGCCTTCGATGTACTCCATCACCAGATAATTCGGGCCGACGTCGTGCAGCGTGCAGATGTTGGCATGGTTCAACGCAGCCACAGCGTGCGCTTCGCCCTCGAATCGTTCAGAGAACTGTTCGTTGGAAACCTTGACGGCTACGGTGCGGTTCAGTCGCGTGTCGCGGGCTTTGTACACTTCGCCCATGCCGCCAACACCGAGGGAGGCCGTGATCTCGTAGGGACCCAAACGAGTTCCAGGAGGCAGCGGCATAAGAGCTCAACGATTGTACCGTGCCGTATACGAATAGGGAACGGATGACGAAGTACTCCCTAGAAAACATGCGCATTAATCGTTTGTTTTCTGTCACCACTGACAGCGTCGCGCAGTCCCTGCTCGGAAGTAATCCACATTCCTGATTAACGCCGAAATCAAGTGATGGGTACTGGGGCGGACTCAGGCGCATCGGGTGGATGCGGGGGGGATAGTGGTGACCTACTTGTTTGACGGCGTGTAGTTTGTGCATTTGCAGCCGGGATGATTGCACGGACTACGAAGCACTTGTTCATGCTTGACCATGAAACGCCTTGTGTGGTGAATGGTTTTCCCGTGGCTGCAGTCACGGCAGGGGCTTTTGGTTCCTTTGGGCATCGGCGGATTTTATCACGCGACAGTTGACGATGCGAAGGCGCATTGGGTGGATTCGAGGGAGCACGGCTGATTCTAGCATCCGTGGTGGCATGGGCCGGGCGAACGGATACTAGCCGCCACTTCTAATCAGGAGTGTGCTTAGCCGCCAAAGAATCTCAGCGAACTGTATAAAAGTAGACAGCATTCGCCCGTGACAGTTTCTATCGTAGAAGACCCGATAGAGAGAACCAACACTCGTGGCTCAGTGCAGTCCAGTGGGCGCTGTTGTTGCCGCTCCTTGGAGGCTGAGAAATGATGGATCGGCTTGCGAAGGCATCGCTATGGCCCGGGGTCAGGATTACCGGTGTCGTTTATTTTGTTTACTTTCTGCCAGCAAATATCCACCGATGTCTTCATTGGCCAGACCCGGCTTGTTGCATACGGCGCCGTCAACCTCATCGCGTACGCGTTCTACATAGCTGTGACGCTGCTCTTCTATTACATGTTTAAGCCGATGAACAGGGCTCTCTCTTTGCTCGCAGCATTTTTCAGCTTCGCGGGATGCGCAAATGAAGTTCTTGGCATGTTTAATCTCGCTCCGGTGGAAAAAGCAGGCCAGCGCAGCATGAAAGTGTCCGTCGAATTGCCCGAGCGGTGCCGCGGCTCAAGGGAGGTAAAAGTATGAGCGCAACTTTAATGATGGAACGGATTGCGGAAGTGTCGCCGCGTTTCAAAGCCAGGATGGCCGGCGCCCTCAATTTTTTCAGCCTACTGACGGCAGGCCTCACCGAGACCTTTATTCGCGGCAGGTTGAATTTCGTAGGAGGCTACATCGCGATCTCCAGCATGGCCGTTGTGACATTGCTCCTCTATGGCATCTTTAAGCCGGTGAATAGGGGCCTCTCCCTGCTCGCGACGTCCTTCGCCTTCGTGGGGCTCACCTTTGAGGTTCTTCGATGGCAGCCTCACGGCGTGAACATCGCTATCGTAGTTCACGGATTCTACTGCCTCCTTATTGGGTACCTCGTTTTCAGGTCGACCTTTCTGCCTCGAATTCTGGGCGCTCTGATGGCGTTTGCCGGTTTGGGGTGGCTGACCTATCTATCACTGCCGCTCGTAAACTATCTGTCTCCCTACAATCTGGCCTGCGCCATCCTCGCGGAACTATCGCTGATGCTGTGGCTCCTCGTGCTGGGTGTGAACGTTCAACGATGGAGAGAGCAGGCCAGCGCTGCGGCCGAGCGAGAACCACTGCCACGCTCCGGTAAACGTTAGTTGGTACTGGGTCGGACTCAGGCGCACTGGTGGATGCGGGGAGCCCGTTTGGAGTAGGGTTTTGATCGTTCGCATCGTTACGATGGTTTCGAATGTCTGAGGGCGTCTATCTCTTCTCTTTGATCCTTGGAAACCTATCCGGTCGCCACTCCAGCAAATCTCCAGGCGTGCATTTCAGGGCATAACAAAGTTTGTTCGGTTCAAAACCTCGGCGCTGTAGCCCTTGTTTCGCCCGTGAAAGAGCGCGTGGAGAGTTGGGTAAGTAATGCCGGTCTTCTGCTGTAGTTTGTAGCGCGTCCAACCCTTGCGTTTGAGAACTTCCTTTAGCCTGCAGACGATCATGGTGCCTCCTGGACTAAACTCCGCGCTTGGTCAAGACCTCACGAGCCTTCCACCCGCGTTGCAAATCCCGCCCAGAGTCTCCAGGCATTAACCGTCGGATCAATCGCGTATGGCGCTTTGAACACGGGTAGCTGGCGGACGTTCGCCCCCGATCCCTCTCATCCTTCGGCTTTTACAAGAACAGGTCCTGCCATCTGGAGTGTCATCAAACCGGAGGTCGTGGAGTATGGTGGCGATTGCGTTCGCACACAGAATCTGCCAGTCGACGTTCAAGGGGGCGGACGGATTCCGGAAGCGTGTCCAGAGCTCGTTCGCTCCACAATGTTCCCCCCGGGTCCCGCGTACGATAGAGACGCATCGGGAACTTCATACGCAGCCCCAAAGGTCGCCCGTTTAGCTGCCGAACTACAGCGTCTCCTACCTGCCGAGTCGACACTGCTCTACCGTGCCTTGATCGTTCAATCGGCACGATGGCCTGGTTGGGCAGAACGGGTGCTGGACAACCTAAGAACGAACAACTATCTGACTCAAGATCAACGCGACGTGCTGCTAGCGCGAGCTTCACAGACCATCCAATGCCTCGGGTACGGTGTTCCGGACGAAGGGCGAGCAACTCGAAACACAGATCATCGGACGACTCTAATAACCAGTGGCGAGTCTTTGATTCGCGCTAGGGATTGCCACATTTATCAGGTGCCCATCCCTGCTCAGCTTCGATCGCCCGCGGATGAATTTGATATCCGAATTGAAGTCACACTTTCGTATTCCGCTCAATCCCGAAGGACAAGACGTAATCTACGACGCTATCTTTCCACTTGGCTCGACTGGAAGAGCAGCAAATTGGGTGAAAACATTAACGATTTTAGGCTGCGTGCGATGAAGGAAGAAGGCGATGTGGAACCGGGCGGAGAAGGAAGCGTTCTCCCCTGGGCGCTCCAGCAAAGCATTGACACAGGGCTTATTCGAAATACAAAGAGAAGCAACGGAACCGTACAAAAAGACTGGGCTGTGGTTAAATCAAACAGCCTTCCGGAAAACTTTTGCATTGCTGTAATGGGACATCAGGGATGGAGCCACGATCCTGATTCCACGGCACGGTACGCGCTTGTCGTAACGATCGAAATTCTAGGGCAAGAGATTCCGATCTATGAACGACTCCGAACAGCAGTGATCGAGCTTCAGAATCAGCTCGAGGTTGAAAATCAACCGGAAGTTGAAGTCGACGAGGCGGAATGAACTCGGCATGCTGGGAACCCGAGCTCATAAAATTTCGCATCGCCCATAGGACACGGAAACCATCATGGCCGCATTTCATTTTGAACTTTCTATGCACGAGGCGTAGTGCTCGAACTTCCGCTCGTTCGATATTCTGACCTCATATTCGGATCGTAGGATTTGACGATTGCCAGGAACTCTCAGCACGCAGCGCAGTCAGGGATAAACGCGGACCGCCCGCTTGGCTTTTCAGATCATCCGCACCAGCCCTCATAGGGCTAGCCGTTTTGTGATCCCAAATGAGGGCTCCACCCTTTAGCTTAGTCGGCGCCTATAAATCCAAAAGTTCTTTAGGTTCCGACGGTTTAGCACCCGTGATGAATTTCGCCCCGGCCCGTGTAACCGCCGTGTAACCACATCTGGAGCTTTTAGTGGTTTTGGCGCTTCTGGCGTTACGTAAAATGAGTAACTTACGGCCTGTCAATGTACGCCGTGGGTTCGATTCCCCCCGCCGGCACCATTCAATCCAAAGGTACTTAGCTAAGATTCCGCCTTCCCCGTGTAACCGCCGCGTAACCAAATCCTGCATTTCTAGCTGACGCCTACCTGTTGCGGCTGTTACGTCAATAGTGAGGTGCGGCCGCAACGAATCGGCGCATAACGCTCGTGTCGAGCCGTTGACAAATCTACGTCATCTATTAGCCAATCATAGAACAGAGAAGGAGGCCGATTGTGGGGCAGGACGCGACAAAGGCTAAATCCAGAACTCCAAAAGACCTTTATGCAGAGTGCAAGACCAAGGAAAGCAGGCTTAAAAAACTCAACATAAAGAATATTAATCAGGAAACTCTAAAATTCTACCTTTTTGAACTTCATCAGCTTTTCCCGCAGCTCAATCCTAGGGTGGGCGCTGCGTTGACCAGGCTAGTGGGACCCATGCTTGAAAGACGCAAACCTTTCGACTTTTCAATTATTCAACAAGAGGAGTCCGGGTCCTCCGAGGAAGCATGGCGCTACCGACAACTTCTGGAGCACCTCAAGGAAACAAACACGATCGAATCTCGATGGTTACTCATTGCGAGGTGGCTCAAACAGGAAGGAGTTTGCGAACCCGAAGGGATTATGCCACCGGCGATGCTTCGCCGCGCGTTAAGGTCGTATCAGAGGAAAGAACGAATCTCAAACAAAGACTGCTACAAATGGTGCTTGGTATCGATCTGGATCCCGTACTTTGAGCGTCTAATTAGGGACCGGCGCAGCGCACCGAAAAGCAATCTTGAACCGCACGAGCGGCTGAGAAATCAAGGATATGAGCCGGGCGCGATTACGGCCAGCATGGATAGGGAGAGCCCAATTGCAGCTGTAACATCATGGTTTGAAGCTAGCGACGAAAAGCTTAATGGGCGATCGTTTGAGACTGCCTATTCGCGGGTAGAAGTGAATAGAAGGCGAGGGCGTGCTGAACTTGCGGAAACATCACAAAAGGCAGAACATCACAAAAATAGGCTACGGAATTCTGTGAAGTAAACCCTAGTCTCACAAAAAAACATTCACTTTCATTGGGATGCGGTCCTTATTACGGCTGCTATTCTGTGCCTCGCACCGATTCAAATGGCGGTGCGACGGGGGAAAACACATGGGTAGCTTAAAAAGACTCAATAAAGGTGCACTTAAAGATCTTCTGGAACGCAGGGAACTCACAGTAGTCCAGCGGCAGGAGGCCGCCAAAATGAACCTAAATCAGCAGGATTCACTGGACAAAAACGGAAGGCTCGACGAAGAGACTATCAAAATGTTGTTTTGCAGTGTCTTCCCACGCTTGTCCGACTTGATCGTCTTCAACCTCTCTCACTTCTGCGAGGGTGGAAGTACTGATGCCGACGACCAATTTCGTAAGGCGCTCGACCAGGAATTATTTCGTCGTGGGCTGGTGACAACACCGGACCTCTACAACAGAGATGTCAACGTGGATAAGTTTAGCGACGAGGACATGGAATCCGCGATCTTGTGGTTCGACGGGGACGGTGACTCGGAAGGGCCTACCGTCGAGGACCACTACGTTCGTTTGCTCACGGGTCGGGATCGCTGGGCCGAACGTAATCGGAAGCGGTGCGCAGCGAAGAAGACCAAAATCAGCGACTAATTTTATGGTCCGGTCATAGCCGTCTGATGACTGGAATGCAAGTAACGTACCAGCAGCCGAAATTGCCAAGGAGGATGTATGAAGGCCCAAAAAAACAATCGAGAAGTAAGCGATGGAAACAAGCAGGAGTTGTACTTGCCTGAAAAGCTCGAATTTTTGACTGAGGAAGTGTCAGAAGAGCTGATGACGTTGACTGATCTGAGTATCGCCTTGGAGAACGAACGCGTGCGGTTGAACAGTATCGCGGCGGACGAAAAACTTCCACTTGAAGAAGTTCGTATCACATACGCGCTTCTGAGAGTGTTGTGCGCCAAATTCGGCCGACTCTTCAAGAGGGTAGATCTAGTCAGAGGATGCCTTCTTCAAGTTCTGATGGATAACGGTGTACTTCCTATTGTCGCTGAGACATGGGCTAGAAATGATTCCCGATCGGCGAAGACATGCAATCCATCTATATCTGGTTCGCCTCTGAACCGGAAGCAGTGCGCAGCAGCCAAGAAGGCCGCAAACCATGACAAGGAGCATGGTCCGGCCATCGATGAGGAGGAGTTCTGATTCCGAGCGGGTTGCGTAAGCAATCTCCTGGAGGACCACCCCAATTAAATCGTCAGAAAAAACCAAAGGACTAGCAAATAAAGCGCACACAGTGCATTCGACCAGAACGAAACCGTGACTTTGAGCACGGTCGCGGCAAAGCCGCCTGATGAGTTCTGTAACACAGGGAACGCACCAGCAATACAGAGGCAAAGGAGCCAGCGAACGTGAAACTAGCAAAAAAGGAACTCATAAGCAGTCCAATTACAGAGGAACCCGCCAAAATGAAAATAAAAAAGCAAGTTTCATGCGACAAAAACGAAAAACTCGCCGACGATACTATCGATATGCTATTTCGCGACGTTTTTCCATACTTGTCCAACCTGGTCATTTTCAGCCTGGCCCATTTCTCCGAGTGTGGACAAACTGATGGCAACGGCCAATTTAAAACTTATGGCGACGACCAATTTCATGAGGCGCTCGGCCATGAAGCATTTCGTCGAGGATTGGTGACGAGACCCAAGTTCTCGATTGTAAATGTCGATGTGGACAAGTTCAGCCAGCGGGAACTCGATCAGGCGTCCTATTGGTTTGATAACGGCTGCGACTGGACTACCCAGGAAGACCTGTACGCCCAGTTTTTCCTCGGCCACGACCGCTATAGCGAACGAAACAAATCATAGCTGAAGCGCTGCGCAGGAGGAGGCCGGGCGCGATTTTTCCTTACTGAACTCAGAAACCAATTTCGACCAGATAAGTCACAGGCAATCTAATCAGAAAATAAACCACATTTTATGACTTTGAAAACTGTTAACCCCGCAACCGATCTGCCGAAGCTAGAACCTTTCGTTTCGGCAGAGAGCGCAGCTCAGTTTCTCGGCGTTAAGCGCCGTTTCTTACTGGAACTGGCCCGGAGAGGAATCTCAGGAGCCTATTCACTGGGTACTGGAACTAAACGCAAAGTCTGGGTGTTTCGCCTATCCGAACTCGGCTCTTCCA
>CAVULB010000001.1:0-309014 GCA_963742325.1 Candidatus Acidiferrales bacterium | reverse complement strand
TCCCCCCCTCTCCGCCAGATTCCCCTAACTCGATCCAGCGTCGAGACTTGCGTACCGCACCTCCGAAAAAAGCTTACATCACTCGCAAGGTTTCTAGCCCCATGAGTTGCACAGTAGTTGCACACATCGTTTCCAATGTTCTCATCGCATTCTCCGCGTCCGCAGTTGCCGTCTTCACGTAAATATTCATGGTCGTGGTGACATTTGCGTGACGAAGAATTTGCTGAATCACCTTATCTGAAACACCGAGCCTGTGCAGGTTTGTGGCGAGTCCGTGACGAAACGCGTGCCAACCATGCCAGTTCAAACCAGCTTTCTCTGACGCCGGTCGAACGACATCGACAGCGAGCGCTTCCAGATTCATCGGTTGCCCCTTCGCATTGGAAAAAACGAAGCCGTGAATGAGACTTCCACATCGTGCCCGATGCGAAAGGCATAGCCTCCTTGACTCCTTTGGGTCGTTGCGAGTTTGTTTATTTTGTTGTATGGTGAGTGTATGGCGCGGATGATCTCGACAACGATTCGCTTGAACAAAGAGGATGTTCGTGCTTTGAAGCGCGCGAGAGCGGCGGGGCACTCCGCTTCGGAACTGGTTCGGAAAGGCCTGCGCGTCGTCGCCTCGCGATACTACACCGGTCGCCGACCGCCCTCTACGTTACTGTTTGAGTCGACGGACACGAAGCTGGGAGACGAATCCGAGCTGTTTCGGGATCTCGAAGATTGAGTGGCCCGATCATCGCCGACACGGGAGGGCTCCTCAAGGCGCTCGCCCACACGCCTGATCACAAACCGACCTTTCCGGAATACCAAACGATTCTCACCACCGCGACCGTCGTGATAGTACCAGCGCTGGTGCTCGCTGAGGTGGACTACTTCCTCAGAGACAATCGGGCGGCCATGCGCAAGCTGGTCGCCGAGATCTTCGATCCAGCGACCCGCTACGAGTACGAGCTGCCGCTGCCTTCCGATCTTGTTCGCGCGCTCGAATTCGACGCCAAGTTCAAGGAGCTCGATCTTGGATTAGTCGACGGCACGGTAGCCGCGCTTACTGAGCGGTGCAAGGTCTATCGAGTGCTGACCACCGATCGGCGCGACTTCGCCACAATTCGTGTAGGCCCGCGCTTCTTACGACCGCTCGAGCTCCTGCCGTAGCGACGCTGGTCGAAGGCCTAAAGTGGAAAATATTGTCACAGGACCTTGCCGCGCTCATTCTCAAGAAGCGCTCAAACAAGCCTTGGAATTCGTGAGCAGGATGCTGAAAGGGTATCGCCGCTTGTGTGTCAAAACGTCGGCATATTGTAAGCCGTTGTGGGTCGTGAGTTGCACAATTGGTTGCACAACTGCTGCCGAACAGGAGCACTTTGTCCCGCACTGCGGCCTGCGGTCCGAACATAAACTATTGAATCCGAACAAAAGGGCGGTAGAACAGGCAATTTTTGCTAAACCGTTGTAGGGGCCAAAACCTCTACCGGGGGTTCGAATCCCCCCTCTTCACCAAATTTGCTATCCCTTGTGACTCCAATTACTTCCAATCCATATATTTGCAGGTTTGCCCGACGGATCTGGTTGTGGTGCGTCGAATCGGCTGAGAGTACCCTACTCAAACCTTTATATATGTAGAGAGGCCGATCCACCCTGTCTGGAACCCCATTTTTGTCCTTTTCATGACCTCAGCAATGGGAAGTAAGCCGGTGTAGCGATCGTGTAGCCCCTGGGGACTCGAACCCCAGACCTCTACCGTGCCGCCTTGCCTCGAACGAGAGTACAGTTGAGATTGCCAATCGGACCGAAAAATGACCTGTGGAAGAACGCAGATTCGACGGCCGAATCAACGTGCTCATCAATTCCTATCTCTTCGAAGCGTACCTCAAGTGTCAAACCAAATGCTTTCTTTGGTCGCGCGGAGAAACGACAACCGAAAATACCTATTCCGACTGGGTTCAAGCTCAACAAGCTTCTTATCGTAGTGGGGAGATTAATCGCCTCACAGAAGGAGCCGTGCAGAACGAGTGTGTCACCAGGCCGATCGATAGGGAAGATGTACAGTCCGCGTCGTGGCGCTTCGCGGTAGAGACTACTGCGCGGGCACAGAATCTGGAATCGACCATTCATGCTGTGGAGCATCTGACGTCGGAGGGGCGGGACAAGCCTGATCTGTTCATCCCCATTCGATTCATCTTCATGAACAAACTACACAAAGACGCGAAGTTGCTGCTAGCATTCGATGCGATTGTGTTGTCCAAATTGCTTGGCCGCGAGGTCGGCCTGGGCAAGATTATCCATGGAGACGACCGCACCATATTGAAAGTCAACACCGGCGCTCTGGTTAGCGAGGTGCGGAGAGTGACTGAGAAGATCGACGCCCTCCTTTCCAGAAATTCGCCTCCGGAACTGATGCTCAACCGCCATTGTCCCCAGTGCGAGTTTCAAAAACAATGCAGACAGAAGGCAGTTGAGAAAGATGAACTCAGCTTGCTCGTGAAGATGACCGAGAAGGAGCGCAGGAAACAACACGACAAAGGAATTTTCACGGTTACCCAGCTGTCGCATACATTCCGGCCGCGAAGGCGTTCTGCCCCGGAGGTGATGAAGCATCAGCATGCACTAAAAGCCCTCGCCATCAGCAAGAATCAGATTCACATTCTTGGCAGACCTGCCTTGAGCGCGGCCGGAAAGCCTGTGTATTTCGATGCCGAAGTGATTCGATCGACTGTGCGCAGCAGAGGTGTCTGATTCATCTCATGAGAGATGTGAATGATGATCTTTGCAAGCAACCGTTCAATGAAGAGATGAAGGAGGTGGCACAGAAGTTTGCGACGTTAGTTAAACTCATGATCGAATCTGTGGATCGGTTTGGCCTGAAGGCATACCACCTGCGGAAACACAAATGCTCGGTGGATCGATTTTACGAGGAGCTCTCCAAGCGGGACTACCAAACCGAGGTGGCGGCTGGCTATAGGAAGCGTTTCGAGAAGAACAAAGACAAGCTGTTCACGTTCCTCGATCATGATGGGGTTCCCTCGAACAACAATAACGCCGAGCATACCATCAAGGCGTTGGTGAGACTCCGCAATGCGATTGGCGAGAAGAGTTCAGCCAAAGGCATGCGTGATTACCTCGTGCTGCTAAGTATCTGCGAAACATGCAAGTGCAAGGGAGCGAGTTTCCTCGATTTCCTACGATCAGGACAGATGGACGTCAACGCCTTTGCTGACCGATCGTGAGAGTTGGATCAGGTTTGAAAATAGGTGAACTGTCCCGACTTCTGGCTGCCCGCAAACAGACGATCTCTGGATTACTGGCGAACAGGGGATCTACAATCAAAGTGGGCGTGCCTTCCCATTGATTGACCGCTCGTTGGGGAAGTCCCATGAACCCACGATGTTCACCAACTTGTTCCTTCGAGGCATCCAGGGGCAAGATTTGTTTCCGTCTTCTTCTCTTTCTGTGTTTCGCCCTGGGTGTCGCGGGATTGCTTCTCTCCCAAAAAGATAACGATAACTACAGCAAGCAGCGCGAGGAGATGGTCCGGACGCAGATCGCTACGGTGCGTTGGAGCGGATCGCAAGCGGTGCAAGACCCACGCGTCCTTGATTCGATGCGCAAGACGCCGCGTCATCGTTTTGTGCCTGCTGAGCTTTTAGCTTACGCCTACGACGACCGGCCACTGCCCATCGGTTATGGCCAAACCATCTCGCAACCATACATGGTGGCCAAGATGACAGAACTCCTCGAGCCGAGAGGGGAGCACCGCGTACTCGAAATAGGCACCGGCTCAGGCTATCAGGCCGCGGTCCTTTCACCGCTGGTTGCACAAGTGTATACCATCGAAATCATCGAGCCACTGGGGACGGCCGCACGCCGCCGGTTGGATAGTCTCGGCTACAAAAATATCGAGGTGCGCGTGGGCGACGGTTACTTCGGTTGGCCCGAAAAAGGGCCTTTTGACGGCATCATCGTGACCGCCGCCGCTAACCACGTTCCGCCCCCTTTGGTAGACCAACTGAAGCCCGGCGGGAGGATGGTGATTCCGATGGGTAATCCATTCCAAACGCAGATGCTTATTCTCGTGACCAAAGGCAGCAAAGGACCACATGACCTCGAGGTGCGGAACTTGATGCCCGTGGCCTTTGTTCCATTGGTCGGCGGGCCGAAAGCAAACTGAGAAGCACGGGCAGCCGGCCCCCGTTGCGTTAAACGGGCAGACGGCCAAACGAACAACGGCAATAAGTCTGTGTCTGTCTCTGATCAGATGCGTCGCCAATTGCTCGGCATCCAGTGCCGTGAAGCAGCGCTTCTGCTTGTATCCGCGTCGGTGTTGTCCTACCAGGTGATACTCGTTCGCGCATTCTCCATAGGCCAGTGGCACCACTTCGCCTACATGGTCATTTCGATTGCACTTCTCGGCTTTGGTGCCAGCGGTACACTGCTCGCGGTGTTAGAACGGAAAAGAACAAGCACTCCTGCGCACTTTAAGATTTCCCATGAGAACTGGTTTGCAATTTCCACGACATCGTTTGCCATTGCGTTGCCGATTTCTTTCTGGCTGACGCAAAGTGTTCCTTTTGATCCATTCCTGATTATTTGGGATTGGCGCCAAGCGCTGTACCTGGGCGCCTACTATCTTGCCTTGTTTGTTCCCTTTTTCGCTGCAGCGACTGCGATTGGTCTTGCCCTGACCAGTGAACCGGAGAACTGTCCGCGCCTTTATGCCTTTAACATGGCCGGATCGGGAGTGGGTGCACTGCTTGCCCTTGTCATGTTGTCTGTCGCGGCGGTGGAATGGGCGCTTGTCGGTGTCACAGCTCTGGCCCAGGCTGCTGCAATTCTTGCCTTGTTTGATGGGGAGTTTTTCATTGATCGAGGTGCGCGCCGGCGTTTTGCCGTGGCAAGTCTTGCAATCATGGCACTTTTGACGCTCACCTTCGTTTTTCGTCCACCCACGGTGCGATTGTCGCAGTATAAGGGACTCAGCTACGCGCTCAATCTTCCCGATGCAAAGGTGGTGGCAGAGCGATCCAGCCCCCTTGGCCGTGTTGACGTCGTTGCCAGCCCCGCCATCCGCGAAGCCCCTGGGCTTTCGTTGATCGCGCCAATGGATGCCGTCCCACCGCGGCAACTAGGGCTCTACATCGACGCGGAGAGTGCCGGAGCTATCACCGCGTTTGACGGCGACACCAGCAAACTCAACCATCTCGACTGGATGATCACAGCGGCACCTTATTTCGCTCTTCCAGATGCGCCTCCGGACTTGCGGGTGTGCGTCCTTGGGGCCGGTGGTGGCGCGGGCGTGTTGCTGGCGTTGCGGCACGCCGCTAGACAAGTGGACGCAGTCGAACTCGATCCCAACGTGCTGCAGTTGTTGCGCGGTGAATTTCGTGACTTTGCGGGCGGGCTCTATGATCGGCCTGACGTACGCGTCCACCGCGCGGACGCCCGCGCGTTTGTACAAGCCGCGCATGAAAAATGGAACGTCATTGACCTCTCGCTTGTCGACTCCTTTGCGGCCTCGGCGGTGGGCGTCGGTGCCGTGGGAGAGAACTATCTCTACACGCGCGAGGCCTTTGAGGCCTTTCTGCGCCACCTCCGTCCAGGTGGTGTGCTGGCTGTGACGCGTTGGGTGCACACACCGCCGCGGGATGAGTTGAAGTTATTCGCCACGGGGGTTGAAGCGTTGGAGCGAATGGGCTTCAACCCAGCCGACCGCTTGGTGTTGATCCGAAGCTGGGCGGCAGCGACGCTGTTGGTCAAGAAGGAAGCATTCACGGCTCAGGATTTGTTTACTCTGGGCCAGTGGGCCGAAGAGCGTTTGTTCGATACCGCCTACTTTCCCGGAATCGCGGCGGACCAGCACAACCGTTTCAATGTATTAGAACGTGATTATTACTTCGAGGCGACCAGTGCATTCCTTGCCGGAGGCGAAAGCCGGGATCAATTCTTCCGCGAGTACGCGTTCAACCTGAGGCCAGCCACCGACGATCGTCCCTACTTCTTCCATTTCTTCCGTTGGCGCGCTTTGCCGATCATGCTCCACACCTTTCGCCAATCGTGGATTCCATTCTCGGAGTGGGGTTACCTCATCCTGGTCGCAACTCTAGCGCAGGCGATCCTTCTAGGTGTGTTATTGATTGCTTCTCCCCTGGTTCTGCTGCCACGTCGCAGCATGCCCAATGATTCACCGACTGCAAGGCCGCTAGCTGGCAAGGCAGTGCGCCTGCAGGTCTTTTCTTACTTTCTGGCGTTGGGACTGGGTTATCTGTTCATGGAAATGGTGTTGATTCAGCGATTGGTTTTGTTTCTTGCGAATCCCGGCTATGCCGTGGCTGTGGTCTTAGCAGGCTTGTTGTTTGTCTCCGGATGGGGCAGCGCCTGGGCCGGACGGCAGCTAAGAAAGGGAACTTCGGGGAAGCGGCTAGCCTGCTTGGCTGCCCTCATCGTCGCCTTCGTGGGCACCGTGTATGCATTCGGCTTGCACGCATTGCTGACTCCTTTGCTCGGCTTGCCACTGCCAGCCCGAATGGTCCTCGCATTCGCAGTGATGGTGCCGCTGGGCTGCCATGGGCATACCTTTCCCTATTGGCCTGCGCCAGCTCGGCCAAGGCCATGCAGAACTCTTGCCTTGGGCTTGGGCGATTAATGGCTGGGCTTCCGTCCTCGCTGGGCCGTTAGCTACACTGTTCGCTCTGAGTGCCGGGCTTCCAGCACTGCTGCTTGCGGCTTCGGGGTGCTATGTGGTGGCGGCTCTGGTGGCGAACATGTGGCAAACGAGGTTGTTGTTTCCCCATTGGGTGAAAGGAACTTGACCGACCCGAGGATTTAGTCCACGAGAAGTGAGACAGTTCTTACAGCTGCCGCGAGTAGAAATCGTTACCCGGGCTACTGGGGGCTACTGTTTTTCGCCACTTTTTAAGCTTCTTAGCGCTTCGCGGGACTTCGTGGCGCTTCACCCGGGAAGTTTGAAAGTTCACGGTAGTAAAGACGATAGCGGCAATTTCCCTTGTAAAACGAGGTTTCCCGTAAGCCTGGGGTTTAAGTCCCCCCCTCTCCGCCAGATTCTTTTAAATCAATCCGATAGCGCTAAATCAGTAGTTCCCATGTAAGCCCTTCCCACCGAGCAAGACTGCCTAGGTGTAGTGGAAGTGAAGTAATTGGATGTCGTGAAGAATTAACCGCAGCCGTCGAACGGGAAGCCAGAAAGCGACCCGAAGCGATGCCACTGATGACGCATCCCGGCGTAGGTCCGATTACGGCACTCGCCTACGTGTTGATCATCGGAACTCCGACGCGGTTTCAACGCGGCAAGCAGATCGGCACGTACGTGGGGATGATCCCGTGTGAGGAGTCTAGTGCTCGCAAGCAGCGACTAGGACACATCAGCAAGCAAGGCAATTCGTTGTTGCGCTTCTTGTTGGTGGGAGCAGCCCAAGCGGCAGCACGTGTCCATCCCGACTGGAGACGTCGATACATACACCTGGCAATGCGTCGACACAAAAGCATTGCCAAGGTAGCGATGGGGCGACGGCTGGCGGTTCGTTTGTACTGGATGTGGCGGAATAGCTCCGACTATTCGCCATCGCTAGAGTTCGGTTCGTACGCGGGACAGCTCGAAACCGGACATGGTGGGAAGTAGAACATCGTGAACTTGATGGGGCATCCCGCTCCCCGAAAGGGGAGTTTGAAGAAGTAATCCTGGTCGAAGTTTTGATCGAAGAGATGTTTGGGTCGGACTGAGGCCGGCCGAAAGATTACGAGCGGGCCGTGGTCGTCGAGCGAGAAGTCAACGGAACAAACAAGACCACTCCCAGAAGTGGAGGGAGAAGTCTGCTGAAAAAGGATCTGACAGGGCCGACATTGTTGGAGATGTCCGGTAATGCGACGAATCAGGGACCCAAGACCGTGAGAAACCTGCCCGTGGATCAGATACTACTTCCAGCCATCCCGGTAGTTGGCGGCTGCTCCGGCGTTTGTACAACCATGAAATACGTGAATATTATAAGTGGCCAGAGCTGGAGTAACAGTCGATCCAAGGACGACCCCAGATGCCACGCTAAGTCGGCGGGCGAAAGAATATAGACAAAGAAATAACCGACTCCCATAAAGAGTGGCAGCAGCACAGCAATAGTTGTAGCGGACACCTCTTTCTTTGCGACGCTGGCGCCTAATAGCAGGAAGTAGAAGACCAGCATGACTGGCATAGCAGTTAAAGGGCTCCATTGCCCGAAATAGAAGGGCAATGATAAGAACCAATGTATCACTAAGTGATATCTGGACAGGTCCATCAGCCTGGGGACACTGGATCCTATTCCTTGACCCGCAACAAGGTCATTCCGCGCGGCTAGGCAGACCTTGTAGATGACTATAACTACACTAATAGGCACAGCTCCAATCAGTAACGCCAGAGTTTCAGTGGCACATTGTTTCTTTCCCTTTGTTAGATTTGTCACCAACGGATGCAAGAAGAACAGCAAGACCAAAAAAAGAATTCCTTCGTTCTTTGTCCATGCCGAAGACGCAGCCGCCATACCTGCCAGTATTAAGAAATTCCTCTCTGAAGGCGACTCCGCGTGCAGAAATAACAGAACCACCGTTGCAACAAAAAAGAAGGCGAGCGGAACATCCGCGTATTGGGATGCTCCATGCAAAATAAGGAAAGGAGTCCCCAACAGAACGAGGCCAGCTACTAGTCCCTGCCTTTCCCCGCGAAAGTGTGAAATGGAGGTTGTGACTACACCAATTGTGGCAAATGTAAACAGTAGCGCGATCGCGCTCGGGACCAGTTGTGTCTCCCAGCCGATCAACTCCCAAGAGCGGGCGACAGATGCTGGAACCAGCAAAGGGTAATCTGTGTGAGAATCGGCAGTTGCATGGGTAAATTCCTTCCAATACTGCGCCCCCTCATAAAGAAACCGGGCTCGGAGATTCCAGATCGAGAAAGCATCATATTGACCGTGTGGGTACTGCTGCGTTAAGCCGCAGAAGCGAATGATGGCTGAGAGCAACGCCAAGCAGAAGGCTGATCGCAAAACATACGGTCGCTGACGCGAGGCGCGGCAATTCTGTTCGGTTGGGCCGCTAGCCCGGAAATATGAGTCCGCTGTCGCCTGACCAATATCAGAAATAGCCCTGCAAGCACCAATAGCTCGCAAACTAAGATTCCTCGAGTCAATCTACCTACAACCATCATCCAAAGAAGGACTAAACAAGATGAGGTTCCAAACCCGAACCCCACCGAAAGCGCAAACTTGAGTGGGAGATCAGAAAAAATATGTTCTTCTCTGTTCCAAAGGACGGAAGCCAAAAAGAATCCTATGAACAAAGGAGGCAGCAACGAAAGAAATGAGTAAAAGGAGCTCATTTGTCCAGCACCGTATAGAGTCGTACCCCATGACCAAAGTCTCTACGAAGAACGCCGTGTACGCTCGCAAGCTTGAATCGATCGTTGCGTGTTTGGGATTCGAAATAGTTGCTCGGAAGGAGACTAAGTAGGTAAGGATCATTCTGGGGATCATGAAAATTTTCCAGTACGAGTCGAGAGTTGTGAGAAGACAGTATTGCCGCACTTCCACACTTAGAGTCAAACGCAGCCAACACGGTGGGTGTTAGCGAGTATTGCGTCAAAAGGAAGGCATCGCACTGATCTGAACTCTCATCAAAGTCGTCGATATAGAAGATAATTTGGTCCGGCGGCAAGAACCGTTTAACTTCCGTAAATCGCCGCTCATACTGCGAAATGTAGTGTGTCTGCGACAAGTTTTGGGAATGAAAAAGCGTGGAAAACGATTGACGGAGAGTAGAATTGAGAATGACGAGCGAGAGAAGATGTCAGCGATCATCAGCATCCGTATTTTTTTGAACGCACGCCGGGCGGGATTCTTGTCCGCTGACCTTTTTCCCTGCGAAGGGTTGCATCTTGTGCCGAAGGTATTCGATGTAAGTTTCTGGAACAGGATTGTTAAGTAGTTCTTCGATGACTGGGGCGAAGTAGGCTAGGGAATGGATCGGGGACAAGGTCGGGGCGTTTGGTGGTCGCAGGAGTCTACGCAAAGAACCCAACAAGAAAGCCGTCTCGATCAGCGTCAGAGGGAGTTTGCGTTGTTGCAGTTGATAGGCATGGATACGGTCCCGGGAGCTCGGCAGTACGGGTGTTTCCGGGAGCTGTTGATAAAGACGGAGCACGGTGTGCACGTACTGTTCGGCGTCGTGATCGAGGCGATTCATGGTTTCTTCCTCCGTGCGGTGGCCTCCCGTTGGCTTTCGCGAACGCGGTAACTTTCACCTTCCAGGCGTGTCACTTCGGCGTGATGCAACAGACGGTCCAGCAACGTGGCGATGCAGGTGGCGTTGGGAAAGACTTGGTTCCATTCTTTAAATGCTCGGTTGGTGGTTACGATTACGGACTTGCGTTCGTAACGGCGATTGATGACTTCATAGAGGATGTCGGCGGCCTTATCGTCGAACGACAGATAGGCAAGCTCGTCGATGCATAACAAATCTACCCGGCCGTAGCTACGCAGCTTGCGACGACGACCCTCGAACATTTCATGGCGAAGGTCTTCCACGATGGCAGCGGCGGTGCGAAACAACACCGAGCAGCCCGCTAACACCGCGAGGTGACAGATATTCTGCGCGATCATGGTTTTTCCCAAGCCGTTCTGACCGACCAGGACGAAGTTGCGTGCTTCGCGGATGAAGTCGAGAGTGAGAGCGCGTTCGATCACCTCGCGCTCGATCTTCGTGGGCCACTCCCATTCGAAATCGGCCATGGGCTTGAACTTCTTGATGCCCGACACCCGTAGCCGCCGCTCCAGGCTACGGCGGGAACGGTCCCGAGTTTCTTCCTGGGCGAGTTGCTCCAGCAGCATGTGCGGGGACCAGCGTGCTTTCGTAGCCCGCGCCAGAAAGTCATCCAGGTTGGCCGGGATGGTCCTCAGACCGATGAACCGGAGTTGTGCGGATAGATCATTCCTCGGACTTACGGTGCTTATCGGTGAGCTCATCGTAGGACTCCAAGTCGTGAGGGGTGACATCGAGAGATTGCAGTTCCGGATGGTGGCTGAGATCCACGGGAGGTGGAGCGGTGCGTTGCTGGGAACGCTGCCGTCGGCTCAAGATGAACGCCACCGAAGAAGCACGTGGAGTGTTGCGCTCGAGTGCTTCCTGGATGGCACGGCGCAACTCCGCAGCCCCGTAGGTGTCCAGGAGTTTGAGGAGTTGCGCGGTCTGGCTGCCCGCCGATTCTCCACGGGCGAACGCGGCGTCGAGCAAAGCCTCGCTTTCCGGCGCGGCTTTGGCCAGGCGACCACCGGGAGTCGATCCGAAAGCTTTGCGTTTTTCCTCCAGCAGCTCTTGCTGGTGAGCGGGATCAAGCACCAACTGGTGTCGATCGTAGGAACGGCGATGTTGCGCGATCTCCTTACTGCCGTCCAGGACGCGCACCCGCGATGCAGAAGCTACCAGGGTCAGCGAGTGCCCAGGGGGCCTCGGAGGGATGGAGTAGTCGTTCAGGTCAAAGCGTAGGTAGATGGTCTTGCCCACATGCATGGGAAGAACCAGATCGGTCTCGAACGGATGTGCCGGTAAAGGAAGCAGGCGTGGTTGTTCCTCGACGAAAGCTTGCTGCACGGTGCGAGAGTCATCGTCTGGCCAAGGGCGTTGATGAGCGATCTGGTCACGCCAGAGCAGGGCTTGGCGGTTCAACTCTTCCAGAGTGGTGAATGTTCTGCCGGCCCAAAAGGACTCGCGTACATAAAGAACTGCTCGCTCCACTCGTCCTTTTTGATTTCCTGCCCGTACCTGGCAGGGACGAGGAGCGAAGTGATAATGCGAGCACAAGTCCAACAATCGAGGATGAAAGTGAATCTGGTCGCCGCGTCGTTCCAGCACCGCACTGCGGAGGTTATCGTAGAGAAGGATTCGTGGTTGGCCCGACCAAGCTTGAAACGCGTGGACATGGCCACGCAGAAAGTTTTCCATACTCTGATCGAAGAAGAATTCCAGATACAGGGCGCGCGAGTAGGAAAGGGTAATGAGAAAGCACGACAGACGCCGGCCGGCCCGGCCGACGGAGACTTCGCCAAAGTGGGCCCAATCCACTTGCCCCTGTTCTCCGGGAAAGCAGCGCAGTCGCAGGAAGGACTGCTGCTGAACAGGCCGCAGACGAGCCACCACACGTCGCAACTGCACCACGCTTCCGGTGTAACCGCGCTCCCGGATCATCTGGTAGATGCGCGTGGCACGCAGCCGGGGATACTGCTGTAGAGTCTGGCGGATGAACTCTACGTAGGGGTCGGTCAGCAAGGGGCGAAGAGCCTTGGCGCGATTGAACTGCTTGGTCTCCAGGGCATGACGGACGCTGTCTGGGTGCACCCCGAGTTGTTGCGCGATGGTGCCGACTTTCCAGTGTTCAGCGTAGAACAAGTGACGGATCTGTGCCCGCAGTTCGCCGCTGAGCATGTTCACCTCCTGAAGAAGCGGGGGAACGGTTCCACAAAACGTCCCAGGCGGCCGCAGAGCACACAGCGAAGCCATCCGTTGTGCCGTGGCCGGGCGCCGATCCCTTTGGCGTGCGGATTCCCGACCGCAATCGCGCACCGCAATGGGATTCTGCCCTCGCAGGAAAGTCCCTGGGAAGATACATCCGTCACGCGAGCTCGCAGGTGGCGCCGCCGATACGCGCGCTGGCGATCGCGATGGTCCTGACGTCCTTCCGGACTCTGCTGATGGCGCCGGTTGGCTAAGCGATGTTGTTGTCGGCGTGTTTGCAACCGACAGGGGTGGCTGCAGTAGTGCTGCCCTCGGTCACAGTGGCGACAGATCCAGAAAACCTGGTGGCAGCCGCTAGCACGGCAAACTCGTTGACGAAGGACAACTTCGTTGTGGGCCGCCATCCTCGCCCCAAGGTGGGACTGGACAACGGCGACCGTTCATGGCAGCTTGAGACCATCTTGGTGTTTGGCTACCTGATGAAGGTCTGCCACACAGGGAACTCGATCGCTCTAACGGTCGGGTTCCCACTTCCCACCAGCGGTGATCAAGCTAGCAGATGAGTGACGATGAGGGGTATGCGCCTGCGGCGCAGATGCTGATATGTTTTATATTTCCGGCGTGCGTTCAAAAAAATACGGATGCTGATGATCGCTGACAAGAGAAGAGCTATCCCCACCTTGACTCGAGTGGAATAGGGAATCATCCACATTCTCCCTTCGATACTGAACGAAGGTGATTACACCCTGCATGTCCGGTCCGGTACGCAGTTGTCACGACTTGAGAGTGTCCGATGCTGGGGCCTTCGCCTCGGGGGGTGTTGCGTTCCGATTGCGGGACTGCTCTTCGGGGAGGCGAGACTAATACATGCTCACACTATTACCCCTACCAAAATCGTCAAGGACGGGTATCACTGTCCGGCGTGATTTGGCATGCCGGACTTTCCCAGATTGTGACACATGGGGTTCAGGAACATTTGGACGATGCATTGCGGAGAGGATTTCCTTCTGCCTGACAGACCCAGGCCCCGATTAACGTTAGAGCTTTACCGGATGCGCGTTCCCGCTCAGGAGTGAACGGGGAGGCAGGAAGTTCTGCGCGCGTCCGGTAAAGCCGTTTGGACGTGGGCGCCCGTGGGTGCGACGGACGCGGGCCCTATGCAAGTTCAATTGGGGAAAGGGCGAGGATTAAGCTGTACCGAGGCTGCGCTGCGGAGCATGGCCCTTTACACGGACGCGGCCAGAGCTGCCTGGAGCCAAAAAAGCGTGGCGAAGATGGTCGTTGAAGAGGCTTGAGAGGAAATAGGTGTGGCGGGGAGGTAGAGAACGCCTCGCTCTTCCCAGCCTTCAGCGCTTCGATGAGCTGCTCGATGGCTTGATTTGTGATGTTCTTGATGTTTTCTGAATTCATTTTTCTTGTCCTTTTCTGTGAGTGGAGAGTTGGTTCTCGCACCCAGAAAGGAGAACCAAGTCGCAACGGACTCACGGAAAGGACAGAGCGGAGGGGGAAGAATTGACGGCCGAAGCGGATGGCAACGGGCGTGACAGGTTGGGGTTTACCTGGCGCGACTGTGTGCTAGCGGAGGCCGCAGGTCTTAACAAATCAAGTACATAGCAGCAATAAGCTTGCGTAGTTGGGGAAGTCCGTGAGATGTGAACGAAACGTGGCGAGAATGGTGGCGAGATTATGGCGAGAACATGCTAGGATGATGGCGAGGTAAATGGCGAGATTATGGCGAGAACGTACATCCACGAACTTCCTGATTGGCCGAGATTTACATGGGACTCAGGAGCCATAGCCCCATTACTTTCGGAAGTGAGGCTGCGACAAGGGCTGCTACTTGGAAGAATGAAGAGCTATGGCTTCGCGTCGCAATGGACGGCGACTCTCAAGGTGCTGACCGAGGAGACGATCAAGTCGAGCGCCATTGAAGGCGTCGTGCTGGACCCCGAGAGCGTACGTTCCTCAATCGCGAAGAAACTCGGGCTCGACTTGGCGGGGCTGAAAGTGCACAAGGATCGCAGCGTCGAGGGTGTTGTCGAAATGATGGTGGATGCAACGCAGAGATTCGAGGCACCGCTGACCAAGGAGCGCTTGTTTGACTGGCACGCGCACCTGTTTCCTCAAGTCCGCAGAACAACCGACAAGTTTCGCGTCGGCGCATGGCGGGACGATAGCCAAGGTGCCATGCAGGTGATTTCAGGGCCGATCGGGCGTCCGAAAGTCCACTACGTGGCCCCCGCAGCTAATCGCCTTGATGCGGAAATGGAGAGGTTTCTCGGGTGGTTTGAAAGCAACGAGCAGCAAGACCCGCTTCTTAAAACGGCAATTGCTCATCTTTGGTTTGTGACCATCCATCCGTTTGAAGACGGCAATGGAAGAATCGCAAGGGCCATCGCCGAGATGTGCCTCGCGCGTTCGGATGGCAGTGCTCAGCGCTTCTATAGCATGTCGTCGCAGATACTCGAAGAGAGAAAGAGCTATTACGAGATCTTGGAAAAGACTCAGTCGGGCTCACTCGACATCACGGAGTGGCTTAAATGGTTCCTTGAATGCCTGGACCGTGCGATTGAGCATTCGAACGAGATCACGAGCGGTGCGCTCGCAAAAGAGTTTTTCTGGCAAGATTTGAACAAGAAGAATGTTTCTCTCAACCAAAGACAAAAGAAAGTCCTGAACAAACTCCTTGGCGACTTCGAAGGAAAGCTGACCCGCGAAAAGTGGATGAAACTGACCAAGGCTTCCTCGCGCACTGCTCTGCGAGATATCAACGAGTTGATCGAGCTAGGGATACTGGAGCAGGAGGAAGCGGGAGGGAGGAGCACCTCTTACAGACTGAAGAAAATGCCAAGCTAGCCAATTGCGGTGCTTAAAGCCAACGGAGCCGGAAGCTCCATGTTAAGTTCCGGTAACGTTCCCCCATTAGCTGAAGGACAAGATTAAGTAAGGAGCCGGTGCGGGCGGACGCATTCTAATCGTGAAGGCTATGCAGGAACATTTTGCCTCTCTGAAAAATCAAGGGAGCCGATCCGATGTCTGGTGTTCGGAATCAACAAGTGATGTTCGGATGCGAGGTCCTATCTTGGCGCAGACCGCCTGTTTGGGAGCAATTGTCAACAACTAGTCTGACCGCTTTTTCAAACCGCTGCCGGGTGGCACAGACGATAAATTCAAAGACGATTTTGGGTGCCGCATACGCCGGTTTTGCGTGTGCGGGTTTAGAGTCACCTCGATGCGCGCGAGGCGATACTCCTGTCGGCCCCAAACCGATCCGAAGAACTTCGTAAGCTCACCTCAGGGCTATTCTCCGTTTTCGGATGCGGGCGGGGAACTCAAATCGAAGGGTTCGCAAATCGTACAGTTCGGGGAGCCAACTTCTCCCGATTTCTCATATCTTAAGGCGACCTGTTGTTCTTGAGATCTCGGAACACTTGGAACATGCTCGCTCTCGATGTGTGATCGGGCAATACTGCCTGGTAAAATCACGGACATACCTCCTCTGAAACCGAGGATCCCCTTAATGGATCTCAAACGTCCAAGCTGCCATGAAGCCGGACACGCAGTTGTGGCACTGCACTTCGGTTTTCACGTTGAAGGAATTGAGGCATTCGAAGGTCGACTCCACACCATGTGTCAGCTTGATGCCGAGGACAGGACCGACATGGAACGTTTCGTTTTTCTTGCTGGTGGGATCGCCGGCGAACAATCTGGGTTAGGCCACTATGACTCTGGCGGTTGCAACCACGACCAAAAGAAAATCTCCGAACGCGGAGGGGAATCAATCGAAACGTATCTCGCCGACGCGGCTGGAATCATCGAGTCGAACAAGGAATGTTTCCTAGAGCTGAGGAACAAAATTACGATCACAACGATTGAAAGAAGCATGGAGATGTCGATCTCTGGCGGCAAGAATTCCTCCAGGCTCGTTACCGGCGACGAAATTCAACAAATTTGGACAGTCTGCCAATCTCGACGCGAGCCGCCTAAACAGAGTTCATGACCGCAGAGCATTCGGCTTTGGAGTCCCCACTCTCCGCCAAAATTTGGTTACCGTTTTGTTACCGTTTTTGGCATACTTCGGTGCGATTGGAGACGAAAGTGGGGGAGAGTGTTCTAAAGTCTCCGTCGCTCAAGTGGAAGGAAAAACAAGGACTTCCTCAGTTTTGTTGGCTTTTTGAATCTGGCCTTTTGTAATCCCCCCTCTCCGCCAGATTTCATTCCCCAGATCTTCATAAAGATGCGCCACGCAAAAAGTGCGGGCTACTGTCCGGGCTAATATTCTATCTGGCGAATCGTTATGGTTCCCATGGATTCACCACCGGCACTTCTGTGTTCGTAAAGTCGCCGACGTTTCGAGAAACAATTGTTAGGTTGTGTTGGATCGCCGTCGCCGCAAGCAAGCCATCTATGGCGGACAAGGGCTTGCCCTTAATCTTTGCGACGGCGGCGATCAAACCCCAGCGATCGGCGACGGCTGCGTCAATCGACAGAATCCTTCCTGAGAAGCGCGCTTGCAGTTCAACTTCCAGCCATGTCTCCAGGCGGCTTCGCCGTTTGCCTTGCGGAAGCGCTGCCAAACCCTTCCGAATCTCACCCAATGTGAGGACGCTTAAGTAAAGCAAGCTCTCCTCAGCCGCTTCGATCCACGCCGTCACGCGCGGATCGGGCTTAAAGCGGACCACCTCGGAAATGCAATTTGTGTCGAGTAAGAAGCCAGTCATAGCTCGATGTCGCGCCCCTCATCCTTGTCCCGCTCCAAGTCTAGGTCGACTCCGACAAGTGGTGATTCCCGGAAGAATTGCAATAGGCTTTTCGGTTGATGGGCCTTGCCCACAAGCCGTTCGTATTGCTCGTCGGAGATCATCACAACGCCTTCCTTGCCCTGCCGCGTGATAAGTTGTGGCCCCTCGGAGCGGACGCGACGAAAAAGTTCGCTAAAGCGCGCCTTGGCCACTTGAAGCTGCCATTGGCCCTTACACACCGTTTTTTGACTTTTTCTGCGATTTCTTGTAGTCGCTCGTTTTTGCATGTGATATCCAGACCAGTCAGACTAGTCTAGTTTATAGCAAAAGCAAAGAGAAAACAAGGCTCGAGATTATGGTCACTGAAGTCTCGACTGCGGGCGTGCGGACCGCTTGGATGAAGGTCACGCAAACACACTAGCCGGCTACTGCGGGCTACTGTTTTTCGCCACTTTTTGGGCTTCTTAGCGCTTCGCAGAACTTCGCGGCGATTCGCCCGGGAAGTTTGAAAGTTCGCGATATTAAAGGCGATAACGTCAATTTTCCTGGTAAAACGAGGCTTCCGCGAAACCGGGGGTTTAAGTCCCACCCTCTCCGCCATTTATTTTAGAATCAATCAGGTAGCCTACGATTTGTAGCTCCTTTCTTAGCCCCTCTCAACGACCAAAAACCCTGCACCGTAGTAAATTCGGAGTACATCTCAAATGCCTTCTTGTTTTGTTTGTGATTGAACGTGGCGATATCTCCAAGTTGAGAAGTGATTCATGCGTCCGGTTACAGAATCATTGAATGGCTGCACTTACCACCGTCTGCCAAAATGCCTGCCGTGACCATCCCAAAGAATTTATTGGCATTTTTCGATCTAAAAGAATTCGCACACCTAGTGTAGTGCGTCTAACGCTTCTTTACATTTGGCGACTTTCTTTAGGATGCGTTCAACCGGGCCGCTCCAAACGAAGACTCGCGGGTTCTGGTTGTGATTGTCGATGTAATCGTTAATGGCGTGGATTAGGTCCTTAATGTAGTGAAAGGAGCCACGGCGCAGCCGCTGCTGAGTTAGATTTCGAAACCAACGTTCCACCAGGTTGAGCCAAGACGAGGAAGTAGGCGTGAAGTGCAGGTGAAAACGCGGATTGCGGCGCAACCAACGTTCGACGCGAGGGTGCTTGTGAGTGGCATAGTTGTCCACGATCAGGTGCAACTCGAATTCTCTTGGGGTTTCATGATCGATGCGCTTCAGGAAACGGATGAATTCTTGATGTCGGTGCTGGGGCATGCAATCGCCAATGACCTGCCCATCGAGAGTGTTCAGAGCGGCGAACAAGGTGGTCGTACCGTGGCGCTTGTAGTCATGGGTCATCGTGCCGCAGCGGCCCGGTTTCAATGGCAAACCCGGTTGCGTTCGATCGAGAGCCTGAATCTGGCTCTTCTCATCGACGCAGAAAATCAGCGCTTTATCGGGTGGATTCAGGTACAGGCCGACCACGTCGATGAGTTTCTGAACGAACTGCGGATCGCGGCTGACTTTGAACGTCGACAAACGATGAGGCTGCAAACTGTGGCGCTTCCAGATCCGGCGCCTGACTCTCGACGCCATCGGCGGCCAGCAAAATGATCTGGGACCGCTGGACAACGCGCTGCGCCTCGCTTCTGGCTCTAGCCCAGGTTTGCAAAGTGATGCGCTCCTGTTCGGAAAGCAAGATCGCTGCAGCTGTACGGCCCATATAGCCACATGATATATGCGGCACGATAATAAGTAACGCTATTTATGACGCACTACACGAGTTTCCGGCGATCGTCGCGAACATCCGCGCTAATTCCTTATTTGTCGTGTCTGAAATCGGCGGTTTTATTTGCACAACCTGTCTACGTCCCGGGAAGTCGGCTTACCGAACGAATGCCGGTCTAGTGCTCCACTTCTCCGGTAAGGGCGTCGTCCAATTGTTTTGTCTTTCCTCATCGGGCATAATCGGCGGCAGGCACGAATACGAAAGAACCGGAAAGCGGTTGAGCGTCGTTTGTCGGAACTGGAGATGTCAATGAGCGGCGTACAAATCGAACAAAAGAGCTATGAGATGCCCCCGCGAGAGGGGATCAGCGTCGCGCATTTTCTCACCGTCGCCGACGTCGAGCGATCAGCTCGCTACTACGAAAAGGTCTTCGGCGCTCGCATTCTGACCATGGGTGACGGCAACGCGCCTCCCTACCTTCAGCTTGCGAATATCTGGATGATTCTGAACGTTGGGGGCGGGCCGACCCCGGACAAGCCCACGGTAACGCTCAGCGTGCCCGACCCGAATCACATCAACAGCTTTATGAATTTCCGCGTTGCGGATATTCAGGCGTGCTACGAATTGTGGAAAAGCCGGGGAGCCGAGTTCCTCACGCCGCCGATTCCCAAGTACGGCGAGATTCGCTGCTACATCCGCGATCCTGACGGATACATCATCGAGGTCGGACAGAGCACCGATCTCAAGTACGGTTAACGCTCGGCGCTTCCGCCATCGACTTTAATCTTCGGCGAGTACGACACGGCGCTGGTAGATTCAATGATGAGGTCTCTGAGGCCGAGGCTCTCGCAAATTGGGTGGCTATGTGCAAGCTAAGATTTCGGGAAACAGATTCTATTTCAGAGAGGAGAACAAAATGACAACAAAAGGAAAAGTCTTGGTGCTGGTCTCGAGCGGTCACGGCTTGCCATTGAAAGATGGCAAGGTTTATGCCGGCGCTGGCTACTATCTCAACGAACTGACGGTTCCGGTTCGGGCTTTGATGAAGGAAGGCTACGAAATCACTTTTGCCAACCCCAAAGGCAACACGCCGCAATTGGATGTCCATTCAGCTGTTGCCGATTTCTTCGGTGGGGACGAGGCCAGGCTTCAGGACTATCTAAAATTCCGCGATAGCCTGACTGGGCTCAAAAATCCAACTCGCATCCCGGAGGTCATCGCATCGGGCCTGGATCAATATGACGCTGTTTTCGTCCCCGGCGGCCATGGCCCGATGATAGATCTTCTCGATGATCCCGACGCTGGCACGGTGATGAGACACTTTCATGAAACATCCAAGCCTACCGCGGTGCTCTGCCATGGCCCGATTTCACTTCTCTCAGCTCTTCCGAATTCGCCGGAAGTGGTGGGAGCGCTGGCAGCGGGCAATGTCGCTGGAGCGCGGGCAAAGGCTCAAGGATGGATTTACTCCGGATATAAGATGACCATCTTTTCGACGGCGGAGGAACAGCAGCGGGAGCCGCTTGAGATTGGTGGTAAGGTTCTCTTCTACCCAGACTTCGCCTTGAGTACGGCGGGCGGTGACGTAAGTGTGGTCGATCCATGGAAGAGCTACGTCCTTCAAGATCGCGAGTTGATCTCAGGTCAGAACCCGTTCTCGGACGAAGCGCTTCTGAAACTTCTTCTAGCGGCACTCGATGGGAAGAAGAAGTCGGTTTCAGCGGCATAAAAATCGGAAGCGCCCAGAAAGAGCAAATTGAGAAAGGGACGACACTTGGAGGGCGTAAATATCGAATCGCGTAGAGATATTTGTGGCCAAGGACCTCCACGCGCGTGATCACGGATTCGCGGGCTTGAAAATACTCCTGGAGGAGCGCCGTCGAATCAAGGCCCAAAAACAATGTCTCCTCTTTCACCGCTCTTGCAAGCTCCTCCGAATTCGAGAAGCGGACAATGCCGGCGCCGCTTCCTCCGATGTTCGGTTTTATAACCAGGGGATAGCCAATTTCCTCCGCCGCAGACAAGGCCTGCTCTGGCACGTGGATAACACGGGCATTCGGGAAAGGCAGCTGCAAGCGTTTCAGCAGTTCAATTTGCAGGGCCTTCGAAATCTCGTGTTTGAATGCGACCGAGCCGTTGACTACGCGGACTCCGCTTCGTTCTAGGAATGCCAAATACTCGAGCGTGTAGGAAATACGGTGGCCGAGTCCGCGCTGCCAGGCGGAAGGGCTCCTGCGATTGAAAACGAGCGAGAACGCATCCGCGCTAGGATCGGGGGCATATTGATAGGTCCGGCCATCCAGCTTCTGCCATGGAGCCCCCCAGCGCATCCATCTGTTCGAAAAGTGGTCGGAACCAATCGGGGTGCTCATAATATATCCCGATCGGTTTCTCGAGCTTGACGGTATTCTTTGAACCACTGCCCATAGATCTGAGTACCTCGCGTCGATTGAAAGAGCCGCTTTCTCGAAGCGGCCTCGGAATCCTTTGGTCTCGTATTGACTAAACCGGATGGCCTTCCGCGCCGCCTATGGAAGGGGATGACACGAATAGTAGCGATAAGAAATACAGGAAGATGAGAACGCAGCGGCCCGAAGGAAGGTGGCTTCTTGGGTCAAACTGACCATAGGGCTTTCAGTATACAGATTCGCCCATTCAGCGCAATTCCCATATTCTATATATGGGCCTGCGCTGCCCAACGATCACAAGGCACCCCAGAGAATAAGCTGTTGTCGCCAACCCTCGTCTTCTTCACCGGGGTTTGAGTCCCCCTCGTCACCAAATTCGTTATCCTTTGCGACTCCAATTACTTCCCAACGCTGATAACCATCGATCTGCTGTCTGTGCCTTGTAGAATCGGCTGAGGGCAAGCTGCTCAAACCTTGATATAGCCATTCAGGCGGATTCACTCGGCAATAAGTCAATTGGGCGGATGAGTCTAAACTAGGAAATCAGCAACGTGACACCTGCGGTAGCGATGAGGGCCACCGCCCAGACCAAATCCAGGTTCAGCCAAGCTTTTCGCAACAACGAAAGGCCCACCCATTTGTAGACCACCCATGCGATTGTTCCTGTCAGAACCAGGTACCCGAATGTATGGATGGCAATCGCGAAAAACTGTAACGCAATCCCAGGAGAATTCATCGCGGGCATCTCATGACCGCCACCCATTGCGGACATCCCCAGGAGAACTGGCAAGAGCATGAATCCCGCGCCGTGGGCGGAGGCCATAAGAAACGACCAGATCGTGAGATCGCGGAATCCAACTTGCATCCCTCCCCAGCGGGGATGGCTTTTGCCGAGGATTCGGTACACTCCAAAGCCGATTAAAATGACCACAACGCAAATCTTCATTACGCGAACCGGGAGGACCGCACCGGCGAGGACCGCAACGACAATCACGAGACCAATGGCAAGCGCGTGACCCATTGCGATCGGCAGCAGCGACTGCCAGACAGCGCGGCCACTCTGCTTTTGCAGTCCCAAGGCGACCGCAAAGAGCCAGCCCATCGCTGGATTAATTCCGTGGTACGCACCGAGAAGAAAAAGCGTCGTCCAGGCCCATGACTCTGCGTGAATCATGAGTAGCAGTAAGAATCGGACGAAGCGTCTCCACCCTCGAGATGCACTTGGTGGCTGCGGAGACCATCGAACTCCAGGAAGAATTTCTGGTCGAGTGCCATTCCGCCTTCGGGTTTCGCGTCGACCTTCGCTAGCCAACTGCGAACGCCATCGGGATAGAACTGCTCGTCCCACGGTGCGTAGAGTGAGTTTGTAAAATAGATGCGCTTCCCGTCTCGGCTTACTTCCACCATCTGTGGACCGCCGTTCAAAGCTGCCGCTGGGTTTCGCGGATGCGCGGCACGCCGGACAATTCCCCCGAGGTGCAGAGAGGCGGTGAGTTTTGGGTGAAACGGGTCGGACACATCGTATTGCTGAAACTCACCCGTACCCCAGCAGGACACGTAGAGAAACCGGTCGTCCAAGGAAAGATTGATATCCGACACAAGAGCAGGCACGGCCTTAAATCCTTGAAGGAGTGGAGGAAGCTTCTCAGGATCGGCTGGCTCGGCAGGAATTTCGATCACCTTCTTAATGGCCCACTTGCCGTTGTCTCGATACCAAAGCCAAATCGAAGCCGACAGATCTTTCAGGGAAACAACCACGCCGACAAATCCGTAGGCCTTTGCCGGATCATGCGCAGGCCGGAGTTCGAGCACCATCTGCTGTTCCGCTCCGAGATCGAGAGCCTGCACGTGGCGACGCTTCCGCAAATCCCAAACGTGTAACGAGTGGCCGTAACCACCCTGCAGCAGGATTTCCGGATTCACACCGGACTCCACCATGCGCGGCGTACCCCATTCGCTCGAAATCAGCGTGTCGTGACCCAGGTGCCACCAGAAGTCGTATCCGAAATACTGCGGGCCGCGGTCAATTTCCCACTTCCCCAAAACCTCGAAGCTGTCCGGGTCCAGAATGAAGATGCCGCCTGGTCCCTCTCCATCCGGAGCACCGAGCGCACTGACAAAGATTCCGGTTGGGCCGCAGTGAACCGTGTGTGGGCGGCTGTAGCCTGTGCCAGTCGCAATTGTTTCAGGCTCGATGACCTTGACGACTTTCGGTCTGCGCGGATCGGGTTTGGTATCGATGATGTGAATTCTGGACGAACGTATACCGGGCACGACAAGGTAGCGTCGTTCTGTATGCGGGTGCGGCGCGTAGGGACACAGACAAGCGCTGCACGCGTTCCAGCCGAAATGGTGCAGTTCATCGCCTACGTTGGGCATGTCCACCTGTCCGACCCGTTTGCCGTAGGCGGAGGAGGATGGGTCGACATCCACCACGCCGATCGCGTCCGGCGCGCCTGCGTATTTGGGGTTCAATAACGCCACAAACGCCAGTTTTTCCGGCGGCGCTGCGCTCGCGAGTTTCGGCGAAGGATAAAACGTTGGATCTGGACGCCAGAGTTCCATACTGATTCCTCACCGGGCATTTTACTGCAAAACTGTTCCACGCGGATATTTTGGAGGCGCGAGGCGGAATCGAACCGCCGATAAAGGTTTTGCAGACCTTTGCCTTACCCCTTGGCGACCGCGCCTCACTCGATGACAGGGGCTACCTCGACAGAGCCCTGCCATCCCTTTCCGTGAACATCCACTACGCGCTTTGGCAGACCGCCACAGGCACGGGCGATGCCGCGTGCGGATTGTCAATGGGAGCACCGACCAGATTCCCCCATTCCGTCCACGAACCGTCGTAATTGCGAACCTCTTTGTAGCCGAGAAGATATTTCAGTACAAACCAGGTGTGCGAGCTACGCTCACCGATACGGCAGTAAGCAATGATCCCGTCGTTGCCGTTGATGCCCTTGGAACCATAGAGATTCTTCAATTCCTCAAACGATTTGAAAGTGCCATCCTCATTCGCCGCCTGGGCCCAGGGAATACTCTCGGCACCGGGAATGTGCCCTGCCCGTTGCGCAGTTTCAGAAAGCCCCGGAGGCGCCAGGATTTTGCCGCTAAATTCATCGGCGGAGCGTACATCCACAAGTTGACCGCGTTTCTGATTCCGCACCAGGGCCAGCACATCTTCCTTTCGCGCCCGAATGGAGTCGTCGACATTGGCAGCTTGGTAGGTGGTCTTCGTGATGCGGGGGAGTTCTGTGGTGGTCAGCAGGCCTTCGGCGAGCCATTTCTTCCGACCACCGTCGATCAGCCGAACATCTCGATGGCCGTGATATTTCAACTGCCAGAAGGCATAGGCCGCGAACCAGTTGTTGTTGTCTCCATACAAGAGGATGGTCGTCTCGGGTGTAATCCCGGATTCACCGAGGAGTGTCTCAAGCGCAGGCTTGTCGATCAGGTCGCGTCGCACGTGGTCTTGCAGCTGCGTCTGCCAGTTCCAGCCAACTGCACCTGGAATGTGACCCTTGTCGTAGGCGGTCGTGTCCACATCCACTTCCACAAGGCGCAGGCCGGGAGTGTCGAGGTTTTGCGCGACCCAATGCGTCGAAACAAGAACTTCCGGATGCTTGTAATCCGACATGTGCAATTCTCCTTTTCAGATAATCAGATTCGAAACCCGAGAAAACAAAAAACCCACCAACCAGTTCCTCTGGCGGTGGGCCGGTAAATCCGCTTTGGCTGGAGTCAGCGCTCTAGAACTCGAGCCTCCCCGTACCACCAGAAGACACACGCGCACAACACATGCGGCAACAACAGATCTGCAAAGTCTTCCGCGGCATTAGAGCCATGGACGAAGAGTACGCCCCGGTGGCCGCTTTAGCGAATGTGTTTTTTGAATTCATGGCATCGATATTTCTACGCTTGGGATGGTCGGATGCACTTTATCCGACCGCGCAAGCAAACCCCTCTAATGCCCGGCGCAGAAAATCGACCGCTGCGCCCGGGCGCTTCCGGCTGGGGCTTCTCTGCGCAATCGCCAGTTCCCCCGGCAATCGATGGAATAATGTTGATGGTGTCGCCGTCCTTCGTCGGCGTATTTTCCTGGGCGAGATAACGGATGTCCTCGCCGTTCACATAAATATTTACGAAACTGCGCAGCTTTCCCTGATCCGTGAATAGATGCTTTTTGAGGTCGACAAATTCCTCGGTAAGATGGCGGAGCGCTTCAGCGACAGTTTTCGCCGGGAATTCCGCGGCGGCTTTCCCGCCAGCGTGCGGACGAAGCGGCGTTGGTATCAATACTTTGACGGCCATGCTCTCTCCCGTTCAAGTTCCAGATTTTACAGCTGCTTGCGAACGAATCTCGATGATCTCTTCAGAATACTGCGTGCGATCTTCTTTCAATCGCCACGAAGTCATGTTCCTGGGCACGCCTTCCTGCACGCTCACGATGACGTAGCTGTACCAGGGCCAGGCATGCTCCCGATCGTACTCGCTCGGCTTTGCCGGATGGTCCGGATGCGAATGATACCAACCGATGACGTCCCAACCATCTGCCACGGCCGCCTTCTCCGCGGCGAGAACATCCTGTGGCGTGACGGAAAACCGGTTGTGCAGTGAGTCCTCCCTCCGATTTATCAGTGGGAATAACCGCAAAATCTCGCGTGGCCTGGTCACGTCGTCAGAGCTGGCATCACGTCCTAATAGGGCGCCGCAGCATTCGTGCGGGTAGGTTTCCGCGCCATGCCGGCGAATCTTTTCCGCAAGGTCTTCGCTGATCCAAAGTTTGTTCGTCTCCGCCATTAGGCTTCATCCCAAAAGCGTTCACTCAAATACTTTGCTGCCGAATCCGGAAACACGGTCACGATTACAGCGCGCTCGCCCGCAGAAACCCGCTTTGCAACCTCGAAGGAGCCATACAGAGCCGCTGCGGAACTCGGACTCACCAGCAACCCTTCCTCGCGCGCCAGGCGTTTCACCAGGCGGTAGGCGTCCTCGGTTCCGACCTCGACATTTTCGTCTGCCAGCGTTTCATCGTAGATCGCCGGTCGGATCGCACTCGGCATATGCTTCCAGCCCTCAAGCCCGTGAAACGAGGCATCCGGCTGCAGGCTGACACAGCGAATCTTGGGGTTCCATTCCCGCAGCCGTCGTGTCGTCCCGATAAACGTGCCGCTCGTGCCCAGGCCGGCTACGAAGTGTGTCACTCTCCCCCGCTCTGCTCCCAGATTTCGCGCGCGGTAGTTCGGTAGTGGGCCTGCCAATTCGCGGGGTTGCTGTATTGGTCCGGGTAGAAATAATCTTCGGGCTTACTTGCTATGATCTCGCGTGCGCGGCGGATCGCCCCATCCGTGCCCTGCTCGCCTGGCGTGATCACGAGTTCCGCGCCGTACGCGGTCAGGATTCGCTTGCGTTCGTGCGAGGCACTTTCTGGAAGGCACAGCTTTACCGGATATCCCAGAACCGCACCGATCATGGCATACGCGATGCCCGTGTTGCCGCTGGTCGCATCAATAATGGTTTTGCCAGCCTGCAGCAATCCGCTGGCAAGTCCTGCCTCGATCATGCTGAGCGCCGGGCGGTCCTTCACCGACCCACCGGGGTTAAACCATTCCGCTTTCGCGTAGAACTCTGCGCCAGGGAATTCCCCACAAATGTTGGTGAGACGAAGGAGCGGGGTATTACCGATCTGATCGAGAAGTGAGTGCCGCGCACGGGGCGTCTCTCCTGCTTTGAGAGCTGCCGAAGAGCCGATCGCCGTCGCTGTGCGCTTGCTGCCTGCCACTTTTCATATCTCCAGGTATTTTCAACGTGTATTTTGACTCATCCAGCCTACAGTTCCAGGCCTTATCGTATGCTGGCCTACATCGGCCCGACATTCGGATCGGCCTGCCCGTAATTTGCGGAAAGGAGCGCATACTCAAATGGAATGGTGACCGAGCTTCAAGTTCCAGAGCGCGGCGGCCAGTGCGTCGATCTCTTCGCAGGTGTTATACAACGCGAGCGAAGGACGCACGGTCGTCTCCACTCCGAAGCGCCGCAGAATTGGCTGCGCACAGTGGTGCCCGGTTCGCACCGCGATGCCCTGACGATTGAGCGCGGCGCCCACATCCTCGGTCCGGTATCCGTCCAGCACGAACGACAGCACGCCCGCTTTCTCTTTCGCTGTTCCTATGAGCCACAATCCCGGAATTTTCTGGAGCGCTTCCGTGGCATAGACCAGCAGGTCGTGCTCGTAGCGTGAGATGTTCACCATTCCTATACGCTCGAGGTAATCGATAGCCGCGCCTAACCCGACAGCATCGGCAATGTTTCCGGTGCCGGCCTCAAACCGCCCCGGCGGTGGCTGGTAGGTCGTCTTCTCAAAGGTCACATCCTGAATCATGTTGCCTCCGCTTTGCCAAGGCGGAGTATCCTCGAGTGCATCCGTCTTCCCATACACCACCCCGATCCCCGTCGGGGCAAACATCTTGTGGCCGGAAAACACGTAGAAATCACAATCGAACGCCTGCACGTCCGTGTGCATATGCGAGACCGCTTGCGCGCCATCCAGCAGAACCTTTGCGCCGTACCGGTGGGCCATCTCAATCATTTCCCGCGCCGGTAATACCGTACCCAGCGCGTTTGAAACCTCTGCGAACGCCACCAGACGCGTCTTCTGTCCCAGCAGTTTTTGGTATTCGTCGAGCAAAACCTGTCCGCTGTTGTCCACCGGCACGACGCGCAGCTTTGCTCCTTTTTCCGCGCACAATCTCTGCCACGGCACAATGTTGGCGTGGTGCTCAAGCCAGGTAATGATAATCTCGTCGTCTTTTTGAATATGCTGGCGTCCCCAACTCTGGGCCACCAAGTTGATGCCTTCCGTCGCGCCGCGCACGAAGACAATTTCCCGGACCGTCGGCGCATTGATGAATCGGCGCACCTTTTCCCGGGCACTTTCGTAGGCATCGGTGGCGCGTGCCGCGAGTTCGTGCGCCGCGCGATGAATATTGGAATTCTCGTGGGTGTAGAAGTCGCTCAGCCGGTCAATCACGCTTTGCGGCTTCTGTGTCGTGGCGGCATTATCGAGCCAGATCAAAGGCTTGCCGTGGACACGCTCCTGCAGGATAGGGAAATCGCGGCGAATCGCCTGCACATCAAACGGCTGGGAAGAAAGATGCAACCCCGATGCAGCAGCGGTATGCATGCGCAGCGGATCTGCGACCGCCAGCGTTTCTCCTGGCGCCAATTGCCGAATCTCGTTCAGGAACGAATACCCAACAGAGAAATCCGTAGTTTCACGCGGGAGCGCCGTCCCCGGCAATTGGGGCGCTCCCTGCGCTGTGAATGATTCCGTCAGGTCGGGTGTCGTCGAGTTGGAAAAACTGTTCGCGAGCACCTGCAGTTCCGCCTCGCCCGGAATGCTCACGGTAGACGCCGGAGGCACAATGGGCAGAGGAGTTCCTCTGGGATAGCCGAAGATCGGCCGGATTTCATGCAAAAACGAGAGCGACGAAACCCCTCCGTAACGCGTTTCCGTTACGCCGCCGGGAACCTCCGGAATGGCAGTCCCGGGTATCGCGGGAATCTGCGGCTGCACCGGTGGCAACGCGGATGCGGACGGCAACGCCCGCAATTGAGTTTCCGAAGGAATTCCTGTTGTGGGAACAAAGACCGGATTCGCAGGAATGGTTGCAGCCGCCGGGGCCTGTGCTGCGCTCGGGACGTTCAGGCTCCGTTGCGCCTCACTCAAAACACTTTCCGCCACCGGAACGAAACTGGGCAGCACCGTGAAAAACTCATTCGCCATGCGCGCGAGCGCGTCGGGCTCCGGCAGTCCCGTCGGAACCGTTTGTCCCGCTAGCGGATCATGGGACGAGCCTTTTCCCGCTTCACTTATAGTCATGATACTGTCCGACCTCGACGTCATCGAGCGCCGCGATCGCGTCATCCACCAAGATAACGGCCGAGCAATAGAGCGAAATCAAGTACGACGCCAGCGCGCGGTTGCTGATGCCCATGAATCGCACGGACAGTCCCGGAGTCTGTTCTCCCGGCAAGCCCGGCTGAAACAATCCGATCACGCCTTGCTTTTTTTCTCCCACCCGTAGCAACAACATGCTGGTCTTTCCAACCTGTCCCTTCGGCTTCGCCTGCCCATCGACATGCAATTTGTCGGTCGGAATCAGCGGTACCCCACGCCACGTCAGGAAGGGCGAACCAAATAAGGTTATCGTCGGTGGAGGTACCCCGCGTCGCGTGCACTCTCTGCCAAACGCGGCAATCGCTGTAGGGTGGGCGAGGAAAAACGAGGGCTCTTTCCAGACCTTCGTGAGCAGTTCGTCAAGATCGTCAGGAGTCGGAGCGCCCTTGCGCGTCTTGAGGCGCTGGCTCGCCGGCACATTCTTCAACAATCCGTAGTCAGCGTTGTTGATCAGCTCGCCTTCCTGCCGTTCTTTCACGTTCTCAACGGACAAACGCAACTGTTCGCGCACCTGGTCATACGGATTGCTGTACAAATCCGATACGCGCGTGTGCACATCGAGCACGACGGAAATCGCGCACAGCGTGTACTCACGCGGTTTCTCCTCGTAGTCCAGATAACTCTCCGGCAACGGCTTTTCGTCCTTCTGCCCGCACACGACCTCTAGAAGCTTGTCTTCGACCACGCGATTTACGCGCAGTGTGCCCGCTTCCAACGGCTTCCAGTCCAGCAAACGAACCAGCCACCGGGGAGTAATTGCCCCATACTGCGGGGGCGTTTTTGTGACATTCGCTAATTGAAATGCGGCGCGGTCACCCAGCGCGTGGTGCGGAGTATTTTCTGGCACGAGAGACTCTCCTTTGGGGAACAAAAGCTAGTCGCACTACAAAAACCTTGAGGCCGGTGCAACATCTTTACAAGTGCGGCGAATCTTTTGGAACTTCGCGCGACGCCTGCCCGTTTGCGCAATTCTACCGTCTAGCATTTGAAACTCAAACAACAAAACATGCCCGAAAAAACCAACGGCAATAGGGATAATTTGGGGTTCGGGATGCGAGAACCGAGCTACTCGATTCCGATGTGCGGGCGACAACAGCGGTGGCGACAGATTTGCATTGTCCCTGCAAAATACTGGGAATTTCCGGGCCCGTCAATCCATAATTTGCATGGTGTCAAAGCTCTTTAGAAATGTACCCTTTCTTAGCTCATTAGAAGCGTCCCCTTTTTCATTTTGCTTCGGCATTTCTTGCCCTCCGCACCACGCTCCTCCGGCTAGTCGTTCCGCATGTCAAACTCTTCGGGTGTATGGATGGTAGATCATCACAGCGAACTGCATCCGCTTTCTCCTTTGGCGCAACTCTCGTCGGCTTACCGGCGCCTATGCGCATGACGAGCGAGAAGCGGTCCATTCGACAGCCTTCGGCAAATCTGCAGGAATTTCAGTAGCCACGGAGTTGTCTGCGTCTCCTACGGCGTGGCGGCCAAGCCGGAAACGAACCATTACCGTTAGCCGAAAAGGGCCGGCTGGGCAGGCACATCCTCAGAGTCGCGAAAGTTGCTCAAACCGACGCCGACGAGACGAAAGCGTTGCTCCGGGTTCAAGCCGACCCGGCTCCGAAGGGCTAGCGCGATGTTAGTTAATTCCTCGCAAGAAGTGGGAGCAGCAGGTGGCGTATGGCTTCGAGTAAGGATCTTGAAATCGCTGGTCTTCAGTTTGAGGACCACCGTGCGAGCGACTCTTGATTCCCTGCGCGATGTCGCCCATGTATATTCTGCAAGTCTGCGGATCATGGGCTCCATCTCGCTCAATGGAACATCGCGTTCAAAGGTATCTTCGGACGAAACGGATTGCGTTGGCCTGTCGGGAAGCACCTCGCTCTCGTCGATGCCACGGGCTAAGTCGTAGAGACGTACACCATAGCGACCGAAACGGCCTGCGAGCGTTGCTAACTCTATCGTCCGCAGGTCTGCGAGCGTTTGTACGCCGAACTCCTTCAGCTTCTCCTCCATAACCTTGCCTACTCCAGGTAGACGACCCACCGGCAACAGCAACAAAAACGAAGCAACTTCGTCCGGTCGTATGACGAAGAGCCCATCCGGTTTCCGCCAGTCCGAAGCAATCTTCGCGAGGAATTTGTTTGGAGCTACGCCCGCGGATGCAGTCAAGTTGAGTTCCGTGCGAATCTGTTCACGAATCGTGCGCGCTACTTGTGTGGCGGTAGGCAATCCGGCCTTATTTTCCGAGACGTCGAGGTACGCTTCGTCGAGCGACACCGGCTCGATTAGATCGGTATGGCGCAGTAAGATTTCACGCACTTGGCGCGAGACAGCTCGGTAGCGGGGGAAATCCGGTGGCAGAAACGCAGCATTAGGGCAGAGACGTTCCGCTCGAACCGCCGGCATCGCCGAACGCACGCCAAACTGTCGTGCTTCGTACGAGGCTGCGCAGACGACGGAGCGACTACCACGCCATGCGACGATGACAGGCTTACCCCGCATTTGGGGATCGTCGCGCTGCTCCACGGACGCATAAAACGCGTCCATGTCCACGTGTACGATTTTCCGTCCGGTCATCCCAGCCTATTGTATTCCCTAAACGGCAGGGTGGGAGGACGCCTCTCTTCGCAGTAAAACCCTGATTTCGAATGCGCAAGATCCATATATTCGTTTGTGATATTCACGAAAGTTGTCGGAACGCTGGAAGGTTCCGGACCAGGAGTCGCTGGACGAATTTCTATCTGCCTTGGATGTTTCGGGGGAAATCAAGAGTCGCGCGATCGGGGAACTGGAATCGAGAGGAACCGTAACGATTCCTAGAATCCTTTTGAGCCAAGCTCAACTCGAAGAGCATGGGCCCACGCAGTTTGCCGGGCGAACCTGAGTCCGTCCCGCGGGGTTTGACCGGGCGTACCCCCACAAAATCGATAGGGCGTCCGCCGATTGATCACGATTTGGGAACTGGCGTCGGCTTACTTTTGCTCGCGGGAATCCCGATTTTTGGCTAAACTTGCTCCCAGCATGAGCGGTATTTCCAGGCGCGCAATGCTTAAGGCGGTTGCATCGGAAATGGCCGCGGTTTCTTTAGCCTCCTCTCTTTCATCGGCAAAGGAAGACCATCCTATGCCACGTAAAGGACGCATCCGGCAGTCCGCCTCCCGTTGGTGCTACAAGCAGATTCCCCTGGACGAATTGTGCGTAAAAGGCGCGCAGATGGGCCTGAAAGCTATCGACCTGCTCAATGAAGACGAGTGGGAAGTGCCGCGCCGCTACGGATTGATTTGCAGCATGGGCTACGGCGGCGGTGGAGAAATTTCCGACGCCATGAACCGCCTCGAGAATCACGCGAAAATTGAAGAAGCTTTCCGCAAGTCCATTCCACTGGCTGCGAAACTTGGTGTGCCTAACGTCATTACCTTCTCCGGAAACCGGGCAGGCATGACGGACGACGAAGGCGCCAAAAACTCAATCATTGGCCTGAACCGCGTGAAAACAATCGCCGAAGATCATGGCGTCACAATTTGCATGGAACTCTTGAATAGCAAGGTGGATCACAAGGATTACATGTGCGATCACACGGCGTGGGGTGTGCGCGTAATCGAAGAAGTGAATTCACCCCACGTGAAGCTTTTATATGACGTGTATCACATGCAGATTATGGAAGGCGACCTGATTCGCACCATTGTTCAGAACATCAACTGGATCGGCCACTTCCACACCGGCGGAGTACCCGGACGCCATGAGCTCGACGATACCCAGGAAGTGCAGTGGGATGGCGTAATGCGAGCTATCGCGGCAACGAACTTTGCCGGCTACGTGGCCCACGAGTTCATCCCGACGGGCGATCCGCTCACTTCCTTACGCGAAGCGGTAGACCTGTGCGATGTGTGAGAAATAGAACAGTGACAATGCCGTTGCCTTAGGCCATCCAGGAAATAATCTGCTGAAGTGTAACGCTTGAAGTGGACACCGTACCACGAGGCGCGGACGGGGAAACTGCCACAGCCTCTTTATGATTTTCAAACCACACCAAGAACAAAGATGTTTCCGAGCCCGATAAGCGCTGCTGGTTGATCCAGTTGTAATAGGCGCCCATGTCCGCATCCAGCAGGGAGCCCATTGGATCCAATTCCACGGGTCCCTGGCTCGGCGACAGAAGTTGGTTCATCGGCTTCTGGCGCTGTCGCGGCGCAAAGCGAACCAACAAAGTGAGTGGCTGAGCGCGGCGCAGCGCTTCACGAGCCGTCCACTGGACGAAACTGGTGCTGAAAATCTGCGTGCCCGAGCCCTCGGTCAACAGCTTCATCTGAAAGCGCGCGAGCACGGGATCGACGGATTCGCTCATCCCCAGTTCTTCAGGACGCATTCGCGCCATGACCGTACGCAAGGCCTCCGGCCCCATCCCGGTTTTCTGCGTCTCGACTTGCATTTTTGCAAGCAGTTGCGCACGCACCGGAGCCAACGCGTCGTAGGAGACGCAAGTAATCGCTGGATCATGAGGAAGCGCCTGCCCTCCATCTACGTACCAATGCGCGTACGGAATTGGATTTGCTTTATTTCGAGAAGCGACCGCCGCGAGCAAACCGGGAAGACCATTTTCAGGATTAACGCCATTGAAATACACCCCCTGAGGCCGCAGTTTTCGAAACAGCGGTTCTTCGGAAAAATCCACTCCCTGTCCGATAATCGCGACGCCCAGCCGCGGCACAGGCGGAGGTTCAGGTGGCATTGCGATACGCAAGCGTCCTGCATACGCGAGTGCGGCGTTGCGGAAAGCGTCCATTTGGTGCGTGGTCCAAAGGTGAGCGGAGAGTTGCTCCACAAACTGCGCGGGAGAATTCACCCAATCCATTTGCGCAAGCTTCGAAGAAACTTGAATTTCGGAAAAACTGCTGAACCAACTCTTGGTGTCCTCTCCAGAAAGGGAATGCAATCTCGCAAGTTCCTTCTCCAGTGTCTTGCGTTCCGCGGGAAACTTGAAATCGTATTCAATCACTTCCCGCAACAGATTCGGCAAAAAGCTCAGTGGCAGCCGTTTGAAGGTTCCGAGAGAGTCTACGGCGAGCTTGCGGGCCTCCGGAGGATAAGCGTCGAATTGTTCGGGTTTGAGATCCGCGGGGAGCATGGCGATTACAACAGCTCCGGAATTGGCTTGCCGTGCGCCAGCGCGGGCGAAAATCCCATCATAGAGCCAATGGTCGGCACAAGGTCGGTGCTGTCCAGTCGCCGGTCGAACACCACGCCCTGGCGAATAGCGGGACCAAGTGCCATCATCCACGTCGTCCGCGACAAAGCGTCCCCGGTGCGATGGTGCTGAAAGCCGTTGCCACCCGCGTCTTCGTCCGCATCCCTCCCGAAGTCCGGCAAGATGAAGAGCGTGGTCTTCCCGGCATATTCTGGGTCGGTCTCAATGGCCTTCCAGAGTTCTGCGCAGAGGCGATCGGTCCGCCGTATACCCTCGATATACAGCGAATAAGCTCCCGCGTGAGCAATATCGATGTCGTGCATGGTCACCCACAGCAGGCTGGGCGCCAGTTGCTTCATCAGTTGACGCACGAGGTAAACGGAAAGTTCATCCGGGCTCGACAACGTGCGCGCGTGAGTTTTGAAGTCGTCCACGGAAATCTTCAGCAGGTTTTCCATCTGCGCCAGTTCAAACGTGTTTCCGCTGAGTTCCGGCGCGAACAGCGGAGTTTCATAGCTGTCGCGCAGCAAGTGGCCGTAGTCGGCGCTGCTGGTTGTGGCTGCCGACAAAAGATATTTCGGTAAAATGACTCTGGCTCCCCAACCCTGCCCAAACGAGCGATTATCGCTTTCGCCGATGCGGTTAAAACCGTTGCTCGGAGCGACCACCCAGGCATCGGAAGCGGGCCGCTTTAAGTCTTTACGGAAATACTCAAAAACTGTCGGCGACTCCGGAGGGAGTGAAGCGAAATTATTTATGGTTTCGTAGACGCCAGTCGCAAGACTTGCGGTCGCCACGTAATGTCCCAAAATTCCGCGATTGACGACTTGCGTGAAAAATGTGGATTGCGGGATCAACTCGCGCACCAGGTGAGGGATATTCTCCTGGCCTTCTGGAGCGAATGTCTCCTGATCGCGCGCGCCACCACCAAACGTAATCACCACGACCTTCCTCTTCGATAGAGGAGTTGCCGCGCAGGCCAGCGGATTGGCATGCAGCAGCGTACTCCCGAGAGCCAACCCCGCGGAAGTGCGCAGAAATTCGCGGCGGCTGAACGCAAGTTGCTGGCAGATTTCTTTAGAAGTAGCCGAGGTCGCCCGTAACGGCTCGGGAAAACCGTTCCTGGCGTTAACTGGCGAGCGCGAGTTCATAGCAAACTCATCGATTTGCGTCCAAACTATGCCCCAGTGAAACCAAAGTCAAGCAGCGCGAGCGAAACAAAAATCACGGCTTCGTCTGCGCGTCCTGCTTCTCGGAGTAAACGAATTGCCGGACTTCTGCCCGCTGTTTATCGAGGTCCGACAGGTGCTGTTCATTTAGCTGTTGGTAAACCTTGAGCTCTTCCTGCGCGCGGCCCTGTTCCCCCACGTGAACATATGCTTGTGCCAAACGGTAGTGCGCGTCCGCCATATCTGGATTTAGGTCGCGCGCTCGCACATACTCCGGAATAGACTCCGCATACTTGCGCTGGTCTGAATAAAGGTTGCCCAGTTGCAGGTGCGCCTCCGCCAGGCCAGGCGCAAGCGCAATCGCCTTTTTCAACAGAGATTCGATTTGCCCCAGATCGAGATTCGGGTCCTGTGACCTCTTGCCTTTCCAAATGCTCATCGCGTAGTAATAAACGGCTAGTCCGCTCCGCGGCTGAAGTTCCGAAAACCTTCGAAAGCACTCAATGACCTCGTCGGCCTGGCTCGGCGAACTGTCAAACGCGCGGGACAGAAACGCGTAAGCACGAGGGTCGTTCGGGTCCAGCTCCGCCCCACGAACCAAAGACTTCACCGCCTCGTCGTACTTGCCCAGGGAATACAAAGCCATCCCCAATCCGATGGCCAAGCGCGGCGAATTCGGGTAGCGGCTCGTGCCTTCCCGGAAGACCTCAACAGCGGGCTCAAGCGTGCGATGGATCAGCAACTCGCTTCCCCAATCGAAAATATTGCTCTCGCTGGGCTCCATGTGCGCGGCAGTCTGGAATTCGTTGGCGGCGCCCACGAAGTTACCATCCTTCTCCTCCACCTCGGCCAGCAGGTTGTGCAATTCAGCCGTGTCCTTGCGAGCCTCCAGATCGTGAATCAACTTTCGCGCCTCCGCCGTCCGCCCGGTCAACAGGTAGTCCAGCGACAAGTCGTAGCCGTTGTCATAAGACGAGGGATCAATGTGCTGGGCGCGCTCGAGAAAAGGCAGGGCTTCTGCATCCTTATTAGAATGCACGTAGAACTCGCCAAGGTTGTGATTGGCGTCATAATCCCCAGGACTGAGCGAGGCCGCTTTCTTGAACTGCTGTTCCGCCAGCTCGGTCTTTTCGAGCCGCAGCAGATTGTTCGCATAATTGGTCCGTGCCGAAGAGGAATCGGGCTTCAGGCGAACGGCTTTTTCCAAATGGTCGTTTGCCTTGTCGTTTCGCGATTGGGCCGCATAAACCAATCCCAGCAGCTCCTGCACTTCGAAACTATCCGGGACCTCGCGCACCATCTTTTCAAGTTTCGCAGCCGCTTCCGGATATTTCGCCGCCTCGTATTTCGCCACGGCCTCCTTGAATTCGCGGTCGAGGTCCGGATTTTGCGCCACCGATCGAGGAGCCGCGAAGACACATGTCGCGAGGGTCAGCACTGCGCACGCCATAAACCAATACCTTCAAGTCACAATATTGCGATGGTATCACCGCTCCGCGAACAGAGACTCAGGCCCTCGAGAGGCCGACGAAGGGCGCTTCCAGAAAAGCGCCCTTGCCGGTGGGGTGTTTGGGTCGACTACCAGATAAACGAATTTCAGGGCGAACTGGATCTGCCTCGGATCGTACGGAGAATCGCGAGTCGAGCCGATTTCGCCAAACGTAGAGCTATTGTAGTTTCCCGACCCAGCGATCGCTATGACGCCATTGCCGCCGAAACCGGGAGCGCTAAAGTTTGGATGGTTGGTTATATTAAAGAACTCCGTTCGGAATTGCAGATACCGGGTTTCCGTGATCGGGAAGTTCTTAAAGATGGAGAAGTCCAGTCTATGGAAGCCCGGCCCGGGAACTTGCGTAATTCCTCCGAGCGCGGCAATTCCCGTCAACGGGCTGCACCCGGTCGGATTATTGACCTCAGGAACACCGCCAGGTCCAAGAACGCAAGGTTGCGTGAAAGCCTTGGGGTTGCCGAACCAACTTATCAGACCATTCGCATCTGTATGCAGCCCAAGGTCAAGCGACTGGCCAGGCACTTTAAGAACACCGCAGCCCAGACCGGACGCAGTTGTCGATGGACAAGCAAGGGTTATAGGCTGGCCGTCTTGCAGCGTTAGGATCCAGTTTATAGCCCAACCGCCAACCACTTGGTTTTTCCATCCCGAGGCGTCGGACGCAAATTTCTTGCCTTTCCCAAACGGTAGTTCATACCCGCCGCTGAAGTGGAAGACGTTACGAACATCAAAGGGAGCCAAACCATAATCGGCCTGGATTCCCATGCCAGGAACATAGGGGCTCGATAACCTTGCAAGCTGCCATTATTCAAAAGGTCATGCGCATCCGTTAGAGTCTTTGAGAACGTATAGTTTGCTAACAGGTTTAGTCCACCTCCAAACCGCTTTTCGATCTGGGTTTGCAGGCCGTTGTAGCCGCTGTTTCCTTCCGTCTGCGCTTGGCTACCTCCGAACCCGAAATCGGGGAAAGGCACAAGGCTAGCTTCCGGAGTGTTGATGTAATTCACGGTGGAAGGTTCGTTGTTGTTCGGAAAGACCTCTAGATGGCGCGCCTGAGACGAAACATAGGCCGCCTGCACCGCGATGGTCGGGCTCAGTTGGTATTGCAGCGTTAAGTTACCACCCATCGAGTAGGGCGTCTGGTAGTTGAACTGAATTCCGCGCAATTGCAGTCCGCTCGCATTTACAGTGAGCGGATTGAGCGAAGTGCACGAGAAGCCGGTTTCAAACGTAGCCACGTTTCCGGGACCAGCCGTGGTGCAACCGGGGAATGTAATCGGCGTCACTGTATTCGCCGGCACGAAGTTGAAATCGAACTGGAACGGATAACTCTCGCCAAGATTTGGCGAATATCCGCGGTTCTCGAACCCGTCGTAGAAGATGCCCCACCCTCCGCGAACGCACTAGCCTCGGAGTGACTCTGGTAGGCAAACCCTGACCCGCGGTGCAAAATTGGTCTTCTGCGAATTTCCAAGTCCGCCGCCGTAGGCATTCGTAATGGCCAATTTGATCCCGTCTTGGCTAAGCAGCGAGAGGAAGCTGGGCGACAGATTATTTGCGTTTGGTCCTTTAGGAATCAGGTAAGTCGGCCCGTCCAAGGGGCCGCCGGATGGGATGAAGTTTGCCTGGTTCCCGTGCAGGTCCGACACCAGCCCGAAGAAGTCATAACGGAGCCCGAGATTGATGGTCAGTTTCGAAGTGACCTTCCAATCGTCATTGCCGTAGCCACCGTAATAGTTCTTGCCGTCGTCGGTAAGAAATATGTTGGATACGTAGACGTCGCTCGAACCTCCCACGTAATTAGGACCTCCGACCGTCGAAAGGGTTGGAGTCAAAAGAAAGTCCGCGCGGCCGGTGTTGCCGGAAGTACCGGCTGGGATGTCCGTGAAAGCGCCGTTGTAATCGTACTCACCGTGTGACCAAGGTGGCTGCAAGGTCGTAAACTTCACGTGCTGCCACTCAAATCCCATTTTGAACGTGTGCTTCCCGTAAATCTTGGTCACGTCGTCGGTCAGCTGCAAGGTCTGACTCGTCTCATTCGAAGGCAAGAACGAGTTGCTTCCTAACGTAGAGAGCCCATTGATTCCGAACGCGGGAAGGCCGCCGTTCAAATTGCCTTGCGGCACGTCCTGAATCCCGTACTCCTCCGGTAAGCCGGTTTCACTGGCCACCGGTCCGGATCGCGTAGTGTGCAAGTAATTGAAGCCGATGCGCGCCTCGTTGATCAGCGTTGGAGAAAACGTATGGGTATAGCCGAGAGCTGTATTCTGCGCCAGCGCGGTCTGATTGCCCTGCTGGAACGCACCGCCATCGGCAACGCCGCCGAATATGCCAGGGATGAACTGCGGATCGTCTACGTAGTCAAAGCGGAAGAAGAGCTGATTGTGTTCATTGAGGTTTGCATCCATGCGGGTATCAAAACCGTTGCGGTGTTCGTCGAGTTTCGGGGAATTGGCATAATTGCTGAACAGGTTCCCATTCGTCGGATTCGGATAAAGATTCAGTAATTTGACGGCATTTGGATCCAATCGTCCCACAGGTATCTGGTTCAATTGGCAAGCTGCGATGGCGGCTCCGGTGAAGTTTAACGTATTCGCTGGACATGACCCGGTACCAATATCCCCGAAAGGATTGCGAACATACCCAGTGGACGTCGCCACCAGGCCCGTGACCGGATCGACCGCGCCGGCGGTTACCGCGCGGGTGGTAGCTGGGTCAAAAACGGTGCCCAACGGAAACGTCCGGCCCAGAGCGTCGGTCACAGTGCCGGATTGGCCAGTGATCAGGTCCAGGAAGTTTGTGTAGCCGCTACTCCGCTCGGCGGCCGTCGGAACGCTACCCGTCAAAATCGTGCCTTGAATTCTCCGCAGGCCCTCATAGTCCGCAAAAAAGAATAATTTGTTGCGTCCATTGATGATATGAGGAATCACCACCGGGCCCCCGGCGGTCACGCCAAACTGGTTCTGGCGAAGTTCACCCTTCCGGATACCGCCAGCATTTTCAAAGAAGTCCGCGGCATCCAGCTTGTCGTTGCGGAAAAATTCCCAAGCGGAACCGTGAAAATCGTTCGTCCCCGATTTCATCGTGGCGTTCAGAATCGGCCGCGCCGGACCGGCCAAACTCCGCGCTGAAGTCCGAAGTCTGTACCTTGAACTCCTGGATCGCGTCGACAGGAGGAAGCACCACGAAGTTCGTCCCGTTCAGGAAGTCGACGGTGTCGGAGTTGTTGTCAATGCCGTCGAGCAGGTAGTTGTTCTGCGATGGCCGCAGGCCGTTCGCGGCAAATGCACCTGTCGACGCGTTTCCGCGCGTATCCGCCTGCGGAGTATTGACACCCGCAGCGAGCTGCGCCAGGAACGTGAAATTCCGCCCGTTAAGCGGAAGGTCGTTCACGCTCTTTCGAATCGACCACCTGGCCGACCGCGGCGTTCTGGGACTCCAGGAGCGGCGGAGCCGCGGAGACCTCGATCGATTGAGCAACACTGCCCGGGCGTCATCGTGAAATTCTGCACAACGGTCGCGCCGATGTCGACGACGACCCCGCTTGCCGTCATCGTCTGAAACCCTTGCGACCCGACTTCCGATCTTGTATGTGCCAATCTTTACGGGCGAGAATTTGAAGATTCCGTCGGAAGCCGGTGGTCGTAGTCAGGCTGATCCCCGTTCCTTCGTTGGTCAGCGTCACCTTAGCGCCGCTGATCACCGCTCCGGTTTGATCCGTGATCGTGCCTAGGATGGAACCGGTGTCCATCTGCGCGAGCGCCGGTCTTGGGCCCAGCAACAAGCAGTGCCGCGGCAAAGAGCAATGATAAACTACAGGGCCCGGACAGAGATTTCTCTAGCCTTCATGCCTAACCCCCCCAGAAGTCTTTCTTTTCCGCAGACCGCAATATGTCGACAAAATGAAAAACCGATGCAAGCCGTCCCGCGAAAGCGCCGCCAACGGACATCGCAGGAACTGCCGCACGAGGATCCACGGCACCATTCCTATCGCGAAAACAAAAATACCCGGAGGGATTCCGCAACCCCCAGACCAGGCACCCCAACAAAAGACAACTTAACCGCTTAACCTTGTCCCGCACTAATACACACACTTTTGCATGGTGTCAAGCGTTTTTTTTCATTTATACTTTGTTCCCCCCGCCATAGAATCACTGCAGCGGCGATGGTTTGCAGCGCTTGGTCGAGGACAGGGCTCAACTATGGGTTTGACGATTCGAGAGGTTGCCAAGGCTTCCGGTGTATCGACCGCGACCGTCTCGAATGTTTTGAACAAGACCGGGAAGGTCGGAAGAAAAACAAAAGATCTCGTTCTCTCCACCGTCAAACGCCTGGGATATCTGCCCAACATACACGCGCGGCGTCTTGCTTCGCGGGATACGCGCACACTGGGAATCATCGTATCGGATATCGAAAACCCCTTTTTCCCTGAAATAATCAAGAGTTTTTTGTCACGCACGCGGCAACTCGGCTACGAAGCGATTTTGAGCGACACGAATTATGATCCGCGGCGCACGCAGGAAGCCGCCACGCGCATGATGGCTCACAACGTGAGCGGAGTCGCGATCATGACTTCCGAAATCAGCGCGCGACTGATCAACGAATTGGCGCGCAGAAAAATCGCCGTGACGTTTCTGGATCTCGCGCCCTCCCGCGGATATGTCAGCACCTTGAGGATCGATTACGCTTCTGGCATCGAGCAAATCGTTAAATATCTGTATCGGGAAGGGCACCGGAAGATTGCTTTTGTGGCGGGCCGCCCCAAGCTCAAGTCCAACATCGCGCGATTGGAAGCCTACGAGAAAGCCATGACCGCCCTGGGGCTGGAGCCAGGGCCGGTCTTGCACGGTGACCTGCGCTTCGAAGGAGGACTCGCGGCGGGATTGGCCATTGCGAAAATGTCACCGCGGCCCACGGCGGTGATGGCTGTCAATGATCTGACTGCCGTGGGCGTGATGAAGGGCCTGACCTCCATGGGTTGCCAGATTCCCCAAGATATTTCCGTAACGGGATTCGATCGGACCAGGCTCGCGGAATATAGCAATCCCTCCATCACGACCGTTGATATCCATCGTGATTTGCTTGGACGCATGGCCGCCGATGTTCTGCACGAACTGTGCAGCTCCAGCGACCCACACGGCAAAAAATATGAAATCTCCGCGGAATTGGTGATAGGGCATTCTTCGGGCCCGGCACATTCGTCGTGACTCCTCGCTAAGTCCCTCCTGCAGTGGTCTGGTTAGACGCAATTCCCTCCGAGTGTTAGCATCGGAACCTCTGCACGAGAAAGCGCGAGAACATTCGAAGATGCGGCGTAGCCGGCACGGAATTCAGAAAATCTCTCGCCGAGCCTTCTTGGGCAGGATGCGCTGGGCGCCCATGCTGTTTCTGCCGGCTCCTCTGCACTCCCTAACGCCAGGATGGGGGGAAGCTGCCGCTCTCGGGGCAACAAAATCTGCCTTCCCGTTCGCCGAACCCCGCTTTTCGCCACACTACCCAAAAAAATCTCCCCTTGATGATCTGATGCGCTATGTAGTTCCGGGAACGGACGAGTACATCACGGAAAAATATGCCAGCGAAATCGCAAAGTTACTCGCTGACTGGGCAAAAGAACTTCGATCTGGCCCACACGCACTAAGCTCGTTCGGCACAATTCTCGACGCCTCGCTCCAAGCTGCCCGGTTGATTCCTGCCGAACAGAAACAATTGCGTGCCGAGTATGGCATCGAAGTGATGCGGAGAAAATTCGCGGACACACCAGTGCAAGGTCGCGAGTCTTTTCTCAAAGAAATGCAAACGTACCTGGCGCCGTTTACGCGCATCGACACCGCCGAATTCCAGATCACGAAAATCGAAGAAACTAACAGCTCCCCGCTGACAGTTTCTGTCGAGATTCGTTATGACTTCGTCGGAATGAACGAGCGCGACGCCCGCGAAGAACGCACCGGATTTTGGCAAACCGAGTGGTCGCGAACCAATTCGGACTGGCGCGCCCTGCAATGGCAAGCAACCGAGGAAACCCTCAGTCGCGCCCGCCTTCCCCTGTTCCTGGATGTAACCTCGCACGCTCTCGGCCACCTGGATTCTTATCAGCGCCAACTCGCCCACGGCGTCGACTACTGGCGCACCATTCTCGACGGCGCTTCTGGCATAGACGTATACGGGAATAGCGGCCTCGCAACCGGCGATTTCGACAACGACGGATTTGACGATCTCTATATTTGCCAGCCGCCGGGACTTCCCAATCGTCTCTATCGCAATCGCGGCGACGGAACATTCGAAGATGTAACGGATTCTGCGGGTGTCGGCGTGCTCGATGGAACGGCTTGCGCGCTATTTGCGGATTTCGAGAACAAGGGTCTTCAGGATCTTTTGGTGGTGTGCGCTACCGGCCCTTTGCTGTTCGTGAATCAAGGAAACGGCAAATTTTCGCTGAAGCGCGATGCATTTCATTTTCAGAATCCGCCCGCGGGAACATTTACCCATGCCGCGATCGCCGATTACGACCTCGACGGCCGACTGGATATTTACTTTTGCCTGTACAACTATTACAGCGGTCTCGACCAGTATCACTATCCCGTTCCCTATTTTGACGCGCGCAACGGCCCGCCAAACTTCCTGTTCCACAACGAGGGAAACGGCGTGTTTCAGGAGCGCACAGAAGCAGCCGGTCTGAATGCCGAAAATGACCGCTACAGCTTCGCGTGCACCTGGGGCGACTACAACTCAGACGGATGGCCGGATTTGTACGTCGTAAATGATTTTGGCCGCAACAATCTTTACCGCAACAACGGAGACGGCACCTTCGCCGCCGTTTCTGACGACGCGCAGGCCAACGAGCCCGGCGCTGGCATGAGCGCTTGCTGGGTGGATTTCGACAACGACGGCAAGCAGGACATCTACGCAGCGGGAATGTGGGTAGCGGCGGGGATGCGCGTTTTTCGACAGCCGAATTTTCATGCCAACGACTCGGGACAAATTCGCGCTCTGTACAAACGGCACATGATCGGCAATTCGCTGTATCGCAATAACGGCAACGGTCGTTTTCACAATGTGGCTGCCCACGCGGGAGTCGAGATGGGCCGATGGGCATGGTCGACCGACGCGTGGGACTTCGACCACGATGGCTATCAGGATCTGTACATCGTCAACGGTTACATCTCCGGCCTCGGCGATCGTGACGTCTCCAGTTTTTTCTGGCGGCAAGTCGTTGCCAAATCGCCTTCGAACGCAACGCCTTCGGAAAACTACGAGCGCGGGTGGAATGCGATCAACGAGTTAGTCCGCTCGGATGCTACCTGGAACGGTTTCGAAAGAAATGTGTGTTACCTGAACAATCGCGACAGCACGTTCTCGGAAGTCTCCGGGGCCGTCGGCCTGGATTTTCTCGATGACAGCCGCGCGTTTGTGCTGGCAGACCTCGATCACGACGGACGCTTGGAAGTCATCCTGAAAAACCGCACCGCGCCTCAGATCCGCGTTCTGCACAATGCCATGAAGGACCTCGGCAACTCGGTCGCGTTTCGCTTGCAGGGAAAAAAGAGCAACCGCGACGCGATTGGCGCTGCGGTCACGATTGAAGGCGCTGGCCATCCGCAGACAAAGTTGTTGCAGGCCGGTTCTGGATTTTTGTCCCAGCACAGCAAAGAGATTTTCTTTGGCCTCGGCAACGCGGACGGCACGTTCCGCGCCAACATCCGCTGGCCGAGCGGCCTGATGCAAGTCCTCGACAAATTGCCCGCTAACCATCGAATCGAAGTCCAGGAAGGGCAAGCAGACTTTCACGCCGAACCGTTCGCCGGCGCCTCCTCCGCGTATGAACGCCAGAACGAGCCACCGCCCCAGGAGCGCCTACCCGCTTCAGTTGAGACCTGGCTCCTTCAGCCCATGCAAGCACCGGATTTTTCTTTGCCCGATTTAACGGGAGTCACCAAGCAACTCTCCACGCTGCGAGGTCAATTTGTTCTTCTTCATCTGTGGAGCACCGCTGCGGCCTCTTGCGTTGACCAGTTGCGCCTCTTGCAAAAGGAACAAACAAACCTGACTTCCGAGGGTATTCACATCGTCTGCGTCAATGTAGACAATCCGGAAAACGCCGAGGCGCTCCGAGCACTCATTACCCGTGAACAATGGTCGCTGCCAATGGTCGTGGCAACGGAAGAAATAGCCGGCATTTACAATCTCGTTTTCCGCTACATGTTCGATCGTCGCAGAGACCTCCCCTTGCCAACTTCATTCCTCCTGAACCGGGAAGGCGCGATCGTAAAGGTGTATCAAGGGCCGTTGCGCCCTGCAGTTTTACTGGACGACGTCCGCTCCATGCCCAAGACCAGCGCCGACTTTCAGCGCAACGCGCTCCCCATGACTGGACAGTTGTTCCGCGAGGAATTTCAGCGAAATGATTTCACATACGCTGTGGCATTGTTCCAGCGCGGTTATTTGCAAGCAGCCACGGATGCTTTCAAGCAAGTCATAGCAGCTCGCCCAAACAATCCTGAGGCTTACTACAATCTCGGCACCCTCTACCTGATGAGAAACGCGCTGCCCGATGCGAGAAGTTACCTCGAACAAGCGTTGCATCTAAGGCCGGAATATGCGGAAGCCTGGAACAACCTCGCGATGATCTGCGCGCAACAAGGCCAGACATCAGAGGCTATCGACGATTTTCAGAAGGCCCTCGAGCTCAGGCCCTTGTACGTTACGGCGCTGCTCAACTTTGGGAATTTGCTGCGCAGAAAAGGAAACATCGACGAAGCAAAACAAATGCTCCTGCGCGCGCTCGAAGCCAGCCCGGAAAGTGCCGACGTCAATTACAGCGTCGGGATGCTCTACGCGCAGCAGAACCAACTCCCAGAAGCCGCGCAGTTTCTTCAGAAAGCGGTGGCCTTGCGCCCCGATTACGCGGATGCCCTGAATAATCTGGGCGTTCTCTTGGTGCGCCAGGGGCAATATCCGGAAGCCAAAGCCAAATTCGAGAAATGTATGCAGGTTGCTCCGGAATTTGATCAAGCCTATTTGAATCTGGCCCGCCTCTACGTGGTATTGAACGACAAGGAAAAAGCCAGGGAAGTTCTGCAGACCTTACTGCGCCAGCAGCCGGAGCACAAATTAGCCCGGCAGACATTGGAAATGCTAAATTGAGTTTCATCCGGCACCATTTCGTTGCAATCGCGCGCACGGGAGCGGCGCTCATGTTCACTTGGAGATTCCGATCGGCTCCACATCCAGGGGGTCGAAAAACCAGCAGGCCCCGGCTGAGCACCCTGCTTGCTTTGCTCATGGTTTGCTGCGCCACTCGGCAGGCAGCAGCACAACAGCCGGCCCCGGCCAGGCCACCCGCGCATCCCTCCTCCAAAACTACTTCCCCCTTCGCGGACGCCGAAGCACTCCTTCAGCAAGGCAGGCTGGAAGAGGCTAAAGAGCGACTTCAGGTAGAGCTGCGACAAAATGCCTCCAAAGCCGATGGCTACGGCCTTCTTGGACTGATCTACACCGCCGAAAAGAATTACCCTGACGCGCTCACTGCCTTTCAACAAGGATTGAAACTCAATCCAAAATCCACCGGAATTCGCAACGACATGGGCAATTTGTACGTGCTTCAGGGAGATCTCGATCAAGCCGATAAAGAATTTCGCGAAGTCCTGCGCCTCAGCCCGGCCGATCCCGACGGCAACTACAATCTGGGCCTCGTCCTTCTAGCGAAAAAACATCCCGCCGATGCGGCTCTGTACTTCGAGCGCGTGCATCCGTCAACCATCGCTTCGCGATTCAATCTTACGAAGGCTTATCTGGAATCGGGAAAAACCGCCGACGGGTTGCGGACCGCCAAGGAGTTGTCCGCCCAAAACAAAGACAACGTTCAGCTGCATTCCACCCTGGGCGTATTACTCGCCACCGAAAAGCAAAGCCATGCAGCGCAATTCGAGTTGGAACAAGCCGACGCACTACAGCCGCAAGCGTTCGAGATTCTGCACAACCTCGGTGGAGTTTATCTGCAAAACGGTGAGCTTGCGAAAGCGGAAGCGATGTTGAAACGCGCGCTGAAGCTCAAGCCCGATTCAGCGGAAACATTGTATCTCTTGGGGCAGGTCTACACGCAGGAGTCCAAGCCGGCAGACGCGTTGGATCAACTCGTCCGTGCGCACAAGCTTGCGCCTGAAAATACAGACGTCATCTATTCGTTGGCCCGCGGGAGCATGTCTCAGAATTATTACGAAGACTCCATCCCGCTGCTCGAAGCCGGATTGAAACTCGCTCCAGAGCGCGCCGACCTCCATGCAGCCCTCGGCGAAAGCTATTTCATGTCCGGCAAAGTGGACAAAGCGATCGAAGAATTCAAACATTTGATTGAACTGGACCCTTCGGCGCGCTCGGATGCGTTCCTGGGACTGTGCTACCGCCAGCTCGGGCGTTTCGACGAAGCGCGCAAATATTTTGAGGAAGGGCTGAAGAAAGATGCTCACAACGGCGCGTGTCTCTTCAATATGGGCTATATCGAGGAACGCCAGGGAAACCACACCGCTGCGGAGCATTACCTTCAGGAAGCACTGCGCGTCAGCCCCGACCAGGCCGATGCGCTGCTGGAACTGGCAAACCTGCGGATAACGCAAAAGAAATTCGCAGAGGCCGAGGAATTGCTGCGAAAGTTCATTCGCGTTGCCCGCTCGCCGGCCCCTGGCTACTACAAACTCGCGATGGTCGAACGTAGTTTGCATCAATCGGAGGCCGCGCAACGGGACTTGAACGTATTTCAAACGCTATCCAAAAACGCCTCGACAGGACCATATCCCTACCAGCATCTCTTCGATTATCTCGACAACCGTTCGAATCTTTCCGGCAAGCAGAAGGCGGAACTCGATCTCACGGAGCTCGCGAACCAGATCCAGAAAAATCCCGACCAGCCCGAAAATTTATATCTGTTGGCGGAAGGCTATCTAAAACTGGGAAAAGTCGACGACGCACGCAAAGCTGTGGCCCAGATCGATCAGCTGAGCGCTGGGGATTTCCGCACGGAGACCGGCGTCGGCGTTCTCCTTGCGCGCTACTATTTGTATGACGATGCCATCCAGCATTTTCAGGCGGCCCTGAAAGCAAATCCTGATTCCGACGACGTGAAATTCGATCTCGCCAACGCTTATTTTCGACAGCGTCAGTACTCCCGAGCGCTCGAAATTGCTCAGCAAGTCTCCGGCCAAGGTCAGCAGGACGATGCCTATCTCTCGCTCGTCGGAGATATCAAAGCGCATCTGGGGCAGACGGCCGAAGCCGAACAAATCTTCAGGAGCGCCATTCGCCGAAATCCGGACAACGACCAGTATTATTTGTCGGTCACGCTGCTGCAGCTTCGGCAAAATGATGTAACCGGCGCCGAGAAAACTTTACAGCAAGGTCTGGGGCGCATGCCCAGCTCGGGAAAGCTCCTCTGGGGCCAGGGCCTGGTCGCGGTGATGCAGGGCAAAACGGCGCAGGCCGCCGAGCGCCTGGAACAAGCCGTGGATTTGCTGCCGGAGTGGGTGGGCAGCTATTCCACGTTGGGCGTTTTCTACTATCAGACCGGGCAACTCGACAAAGCCAGGGAAGTTCTCGACCGCTTTAAAGGAAATAGCGCCGGCGGCGTTCTCGACGTTGACAAAATTCAGGAAGCTCTTGAAAAAGCCCCGCCCATGCCACGTGTGGTGAATGAACCCATGCCCACTGCTTCCAGACAACAGCTTTTGCAATTCGCGCTTTCCATGGCCGATCGCACTTTGTAACTCGCTGAAGACTGCACAGTGACACCGAGTTGAGGGTGCTCCGGCCGCGCGCTAGAATCAAAAGCTATCTGGTGCTTGGTAGGCCCCTTCATTCGGCAGGAAGAGAAAAGACAGGCAGGCACTTGGGCTCCTTAAAAAAATATTCTGCGCTTTTGGCACTGAGTGTTGGTCTCAGCGCTGCAATATTTCTCAACGCACAAACAACCAATCCTGAAAAGCAGAACCATACCGCGATCACTGTGCGCTTCACGGACATTCGCCAGTCCGCCGGAATCACCTTCCAGCAGGATTCCACGCAGACGGAAGAAAAGTATTATCTGGAGACCATGGGCACCGGCGTTGCCTGGCTCGATTACGATCAGGACGGCCTGATGGATCTTTTTTTCGTGCAGTCGGCAGCCACCGATGCGTACAAACCTTCGCACCCCTTGCGTTGCGCGCTATATCACAATAATGGTGACGGAACCTTCACCGACGTAACCGAAAAGGCGGGCTTGGCTGGCGAAGGACATTACGGTCAAGGCGTGGCAGTCGGCGACTTCGACAACGATGGCTATCCCGATTTGTACGTGACCGGATACGGCAACGCGATTCTTTATCACAATAACCGCGATGGAACCTTCAGCGATGTCACCAGCAAGGCCGGCGTCGCAGACCAGGGCCAATGGTCCACGAGTGCCGGATGGTTTGATTACGACAAGGATGGCTATCTGGACCTGATCGTCACCAACTACATCGACTGGAGTCCAAAGAACAATATCTGGTGCGGCGATCATCGACCCGGTTACCGCGCCTATTGCCATCCCGGAAATTACAAAGGGCAAAAAACGAAACTGTTTCACAACAACCACGACGGAACCTTCACCGATGTGAGCGACGCTTCCGGTGTCGGAAAACCGGAATCCAAGGGAATGGGCGTGGTGTTGGCTGACTTCAACAACGACGGCTGGACCGACATCGCAATCGCCAACGATACTTGGCCAAATTTTCTATTTCTAAACAAGCACGACGGAACCTTCGAAGACGCGTCGCTCATTTCCGGTCTGGCCGCCAGCGAAGACGGCCGGTACGAAGCGGGCATGGGAATCGACGCCGCAGACGTAGATCGCGACGGTTGGCAGGACGTATACATCACGCATTTGGATTTCGAATTGAACCGCCTCTATCACAACAATCACAACGGGACCTTCAATGACGTCACCTATGACTCCGGCATCGGAAACAAAGTCATGCAGCTCAGCGGCGTGGCCATGAAGTTCATGGATTACGATAACGATGGCTGGCCGGATATTTTGCAGGCAAACGGCGCCATGGTAGACAATGTTCAGCTTTATCACAGCGAAGTCACCTATAAAGAGCCGCTGTTGATGTTTCGAAACGTCGGCAAAGGCCAGTTCGAGAAGGTCTCTGAGACTCTGGGCCCCGATTTCATGAAACCCATTGCCGGCCGCGGTCTGGCCACGGCGGATTTCGATAATGATGGCGACCTCGATATCGCCGTTAACGTTCGCGGAGATTATCCCGAACTCCTCCGCAACGACGGCGGTAACGCCAATCATTGGCTGGAAGTCCAGCTGATCGGCACGCGCTCGAATCGCGACGGCATCGGCGCATCGCTGAAGTTGACCGCCGAAGGCTTCGTCGAAGTCGAGCAGGCAAAAGGCGGCATGAGTTATATGTCCGCAAGCGATCCGCGAATTCACTTTGGGCTCGGAAAGCGCAGCAAAATTGACTCCCTGGAAATTACCTGGTCGAGCGGCCAAGTGGATCGCCTGACCAACGTGCCCACGGACAAAATCATCGCGGTAAAAGAAGGCACGGGAATTGTGCCGAAGAACTTCCCCAAGGTGCCCAGCCGATGAGCATGCGATCCGACCGCCGGCGATTCCTTGGTTCCTCTGCTGTCGCGCTCGGCGCATCCTTGCTTGATGCTCTCACTACCCCCATCTGGAGATGGAATCGTTCCGCAATTCTTCAAGCCAAGACTTCGCCGGTCACCTTCGTGGATGTAGCTCGCGAAGCGGGCCTCACTGCTGCCAATGTTTGGGGCGGCCTGGACCACAAGCGTCTCATCATTGAAGCAAAAGGCAGCGGGCTCGCCTTTTTCGATTACGACGGCGACGGCTGGCTGGATATTTACCTTACGAATGGAACGCGGCTGAACACCCGGTGGCCCAACGGCGCGGCTCCAACTTCACACCTGTACAAGAACAATCGCGACGGCACGTTTGCCGACGTGACCGAAAAATCCGGACTCGGCCGCACCGGTTGGCAGACCGGTGTTTGTGTCGGCGATTACGACAACGACGGCCACGACGATCTGTTCTGCTGCTTTTGGGGGCACAACATCCTGTTCCACAACAATGGCGACGGAACGTTTACGGATGTGACGCACAAGGCAGGCCTACTGGCCGAAGCGGTTCGCTGGGGCTCCGGCTGCACCTGGCTCGACTATGATCGCGACGGCCAACTGGATTTATTTGTCTGCAATTACATCAAGCTTGATCCGGCAACTACGGCCAATCCGGGAGACGCCGCCTACTGCCAATGGAAAGGAATCCCGGTGATGTGCGGCCCGCGCGGCCTCACGGGCGACACGAATCTTCTCTTCCACAATAACGGCGACGGGACATTTAGCGATGTCACCGAAAAAGCGGGCATCCTCAAGCCCGGGCCGCGCTATTCGATCACAGCGGTGTCTTATGATTTCGACAACGATGGCTGGCCCGACATTTACGTGGCGGTCGACTCCGAACCGAGCATCCTGTTCCACAACAACCATGACGGCACGTTCACGGACATGGCCGTCCTGGCAGGTTGCGCCTTCAACGAAAACGGTCATGAACAAGCCGGCATGGGCGTAGCTGTCGGTGATTATGATTGCGACGGCTGGTTCGATATTTTCAAAACCAACTTTTCCGACGACACCTGCAATCTTTATCACAACAACGGCGACGGTACCTTCACCGACCAAGCCTTCTCGTCTGGCGTCGGCATTAACAACCAATATGTCGCTTGGGGCTGCGGCTTCCTCGATTACGACAACGATGGCTGGCCGGATATCCTGCAGGTCAACGGGCATGTCTACCCGGAGATCGAGGAGCATAGCTTTGCCCAAACCTTCAAGAATCCTCGTCTCGTATATAAAAACCTCGGCGATGGCAGGTTCAAGGATGTTTCTGGCGAGTTGGGACCTGGCATCAGCGAACGTTTTTCGAGCCGCGGCGCCGCTTTCGGGGATTACGATAACGACGGCGACATCGACGTTCTCATCTTGAACATGAATGACATCCCGTCTTTGTTGCGCAATGACGGGGGCAACGCGCAAAACTGGATCAAGGTGAAACTAATCGGAACACACTGCAACCGCACGGCGATTGGCGCGCGCGTCCGCGTAATCACCGGCACTCACACGCAAATGGATGAAGTACACAGTGGCGCAAGCGTGATGTCGCAATCCGATCTGCGGCTGCACTTCGGTTTAGGCAAGGCGCAGATGGTGGACGCAATCGAAGTCAGGTGGCCCACAACGCAAAAAGTAGAACGATTCACGCAGGTCAAAGCCAACCAGATTCTCACCATCCGCGAAGGCAGCGGCATCGTCGCTTCGAGCAAACCGCAAGCGAAATAGACGCGCCCCGCGTGCCGCCACTCGATCGGTCATGTCCAGCGATCCTCACTTCGCCGGCTGCAGGTGAGCCGCCCATCCACCTCCCGGAGCCAGCCTGATTTTCAACTTCGTCGTCCGCGTCACCGGCATCTTCAGCAATTTGTAGTCGCTTCCAAGGCGATCGGCGTTCTCTCCGTCTTGATAAGCGCTCATCTCAAAACGGCCTTCCGGCAAAAACGAAAAGTCAATCTCCAACTCTCGCGCGGTCCAGTTATTCATCGCTCCCACATACCAGTCCGATCCATTTCTGCGCGCTACGGCCACATATTCCGCGATCTTCCCATCCAGAGCCTTCGATTCGTCCCACTCCGTCGGCACGGCCGCAAGGAATTCCATCGCTTCCGGTTCGCGCAAGTAGTTCGACGGGCTATCGGAAAGCATCTGCAACGGGCTTTCGTACACCACGTACATCGCCAATTGATGGCAGCGCGTGCCCAGGCTCATGGGGCGGTGCATGATCGGCGCAAAGCTGGCCTTCGTGGCGTTCAGCATCGCGCCTGGCGTGTAGTCCATAGGCCCGAGAAACATCCGCGTAAACGGCAGTGTGACGTTGTGCTCTGGCTCGGCCTCCGCGCTCCACTTGCTCCACTCCAAACCGCGCACGCCTTCCGTGCTGATCAGATTCGGCCAAGTGCGCGTCATCGTTGCCGGCTTTTGGTCGCCGTGAAAATCCACAAGCATGTGGCGTTTTGCCGTTTCGCTGCTGACCCGCTGATAGTAATTGATCAGAATTTCGTCGCTGCGCTGCATGAAGTCCACTTTAATTCCCTTGATGCCCCACTTCTGGTATTGATCCAACGCCGGTATCAACTGGTCGTCCAATGTTTTCCAAACCACCCACAAGATCACGCCGACGTTTTTCTCTTTGGCGTATGCCGTCAATTCTTCCATGTTGATTTCTGGGACTACCTCGAGCACGTTGCCGAGTTTGTACCAGCCTTCATCCAGAATGATGTAAGGGATGCCATATTTCGCCGCGAAATCGATGTAGTACTTGTATGTTTGCGTGTTGATGCCCGCCTTGAAATCGACACCGTAAACGTTGTTGTCGTTCCACCAATCCCAGGAAACTTTCCCCGGCTTGATCCAACTGGTGTCCTGCACTTTCGACGGACTCTCCAACAGGTACACCAATGGATTTGTGATGAGGTCGGCGTCCCGGTCGACAATGCCAAGCACGCGCCACGGAAACGTCCGTTTCCCGGTTGTCACCGCAATGTAATCAGCGCTTTCCACGACCTGGAAATCGCGATCGCGTACAAGTTTCTCTTTCAGCGGATAGGGCGGGAACGTGCCGTCCAGTCCATTCCCTCCCGTCCCGTGCAACCACAACCCCGGGTATTCCGCCACGTCCGATTCCGCAATGGCCACTTTTGCGCCTTCTCCCACATCCACGACTGCCGGCAAACTGGCCAGAAACGCTGGATTGATAGCCAGTAAATACTGCGGCAGGTATTTGCGTTCGTTGTGCGAAAAAAAACTGTCTTCCTGCGGATAAAACACGACGAAGTTCGCCGGGAACCGGAAATTCGCCTCTTCGCCGTAAATTTTCACGTGTTCCTCGGGCAGAGAAGTCTCAAACCGGTAAGCAACGCCTTCGTTGTACGCGCGAAACACGACCGCATAGTTGCCCTCCAGCGTAAGGCGCAGTTCGTTGTAGTTGTCGCGGATCTTCGCGAATTTCTGCCGCACCACGGGTTCCACAACCTGATCGTGATGAGTTTCCTTCGCGTCCGTCACCTGCACTTCGCGGCCAAGAATCTTATGGTCCACATTCAGCGAAAGTCCGCTGTCCTGCAGGATCGCTCTGCCGTTCAACACCACGTCATAGCGCACACCTTCGGCCGTGCGGATCCGGACTTCAATTCTTTTGTCGGGGGAACGCAGGTCATAACTGGCTTGCGCGCTGGCAACCGTTGCCAGCAAAGACAGGAGAATGGCCATCCAGGCAGACTTCTGCAGCAACTTGTTCACGGGAACTCCTTTCACCTTTGTTCTCTTCTTAAACCGTTTCCGGTGCGGCCGCCGTCAGCTCAATCTGCACGTGCTGAATCCCCAGCACGGGATGCACCGCCGTCAACCGCACAGTTCCCGCTTGCTCTTTCGCGCGCACCCAAATAGCGCCGGTACCACCAATCAGCGCAAACGGATTGTCCCCGATGATTTGCGCGGGCCCATCGAGTTCCAGCTTGATGGCGTCATTCGCGAAAGGCCGGATAGCGCCAAATTCGTCGGTCACGCGAAGAACCACCCGCGTCGAATCGGCACCGTCAGCCACCAGATTCGTGTCATCCGGCAGCAATGCAAACTTCTGGTCGATTCCTTTTCCAGATAGAGTCTTCACTATCACTTGCTTGCCTTGAATGTATCCTTCGATCCGCAAGTCTCCCCAACCGCGGACCACCTTCCCCAAATCGGCAGTGAATGGCGCATACCGGAGGTGCGGAAACTGCGCTTTGTCGGGATCGGCCTCTGCCACCAACTTGTCTTCAAGATAAAATTTCAAGTGCTCGCAATTAGAGCAAACCAAAGCCTTCGTGAATCCAATCGACTCATCTCCCCGGGCCCAATGGAACGCCGGTTCCAGAACAATCTCGTCGGCGGGATCGCACTGCGATTTATAGAAGCCCGCCGCGGGCTTCGGCTCGCGGAAAATATCCGTCACTCCGTGATAGCAGATCCGGTCGCCGGAGCCGAAATCAGCGTGCGTGTTGTAGTCGAACGCGCACCAGCCGATCCCGCCCGCATATTGCGGGTTCGCAGCAAGTTGATCGTGCACGCGCGCGTGTCGGACGGTGTGCTCCACCAGGCGTTCTTTGTCATCAATCGTTTTTGTCGGATAGGTATGACCCACAAACTCGGTGTTCAGGTAGCGAGGATGGTTAGGCGGCTTCAGCGGCCAGCCGAAATCGTTCATCGTGAAAACGTCTTCCAGGAATTCCGACTCCTGGAAATAACGGATGCCCCCGGTCTGCCGCGTGGGATCGAGTTTGTGAGCCACAGCATTCGTCCGCGTGTAGAAATCATGATCGTCTTTGGATTCATTGATTCGCACGCCCCAAAGAATAATGCTCGGGTGATTCCAGTCGCGGCGGATCATTCGGCTCACATTATCGATGGAAATTAATTTCCAGGCCTCATCCCCGATGTGCTGCCATCCGGGAATTTCTTCCAGCACCAACAAACCCATTTCGTCGCAGGCATCCAGAAAGTGCCGCGACTGCGGATAGTGCGACGTGCGAACGATATTGCATTTCAGTTTCTGGCGCAGGATTTGCGCGTCGCGCCGCTGAGCGCGGCCTGGCATGGCCTGCCCGACAAACGGGAACGTCTGATGACGATCAAGGCCGCGCAACTTGATGACCTTACCGTTCAATTCGAAGCCTTGCTCGGTGAATTGCGCCTCGCGAAAACCGATCCTTCGCGAGTCCAGATCGATCACTTCCGCGCCTCGCGAAAGCTGCACGTGAAGGGTATAAAGATTGGGGCTTGCCAATTCCCACAATTTGATCGGGCCCAGATTTTCCAGCACCACAGAATGTGCCACAGCTTCCTTGGTTGCCGCAAAGGCCGGCACCGGCGCGCTGCTTCTGGCAAGCACCCGTTCCCCGTCGCGCAATTCCACTTGCAGTGTTACTGGTTCGCGCCGGTCCTCCATTTGCTGAACATAGCAGTCCACTTCCACTCGGGGATTCGCGCTTAACACCTCCTTGGGCTTGGCAAAAACATTTTCGATAAACGTGGCGGGAACAATCCGAAGGGCAACCTCGCGATAAATGCCGCCAAAGGTCAAATAGTCAATTTCATAGCCGAAAGGTGGAATATCCGGGCGTTCGGTGGAATCCACGTCGACCGCCAGCAAGTTCTGGCCGCCAAGATCAACATGCTCGGTCAATTCAAACGAAAAAGGAGTGTACCCGCCTTTATATTCCCCAAGTCGCACGCCGTTGATCCATACGGTAGACGCGGTCATCACGCCTTCGAAGTCCACAAACACGCGCCGGCCACGTGCCTCCGGAGGCAATTTGAAGCTGCGGCGATAGATGGAAACGAATTCGTAGGTCTTTTCATCAAAGCTGTGCCAGGGCAACTTCACGTTGGTGTGTGGAACCACAACTCGGTCAAAGGAGGAATCGTCAAAATGGAGATCGTGCGCCCCTGCAACAAAGGACCGGTTATATCGCCAGTTTCGATTGATAGGCAAGATCATCCGCCCACCCGACAAAGAAGCGCCGGATTGCCGCGTGGCTTCCTCGAAGGCGCGATGAGCCAAAGTCGTCCCGGCTAGAACCGTGCCGGTAGTTTTTATGAAGTCGCGTCGGTCCATGATTCTCCTTCTCGACCCGCGTAGTCGCGCACCCAACGAAGCGAGAGATACTCCGAAAAGACTATCAGGTCTGTCAATGCCTGCAGGAAGACCACAGACGCGGAAAAAGAATTTCCCACCCAATTTCAGGCATTTAGCATGGTCGTGGAGAGGCTGGCTTGCCCCGGAAGACAATTTCCGTTATTAAGGGGATGGTCATCGACTGCCGTGTCGCATGTACCCTGAATGCGCCTTTCCGTTGTCTAAGTAATCCTGACCAATGAACGAGAAAGTCATCGTCGAACGCCAATCAGCCGAGCTCGTGGAAAGATTCACCAGGCTCTACGGGGGCGCGCCGCTGCTGGTGCAAGCTCCGGGCCGCGTGAATCTCATTGGAGAACACACCGACTACAACGAAGGATTCGTTTTTCCGGTTGCGATCGGTTTTCAAACCAGAATCGCGATCGCGAAAAGGCCGGACCGTCTCCTCGTAGTCACTTCCGAAAACTACGCGGAGCGCGACGAATATAATCTGGACAAACTGCCGAAGGCGCCTCGAGGTCACTGGAGCGATTACGTTGTAGGCGTCGTTCAGCTCCTGCAAGCCAGGATTGGCAGCATGCCGGGCGCGAATCTCCTTCTGAAGGGCGATGTTCCGCAAGGCGCAGGACTCAGTTCTTCCGCCTCCCTCGAAGTGGCCGTGTGCAAAGCTTTTTTGGAAGTTTCTGGCCAGCAGCTGGACCCCGTAATCGTCGCGCAACTCTGCCAGCAAGCCGAAAATGACTTCATCGGCGCGCGCTGCGGAATCATGGACCAGTTCATTTCCGTGAACGGCAAGAAGGATCACGCGCTAAGGCTCGATTGCCGCACTCTCGAATATCGTCTTCTTCCGATCCCGCCGGACACGCGGCTCGTCATTTGCAACACCATGGTCCGCCACAATCATGCCGACGGTGAATACAACGAACGCCGGGCGGAGTGCGAAACCGCCGCGCGTTTTTTTGCGGAGCGTGTTCCCGGCGTAAAAACTCTGCGCGACGTAACCATGGAAGACTACGAAAAGTGGGGCGGCGAGCTGCCCGAGCGCATCCGTAAGCGTTGCCACCATATTCTCAGCGAAAATGTGCGCGTTCTTCAGGCCGCCGAAGCTTTACAGGCGCACAATCTGCAATTGTTCGGTAGATTGATGGCCAGCTCGCATGCAAGCCTGCGCGACGATTTTGAGGTGAGCTGCAAGGAACTGGATCTGATGGTTCAACTGGCGGAGCACAAAGAGGGCGTATACGGCGCGCGCATGACCGGCGGTGGATTTGGAGGCTGCGTCATCACTCTGGTTCAAGAGAATCACGTCGAACCATTCAAACAAACTGTGCGCGAGGAATATGCGCGAGAAACGGGCCGCGATCCGGAGATTTACGTCTCCTCTGCAGCCGATGGGGCCGGTCGGTTGACCTGACATATCCATGAAAGCTCTTTTGCTCTCTCAATACAATCATCTGGAAATCACCGATTGCCCCGTGCCAACGCCGGCGGCGCGCGAAGTTTTGGTGCGCGTGTCTGCTTGCGGCATCTGCGGCAGCGATGTCCACGGCTATGACGGTTCCTCCGGCCGCCGCATTCCGCCGATTGTGATGGGACATGAAGCCGCCGGAACCATTGCCGCGCTCGGGAGCGATGTAACGAATTTTTGCGTGAACGATCGTGTCACGTTCGATTCCACCATATGGTGTGGTGGGTGCCCCTACTGTCTCCGCGGCGAAGTCAATCTTTGCCATAACCGCCAGGTCCTAGGGGTATCTTGCGGTGATTACCGTCGCGCCGGTGCCTTCGCCGAATATGTCGCGGTGCCTGCCCACATTCTCTATCGTTTGCCGCAGACAATTTCGTTTCCGGAAGCTGCGTTGCTCGAGGCCGTCGCCGTAGCGGTCCATGCCGTTTCGCTTGCCGATGTTGTCCCCAACAACACCGCGCTTGTAATCGGAGCGGGAACGATTGGTTTGTTGTCTCTGCAAGCTTTGCGCGTTGCCGGCTGCTCGCGCGTTTACATCGCGGACATTGACGCGTCCAGGCTCGCCGTGGCCGACGCTTTTGGCGCCACATCTGTCCTCATAGCTGGACCGGACTTGGACAATCACGTGAAGCAACTCACCAACGGTGAGGGAGTTGATGTGGTTGTGGAAGCCGTGGGCAAAAAAGAAACAGTGACAGCTTCGATCGATGCAGTCGGCAAAGGCGGTACCGTCGTACTCGTTGGAAATATTTCAGCGGAGGTGCCTCTTCCTCTTCAGAAAGTGGTGACTCGCCAGATTCGCCTCCAGGGTTCCTGCGCCTCGGCCGGCGAGTATCCTCGTTCAATCGAGTTGTTGGCTGGCGGGGCCATCAACGTGAAGCCGCTGATCACGGCTGTCGCACCGCTCGAGGAAGGACCCGGCTGGTTCAAGCGGCTGCACGCGCGCGAACCGGGCCTGACAAAAGTGGTTCTCACTCCCGGCGGAGCGTCATGAGCGAAGCGCTCTTCGACCTTACGGGACAAACCGCCATTGTCACAGGCACGAGCCGTGGCCTCGGCCAGCATTTCGCCCGCGCGCTCGCCAAAGCTGGCGCGGATGTGGTTCTTACCAGCCGTCACCGTGACCACCTTTTGCTGTTCGAGCAGGAAATCAAATCGCTGGGACGGAAAGCAGTATCGCTCGAATTGGACGTTCGCGACCAAGACAGCATCGAGCGCATGGTGGAAGCCGCGCAAGCCGCGTTCGGTCATCTCGAAATTCTCGTCAACAATGCAGGCTGCAACGTGCGCAAGCCCGCTCTCGATGTCACCTGGGACGATTGGAATCTCATTCTGGATACAAATTTGCGCGGAAGTTTTTTCGTCGCGCAAGCAGTCGCCCGGCGCATGGTCCCACGCGGGTACGGTCGCATCATCAACATCGGCTCGGTCACGAGCGTCGCCGGTTATGCCGGAGTCGGTCCTTACGGCGCAAGCCGCGGTGGCATTCGCCAGCTGACCATGAGCCTCGCCGATGATTGGGGCAAGCATGGCATCACTGTAAACTGCCTGGCGCCCGGTTGGTTTCGCACCGAACAAAACCAGGCGCTCTATGAAAATAAAGAATGGGTCGACTACCTCTGCGAGCGCATACCGCTAAAGCGTCCCGGCGCGCCGAACGATCTGGACGCCGCCGTCGTTTTTCTTGCCGCGGAATCCAGCCGTTACGTCACCGGCCAGACGCTTCTGGTGGACGGCGGAATCTCCACAGGTGCCACGCGCGCCCTTGTTGAATCCGCAAAGTCCGTGGCCTCCCCGCAAGCTGGCTCCGAGTAACTTCCTCTAGCGAAGAATTTACGCAGGCTCGGCGATCGGCTCGATGCGGCCGAGCAGAAAGACATATGCGGCGATGCCCACGGCCAAAAATATCGCCGCCACTCCAAAGGCCCAGAAAAACGAATGCGTCGTCTGCGCCACATATCCTGTCACAATCGGCGCGGCAATCGCTGAAAGTTGATTCCCAAAGTTCAAAATTCCGCCGAGCGTTCCCACGCTCTCCCGCGGCGCAATCAAAGAAGGAATAGACCAGCCCACCGGGGAAGCCGCGGACAATCCCCCGATCGACAAGCTGATCCACAAAATCGCTCCCACCGTCGTCTGCGCGTACGCCGCTCCGAAAACTCCCAGCCCAAACGTCGTGCCGCCAATCAGAACCGCCCGCCGCACGAATGACGAATCACTGCCGCGCTGAATCAGCTTGTCCACAAGCCATCCGCCCATCAGGATGTCCGTGAAGGTGGCGAACAACCACGGCACGCTGGTATACATGGCCGAGTGAAACAAATCGATGTGATGCGCTGACGACAGATACGACGGCAGCCAGGTCAGCAGCAGATAAAAAGTGTAGTTATACGCCGCAAATCCCAGCACCAGCCCCCATACTTTTTTCTGACGCAACAGATATCCGAGCGGCGCCCCTTTGGCTGCCCTTGCGCGGTCTTCAGGTTGCGCCCCACCTTCGCGAATAAACTCGCGTTCCTTTTCAGAGAGATGCTTGTCCTCGCTCGGATTGCGGTAAAACAGATAAAACAATATGAAATAAAAAAAGCTGATGATTCCTGTCGCCGCGAAACTCCATCGCCATCCAAACCGCAACATCACCAGTCCGATCGCCGGCACGCCAATCGCCGACGAAAACTTCGCCATGGAATCGAAAATTGCCGTCGCTAGGCTGCGTTCCTCCGCCGGAAACCAGTACCCGACAGCCTTTGCGTTCGCGGGAAATGTGGGCGCCTCTCCAACCCCTAACAGAAGACGCGCGCCCAGAAATCCAGTCAGCCCCGAGGAAATTGCCGCCCCGAACGAAGCCACGCTCCACAACAAAGTGCTGATTCGACCAACCAGCCTCACTCCAAAGCGATCCAGAATCAGACCTGAGGGCAGCTGTAACGCCGCATAAGACCAGCTGTACGCGCTGAGCAAATAGCCAAACGTCACGGTGGAGATGCCGAAGGCAGCGTGAAGTGCATCTTGCGAGACCGAAAGATTTACCCGGTCAAAGTAATTCACCAAAATGCCGAATCCCAGCAAACAGGCAATACCCCACCGCCTCCGCGGCAGAAGGTTTGCCTCAGAGCTATTCGCCGCCATCACCCGTTGCACCCATCGCCAATTCCCAGTTCACGATTTTGCACGCACGCCAGTCTACTCCACTCCGCCATTCCCTCTTTAGCCAGGCATTTTCTTTTTATAAGATAGTCATGTGTCCGCTGGGGGGAAATCTATGCGCAATGTTCTTTTCGCCATCTTGCTTGTTATCGTTCCCAGTCCAACTGCTTTCGCAAAAACGGTTGTTTTCTGGCAAGAAGGCTTTCCCACCGTTGCCAGCCAGCCCGTTGCCCGCGAAACCTTGCAGAAAGCACTCGGTGCCGAGGACACCGCGTTTCTCGGCCTCGACGCCTTAAAAGATCCGGCAGCCTTCGCCGTTGTCGACCTCTTCGTTCTCCCTTACGGCTCCGCCTTTCCCGCCGACGCATGGCCTGTCATCCAAAGTTATCTCCGTTCCGGCGGCAATCTTCTCATCCTCGGTGGCCAGCCATTTCGCGTTCCCGTCACGCTGGTCAACGGCAAGTTCATCGCCGCCCCTGAGCAAGACGCTTATTCGCGGGACCTCGGCTTCCGCCACACATACGTGCTCCCGCAACAGCAAAACAGCAAATTCCAGTGGCGATTGGGTTATTCGTTTCTTGGCGCACAGGAAGTCCACGCTCGCCGCTTCTTCGCCGTCGAAGGCCGTCTGAACGGCCTCGGCTACATGGTGAATTCCGATGGCCTGGAAGTTGCCGCTCCGGTGATCGCAGTCGACGGTACGAATATGTCCGGACAAGTCATACTCGGTTCCCGCATGATCATGCTCGATTTTGAGCCCGAGCCTGGCTACTGGGAATCCCCCGACGGCACGGATCTGATTCGCAAAGCGGCAGACTATGCGCGCCAGGGCGCCACATCGTTCTGGCTCGAACTCCTTTTCTCCACCGTGAAGCCCGGCGAGCCGCCACAAATAGTCGTGCATCTCCGGAATTCCCACCGCGAACGGCAATCGCTCCCACTCTCGGGCACCGTTAAGGTCGAACTGCTGTCCGGCAGCTCGGTTCTGGATTCCGCTGCTGTCCGCTGCACCGGCAACAACGTCTCCGAGGAACTTTCCTTCGCCGAGCCACTCTCACCCGGTTTCTACACCGTTCGTGCTCTCTATCAGGACGCAGGTCAAGCAAAGGAATTTCATCAAACCGGTTTCTGGGTCGAGGACGAGAAACTGCTCACCTCCGGTCCTGTCATCGGCGTCAACGGGGATTTCCTCAGCAAAGATGGCAAACCCTTTTTCCCGGTCGGCACCAACTACTTCAGCACCGAAGAAAACGGCTGGGATTTTTCCGGCCCGCGCAATGCCTGGACCTGGGAACACGATTTCGACGAAATGTCCCGCAACGGCGTCACCTTCGTTCGCACCGGCGTTTGGATGCCCAATCTCCGTTTTGTCGAACCGCTAACCGACGAAGTCAACGAGCGTTTCCTCCGCAATCTCGAGGCTTATCTTCTCTGCGCCCGCCGCCACAATATCATTATTAATTTCACGTTCTTCGCCTTCGTGCCACGAACGAGTCACGGCGGTCTGCAACCACCGCCCAACGTCCCGGCTCCCCCCCTCCCAAATCCGTACACCGATCCTTCTTCCTTGCGTTTTGAACAGGACTACGTTCTTTCTGTCGTCAGCCACTTCAAAAATATCCCCTGGCTCTGCTGGGACCTCATCAACGAACCCAGCTTTTCCAATCCCCAGCATATCTTCCGCGGTAACATTCCCAACGGAGATCCCACGGAAACTGCCGCGTGGCACAAATGGCTCCAGGAAAAATATCCCACTCTGGGCGATCTCGCGGCCGCCTGGAACGTTACACCCGATCAATTCTCCAGCTTTGACAACATCCCGCTGCCCAGCGACGTCGACCTCACCTTCAGCCGCTATGGCAATGCCAGTCACGTGCGCGCCGTCGATTACAACCTGTTTGCCCAGGACATGTTCACGCACTGGGTCCACACCATGGTTTCCGCAATCCGTTCGACCGGCAGCAAGCAACTCATCGACGTTGGCCAGGATGAAGGCGGCGTCACCGATCGCCTCCTGAATCAGTTCTACAGCGCCGGTGGTCTTTCCTTCACCACCAATCACACCTACTGGCGCGACGACGATCTCTTGTGGGATTCCGTCGTCGCCAAGCGGCCCGGCATTCCCAACATTGTCGGCGAAACGGGTTACCAACCAGTTTGGTCGCCCAACGGCACATGGCGTTACGACGAACTCACCGGCTATTCCCTGCTCGAAAGAAAATGGGTGCTGGGCTTTGCCGCCGGAAACAGCGGCGTCTTGCAGTGGGATTGGGCGCGCGAAGTCGACTTCGGCATGAAACGCAGCGATGGGTCGGCCAAAGCCTGGGAACCCATGATGCGCGATATCGGTCTGTTTGCCGTTACAGCCGCTCCCTTCGCGACAGCCATTGTTCAGCCTCAAGTTGCCATCGTCCTGCCGCAATCCCTCCAGCTTTCTATTTTCAATTCGCAAGCGCTTGAGGCGCAGCAAACCTCCGTTCGCGCTCTCTATCACTACGCTCGTGGAGAAGCGTACGCCGTGGGTGAGTACCAGATCGATCTTCTCGGTAATCCTAAACTTATTCTTCTTCCCTCTTCTTTTGTCCTGACGCCCGTTGCCTGGGATGCCCTGCTTGCCAAGGTTCGCGACGGCGCAACTTTGCTTATTACAGGCATTTTCGATGACGACAGTCACTTCCGCCCCACAAACAGACAGAATGACATCGGCCTTGACTACACACACGGCCTGCTGTCTTTCCGCGAAAACTTCCTGAAGTGGCCGGACGGTGAAGCGAAACTGATTTTCCCAGGGGACGAAACTACCTATCTGGATCGCGGCATTCTTCCGGACGGCAGCAATTGGGCGGAAAGGTCCGTAGGCAAAGGCAAAGTCCTGTTTGCCGCACTGCCTCTGGAACTGAACGACAATCTTCAGGCTGTCGGCGACATCTATCGCTACGCCTTCAAAATCGCCGGCGTCACTCCCGTTTACTCAACCACTCTCGAGGACTCCGGCATCCTGATCTGCCCCACGCGTTTCCCCCACGCCACTCTCTATGTTTTCACCTCGGAATCGGCAAAGCGCGCCGACATTTTCTTCCGCGATCAATCTACCGGCAAACAATTGTCGGGTCATTTGGACCCAGGCCGTGCCGCACTTCTCCTTGTCTCGGAAGATGGCTCCATCGCAGCGTCCTACAACTGGCCGGGCCAATGAAGGCTCTTACGATGCTAGCTCAGTGATTTCCGTGGGTCCGGATCATCCCGCGAAGTTCCTGCGCCTCCTGGTTGCCAGGCTCGAGTGCGAGAGCCTTCTGCAGGGCTTCGTCGGCCTCGCCAAATCGGGATTCACTGGCGAGAGCTGCAGCGAGATTCACGAACGCCTGTGCGAACGCGGGATTGTTCTTGATGGCTTCGCGGAACAACCGCTCGGCCTCAACATCATTTCCTTCCTGGCCGTAGAGCGTACCTAAATTGTTCTGCGCATCGGCGAATTGCGGCTTCAGAGAAATGGCGGTCTTAAACTGCTTCTCCGCCTCGGCAGACTGTGCCGGCTGGCTAGACTGCCCGACAGACACTAACGCCTTTCCAAGGTTGTTGTGGGCCTCCGCGAGGTCGGGGTTCAGTTCGATCGCCTTTTCAAACTCTGCGGCTGCCTCACGAACGCGCCCATCTGCCGCCAAAGTGCTGCCGAAACTGTTGTGCAGGTCGGCTGCGTCAGGATAGAAGACCAGTGCCTTCTGAAACTCGGGGATTGCCGCATCGTTTTGTCCGGCAGCGCTCAGGGCACGCGCCAGATTGCCATGTACCAAATGATATTCAGGATTCAGCTCCAGCGCCCTCTCATATTCCGGTATGGCCTCGTCGAACTTGGCAACCCGCACGAGCGCCGCCCCTAGGTTATTGTGGATGCGCGCGTCGTCCGGATTCGCGGCTGCCAGGCTTTTCCATTGCGCAATGGAGGCCTCGTTCTGGCCCTCTTCGCCGAGTTCAACCGCGTAATCGAACTGTTTGTACATATCCACCGCGGGTGTATTGATCTTCTGTATTCCATCCGGCGGAATGTTCACGAATTCCGGAATGTTGACGGCGCGGTTAGCTGCGGTCGCGTTCTCAATCAGAATCGCGGGGCTATCGTTGCCATCCTCGTCAATATGCGTCAGATACATCTGCGTGTATGGTGAACGGCTCTTCGAGGAGAACACCAGCCACCGTCCGTTGGGCGAAAAGCTGTGCCATGAATTCATCCGCGATGTGTTCGCTTTCAGCCGGCGCGCCTGTCCTCCTTCCGAGGGCACGATATACAACTCACTGTCGGGGCGCATAACCTCGCCGTTGTGAGCCTTTACAAATACAATCCAGTGGCCGTCGGGTGAGACTTTAGGAAACGAATTGCTCGTGCCGTTGGCCGAAGCGCCGGCAATTGGCTCTGCCCGGCCGCCTTTGCCATCGTTGAACGGCACCCTATAGAGATCGTAGTGGATCGGAATTTCGTTGGAATCGTTGGCAAACTCCGCCAATTTCTTGCCCGTCGGATACGGCTCTCTAGCTTCCGCGCGCGCAAATACTATGTATTTCCCGTCGGGACTCCAAACACCATTCGTCTGCACGTAGCGTGGATCGTCGGCTCCCGGTAATGGATGACGCTCGCCGGAAGCACGATCGAACCAGGCTAGGATTCCGCGCGTCGGATAGAATACTTGCAGAAAACGGTAATCCTTGAAATTGATTACGTAATAGTTGTTTTGTGGCGGCCGGTCGGCCGCAGTAACCATGGTGAGCACATACTTGCCGTCAGGCGATACCTGCGACATAAAGCCTACTCGATTCAAGGCGAACTGGCGGTCCTGCGAGGGATTCCAGGAAACCATGTCGGAAGCGCGAATGGTCATCTGCCGCTTCACCGGAACGACGGCGTACAGGCCTTTGTCATTCCTAGGCCCATCCATATCCATTCCCATCGTCTTGCCGTCCATCGAGAACGAATGGCAATTGGCGCAGGTGTGCATATTCGTGAGAACTACCCTGCTTTGGGTTTGGTCGATGCTGCGTAAACGCCACTGGATCAATTGGATCGCGTTGGAGGCCAGCGGCTTGATGATCCCTTTCTCGGTCTCCGAAGGCATGAGCGGCACATCGCGATAGAAAATGGGCGCACCGACGGGATCTTTCGACGTGTGAATGGAGATACGAACAATAGACAAAATGCCTTTGGAATCATTTGGATTGTAACCGGCGAAAATCACTTCCGCCGCGGTTGCGACAGAATGCTTCTTGATGTCTTCCCAAGCCTGGGGGTCCGCTTTCCAAGTATGCGTCACCGCTTGTTCGGGGGTAAGCTTCGGCAACTCGTTCGTTTTCGAGACACACCGCTGATCGATTTCGCCGATGCTCAATGGTTCGCCCGGAGATTCGAAATCGATGCCGGACTTGCCGTCAGCAAACTTAATTTCGATGCGCCAATGGGTGGCTTGCGAGGCGTCACGCCACAGGAACGTCGGCGCCGTAATCTCCGGCGGGAATATCGACTCATTGAGAGGATAGTCGACGGTGATCGAGCTTGGATTTTCCTGTTTAGCAAAAACAGCCGGAACGCCATGGTGAATAACTGCGGTGAACAAGATGAGGGCAGTCGCAGCAACACCGACAACGTCACCGTTCGCAAGAATTGGACCGAATTGCATCGAGCTGACGCGGAATGCCACCAATCACCGTCCCATTCCCGCCGCCATCTGTTACTCCTTGCTGTCGGCAGTATCCTTGTTTGCGTCTGTGCGCAACATAGCTATCGCCTCGATCTCCACTAATAGTTCGGGTCGGCACAGCTTGGCCTCAATGCCGGTCGAGGCTGGCAATGGACGAAGGCCCTGTTCTTTGAAGAACGCGGTGCGCTCCTCATTGAAGGCTTCATAGTCCCGATCAATATCACGCAGATAGCAACTCGTGCGCACAACGTCCCGCCATGTGGCCCCCTCGCTTTCCAGAAGCCCCGTGATATTGCGCAGCGTGCGGCGCAGTTGAGCGCGGAAGTCGCCAACGTGCACGGTTTTTCCATGCTCGTCGATGCTGGCGGTTCCGGAGATAAGCAAAATCGTAAGGCCAGCGAGATCGACCCTCATGCCGCGCGAGAATGAACTTGGTTTCGGATACGCATACGCTTCATTGAGCACGCTCCGATTTGTAATGGCGCGCTTTTGGATCGGAGCATATGCAACCGTCTTCAGCAATTCCACGATCTCGTCCATGATGACCTCTTCGGTTTGCGTGCCAGCTATGCGGGCGAAACCGTTGTCCCGTTAAAGCCGGCCGCCGCAAGCGCGGTTTAGCGTTTGCGGCGGCCGGTGTTCGGAGTGGCATGGACGACGGTAATGCTCCAAGTGCCAACCCACTCAGAAGATAAACTTGAGTGCGAGCTGAACGAGTCGTTGGTTATAGAAGCTCCCCATGGAGCTGATTACGCCGAATTGGCTGCCCGCATTGACGTTCGCGTTGGGCGCGCCAAATTGCGGATGGTTAAAGGTATTAAACGTTTCCAGCCGGAATTGGAGATTGTACTTATTCTCCGATCCGAAATAATTATTCTTGAACAAAGACATATTCCAATTGTTCACGCCGGGGTTGTCCACTGTGTCAATCGTGCGAGGAGCATTTCCCAGCGTAAAGGGCGCCGGTTGGAAAAACGCCGCGGTATTGAACCAATGGGTCAGCGTTTGGTTGCTCACCGTTGCGCTTTGACCGGTCCAGCCTGGCCTTTTGGCATACCCAAGCAAGCCCGTTTCATCCGACGCAGCTGCCAATACCAATGGAGTTCCACTTGTGAATGTGGGTTGAGCCACAACCTGCCAACCGCCGATAACTCGGTTGACGACATTGTTGACGTCGGCGCCAAAGTGCTTGCCGTGTCCGAACGGCAGTTCATAAATGGCGCTGATCACCAGCATGCGCGTAACATTCTGCGCCCCGAGAGCCCATTCGGCTTGAGGATCATACTGATTTTCGAACGTTTGGCTTGCGGGTCCTAGATAATTAACGGCCGAGGACGAATTGTCAAACTCCTTGCCCCAGGTAAACGAGCCGAGGAGAGAAAATCCGCCTGAGAACTTCTTGTCGACCTTCACTGTCATGGCGTTGTATTTCGACGCCGCTTGAGGTTTTCGGAAGCTCTGCACGCTACCTACGTATTGAGGGTAGGGACTCAGTAGATAATTTGCCTGGACCGTTGGATTGTCGAGTACAGAGCCGGGAACATTGACATAACCATAGAACGGATTCGCCACCTGGGCATAAAGCGCATTGCCCAAAGCCAGGTTCGAAGTTGCCAGCTGGCCATAGGGCACTCCGGGGTCTCCGTTAATCAGGAACAATCCACGATTACCGAGATAGCCGAGTTCGATTAGGGTGTTGTGAGGCAGCGCATATTGCAAATTGAGGTTCCATTGCTCGGAATACGGATTGCGGTAAGAACCGAAGAAGGAATCGTAGATTCCCAGACCCACATCTGTGTTGGGACCTCCGGCAACACCTTTCGGAAGGTTGAAGCCCGTTGGTGCGGGATTACTGAGAGTCCCACAATTTGTACACGTGGAAGGCGCTGTTTGTTGGCTGGTGAATGTGGAATTGAAGTTGGTATTCGAACTGAATCCTTCGATACCCGGAGCTCCGTCGGTACCCGCCGCCTGCAGTGCAGACGGAGCGTACACAATACCGAAGCCCGCCCGCACCACAAAGTTCTTGAAAGCGTTGTAGGCGAGACCAACACGAGGACCGAAATCCTTCCATTGCGTCGGGCCTTGCGCGCGTCCGTATTGGCCTACCGGTGTGCCGACGAAAATCATCTGACCCATTAGATCGCCGCAAGCTGGACAAGTGGCGGGGTTATAGGAGCCCGCCGGCAGAGTGATCGCCGAAGGGAGGTTCGGATCCCAATAGGACAACCGATTGTAGCGGTCTGTGCGCGGAACCTCAACGTCCCAACGTAGACCAAGATTGACTGTTAGTTTCGGCGTCACTTTCCAGTCGTCCTGCACAAAGAGCGCAACATATTTGCTGAGGTCCGCCGAGGTGGGTTGATGGGACATGTTGCTGCCCGAGCTCATCAATCCAAGCAGCATTGTCGCAAACGGGTTGCCGGTGTTGTTGGCGTTGTTGGCAAACTGCTGCGTCCAATCCTGATTCTCGTAGAATTGTCCGGAGGGGTAGCCATACTGAGCAAAGTTTTCGTAAAGCAGACGATACTCCGCCCCGAATTTAACCGTGTGAGCTCCTTGTATTTTTATCAGGCTGCCGGTAAAGCTAAACGCCGATGGGTGCTCGTAGAACGAGTTGTAGCCCTCGGGACCAAGAGGTGAAAACCCTTGGCCTATATTGAAGGCGGGAAATACCAGGCCATCGATGGCAGCGGTCGATACATAGGAGGCGGGAAATCCCAGACTCGCCAGATCGAATGGCTCGCCAAAGGTTTGGCGATTGTAGGCTGCGCGGCTGGCCCCGATGCGCAGTTCGCCAAGCAATGTTGGGCTAAACGTAAAGTTGTTGTTGAACGAGCCGCTCCACTCGGTGTTGGTTCCGGGTCCGTTATAGCCCGCCGATGCGGCATTACCGTAGTCACTGAGCGAACTGAAGGACTCGTTCCAGTGGGAGAAACGGAAGAACGAGTGCCATTTCTCGCTGAAGTCGTGGTCGAAACGAGCATCGTAATGCCAGTAATTATCGAAAGTCGATCCTGCGATGTAGTAGTTGTTGTAGCAACCTGGATCGCCATACTGGCCGTTCGACCCGAGGACTGGTTCGCAAACCTTTCCGGCGACATTTGGTTTAGGGAAATAGCCCAAGGCATTCGTTGCCACGGTGTTGAGCTCTCCCCCCGGGATGATGTTGCCCGCAAAGGGTTGCCGCTGATATTGACCGGAAGAGTTCGCCGCAACAGAGTTCGGATCGTAAATGCAGCCAAAATTCGCATTGTTCGAAGGATTTGGCTGGGCGCAGTTGCTAACGCCGGGGACGAGCAGGTCCGAGAAATTGCCAGTCAGCCATTGAGGCTGCGGGACGCTGTCGGTTTCTGAGGCAGCCGCATTTTGCCGCTGATCTTCAAAGGCGAAGAAAAAGAAAGTGCGATGGTTGGGACGATCTACAAGCGGAACAGGACCGCCGATCGTGCCGCCAGATTGATACAGATACAAGGACGGCTGTTGCGCCTGGGCACCGAAGGAAAAATATTTCGCGTCAAACAGCCCATTCTGCGCGAATTCAAAAAGTGAGCCGTGGTAATGTTCACCTCCGGACTTGGTAACCAGACTGACGGTTCCACCGGAAAATCGTCCGTAATCGGCGGGGAGCACGCTGGTTTGAACGCTGAACTCTTGTACCGAATCCACAATCGGTTGGTACGCCGACTCGTTATTTCCGACGTTGTTCTCGGGCAAGATGTTCGTCATGCCGTCGATGAGCTGTTCATTGTTGGCGTTGCGGGAACCGCCGATGTGCGGGGTCGAGGCGCTGCCCACATTGCTGACGGCGGGCACGAGTGTGGCAAGATTAAAGGGATCGCGACCATTTAAGGGAATATCGAGGATTGACTGGCTGCCAATAACTGTGTTCAGGCTGGAGGATTCCGTCTCCAGTGTCCCGGAGCTGGTTGTTACTTCGACGGTCTCACTCACCTGACCAAGCACGAGAGTAAAAGAAAGCGGAAGCGTTTCAGAAATCGCCACTACCACATTCTCGCGCCTGTCTTGCTTGAAGCCCTTCGCCTCCACCAGAACCGTGTAATTTCCTGGATTGAGGAAAGGTGCGCTAAACCGTCCCGCATCATCGGAACTGACAACCCTGGACACGCCTGTCGCGTTATTCGTGATGGTGATGGCGGCAGCCGGGATTCCGGCGTTCTGCTGATCTAAAACCGTTCCCTGGATCGTACCGGTCGGAGTTTGCGCAACAGCACAACTCGCCAGCAACAACAAGACCGCAAAAATAGTAATGATTCGCACGTTGCCTCCCCACTCCCTTTCAAACTTCACCCCCGCCATCCCGGGGCACCTTCCGCGGCACCCGCGGCCCGGGATTGCTGCGAAAAACGACTCACTTATGGTATCGTTCCCATACTGTGGTGTTGCATTTATAGATTCGATGATTTACTTTTGTCAATCAGAAAATGCAGTGGATCGCAAAAAAAGCGATGCGCTCGTTCGAAAGAATCGCTTACCAACGGCCGCTCTTTCATGGTGCGCTACAATCTGGCGGGCACCCACTTTTCTGTAACTGACTTATCACCAAGCAAATAGGTGCAGCCGGGATTCGAATTTTGCAATTCTGTCGAGGGCTTCATGCCGAGGAAATTGCTGGGTAGGCCGACCATTGGAGATGTAGCTCGCGAGTCCGGGGTCGGCAGGATGACCGTTTCGCGCGTAGTGAATGGCGGCGAGCTGGTTAGCGCGGCAACTGCGGCGCGCGTCAAGGCCGCCATCCGAAAGCTTGGCTACGAGCCCAACGAAGCCGCGCGCATGCTTAAGGGTCACTCGTCCCACACGATTGGCCTGATCGTTCCTGACCTGGCGGACACCTTTTTTTCCATCTGCGCCCACGCCGTGCAGCAATTAGCCGCAAAACAGGGCTATTTGACGCTGCTCCTGGCTTCAGAACGCGATCGCGACAGCGAGGCGAGAGAACTGGCCATGATGAAATCGCGCAATATCGCCGGCATTCTGATCGTGCCTTCGAGCCCTGACAGCATCGGCCAGTTGAAAGATGTTCGGGCGCGAGGCGTGCCGGTCGTGATGCTTGACAGAACTTTCCCCGGACTCGACGCCGCCGCCGTTATGGTCGAAAACGAACAAGGCGCAAAGAAGGCTGTCTTTCATCTGTTGGAACATGGCCACAAGAGCGTTTTTTGTGCTGGTTATGACAGCCAGTTTAATTCTATTGGCCAGCGAATTGACGGCTACCACAAGGCCATGGCGGAAGCGGGGCTGAAACCCGAGCTATTCATCGCCGAAGAGGCTTCGGCGATCTGTCCACGGCTCATCAAGCGTTTGCGCTCGCCTAAACCGCCCACAGCTCTTTTTACGCTGAATAACGTAACGACCATAAACGTGCTGCAAGCCTTGCAAAGGGAAAACATTCAGGTCCCGCAGGATCTGGCGGTGATCGGTTTTGACGATTTTGAGATGGCGCCCCTGTTGAGCGTGCCTTTGACGGCCGTCCGGCAACCCGCCGCGGAGTTGGGCCGCACGGCCACTCATCTTCTGTTGGATTGGATCCGCTCAAAAAACACCGAAAAACGCCCAGTTAACCCGCAAATCGTGCTTCCGACCGAGTTGATCATCCGACGATCTTGCGGGTGCGAAGTGATCCGAAGAAGCTGGGAATAGTCACATTCCTTCCGCTTTTGCCGGCCCGAAGAGCCCTGGGAATAAATGCGCACGGCCCGGGCCTCTCTTGCCCAACATTTCCACTGGTCAAGAATTCCACGGATTTGTGTTATCGTTACCAGCGGTGCTCTCGTGTTTCAGCATGCGAATGAAACTGTTTTGGTTTTTGATGTGGGTGGCAGCCACATCGCTGCCAGCGTGTCCGGGATTCGTACCCCTGCCGTCGCTAAACCGCAATCGGCTTCCGTGGCAAAAAACGGAAGTTTTTCGGACTTCCTGGAAACCTTGGCGTCACTCGCGAAACGCGCGCTTGCCCCTGCGGCAACTCCTACGGGCGTTTCCATCGCAATGCCGAATCCGTTCGACTATATGCGCGGCATCAGTTATATGCGTCACAAATACGAATATCTTTACGGCATCGACTTGCGCGCCAAACTGTCTCAGCTCTTTACCTGTCCGCCGGACAACATTCAGTTTCTGAACGATGCCGCGGCTTTTCTAGTCGGCGAGATCGCTCAAGGGGCGGGTCGTGGCGTCGATCGCGTTGTGGGAATCACGCTGGGAACGGGCGTTGGGTCTGCATTTGCGTCCCACGGTGAAATCCTGACTGAGGGCCAAGGCATCCCGGCCGACGGAGAGATATGGAACCTCTCCTACAAAGCCGGGATCGTCGAGAAATTCGTCTCCACCCTCGCGATCCAGGAGCAGTACAAAGAAAGCACCGGTATTTGGGAGGAAGTTCAGGCAATCGCAAATGAAAGCAACACAAACCAGCGTGCACGGTCCACGTTTCAGCAGTTCGGCACGGAACTTGGCAAAGTGTTGCGCGCAACCTGCGTCACCTTTAGTCCCGAACGGATCATACTCGGCGGCGGAATATCGCGATCTGCCGCGTTGTTTCTTCCTTTCGCGGAGCAGGAGTTGCTGGGCCTCGGCATCGGGCTGTGCGTGTCGGAGTTGGGGGAATGCGCCGCGCTCGTCGGAGCTGCCGTGGATTGGGTGAAGAAGCATAATGACCGCTTGCGGCTGACAGAGCCGATGCGTCCTGCAGGGGAAACGTAAACCGGAGTTTCACTTGAGCAGAAAGAGCCATGCTTTTTTCTATGCCGCCCTGCTTTTCTGGCTGAGTCTTAGCTGTACTCCGCATCGGCTATGTGCGCAAAACAGCGGCGCGCAATGCGTGCCCCAGAAATCATTGCGCGCACAGTTGCAGTCGCATGCCAACGCGGCGGCCTACGCCGCCCTCGGAACTTACTATTATGACCGCGGGGAATTCCCCTGCGCGGTCTCTGCTTTTCGGGAATCCCTGAAACGCAACCCGAATTCCCCGCAAACGCATCACTCTCTGGCCCTGGCACTTCTCGCCGAAGGTGACGCGACAAACGCAATTCTCGAATTTCGACAATCCTTGCGGTTGCAGCCAGACCAGCCAGAAGCGCGCTTGATGCTGGGAGTAGCGCTGGGCCAGAACAAGCAAATGGATGAAGCGATCAAGGAATTTCAGCAAGCCCTGAAAATCGATCCACAATCCGTCGCGGCTTTCGATTGCCTAGCAAAAGCCTACATGTCCGAGAACAGGTATCCCGCCGCCATCGCGCTTCTCAGGCAGGCTCCTCCCGACCAATCTCTGGATATGGATCTCGTAATGGCCTATTCGAATAACGGTGATAACGAACATGCCCTTCAGCTTCTGGCAAAAATGCAGCAGGCGCATCCGCAATCCGCCCTACCGCATTCCGGCATGGCCAACATCTACACTCAACAGCACCGTTATGAAGATGCCGCAAAGGAATTCCAGGAAGCCTTGCAGCTGAATGCCAAAGACCAAGCAGCTAAAGCTTCTTACATCCGCGTGCTGTTGCTGCAGGCCAAATTCGACGTGGCTTTACCCTATGCGCAGGATTATTGGCAAACTCATCCCAACGAATTCGATGCCAATTATCTTTTAGGGGTAATAAACCGCGAATTGGGAAAATATACGGACGCAAGAACGCTTTTGGAAACCGCGGTGAAACTAAATGCGCAAAATTACCTCGCGCTCTATAACCTGGGTCTCGTCTACGCCAGGTTGGGAGATGCAGCACACGCCCGAACCCAACTCGAACAAGCCGTGCACATCAACCCCTCTTCTCCAGAAGCTCATTTTCAGTTAGCCGCCATTTTCCGCTCGCTCTCCCTTCCGGACCAAGCGCGGGCTCAACTTAACCAATACCAAAAGTTGATTGCCGAGCGTGACCGCTACGACGTTGCCGCCGCCAAAGCGAATCAAGCCCGTGAATCACTAAAGAGAGGAGACGCGCAGGGCGCCGTGGAGTTGTACCGCGCTGCAATCGAGACGGATTCGAACAACGCTCGCCTCTACTACGATTTCTCCGTGGCTCTCGAACGCCTAGGCGATCATGACGACGAGCATCAAGCCATCTTGAAATCCATCGAACTGGATCCTGCATTTGCTCCCGCCCACAATCAGCTCGGCCTTCTCGATCTGCGAGCCGGACAAACCGCAGGGGCGGCAAAAGAATTCGAAGCGGCGATTTCCCTGAATCCCCACGACGTCGAAGCCCGCAACAATCTCGGCATTTTATACGGTCAACAGGGCAGAGATGCCGAAGCCGCGCAGTTATTCCAAGCCGCCATCGAAAACGATCCAGGTTATGCCCCGTCCTACGTCAATCTCGCTGTGGCTTTCGCCAGTCTGTCGCGCTTTGACGAAGCACAATCGGCCCTGAAGAAAGCTCTTCAGCTTGAACCCGATAATACGCAAACGCAGGAGCTACTTTCGCAGGTGCAAAACCAACTGGGACACCAAAGGAATGATCACCCCTGATCTCTATTCGCGATGAGCTCATCCTCCAATCCGTCCTGCCGCCGGGCATTCACCAAACAACTGCTGGCCGCCGCCGCCTGTCCTTTCCTCCCGTTCATCGGGCAATCCGCCGCAGCCAGCCAGTCGAATCGAAAGCCATTTTCCACATTCACAGACATCGCTGCCGAATCCGGCCTCACCGCCCCCATGATCTATGGCGGCCTTTTTCAGGACACCTACATCATCGAATCCATGGGCGGCGGTTGCGCTTTCTTTGATTACGACAATGACGGCTGGATGGACATTTTTATCATCGGTGGGCGCCGCCTGGAAAATACTCCCCCCACGGCAACGAATCGGCTTTACAAAAACAATCGCGACGGAACTTTCACCGATGTCACCGAAAAATCCGGACTAAAGGACACGGGCTGGGCCAACGGCGTCTGCGTCGGCGATTACAACAACGACGGAAACGAGGATTTGTTCTGCACTTACTATGGACAGAATAAGTTGTACCGCAACAATGGGGACGGCACGTTCTCCGATGCCACCAGACAGGCTGGCCTGCTTGGCGAGAGCACGCGCTTCGGCACCGGTTGCACATTCCTGGATTACAACCGTGATGGCTTGCTGGATTTGTTTGTCGCGAACTATGTTCAGTTCGATCTCGCTCATGCTCCCTTGCCCTCCGCCTCGGTCCCGAATTGCAGTTACGAAGGCGTCGCCGTGTATTGCGGCCCGCGTGGCATGGTCGCAGGCACACACTCCCTGTACCGCAACAACGGAGACGGCACATTCACCGACGTAAGCGTGGAATCTGGAATCTCCGCCGTGCATTCCTCCTATGCCCTCACCGCTGTTTCCGCGGATTTCGACGAAGACGGCTGGCCAGACATTTTCCTGGCCAGCGATTCCACGCCGAGCCTGCTCTTCATGAACCAGGGCAACGGAACATTTCGCGAAGAAGGATTGATTCGTGGCGTTGCCGTCAGCGGTGAGGGCAAGGAGTATGCGGGGATGGGCGTGGGCGTGGGAGATTGCAGTTTGCACGGCCATTTGGACATGTTCAAAACGCATTTTCAGCGTCAGCCCAGCGGGCTTTACCACAATTCCGGCAAAGCGGACTTTGAGGACATCTCCGGGCCGAGCGGCCTCACGATTGAGAATCGTTACGTAAGCTGGGGCACGGGTTTCGTGGATTTCGACAATGACGGTTGGCCGGATCTTTTCCTGGTCACCGGAAACGTCTACCCCGAACTGGAAAAAGTCTATCCGCAGCTTTCCTACAAAGGACCGCGCATCCTCTTCCGAAATTTGGGAAATGGCGGCTTCGAAAGAATGATCGACGAAGCAGGACCGGGCATAACTGCAAAACACCCCAGCCGCGGATGCGCCTTCGGGGATTTCGACAACGACGGCGATTTGGATATGGTCATCATGAACGTGAACGAGCCGCCTAGCTTATTGCGCAACGATGCGCCCACAGGCAATCGCTGGTTAAAGGTAAAACTCGTCGGCACCAAATCCAACCGTAGCGCCATCGGCGCGCGCGTCTTAATGCATTACGGCAAGCACACACAAGCGCAGGCGCTGATGAGCCAATCGAGCTACCTTTCCTGCAACGATCCCCGGCTGCATTTCGGCCTGGGCGATGAAACGGTTGCGGACATCGACGTGCACTGGCCAAACGGCCTTATCGAATACGCAAAGCAAGTGCCCGCGAACCGGCTGGTTACCTTTCGCGAGGGATCGAACATAGTTTCGGCCAGCCCGTTGAAATAGTTTTCTTGCAAGTAAGGCAGTTCCGCAAGCGGAGGCATATCGTGAATCGGCAATCGGCAATTCCATTCCAAAGTTTTCTGAGTACGACAGAAAATCCGCTGGCTCGTGGTTCCGGTTTTCTTGCCTCTCTGCTGTGGCTCCTTCTTGCCGGAGGATTTATTGCCGCGGCGGTTCAGGCCCAATTCATCCCCACGAATAACCCGCTGCAATACGGCCCCTTCAACGCGATTTTCTTGCGCGGCGGTGACGGACTGCGTTCCGCAATCTCCGCAACGGACACGGTCCTCCGCGCGGATTCCCCCTGGACCATGTGGTGCTGGGTGCGTTTCGAGGAGCCCATCAAGGCGCCAACGCTCTTGGCGGGCCTCGGCGAGGTTACAGAAGAATATCCGCGCTTTCTGAGCCTCGATGCAGGAAAAATCTCTCTCTGGATGGGCCAAGACAATCGACTCGACGCTTCCGCCGCGCTTACGGCCGGCAAATGGCATCTTCTCGCGGCAGAATTCGATGGAACACAATTCAGTATCTACGCCGACGGTAATCAACTTGCCCGCGGCGCACTGCTGCTCGGCAGCGTGAGTCCCATTCTCCAAATGGCGCCAGCCGGGTCACCGTTGCCAAACAGCGAACACTTCGGCGGCAAAATCGCCGATCTCATTCTGGCAAGACAAGCGCTTTCCGCGACCGAAATCCAGCAACTCAGCGCGGCCCCGCCTGATTTTTCTCTGCTCCTGTTCGATTCCGGCTCGAAACCCTGGCCGGTCCAAACTCATGCGCAAGCGGGCTATCGCGCGCCCCAGGATCCTTCGGAATTGCCCAAGAGCAACGGACCATTTTCAAAACCCGTCTCTCATCCCGTGCCCGCCGTCGCACCTTTGCGAGAGGTAGCGCGGGACACATGGCTCATCGAAGGCGGCTGGCGTTTGCAAGCAGCTCCGCTGATCGCCGCCGATGGCGCGGCAGTCTCTCAGCCTTCTCTCGACGCCTCCCGGTGGATGGCCGCGGTCGTGCCCGGAACTGTTCTCACCACCATGATTGAACGGGGGATTTATCCCGACCCCGAATATGGACTCAACAACCTGGCGATTCCCGAAAGCTTGAACAAACAAAATTACTGGTATCGCGTCGAACTCAAATCACCGGACGGTCTGAGTGGCAAGCATCTAAGCCTCACTTTTCAGGGCATCAACTACAAGGCTGTCGTTTGGTTGAATGGCCAGTGCCTGGGCACGATCACAGGCGCTTTCCTTCGTGGAACATTTGACGTCACGAAAATCTGGAAAGCCGGCCGGGCAGAAACAAACATTCTAGCCGTTGCAGTTGCTCCTCCTCCCCATCCCGGCATCCCGCAGGAACAATCCGTTAAAGGTGGACCGGGCGAAAATGGCGGGATCATGTGCCTGGACGGTCCGACGTTTGTTGCCGCGGAGGGTTGGGACTGGATTCCTGCCGTTCGTGATCGCGAAACTGGCATCTGGCAACCGGTCGAACTCAAAGCAGTGCAAGCGGTCAAGATTGGCGACGCTCAGGTGATTACCGAATTGCCTTTGCCGGATACCAGTCGCGCCGATATAAAGATCAACGTTCCCCTGGAAAACCTTCTGGACAAGCCCGTGCATGGAACTTTGCAAGCCTCTTTCGAAAATGTTCGGCTATCGAAAGAGCTGACGCTGCCACGCGGCGCCACCACTGTCGCGCTAGTCTCAGCCGAGTTCAACCAACTCACTGTCCAGAATCCACGCCTCTGGTGGCCAAACGGCTACGGCAAACAAGAACTTTATCACCTCAAGCTGAACTTTCAGGAAGGCAATGACGATTCGGACGTGAAGCAAATCCGCTTCGGCATTCGCGAAATCACTTATGAGCTCAGCTTGTTGGACACGAATGGCAATCTGCGCCGCGTGGAAATTGATCCCACCCGCGGGACAGCAGGCTTCGCAGGTGTGGTCGACGTCAGTCACGAAGGAATGCGCGAAATTCCCGCTGCGGATCCGCCCCCGCCAAATTTTCCCAAGTCCGCGCTGGCCAACTGGCATTCCTGGGTCGCCTCTCTTGCTCCCGGCGCGGAATCCTCTCCCGCAGTCAAAGAAATATTGAACGATAAAGCATCGCCGTATCTCCTCATTAAAGTGAACGGCGTGAGAATCGCTTGCCGCGGCGGTAGCTGGGGAATGGATGATTTTCTTAAGCGTGTCTCGCGGGAACGGCTGGAGCCTTACTTCCGCCTTCACCGCGACGCAAACTTAAACATTATTCGTAATTGGGTCGGCCAAAATACCGAAGAAGTATTCTTCGACCTCGCGGACGAATATGGGCTCCTGATCTGGAATGATTTCTGGGAAACCACGCAGAACTATAATCTCGAACCGGAAGATCCCGAACTCCTCCTGGCAAATGTGCGCGACACCATCCTGCGTTTCCGCAATCATCCCTCCATCGCTGTCTGGTGTGGCCGCAACGAAGGGGTTCCTCAGCCGATCGTCAATCAAGGTATGGCTCGGCTCATAAATTCTCTCGACGGCACTCGCTACTATTCCCCGAGTTCGAACCAGATCAATCTTCAACACAGCGGGCCGTACCGTTACATGGATCCGAAACTCTATTTCACCCGCCTGAACCGCGGCTTCTCCGTCGAAACCGGCACGCCTTCCATGTCTACCGCCGAGTCTTTCCGCAGTTCTATTCCGCCCGGAGATCTGTGGCCCATCAACGACGTCTGGGCGTATCACGATTGGCATCAGAGCGGAAACGGGGAAATGGCTCCGTTCATGGAGGAAATGCAATCGGAATTCGGCGCGCCTGCGAACTTCGACGATTTTGAGCGGAAAGCGCAGATGCTCGACTATGTGAGTCATCGCGCCATTTTCGAAGGCATGAACGCCCACCTATGGTCGCCAAACAGCGGCCGCATGTTATGGATGACCCAACCAGCCTGGGCCAGCAATGTCTGGCAGATCTTCAGCCACGACTATGACACGCAGTCTTCTTTTTACGGCGTAAAGAAAGCCTGCGAACCCCTGCACATCCAACTGGACCTTTCCAACTACCTCGTGCAGGTCGTCAACACAACGACGACTCCTCTAGAAGGCGCCATCCTCAGCGCCAAAGTTGTGTCGCTCAACGATACCCCGCTCGCGCATCAGGAAGACCACAAAGACCTCGCGGCCGACTCGGTAACCGACGGTTTTCCCCTCGATTTGAAACAATTCCTGTCTTCTGGAGTGGTGATCGTCAAATTGGAATTGCGCGATGCCGCCGGAAAGCTGCTCTCACAGAATCTCTACTGGCTGGGCGCGGAAAGTTCGTCCTACCGCGCATTGGGTAGGTTGCCTTCCGCCGAAGTCGCGGCAACGGCGGTTCCGTCACGCCAAGGCGACAACGTTGCGATCCACGTAACACTGAAAAATACCGGCAACGTCGTTGCGCTACAGGTCAAACTAACTCTTCAAAATGCCAAAGATGCCTCGCGCATTCTTCCCGCCTATTACGACGACAACTATGTCTCGCTGCTGCCTGGCGAATCTCGCGACATCGCCATCGAATATGCCGCCGGCGATGGCAAAGGCCCGCTGCAAATTGCGCTGCGCGGATGGAATCTCATTCCTCATTCGGTCGCCGTTCCGGCAGCAAAATAACCCTTTCATCGGACACTTCCGTCGTTCCGGCCAGACGCGATTCTCACCCAATCCCTTGCCAGCAGCCCTTTCTCCTGTCTTGCGGCCAGTACCTGGTCTCCTCGGTGCCCCGCATTCTCGGCATTTCCTCCTCGCGTTTCTTTGGTGTAAAGTGGTGTTTCTACAAGGCCACGCTGCGCGCCAGCCATATCGAGGTATTTTGCATGGACTCTGCACTTTCATCGACGCAAACCAAGACCGCGGAGGCATCTTCCTCTCGCCGCGAAACCCTCACCATCACGGACAACCGCACCGGCCAAAGTTACGAAGTGCCCATCACTCACGACACCATTCGCGCCAGCGACCTCCGCAAAATCAAGGTAGACGAAGCCGAATTCGGAATGATGAGTTACGACCCGGCATTCAACAACACCGCTTCCTGTATCAGCCGTATCACTTATATCGACGGAGACCAAGGAATTCTGCGTTACCGCGGCTATCCGATCGAGGAACTCGCGGAAAAATCGACTTATCTCGAAACGGCCTACCTGCTGTTGAACGGCGAGCTGCCGAGCGCGTCTCAATTGACCGATTGGCGGTATCACGTCACCCATCACACCTACATCCACGAAAGCATCAAGAAGTTCCTCGACGGTTTCCACTACGATGCTCATCCGATGGGCATGCTTATTTCGACCATCGCGGGTTTGAGCACCTTTTATCCGGACTCCAAGCACATCTTTGACGCCGCAGCTAGAAAGAAGCAAACCTACCGGCTCATCGGCAAAATGCCCACGCTTGCCGCGTTTGCCTATCGCCACACGCTCGGCATGCCCTACGTTTATCCAGACAACGATTTGAGTTATACCGGCAATTTTTTGAACATGCTGTTCCGCACCAGCGAGACGCGCTACCGGCCTAATCCCACTCTCGAGCGCGCCCTCGACGTTTTGTTCATCCTGCATGCCGACCATGAACAAAACTGCTCGGCCAACACCATTCGCGGAGTCGGCAGCAGCCACGTGGATCCATTCTGTGCGTCGGCCGCCGCCACCGCTGCTCTCTATGGTCCGCTACACGGCGGTGCCAACGAAGAAGCCCTCCGCATGTTGATGGAAATCGGCTCAATCGCGAAGGTCCCGGAATTCATCAAGCGTGTCAAAGCCGGCGAGACTCGCCTGATGGGATTCGGCCATAGGATTTACAAGAACTACGACCCCCGCGCGCGCATCATCAAGAAAATTGCCTACGAAGTTTTCGAATTAATGGGCAAGAATCCGCTTCTGGAGATCGCTCTGGAATGCGAGCGCATCGCTCTGGAAGACGAATACTTCATCAAGCGCAAGCTCTATCCCAACGTGGACTTCTATACCGGCCTGATCTACCAGTCCATGGGCTTCCCCATGACGATGTTCCCCGTGCTGTTCGCTATTCCGCGCATGTCCGGCTGGGTGGCGCAATGGGAAGAGATGCTGCTCGATCCGGAACAAAAGATTGCGCGGCCTCGGCAAATCTATCTTGGCCATGACACGCGGTCGTATCTCCCTATCGATGACCGCACCTGACGAGTAGGAAGTCGCACTTCATAAGCTTGCTGTAATGTTTCTGTTTCTCAATCCCTCATATCCTTTTTGCATACGCTGATTTTCCTTCCTCCTCGACTTTCGCCTTTCCCAAGGTATATTGGAGTGTACGAGGTCCTATGGCCACAACTTCGAATCCCCCCAATCACCCGAGCCCTCGTCGACGGAGCCAGCGGGTATTGATGCAGGTAGCGGTTAGAGTACGCGGAAGCGACGCACAAGGTCAGAGTTTTGAAGAAGAAGCGGGCACACTAGCAATCAATGCGCATGGGGCGCTTGTCCAGTTGCAGGCTCGCCTGACGAGCGGCAGCAAAGTCCTCCTGCAGCACAAGCACACGCAGGAAGAACAGGAATGCCACGTAGTCTTTCTCGGCCCTGTGCGTTCCGGCAAAGCGGAGGTGGGCCTGGAGTTCTCTGTTGCTTGTCCGACTTTCTGGCGGGTGGCGTTTCCTCCCGAAGACTGGAGCCCGAAACACCCCGAAGCCCGCACCGTAATCTCTACCAACGCCCCAAGCGTAAAGAAGTAACTCCGCCCAAATCCTGATACAGTAGCGTTCCATGCGTCTTGTACTTTGCAGCTTGCTGTTGATGTTGGCGGCGCCCGATTCGTGGTGGTCGGTCCAACCCACCGGTATAGACGCCGACCTGCGCGGCGTAGCGGTGGTTGTCCACCGCGGCAGCACCCTTATCTGGGCCACGGGCTCCCAAGGAACCATCGTGCATTCCGAAGACACCGGCCAAACCTGGGCGCCTGCCCATATTTCCGGAGCAGACAATCTAGATTTTCGCGGCGTGCAAACTTTCGACGGCAAGTCCGTTTACGTCATGTCCAGCGGCGAAGGACCAGCTTCCCGAATCTATAAATCCGCCGACGGGGGAGCCACCTGGACCCTGCAATACAGCGACAAACGAAAGGGATTTTTCCTCGACGCCTTGGCCTGCTCGGATACAAAACACTGCTTCGCGCTCAGCGATCCGGTAGACGGCAAATTCCTGCTGCTGGAAACAAGCGACGGCCTGCACTGGAACGAATTGCCGAGAGAGCAAATGCCTGCCGCGCTCCCGCAAGAAGGCGCCTTCGCCGCCAGCAACTCCAGCCTCTTGCTCTACGGAAAAACCGAGCTTTATTTTGCAACTGGCGGCCCGCGCGCCCGCGTGTTTCACTCCGCCAATCTCGGACGCACCTGGACCGTCACCGAAACGCCGGTCATCAGCGGAAAGCCCTCCCAGGGAATCTTCTCCATCGTGAGAGCAGGAGACACCGTGGTCGTGGTCGGCGGAGATTACGACAAACCAAACGCCGCCGAAAAATCCGCCGCCTATTCTTCCGACGAAGGCAAGACCTGGCACTTGGCCGAGGAACTCCCGTCCGGTTATCGCTCGTGCGTCGACACTTTCGACGCGGGATTTGTCGCCGTGGGCCTCAACGGTGCGGAAACCAGCCGCAACGGAATTCACTGGACGCACATCGATTCCCCCGGACTCAACGCCGTGACCTTCATCAGCGGCAAAGGCTGGGCCGTCGGAGCAAAGGGCCTGGCCGCTCAGTTTGTAGACCAAACGCAATACACCACCGAAGGCGCGAATCCCTGACTACTGCGTTCGCCCAGCCGTGCCACACCACAAGCTCCAGCAATCTAGCATCTCAGACTGCATATCTCTTTCATCACAAAGTACCGTCGGCCTATTGCGCCGGACCATGGCAACCGGGACTCTGGAGGTGTGCCGGTATTTCGCGGCGACGCGCCGGAGAACACGGAGCAAGCCATGGCTGCCATAGATCGTCAGGAACTCGACCGGTTGGAGCGACGCGGCCTCCAGCTGACCATTTTTTCGGCCGTCTTCGTATTCATTCTCGCAACCGGCCTGGCTATGTTCATGTATCCCCTCGTGTTCGTTCATCCCGAAGGGAATAAGTGGACGTTGCGCGTGGCATTTTTCGGATTTTGCTCCCTTACGATTCTTTTCGTCACCTATCTCTTCGATCGCCAGCGCACTTTCAACAAGCTCAAAGATCAGTTGCTGGCTGAACTCGAACGAAACCTCGCCCTGCAGCTTCAGGCCAGCGCCGACATCCTGAAATCCATGCCGGACCAAAAGTATTTTTGGGATCGCCTGACCATGGAATTCCGGCGTGCGCTGACGATGGAAAAAACAATGTCGCTGGTCTTGCTCAAAGTGAAGCCCGGGCCCGGCACATCGCCCAACGATCGCCAATCGGCATTAAGCGATGCAGCGAAAACCCTCTCGAAAAAGCTTCGGCCCATGGACTCCATCTACCACTTATCCGACGACTTGTTCGGCGTCATTCTGCCGGAAATGGACACGCTCAGCGCGAAACGCGTTGCCTTCCGTCTTCAGGAAGATCTGCAGCCGCTGCGTGCGCGCTTCGGTTCCACTTTCGATCTATCCGCGCACAACTATCCCGAACACGTGAAAAGTTCCCATGAACTGGAAGACCTCGTGAAATCCCTGCTTCCAGAGAAGGAATCCTGGAACATTCCTGTGGAAGTCCCGGCAAGGTGAAAATGAAAATGCTTGCAAACAACCTAGCGAAGCGCCTGCTCCAGGTCCTCGATCAGGTCTTGCGGGTCTTCGAGTCCGATGGACACGCGCACCGTCCCTGGCTCAACCCCCGCGCGCCGCAGTTCGTCTTTGTTCATGCGGAAGTGCGAGCCATAAATCGGAAGAATAATCAGCGATTCCACTCCGCCTAAGCTCGCCGCCAGCAAGAAAAGTTTTGCGCGATCGCAGAATTTCCTCGCCGCCGGCAACCCGCCTTTCATGTCAAATGCCAGCATCGATCCGAACCCACGCATCTGCTTTTTCGCAAGCTTGTGGTCCGGATGCGACGCGAGCCCCGGGTAGTGAACTCGTGCAACCTTGCGATGCTTGTCCAGAAATTTCGCCACACGAAGCGCCGTTTCGCACTGGCGCGCCAGACGCACACCGAGCGTCTTCATCCCACGCATCAGCAAAAACGCAACGTCCGGGTCCATGCACCCGCCAAAACACGAAACCATGTGCCGCACTCCGGCAACATACTCCGCCTTGCCAGCCACAACTCCTCCGAGCAAGTCCGAATGCCCCGAAAGCCCTTTCGTGACGCTGTGCACCACCAGGTCGAATCCATACTCGATCGGATTTTGCAGGATGGGCGTGGCAAAAGTATTGTCGACGATACTGATCAGCCGATGCTTGCGCGCAAACGCCGCCGCCTTCCGCAAATCCACAAGATACAGCGTGGGATTTGTCGGTGTTTCCACATACAGGCATTTTGTTTTGGGCGTAAGCAGCGCTTCCAGGCCCTCTAGCGACGATTCCACGTTCCGCACCGTGATGCCGAAGCGCGGGAAAATATCGCGCATCAGCCGATAAGCTCCGCCATAAACCTGCGCCGTCGAGATCAACTCATCGCCTTTCCCCAAAAACGTCAGCAGCGTGCTGGAAATCGCCGCCATTCCTGACGCCGTGACCACGGCGCCCTCCGCTCCTTCTAGCGCCGCGATTTTCTTCTCGGCTATTGCCAGCGTCGGATTTCCGTCTCGCGTGTACATAAAAACCTTGCTCTTGCCTTCAGCCCACAGTTTGAGTTCTTCACTGGAAGAAAGCGTGAACGTCGAAGAACGCACGATGGCTGAAGTTACCGGCGCACCCACGCCGTGGCGCAGCGGCTCACCGGCATGAATGGCGCGTGTTTGCGGACGCAATGCGGAATGGGTGTTTTTCATAACAAGGATTATTGGCTGGCCGCGCGAAGCCGACAACCGCCAAATTGGAGGCGAACCGCGCCGAACCAGAAAGCTTTACAAGCCGCGCGGCATCTGAAATTTTCAAAACAAGAAATCGTATAAAATCCAGACGATTAAGTCGCTGAACAGGGCCAAAGGAATGGACAACCAATGCACGGGGATTGGCTAAGCGCGGACACAGCTTCGGATTGGGCGGACCACTTGTGGCAACTCCTGGCGATTGTCTGGATGGTCATGTGGCTCGGAATGAAAAAGGCCAAAAAACGCGAAGGATGGGCCGAGCGCGCGCAGCACGGGCTCATGCTGGTTCTGGGATTTTGCCTCCTCTTCGGCGGCGGAAGCTTCCGTTGGGGTTGGCTCAATTACCGCTTGGTGCCAAACACTCCGCCGCTTTGGGCCTCCGGACTCCTGCTCACCGCCATCGGCGTCGGCATCAGTATCTGGGCGCGTCTGAGTTTGGGCTCGAACTGGAGCGGCATGGTCACCGTCAAACAGGACCACGTCCTGATTCGCCATGGCCTGTATCGCTGGATTCGTCACCCGATCTACACTGGCCTTCTTTTGGGAATGGTAGGCCCGGCCATGATCCGCGGCCATTTGCGAGGCTGGATCGGCGTAGCAATCGTGCTGGCCGGCTTCTACTTCAAGGCGCGCCGCGAAGAGCGCTTCCTTCGCGAAGAATTTGGTGCGGCCTTTGACGAGCATTCCAGACACACAGGAATGTTTCTGCCAAAATTCACATAGAATTCTGGCGTTTTCCCAAACTCAGCCTAAAGGTCAGGTGTACAGGTGGTTCAAGAGATTGAAAATAAACCAATTATAAATTGGACCTGTACTTTAATCGCGTTGAACCGCCATCTTCCCACGCCCTATAATTAAATTCCCAAGAGGGCAGGCGTCGGGAATGCGCGCGGAAGCGAGACTCCCCTGAGGATTTCATGCGAACGCTGATTAGACTATTAGTTCTGGTACTCCTCTTCGCACCCGTCGCGTTCGCACAGGGTCCTGTATTTGCCGGACTGGCTCCCGCCTATGAGGCAGGAATTGGCTATTCCTATGTCGATGCGAGCGTACCTTCGCAAACCAGGCTGGCCATGAACGGAATTGACCTCCTTGGCACGGCGGACTTCAATCGTCGCTTCGGAATCCATCTGGATTTGGGCTATGCGCGGAATTTCAACGCCTTCGGTTCGAATCACACTGCAGACCTGCTGACGTACATGGCCGGCCCTGTTTTCTATCCTCTTCGCAAGCGGAACTTCACCGTCTATACGCACGTTCTGTTCGGCGGAGCCAGAGAGACGGGCGTGAATTTCGAGCCCGATGGCCAAATTGTGACTGGATTCGTCAATCGCTTCGCATGGGACGCCGGAGTGGGCGTGCAGTATCGCATGTCGCGGTCGTTCTCTGTGCGCGTAGGAGCCGATTACCTGCACAGCACTTTTTTCAACCCGAACATCGAGCTGGCAGGCCAGGCGAATCTTAAACCCAGCGCCAGCCTGATCTATACTTTCGGCGAAGGTCGCGAAAGATAATCGCTTCGCACAGCTCCAGTACTCACCGTCACGCAAGAGCTAGTAAAACCCGGTCATCCTGAGGTTCAGCGCTCTTGCGGAGTCGGAGGATCAAAGCCCCTTCATCTTCCGAAAACCCGGGGGCCCCGCACACAGCATGACCGTGCGTGCGGGGCCCTCTGAACCAACTTGCAAACTAAGCTTCTTCTTCGACCAGCGCTTCTCCGTGCGTAGCTTTATGCGTAGCGATCACCTTTTCGGCCAGCTCGGCAGGCACGTAGTCGTAGTGCGAAAACTCCATGGAGTAACTGGCGCGGCCCTGCGTCATGGAAGTCAGGTCCGTTGCGTAAGAAAGCATTTCCGCAAGCGGCACCTGCGCCTTCACGATCACATTGTGACCGCGCGATTCGCTGCCCGCGATGCGGCCCCGACGGGAGCTGAGGTCGCCCATTAGGTCTCCCGAATATTGATCCGGGGCATACACTTCCACGTGCATGACAGGTTCAAGTAGCGATGGCCGCGCCTGCTTCATGGCCTCCTTAAAAGCAAGTGATCCGGCAATCTTGAACGCCATATCGGACGAATCGACGTCGTGGTACTTGCCGTCGTACAAAATGGCGCGGAAATCGGTCACCGGAAAACCGGCGAGATAGCCACGCGCGGCTGCTTCGCGGATACCACGCTCGACGGAGGGTATCCAGTTTTTGGGAATAGCACCACCAAAAACGTCGTCCACAAATTCGATCCCTTTGTTGCGTTCCGTCGGCTCGAATTTCACGCGGCAAACGCCAAACTGTCCGTGCCCGCCAGACTGTTTCTTGTGCTTGCCCTCGGCGTCGGCCTTGCCGCGAATGGTTTCGCGGTAAGGCACCTTGGGAGGCTTCAGCGTCAGGTTGACGTTGTAGCGTTTCTGCAGTTTCGCCACAACCACTTCCACGTGCTGCTGGCCGTTGCCGGCAAGCAGAAATTCCTTGGTCTGCGGATCGCGAGAGAAGCGCAGCGCCGGATCTTCTTCCATGATTTTATGAATGGCCACACCGATTTTGTCTTCATCGGCGCGTGTCTTCGGCTCCACCGCAAACGTGATCGAAGGCTCGGGCAGATTCGCGGGCGCATAGAAAATAGGTGAATTCTTGTCGCCCAGCGTGTCCCCTGTGATGGTCTCCTTCAACTTCGCGATGGCGCCGATATCGCCGGCGTGCAACTCCTGAATTTCCGTCAGCTGTTTACCCTGCACCATCATGGTGTGCTGAAACCGCTCCGGAACATTACGGTTGAAATTCTGAATCGTCGCATCATTCTTCAGCACGCCGCTTTTTACCTTGAAATAATTAATGCGCCCGGAAAAGGCATCAGCCAGCGTCTTGAACACAAACAGCGACAACGGCTGCGAATCGTCGTACTTGCGATCGATGCGCTGGCCCTTTCCCACCGGTTCCGTGTAACCGACCTGCGCGTGCTCATCGGGATGCGGGAAAACATCCGCGAGGAACGTCAGCAGGCTGGCACTGCCGACATTGCGCGTCGACGAAATCATCAGCACGGGCACGATTTTCTCGGTAACAATCGCTTTCCGCACCGCGGGAATCAGGTCCTGAATCGGAATCGTGCCTTCGCGGAAAAACTCCTCCATCATTTCGTCGTCGCCCTCGGCAATCATCTCGACAAGCTTTTCGTGCGCCTCCTCCGCATCGTCCTTCAAAGCGTCCGGAATATTCTCAATGGTCGCCTTGCCGTCCCCGTCGGGCATATACAGATGCGCCTTCATGGAAACGAGATCGACCACGCCACGAAATCCTTTCTCGCTTCCGATGGGCATCTGCAGCGCAACCACGGAGCGCCCGAACAGTTCCGTCAGCGATTCCATAGAACGATCGAAGCTGGAAAGTTCACGATCCATCCACGTTAGAACAAACGCGCGTGGTATATCGTATTCCGCGCAATAATCCCAAACCTTTTCCGTCGTGACCTGAGCGCCCACGTGCGCGTCAACCGTGATCAGCGCGGCATCCGCGGCCACCAACGCGGCCTTCGTTTCGGTAATGAAAGTGGAGTAACCGGGCAGATCGATGAAATTAATCTTGACGGTGTTGCCGGAGCAAAGCGTGCACGGCCACTCAGCATTGGCCAGACCGGTTTGGATGGATATTTTTCGCGCGATCTCTTCCTCGTCCCAGTCCGTGGTGGTGCTTCCTTCCGCAACTTTGCCAAAGCGCTGGGTCGCTCCGGCGGTGAACAGCAACGACGACACCAGTTGCGTCTTTCCGGTGCCGCCGTGACCTACAATGCCCACGTTTCTGATGTCCTTGGTGGGATAAATCTTCATGACAGACCTCCGCATCGGGGTGGCTGACAAAGTCACCGGGCGATGGTCCGCCGAGGAAAATCAGGCGCGGGCCCGCGCCTGGCGAAATTGCAGATTTTTTGAAGGAGAGCGCGGCCCTACCCTGGGTCCCGAGAAGCGGGGCGAAGGAGAATGGAAGAATCCCTGGTCCGCTCTTCTTAACGTGGCCGATGCTAGCACACAGCAATGGTCGCGGCAATGACGCGGAATGTGTCCGCGGTCGTTTCCTACTTCGCCGGGAAATGGTCGGACGTAAACAGGCAATATTGCTCGTGATGGTGGGCAGATCAGTGCAGTTTCGGCTGGTAGCCCGAGCAACTCAAAACCGGGAGGCGCGGATATTTCGGGAATCGCGGATCGGATTGCGAAAGCTGGCAGAGCAGGAATTGCGAACCGCGAGAAGAAGAAATCTGGCGCCCGTGACTGCAATCGGCGCAAAGACCAATCGCGGCGGATAAGCTTTCTGGTTTAGAACTTGCGGCCATCGGGGGGCTAACGCAAACTCTTAATTCGGTTTCGCCGCATCCGCTGCCGGCGGCGCGGCGGCAGGAGTCGCGGTGGCGGGCACCTTCGGCTTTTCAAAGCGCGCATCTTCAATCGGCAGATTCACTTCGATCTTCTCCGCCGTGATGCGTTGCGTCTGGTCCGTGCCCGGCGCGTCCGATTCCACCAGAAACGGGTACTTCAGGCCGTTCACCTCGCGGAAATCGTGGAAAAAGGATTCCCACGGCACATCTTTCTCGTTCACCTTGCGATTGCCTTCCCACTTCAGCAGCAGCGCCGTCGAAGCATCGAAGAAGAAGTAGCTGACATCGCCCTTCTTGCTGATGAGCTTCAATTTGTACGCGGACTTGCCGAGAACTTCTACCTTTTCCACGTACTCGATCTTGTTGCCTTTGTCCTTGTAATCGACAAACGGGCCATCGAAATCGGCTTCATCGAATATGTTGCTCAGGTCATAGTCGCTCATGGGCTGCACGGAGGCGTTGGGCTGGAACGGATTGTAGATCCAGCCGGCGGTCTTGCCGTCGTATACGCGAATCAGCGTTTGCCCGTTCAGCGTGATTTCCATGTGCAGCCGCAATGGCCGCTTGCGCTCCACGGAGAACGGGCCTTCCGCGTCTGGCCCAAACGAAATGGTGCCGGTGATGCGCTCCGTCTTGACGGCCTTGATTTTATCCAGACCGCCGCGCGCATTAATGTAATTGGTGATGATCTCGTCAACGGATTGCGCCGAAACCGGCACAGCCGCCACGAACAAGGCAACAAACAAAACAAGCTTACGGTATGCCAGGGACATATAAACAGATGGTAGAGGCAGAAGCAACAAGGGTCAACTAACAGTGCGAGTGAGTTTTGGGAACAGTGGCAGGATGAAACGGGCGCCGACATTCGCTGAGCAAACAGGAAAGGACCCACCCTTCGCTAAGGCGCTGAGGCCAGGGCACCCAAATTCTTGTTCGGCTCAGGAAAAGAAAGTTTCGCTGTGCTGCACTTTGCGGAGGAAGGGGACCAATTTATCCCAAATGAGCAGTTTGGAGAGGTAAGCGGAGGCGCCGGCTTTTTCGGCTTCCTTGACCATTTCGGGCACCTCGTACTGGCTGAGGGTCAGGATTTTCGCATGTGGCAAGGCTTTGCGGAGTAGGCGGATCGCGTCAATGCCGCCCATGCGAGGCATGACCATATCCATGATGATAACGTCGGGCCGGAATTGCAGCGATTTGACCAGGGCGTCGTTGCCGTCAATGGCTTCGGCGCAGACCTCTATGTCTTGCTCTTCCGACAGCGCTGCTCGCACGCCGCGGCGAATAAAATCCTGGTCGTCGGCAATGAGCACACGCATGAGAGGGACCTCCCCCGGACGTGCCAGCCTCGGCAGGAAGAGCCTGCGCGCCGTGTACTACGGTACTCAAGGGTCCGCGCCCGCCGCTAGTGGGTATTCCCTGTAGGTATTTTTGCGACTTCCTTAGTACGGGTGTGGCGTTGCGTGCGGGGGGCCTTCGTTGCAAAAGCGACGGTAAGCCTCGGCACTCCGGGCCCCGGATTTCGGAAGTATGATAAGTGACGGAGCAGGGCGCCATGAGCACGCGTCAAAACAAGGCTCACAGGAAACTTGGCCGGACTGCCGCGCTGGGGCGGGCCGCGGTGCGGATTTTTGCGGCCAACGAGCGCATTAACCAGATGCTGATCGAAGAACTTGATCCAGCCGCGTGGAGAGCGAAGCCGTCCGGCAAGGCGCGCACGATTGCGGCGATTTTCACGCACATGCACAACGTGCGCACCAAGTGGATCCGGCTAACCGCGCCGCACCTGAAGGTCCCACGTCAGCTGGACCGCGCAAACTGCACGCCGCGGCAGGCACGCGCGGGATTGGCAGAGAGCGCCGCGCGCTGCGAGGAGATGCTGGCCGAAGCGCTCGGCGGCGCAGGCGGCCGCGTGGAGAAATTTCACAGAGACGGCTGGGGCCGGCCGTGGCCGGTTGGGCCGGAGATGCTGTGCTACATGATTTCTCACGAAGCGCACCATCGCGGGCAGGTGTGTATGCTGGCACACCAGCTGGAATTTCCGTTGCCGGTTCAGGTGCGGGCCGGAATGTGGAATTGGGAAAAGTTGTGGAAAGAGTGCGGGTTCCCCCGCGGACCCGGCTAGGATTCGTGAGGTGCGCAGCAGCGGATTTTATCACCTGCCTGCGTGAACCATTGGCCGACACAGCTCGGCAAGTTGCATGCTAGGCTTGTGATCCCATGAATGACCTGCTTGCGCTGATCGTACACCACGGATACGCCGTCATTTTTCTGATTATTTTGGCGGAAGCGCTGGGATTTCCGGTGCCCGCTGCGCTGGCGCTGGTTGCCGGCGGAGCCGCGGTGGCATCGGGAGCGCTGCGCGGGTCGGCGGCGGTGCTGGTTGCGGTAACGGCGATGCTGCTGGGCGACTCGTTACTGTACATCCTTGGCAAACATATGGGGTGGCGCTTGCTGGGTTTTCTGTGCCGGGTCACCGTCGATCCGGAAACGTGCATTCTGCGATCGGCGGAATCTTTCTATAAGCGCGGCCGGGCCACGTTAGTGGTGGCCAAATTTATTCCTGGAATTAATTCGATGGCACCGCCGCTGGCGGGAAGTATGAAAATGCCGTTCGCGCAGTTTTTGGCGCTCGATTTTCTTGGCGCGAATGCATACGCGTTTGCATATGGCGCGGCGGGATTTATCTTTCGCGATTTCTTCGCGACAATCGCGCGTGGATTTCAAGCGGCGGGGCACGCCGTGGAGTTCGTGGTGATCCTCGCGCTGATTGCGTTTACGGCTTATCGCCTCACGCTGTATTGGAAGCATCGCGTTTACCGCATCGTTCCACGGATACAAGTGACGGAGCTGGCGGCGAAACTGCAGAGCGAATATGCGGAAAGGATTCTGGTGGCCGATGTGCGCAGCCACGGCTATTACGACCCTGGCGCAGACCGCATTCGAGGATCGATTCGCCTGGAACCGAATAATCTGTCGCAGGAAATCAAAATACTTCCGAGAGACAAAGACATCTATTTGTATTGCACTTGACCGCGCGAAGCGACCAGCGCCCGTGTGGCGCACCTGCTGCGGGAACGGGGATTTAACGCGTTCGTGATTGTCGGCGGCCTGGCCGCATGGCGCAAAGCCGGGAATCCGGTAGAGACAGTACCGCCAAACGACATCGTGCACCTTCCTACTTTTAGCCGATGAACAATCAGGCAGGCGGGGCGTTCGAGCGCGCGCGCGTCAGGAACAGATAAATGCAAGGAAGAACGAATGTCGCCAGGGCGTTAGCGAAGATCACCCCGTAACCCAGCACGAAGACGTGGCTCAGGATTGGACCGACCGTGCAAAGGGCAATCAGGATCGCGGCAAGTCTGTCTGTTTGCCGGAGTCAGGAACAATATCGCCGGAACAGTTTCGACTATTCCTGCGCCAATGCGGAATACCGGCTGCGAAACGAGGCCTTGTACGGACGGGCAAGAGAAATGTTTTCGGTAGAATCTAGCGGGAAGCCGGAAATATGTTTAAGGTATGCACTTACGTTTTCGGGCCGGTTCTGGCTTTGTTGCCAGGGAGGTGGCGCGAAGCTATCGATCCTGGTCAGCAGCAGGTGGCGTGGATTCCGGCGACTATTGTCAGTGGGACCGTAGAAGCGCTCGCGGCGCTGATCGCTCTGATGTATTGGTATTCCTATTCGGTGGCGGGCTGGGCGCAGCAGGTTATTTCCTCGACGATCAAGGCGCATCCCGAAGCGGCTGTTCGCGAAGACACGGTGGGATTTGCTGCGATGACTCTGATGGCCATGCATCCGTTGACGTGGCTTATCGCCTGGTTCGGTCTGGAAGGGATTGTCAGAGCCCTGGGCGCTGCGTTTGCGGGGCACGTCAACGGAAGCTTCCCTTTTTGGGCACTGGACCGCCTCGTTCTGCTTTTCCGGCAACGTGGCGCGACGCCGGCAATTGGAGGCAATGTCGCGTCTTTTGTGGACGCTCTCCGCGACAAATTGATTTTGAGTCGGACTCCTGTCGTCGCGGATGAAATCTGCGTATCGATGGATGGACCAGAGGAATGGATGGAGATTCGCTCCTGCCGTCAGAAACAGCATTGGGATCCTCCACGCGTGGTTCGTTATCAAGGAATTTACTACCGGTTGGAATCCTGCTCGAAGGGCGAGGCGCCACGTCCGTTTCATTTTTATATGCGCAAGCTGGCGGCGGGCGTCCCTGGACGTACGGTGCTCGAATACTTGCCGGATCTTCCGCCGATAACTCGCGGCTAAGGAAAATTAGACGGCGGCGATGAAGCCGGCTTCGGGGTTGGCCAAGCCATAGGCCATGCGCGGGGTATTGAAAGCGTAGCCGGGGTTGCCGTCTTTATCAAGGAGGATGAGTCCTCCGGTGCCGTTGCCGCGGCGCGCAAGGAGCTGGACAGCAGCTTGCGCGGCGCGCGTGGGATTGGAGCCGGCAGGGCGCAGGAAATCACAGGCAGTTTTGGCGAGAACCACTTTCATGATGGATTCGCCATAGCCGGTGGACGAGACGGCGCCTGTTTCGGAATCGGCGTAACAGCCGCAGCCGATGAGCGGAGAATCGCCGACGCGCCCGGGAAGCTTGCAGCAGGTGCCGCCGGTGGAAGTGGCGGCGAAGAGCCGGCCGTGATCATCGAGAGCGACAGCGCCCACGGTTCCCTGTTCGTGGCCTCGATGATTATCGGCGGCGTGGGAATTCTTGCGGCAGCGAGCCCAGGCTTCGCGTTCAGCGGGCGAGACCAGCTCTTCGGGATCGCAGAGAGGAATGCCCTGATCAAAAGCAAACTGTTCCGCTCCCTGGCAGATGAGCATCATGTGCGGGCATTTTTCGAGGACGGCGCGCGCAGCCTGGATGGGATTTTTGATGCGACGAAGACCGGCGACGGAACCAGCACGAAGCGTGGAGGCATTCATGACGATGGCGTCGCATTCGACGTAGCCATCGAGATTGAGATGCGAGCCGTAGCCTGCGTCGAACACCGGATCATCTTCGAGGACGGTGATGGCGGCTTCGATGGCGTCGAGCGCGTGGCCACCGTTGGTGAGTATGGCGTAGCCAGCGTGGAGCGCGCGAAGGCAGCCGGCGTTGCAGGCTTCGATGGCGTCGTCCGGAATGTCCCAGGCACCGCCGTGGACGATCAGAGAAGGTCGCATTTTTAGCAGGATAGCAGAATTTGAAATTGAGAACGGAGCGGGCTGGACGCAGGCCGTGATCGAAGAGGGACTCCGCGGACTCCGTTGGGAATGACGGCTGGTGTTGTATGGTTGCGACAGTAAAGGTCAACGCCAAGAGCACAGGCAGGACTGCCTGTGCCACATTGTTAGATGAAGAAATCTAGGACGAAGAGGAAGAGGCCGAAGACGAGGAGGAACGCGCCCCAGGAGAAGCGGCAACGTGGAAGTTTGGCTACGGAATGGACGAAGCCGACGGGAATGACACGGAGACGCGATTCGCCGCGGCGTTCGTAAAACGGGCCGGCGGGAATGTAGCGCGAGAAATTGCGGCGCAGCGTGGTGATCTCGTCATCGACCCAGAAGGTGAACTCCGCGCGATGACGCCATAGCGTGGAAGCGCCAATCACAAAAATGGCGTAGCCGAGACAAGTAAGAACACCGAGAGCAGAACCGGAACCCCAATAAAACATAAAACCTCACCGCGGCTGGACCGAAGGCATCAAGCTTCGTCGTGAATGGTGACGAGGCGAACGACTTCGAATTCTTTCTTGCCAGCGGGGGTGGCAACTTGCACTTCATCGCCAACCTGACGATTCAGAAGCGCGCGACCGATGGGAGAAGTGGTGGAGATAAGACCCTTTTCGACGTCGGCTTCTTCGCTGCTGACGAGCTTGTATTCGACCTCAATGTTGCGCTGCAGGTCAAGTACAAGTATACGGGAGCCATAGCCCGAACGGTCTTTGGGAATATTGCTGAGATTGAGCATGCCAAGATCGCCCATGCGCTTCTTGAGATTGCCGATCTTGGCGTTCACGTAGCCCTGGCGCTCTTTGGCGTATTTGTACTCCGCATTTTCCGATAGATCACCGTGCGCGCGAGCCACGGCAATTTCCTTGGGAAGCTCGACGTTGAGCTCATGCTCGAGAGAATCGATTTCCTGCTGGAGCTTGTGCTTGATTTTTGCCAAAGGGTCAGTCATTCGTTCGCCACGTGTTCAGAGAAAAATGATGCGGAGTTCGGCCAGGCCGAACTCCGCCAGGGCACCATTATAAGGTGGAGCGAAATGGGTGGACAAGAGGGAGGCGTTGGAAGACGTAAAGATTTTAATAAGATCTTTGTTTTCATTGTTTTAATGACTAGCGGACGGCCAGCTCGACGGTTTGGGAGGCGGATTTCCCCGCGGAATCGACGATTGTGAGCGTGTACGTGGTCGTTTTCTTGGGGGAAATGTCGAGGCAGCGATTGTGCGAGGGCCAGACTTCGCCGGCCGGAGGATCGAGCGTGACCGTTTTCGCGTTGGCGACGTCGTAGCAAATCTGCGCGGTTTCGCCGCGATGGATGACGGCGGGCGAAACGTACAAGGCCCGAATCGCGAGATCGGAACCGCCAAGTTGTTCAATGACGACACGATCTTGTTCACGGCGCTGTTCCGAGGCCTGTTCGGCTTTGCGCCGTTCGTAGGCGCGATTTGATTCGTGGCGGGAGATAAGGATGAAACCGACGTAGGCAGCGACGCCGAGCAGGATTAGCGCGGAATAGAGGTAGGGGTTTTTTAATTTTGAGCGAGCAGGTTGCGCGTCCATGGTGGTGCTCCTGAATGGTTTCCTCTACAGGATATGACACGGGAGGCGAGCGGTTCTATCAGAGGAATTGTTTAGGATCGTGGAATTTTGCAGTTGGGATTTTGCGGGCTGGGGGTCGAGCAGTGCTGGACCCCTACGAAGAGATTAAGTGAGGGCTGCTTTGAGGACCTCGTGGAGGCGGTTGGCGACGATGGCGTCTTCACCGGGTTGCAGCATCCACACGCCGACGATGATGGTGTTGGGGCCGCCGGGAAGTCCGGCGCTGGCCGGGGCGCCCCCGGTACCGGGATTGAGTTCGATGCGAGGATTTCCCGTGCGCATTTTCTGTAGAACTTCCATGGCGGAAATTTTGATGCGGTTCTGGTCGTAGGTGATCAGGAGATGCGGGACGTGGTTGGCGATTTCGGGAATAAAGGATTGCGCCTTGACGGTGGGAAGCGTTTTTACTTTTGCGGCGATAAGGTCGGCGCGTTTTTGGAATTCGGCTTCAAGCTTGGCGTCATCCTGGCTGAGGAACCAGTCGACGGCAGCGACCAGGCCGACGATTTCTTCTTTGGCGACTTTCATGCCGCGGCCGACGGTATTGGAGTACGGAGAATTGTTCTGCTTCGCCGCATCGATCAGATCCTTGCGACCGAGGAGCAGGCCGGTACATTGCGGGCCGCGCAGACCTTTGCCGCCAGAAAAGGTGACCAGGTCGAAACCCATTTGCGTGTAATTCCAGAGATTGGAAATGGGCGGGACGTCGGCGGCGGCGTCGTTGAAGCACGGTACGCCGTGGGTGTGGGCAACGCGGATCCAGTCTTCGCGGGAAATTTTCCCGCCTTCGGCAGCATTGAAGAAATGGGTCATGACCGTCTTACCAGTGAAGGCCTTTTCGTAGTCGTCCATGGTTTCGACTTCAACATAGCGGATGCCGCAGTTGCGGAGGGCGTGGTCGTAATCGTAGCGGTGCGCTTTCTGCACGATGACTTCGTTTTTGAGGCCTGCCATATCGGTCGGAATGCTCTCGATGGCGGGTTTGTTGCCGAGGGTGATGCACGCGGCGGTACCGATGGTCAGCGCTCCGGCAGCGCCAGACGTAACTAGCGCGCCGCCGCATTTGAGGCGCTTGGCTAGATATTCGCCAGCGGCGTCCTGGAGTTCGAGAAGATGCACCGGGCGTTTTGCAGCTATCGCGATGGCCGCCTGGACTTCGTCGGGCATGGTGGAGGCGGTGAAGACGGTGTAGGTGCCGGCGGCGTTGACGAAGGTCGGGACGCCGAGCTTTTCGTAATAGTCGACGCCCTTGGCGGAAGCGGCCGTTGGCGAGGCTTCGGAGGCGCGGGGAGCGGAGGCGGCACACGCGCCTACGGATGCGGCGATAGCGGCTTGGGCGCTTTTGCGTAGCATTTTTCGGCGAGTTAGTTTTTCAGACATGCGAGCCTCCGGGTGCTGCGAATGTTGCGAAATTCGGGTCGCGCGAACGGCCCGCCTCGGAAGGCGGCCCTTACAGAAGCAAAAAAGAGGGATTCCTCACTTGGAGGTCTCCGTTCGGAACGACGGTCGTGGTTTGTTGTCGCGTCATAGATATCGAGTCTTCAGTGGCGCGGAAAATCGTCGGCCATAGAGGGCTTGTCGGAGCCTAGAATGGGTGACGTGAAATATTGCTGGCGTGCTTTTTCCCATTCGACCATGCTGAGGCCGGAAGGATCGTAGACGATGCGCCCGGCGCGGACGGTCATGCGTGCGGTAATGGTGGTGTCTCCATCCATGCGGGCCCAGCCGCAATCGATGAAGCCAAATTTGCCGTGGAGTTCCTGGAGAACCGCGATATCGGCATCTTTACCGACAGAAAGAGTGCCGAGTTCGGGGTGATGAATTTCGTTGGCGGGATTCACGGTGGCGCGCTTGATGAGTTCATTCAGCGGCACGCCCATGGAGGCAAATTTGGAGAGCACGTTGTCATAGCTGAGAATCGTGAAATTTTCGATGTGCAAATCGGTGGAAATGGAATCGGGAAGGAATCCTTGTTTGACGGCGGGAACCGCGTTGCGGAACCAGAAACTGCCAGCGCCGTGGCCGACGTCGAAAATCACGCCACGCTTGCGCGCTTCGATCAGGATGGGGTTGAGCTTGCCGTCGGGAAGAATAATAGGAAATTGTTGCGCGAACACGTGCGTGTGGATATCTCCTGGACGCGCTTTTTTAAGAATGAGATCGGCGTAGGTGCGATCCGGGCGCGGCCAGAAATCGAACATGACCGGACGATTTGTGGCTTCACCGCAGGCTATGGCGCGGTCAACGGCAGCCCAAGGAGTGTGCTCACCGTCCCATGGGCGGTCCGGCCAGTAGTGAGCGGTCTTCACGCCGACGATGAGGTCGGGGTACTTCTTGATGGTTTCGGCGCAGCGATTGACGTCCATCTCGTCCACGGTTTGTTCGAGCCCACCGCTCATACCATTGGCAACGATGTTGAGAAAGGCCAGGACACGGACTTTTGCGTGGTCCATCACGCTTTCTTTTTCCTGAAGGAAGGATTCGGCACCGGCAGTGCCTGCGTCGACGACGGTCGTGACTCCGGAAGTAAGGACGAGATCGGCGGGGATTGCGTAAGGCTCCGTGTGGGAGCGCGATTCCGGATCAAACCAATTGAGAGGTGCGCCGCCGTAGGTGATGTGCACGTGAATGTCGATGAGGCCGGGAGTGACGTACAGGCCGGAGACATCAACAACTTTTCCAGCTTCCGAAGCGGGAATATCCTTTGCGACGGCAGCGATTTTGCCGCCGGATACGGCAACGTCCATCACCGTATCAATGTTATTTGCGGGATCGATGACGTGGCCACCCTTGAGGAGAAGATCGTAGCGAGGTGATTGGGCAGGAGCCGCCGGAACGAGGAGGAGCACCAGGATGGGGCTGAGGAGAAGAATTGTTTTGGCAAAACGGTTCATTCGGGATCCTTTCGGCCAGAAGCAGAAATTCGTTCCTTTCGGGCAGCGGGAAGCTGATGGAAAGTAGGAAACAGAAAATCGTGCCGTCCCCTGGAAATCCGACAAGTGGAGGAAAGCGGCATGCCCAAATATTCCCCTATTGAAACGAATCAATGAGAGTCTACTCAGTCCGGGAGAGATTGTCACCTCTCGTCGTGGAAAGGAAATGAGAGTAAGCTGGAACTTCCAATTGCCTCTCGAATTGGTTTCTGGTGGGGGGGAATAGGTTCGGGCCGACATGGGAATGGATCGCAGGACCTTTGTAAAGAGAACTTGTGCAGGAAGCGCGGGACTGATGCTGGCGGGAGTGCCGGTGCTCGGGAACGAACAAGTTGTAATGCCGCAACCGCCGCCGATCGACGTGCACGAAGCGCCTTTGCCGAAAAAATCGCCATTGGGCATGCCGGGATTGTACCCGGGGCGAGTCGTGGAAGTGGCCGACGCGCGCGCCATCTCGGGAAACCGAGTCTCCCAGCCGGTGGTACACGAGATGTTGGAACGCGGGCTAAAGGAATTGACCGGCGAGAATTCCACAACCGCGGCGTTCGCGAAATTCGTCGAGCCGAAAGATGTGGTGGGAATCAAGATCAATCCATCGGGAGCGCCGGCTTGTTGTTCTTCACCTGAACTGGTGCGGGAAATCATCGCAGGCGTGCGGTCGGCCGGAGTGCCGCTGCGGAACATCGTGGTTTACGACCGCTTCGGCTACGAAATCGATCTGGGAAGTTATCAGACGCTGATGCCTCCGGGAATCGAAATATTCGGGGTGCAAGATGGCTTGCTGGACGCTTCGGGATATGACGCGAACGTATATTGCGACATGAATTTTTTTGGGGAGTGGGAGACGCGTTCCTACATGGCGAGCATCGTGGCGACGCGACTGGACAAGATCATCAATGTACCGACGTTGAAGGATCACTCCGCTTCGGGAGTGACTGGGTGTCTGAAAAATGTGGCTTACGGGACATTCAACAATGTGGCCAGGTCGCACAAAGAACCGTACTCGTTCACGAATCCACTGATCGGCGTAATGTGCACGGTGGAGCCGCTGCGCTCGAAAGTGGTTCTGAACATCATGGATGGGATGCGTATGGTGTGGCACGGTGGCCCGCTGACGCAGAATCAGGATTTCATTTCGCAAACGGCAGTGCTGATGATGAGCACAGACCCGGTGGCCCTGGACACGATTGAACTGGAAGCGATCGAGAAAAAACGTCGGGAGCAAGGCGCGCCATCGGTCTGGGAACGCAATCCGCAATCCATCACCACGGACAGCCGCGAATTTTATACCGATGCGAGCAAGAACCTGTTTTACCGGCAACCCGGCCACATTGCGGCCGCCGGAAAACTGGGGCTCGGCGTTTTTGATTTGAAACAGATCGACCACAGAAAGCTTCGGGCCAGCTAACGGGCATGACGGGAAAATCCTCGATAACAGAAGTTGCGGCAGCCGCCGAAGGCGACTGGATCACCTTGCTGAACGACAACGGCCGGACCGGGGGATTCGGCGCGCCGACGGTGCCTTCTCCCTCCAAGGCACGCTGGCAGTTGCGTCTGGGCAGCCCCGTGCGTAGTTCGCCGGTACTTCGCGAAGGGACGCTGTATGTGGCCGCGCAGAGAGGCCAACTCTATGCCCTTAAAGCCCAGGACGGTCGGCAAGAGTGGAAGTTCGAGGCCGGCGGAAAGATTAATTCGACGCCGTCGCTAAACGGACGCAACGCGCTGTTTGGCTGCGACAACGGAAAAGTGTACGCCGTGAACGGCGACAACGGAGCGAAGGCGTGGGAGGCGACGACCGACGGAGAAGTCTGGGCATCGCCGGTAGTGCGCCAAGGAATGGTGTTCATCGGCAGCGGGGACGGACATCTGTATGCTCTCGATGCAGCGAACGGGAAACGGCGCTGGAAATCCGAGCCGCTCGGTGGACGAGTGTATTCGACGGCGTATGCGGCTGAGAAGGCCATTTATGTAGGCTCCGGCAATGGCGCTGTGTACTGCCTTGAATCGCAGACAGGCAAAATCCTGTGGAAGGTGGCGACGGGAGACGGGATTGATTCCTCGCCAGCGCTGGTGGGAGACACGCTGCTGATCGGTTCGCAGGATTTTTTTGTGTACGCGCTGGACGCCAACAGTGGCGCCGTGCGCTGGAAATATGAAACCGGCTTGGGTGTGGCGGCCGCCCCTGCGGTGTCCGGTGATGCGGTGGTGATTGGAAGCAAGGATGGGCGGCTGTACACGCTGGAACTGACTACCGGAAAACTCCGTTGGAAAATACGCGCCGGAGAAGCCATCACTGGCCCGGCCGTGTTTGGAGATTCCACAATTTATTTGCAATCGTGGGGACTGCAGGCGCTCGCCGCGGACACGGGAAAAACCGTATGGCGCGCGGGGCTGGGCATGGGCGTACAGAACGCCCCGATCATCGCCGGAGGTAGCATTTATCTGGCGAGCCTCGACGGCGGAGTCTATGCGCTGGAATAGAACGCTGGCGGCGGCCGGAATGTTGTCCTGCGTTCCGCTTTGGTTTGCGGGGTCAGGTGAAGAAAAACGGCCGGTCCACAAGACAAAGTATGCGATGGGAACCGTGTATGAGATTGCCGCGTACGGCGAATCGCCGGAGCACGCTGCGCAGGCGATCGACCAAGCGTTTGCGGAAATCGTGCGGCTGGACGGCATGCTGAGCAATTACAAGCCGGAAAGCGCTTTGAGCCGCTTGAACCGCGAGGGGCATTTTCATGCGGTGAAGGTGCCGGTGGATTTGTACCGCGTGATTGAGGAGTCGGATAAGTATTCGAAACTGTCCGGCGGGAAATACGACATCACCGTGGCACCGCTGGTGGATATGTGGAAACGAGCGCTCGCGGGCGACCGCGTGGTATCTCAGGTAGAGCAGGAAAAACTGCGCGCGTGCGTGGGATACGAAAAGATCGAATTGATTCCTCCGGACACGGTGGAGTTTCATTCGCCGTGCCTGCGCATTGACGTAGGCTCGATCGGAAAAGGGTATGCCGTGGACCGAGCCGTGGACATCCTGCGTGCGAATGGAATCAAAAACGCGCTGGTCGATGCGGGCCAGAGCAGCATTTATGGAATGGGCGCGCCACCGGGACAAAGCGCGTGGGAAGTGCACCTGCGCGATCCTTCAAATCGCGTGGATCCCACGGTGATGCTGAACGAGAACAGCGTGTCTACGTCGGAGCAAACCCCGCCAAGCCTGTTGGGAAACGAGACCGCGGGACACATTATCGATCCGGACAACGGGAAACCGCTGCAGACGAAATACGCGCTGAGTGTCGTGGTGAAAACAGGCACAGCGTCGGATGCGCTGTCGACGGCGCTGCTGTTGCTCGGCCCGGAAAAAGGGAAAGCCATCGTGAAGCAGATCGCGGATGCGGCGGCGATCTGGGTTTCCGCCGATGGCCAAGCGGAAACAGTTTCGACCGGTCCGCAGATCCGCTTGGCCGGGAAACAGGAAAACGCGCAGGCGAAATCGTTGTCGGGGAGTCCAAGGGAAAACTGATGAGGCGAGGGCTAGGTTTGCTTTTGTTGACGTGCACGGCGTTCGCGCAAGCGGTGGCGGGCAAAGTGTATGTGCGGTGGACGCAAAACACACTGCCGCCGGCGAAAATTCTGGGCGTCAACGAGCTGGTGATTCCGTGGAACGACGGCGCGGCGAGCCTGATGGAAGCTGCGAAAAAGCAGGGGTACCACATATACGTGGAAGCGACGCTAGAGGGGGCCGCGGCCGCAGCCGCAGCGGGCGCCAAGGCCGGAGCGGCGGGAATCATGCTGCAAGGAACGGCCACGCAGCAAAGCCAGGTAGGACAAAGCGCCCGCGAATTACGCGCGCAGTATCCGAAGCTGACAATCTTGGCGTTGAGCGCGGGCGGAAAACAGCCGGAAATGCGTGGATGGCTGGTGTTCAACAAGAATGGCATTCTGCAGGTTTCGAGCCCGTCGGCGCAGCCTTGGCTGGACGAGAACCTGGCGACGGTCAGGCAGGAGCGCGCGTTTGATGGCAGGCAAGCGCCCATTTATACCTTCGCGTGGGATGAAAGCGATCCGCTGGTAAAGAGGGACGGGCCAAAGCCGGCGGATTATTCTCTGGCGGTTGTGGAAGCGGGGGCGTTTCACGCGGACCTGGTTCTGGAATTGCACGAACTGCAGCAGAAGGGATTGGCGAGCGGTGATAAGCAGGCTCTGGAAGATTGGGAGCCGGTGAAACGCACGATTGCTTTTTACGAGCGAGAGAAAGACGGAGAGAAAGAAGCAGCAGATGTGGGCGTGCTGACCGACGATTACGACTCCTCTTATGAAGCGCTAAACCTGATGGCGCGGCACAATATTCCGTTTCGCGTGCTGCATTCGGCAAACGTAAAAGCGCAGGACCTGCTGGGACTGGATGTGCTGATCGAATTTGCGGCTCCCGGAAAGGAATTGACGGCAGCGCTGCGCACGTTCGCCGAGCAAGGCGGCACGGCGGTGCTGGTAAATTTGCCGGGCGCCTATCCTTGGGACTCATTGCCTGATCCGAAAAAGAGCGAGAAGTCCGTAACCTACACCGTGGGAAAAGGCAAAGTGATCGAGCTCGGAGAACCGGTGAGCGATCCAGAAACATTTGCGCAGGACCTTCGGCGGTTGATGGCGAAAGATCGCGTGCCGGTAAGCTTGTGGAATTCGTTGACAACACTGGCGGTGGAATACCCGGGGGAGAAGAAGGACGAGGCGACAGTGGAGCTGGTGAATTACGACGAAGAGCCGACACAGGTTCAGGTGCAAGTGAAGGGGGCATTCGAATCCATCAAGTTTGAATCGCCGGATCAAGGATGCTGCGAGACGTTGAAACCCTCGCACGTGAACGGATTCACGGAATTTGTGGTGCCCAACCTGCTGATTGGCGGACGCGTGCACCTGAAGGCGCGCTGAGCGCAGAACTGAGCCCGGCCCGCATCAGCGCGGAAATGCTGCTTGATCGAAACTGCGCTTTACTTTTTATTTTGTGATGGTATTGTTTGGGCCTACCCGCCCCGGTCAGGGAAATCTTGCCAACCTGCTCTGCTGAGGGCAGAAGACCATGAACTCCATGAAACAATCGCTGGCTATTTGTCTGAGCGTTTTGCTGATCTGGGCGATGATGCCGCCCGGCGCAGATGCGGAAGCATGGCCGGCGGCAACGCCCGCACACGCGCGGCAGGAAGTGTATGCGCCTGTGCCGCCGAACGATATGGACGCGCTGGTGGCGCCGATTGCTTTGTATCCGGACGCGCTGGTGGCGCAGATTCTGGGAGCTGCAACGTATCCGGACCAGGTGGAAGCGGCCGACGCGTTGCTTAAGGCCAACCCGAATCTGACGGGCGATCCCCTGCAGCAAGCGGCGCAGGACGAGGAATGGGATCCTTCGGTGATGGCGCTCCTGCAGTTTCCCAGTGTGCTCGAAAAGCTGGCGCAAAACCTAGGATGGACTTCCGCGCTGGGTGATGTTTCCGCCAACCAGCAAGCCGACGTGATGGCCGCGATCCAGCGGATGCGCGCGAAAGCATATGACGCTGGAAATCTGAAATCGGGCCAGCAGATCAAGGTCGTAAAAGAGAGCCCGGACATTATCGTGATTCAGCCGGCGAATCCGCAGGTGGTGTACGTGCCGGCGTATAACCCGACAGTAATCTATGGATCACCCGTGGTGACGCCGGGATACAGTGCAAGCACGGTGGCGACGACGGCGGTGATTTCGTTTGGCGTAGGCATCGCGGTTGGCGCGATGATCAGCAGTTCGAGTTGCGGATGGGGTTACTACGGCTGGCGCATGAACTGGGCCGGACAGATGGTTTATTGCGGCGGCTCGCCGTATTACGGGAATCCATACTGGTGGGGCGGCTACTATCCGGGCTTTCGACCGGGCTATCGGCCACCCTACTACCCGCCACCACGGCCTCCGCGGCCGCCACCGGCAGGTTGGCGTCCACCGCCGCCGGGAACGCGGCCACCCTATCGTCCCCCGGGCGGAAGACCGCCGGGTAACGGCAGGCCACCTAACCCGCCACCGGGCGGGGGTGGACCGCCAACCGGTGGCAGACCGCCAGGAACTGTGAAGCCGACACCATTGCCATCTCCGGCGCCCACACCAGGAAGGCCAAGCATTCAACCGGTGCCGACCCCGGGCAGACCGAGCATTCAGCCTGTGAAACCGGGTGGACCAACGATCCAACCGGTGCAGCCGGGTGGTCCAACGAGTCAACCGGTGCAGCCGCGACCGACGACGCGTCCCAGTGGACCGGCCCGTCCGAGCACGCAGCCAACGCCGCGGGACCTGCGCGGGTATCCGCCGGCGCAAGGTGCGAAACCTGCACCGAAGCCCAATGCATTTTCGGGGTCGGCAGGAGGAAGGCCGGAGAGTGCGCGCGGAAATCGCAGCTTAAGCCCGCCACCGAAGACACAACAGAGCGCACCGGCGAGTGCGCCAGGTAAAGCGCCAAGCGGAAACAAAAAGCGCTAGCGGAAGAAGGCAAGCGGCATGGGCCGGCGAGCGCAGCCGGCTCTGAACGAAGGAGTGGAGATGAGGAAAGCCGGACAACCGAGGGACTTTCGTCGGCGCTGGGTAGTTGTTGCGCTTGCCGCAGTGCTTGCGCTGGCGTGCGGATGCCAGCGGGCGAGACAGCAACAAGACGAAGCGATGGGCCCAACGAAGTTCGTTTCGCCGGAGTCGGCGGGGCAAGCGGTTTATAACGCGGCGAAGGCGGAAGACACAAATGCAGTGCTGGCCATCTTTGGGCCCGAAGGCAAGGAATATCTGCTGACGGAAGACCCGACGCAGGATAAAAACGCGCTGGAGCAGTTTGCTTCCGACTACGAGACGATGCATCGATGGTCTAACGCGGAGGGCGGCGAGCTGGTGTTAAACGTGGGAGCGGAGAATTATCCATTTCCTTTTCCACTAGTGAAAAATGCCGAGGGCGAATGGGTGTTCGATGCACAACGCGGCAAGAAAGAAATGCTGGCGCGGGAGATCGGCGACAACGAACTGACGGTGATCGATGTGCTGAATGAAATGGCCGACGCGCAGACCGAATACTTCAAGACCACGCATGATGACAGCAAAGTGAAGCAGTATGCGCAGAGGTTCACCAGCAACGACGGCAAGCACAACGGCTTGTATTGGAAAGTGGCCGAGGGCGAACCGGAAAGTCCCCTGGGGCCAATGACAGCGCGGGCAAGCGCGGAGGGCTACCAGCCGGGGACGAAAGAATCTCCGCAGCCGTTTCATGGATATTTTTACCGGATATTGAAGGAGCAGGGACCGCACGCCGATGGAGGGGCCAAGAGTTACATCGTGGGTGGCAACATGACGGGCGGCTTTGCGTTCCTCGCCTATCCCGCGGAGTATCGCAGGAGCGGGGTGATGACGTTTATGATCGGGCAGGACGGGCGGGTGTATCAGAAAGATTTGGGACCAAACACCGTCGAAACGGCGAGGGCAATAAAAGCGTTTGATCCAGATGACACGTGGGCGCTGGTGCAGTGACTGACAGCGAAGCTAAGAGAGAATATGAGGCTGTTGCGTCTACCACGTATGAAAATGGCGATGTTCCCTGCGCTTGATTTCTATTCGCGTGATGGAGAGCAGGAATAATCCGGCGGTGGCGATGGCTGCCAGGCCGAAGTAAATGTCGATATACGAGAGCAGCCGGCTCTGCGTGATGACGTCGGCCTGGAAAAGCTGCAAGGCTCCTAAGGCGGAATTGCTTCCGCCTCCTCCATTGCGGTGGATCAGCGCAGCGTATTGCGACAAGGTGGAGCGCAGGGTCGGGTCCAGCCGGTTCGCTACGTCGAGTATGCGCGAAGAGTGAAAAGTCATGCGGTGATCGAACAGGACCGTTACCGCGGTGACGCCGAAGGTGTTTCCCAGCTGGCGATTGAAAAAATATATTGTCGAGACATCATTGAAGTCGGGAAGCGGGGTGTTGGCTGTGGCGACATTTGACGCGCCAAGGAGAGCGGGCGCGAGCGAGAAACCTTGCAGCAGTATCGCGGGAGCCAGCACGATCGTCGGCGTGGTGGGCGTCCAGATGTAGATAAGCGAACCGCAGGTCACGATCAACAGGCATAGGCCCAGTGCAAGGGTTGCCGGACCGCCATAGCGCGGCAGCAGAACTCGCAATGAGAGTAGGAGCCCGATGCCAAGGCCAGTCGTGTACATGGAGATGAAGCCACCGGTTTGCATGGCGCTGTAATCCTGCACATAGCGAAGATATTGCGGCACAACGTACAAGCCCGCGCCGAGAATGGCTCCGACGATCAATACGACCGTAAGCGAAGTGCGAACTGAGGCCTGGCGCCAGATTACGCGCAAGTGAAATACCGGATCTTCATTCTGCGGGCGGCTGTCCCACCAGATAAACGCAACGAAACAAAGCAAGGACACCAGCAAGGTGGGTGGAATCCAGAACGATTCGAACCACAGGTCGCGCTCTCCACGGCTAACCGCAACCTGCAGGCAAGCGAGAGAAGCGATCAGAAAAAGGGCGCCGCGAATATCGACGTGGGCTTCTTGCTTTCGCCGGAACAGCTGGCCGCCCGGAACAAATTTAAGAATCAGGAAAGCACCGAGAATCAGGAATGGAAAATCAATCAGGAATGCATAGTTCCAGTGAATGGTATCGGTGATCCATCCCATAGCGACGGGATAGGTGATCTCAAAACCAGAGAGGACGGCGTACAGCCAGGTGACGGCCTGGATGCGCGACTTGCCGGGAAACATTAAGTTGGCGAGGATGACGGCGCGAACGAGGAATGAACCACCGCCAAAACCCTGAATGAGCCGAGACGTCAGAAGAAGACTCAAGCTGTGAGCGCTCAAGAAGCAGCCGAACGCGCCCACGGAATACAATCCGATGCTGTACAAAAGGTGGTTCCTGGCGCCAAAGACGCGAGTCATCCACGCGGCCAGGGCCAGGGAAACGAGAAAGCCAAGATTGTAGAGAACCACAACCCAGCTTATGGTGTCGGAGCTGGCGGCGACGTTGCCCTGCATATCCGGGAGCAAAACATTTACGGAGAGCCGGTTGGAAATTTCGATGGCGGTGACGAGACCGACGCTCAGGAGGATGGCCATGCGGCGACGGTGGTTGAGCCCTGATAGCACCGCATGGATGTAGTGCCCTTCGACCAGCTCCCATTCTTCGATCGATCCTGGCGGGATGCCGCTGAGATAGCTCATAGCCTTCCTCTTCTGTCAGCGAAGATAAATCGTGGCTTCCACGTTCATGCCGGGTCGCAGCACAAGCTGAGGATTACTGGACGGCTTGACCAGAATCTTCACCGGAATGCGTTGGACCACTTTGATGAAATTTCCCGTGGCGTTTTGCGGGGGAAGCAACGCTTGCTGCGAGCCGGTGGCGCCGGCGATGGAATCGACAACGCCTTCGAAGTCCTGACTGTAGGTATCTACATGAAAGCGCACTTTCTGGCCGGGAGCGACCCTGTCCATCTGGGTTTCTTTGAAATTCGCGGTGACATAAACCTGCGTGAGCGGAACGATGGTGAATAAGAGCTGGCCCGGCGAAACGTATTGCCCCAAATCTACGGAGCGCTGCGTGACCTGCCCGGTGATGGGCGCGGTAATGCGGGTATAACCGAGATTGAGTTGCGCCTGTTGGAGCGCGGCTTTGGCGCGTTCCACGGAAGCAAGCGCGGATTTGTATACAGCTTCGGTGATGGGGACCTGACGTTCGCGGGCTTTGGTTTCCAGGAATTGCGATTGCGAGCGCGAGAGCCTTGCCTGTGCCGACTGCGCGTTGGCACGGGCAATTTGCACGGCTTGCTGGGCGGCGGCCAATTGCTGCTGCGCGGCATCGAGTTCGCTTTTCGCCACGCGCGCTTCGGCATCGACCGCGTCGAACTGAAATTTGGAGACGTCACCGGTCGATAGCAGCGGGGTGTAGCGCGCGAGATCGCTCTGCGCACGTTCGTTGGTGGCCATCTTGGCGGCAACGTTGGCTTGCGCAAGTTGCAGGTTGGCCGTGGCGGATTGCTCGAGCTGCGCCTGGGAACTTGTGTAGTCGGCGGCATCGGAGTCTTTTTGGGCAGAAGCGCCGCTAGTGCCGTTGGTTGTGGTTTCGCGAGTGAGGCCGATCTGGAGTTTGGCAGAATTCGCCTGTGCTTCGGCCACGTCGAGAGTGGCCTTGGCCTGCTCCAATTCCGCCTGGTACGGCCGGGGATCAATCTGCAGGAGGACGTCGCCTGCCTTGACGGGAGTGTTGTCGTTGATGAAAAGCTGCACAACATAGCCGGGAACCTGCGGGGCAACGGCAGTGATGTGACAGTCCACTTGCGCGTCGTCGGTGGTTACACGGCCGGTGTAAACGTACAGGAAGACTGCAGCCAGAATCGCGACCAAAACGATTGAGAATTTCACGAAGGGATTGAGGTGACGAATACGCTCGGACCAGGCCACAGGAGGCCGCGGAGGAGGCGGCGTAGCAGCGGCATCGACCGACGGCGGCGTCTGCAGAGGAGGAATTGCAGGAGTAGAGCTCATGATCGGTTTTTGCCTTTCACTTGTTGTACATGGATTCAATGTCTCCGGTGGCGCGGGCCAGCGCGGCGCGGTAGAGATTGAAACGGTACAGAGCGCTAATCTGGTTATCGCTGGCACGCGCGAGGGCGTCCTGGGCGGTGACGACTTCAACGTTGGTGGTGACGCCTGCCTGAAAGCGGCGCTGCGCCTGCGCCACTTCTTCCTGGGCCAATTTGTAGCCGAGGTTCGCAACGTCCACCGCATTGCGCGCAGCGCTGAGATCTTCCAGCGCGGTTTTCACTTCTCGCACGATGCGGTCGTCCAGGGCGCGGCGATCTTCGGCGACATGCTGCTCTTCCAATTTTGCGTTCGCCACCTGCGCGCGGATGCGGCCCCCGGTGAAGAGCGGAAACTCCAGCGAAACAGCGTACGTGTAGGCGGGAATGCCATCGTTGAAATGCGCGCCCTGGTACAACCAAAAGCCCGAAAATGCCATTTGTGGATAGCGCTGGTCCCGCGCTGCGTCCGTGGATAATTTAGCGATGCGCGCCTGCGAATTCAAGGAGCGCACTTCCGGGCGCTGCGCCAGCGCCTGATTCAGCAAAGCTTCTCTGTCCATCGTGGGAAGATCGTAGAAATCGAGACGATCGGTCACCTCCAGTTGCTCGTCGCGGGGCAATTCGAGGAGTTCGGCCAGGACATATCGGGTCGTGTGCGTGAGAGCTTCCGCGTCGATCAGATTTTGCCGTTCGTTTTGCAGTTCCACGTTGGCGCGCACGGTATCGATATTCAGGCCGATTCCAGTTTTTTGAAGCTCGGCGGCCTGGTCGTAGAGGCGCTGCGCGAGGGCCACCCGAGAGGTGGCCGCATCGCGCGTGGCGAGCGCGCGAAGGACCTGTAAATATTGATCGACCACGGCGTTGACCACAATCTCGCGCGTGGTTTGTTCATCGGCGCGTGCTTCGCGCCTTCCTTCCTGGCCCATCTGGTATCCGCGAAGTAACGGGAGATTCAGCAGTGTTTGCGAAAAAGCGGGACCCACTTCGATGTATTGGTAAGGCCCGGCGTCTTTTTTCGGAGGATTGGCTTCAACGCTGTACAAATTGTACTGGTTAGCCGATCCGCCGGCGGTGATAGCAGCTTGCGGAAGAAGCGCGGAACGGGCGATTTGGCTATTCCGATCGCTTTCCGACACCAGCAGCTGCGCGATGATGCGCTGAGGATTTTGCTTCAGCGCCAACTGGACGGCGTCTTTCAGGCTGAGATGGAGAACCCCGGATGAACTTGTGGATGGCTGCTGGGAGCAGGCACGCGGCGGAAATGAGACCTGCAAAAACAAAACAAGCACAACAATGCTTCGCGAGAGACTCGCGGCCATTTAGGAACCTCCGAATCGCAACTGAGGGCGGCGGTAAGGTACGCATTATAAGAGAAATTCGCGGGATTCTGGGAGGGAAGAGTGCGGCTTCGGCGGGTGCCGCTCGCAATGTCGTACGTGAAGCTGCGACTTCTGACCGCCTTTATAGGATAACTTCTAGTCCGTTTTGGGGCGGGATTGCATGGCCATGGCGACGAGGGCGCCGATCAAAATTGCGGGGAAGAGCTGGCCAACGATGGCTTCGGCGATGGCCAGAGAGCGGGCGAAGGGATAAACGGGCAAAACGTCACCAAAACCAACGGTGGTGAGAGTGGCAAAACTGAAATAGATAAGCTTGGAAGTAAGCTCGTCAATGTTTACGGGCTCGCTGACGAAGCGGAAAGCGCCGGGATGGATTTGTTCGACAACATTAAATGCGGATGCCCAGGCCATGCCGAGAAGAAGATAAGCGCAGATGCCGCCTTGAATGCGACTCCAGGTCACCGGGCCCTGGCGAAACATGACGAGCAAAACGATACGGACGTAGAGCAACAAGATGATGGTGGCAAAAACGGCGCTGATTACCATGAGAAACGGCGTGGGATAGAAGCGCGAAGCCCACAACAACACAGCACCGGCGATCACCATCACAATCGTGACCAGCGTGACAATTGGATTCTGTTTGGTGGCCAAAGCTCCGGAGATCATCAACGTGACCATAACGAGATCGAGGAAGACCCTGCCGGAAAGGCCCGCCTGGCGCAACGGAAAGATCACGAAGATCAGGAAGACAAGAGAGATGGAAACCAGTGTCAGTCCGATGTCGCCGGACCAGAACTCACTCATGTGCATCTGCAAGATGGCGGTACGGGAATACGAATGGTTGGCCATAGATTTGCCCCAGCGGCAGTTGCAACCAGGGTTGGGCGAAATTATAGCTGCGAAGGCGGGTTGGCCGAAAAATATTCTTTGCACGGGAACAGCGACCGACGGGAGAGATCTGCGCCGGGCAAGGAAGTGTGCGGCGAAAGCAGTTTAAGGGTGATGAGGACGGCGGGGATGAGGCAAACGAACATGCCCAGAACCCACATCAGCGCACCGGCAATGATTTGATCTGTCAGAGGGGTGATTGAAAAAAGCGCCGGGGCTCCGAGATAAGAGGGATAAACAAGGCGGTCGCAAAACACCAGAAACGCGCCGAGAGCGCTACCGGGAAACATTCCGAAGAAAAGATAAAGGGGAATGGACCAGCGAGGCCAGCGCGCTTCGGAGGGAAAGGGTTGAATCACGGGCCACCAGAAAAGAATAGAGGTGGAGAAAAAGCAGAGGTGTTCCACCTCGTGCCAAAAATCCGAGTGGAGAGCCAATTCGAAAGCCGAGGGCACGTGCCAGGCGATCAGGGCAAGTGCGGCGAGAATCCAGCAGGCGAGGGGATGCGTGAGAAATTTCCCCAGCGATTGCGCGGGAGACCAGCGAAGAAAAGGGCCGAGGACGGCACGCACGAACGATTGGGGAAGACCGTGAAGCAGAGGAAGGGCGGGAGCGCCGAGGAGGACGAGCGGAGGAACGACCAGCATCAGCAGGATGTGCTGAACCATGTGGACGGTGAGCGATGCGTCGTCAAAAGCCGACAGCGGCGAACCGATAGCGACCCAGAGAAGGAACATGCTGACTAGAAAAGCTGCGACACGCCGAATCGAGAGCAGGCCGGGGGAAGTGCGGCGGAGGGCCAACCAACCGCGAAAATAAAAAATGGCGGTGAGCGAAATGATCACATCGAGCGCGATGGGCGGTGACCATTCCTTGAGCAGGGACTGGGCTTCGAACGACATCGGCGTTTCAGGGTTTGCCCGCTGGAGGAGCGGGTGCGGATTCACTGACGACGGCACGAGAAGCGTCTCGCGCGGGCAGCTGCCCGGCAGGGTGCAGAGTTTTGAGAAACGCGACCAGCGCGGTCGTTTCCGCGGGACTGAGATTCTTGCCGTAGGCGGGCATGTTGCCGCCGCCCTGAATTACCTGGCGAATGAGCTGGTCTTCGGTTTGAACCAGTGCGATGGAATCGAGCGCTGGCCCGCGCTTGCCGCCTTGGTTGCCGAGCGAATGGCAATTGTGGCACTGCTTAAGCTGGAAAATTAAAGCCCCTTGACGTTCAAGCGCCGAGCGATGCTGCAGGAATTCCGGCGGGATGGGGTCGCCACTCCAGGCATCCATCACCGGACTCCAAGGAGCGTGGCCCGCAAGATCCGTGAACGTACCGAGCGCAACGGCGACGAAGAGAATGATGAGAACAGCAATCGGGCGGCGGCGCCAACTTTTTTCGCCTTCGCCGAAGACAAACGGGAGCAGAAGAAGCGCAAGAATCACGACCACCGGGCCAATGAGCAGCGCAGGTGTTTCCATTTGCGGCGGAAGCAGCGAGAGCACCGCGTACAGCCACAAGAAGAAATAATCCGGACGCGGCGCGGTCTGGATGATCGTGGGATCCGGTCGGCCGGATGGTCCGAAGGGGCCGAAGTACGCGGCGACGAGCGCAAGAGCGAGAAGAATACAGCCGCTGAAGAAAATATCCTTGTAGATGGCACCGGGCACGAAGGGAAGGCCGTCTTTTTTCGTGAGCTCGTGATATTCCTTTTCGTAAGTGGATTTGCGCACGATGCGGCCGGGCATAGGCCATTCATTGATGCCAAGCTTGAGGACCATGAGCAGATGCAGGCTGACGAACCCGATGAGAAGCCCTGGAATGACGAAAACATGAAGGGCGAAAAAGCGGGAAAGCGTGGCGCCGGCGATGATCGGGCCGCCGAGAAGAAGATGTACGGTCCATGGGCCGACAACGGGAACGCGGCTGGAGATCGAAGCGCCAATGCCCAGGCCCCAGAACGCGTCCTGATCGAATCGCAGAACCTGGCCGGAGAACGCCATGCCCAGAGTCATGAGAAGCAGAAAGATGCCGACGATCCAGGTAAGTTCACGGGGAAATTTATATGCGCCGAAAAGAAAAACCTGGACCATATGAATCAGGACAAAGGCAACCATGAAGTTGGAACCCCAACCATGGAGCGCTCGGACGTACCAACCGAAGGCAATGGAATGATTGAGGGTCTGCAAGCTGTTCCAGGCTTCGCCCGCCGAAGGCACGTAGACAATGGCCAGGAGAATGCCGGTGACAACTTGCATGATGAAGACGACGAGCGCTCCGCTGCCAAAGACGTAAAACCAGCTGGCCGTCTCCCGGGGCACTCGATGTTCCGCGGTTTCGCGAATGGTGCCGGCCAATTGCAGCCGCGCATCGAACCATTCGCCGACTTTTCGGATCAAGCCCATGGAAATTTTCCTATCTGAATCAAGGCGGTGGGATTTCCGGGAGTTGGCAATTCACCAGCTTTGATGAAAAGCTTTCCTTCTTCAGTTTTGTGCGGGTATTCAAAGAGGCCCCGTTCGGGAGGGCCGGACGCGCGTGAACCGTCTTCGTAATAAACGCCACCGTGACAAGGGCACATGAACAAGCCCGACTGCGGAAACCAGCGCACCGGACAGCCGAGGTGCGCACAGTTAATGGCGAAGACCTGAAACGTGCTGGCGTCAATACGCCGCACCCAACAAGCACTGTCCGCGGTTTTGCCGTCCCACGGCGCAACGTCGGGGTTGCGGAAGGTGGCCAGTCGCGTTTCACCGGCGGGATATTGATCGAGCGGGCCGAGAGCAAGCCAGCTGGTGTAACTGGTTTTGCGCGTGCGCGTGATCGGCGAAAGAATGTAACGGACGATGGGCACCGCGATGATAGCGGCTACGATGCCATTGAAAAAGATACCCAACTTCACGAGCAGGGCTCGGCGCGAAAGATTTTCGGGCAGGGTCATGGGCGTTCTCCCGCAGGTTTTGCCGGCGTGGGATAAGGCCTGCCGGGAAATTGCGGACGTTGCGCGACTAGCCAGGCGACAACGTCGGAAATATCTGCAGAGGACATGGGTTTGCCGGGAACATTGTTTCGCCAGTCTGGAGCGCCGAGATCGGGGCGACCGACGATGACCAGCGTGCGAAGTTCCTGGTCAGTGAGGAGCGCGAGGAAGGTGCCGTCAACAATGGAACTGGCCTTTGCGCCGCCTTTGCCGTCCGTACCGTGGCAGGAGGAACAAAAGGTTTCGTACACACTGGCGCCGCGCCTGGCGTCGCCGGGTTCGATGGCGACATACGGCGGCGGCGTGATTCCCGCGAGCGCATCGGGTTGGGAATAGCGCGCGCGAATGCCGCGAGCGATGATGTCCACCTGATTTTCCGTGAGCATACCGCCGGCGCTCTTGGCGAATGCGGGCATGGAAGTTCCGCTAATCCCGCTCGTGACTACTTTGTGAAGCGTCGCGTCGTCGGCGATAGCGAGATACACGGGATCGCCGAGCGAGAGCGCCGCGCCGCCTTTCGCTTCGGCGCCGTGGCAGCCAGAGCAATTCTGGTGGTAGAGCAGGTTGAAATCGGCGACGTTGTCGGGATCGACGGGAATGGAAGTTAGAGCGGGGCGTCCGGGCAGGTTGCCGCAGCCTACGCAAAGAAACCCGGCAGCCATAAACGCAAATACGATTCCGCGAGGGTTCATGGGTTGTGATCCTCGCGTTTTCTTTCGGCCATAGCCCCCGGCGCTTCAATGCCCGCGCGCACCGCGAACGGAATGAATTGTTTCACGGGCACGCGCTGCTGGCGCACAACCACGAGGCCCGCAACAATCCCGAACCCAAACTGAGAGGCGATGAACCACCACCAGTCGACGCGTTGGCCAAGCAGCGGATTGATCAGATCCAGCATGCTGCGCAACAATCCGGACCACAAAATGGGGGCAACGACGCCGCCCAGAAAAATCGGATGGCGCGGAATCATCGGCAGCATTGCGCCGTAGAGAAGGCCAACGAGAACGGAAGTCAGGAGATGAATGGCCACGGCAACCAAAAAACTGTCCAGGTGAAATGCTTTCAGCGCGTCTGGGCCGAGCTTCATCGTTTGTGAATACGCAGTGGCGGCCAGCAGGTTGATGGGATACCAGATGCTGCCTTGCTTCAGCACGCCGTACAGGCAGGCGAGAAACGCCATGGCCACGCTGCCGGCGAGCCCGCCCTTGATGCCGGCGGAAACAGGATAGGTTTCCAGAGGAAGAAGCGCACGGTGCAGTTCGGGGGCTATTTTCAGTCGCGCAACTTCGTGGCGTGGAGTGGTGATCTTGATTTGCTCCGCCTCGATCGGAACCTGCACAACTTTTTCGTGAGGAAACACATCGAGGAACCAGCCAACGCAGCCGCATACCGCGAGAATTGCGCCCAAAATCATGACCGAGAGACTGGTGATGAGTCCGGCCATGAGCAGCGTGATGCCGAAGGCCAGAACGATGGGCCACGCAGTGGGAGCGGGCAACGTGACGGTGGAGGTTGTCGCGCTGTGCGGGCGGGATTGTTCGTTGGGCGAAGACATTTCGTTCATCCCTCTAGCGGCCGACGATGTAGACAACGGTGAAGACGACGATCCAAACGACATCCACGAAGTGCCAGTACATGGCAAAGGTATCGACATTTTTGCAATGCTCTTGCTGAACCTTGCCGAACAAAGCCAAAAGTAAAATGGTAAACAGGCCGATGAGGCCGACCGTAACGTGGAACGCGTGCAGGCCGACCAGCGAATAGTAGGTGGTTCCGAAGAGGTTGGTGCTGATCGTCAGCCCTTTGTCGTAAATGAGATGATGCCACTCTCTGCCGGTAGCCACGAGAAAGATGGAACCGAGTGCCAGGGTCAGAAACCACCACAGGCGAAACGGGCCGAGATTCGCTTTGCGCAGCGCGCCGACTGCGGCGTGGATCGTTAGGCTGCTCGAGAGCAGGCAGATCGAAGCAAAGATGGGAAGTTCGAGCACTTCTCGAGGAGTGGGGCCGGAGAGACTTCTGCCGATATAGAAAATATACGCAACAACGAAAATGGTAAAGATGGCAGATTCCGCCGCGATCAGCGCGAACATGCCGACCTGGCCCTTATACGGCAGAGACCACTGCGTTTCAATGGGCGCCGACGTGTTGGCGATGGTGCTCAAATCCGCCGCTCCTCACTCATGGTAAATTCGCTATTCATATTGCCAGTCCGGGTCTTCGGGATGCTTGATGTCCCACAGCGGGCGGCGGCTGTTCACGATGGGTATGCTCGCGAAATTGTATTCCGGCGGCGGGGAAGACGTGGACCACTCGAGCGTCCAAGCGTCCCACGGGTCATTTCCGGCGGTTTGCCCCTTAAACGCGGAATAGAGAAGATTCCCGATAAAAATGAGGGTGCCCAGGCCCTGGAAGAAAACACCGATGGTGACGATCAGGTTCCAAACTTCCCAACCACGGCCTGGTTCGTAGGTATAAATGCGGCGAGGCATGCCGAGAATACCGGGGATGTGCATAAAGTCGAATGTGAGATGGAAACCGATGACGAAAAGCCAGAAATGGAGCTTGCCAAGCTTCTCGTTATAGAGCCGGCCGGTCATTTTAGGGAACCAATAGTAGAAGGCGGCGAAGACCGAGATGAGGATCGCCCCAACAATGACGTAATGAAAATGGGCTACGACGAAGTACGAGGCGCTGAGCTGCCAATTAAACGGAGCGGCAGAGAGCATGATGCCGGTGAGCCCGGCGATGAGGAATTGGAAAAGAAAAGCGATACAGAAGAGCATGGGCGTTTTGAAAATAAGCTTTCCGCCCCACATGGTGCCGAGCCAATTAAAGATTTTGATTCCCGTGGGAATGGCGATGACCATGGTGGTCAGAGCGAAAAACGTGTTGCCGTAGGAGCTCATGCCGACGGTAAACATGTGGTGCGCCCAGACACTCATACTGATGAAAGCGATGGCCACACTGGCAGCAACCATCACCGGGTAGCCGAAGATCGGTTTGCGCGAGAAGACGGGAATAATTTCCGAGGCGAAGGCGAACGCCGGAATGACCAGAACATAGACTTCGGGGTGGCCGAAGATCCAGAAGAAGTGCATCCAGAGAACGGCGGAGCCTCCGGCTTGCGTGTCGAAGAAATGCGCGCCGAGAAAACGATCGAGAGCGAGCATGACTTGCGCAGCAGTGAGCGGCGAGACGGCAAAGATGACCAATACCGCCATGACCAGATCGAGCCAGACAAGGAGCGGCATCTTGCCAAGCGTCATGCCCGGACAGCGCAGGCAAAAGATGGTGGCGATGAAATTCACGGCGGTACCGATGCTGCCAAAGCCGGAAACCAGCAGGCCCAGCGTCCAAAAATCGGTGCTGTGCCCCAACGAAAACACTTTTGCTGTCAGCGGCGCGTAGGCAAACCAGCCAACGTCAGGGGCGGTGCCCGCGCCGTAGAGGCCGTAGCCGCCCACGAAGCTGAAGTACAAAAGGAATCCGCCGAATGCGGTGAGCCAGAAGCTCCAGGCGTTGACGCGGGGAAAGGCCATATCTCTCGCGCCGATCATGAGGGGCACGAGGTAGTTGCCGAAGCCGAAAACGACAGGCATGGCCACGAAAAAGATCATCGTCGTGCCGTGCATGGTGAACATCTGATTGAACACTTGTGGCGAAACGAAATGATTGTGGGGAACGAGGAGCTGGATGCGCATGATGGTGGCTTCAATGCCGCCAATTACCAGAAACAGGACCGCGTAGAGAATATAAAGGATCCCAATGCGTTTATGGTCAACGGTGGTGACCCAGGAATGGAGAACCACGCCAAGCGGACGAGACGGCTCGCGGACAGCGGTAAGCGCGATGGATTCAGTCGACATGGAGCGAACCCCCCGGCGTCATTTCAGGGACTCCAAATAGGCGGTAACAGACTCGAGATCGGCATCGCTTAAATTCATAGCGGGCATAAGCGAGCCGGGCTTGATGGAATCGGGATCGTGAATCCACTGTTTGAGATTTTCGCGCGTATTGGGTGCTGCTCCGGAGGCGATGGTGTCGCGACTCATAAGGTGGGTGAGATCGGGACCAAAGCGGCCATTGGCGATGGTGCCGGAAATCTTATGACAATTGATGCACGCGGTTGTTTCAAATATCTTGCGCCCGGCAGCAGCCGAATCGGAAACAAATGCGGGTTGCGTCTGCGCGGAAACCCAGGCGGCGAATTGTTCCGGAGAGTCGACGTAGACGCGCAGCAACATTTTTGCGTGCTGGGTGCCACAGTATTGCGCGCACTGGCCGACAAACATTCCCGTCTCGTGAGGATCGATCCATAGGGAGTTCATGCGGTTGGGAATCAGATCGGTTTTGCCCGCTAACTGCGGCACCCAGAAGCTGTGGTCGGTGTCGGCGGAAAGAAGTTTGACGAAAGTCGGCGTCGGTTGCGAGCGATCGCTGACCGGAACATGGAGTTCGTTGGCGGTGACGACGCCAAGGGCAGGATAGCGGAATTCCCACCAAAATTGATGGCCAACAGCCGTGACTTGCACGGCGCCGGGCGGGGGAATTGCGTCTTGCACCGATTGAATGACTCGCGCGGTGGCAAAAAATAGAACCAGGATGATGAGCACGGGCACGACGGTCCAGGCCAGTTCCACTTGATTGCTGCCGTAGACCTGGGGCGGCTCGCGATTGTCATCCCCGCTGCGGTATCGGTATTTCGACACTGCGTATACCAGAAGAGAAAAGACCACGGCAAAAATCAGTCCAGTGATGATGAGGACAAAAAGGGACAGGCGGCGGATGGCGTCTGCGGGGGTCGATACGGTTTTGAAAATGTCTGGTACCGGAGCGGCAGATTGCATTGCTGCCAGCGAAGACCCAGCAGCAAGCGAAGCTACCGCAAGCGCCAAAAAGCGCTGGCGGCTGCCGGGCGGGAAAGAAAGCAAGAACCTGTCGACAATTCGAGACGCCATGATTTTGACCAAAAAAACCAAAGAGCTTGCTCGGCCGATCGAACGAACGACAAATTGGATGTTTCAGAGGAGAGTTAAGCTATCACATTCTTTGCCGAGCTACGTTAAAAAATGCGGGGGGGGGGCACAGCAGGTTACGCGATTCGGATGGTACACCGGTTTGCGAAGCATCGATAAGGCCAAATAGATAGCGCCGGACCTCGGACCAGTACTCGCAAGGAAAGCGAGGGCGGTCCAGACCCGGCGCAGGTTTTCAGAGGCGACGAAGCTTAACTGATCTTATTTGGGCTTTCCGCCCTCATGTTGAGGCGGCGGCTGGTGCTGCTGCACCATATGCTGCTGTTCCTGAGTGTGTCTTTGCTCCATCTGTTGCGTTTGTTGCTGGTGCTTCTGTTCCAGTTGCTGTTTCTGCGCTTGGCTGGCATTTTGTTTGGCCTGGCGGGCGTGTTCCTGGTCCTGTTTCTGTTGCAGCTGCTGGTGTTCTTTTTGCTGCTTGGCGTAAAGCTGGTCTTGTTGCTTCTGGTACTTCTGATTCAGCTTGTCGTTGCCGGTGTTCGGCGCAGGAAGGCGATCATGCGCCGGAAGGTCATTGGGGTGCACGGCGGTGTTGCGCGCGGCCGGCGTGCCGGCGTTGCCTCTGGCGGGGGGATTGTAATGCCCCTCGGAGGTGGGGGCGGTGACGCCGCCTCTGAACTCGCCGGGTTTTGCGGTGGCAGCGATCGGCGGCCTGCCATGATTTACGGAAGCGCGCAATTCCTGGTTCCCGCGAGCCTGCTCAACGTGTTGATTTTGCGCCGCCACCGGCGGAATGTGCCTTTCGCGTTCCGCTGCTTCTTCTTGCGCCGTAGGACGCTCGTTGATTCCTCCCTGACCGCCGTTGTAGCTCACGCGGTTGACGGTGACGTTGTTGATGCGTGTGTTATAAACGTTATGAATGACGGTGACGTTCACGTTGTTCACTTCGCGATTATAAAAAAAGTGTCCGTTGTCCCAGCGGCCGCCTTCGTAACCATGGCCGAAATAGCCAAAGCCATAGTTGATGCCGCCGTAAAATCCAATCACCGGCCCCCAATAACCGGCGTGAAAAATAAATGCCGATCCGCCCCATCCCCAGTAGGGAGGCGTCCACAGATAGCCGACTTCAGGCGCGAGGATCCATGTGCCGGGTACCCAGAAATAATCGCTTCCATCCCAAGCCCAATAGCCGGGAGTCCAGATATAGCCGTCGCCGGGGCAAAGCGGCTGTTCGTAAACCGGCAATTCAGGTGGGGCAAAACCTACGGAGATTGCTACGCCGACTTGCGCGCGAGCCACTGAAGAAAACGCAAACATTGCAAGCACGATCAAACACAAACGAAGCCACGGGTTAATGCGCATGTTCCTTCCTTTTAGTTAGTCTTCTATTTCCCTGGGCAAATAACGTTCAGCAGGGGACCGGAATTCCGGGTAATCAAATTGCTTCTGAACCCGGATTGCGATGCATGTTACGGTAACAAGCATACATCCTCTATACCGGCGTCAGTGTAGGCCAATAGGAAAAATCTTCTATTCAGTAAAGAGAGCAACGGCGGCCGCCATCAGGGCTTTGCACTTCCGGTAAGGTGCTTTTCAAACGTTTTGTGAAAAACCGTGACGCCGAACACCGGATTGTCGCGCGTGCCGGTGATGCGGATGGGAAGCACCGTGCCATAGCCTTTTTTCTCGAAGAAGGGATCCAGCGGCTTCAAGAAAACGGATTTTGTGCCGGTCACGGTTTGCGAAAGTTTGGCCTGCAGGCGGAGATGGCCAGCCAGGTCGAGATCGCCTTTTAGAAGACTATACGTTCCGGCGAGGTCGATGGCCGCGCCCTCCACATTAAACTGCAGGCGGCGAAAATGAAGGACGCCGTCCTTAAGAAGGAAATTACCGTTTAGGTCGGAGACGGCGCTGCCTGATTCGTCGTTCTGCGGTTTGCCCAGGGCGTGGCGGCTAAGTGACTCCAGTTTTTCGCGGAGCTCCGGGCTGCTCCATTTGCCATTGTCAACACTGAATTCTCCATCGAGAATAATTTTCTCGATGGCGCGTATCTGCCCCGGAGGAATGGTGAGTTTTGCCTTGAGCTTGACGGGACCGGTGAGCATGGGCGTGTCCGAATTAATTGCCAGGCTCAGGAAATCCTGGATGCGGCCGTTGGGCACCGTCGCGTCAATCGAAATCAGGTGGCCCTGCTTTTCGGGCATGCGCACGACGCGGCCTACAGCGACGATGAGGGACTTTGCCAGCGTGGCGTTGACCGGATGAAGATAGGTGTCGCCATTTGTGCCATCGACGGTGGCGGAAAAATCCGTATGCAACGGAACGGGCCGGCCTACCTTGTCGAGGGAAAAATCCGGCGTATCCGTGTGGCCGTCTACTTCCAGGTTTGAAAGCACGCCGCTGTAGCTGCCGATGGAAGAAAGGATGCCGGCGATGCCCGGCAGGGGACCCAGATCCGCGTGAGTAAAATCATAGTCGCCGCTGATGGGAGTGCCGCCAGGATCATTGGCGTTCCATGGACCGAAGCGCCCATGCGTGACGATTTCTCCTTTGGGTTTGCCGTTGGTGAGATTGCCGTGAAACAGGAAGGGCTGGTTGGCGCCCGCAGACGTGAGCAGGAGATTGTGAATATCCCAATCGAGCGGCTCTTTGCCCTGTTGTTTGGGAAGAATTCGAATATCGGTGTTATCGCAGATCACGCGATCGACAATAATTTTGGGGATGGGACCGCCGTTTTGGGCAAGCCGCGGTGGGGGCGGCTGCGTTTTGTTGCTGTCGTGGTTTTCGCGGGGCGGGATCGTGATTAACATGTTTTGCACGCGGATCAGCGAGATGTGTTTCACGGGGCGCAGAAGCCCGACGATGCCGACGGTGAAGGAGAACTTTTCAATCTGGATGAGAGGCGCAACCTCTTTACGGCCGTGGTAGTACAGCGCGAGGCCCTCGCCGGTAACATTCGGGCTGGCGAACACTCGTATGTGGAGGGTCTGCAGGTCTACGGCGCTGCCGAAACGGTCGGCCAGCGCTTCCGTGACGGACTTACGGATTCTGTCTTCGATACCCTGCGGCCAGAAATAAATATAGACCGCGATCGCCAGCAACAGGAAAGCAAAGGCGGCGGGAATAAGAAGGAGCAGCCACTTTTTCGACAATCGATCAGCAGGCGACATCGCAAGAATCTCGCAGAAATCCCGCTACCGGAGAGAGTTTGATGGCGCGTTTGGGCGGAGCGGAACTTCGGGCGGTTCGAACCCGCCGTCTCGGCTTGCGCATTGTAGCTTAAGGGATGGGACGGCGTCCCTGAATAATGCGCACCAGGAGCACAATTAGCGCCAATACCAGAAGAATGTGGATGAACCCGCCCAGGGTGTAGGAGGTGACCAGTCCCAGCAGCCACAAAATCAAAAGCACAATGCCCACGGTCATCAGCAAGTCCATGATATTCTCCTCATCTACTGCTGGTTGTCGCGGAAATACACGTCTCGTCTTGTTGTTCGGGGCCTTGCACAATTTTTTCCGTATCGCTTGGAACACTCGGACAATAGGGCTTGCGACGCGCGACGGCCATCCGGCAATCCCTGTAGTGTGCCGGCAGTGTATTCCCTACATTCCGCTCGTGCCTGTGGCGAATTTACTGCCAGGGCGCTGCGACGGGTGATTCCCCGGACACCACGGCGGTCGAGGGCGTTTCCTGCAGGATCTTAATCTCATGCTGGATTTTCATGGTGGATTTGTCGTGTTGGCGGGGAGTCGCAGCTGGATCCTTGTCCGCATAGTAGGCCAGGAGCTGCGTCTTCAGATCCAGATCGATGCTGGCCAACCGCTGTTTCGCTAGGCGATCGAGCAACTCGGCGCAGGTCTTGTCGTTCAGTTTATACTCGCCGCGAACGGTGACTTTCCCGACATCGAAATTATCGTTGGGGAGTTCGAGCTGCGCATTGCCCACGGCGACTAGAAGTTGACGGTAGTGATCCACAGTTGCGTTGAAACTGCTCTCAAACAATTTCTCCGCTTCCGGAGTGGGAGTGCGAAATGTGAGGACGCGAAGAGGGCCGAATTTCGGCAGGATGCGAATGACAAAAGCGAGAAACTTATCGCCTGCGGTCGGTCGGCTGTAATCCCTGCCCCACTCTTTTTCGTAGCTGGAGCGGGAAATGTTATAGAGAAATTTCTTACGCGTGATCCCCGGTAAATCTTTCTGGATATCGCTCTGCTTCAGGTTCCAGGCGACGCGAGAGGCCCTGGGAAGCAAGGTGCTTACGCAGTAGCGATAGGTGTTGGCAGCATGAACTTCGTTTTTGGTAATGGAGCTGAGCTCGATGCCGTAGGTGTCCAGAAAAGCTTTATCGAGCAAAGGCAGCGAAACCTCAAAACCCACAAAGTTGCGATAACTGTCCGAGGCGTAGCGGCCCTTGGCCACCTGCAGCACGTCAAAACCAAATTCGGTTTTAATGTGAGCCAGAGGATTGTCCTCGTACGTGACCACATGCCCATATTTCCGCCGTAAGGAGGGATAGAGTTGCGGAACCGACAAATTCGTGGCCAGCGGATGGCCGTCATTGTCCGCTGCATAGTGCGAAAGCGCCCCCAGGGCGAACGCATATTCGTTGAGATTCGAAGCGTTGCGCAACAGGGCCATGATGAAATCTCCGCTGCGAAAATAATGCGTGAGGTCGCTGAAAAACTTGCTGCCCCCCGGATAGTAGCCCATATCCTGGACGATCGCTCCGCCGTAGGCGTAGGCGTGGGCCTTCAGAAGATCGTCCGAAGTGGAATCGGGGAAACGCTTCAGGAGCAACGGACGAAGGTTGGTGTCCCATACAACGTCAATCACCGCTTCATGCGTTAGAACGGAGTAAGCCGGGGAAGGGGTGGGGCTAACAATGAAAAAAACCATCAAGAGTGCAAGCGAGCGGCGCATCAGACTTTTCATGGACGGAATCTTGACCTGTGACCGCGGAATTTGCCGAGCACCTTGCCTGGGGGAAGCAAGACTTTGCCGCCAGTTGCTCGAGAGCTGAAGGCTCACGGCTCCCGCCGCGATGGTATGGCCCGCCCTTAAGGCGGGCCACATAAATTATAAACCAAACGGTGCAATTCCCTGCGGGTCAGTAACCGGCGCCGCGCGTCTTGTGAGATTCGCGCTGATCCGTGTCGCTGAGTGATGCCGTGAACTCGTCGACTTGCGCCTCCGCTTGATCCTTCGCGATGCCGTAACGTTCCTGCACTTTTCCGATCAACTGATCGCGCTTGCCACTGATGGTCGTCAAATCATCGTCCGTCAGCTTGCCCCACTTCTCTTTCACTTTTCCAGAGTACTGCTTCCACTTTCCTTCCACGCGGTCCCAATTCATGAATGCCTCCTCGATCAAAGAATTCAGGTACTCCTCTATGAAACGCGCTGGGGCGCCGGCGGGATATACATGGATTCATGGGGGGATCGAACGGAGGCACCTGACGGCGCGCGCTACAGAGAAAAGATGCGGGGAAGCTTATGGTTAAATACAGCCCCCCGCCGATACCCCCACCGAACGTAGGTGGATAAGAATATGGCACCCGAACAAAATTCGTTGAGGCCGGAGTGGAATTGCTTCTCTGAATTTTGCCCGGACAGGAGGATTCAAAAATGGGCAGCAAGTCAGTTTTAGGAATTGTTCTGGTGGTTCTGGGCGTCCTTGCCTTGGCCTATCAAGGGTTCACGTATACCGTGCCAAAAAAGGCCGTTGACGTAGGCCCGCTCCATGTGACGAAAGACGAGCACCACACGGTTCCTCTGCCGCCGATCATCGGGGCGTTGGCGTTGATTGGCGGTATCGCGTTTCTGGTGGTCGATCGCCGCGACAAATAGGTGTCGAGCCTGGCTTCGCCTAGTTCGTTCTCTCAGTAACCACACATGCCCGACTACAGATCTTGCCTTATGGCCGGAGCGATGATCCGTTTCTATTCTCCCTTTAGTTACCAAAACGCAGAAAGAAAGAGGAGGAATCCATCATGGGAAAAATACTTCGAACCGTTTCAATCGGCGTAGGTGCAGTTGCACTGAGTTTTGCCGCTGCTTCGGCACACGGAGGGACTTTGCAACAGGAACCCGACAACACTTCCGCGAACAAGAACCAGGGCATGACCGCGGATCAGCAGAAAAATAATCCGGCGGACCGGGAGCTTGCCCAAAAGATTCGCCAGTCGATCAGCAATGACAAGTCGCTTTCAACCGACGCGCATAACGTGAAAGTGATCGTGCGCAACGGCAAAGTGATCCTGAAGGGCCCCGTGCAATCGGAAGACGAAAGAAAAAGCATCGCAGACAAAGCCTCCGATCTGGCAGGCGCGGACAACGTAACCAATAAATTGACGGTTAAATCCTGACCTTTGCATCCGGCGAGACCCCTGAAAGGGCCGAAACTGGCCTTTTTCAGGGGCTTCTCGATCCCTGAAATACAGTAAACGTGGTATTCAACGTTTCGAAATGAACGGTTTAACTGGTGGAATTGAAAAAGAGACTTCGATGCTTGTTGGAGATAAGATGCCAATGCGGAACCCGGAAACCACTGAATCGGGGACTACCCCTATGCCAATCGGTACAGATATGACCACCCTGAACATTCTGGTGGCGGATGACCACGATATTATTCGGCGTGGGCTGAAAGACTTGTTGGCCGCCAAGCCGGGATGGGAAGTGTGCGCCGAGGCGAAAACCGGGAAAGAAGCGGTGATGCTGGCGGAACAATGGAAGCCGCAGATTGTGGTGATGGACATCAGCATGCCGGACCTGAATGGTCTCGAGGCCGCGCGCCGAATTCACAAGTCCCTGCCGAAAACGGGCATCCTGATCCTGACCATGCACTTCTCCGACCAGCTGGTTCGCGAAGTGGTGGAAGCCGGCGCCCGCGGATACATTTTGAAGTCGGATGCTGACCGCGACCTAGTTACCGCGGTGGATTCCATTTCAAAGCGGAGAACTTTTTTTACGTCGCGCGCGTCGGAAATGCTGCTGGGAGACTTTTCCTTCCAGGCCGCCGGAGCGGAACCGAAGCTCCCAGCCAGAAATCGTCTGACGGCGCGGGAACGCGAAATTGTGCAACTGCTGGCGGAAGGAAAAAGCAGCAAGGAAGTTGCCGTATCGCTGGGAATCAGTGTTAAGACAGCGGAAACGCACCGTGCTAATATTATGCGGAAGCTGGAGATTCATTCTGTCAGCGAGTTAGTGCGCTACGCCATCAAAAACCAGATTATTGAGGCGTAAGATTTCGGCCGTCGAAAAGCCTGACTGCCCGTTGAGAAGGCAGGAGTGGAATCTGACGTAAGGCCGGGGGCGTGCGCGACTTCCCGCAACGGACAGTGGAGTTCGCTTCATGCCTCGAGTCCTAATTGTCGATGACCATGCCTTCATACGGCGCGGCGTTGAAACCATCCTGCAATCGTTTCCGGAATGGGAAGTGTGCGGCGAAGCTAGCAATGGCAGCGACGCGGTTCAGCTTGCCAATCAACTTAATCCTGAAGTCGTTCTGATGGACGTGACCATGCCGGGCATGAATGGTCTCGAAGCCACCCGCATCATTCGAAAACAACATCCCGAAGTGAAAGTCATCCTGCTTACGCTTCACGAATCCTCGGAAGTGCTCCGCAGCGGATTTCGTGCCGGCGCAAACGGGTATCTGCTGAAGGCGGATGCCGAAGAAGAATTGATGAAAGCGTTGCGTGTCGTGGTTGGAGACGGCTCCTATATTAGCCCCAGGATCGATCAAACCGTTGTGGCGCAGGTTATCAACGAAATCCGATCCTCCTAATGAGGTAGTAAAGCTGCAAATCATAGAGCGACGCTCTGTTCGCTCCGCCCGCGCGGAAGCGCGTTAGCCCTATGCCACGGAAAAGCACTGCGATTCGTAAGTCGCGGCGAGTACCCCAGCCCGCTAATTCCGCCTACCGTTCGGCCGGAGGGAAATTGTGTCCAGCGCTGAAACTCATCGACCAGTTGTTTCGAGAGCGGCCTCGATGCGCTTCGGGTCGCTGATATTGGCGCTCCTGCTGCTCGTGGTGACCGGCGTGATCGGAATGGTCACGGTGGAGAGAATGAAAGAAAGCCGCGAACTGGTGTTGCACACCTATTATGTGCGCGGGTTACTGAAGGATTTGCGCTCCGAAATTGACGAAAACCACGCGAATTTCAATCTGTATCAACTGTCACGAAATCCGGATGAGGCAGCCGATCTGCAAAGAGAGGCTGAGGAACAGCTAGGGATCGTTCAACAACTGCGACAACTGACCCGCGACAATCCCAGTTACCAGAATGGCTTGGAGAATTTCCGCATGATCCTCGAAGAGGATCTTGCGCAACTGCGCGATTGCGTGGGGAAGCGCAGCTGCCTTGCCAGCACTCCGGAAAGCAAAACCGACGAAATGGCGGCCATCTTCGCACGCCGCAAGACCATGTCCGTGATGCTTGAGCAAATGGAGGCCAAGGAGGCACAACTACTGGACGACCGGCTGCAAATGTGGGACGGCCTTTTTACCCGCATGGTGGTTACGCTGGTGGGCACGTTCGTTCTTGCATTGGTGCTATTGCTCTACAGTTTCAACCTGTTGATTCGGGAGATTGAGCGCCGGAAAGAACTGGAACGGATCGAAAAGAAAAACGCAGAATCCTACCGGATACTCAGCGCGCGCATCCTTGAACTGCAAGACGTGGAACGGCGCAAGATCGCCCGCGAGCTTCATGACAGCGTCGGGCAATTCCTGGCCGGCTTGAAACTCAACCTGGCGAGGCTGCAGCGGCGAGAGGCCCCCGGACAGAATCAACCCTTGCTGGCAGAGTCGCTGGATTTGACCGACAAAGCAATCCTCGAGGTCCGCACGATCTCTCACCTGCTCCACCCGCCACTGCTCGATGAACTGGGCTTCCATTCCGCGGTGCGCTGGTACACCGACGGCTTCGCCAAACGGAGCGGAATTCGCGTAGAGCTGCAGTTAAGCGAAGTTGTGGAACGCTTGCCGAAAGAGATTGAGCTGGTGTTGTTTCGCGTGCTCCAGGAATCTCTCACCAACGTGCATCGCCACGCGAAAGCAAGCTGCGTTGAGATTGAAGTGCAATCGACGGATTATGAGGTGATTCTGGTGGTCTGCGATGACGGCGTGGGCATCGATCAAAACGTGCTTGGAAGATTCCGCGCCGGGCAAGCCGGCGGAATCGGACTGGCCGGGATGCGGGAGCGGCTGGTAGAGCTCGGCGGAAAACTGGAAGTGGAATCCTGGAAAGGCGGGACGGAGATACGGGCAACGTTGCCGACACAACCGTGCGACGCAAACCATCGCTCACCCGAAGAAGATTTACCATCACGCCTGAAGCCGATTAGCTCTTCCGATCTTCGGTGATTCGACTCCAGAAATTAACGTTCTCTGTAATTTGCCACACCTTCATTTTGCAGACTGAGCCAAAGACTGGGTATCCGCGTAGTTCGTGATGAGTTGGCCATTCGTGGTGTTGAAAATGAAATATTCACCGGGCAAGCTCGCGGCCATTTGCGCCAGTTGATTCCTGGCAACCTCCAGGCTTTCGACGGCCTTGATCCAGACAGGTTGCCCATCCGGCAGCCTCAGAAAGAGGTCGAATTTCTCTCGCATCACGCTCACCTCCGAGCTGGTCCGTTTCCTAGATATGGCTAGGCAACAAAAGGTCCATCCCGGCCTAAAGATGGTAAGTCCTGTCCTGTTCAAGAAATAGAACGATAAACGGGCATCGCGTAGGGCTCGGTGTTAGCGCGACGCGCGGAATAATTTGCAGCGATTTGTATAAATCCCCTACCAGTACGAGCTGGTGGCTTGGCCAGAACGGCCCGCTTTAGAAAAGCTGGCAATCGCGGGAAGCAAGACGCCACAGGCAGGACCCGCGCGTCGAATACCCAGGAAAGTGTGGTCCAAAGAGGAGGGGACGCCGTGAAGCGTCCCCTATTGGTCAGGATGAGAATGTTGAATTATTGCAATTCTGATCGCCGCATGCACCCGGAACCATACGGCGTTTGCTGTAAAAACGCGTGAATAAATTGCGATGCTGAGAAGGGATCAGTGAGCCGCGCCGACCGCCGGAGCGGCCGCAAGCCTCTGAAGAGATTCCACATAAGGCGCTGTGGCGACACCCCGTTCGGTAAAGACTGCCCGGATGTAGCGGTTTGGCGTCACGTCAAACGCCGGATGGGCAGCCGGGACGTCGGGCGCGATGCGAATGCCCTGAATGTGCGTGACTTCCTCTGACGAACGCTCCTCGATGGGAATATGGTCGCCATCGGGAATCGAGAGGTCGAAGGTGGAAATGGGGGCGGCGATATAGAAAGGAACGTTGTTTTCCTTGGCTAGCACGGCCATCTGATAGGTGCCGATCTTGTTGGCGGTGTCGCCATTTGCGGCGATGCGGTCCGCGCCAGTGACGATGGCTCGCACTTTCCCTGTCTTCAGGAAGTGGCCCACCATGTTGTCAGTGATCAGAGTGAGCGGGATGCCGCCGCGATGGAGTTCCCAGGCGGTCAGGCGCGCGCCCTGCAGATAGGGCCGCGTTTCGGGCACCAGCACGTGCAATTTGCGGCCTTGTTCGAAGGCCACGCGAATGACACCGAGGGCAGTGCCGATGCCCGCCGTGGCCAGCGCGCCTGCGTTGCACTGCGTCATTACCTGGCCGTCTTTGGGCATGAACTCCGCGCCGTAGCGGCCCATGGCCAGATCGGAGGCGAGTTTCTCGCGGTGAACTTCTTTCGCTTCGGCCACCATCGCCTTTCGAATCGTGGAAAGATCGGCGTGCGACTGCACTAATTCCTGGAAGCGGCGCTTCATGCGCTGCAAGGCCCAGAAAAGATCGACGGCAGTGGGGCGGGTTTTGGCCAGCGTGTCACAGATTTCTGGAAATTCCGCTTGCAGAGAATCAAGGGAAGCGGCGGACGAATTCTGAACACCGACGGCCACGCCCATGGCTGCAGCAACACCGATTGCGGGCGCGCCACGGATGACCATTTCGCGAATCGCTTTGGCAACTTCGCGATAGTCGGTGTAGGTGTAGCTGACTTCCTCGGCGGGAAGACGGCGCTGGTCCAACATGACCACGCCCTTGTCGGTCCATTCAATCGGTTGCGCAACGTACATTCTTCGCAAAGCCTCTCTTCCTATTGTATCGAAGGTCTTTGCGGAGTCGAACGTTCAATGATGCGTGGGAACTTGCGTAAACCCGTGGGTGGCCAGCGCCAAGCTGACGCCGATGAGCGAGTTGTAGCCGAGGTGCATCAGAAAGCTGGCGAACACGCTGCCGGTGCGGGCGCGGACGGCGGTGAAAATAATGCCGACCAAGGACATGATGGCAATCAAGCTCTTGGCTCCGCCGAGTTGCGGGCCGTGCATAAGTCCGAAAAGTACGCCCGTAATGACGATGCTCGGCACAATACCGAACCAGCGCGCAAACATCGGATAGAGATAACCGCGAAAAATGGTCTCTTCCGCCAGGGGAGCAATCAACACGGCGGTGGCCACGAAAAGCACGGCGGTTTGCTTATATTTGAAGACTTCCTCGATGGGTGTATTTTCCGGCGTTTGAATTACGGAGGTTAAGGCGAATACCAGGAGCGACAAGCCGCAACCAACGAAAAAGTAAATTAGCGGATGCCGGGGCTGACCGTCACTTTTCGGAAGAATCTTGCGCCACCCGAGCGTGCTCCAGAAGGGCTGACCCCGAAGCAACGCCAGGGTGACGTACAAGAAAAACAGCAACAGCGCATAAATCACGACGGTGCTGCCGATGGCGACCTGCGGCTTGGACAACATGTATTGTTCGAGTTGCTCGGTGGTCATTTTCTGGTGCGGCGCATAGGCCGTCAGAAAAATCGTCTGCACGGTGAGCAGGCTGATCAGGATGAAAAACAGGAAGACGACCAGGTGCAGCCACGACCAGGAAATTTGCAGGTCGGGTGGATAGACACGCTGCGAAAGCGGCGCTAATGGCTCGGCAGCAAGGCTGGGATCGCTACCCCAGGGCGTCCGCGCAGGGGGAGTCAGCTCCGGCTGCGATGTGGGCCTCTCGAAGGTGGGATCCTGCTCCTGCGGCGACGGATTCTCGTCAAATGGATTTATCACTTTGTCCGCTTTCCCGGACCCGGCCAACCCGCCAGCAGTGCGGCGGCCAGCAGGGGAAGCAGCAGTTCGTGATGGCCGGTCATCGCAAAGCCTCTGGAAACTTCGCCCTTCTTGGGGTTAGATGCGGCGGTCGGGCGTTTCACGACATTCATCATGGGACGGTAATGCTGGATAAAATCAAAATTGGCGGTGGTGAGGGAGCGCAAAGCAACGCCGAGATTGCGCACGACGGAAACGGCTTTGAGAAAGACTTCGGGAAGAAGAACGGCCGAGCCCCAGTTGAGATAAACGCCGCCGGCATCCATCTGTTCGACCAGCGCGCAGAACAGGCGGAAATCATGGAGAGAAGCGGCGCCAAGTGCGGCGCCATCCGCCGAGGGATGCATGTGGACAATATCCGTGCCGATCGCGAGATGAACGGTGACCGGGATGCGCTTCTTGTAGGCGGCCACGAGGATGCTGAGTTCCGGATGTTTCGGCTCCAGAATGCCGCTGGTGAGATATTGTCCGGCGGCTTCTCCATAGCCCATGCGAACGCGGTAGGCCAGCTTGGCGATTTCGTTGATGCTTGATCCGGTTTCGGCGGCCATGCCGAATTGACCTTTGCCAAGCGCAGCTTGCACATCCTCGGAAGTGCTTCCGGCCATGGCAATTTCAAAATCGTGGATGAGCGCCGCGCCGTTCATGGCGATCCCGGAGATGTAACCCTTGTCCATCAGATCGATCAGCACGGGAGCCAGTCCGACTTTGATGACGTGGCCGCCCATGCCCCACAGAATCGCGCGCTTGTGTTTGCGCGCGGTGTGAATCGCCGACGCCAGCTCGCGCAGATCTTGCGCCGCGAGAATTTTGGGGAGGGAATCCAGGAATTCCGTGAACGCGGCGCCACGGCGTGTGGGCTTCGCCAGATCGCTCGCGGTCACTTTACTTTTGCGCGCGGCGAGCGGGTACGTGCGAACACCGCCCAGTGTTACCGGCTGGATGGAATAAACGCTCATGCGGGTCTCCTTACTCTACGGGGGAAGAAGAGGACGCGCAAGCGGGGTGGTGTGTGTGAATTTTGCCGGCGGCGATTGGCCGCAGTCCAAAGTGCTCAAGGCTTGAGGTCGCCGTTCGATTGCGGGCCGGTGCCGTTCATGTGCAGGACTCGCGCGAGCGCCTGGCCGGTGTAGGATTTTTTGGAGCGCGCTACGTGTTCGGGAGTTCCCTGTGCGACGATGCGGCCTCCGCCCTGGCCGCCTTCCGGGCCGAGATCGATGATCCAGTCGGCTTGTTTTATTACGTCGAGATTGTGCTCGATGATCAGAACGGTGTTGCCGAGATCGGCAAGGCGCTGCAGAACGTCAACGAGTTTGCGGACATCGTCAAAGTGAAGTCCTGTCGTTGGTTCATCGAGAATATAAACTGTGCGGCCGGTCTGGCGCTTGGAAAGTTCGCGAGCCAGTTTGATGCGCTGGGCTTCGCCCCCGGAAAGCGTGGTGGCGGACTGGCCCAATTGCACGTAGCCCAGGCCGACTTCCACCATGGTGGCCAGTTTCTGTTGCACGTGGGGAATATTTTCCAACAATTTCAGCGCGTCGATCGCGGGCAAATTGAGGACGTCATTGATGCTATGGGCCTTGTAGCGCACCGCCAAGGTTTCCGCGTTATAGCGGCGGCCACGGCAGACCTCGCAGGTGACGTACACGTCCGGCAGAAAATTCATTTCGATGCGGCGCAAACCTTCGCCCTGGCACGCTTCGCAGCGGCCGCCTTTTACATTGAAGCTGAAACGGCCCGGCTTGTAGCCGCGTTCGCGGGATTCCGGCAGCATCGCAAAAAGTTCGCGAATCGGCGCGAACACCCCGGTATAGGTGGCGGGATTGGATCGCGGCGTGCGCCCGATGGGAGCCTGATCGATCTCGATTACTTTGTCGATGTGCTCAATCCCCAGAATCATTTTGTGCGCGCCGGGCGGTTCCATGGAGCGATAGAGCTTTTGTGCGAGCGCACGGTACAGAATGTCGTTGACCAACGTGGATTTCCCCGAGCCGGATACGCCGGTGACCACGGTCAACAACCCCAGAGGGAAGCTGACGTCCAAATCTTTCAAATTATTGGCGTGCGCGCCCAGAATCTGGATGGCTTTGCCGTTCGCGCTGCGGCGTTTGACGGGCACGGGAATTTCCACGGCGCCCGAAAGATAGCGGCCCGTCAGCGATTCCGGAGCGGAGGCGATTTCCTCTGGCTTTCCGGTAGCCACGAGGTAGCCTCCGGCATTTCCGGCGCCAGGACCGAGATCGACAACGTAATCGGCGCGGCGAATGGTGTCTTCATCGTGCTCGACAACCAGAACTGTGTTACCGAGATTGCGCAGCTGCTCCAGCGAATGAAGCAGGCGATCGTTGTCGCGCGCGTGCAATCCAATCGACGGCTCGTCCAAAACATAAAGCACGCCGCGCAGGCGCGAGCCGATTTGCGTTGCCAGTCGGATGCGTTGCGCTTCGCCGCCGGAAAGTGTAGCCGCCGATCGCTCGAGACTTAAATAGCCCAGGCCGACAGCCAGCAGGAAGTCCAGTCGTTCCGCAATTTCGCGCAAAGGCCTGGCCGCCACTTCCAGCTGGCGGGGCGACAGTTGGGAAATGATTTTGTCGACCGCCGGACGAGCGTCGCTGAGCGCGAGTGCCGTAAAATCCGAGATGGACCAGCCACCCAGCTTCACAGCGAGAGATTCCGGACGCAGCCGGCGCCCGAGGCAGGCGCTGCAGGTTGTGGCGGACATATACTGCGTCATCCATTCGCGGTAAGAATCGGAATTGGAATCCGCAAAATTGCGTTCCAGAAATTTCAGGATGCCCTGAAAACGAAATCCTTTTTCGCCGCTTTTGCCGCCGGGTTCTGCAGCAGTCTTTTTCCCTCCGGAAGGAGGATAGCCATACAGCAGAAGATTCTGGACACGCGCGGGATATTTTTCGAACGGGGTGTCCAGATGGAAGCCGTGCGCGTAGGCGCCAAGTTCGAGCGTGCGCTTCAAAATGGCAGAGCCGGAACCCGGGCCCAGACCGCCGTCAAACAGCGGCCGCGTCCAATCGGCAATCACTTTCGCGGGATCGAAATCGTATTTGGAGCCGAGCCCGTGGCATTCCGGGCACGCGCCGTAGGGCGAGTTGAAGCTGAAGGAGCGCGGCTCCAGCTGCGGGACGGAAAGCCCGCAATCGGGGCAAGCCAGCTTTTCCGAAAAAGTGTGTTCGTTGCCGCCCACCAAAGCCACGGTCACAAGGCCCTGTGCGAGTTTGAGCGCAGTAGCGATGGACTGCTCCAGCCGGGAGGCGATGCCCTGTTTTACCAGCAAGCGATCGACAACCACTTCTATCGTATGGTTCTTGCGCTTGTCCAACACCGGGGTCTCGTCGAGCGGTAAAAGTTCGCCGTTGATGCGCACGCGCACGAAGCCATCCTGCGCCAGCTTCTCGAGCTCCTTGCGGTACGCGCCTTTGCGGCCACGGACGATGGGAGCCAGGATCATGATGCGATCGTCTGGCTTGCACAATTCGCCGCGGAGGATCGCCTGCACGACCTGCTCGCTCGATTGGCGGGTGATAGGCTTGCCGCAATTCGGGCAGTGCGGGACACCGACCGAGGCGTAGACCACGCGCAGGTAGTCGTAGACTTCCGTGATGGTTCCGACCGTGGAGCGGGGCGAGCGGGTCGTGGTTTTCTGCTCGATGGCGATCGAAGGCGACAGGCCTTCGATCACATCCACTTCCGGCCGCTCCATCTGGTCTAGAAACTGGCGCGCGTAGGCGGAAAGGGATTCGACATATCTTCGCTGCCCTTCCGCGTAAATCGTGTCAAACGCCAGGGAAGACTTGCCGGAACCAGACAGGCCGGTGATAACGGTCAGAGAGTTCCGAGGAATCTCCAGGCTGATGTTCTTGAGGTTGTGCTGTCGGGCGCCGCGCACAACCAGTTTGCTGAGAGCCATAGGTGAAAAGCGCTCCCCCCACAGGAGCTTCTGGCACCCAGCGAGTAAAATGGGCCCAGTATAGCCTTTCAACATAGCAACAGGAGCGCAGTGCGGTCAAGGCGACCGCCGGCAGCACGGCAGCAGGGGCGAGCAAAAAGAGAACAGGCAAAATATTTCTCATGAAAGCAGTCCTAGTAAAATTTTCCCCGGGGGTAGTGCATTTTTACAGGGGGTCTGACTTTAACGGGCTGAAAACAGGTTGGTTACATTGGCCAGCCGCTTGCAACCGATCACCCGTGGGGGAGACGAGCCGAGGATCCCTTTAGGGGATTGAGGGCTGGGCCGGTTCGTTCTTCCCCTCATTTTTTTTGTCCAGTCATTTTATCCGCGCGGGCAGTGGCTTCGGGAAATAATTTTCCTTCATTGAGAATCAAACGAAAGCCTCGGACGGGTGCGGGCGCCACCACGTTTTCGGCCACCACGGTTCTCGCAGTGAAGAGCGTTACGAGCGCGGACTGCAGGTTAAGGTAAGGTTCTCGGACATCGGGTAGCGTAGGCCGCGATAGTCGACACGGCTGGCGTAATCGCTCAGGGTCATAAAGAGCAAGATGATCAGCCAGAAAATACCCGCAAAGATCACCAGTTTGGTGCGCTTTGGACTGTATTTTGCGTGCATAAAGAAGAGCACAACCAGCGTGGCCTTGATGGTGGCGATGCCGAGCGCGGCGACGATGTTGAACCTGCCCAGATCAATGTAGGCCACAGCTACGGTCAGGGCCGTCAGGCACATCAGCGTCAGGATGATGACCAGGTAGGTGCTTGGCGCCACGATATGCTCGGTATGTTCGTGTTCAGACACGCGTGTCTCCCTACTTATGCCGATCGATCAGGTACAGCAACGGGAAAAGATAAATCCACACAATATCGACGAAATGCCAGTACAAGCCCACCAGGTCCACGGGAGTGTTCCACTCCGCCGAGAAACGTCCCGCCAGTGAGCCACGCAGCAGCCAGAACAGCAGCCCCGCTCCAATAATCATGTGCAGCGCGTGCAAGCCGGTCATGCCAAAGTATGCCGAATAGTAGAGTTGCGCGTGGGCGTTCAGATCCGGATCGGCTTCCATGGCCGCCGTAAGCTCCTCGCGCTCCTTTTCCATATCTTTGGCGTTGATGTCTTCGCACTTACTTGGGTTATTTACGCAGTAGGCGATATCGAAATTGCGCCCGGGCACCAGGTGGTGGTGGAATTTCTGCGCGTATTCCACATATTTCACGCCGAAGAAGATAAAGCCCAGGACGATAGTCGCCGTGAGAAACATCGGGATTAGCTTCTTCTTGCCTACCTGCGCCGCCCAGACGGCCATGGCCATCGTGAAGCTGCTGGCAAGCAAGACGCCGGTGTTGAGCGTACCTAGCTGGATACTGAGCGTGTTGCTGCCCATCGCGAACGCATGGTAGTACGTGTGGCGGTTGATGGTGTAAGCCAGCATGATGCCACCGAAGAACATGACTTCCGTGACCAGGAAGATCCACATCCCCAGCGAGGCAGTTTCCTTCTGCTGCTCCAGCGTCTCAAATTGTCCGTACAGCGCTCCGGTGCGATGCACTTCGCACTCCTCTGCCCTTAATTATGGGCGTCAACCGGCCCCCCGGTGACCCGAATCCATCCCGGCCGTAGTCTAATCGTCTCCGTGAGCCGGCAACATCCCGCCATGTCTGGGTACACCAGGCACATCCAACCCCAGCTCTGGCCGGTTGTGAAAGTCGTACGCCTCCCAAGTAACTACGGGAGTTACTTCAAAATTTTCCGTTGGCGGTGGCGAGGGCGTGGTCCATTCGAGACCAGTGGCCGGCCAGGGGTTATTGCCGGCCACCTTGCCATAGAACGCGGCCCAGGTGAGATAGATCATGGGCAGCAAATAGCCAAGGGCGAGAATCGAAGCGCCCGCTGTGGACATGACGTTGTAAACCTGAAATTCCGGGGGATACACGTGATAGCGGCGGGGCATGCCGAGGTAGCCCAGCACGAACTGCGGGAAGAAGGTCAGGTTGAACCCGACGAACAGAACGAGTGCGGCAATGCGCGCCAGCCACTCCGGATACATCCGACCGGTGATCTTCGGCCACCAGAAGTGCAGCCCGCCAAGGTAGCCCATCACCGCACCGCCCACCATGATGTAGTGGAAGTGAGCCACGACGAAATACGTGTCATGGACGTGCATATCGACGCCGAGGCAGCCGAGGAACAGTCCGGTGAGGCCGCCAACGAGGAACAATCCAAGGAAGCCGAAGGCATAGAGCATCGGCGTATCGAAGGAGATGGAGCCGCCGAACAGGGTGGCGGTCCAATTGAAAACTTTTACCGCCGAGGGAATGGCCACGAGGAAGGTGAGAAACGAAAATGCCAGCGCGGCATAGGTCGACTGTCCCGTGAGGAACATGTGGTGCGCCCAAACCAGGAAGCCGATAACGGCAATGGCCAGGCTAGCGGCCGCCACGAAGTGATAACCGAACAGTTTCTTGCGCGCAAACGTCGGAATCAGTTCGCTGATCACACCCATCGCCGGCAAAATCATGATGTACACGGCGGGATGAGAGTAAAACCAGAAAAGGTGCTGGAAGAGGATGGGGTCGCCGCCCATAGCCGGGTTAAAGAAGCCCAGGCCGAAGACGCGTTCCATGGCCGCCAAGCCGAGGGTGATCGCGATCACAGGGGTGCCCAAGATCATGACCACGGACGTGGCGTAATGCGCCCAGACAAAAAGCGGCAAGCGAAACCAGGTCATGCCCGGCGCGCGCATGGTGTGCACGGTAACCAGGAAGTTGAGCCCGGTAAGAATCGAGGAAAATCCGGTAATAAATACGCCGACGACGGCCGGAGCCACGGCGGAGTTCGAATAGATAGTGCTCAGGGGCGTGTAGAAGGTCCAACCGGTGTCCAGACCGCCGGTGACCATGGAGTACAGCGTGAAGGAGCCGCCGATGATGTAAATATACCAGCTAAGAAGATTGATCTTCGGAAAAGCCAGGTCCTTCGCGCCAACCATGAGCGGGATCAGGAAATTACCAAGGACCGCCGGGATCGAAGGAATCAGGAAAAAGAAAATCATCGTGACGCCGTGCATGGTGAACATGCGGTTGTAGGTGTCCGCGGAGAGCAGATAACCGCTGGGCGTCATCAGGTGCAGGCGAATCATCATGGCGAAGAAGCCGCCGATGAAGAAAAAGAAAGTGACCGAGGCGAGATAGAGGAGCGCAATACGCTTGTGGTCCGTGGTGAGCAGCCACGAACGGATGCCGTAGGAAGCGTTCAAATAATGCTTTTCCGGCAGTTTCAGCGCCGGACCTGTATGGATCGTGCTCGAGGTACTCATGATTATTTCTTCCCCGTTGTTGCTGGCGCCACTCCCGCGCCTTTTGCCGGCACGGGCTGCGACTGCAGGGACTTGATGTAAGCGGTCAGATTCAGAATCTGTTCCTCCGACACCAATCCCTGGAAGGTGGGCATCACCGGTTGATACCCGGCCACGATTTTGGCTTTGGGCTGCAGAATCGATTCGCGAATGTAGGCATCATCGGCGGTGACGGTGGTGCCATCCGCAAGAAGCACCTTGCCCCCATACACTCCGTTGAGCGACGGAGCGCGTCCGGTGCCGTTGCTGAGGTGACAGGTCACGCAGGCAAGCTGCGTGAAGAGCTTTTCCCCGGCGGAGGCGGGATTCACGTCCCCCGCTTCATCGGAGAGCCAGGCTGCGTATTCCGCCGGATCCATCACGGTAACCCAGCCGCCCATCACCGCGTGGTTTGTGCCGCAATATTGCGAACAGAAGAAATGGTATCTGCCGATCTTGGTGGGCCGGAACCACAGCGTGTTGTAACGCCCGGGCACCACGTCCATCTTGGCGCGGAACGCGGGAACGTAAAAATCATGGATTACGTCTTCGCTGCCCATAATCAGCTTGATGTCGCGATTGACGGGCACATGCAGTTCGTTGATTTCCCGTTTGCCGTTGGGCTGCTGCAGCTTCCACATCCACTGCTTGCCGACTACATAGATGTTCAGCGTGTCTTTCGGGGCGGTGCGGAAATTAACGTAGACGACCGCACCCCAGGCGAACATCACCATGGAAATCGCCAAGGGAATCACCGTCCACCCGATTTCGAGAGGTAGGTTCCCTTCCACTGTCGAACCAACCTCACCAGGCGAGGTTCTCTGGTATTTGAAAGCCGCATAGATCGCCAGCAGCGTTACCAGCGCGGCAAAGAACAAGCAGGTCAGCAGGATAAAGAAAAAGAGCGCGTCCACGTTTCCCGCGAAACTGGAGGCCTGCTCTGGAAAGAATGGAAGCGGTGACGGCACGGTTCTAATGTGCTCCTTGCGTCGGCGGACCTGGCGCGATGTTTTCGTTGCCGGCGCGGTGATGTTCGCGGCGACGGAAAACCACAAATCCGATAACCAGACAAAATAGCGTGGCAACAGCACCCATGCGCATCACGGTGAGGATCGTGGCGCTGTAGTGGGCCGTCGTAGGGTCGTACTGGTAGCAGAACAGCAGTAGATGGTCGACCGGCGTTCCGATTTTTCCGGAGGACGCATCGACCAGCCCCAGCCGGACGTTGCTGGGTGGATATTCCACGCCGAAGAAGTAACGAGAGATGCGGCCGTCGGGAGTGAGCAAAACAATGCCGCTGGCATGCGCAAAGAGCCGGGTCTTCGGATCGTAACTGAAGCGGAAATCGGCGGCCTTAGTAACGGCATCGATGGATTCGCGGCTGCCGGTGAGGAAATGCCAACCTGGTTCCGTGGTAGGACGCGCAAAACGCGAAAGCGCTTCGTGCTTTTTCTTCAAGGCTTCATCCGGCTTGTCGCTGGGATCAAAGCTGATGAAAACCACGTCGTATTCGCTGCCGGGGTTGAACGAAATCATCTTCAACGTGCCGACGAGAGCCTGCTCTACCTGGTTACACAGCATCGGACAGGTGAAATAGACAAACGCGAGGACCACCGGCTTTGTCCTGGCGTACTGCCGCAGCGTGGCCGGCTGTCCGTATTCGTCGACGAAGGGAGTATCCAAGGGAATCTGCTTGTTCAGTTGCGGATCAAAACCAACGTTTACGAGCGCCGGAGGCAACCCGTTCGATGATTTACCCACGTTGTCTGGAATCATCTGGCCATGGCTGAGCGCGCCGCAAAGCAGCAAGCCTCCCATCGCCAAGGAACTGCGTATGGCCTTCATCGTTCTTACTTCTTTTCCGCCGGCGGCGGTGTCACAGCCGGCAAACCCTTTTCGACGATCAACTGCATCGCGTCTTTCACCGGTATCTGCGCGATGCCTGCCTTCTGGTCGACCCAGACCAGTTTGTTGTTGGCTTCCGTATCCGCCTTGAGCTTGTCTCGCAAATCCTGCTGCGGATCGGTCAAGTGTCCGGGCATCCCTTGCATCCGGGGCTCCGGCGGCATTGTGGGGCCAGTCTCCAGGCGTATCGGCAGGGGCGGCGTGTGGTCGTTGATCCAGTAGTTTTTCAGTCCCTTGTACACCCCGAGCGTCAGCACGAAGGAAAAAACCACGCCAATGCCCAGATAGATCAGAAACTTGATGATCGGGGAAGTGCTGACGTCGGTCTTCTCGAAGGCAACGTCCTGATGGACCGGCCTGCCGTTTTGCCCATGGCCGTGGCTGAGATGCTCAGTGCTCATGATGCGCTAAGACCTCCGCGAGCTTGGGATCTCCCAAGGGCAAAACCGGACGCTGTTTCAGATTCCAGGCAAAGAAGCCAACCCATATGCCGATCAGGGCCACGGGCAGAACGAAGTCCAGCCAGCTCGGCAGCGCCGAACGGGTGAATTCCGGCCGGGTCATCCAGTACAGATCGACGATCCGGAAGACCAGCATCCAGACGGCTACCTTCGAGACCAGGCCCGGAGTACGCTTTACGTTCTGCGACAACAGCACCAAAAAAGGAAGCGCGAACGTGAACAGCAACACGATCACAGCTACCACTCCCCACTGCCCATATAAACGCGTGCGATAAAAACTGATTTCTTCGGGCTGGTTGCCGGACCAGATAATCAGCAATTGAGAGAAGGCGAAATAAGCCCACAGCATGTTGAAGGCAAACAGAAGCTTGCCCAGATCGTGAAGATGCCGCGCGCGGATGAACCCGGAATAAGGTTCGTGCCGCGAAAGCAGCACGACCACAACGATCATCAGACACATGGCGCTGATCGCCTGTCCTGCGACGAAGATGAAGCCGTAGATCGTGGAAGCCCAGTGCGGCGAAATCGACATGACCCAATCGATGGCCGCAAACGTCATGGCCAGAACATAAAGGATGATGCCGGGGCCGGACATTCGCTTGAAGCGCAGGCGAATGAGGCGGTCTTCGGGCTGCTCGTCCTGCATGCCAGAGAATGCGTTGAACAGCCACACCAACAAGAACCAGATCGCGAAATAAGCGACAGCGCGAATCAGAAATCCGTGCGTAGTAAGGTAACTCTGTTGCCACGCGGTAAGCGCGTGTTCGCCGGTCTTTGGCGAGTTCAGCCAGCCGGTTTCTTCGCCGTTCCCGGAATAGAAATATTTCATTCCGAGCACGATCGGAATGAACATCAGCAAGATTAGCCAGATGTTGCGCGAAGCCGCTTCGAGCGGGCGCCGGATCACGATGCCCCAGATTCCGCCGGTGAGGTGTTGCAGCATGAGCAAGCCGAGCGAACCGAGCGTTAATCCGAGAACCAGCAGATAGCTGACGAGATAGGCGTGGTAAAACTTGTCCGGAGAAACGACCGCGCCGACCAGCGCCAGCACCAGCGCCACACCGCCGATTCCCCAACCGAGCCTCTGCGCACGGTTGACGGCGGCGGGTGCTTTGAAGTCGTGCGCGTTCATTGCGCGGACCCTCCAGCCATGAGCTTCTCCTTCAAATCCGCGGGCAATTCGCCGACATGGGCATCGCGGCTAAGCTGCAGCGCGCGCACGTAGGAAACAATGGCCCAGCGATCGCGTGGGTTAAGCTGCGCGGAATACCCGTTCATGGCGCCGAAGCCGGCGGTGATCACGTCGTAGAAATAACCGTTGGGTTCGTTGCGCAGGCGTTCCTGATGATACGTAGGCGGATGTTTCATGCCGCGCAGAGTGACCATGCCCTGGCCGTCGCCCTGAAGCCCGTGACACGGCGAACAGAAAATGTTGTAGCGATCTTGGCCGCGCGCCAGCAGTTCCTGGGTCAATGGCAACGGAAACGCGTTGGAATCTTTTGGCACAAACAGCTTGTCCTCTTCCAGGGCGCCGCGCGCCACGGTGTTATCGATGAGCGGCCGCTCCGAGCGTCCATCCTGGAAAAACGACGCGGGCGAAAGCGGATTCTGGCGTGGCTGGTTGGCCATGTCCTGGCGCAGCGTTCCGCCGCAGCCACTGAAGGCCACAACGCCCACACACAACGCTACAAGGATGGAGGATTTATTCTTCATCCTTCACCTCAGAGACGTGCCGCGCGGATAAATCCTGCAAAAATCGCGCGATGCCCGCCGGATCGAACTGGGGATCGCGCGCCTCGATTAAAAGAAAGAAACGATCGGTGGATGCGCCCGCAAACCGCTCGATATTGAATACCGGATGGTAAGGCTGCGGAAGTTTGTTTAGCGCCAGCATGCCGACAACCGCGCAAATCGAAGCGCCCAGCACCGTCAGTTCGAAGGTGACCGGAATGAAAGCCGGCCAACTGTTCAACGGGCGGCCAGCGACGTTGATCGGATAACTGATCGCGGAGCACCAGTATTGCAGCCCAAAACCGGTCAACCCTCCGCCTACGCCGCCAATCAAGGTGATCAGTGGCACGGCGGTCCAGCGGAAACCAATGGCTTGCGCCAGGCCTTCGATGGGAATTGGCGTGAAGGCATCGATATGCTTATAGCCGGCCGCGCGAGCTTTTTTCGCGGCGGCGAGCAATTGGTCGGGAGTTTCAAACTCGCCCATGATGCCGTGCAGGGGGTCGCGATGTTCCGTCATGGGCGTCCCCCTTTGGAGTGCGCTTCATGCTCGACCAGTTCGCGCATTTCGGAAATGGCGATGGCCGGCAATCCACGCACAAACAGGAAGATGAGCATCACGAACAGTCCCAGCGTGCCGACGAAGGTACTGTAATCCCAGAACGTGGGCGAGTATCGGCCCCACGCCGAGGGCATAAAGTCGCGGGTCAGCGAAATCACGACGATGACGAAACGTTCCAGCCACATGCCGGTATTGATGATCAGCGACATCACAAAGAGCGCTGCCACATTGCGCCGCACTTTCTCGAACCACAGCAATTGCGGAGTCAGGATATTGCAGAGGATCAACGCGTAGTAGAAGTGCGCGTACGGCCCGTGCAAACGCTGCTCGGCAAGGAACACGTCAAACTTGTTGCCGCTGTAGAAAGCCATGAAGAATTCGATGAAGTAGCCGTAAGCAACAATCAGCCCGGTAGCCAGCATGACCTTGGCCATGTTGTCCAGATGGCGCATGGTGATGAAGTCTTCCAGGCCGTAGGCTTTGCGCAGCGGAATGGCGAGGGTAAGCACCATGGCGAAGCCGGAGTAGATAGCGCCGGCAACGAAATACGGCGGGAAAATTGTGGTATGCCAGCCGGGAACGATGGCCACCGCGAAATCGAAGCTCACCACCGTATGCACGGAAAGCACCAGCGGGGTGGCGAGTCCGGCCAGAAGCAAGTACGCCGACTGGTATCGATGCCAGTGCCGCGCGGAGTTTCGCCAACCCATCGACAACATGCCGAAAATCACCTGCTGGTAACGCTTTTTCGCGCGGTCGCGCAGGGTGGCCAGGTCAGGAAGCAACCCGACGAACCAGAACAGCAGTGAGACCGTGCCGTAGGTCGACACCGCAAAAACGTCCCAGATCAGCGGGCTGCGGAATTGCGGCCAAACGCCCATGGTACTGGGATACGGGAACATGTAATACGCCATCCATGGACGGCCGGTGTGGATCAAGGGGAACAGACCGGCGCAGGCGACCGCGAAAAGCGTCATGGCTTCCGCAAACCGGTTGATGGAGGTGCGCCATTTCTGGTTCAACAGATACAAAATGGCGGAAATCAGCGTGCCGGCGTGGCCGATACCGATCCACCAGACGAAATTGACGATGGCAAAGCCCCAGCCGATGGGAATGTTGATGCCCCAAATTCCCACGCCCTTGATGATCAGCCAGGCAATCGAAATGAATAGGACGTTCACGATGGTGAACGCCAGGGCAAATCCCGCGAGCCAGCCGATGCCCAACGGACGCGTGAGAACAACCGAGGCAATCTTGTCGCTGACCGAGGCAAATGTATGCCCCGGTTCCAACACGGGATCCAGCCGGCGGATTTCGGGCGCATTGAGGGGAGGCTGCGTGACGCTCATGCCTTGTCCAGCTCCGGATTCGGATTGCGCACGGCCGCAAGATACGTGGTGCGCGGGCGGGCGTTGAGTTCACCCAGGATCGCATAATTGCGTTGCTGCGCTTTCAGTTTGGCGACGCGGCTGTCCGGGTCATTGGCATTGCCAAAAACAATCGCTTCGGTGGGGCAGGCCGATTCGCAGGCGGTGACGATAGCGCCATCGCGAATTGGCAGGTTCTGTTTTTCGGAATCGATGCGCGCATTGTTGATGCGCTGCACGCAATACGTACACTTTTCCATCACCCCGCGGCTGCGCACGGTTACTTCAGGATTGCGCATCAGTTTGTATTGCGGCGTGTCCCAATCCTGGAAGCGCAGGAAGTTGAAGCGGCGCACCTTGTACGGGCAATTGTTTGAGCAGTAGCGGGTGCCGATGCAGCGGTTGTAGACCATGTCGTTCAGGCCTTCCGCACTGTGCAGCGTCGCGCCCACCGGGCAAACCTGCTCGCACGGAGCGTTTTCGCATTGCTGGCAAGGCACGGGCTGGAAAAAAGTTTGTGGATTATCGAGGGTGGGATTGTATTCGGAAGGATCGCCGGTCGCTTTGCCGCTGGCGGCCGATTCCGTATTTGTGTAGTAGCGATCGATGCGAATCCAGTGCATCTCGCGTCCGCGCATCACCTGATCTTTGCCCACAACGGGAATGTTGTTCTCTGAAACGCATGCCACCACGCAGGCATTGCAGCCATTGCACTTATTTAGATCGATGGCCATGCCCCACGCGTATCCGGGATAAGCGAACGCTTTGTAGAGCGAGTCGTCTTTAGGTGGCGTTTCGTCGTGTTCGTGCGCGAAATTTGGATTTTGCTGGTATTCCGCAAGCGTGGCCGTGCTCAATATCTGCCGGCCTTCCATGTTGAAGTGATATTGCGTGCAGGCCAGGGGATAATCCTCACCGGTAGCGCTCATCTTGCCGCCGGTCGCAATCCACAGCGCGCGCGAAGTGCGCACGATGTACGCGTTGAAACCCTTGTTCGTGCCCGTGTATCCGGAGCGCGTGCGGCCGTAGCCGAGCGGCAGAACAACCGTGTTTTCTTCCTGCCCCGGTACAGTCCAGACGGCGGCGGTGACTTTGCTTCCGTTCAAGGCAATGTCCACAAGCGGGGAGCGCACCTGGCCGTGTTCACCGCCGCGGGCTGCGACTTTGTGCGCGAAATCCTGCTTTTGCGCAAACTTCGGACTGATCAGTGCCGCATTGTCCCAGGTAAGTTTCGTGACCGGCTTCGGCAGTTCCTGGAGCCAGCCATTGTTGGCGAAGCGCCCGTCATGCACCGCCGGATCAGGGCGGAAAATAAATTCGATTTGATCGGCCGGGGCGGACTGGAACGCCGGCAAGCCGGCCGCGTTGAACTGCAATTCCGCATGGATAGGAGCAAATTTCGTTCCGGCGATCACACCATCGTTCAGCCACTTGCGCCATCCGGTATCGATGGGGGTAGGAAGATGCGAGGAAGCTTCGGTCCAGTAGGCGCGCACCGCATCGTAGGCGGGCATGCCGGGCTTGTCGCTGAAGGCAGCGACCAGGTCGTGCGCGGAATGCGTGTAATAGAGCGGGGCAATCAAGGGCTGGATGATACTGGCGGTGCCATCGTGCGCTCGCGCATCGCTCCAGGTTTCCAGGAAGTGGGATTCCGCCACATGCCACTGGCACCACGCGGAAGTTTCGTCGAAATACGGGCTCAGGTGGATGGAAGTGGCTACGCGTTTCAGCTTGTTCACGAAATCGAAATCGTGCGGCGCGTCGTAAACCGGATTGCCGCCCAGAATCAGCAGCAAATCCACCTTGCCCTGATCCATTTCGACACACAGATCGCCAATCGACTGCAGATTGCCGGCTTCACCGCCGAGGGGTTCCGTGTAATACAGCGTGTTGCCAACGTTGCCGAGCGCTGCGTTCATCGCATGCGCGAGTGCATGCACGGCGGCCGGTTGATATTCGCCGGCCACGACGATTGAAGCGCCACGCTGCGCCTGCAAATCCTGGGCGATGGTATCCACCCATTTCCCGGCTTCGCCCGGCATCGTTGCGCCCGAAGCAATTCCCAATTTTCCAGCAAGGGCGCGCGCGAACAGCTCAATATCGCTCGAACGCACGGGCAAGCGATGGTCCGCGGATGATCCGGTGACGGAAGGCGTGGGTTCGAGCACATACAGACGATTCATCGTGTCGCTGGGGCCGTCCAGCTTGCGCCTGCGCGCGAATTGCTTGGCGTAAGCGATATGTCCGGGGCCGTTGGCAAGAAAGTCAGAATCGAGCGAAACAATCACGTTGGCTTTGCCGACTTCATACACGGTGTGGACGTTCTGTCCGAAAGCCAGCTGGGCGCCTTCCACCGCTCCATCGCCGCCGGCAGGTTCCCATTGATACCACTTTGCCTGCGGGTACATGGCCAGCAGCTTCTGCATTTGCGAGTTCAAGGTCGGGGAAGTTACGGCGCCCGACAGAATGCGGAATCCCGCGCCATTGGTGGCTTTCGCGTTGGTGGCAAAACCTTGCGCGGCATCGAGAAATGCGGACCAGGAATTAATTTCGCCGGCATGCTGCGTCGTTTGCGAGCGGTCTGGATCGTACAAATTCAGGATCGAAGCCTGCACCAGAGCGCTGCTAGCGCCCATGCTGGAGGGATGATCGGGATTGCCCTCGAGCTTTGTGGGGCGCCCTTCATGGCTTTCCACCAGAACGCCAACCGCCGCAGCGCCAAACGGCATCGCGGTGGCATAAAAATTCGGCCTGCCAAGAACCAAGCCATCGGGCTGTTTCACGTAAGGAACGATGTGATCGATGTCCGGACGCCCACAGCCCGCAAGACCTGCTAGCGCCAGCGACGCGCCCATCAATTTCAGGAAGCCGCGGCGATCGACGGATTCGTCCCACTGCGAAGCCTGCCGGGGGAATTCGCGATACAGCAGTTCTTCGAAATGCGGATCGTCCGCGAGTTCTTCGAGCGTGCGCCAATATTGTTTGCCGGTTTTTTCGCGAAGTTTCTCGCGCACCGCCGCCAGATCCAGGCGATGCTCCTGCTCGGCGGTTACTTCTTCCTGATCTTCGTGCCCATGGTCATGGTCGTCGTGCTTGTGGTGATCATGGACGTGATCCTGCGCCGCCGCGATTGCCTGCGGGCCCGCGAGGATTCGTAGTTTATTCTCGTTTGACTGATCGTTCATATTCGTTAGCGATGACAGGTCGAGCAACTGGTCAGCTCGTTCACTGTTCGAATTTTGTACTCCGCCACAAGTTTCTTGCCGACTTCTTCCTGATTTGCCGGCGCTTTCCACTCCATATTGAACACCTGCTCGCGCGGACGAACATTTTTGGCCGCATCACGATGGCAATCGAGGCACCATTGCATGTTCAACGGTGAAGCCTGGAAGATCAGCGGCATTTCGTTCACCGATCCATGGCACGTGGAGCAGCCAATGCCTTTATTGATGTGAATGCTGTGATTGAAATAAACGTAGTCGGCCAGGCGGTGCACTTTCACCCACTCGATCGATTCATCGGTGCGGTAACTGGCGCGCACCGGTTCCAGATACTCGGAATTGTTGAACAGCACCGAGTGGCAATTCATGCAGGTTTTTGTGGGGGGAATGCCCGCGTAGGCGGAAGTTTCCACGCTGGTGTGACAGTAGCGGCAATCGATTCCGTCGTCGCCCACATGATGTTTGTGGCTGAACTGCACCGGTTGGACACGGGTTACGCGCTCATTGGTAATGTACGGAGATCGGGCAACCAATAAAACTACGCCGAGGGCCAGGTTGGCAAGAACCACCAACGCGAGCACAGAGAACCGCGCAATCAGATTTGCACTGCGGTGAAAAATTTGGGCCATGTCAACGTTGCGCTAGAATTTCCACGATCTCCCAGGGCCGTCAATCGCAGGAGAACAGGTCATTCCTATGCCGAACAGCGCGCGTCCGGGTCCAGTCGCGACCGGATAGTTTCCACTAAATCACATTGGATTGCAACCTCAAAGGATTTGAAAAAGATTATTTACCGTTCGGAATTTCCAAACCGTGCCGTGCGTGCGGAAAATTCAAAGAAAAAGAAATCTTTTCTGGACTCGCGTCGAACGTCAGTCGAGTTGCAAGCGACTTTCATTGCAAATTGAAACGAGTTTGCGGCAGTCGCTCCGATAAGCAATCCTTATGCACAACCTAATCTCATCACACTTATGGTGATGGCAAGCCGCATGCTATCCTTGCTTATGTCTTCTGCCGCGCAGGCGCGTGGCGAAGCCTACCTGCTTCGGTTCTTCCGTGAGCAGTCGCTCATCTCCGCTGGGGCGTGGTCCAACCGGTAGGACACCTCACTGTTAATGAGGATGGTGAAGGTTCGAATCCTTCCGCCCCAGCCAAATTTTCTCTGGAGAAATTCGCCGCGAATCATACCGGTGTCAACGTCTTCATACCGAACGGCAGCGCTCGCACACGCTTTCCTGTCGCCGCGAACAGCGCGTTTCCGATCGCAGGCACCAGCGGCGGAACTCCAGGCTCTCCGATGCCGGAGGGGCGCTCGGTTGAATTCATGACGTGCACTTCGACGACTGGCATTTCTCGCATGCGTGTGGGCTCGTAATCGTCATAATTACGCTGTTCGACTTTGCCCTTTTCCAGAGTCACCTGATTGCGCAGAACCATGGAAATCGCGAAACCGATGGCCCCTTCCACTTGCGCCTTGACCACGTCGGGATTGATGGGCACGCCGCAATCGACCACGGCGACGACATGATCGATCTGGATGTGCTGCTCGCTCGCCCGAACTTCCGCGACCATGGCAATCCGCGTATCAAACGAATGGTGATATGCGAATCCGCGGCCTCTTCCTTTTCCTTTTGCAAACGGCGCGCTCCATCCGCCCTGTTGCGCGGCCAGGCGGACGACTGCAGCGTCTCGCGGTTGCTTGGAGAGCAGCTGCAGGCGAAGGGCCACCGGATCTTGTCCGCTAGCGTGCGCGATCTCGTCGAGCATTGTCTCCATCACGTAGGCGGTATGACTGTGGCCCACGGAGCGCCACCACAAAACCGGCACGGGAGATTTTGCGTTGTGTACATCGATGGCCAGATCCGCGATTCCGTAGGGCGTGTCCACGATGCCCTCGATGCTGCTGGAATCGACGCCATTTTTCACGGCCATGCGTTCGAAGGGCGTGCCCAGAAAAATGGACTGGCTCACCACGCGGTGCTGCCAACCTGAGATTTGCCCGGAGGAATCGAGCCCGACTTTGACGCGATGCAATACCAGCGGACGATAGAAACCTCCTTTAATATCGTCATCCCGGGTCCACACCAGATGCACCGGCGCGCGCCCTTTGATGGCCTTGGCGATTTCGGCGGCTTCCACAACCCAATCGGCCATCGGATTTCCGCGACGCCCAAAACTTCCGCCCGCGAGCAGCGTATGAATCTTGACCTGTCCCTGTTTCAGGCCGAGGATTTGCGCGATCACGAACTGGTCGACAGTCTGCAACTGGCTACCCGACCACAATTCCGCACCGTCGGGAGTCACTTCCAGCACGCAATTCAGAGGTTCCATCGGGGCATGCGCCAGATACGGAAACGTGAATTCCGCATCGAGCGTCTTGCTCGCCTTCGCTAATGCTGTCGCGGCATCGCCACGTCCGTCTGCAGGAAGGCCCTTTTGCTCGGCGAGCTGACGGTATTCCGCAAGGATTTCGGCCGTAGAGCGTTTCTCCGCCTGGGCATCATCCCAAGTTACCTGGACGGCCTCGCTACCCTGGATTGCGGCCCACGTGTCCGTGGCGAGAATCGCGATTCCCGCCGAAGTGGGCACGGCGTCCACGACTCCATCAATTTTTTTCGCTTCGCTGGCATCAAAGGATGCGACCTTGGATCCAAAATGTTCGGGCCGCCTGATCACCGCCGTGAGCATTCCTGGACGCTGCACGTCCATGGCGAAGAGGGCTGTTCCCGTGGTTTTTCCTTTGGAATCGAGGCGGGGAAGAGGAGTGCCGATGTACTTCCATTGCTTTTCGGTCTTCGTCGTGACCTCTTTCGGCACCGGCACCTTCATGGCATCAGCGGTCAGTTCGCCGAATGTCGCGCGATGTCCCAGGGAATCGCTAAAAACACCCTTGTCGAGCTGAATCGACGATTCCGGCACGTTCCAACGTTCGGCCGCCGCCGCAACGAACATCATTCGCGCTGCCGCACCTACTTTGCGCATCTGATCCCAGCACTCCGCGGTGGACGTGCTGCCTCCGGTACCCATAACCGGGCCAAAGAAAAGATTGTTGTAGAGCGCGGGATTGTTGGGAGCAAATTCGAAACGCATGTCGGACCAATCGGCGTCCAGTTCTTCCGCGACCAAAACGGAAATTCCCGTGGTGACCCCCTGCCCCATTTCCAGATGCTTGCTGATCACGGTGATGGAGTTGTCCGGACTGATTTTGAGAAAAACGTTAGGGTCGTAAATGAATTTGCTCTGCGCGTCTTCCCGGGCGATGATGCGGTCGGCAAAAGGTAGCCGAGTGGCTAGAATAAATGCCCCCGCGGCCGCCGCGCCCTTCAGGAATTCACGACGCGAGAAATCCCACCATGGCAAAGTTTCCAGATTCACTCTCATGAACGTCTCCTATGCCAACGTTTTGGCAGCTTCGTGTATGGCGCGCCGGATGCGCAGGTAAGTTCCGCAGCGGCAGATGTTTCCTTCCATGCTGAGATCGATATCCCGATCACTGGGCTTTTTGTTTTCATTCAACAGAATGATGGCGGACATGATCTGGCCGGATTGGCAATACCCGCACTGCACCACATTAAGCTTTTGCCACGCGCTGACGACGGCATCGGCGACGTTGCCCGAAATTCCTTCGATCGTGGTGATCTTTTTTCCAGCCGCTTCGCCCACCATGATGGAGCAGGCGCGGGCCGCCTGGCCTTCGATATGAACCACGCAGGCGCCGCACATCCCGTGACCACAACCGAATTTCGTTCCCGTGAGATTGAGTTTGTCTCGCAGAGCCCACAGGAGCGGCATTTGTGGACTGACTTCGAGATCATGGGAATTGCCATTTACGTTCAGCGTAATCATGCAGACCTCCCGAATCGTCACCGAGAAAAAAAGCCTACCGCGGACAAGCCATGCCGCCATCCACCCAAACCTTGGTCCACTTCACGAATTCGCCGTGGGGCATGGGAACTGCTTCCAGTCCCCGGCCCGGATTCCAGCCCCACAACACCAGCGGCTCGTTGGTCATGTGTTCGATAATTTTCTGCCCGTTGCGGTCGCCATTGTGTTTTGGATCCTTCAGAGAGCGGCAAACAGCGCCGGACGACAAGCCTTGCCAGAGCATGGATAAGGGCGCGAGTTGCCATTCGTCCATGCCAGCACCGCCCGCCCCGGGAGTACGCGATGTCTCGTTATTCCCCAGGCCGTTGTGGCAGTTGCCGCAGCGCATTGCGCCCACGCCGTGATTATCCGTGCCTCGCACGACGTGTGGGATGTGCGGACGGCGGGAATCGCCCTGCAACGGCGCTTCCGCTTGATGGCAATTCAGGCAGCGCGGGTGCTGCAGAACCGTCACGACTTTCTCCCAGGCCGCCAAGCTTTCTTCATGAGCATCGGGTTTCGGCGGTCGAGGTTCACCTGTGGCCAGGGCAACGATCAACAGAATGGAAAAACAAGTTACTGAAAAGAGGACTGCGGTTTTCCTTCCCCTCGCGCTTTTGGCCATGGATCCCTCGATTTCCACCGTGAGTGCAATCCACCTTACGCTAGCCACACGCGGCTGCCAATTCCCTATTGCCGCCTGTGGATAAGATGGTGGGCGGCTCATGGCATTACGTTGAAAATTTTAGTCGCCGTTTGCAGGCCGCGCGGCATGCACTTCCATCACGGCGCCGGCACGGGCAATCCAGCTTACGGGAGCCAGCACGAATCCCGCCAGCAGCAGCAATGGGGAGAGCAGAAACATACCAACGTTCGTCGAAGACAATGCGCGGTCGCTCCCCGCCAGCCAATGCAGCCAGCGCGTTTGCGGAAAGCCCAGGTCGTTCAGCAAGCTGACCATCCAGCCGAATGGATCCTGATCGAGCGAGGCAAAACGAACGCGCTCTACACGAAGTCCGGCGGACTCGCAGACGCGGCTCAAGCACGCGGGCGTAAAGTGCGTCAAATGCCGCGGCACGTCGAGGTGAAACCAGTGCGCCCCGCTGACGCGAAATTGCCAACTGGCGCGATTCGGCACGCAAATGATCAAGGTGCCGCCGCTTTTCAAGCGTTCCGCGCATTGACGCAGGATCCTTTGCGGATCGGGAAGATGCTCGAGAACGTGATGCAGGATGATCAAATCAAAGGTTGGCTCGGCCCGCAACGCGTCGAGATCGCCAACCATCACCGTCAGTTGCAGTTCCGTCGACGCAAACCGCGCGCTAGCTGCACTGCGTTCCATGCCAAAAACGCGCCAGCCATCCCTGCGCAGTCCATGCAACATCCAGCCATGGCCACAGCCGACCTCCAGCGCCGCGCCCGGCGTTGTGAAAGCGCGGGACCAGCGGCGGGTCTGTAAGCGGTACATGAATTCGAAAATTTTTCGCGAACCCGGCCGGTAATTTCGGTAGGACGGTGGATAGTAGCGATCCAGATTCGCGGGCATCGGCACGGTGAACGCACCGTCGCAGTGCCTGCAACGAAACACCGCGAACTCATCTCCGGTGAGATGATCGAACGCTTTCAGCAGCTCGCCCGTGTTTGTCGACTGGCAAATCACACAACGAACGGGTTCATTCATGCCCATCTCACGTGGATGTCCGGAAGCAAATGTGGCGGCATTCAGCCTTTTTGCGTGGGATAGCCCGCTTCGAGCCAGCCCTTCCAGCCGCCATCCATGGATTCCACGTTGCTGTAGCCCATTTTCTGAAGATTGTCCGCCGCCAACGCAGAGCGGAAGCCGCCGCCGCAATAGAGGATGATTTTCGCGTCGCTGGCGGGGACCCGCTGCTCGATGTCGCGTTCGATGATTCCTTTTCCGAGATGGATCGCGCCGGGCAGATGCCCGTTCGCAAATTCGCTTTCTTCACGCACGTCCACGAGGACGAATTTCTCGCCCGCGTCGATGCGGCGCTTCACATCGGGAACATTGCTTTCCTTCACACGTTTTTTTGCATCGTTCACGATCGACAGAAATTTAGGGGAATGCGCCATGTGGTCCTCCTGAACCTTTCCTTGTCCGGGACTTCCAGCATAACGCAGGAACAAAAAAAAGACGCCCCGAAGGATGCGGGGCGCCGGCGAACCACGGCTCGGAGGATCACCTCCGACAGGCTCCTGGGTTGCCGATGTAAGAGACGGCCTTGTGAGGCCGTCGCTTGGTTGCGTGCGTGGCTACTGCTTTGCCGTTTCGGGCGCCGTTTTTTGCCCGAACGAGCGGACCAGGTTCACCAGATTCCAGCGAACTTCTTCCTTGGTGCGGTCGCCTTCGCCGCCCACCATTTCTCCACGCCCGTTGGTAACAACGTAGAACAACTCGCCATCGGTGTAACGGGAGATGGAACTGGCGACACGCCAATCCTTCAAGTTCAGTTTCATTTGTTCGGCCAGATCGCCTTTGCCATCGCCATCTTTTCCGTGGCACATGGAGCAGTGATAGCCGTACAACTTTTTCGCTTCGGCGAGCCCTTCCGGTGTGACTTTCACCGGATTTTGCTTGGCGGCCGCTTCCGCGGGAATAGGCGCGGGAGCAGTTTCGACCACCGGTTGTTTGGACTTGTTATTTGCTTGTTGAGCGAAGCCGATGCCTGCGGCACTCAGCAGCACGGCGCAGGAAAACAGACCAATTCGTCGCATAAACACCCCCTGATTGGGAATACCTTTCCGGGAGCGATGCGGAGAGTATCTAAAGTAATTCTACGCCCGTGCATGGCTCAAAGATAGCCCTGGGAAGCGCGGGGTTGGCCAAGTTGGTTTACTCCTGAAGTCTGGCCGCCGGCGTGGATTTCACTTCCGGCGCGCGGCATCGGCTGGGGGCTTCGTTCCCGCGATTTCCGGCGGTGAAGCGGCTGGATTCACGGATGCGCGTGCGCAGCCCGTCGATTACCGCAGGTAGCGGGGTTCGCGGCACGCCGCGGATTAGGAAAATCATCAATGCCGCCTCGCCCGGCGCGTCGGCACTGGAAGTGATGCCGACGCCCTGAACGCCTGGCAGTTTCATCAGCGCACTCGCATTCGCGGAATTCACGGCTTCGGCGCGCTTTAGTTCGGCCTTGGAGATGCTGCTGACCGCGAATGCGTCGACAAACGGAGCAATACGAGACGCGATCGCGGAGTCAAAAACACCGTGAGGGCCTGCAGGTGTGCCACGCACGATGCGTGTGGCCATTCCTTCCAATTGGTCAGGGATTGCGGTGGGAATCTGATCAGCATCGACGACAATCACGACTGCCGCTTGGCCGGGACGGTCAATGCTAGCGCCAACACCGATCGCCTGGATATATGGGTTCGCAAGCAGTTCCGGCGCATGCATGTCACGCGCATGTTGAGCTTGTGCGATCTGCGCCGGAGAAACGGCCGCCGCTTGAACCGGTACGCTGCTTACGGCGTTTGACGCAAGCGTGCAGCCAATTACGTTGTGGGTTGTCGAGGTGCCTACAAACGTCGGCAGATTGCCCTGAGCGTCCTCCAGGGCGTTTAAAACATCGGCCACCGGATTGCCAACCGTGTCTGTATCCGAACCCCCATAGAGCAGCGCCACGGGATCGGCTGTGTTTTGGTCAACGATGAGTGATCCGGAATCGCCGGGAATGCTGAAGTTTCCGCCGGCAACGGAAACCTGACCAGTGTAGGTAACCGTAAAGCTGGTACCGGTGTTGCAACCCGTCTGATAGCTGACAGAAGTTTGAATTTCAATCGCGTCCACGGTCGAACAGGTCAAGCTCGAAGTCCGTCCACTCTTCGCAACTGCCTCTCCGATACTGGCTGTAATACCGTTGCCCGCGTGCGGCGGGCCAGCATCGGGCGTGCCTGCCGAGGCTGTGGAACCAAGCAACAAAATACTGCCGCTCGTGTCTACCGTTCCGGACACGATTTGAGCAATCGCCGCGTCGACGTTGGTTCCAGCGGATTGCAGATTGACGAACTGGGTGAGATTGGCCACCGTGGTCGTCCCGGGGACGGAACAATCGCTATCAATTAATCCCGGTTGGATGATGGAGTCGCCGATGCTCGCGGAATCGCTGCGCGCGAGCACGTGATTATTGCTCAAAATGTAGTAGGTGCCGTTGCGTTGTACGAGGGAGCCAAGCGTTCCGCCACAACAGTGAATGAGACCTGCCTGCGTGCTGGAATCATTGGCATTTCCGCCGGAGGTGCCCAGTTTGATCGGGATGTCTTGCGCTTGCTGGTTAGGATTGGACGCGACCACCAGAACAGCAGCAGACTGTGTTGCTGCGGTATTGGCCTGCGCGATCGCCGTCACCGTGACGGTGGCGGGATTCGGAACACTCGAAGGGGCAATGTAGGTGCCGCCAATGATCGTTCCCAACGTCGAATTTCCGCCGACGATTCCATTTACTTGCCAGGTGACCGCGGTGTTCGTCGAGCCGGTTACCGTCGCCTGAAACGGCGTGCTTTGTTGCACAGTAACGGTAGCGCTGGTTGGGGTGAGGCTTATCGTGACTCCAGAGGTACTGCCGTTGCCCCCACTTTGGCTCGCGCTGTTTAGCCCGCTGCAACCCGCAACCAGGCCGGCCATTAACAGCGCGGAAAAAAGATAGATTCGGCGCATCCCACACCCATTTTGCATTCGTTTTCAGCCTAGCACGCACTTCCGTGGGGGGTGGGAGGCGGCGTTTTCTCCGTGACCAATGCATTGCCTGTACTTCTGGACAGTTTGGCGTGGGCTTTTGCTATAGATGTCCGACGGCCGACCGGGGATGCCCAGCCTTTTGCGCATCGGCAACCTAATCGAGGTCGCGCCAGTTCGGCCCGGTACCCACTTCGACCACCAGAGGCACCGCCAGTTCATACACCCCTTCCATTTCTTCGCTTACCAACGTTGCCAGCGCGTCTTTTTCCTTCACGGGCGCTTCGAACAGCAATTCATCGTGGACCTGCAGGATCATGCGCGCGGCCAGTTTTTCTTTTTTGAGCCGCGCAGCGATGGAGATCATAGCCATTTTGATCAGGTCGGCGGCCGTGCCCTGCAAAGGAGAATTGAGCGCCGTGCGTTCCGCGAAATTTCTTAGCTGCATCTGAGGCGAATTAATTTCCGAGATCGGACGGATGCGTCCGAACAAGGTTTTAGCCACGCCGGTCCTGCGCGTTTCCACCAGCACATTGTCCAGGTATTGTTTGACGCCACGGTAACGCGTGAAATACGCGTTGATGAATTGCGCGCCTTCTCGTTGCTCGATTCCCAGTTGCTTTGCCAGGCCAAACGCGGATAAGCCGTAGATGATTCCGAAATTGATGGCTTTCGCTGCCCGGCGATGCTCCGCGGTCTGCGCCATCGGACCCACACCAAACACTTCCTGCGCGGTTCGCGCGTGAATGTCTTCACCATTGCGAAATGCTTCGGTCAGCACAGGATCGCGCGAAAAATGCGCCATGATCCGTAGTTCGATCTGGGAATAATCCGCGGAGAGCAGGATTTTTCCTTTTTCGGCCACAAAGGCCGCGCGAATTTCCCGGCCCAATTGGCTGCGAATCGGAATGTTCTGCAGATTGGGATCGCTGGAACTCAACCGGCCTGTGGCCGTGCCCGTTTGCGAAAAGCTGGTGTGCAGCCGGCCCGTTTCCGGATGAATCAATTTCGGCAAGGAATCCACATAGGTGGATTTCAGTTTCGCGATCTCGCGGTACTCGATGACTTTCGCCGGGAGCTCGTGCTGGTGGGCCATCTCTTCCAGAATATCCGCCGCGGTGGAGCGTATTTTGGCCTTGCTGCGTCTGCCGGGCGGCTGGAGATTCAATTTGTCGAAAAGGATTTCCGCCAATTGCGTTGGGGAATTCACGTTGAATTCCAGGCCCGCCAGGTTCCAGATATCTTTCTCGAGGCGGCGTACTTCCTTTTCCATGGACTGTGACATTTTGTCCAGCGCTGCGGGATCGACGCGAATGCCCGTGCGTTCGATTTCCGCGATCACGCCAGCAAGGGGAAGATCGATTTTTTCGTACACTTCGGCCAGACCCTGCTCTTCGACTTGTTTGCGTAGGACCGGCGCCAGTCGTTGAAGATAATCCGCGCGTTCTCCGGCCCCGCCACCAAGGGGCACATTAAAATTGCGAAAGATCACGTCCGCGAAATCGTGCTTGGCGGTGGTTGGGCGCAGCAGATAATCGTAAAGCTGTGTTGCATGTTCGATTTTTTCGACCTTTCCGGCGAGTAACTGGAATAACTTCGGATCGTGCACGATTTTTCGCCGCTTCTCGTCGCCGAGCACCGGCTGCACGGCCCTCAGTGCCTCTCCTTTGTCATCGGCCCACAGGGAGCGTCCTTCTCCCGGTTTCGAAGAAAGCTCGATGCTCGAAACATGGGTGCCAAATCCCTCCGCGTCGCGCCAGCCGAGGTCGAGGTTCAGCCACAACGCGAGCGGCTCTTGGGCGGGAAGTTTTTTCAGGTAGCCCCGCAATTGTTCGGCGTCGGCAAGCTGCGCGTAATCTTTTGTTATTCCGCTGGTGTCCGAGGTTGCGCCACTTTGACCTTCACCGTTTGCGGCCAGAGTTTTTTCCATTGCGCCGCTGGCCAGCAACTCTTTCAGCAGGGAATTGAAACCGAGTTCGCGGTAGAGCTCCGACAGCGCGGCCGGATCGGGATCGCACATTTTCAATTTCGCGAGATGCAGTTCCAGGGGAACTTCCGTTTCGATGGTCGCAAGCTGCTTGCTCATCAGTACTTGTTCCTTCTGCTGTTCTAACGCCTCGCGGTAACGCTTGTTGGGCACTTCGTGCGCATGAGCCAACGCATTTTCCACCGTGCCGAATTTCTGAATCAGTTCGGTGGCGCCTTTTTCACCGATTCCTTTTGCGCCGGGAATATTGTCGATGGTGTCGCCCAGCAGAGCCATCAGGTCCACCACTTTCCCCGGCGGAACGCCCAGGATTTCTTCCACTTTCTGCGCGTCGACAATCGTGTCTGCCTTAGCGCCGCCGGAGCCCGTGCGCAATATACGCACGCCAGAATTCACCAACTGCATCATGTCCTTGTCGTTCGAAATCACCAGGACATCCAGGTTTTCCTGTGCCGCTTTCTTCGCCAGCGTCCCGATCACGTCATCCGCTTCGTAGCCATCCAGTTCCAGGATCGGCATACACATGGCGGCACAGAGACGGCGCACGTACGGCAGCTGCACACTCATTTCGTCTGGCATCGGAGGGCGGTGGGCCTTGTATGATTCGAAAAGCTTGTCGCGGAAAGTCGGCTTGCTGGTGTCAAACACGATGCCCACATAATCGGGGCGATAATCCTTGATCAAGCGGCGCAGGATATTCGCGAACAGAAAGGGCACTTTGGTGGGAAGACCGCTGGGTGCGTTCATGCGCACCATCGGCGCATAAAACGCCCGGTACACGTGCGCCATCGCGTCCACAAGGAATAATTTCTTGCCAGTTTCTTCTTTTGCGGCCATCGCGCGAGTATAGCAGAGGGCGAAGACCAGCCCGTCTTCGCCCTCTCTAGGAAGCGCCATCGAGCGCGCGGATGTAGTGCTCCGCCAAATTGCGCTTAGTACTTCGATACCTGCGTCGGCTCCGGTTGCGTCACCAGCAAAAGCTGTGTCCCGCTGGTAAGATGAACTTCTTTGCCTGTAGAAGTAATGATCGCGGCTTGTTCGTTGCCATTCGCCTGCGTCGCCAAGCCGATGCCGCGCAAACCGTAAACGCCCCGGCTGTTGTCGGCCAATTCGCCGTTGTCGTTCAACCCGCCGGTCGTTGTTCCGCGAGCATTGGTGTTCACATTGTTCGTTTCAACATTACCCACGGTGTCTGGCACGCTTGGCGGCGATGGCGGCATTGCCGCCGGCCTACCCGCGCCGCCCTGAGGAACGCCGTCGCCCAAGGGAGCCGAATTCGTTCCCGGATTCGGCGGACCGGCCGCAGAAGCTTGCGGCAGCGCAATCGCCTGCACCGTGACGTTTAGCGGCATCTGTACGCCGTTGTTGAGAGTGGCCTTGTCAAAAACGATGCCGACGGTTGAAAAGGCAGCTCCTTTGTCGCGGGACGACGCTTGCGTGATGTGGCCCTCGACGATTGCACCGGAGGGGATCACCGTTTTTCCATTTGCTTTCGTAGGTTGAACGGTGCGCGCGGTAACGGTGCCGCCTTGTTTCACTTTGTTGGAGTCAATCGTTTTCGTCAGAGCGACAAGTATGGGAGAGCCGTTTTCCAATGGGCCGTTGGCCGCATTCTGCGCCGGTGGTGCCTCGGAAACGGGTTGCATGTCCTTATCGGACTGCGCCGCGGCCACCGCGGTGCCCACAGACAAAATACCAATCGCTATCAATATTGCTGGTCCTTTCATACTGCCATCCTCCTAGCATCTACTTACAAGTCTGCTGGGCTGGCGCAGCCCCTGCGAGAACACAATCGCGGTGGGCAAACAGAGTTATGGGCAAGAGGCTTGCCAAATCTGAAACTCCAAAGTGCAAAGAGGTTAGCGGCGTGCGCCCCAACGTGCGCCTGGGGTGGGTGGCCAAAAATGCCAGGTGTTCGGAAAAAAATTACTTCAGGGATTTGCCGTAGGGCCTATTACTGCACGATGCCGAGAGGCTTGGCGACCTCCGCCAGGGTGTCGGCAGCCTGCAAAAGGTGTTCGCGTTTGTGCGCAGCGCTTACGATGGCGCGCAGGCGTGCTTTTCCTTCGGCCACGGTAGGATAGCCAACCGCGGGGGCGAACACACCGGCCGCAAACACTTTGCGCGAGAATTCGAAGGCCTTCGCCGCATCGCCCACGTGAATCGGGATAATCGGCGTTTCGCTGGCCTTGAATTGAAAGCCGCGCTTCTTCAATTCCCGCTTGAAAAACTTTGTGTTGGCCCAGAGCTTCCTGACAAGCTTTTCTCCCTCCGCGGAATCCAGAAGAGTAAACGCCGCTTGGCATGCCGCCGCCGTGGCCGGGGGATGCGAAGTGGAAAACAGGAACGGCCGCGCGCGCAGATAAAGAAAATCGACGAGGTCGCGCGAACCGCAAACGTAGCCGCCCATCGAACCAACGGCTTTGCTCAGCGTACCCACCTGAATGTGCACGCGCCCGTGACACTGGAAATGGTCGACGGAACCGCGGCCGCCCCGGCCAAGCACGCCGCTGGCATGCGCGTCGTCCACCATCATGATGCAGCCGTACTTTTCCGCCAGGTCACAGAGTTGCGGCAGCGGAGCAATGTCGCCGTCCATGGAGAAAACACCGTCGGTGATGATCAATTTCTTGCCGGGAAAGCTGCGGTGTTCCTGCAGGATGCGCTCGCAGTCCCCGACGTCTTTGTGTTTGAACACTTTGCTGGTGGCTTTCGAAAGCCGCGCGCCGTCGATGATCGAAGCATGATTGAGCTCGTCGGAAACGATCAGGTCTTCTTTGCCGAGAACGGCGGAAACTGTGCCGGCATTCGCCGTAAAGCCGGATTGAAACACCACGCAGGCTTCCACGTTCTTGAACTTGGCAATCTGCTCTTCCAGCTCCATATGAATTTTCATGGTGCCGGCGATGGTGCGCACGGCTCCCGCGCCGACGCCAAACTTGCGCACCGCTTCGATCGAGGCCTTGCGCAACGCCTTGTGCGAAGTGAGTCCCAGATAATTGTTGGAAGCGAGATTGATCACTTCGCGCCCGTCGAATACGCAGACAGGTTTTTGCTCGCCATCCAGCACGCGAAGCTTTGGCGCCACCCCTTTTGTGCGCAAATCCTGCAAGGTGTCGCTCACATACTGCAATGGACTGTGTTTTGTTGTTTGCGTTGCGATCTCGCTCATATCGTCCTCGGTTCTCTCCGCCCGCATTGCCGTTTTATTTTTGCATGCCGTTCGGGTACATCAGAATCTTTCCCGCCAATCCGCTTTGCAGCTTCGCGAATGCCGACTCGAAATTTTCCAGCGCGATGCGCTCGCCAAAGAGCGGCTCCAGGTCCACGCGGCCGGCTTTCAGTAACGCGGTCATTTCCACCCACGTTTCATACATCCGGCGGCCGTAAATTCCTTGAACGGTGGCACCTTTAAAGATGACGTCTTGTACCAGGTCCAGCGGCACATTTTCCGTGGGAATGCCCAGCAGCGACGCCCTGCCGCCGGCGCGCAGCGCCTTGAAGCCCTGCTGAATGGCCGCAGGATGGCCGCTCATTTCGAGCAATACATCCACGCCGGTACCGCCCGTGGCTTCCAGGATTTTTTTCACCGGGTCTTCGGTCTGCGGATTCAGCACGAAGTTCGCGCCCATCTTTCTGGCGAGTTCCCGCCGGTGCTCATTCGTCTCCGTCGCGAACACCGTCGAACTTCCGCAGGCTCTGGCTACCGCAATGGACATAAGGCCGATGGGGCCGCAACCGGTCACGAGCACGGTATGGCCGGCGATCTCTCCCGCCAGCACGGTGTGAACGGCGTTGCCGAGCGGGTCGAGGATGGCTCCATAGTGTTCGGGAATCGCCGCGTCGAGTTTCCAGATATTGGTGGCGGGGATCTTCACGAATTCCGCGAAGGCGCCGTCAAGATCGATGCCGATGATTCGCAGGTTCTGGCAAATGTGCGCTTGGCCCAAGCGGCACTGCTGGCAATGTCCGCAATTCAGGTGCATCTCCGCGCTCACGAAATCGCCGGCGTGCACCGCGGAGACCTCCTCGCCCACGCGCTCAACCACTCCGCAAAACTCATGCCCCAGCGTGACTGGCGGCTTGATGCGGACCTGCGACCAGCGGTCCCAGCCATAAATGTGTAAATCCGTGCCGCAAATCGAGGTCGCTTTCACGCGCACCAAAACGTCGGTCGGGCCGACCGAGGGTACGGCGACATCCTCGATCCGCAAACCTCTCCCCGCTTGCGTCTTCCGCAACGCTTTCATGGTCGCCAGGCTCCTTGCTCAGGCAGGTTGCAAATGTGCAGAGATAAATCCTAGCACAGCCGGTTACGCGCATTTCAGTGTACGCCGTCCCCTGGTTTGTGGCCACGCGTCACCGCCCAACTGGCGCGCAGAATCGTTTGGACAATTCTGCGCGGGCGATGATTGAATCTCGGGATGGCTCTGACGCCCGCACTTGCCGAGGTTCGCAAGGCGCAGCAAATCCTTGCCGCGCATTTCCCCGCGACGCGCATGGCGCCGGCGCCCGGCTTTTCGCGGCCGAACACCGATGTTTATCTGAAGATCGAAACGGAACTGCCCACCAGCTCTTTTAAACCGCGTGGCGCCCTGTATGCGCTGGCTAGGAATCTTCGTCGGCGTGACATCTACGAAGTGACAGCATGCAGCACGGGCAATCACGGGGCCGCCGTTGCTTGGGCAGCGAAGACCTTGGGTATTTCCGCGACGATTTTTCTGCCAAGCAACCCTAATCCGCTGAAGCGTCAGAAAATTGCGGACCGGGGAGCGCGCATCCACGAAGCAGGCGGCGCCGATCTTGCGCACGCGTACCGTGAGGCTGTTGCGTATTCCTCGCGGCCCGGCGTTTATTTTCTGAATGACGCGACAGATCCGGACATATTGGCCGGTCCGGCAACCATCGGAATGGAGATCCTCGATCAACTTCCGAATGTAGCGACAGTTTATGTACCCATGGGGGACACAGCTCTGATTCGCGGCGTGGGCGCGGTGCTGAAGCAAGTCAAGCCAGAGGTCAAAATTGTTGGCGTGCAGGCGGCAGGTGCCCCTTCCTATTATTTATCGTGGAAGGCGGGCCGCGCGGTGCCCACGGAAACGTGCGCTACCTGTGCCGACGGCCTGGCCACGCGCACGCCGCAAGGGGAGAATGTCCAGACCATTCGCGAGATTGTGGACAACGTTGTTCTGGTCAGCGAGGAGGAAATGATCCAGGCGATCCGGCTTCTTTATCTGCAAGTGGAAGTTGTGGCTGAGCCCGCCGGCGCCGCGGCGACGGCAGCATTCCTCAAAGAACCCGAACCGCGAGGCCCGCTTGTGCTGCTCGTTTCCGGCGGAAATATTTCAGACGAAGTACGAGGGCGCGCCGGACTGGGAATCACATGAGCCAAATGTAAATCGGGCGGAGGCTCACTTTTTCATCTTCTTCGGCTTCATGCCTTCCATCGGCTCTTTTTTATTCAGGCGCACCGCGGCCTGGATCAGTTTTTTCAGCGCGGGATTCCGCAAATGTTCACGTGTACGCAATTTCACGTGTCGCAAGTTCTTGCCGGTGCCTTCCAGCAGCTTTGCGGGATCGGGCAGCGACGTGCCGCGCAGGAAACCAAAGGTCACGTGATTTTTCGCGATCATGAAAAAACACATCGGACCATTTGATTCGAACGTCGGAATTTTCCAGTGATTCACGGACTCCTTCATTCCGGGTACGGTCTTCTTCATCAGACGTCGCAACCCTTGCGACACCTCTTCCAGCGCCGCGCCCTTGCGCGCCACGTAGCGGTCGATCCAATCCCGTCCGTCCGCGATTGCCTTCATGCTTTCCTCCTGTTTCCGCGCAAAGCTCACCAAGTCCTTCCCGGGCGCATCCAACGGAATGTAAGTTTCTAGACCCGCTGGACGTATCATGAACTGAGCCTATGCCAGACACACAACCCGCCGTCCAGTTGCATCACATTTCCCGGCACTATCTTATGGGTGAAACACGCGTCCGCGCCGTGGATGATGTATCTTTCTCCGTCGCGCCCGGCGAATATCTTGCGCTGCTCGGCTCTTCCGGCTCCGGAAAATCCACGCTGCTCAATCTGATGGCCGGGCTGGACCGGCCCACCGCCGGTTCCATCGTCGCCAATGGAGCCGAGCTCGCCGCTCTTTCGCCGCTCGATCTGGCGCGCTACCGCCGCAACACCGTGGGCATGATTTTTCAATCGTTCAATCTTCTGCCGCGCATGACGCTGGAAGAAAATGTGGAGTTGCCGCTGCGGCTTGCGGAAGTGGAGCGCGGCGAGCGCGCCGGCCGCGTACAGGAAGCATTGGAACATGTGCGGCTGACCCATCGCATCGGCCACCGGCCTTCGGAGCTTTCCGGCGGCGAACAACAACGCGTGGCGATTGCTCGTGCGCTGGTGAATCGCCCGAAAATTCTGCTTGCAGACGAGCCCACGGGCAATCTCGACTCCACCACCGGCGAAACGATTCTCTCGCTGCTTCGCGGACTGCAAACACAATTGGGTATGACCATCGTAATGGTCACGCACGAACGCCCGCTGGCCGAACGATTCGCCGATCGCCTGGCCACGATGGGCGATGGCAAGCTGCTGGGCGTGGTCGAAGCGACGCGAGGTGCGGCAGAATGAAATACCAGGATCTGACCGACCTGGCGCTGCGAAATCTTCGCGAAGCAATCCTTCGCAACGCCCTGACCACACTGGGCGTGGCCGTCGGCGTCGCTTCTCTTGTGGCCATGTTGTCGCTCGGCGTAGGGCTGCAGCAGCTTGCTTCCAAACGCCTGTCGCAAAGCGGCCTGTTTGACACGATTCTGGTCACCACCAAGAACACGTTTCGCGGCCTGGGCCGCCCGCAACGTGAAGCCGAACCCAGCAAGCCTCCGCGGCCTCTCGATGAAGACGCGCGGCAGGAACTCGAGAAACTGCCCAACGTGATCGAAGTTTATCCCCAAGTTCGCTTTTATACGGAAGTTCGCTTCAACGATAAGCCTTATGCCACGGTCGTTGCCGGGATGCCGGACTCGGCGCGAAACTCCGGTGCATTCGATGGCATGCAGGGCAACTTTTTTTCTTCGGCCACGGCCGACGAAGCGATTCTGCAAATTGAGTTTGCCAAGGAACTTTCGAACAACCCGCCTTCGCTGATCGGGCAATTTCTCACGCTGCGCTACGCGGAGCGCCAGGCGATACCTGTAGCTGGCGGCGACACATCTGCCGGCGCAACGGACGCGGGCGGTGGCTTTTCGGTGGTACCCAAACAGTTGCGCCTGAAAATCGTGGGCGTGGTTGAAACCGAGCCTGCGGCTGGGTACGGAGGCATCGGCAACGCGCGCTTGCTGATGCCTCTGGATACTGCGTCCACATTACGCGCCGCGCAGGTAAATGATCTGCGCGATATCGTGCGCGGCAGCACTTCCACGAAGGTCACCTATCCTTCGCTTTCCGTGCGAGCCAAATCTCCTTCGCAGGTGGAAGCGCTGGAGGCCACGATCAAGGATCTCGGCTTCAACGCTTTCTCCCTTCTGGATGCTTCCAAATCGCTGCGCACTTTTTTCTCTGTTTTTGACCTTCTGCTGGGAATCTTCGGCAGCCTCGCTCTCGCGGTCGCCACCCTCGGCATCGTGAACACGTTGGTGATGGCCATACTCGAACGGCGCCGCGAAATCGGCGTTTTGAAGGCTCTGGGCGCCGCGGATTCCGACGTGCAGCAGCTGTTTTTTGTTGAAGCCGGCGTAATGGGCTTTTTCGGCGGAATTTTAGGGGTAGCTTTCGGTTGGCTGCTCGGCCGCGCCATCACGTTTGGCACCAACGTTTATCTGAAGCGCCAAAATCTGAATCCCATCGATCTTTCTTCCGTGCCGTGGTGGCTGGTGATCCTCGCGCTGGTTTTCGCGGTGGTTGTCAGCCTGATGGCGGGACTTTATCCTGCTTCTCGTGCGGCCAAACTCAACCCCGTCGACGCGCTACGCTATGAATAAAGCGCGCATGGCCTTTTTGTTCGTCGCATTCTTAACGCTGGTTGCCACCTGTTGCGCTTCTAGCGGCCGCGTCGAGTGCAATACCATCCCCAGCAAGATTCTTGCGCGCCGCGTCCCCTACTGCATCGTTCTGCCGCCATCTTTCGAGAGCGACAAGAACCGGCAATTTCCCGTCCTCTATTACCTGCATGGGCTTGGCGACAACGAACAATTCTTTGTGCATTCCGGCGCCTGGAATCTTACGGAAGACATGTGGGAAAAGGGCGAGCTAAAGGATTTTCTGATCGCCACGCCGGATGGCGGTGCCAGCTTCTACATCAATTCCAAAGATGGCAAGGATCGCTACGAGGATTTCCTGCTGCAGGAGTTTTTCCCGTTCATCGAGAAGCGCTATCGCGTGGAACCGGGCCGCGGCCATCGTGCCATCGCTGGCATTTCCATGGGAGGCTACGGCGCTTTGCACCTTGCGTTTCGCCACCCGCAATTATTTATTTCCGCCAGCGCGCACAGCGCGGCGCTGATCGAAAAACTCCCGGCCTTTCTCGGGCCAACGCCCAATTCGCGACGGTCGCAAGTGTTGGGCGCCGTCTTTGGAAGTCCGCCCGATGAAACTTTCTGGGAACGCAACAGTCCCCTGACGCTGGCGCGCACCGCCAATCTTTTCAGCCTGAAGATCTATTTCGACTGCGGCGATCAGGACGATTATGGTTTCGACGCGGGAGCCGTCGCGCTCGATAAGATCCTGACGTCGCGCCACATCCCGCACGAATTTCACATTTATCCTGGTCGGCACGATGCCAGTTACTTCGCCGAGCGTCTGCCCGCTTCGCTTGCTTTTGCGTCGCACTCATTTTCAGATGCGAGGTGATTGTCGTTCTTCCGTTGTAGAATACTTTCCGCTGTTCTGGCCGGCCAATGGGGGTGCGCCATGCGCAGAATTTCGTTCGTGCTTTTCTCACTTCTCTTTGTTTTTGGCGCGGCCACGCCGGCTCAGGAAAAGCCGGTTGAAAAGGCCCTCGCGACGCCCATGGCCCCGACTTCCGGGGCGCGCATGGAATTCCTGGATGAAGTTTCCTATTACGAGCAGCGTTTCGAACGCCTGGCGAATGCGATTCCGGCAGAGAAATATACGTGGCGTCCCGCCGAGGGCATTCGCTCCATTGGCGAAGTCTATATGCACGTGGTGAGCGCCAATTACGGATTTGCAAAAATGCTTGGCACCCCCTATCCCGCTGGCGTCGATCCGAAAACGCTGCTGTCGTCGGCCACGGATAAGGCCAAAGTGATTCAGGCGTTAAAGGATTCCTTCGCGCAGATTCGCACCGCGATTTTGACCATCAAAGATTCCGAACTCGACAAGGAAATCAAGACCCCGCGCGGATTGTCGACAATCCGCGGTGCGTTCTTCATGATCACCGGCCACTACGGCGAGCACCTGGGCCAATCCGTCGCCTACGGGCGTTCGATCGGCATCGTGCCCCCCTGGACCGAAGAGCGCCAGCGCCAGGAATCGGAAAAGCCGTAGCCGTAATTGCCGTAATCCGGGCTTGGCTAAGGCAAACTCTTTCCCTTCTCTCTACCCGGTTTATGGGCTAAGAATTTTCGGGTAAGGAATCTGGATGCGATCGTTCGGCAACTGCGCGCTGCGGGAATTCCCTTCGAAGTGGATGGGGAAAAGTATCCCAATGGCCGCTCCGCACAGCTTTACGATCCGGAAGGCAATGCCATCGCATGGTGGGAACCTGCCGGCCGCGATGGCACGCCCCGCGCCTAGGCGAGAAAATAAATATCGGGTTTGTCCACCACACCGGACTCCGCCTGGGCGCTTGGCACCTCTGAAGAAAACACAAAGCCGCGGGCTTTCGCCAGATCCGTCACCTCAAACAACAAGAACACTTCATTGGGCTCGTACAAATTCCGCATCACTTTTTCGATCCGCAGACCACCGTGCCGTTGCGCGTCCTTGTGCGTGTCGAAGACCCGTTTCCACTCGTGATACTCCTTAACCTTGTGGCGCACCAATAGGTACCCCATCGCGTCCCTCCCCGCTTTGCCACGGATCCGGCTGAACCGGGCCGCCTCCGCATAGCGCAAACCATACGCCCCAGAAAGCCAGTTCCGCAATGTCAATATCTGTCTTTAGAGCACCTGCGGGGCCATTCCAGCAATAACCGAAGAGGGATCGTGATGTTCAGTGGAACAGAAACCCAGCACATCGATGACGCACTTCTTCAGGAGCGCCTTTTCGCCAAGCTGACCGGCTTCTTCGGGCTAGCGGCGATGCCGCTCGCTTGCGTGCGACTCTACGGCATTTTGTCCCATGCCGTTCTGCGCCGGACTTCGGAGATCGCCATTCGCATGGCACTGGGCCGCCCAATACGCCAGCATTCTTCGCTTGGTGCTGCGCGAGCCTGCTGCTGGTTCGTTGCGGAGTCGTGATGGGCATTGCGGCTTCTTACGCGGCGACACGATTGGCATCCAGCCTTATTTCCGATTTGTTGTGTTTGCTGTCAAAGCTACCGACGTCTCCGCTATCGTTCTTGCGACCGTAGCGATGCTTGTCGTCGCTGTTTTCACCGGCTTTCTGCCGGCGCGGCGGGCGACGCGTGTCGATCCCCTGGTGGTCTTGCGGTAGGAATAAATCGTGGTTGTTCGAACCACAACGAACCATGAAAATAAGCTTTTCTGGTTTTTCGTCCGGCTCCTTCGGGGAGGAAGCCAGCGACACGCCTGACGGGTGAACCAGCCTTATTCCAAATAAGATATGATGTGCCGCTTGTAGATGACGGAGGACGGATGAGCTTCCAAGGGCGGCTGGAAGAAGTGAAGAGTGGGTTTGAGCGCGCGTTCTGGGTCGCCAATGTCAGCGAGTTGTTCGAGAGGCTGGCATACTACGCCGCGTTTGCTTCCTTGGCGCGATACCTGCACGAGACCCTGAGCTTTCCCCTGGAGCGCGCCGCCAATCTCGCCGGATTGTTCGGCGGCCTGGTGTGGTTCCTGGCGATTTTCGGCGGAGCGATTGCCGACCGTCTGGGATTCCGGCGTGCGCTTTCGCTGGCTTACCTGATTCTGGCGGGATCGTATTTTCTGCTGGGTTCGATCGGCGCGGCGTGGCTGGGGCCGGTGCGCGCAGCGGTGCCGCTGGTGGTGCTGGTGACGTTGGTGCTGATGTTGCCGGCGCTCGGAATCGCGCTGGTAAAGCCCAGCGTGGTGGGCACCACGGCGCGGGCGTCGAACGAAAATGTGCGCTCCATCGGCTATTCCATTTACTACACGCTGGTGAACATCGGCGGCGCGCTCGGCCCGTTCGTGGCTTCCTGGGTACACAGGAATCTGAGCGTCGAAAATGTTTTTCGCATGTCCGCGCTTTGCGTGTTTGCCATGTTCTTCGCGGTGGTGGTTTTTTTCCGCGAGCCGCGCAAGTCCGGCGAAGCAGCCACGGAAAGCCTGAGTGTAACACTGAGCAATTTTCTGAAGGTGCTGGGAAATCCGAAGTTCATGCTTTTCCTTTTGATTTTTTCGGGCTACTGGATCGTGTACTGGCAGGAATTCGTGACCCTGCCGATCTACGTTCACGATTACGTGAACGCAAAAGCGGACACGGAGCGCATGCTTTCCACCGGACCGCTCATCGTGATCGCGTTCACGGTGCTGTTCAGCGTGCTAACGCAAAAGATCTCCGCGTTCCGTGCGGTAGTGCTGGGAACGCTGATTTCCATGGTGGGATTCGCGGTTCTCGCGTTGCGTGGAAACGTTATTGCGGTGTACGGCACGCTGGTGGTGATTGCCGTCGGCGAATTGATCCAGCAGCCGCGCTATTACGATTACATCTCGCGCCTGGCGCCGCCCGGTCAGCAGGGCACGTACATGGGATTCGCATTCTTGCCGCTGGGCATTGGAGCATTTGCATCCGGGCCGATTGGAGGCATTCTGCTGCACCATTTTGGCGAAGTGCAACAGCAACCGCAGCGCTTTCTGTGGGCGCTCACCGCCATCGGCATCGCAACCACTCTTTTACTGTGGATTTACGATCGCGTGGTGAAACCGTCTGCGGAAGCCAGAGCCCAGTAGGCACGGGTAACGTGGAACTAGTTTACCATCCGGCGCAGGGATTCGAGCGCTTGGCGTGCCAGCGAATAGCGCGGTTCCACGTTCAGCGCTTCCTGAAAACAGCGCATCGCCTGGCCATACATTTCCTTGCCAAGATACGCACGGCCCAAATTGTAATGAGGGAAGTGGCGCGGTTCGTAGCGGCGCGACTCGACGGCTTGCTGCAGCCACGGAATGGCTTCGTCGAACTGGCCGAGTTCGATCATGTATGCGCCAATGTCGTTGTAAGGGTTGCCAAAATCGGGATCGAGTTCGATGGCGCGCTTGCATTCGGCGATCGCATCCAGCAATTTGCCTTGAAAGTGATAGGTCCAGCCGAGAAAAGTGTGCGCTTCGGCGGTGGGATGAAGGTCGAGAGAAGAGTGGTAGAGTTCAACCGCGCGATCGTAATCACCTTCCATTTGTGCTTGATAGGCGTCTTGCAACACTTCCCACGCACGAGTCAGCGTCTCCTGATTCATGCGCCCATTGTGGCGGGGAAAACCGTTGCGGGTCAAAGGTACGAAGGTTCTATCTGTGCAAAAACACCACCTGTCCTTTCTGACGGGGTGCAGTGGAAATTCGGCCACAGAATAGAGAGAATAAAAGGCCAGAAACAAGATTGGTAAGGGAATGGGGAGGGGAAACGTGATGAATCGCATCGCGACAGGAATTTCGGTGGCACTGATTTGTGTCGCCCTGGCAGGCGCCGGCGCGCTGTCCGCGCAAGACTCCGGAAAGAAAGCGGGCGGCGCGAACGCGGCGGCGGTGGCGCGCGGGAAATCGCTGTTTCAGCAGAAATGTTCCGTCTGCCATTACGATACCAGCGATCAAAAGAAAATCGGTCCGGGGCTAAAAGGAATTTCCAAGCGCGGCACGTTCAGCGTGAACGGAAATAAAATCACCGACGACAGCCTGAAAAGCTGGATCGAAAATGGTGACCAGTTGATGCCGCCGTTCAAGGATGTTCTGGAACCCGCGCAGATTAAGGACGTAATCGCGTATGTAAAGACGCTGTAGAAGAATTCACCGGAAACCGCTCCCTAGCCGCAAATTCGAAGCGCGTTTATTCGCGCATTGGTCATTAAACGGAAACCCCCGGCGACCTGAACGAGTGGCTGCCGGGGGTTTTCTATTTTCGTTTCTCCCGAGGAGGGAGCACAAACTACTTCAGAACGGCGTCCTTGAGGACCTTGGCGGGACGGAGACGAACAACCGTCTTTGCCTTGATCTTGATCTGCTCACCGGTCTGAGGATTGCGACCGATGCGCGCCTTGCGATGAGCCTTCACAACACGGCCGATGCCGGGGATGACGAATTTGCCAGCGGCGCCCTTTGCTTCTTTCACGGCCAACTTGTGTAGTTCTTCAAAGAAAGTCGCAACCGTCTTCTTGGACGTGCCCACTTTCTCGGCAATGTGTGAAACTATTTTTGTCTTGCTCAGTGGCTTAGCTGCCATTTAGTCTGCTTATCCTCCTGATTTGTCTATCCACCCCGAATGAATCGAGGCCAGCCACGAGCGAAAAACCCCTATTTTTCGATGAAAAACTCGGGCCGCATGGAACTATAACGAACGCAGGTAGGGAACGCAAGTGCGAACCCCCAAAAATGAAGGGAAAAATGCGATTTTTTTGAAGGCATGTGCAAAACGCGCAGGTTTCATGCGGGTTGGAGCAGTTGCGACAAAATATTGCGCCATCATGGCTGCGTGCTATCCTTCCTAATTCCAAATGAATCAAGGGAGAAGGGCATAGATGAGTGCAAACTGGAACGCAAAAGAACTGGAGCAACAAATTGCAGCAGTGACGAAAGCGACGCGCAGGCCCGTGGCCGTCACATTTCTGGAACAACTACCGGCCAGTGTGAACAAGTTTGAGGGCACGGAGCCTTCCGGCTGCAGTTTTTGGCGATTGGCGGCGGGAGGCCGCACTTTTTACACCGTGCCGGACAACCATTTCAACTGCGCGGTGGGCGCGTACACCCACAACATAGCGCTTTCGCCCGAACGCGAAAAAGAAACCGAGCAAACATTGCAGCTGATGTTCGATTTGGGATATGTGAAGCCGGAAGAAGTGCCGCAGATCCCGCGACTGGCCAAGCCGCCCAAGGCGATTCTGTATTCTCCGCTCGGAGAAGCGACGGCTGTGCCGGATGTGGTGCTGTTCGCGGCGAAGCCCGCCGGCGCCATGTTGCTGCAGGAAGCCGCAAATCGCGCGGGAGTGGGCAGTGGCGCGCCTGCATTGGGAAGACCGACATGCATGGCGTTGCCGGCATCGCTGCAGAACGGCACAATCACCAGCCTGGGATGCATCGGAAACCGCGTGTACACAGGATTGCCTGAGGACGAGATGTACATCGTGGTGCGCGGGAAAGATGTAGCGGCGGTGGCTGAGGCGCTAAAAACAATTGGCAGCGCGAACGTCGCTTTGCATGATTACGCCAAAGGCCGGCGCGAGCAGTTGTCCACGCTATAGGAATTTGGCAACCCAAAACGGATGGGCGTTGCACGGAAGCAGGCCGCTACCTGTTTCCTCTGGCCGCGGCAGGCAAGAACGAGTCAGCGCGAGGGATGCAGCTAAAAGAACCGCGCTATCGCTTGAGTGAGGCCAAGTCCTCGTAGAGATGGGCGATGGCTTTTATCCCACCATAGTAATTTTCGAGCGAGAGGTGTTCGTCGGGAGCGTGCGCGTTTTCATCGGGCAGCCCGAAACCAAGAAGGACGCAAGGCACTTTGAACGTGTCGTGCATCTGCGTAACAAAGGGAATGGAACCGCCTTCGCGAATAAACACGGCTTTTTTCCCAAAGCCCTTCTGCAGCGCCATCTGTGCAACGTGGAAAATCGGATCGTGGTAAGGCGCCACCCACGGCTTGCCGGTGCTCAGCGTCTCAAATTTCACGTTCACTGTTTTCGGAAGCAGCTTGCGAATGTGTTGCTCCACCAATTTGGCAATTTTCTTTGGATTCTGGCTGGGAACCAAGCGCGTGGAGAATTTCGCGTAAGCTTTCGACGGAATTACGGTCTTTGCCCCTTCTCCCTGATAGCCGCCCCAGATTCCGTTGGGCTCCAGGGTTGGCCGGATCCACAGGCGTTCCACGGTTGTGAATCCTTTTTCCCCAAAATAACCCGGAGCGCCCACGGCCCGTTCGAAATCCTTCTTTTTCCAGGGCAGCGCGTTTAGCGCTTTACGTTCCGAAGCGGGCACGGCATCCACGTGGTCATAAAATCCGGGGATGGCCACGCGGAAATTCTTGTCGTGAAGTTTCGCGAACAACTCCGAGAGCATGGTGAGCGGATTCGGAACAGCGCCGCCGTAAACGCCGGAGTGCAGGTCGCGCATCGGCCCACTGAGCTCAATCTGGTAGTAGTTCAAACCGCGCAAGCCATACGTGATCGAAGGAACGCCTTTGCCCAGCATAGCCGTATCGGAAACGACGAGCGCGTCGGCTTTCAGCTTTTCCTTGTTGGCTTGCACGTAATCCCACAGGCTGACGCTGCCGACTTCCTCCTCGCCCTCAATCAGGACTTTGATATTGATGGGAAACTTGCCGTGGACCTCGTGCAGGGACTGCAGCGCCTTCAAGTGAATATGGACCTGGCCTTTATCATCGGCGGTGCCCCGTCCATAGACATTACCGTTGCGCGTTTCGGGATCGAACGCCGGCGAAGTCCAAAGATCCAGCGGTTCGGCAGGTTGCACATCATAGTGACCGTAAAGCAGGACAGTAGGCTTGCCGGGAGCTTCCAGGGATTCGGCATAAACCAGGGGATGAAGATCGGTCGCAACGATCTCGACGGTTTTAAAGCCGGCGGAGCGAAGGTGATCGGCGACCCAGGTGGCGGCGCGCTCGATGTCCGGTTTGTGCTCTGTTTTGGCGCTGATGGAGGGTATTCGGAGAAACTCGCAAAGCTCCGCCAAGTGTTGCTCGCGCCGACCTTCGATATATTCAGTAAGGTTCATATAAGGCCCTCAGGCACAACAATCTCTAACAAAATAAAATAACCCGGATGATTTCCTAGTAAACGCGGCTGCGGATGGTGTGGCGCGAGCTGGATGCCGTTGCCGCTCATTCATTTTACGGCGGGCCCGAGCGGCGTACAAGTTACGGGTGGTCATCCCGAGTCGGAGGTCGTGCTAGGGGGGAACACCTGTCCGAAAGGGCCATTGACCTCGGTTAGCACCGGGGGGATGATGGGCCCATGGTCGAACTAGCGCAAAGCTCGCAAAGGCGCAGCCAGCGTGTCTTCCACAAGATGCGTTTGCAGGCGCTCGGCCGCAGCCACCAGGGACGGAAGTTTCGCGAAATCTGCGAGACGCTGGTGGTTAGCGCGCACGGCGGGCTGCTCAATTTGAGCCATGAAGTGGACAACGGCGAGATGCTGGTTCTGGTGAACCCGGAAACCCAGGAAGAGCAGGAGTGCCGCATCGTGTATCTGGGCGAACCTGGTAAACGGGGCACGCGGGTAGGCGTGGAATTCCTGACGCCGGCACCCCATTTCTGGGGAATCGATTTTGAAGCGCGGCCGATCGACGGCTCCGATAGCGCAGAAACCACGCATTGATTCGCCAGTCCGTTGCAAACCACACAAAACCTGTTCGAGCGCGATGTTGGACCATTGGGTCTGTTGCGTTTTGTGCAGCCGCGAAAAATGAGGGAACTACGGCCACGTCTTGATGGGCGTATGCGCTTCGAACGCTCCCTGTCGACGGCGGTAGAACCGAACCTGTCACGTTGAAGGCGTCCGAGCTTCAGGTCTTAACTTGCCGCCCAGCGAAATTACCCGAACAGTTGGGAATTTAGGTTGGCTACGAAACCTGGCAGCGGTTACCAGCCAATCATGGGCCGGACCGCGTTCTACCCCAACGGCAAGGGAGTAGCGTTAAGAAAATGACGAGAAGTGAAGGAATTAAGATTTCCAATAACGATCAACGCGAAAGGCTAATCATTGATCATTCCCAATCGTATACGCAAAATCGTAGAAGTGCTTTTTATCGACGATCTTGATGGTCATGGTGCCTGTGAGACCGAGCAATTGTCCGGTTCCGGAATCCGGCACCACGGAGACGTTCAGTTGTGGCACACCCCGCGTCATGCTGCCAAAATGTTGCAGTGCGAAAGTACCACTGCGGCCTTGCAACGTTCCGCTCACGCGTTCGATGGCCACGTAACCGGCGGAACCCTCGCGCTCGGACATTACGCTCAACATTTCGCCTGCGCTGGTGCCCGTAAGGTCGCCCTCAAATTTTTTGTCGATGGACATTCTTCCCAGTTTCGCGGTCTGCTCTTGAGGGTTGTCCGGTTTTTGCGGAGCTATTTTTACTTCGAATGTTCCAGCGGCGTGATGCATCGTGATCGGCTCCTTGTGAATGTCCGTTAAAGCGGGCGAACGGGTACCGGCGAAGGCGGCGAGACCAAGCGCACAAAGCAGGCACACGGCTGCACGCACGATCCTTGCTTCATGGGCCGGTTGTACCGCTCGGCCAGCAGTGAGAATCTTTCCCAAGGGATTCATGTTTAGAGTGTAACTGTGGGCCCGGTGCAATGATTGGAAAAACGCGACAAAAGCATGCCGCTGAAGTTGTTGAGCAATACGATCCGGAAGTCGGCAAGGCCCGCGGTATTCTGCGGCGCCCCATTGCGGCCGGGCAATTGTGGCATTCGCGCCGGCAGCCCTCCCCGGACCTGGCGCCATGGATCGCGCACTATTGGAGCATAAAGTGGGACTTGCGCGGATGCCCGCCACAAACCGTCGAGAGCCTGCCGCATCCCAACGTCCACCTGATATTTGAAAAGGCCAAGCCGGTTGTGAGCGGCGTCCAACAACGGAAATTCTCGCGCGTTCTGGAAGACCAAGCGAGCGTATTTGGCGTCAAATTCCAGCCCGGCGGTTTTCGCCCATTCTTCAATGCGCCGGTCTCGACGCTCGCCAATCGCACGGTCTCAGCCAATAGCATTTTTGGAAAAGACGTGGAGAAGCTGGCAGCGCTGCTGTGGTCCTCTCGCAAGGAAGAGCGGAAGATTGCAGCCGCTAATGCGTTCTTTCGAGCGCGCATCCCCAGGCCGGACAAGAAGGCTGCTTTGGCACGCCAACTGGTGAATCGCGTTCTTCAGGAGACGGAAATCAAAACGGTGGACGATCTGGCGGAAAAAGCTGGAATCGGCAAACGCTCGCTGCAACGGATTTTCGGCGAATATGTGGGGGCCAGCCCCAAGTGGGTGATCCGCCGCTATCGTTTGCACGAGTTAATCGAGAGGTTCAACACCGGCGACAGCCTTGATTGGCCGCAAGTGGCGCTGGAGTTGGGTTATTTCGATCAGGCACATCTGATCAACGATTTTAAGTCCCTTGTTGGTTATTCACCGGCGCAGTATCAGCGTGAAGTGTTCGAGAAGACCAGGGAATCCGCGGATCGCACTAGTTCCAGCCGCCGCCAAGGGCTTGATAGAGCTGCACCAGCGCGATGAGTTCGTTGCCCTGGGCTTGCGCCAGGTTTAGCTCCGCCGAAAACGAATTGGTTTCGTTCGTGAGCACTTCCAGGTAGTCTGCGGTACCGGCTTTGAAGCGAATTTCCGAAAGGTGCGCGGCATCCTGGGCGGAATCGACCAACTGCTGCTCCTGGATGCGGAATTCGCGATACTTCTGGTAGGCAATCAGCGCGTTGGAAACGTCGCGAAAGGCACCCTGAATGGTTTGCTGATAGGTCAGCAGAAGCTGTTGGTGTTGCGCTTCGGCCAGGTTCACACCGGATTTCAAGCGGCCGCCTTCAAAAATTGGTTGGACCAAACTTCCCGCCAACGTCCAGACTCCCGCCGGCCCCTGAAACAAGTCGGTCAGTTTCGCGCTTTCGTAGCCCGCGCTTCCCGTCAGCGAGATTTGCGGGAAGTAAGCGGCGCGCGCGACGCCGATCTGCGCGTTGGCCGCCACCAGATTCTCTTCCGCTTCGCGAATGTCCGGGCGCCGCTCCAACAAAGCGGAAGGAAGCCCGACCGGCACCTCGGGAGAATGCGGTTGCTCTGTGAGTTTCAGGCCACGCGGAATTTGCTCCGGATTGTTTCCCAGCAGGATGCTGATGGCGTTTTCCTGCTGCTGGATTTGGCGTTCGAGATCCGGTATTTCCGCGCCGGCGGTATAAACGAGTTGTTCGGACTGGCGAACGTCCAGAAGAGAATTTATTCCGTGCTCTTCCAGCGTCTTGGTCAAATTCAGCGAATCCTGTCGCGAAGCCAACGTGCTTTTGGAGATTTCGAGTTGCCGATCCAGTTGGCGAAGCTGGAAGTAGGAACTCGCGACGTCGGCGACCAAAGTGGAAATCACGGCGCGTTGCGCCCACTCATTCGCAAGCAGATTGGCGCGCGCGGCTTCCGTTGCCCGGCGATAGCGGCCCCAGAAGTCCACATTCCAAGAGGCGCTTGCCGCAACCTCTCCCAGGGTAATTTCATAGGCAGGTATCGGACCGATTGTGGGGTTGCGCACGCTGCTGACATTGCCGCCGCCAGTCAGCGTGGGGAATTGGTCGGCGCGAGTGATGCCTAGTTGCGCTTGCGCCTGCAAAACACGGGTGGCCGCAATGCGCACATCGTAATTATTTTTCAGCGCGGTGCGAATCAGACCCTGAAGTTCCTTATCCTGAAAAACATCCCACCACTTCTCCTCCCCAATGGAAGTAACCGTGGAGGCATTGGTGTCTGCTGTGGTTGCGGCTGCGGGCGCTCGAGCCGTTGCCGCCGTCTCCGGCTGCGGCAGCGGCAATGCTGGGTCGGGTTGGCTGGGACCGCGGTAAGCGCTGGGAACATTCACAGCTGGACGCTTGTAGTTCGGCCCGACCGAACACGCTCCCATGAAAACAATCGCCAAGAAAGACGCAATCTCAGAGAGCAAGTTTGCGCACTTCCGAATATTACGGAACATGGTTGTTCTAGTCTCCATCGCCTTCTTGCATGGCATAGGCGGGACGGACCGCGGGAGCGGGAGATTCTGGAGTTTTTCGCGTCGAGCGGAAAAACGAATAGCGATCCAGCACTTTTTCCTGGAACTCCTCGAGGTAGAGATAAATAGCCGGTGTGACGAACAAGGTCACAAACTGGGACACGATAAGTCCGCCGATCACCACCAACCCCAGCGGCCGGCGCGAAGAACCGTCCGCTCCATAGCCGAGCGCGATCGGCAGTGCTCCGAGCAACGCCGCCATGGTGGTCATCATAATCGGGCGAAATCGTTCCAAGCTGGCGTCGTGGATGGCTTGATCGTCTTTGACTCCGTGACGAACGCGCTGCTCAGCAAAGTCCACGATCATGATTCCATTTTTCTTGACGATGCCCATCAGCATGAACATGCCGATGTAGGCGTAAAGCGATGCTTCGGAATGAAACAGCCATAGGGTCAGCAAACCGCCAACGAGCGCAACCGGCAGGGAGGAAAGCACCGTGATCGGATGCAGGTAGCTTTCATACAGAATCGCCAGAATTACGTACATCACGAACACGGCGACGAGCATCAGGATGGCCAGATCGTTAGCAGTGTTGCGAAACGTCAGCGCTTCCCCTTGCAGCGCGCCGCGAACTCCCTGCGGCAGGATTTGTTTCGCTGAAGCTTCCACGAAATCTGTGGCCTGGCCTACGGTGTAGCCGGGCTTCATGTTGAAAAACAAAGTGACGCTGGTGAACTGGTTGATGTGATTCACCGCTTGCGGGCCGATGATCGCGTGCCAGCTCGTGACCGCACTCAGCGGGATCATGCGCAGTCCATCGTCGCTCTTGATATACAGCTTGCTAAGGTCTTGCGGATCCGAGCGCTGGTCGTCCGCCACTTCCAGGATCACCTGATACTGGTCGGTCGGCTTCTTGATCAGATAGCTGTAATTCTGCGAGTAGGCATCGTGCAGAAGCGTAAGGATACGCGTCTCTGAAACGCCGTACAGCTTGGCCTGATCCCGCAAAATGTCGACCTGAAGATTCGGTGTGTGATTAAAAAGGTCTGAGTTCACGAACAAAAAGCCCGGATATTCGTACATCTTCGCCGTCATCTTGTTGGCGGCATCGTAGACTTCCTGCGAGTCGATGCCGGACAGGGCATATGCAAACTGGCCCTGAATATTTGCGGTTGCACCCGTGCTGATTTCGAGAACCGGGTTCGGTTGAAGAAAAACGAGGGCTCCTGGAACCGTGGACATCACTCCGCCCATCAGCTGGCCGGCAACCTGATCGATCGGAGCGCGCTGCTTGGGATCCTTCAAGAAGGAAATCAAGAATGCCTGGTTCGCCGGCAGGAATTGGCTATTGCCGCTCATGGTAAATGTGGCGGCGACCGCGGGGTTGGCGTGCAGCACTTTTTCCGCGGCATCTTGATACTTGTGCATCTGATCGGGAGACGTACCTTCCTGGGCAACGAGCACGCCGCGGATGAAGGAGCTGTCTCCGACGGGGAGGAACGATTTCGGAATGGTGTAGAACAGGTAGCCAGTGCCGACAAAACAGACCAACCAGATCAGCGCGGAAATCCAGCGATGACGCAGGAAGAACCACAACTGCTTGCCGTAGATGGCAAGAATGCGGTGTTCAATATTGCTGCTGATGCGTTCCACCCAGGTCTTTTTGGTGCCTGCTCCGCGTCCGGATAGCAGCCGTGATGTCATCAGTGGCGTCAGCGTCAACGAAACTAGTCCGCTGGCGAGAATCGAGATAACGATGGTGATGGAGAATTCGCGGAAGATGCGCCCTACGAGGCCGCCCATGAACACCAGCGGAATGAACACAGCGGCGAGTGACAAGGTCATCGTCAAAATCGTGAAGCTGATTTCCTTGGCCGATTGCAGCGACGCTTCTAAAGCGGTAAGGCCTTCCTCCATCAGGCGAACGGTGTTTTCCAGGAAGACGATGGCGTCGTCAACCAGGAAGCCGATGGCCAAAGTGAGAGCCATTAACGACAAGTTATCGAGGCTGTAGCCGAGAACGTTCATCGCGACGAACGTCAGCAGCAACGAGAGCGGCAGCGCAACCGCGGGAATTAATGTGTCCGTGGCGCGTCCAAGGAAAAGAAAAATCACCATGACAACGAGAACGAAGGCGATGTACAACGTGGCCTGCACGTCTTTAATGCTCGACACGATGGTGACGGAGCGATCGTAAGCCGTGGCGATGCGCACCGAGCTCGGAAGCTGCCTCTCGATGGAGGGAAGTTCGTCACGCACGGACTTGGACACTTCGACGGCGTTCGCTCCGGCGCGCCGGAACACTGCCACCACGACCGTGGCGCCAGGCGTCGGATAGCCCCGCGCCCAGAAACGCATGTCGATGCGTTCGTCCTGCACTCCCTGTTTGGCGGTGGCAACATCCTTCAGATAAATCGGAGCGCCTTTATCCTGGCCGACGATGAGTTGCTCGTATTGCTCGGCGGAGCTCAACTGGCCTTGCGGCTGTAGCAAAAAACTACGATGCGGGCCATCGAATTGGCCGGCGCCGGTGTAGCTCGTGCCGTTCTTGATCGCCGTGGTCAAATCTTCGAGGGTGATGTTGCGAACGGCCATGGCGGAGGGATCCGCCTTGATGCGCACGGCAGACTGCGTGCCAAACACCGCAACCTGGCTAACGCCCGGCAGAATGCTGATGCGTTCCCCCACCTGCGTGCTGGCGTAATCGTAAAGCTGGCCTTCTGTCGCCGTGTCGCTGACGAGCACCAGATACTGAATGGGCTGATCATTCGGGTTGGTTTTCGTAAACGTTGGCGGGCTCGGGAGATCGACAGGAAGTTGGCCGCTGGCGCGCGTAATGGCGGCTTGCACGTCGGTGGCGGCGGCGTCGAGACTTTTGTTCAAATCAAATTGCAGAACGAAGCTCGAGTGTCCTTGGCCGTTGTTGGACGTAACCATTTCGAGACCCGGAATCTGCATGAACTGGCGTTCGAGCGGCGTGGCCACATTGTTGGCCATGGTTTCCGGTGTCGCGCCCGGGTAACTCACCTGCACCTGAATCACGGGGTAGTCGACCGCGGGCAGGTCGCTGACCGGCAGGCGCAGGTACGCGAACAGACCAAACAGGATGACCGAGACCGTCAAGGCCACGGTCATCACTGGGCGTCGGATGAAGAGTTCGGAGAGATTCACGACGCGCCCTTTTGCGAATTGCTGCCGCTGCCGTTGCCCACCGGCGCTGCGGTATCAATGTGCACCTTGCCGCCGGGGCGCACCAGCAATTGACCCGCAAGCACGACGCGTTCGCCCGCAGAGAGTCCACTGGTAATGACGACATCGTTCCCCTGGCGCTGGCCCAACGTGACTGGTCGCAGCTCCGCGCTATCATCCTGTTTGATCACGTAGACATACGGCCCCTGCTGGCTGATCTGCGTGGCTTGCGATGGAACGAGTACCGCTCCCTTTTCCGTGGACAGCACCAGCTTCACCTGAACAAACTGGCCGGGCCAGAAATGGCGATCGGGATTGGAAACCGTGGCGCGCAAATTCACCGTGCCAGTGCTGTTCTGGACGGCGTTGTCGAGGAATTCGACTTTGCCCAGCCGCGCGGCCGTTTCCGCTTCGCCCGGAAGCCGCACCATCGCTTTCAACAAGCCCCGCCCCATTTCTTTCTGAACCTGGGGAAGATCGCTCTCGGTGATGGTAAACGTCGCGTAGATGGGATCGAGCCGCTGGATCGAAAGCAGCGACGTCGTGTTGGTTTGCACGACGTTACCCACGTCGACCAGGCGCGCTCCGGCACGTCCGTCAATCGGCGAGTGGATATCGCAATAATCGAGGTTGATTTGAGCGGTTTCGATGGCCGCTTTGGCCGATTCGATCTGCGCTTGCACCACGTCCACCGCATTTTTCTTGGTGTCGTAATCCTGTTTGGAGATGGCGCGCGTTCCGACCAGTTCCTGATCGCGCGCGAACTGAATTTTCGCGAGATCGAGGGCGGCCTGGGCCTGTTGCAGGCTGGCTTTCGCTGCGTCCAGTTGCGCCTTGTAGGGCCGCGGATCGATGACGAACAACAGCTGGCCCTTTTTCAGATTTTCGCCGTCCTGAAAATGGCGTTCCGTGATGGTGCCCGCAACCTGCGGCGTGATCGTGACCGATTCAAAGGCAACATTTCGTCCGATTTCGTCCAAATATCTGGGTACGTCCGCTGCCGAAGCCTGGACAACGGTGACGAGGGGTGGCGGCAGCGTGGCCGCAGCTTCGGCATGCGCGTTGCCGCGGTTGCAGGAAACCGAAAACAGCACGAGCGGCAGAACCAAACAGAGCCGGAGCAGGTTTGCGCGTGACGATGACGCCGGGCGGCCAACCGCAGTCAGTCCCGTTTTTCGATGGAATTTTCGATTACCGAAACGACTGCTCCGCCCCATGATTACCCTCTCCGCCATCCTGCGATTTTCTTTTCGTTGTGAACCAGACTTGCCGGGCTAGTTCTGCTTGCCTAAGACGCCAGCCAGGAATGCAAAGTTCCAACTTCAGGACATCGAATAGGGAGCGCATTCCGTCGAAAAAATATCTTCCGTTTCATACCCAAGACTCCGATCACACTGGCCACCGAAAACCCGCGCAACCGGCTCAAGACCCGGGGACTTGGCCGGCCCTCGCGGGCTCTATCTATGATGTCCATACCCGCGCGAAAGGTACTTGCCCCATACTACGGTTTTCGCCGGATTCCGGGTCATTATATGTGCGGGTTTTGGCAGAGGTTCCCGCGCGCGAGCGGCCGCTTCGGGTGACTGGATTCGCTTGCCGATGCGGCGGCACTGTCGATTACCTTGACTTGCACCAGACCGCATCCTAGAATTCGCGCCTCGGGCCCTTCGTCTCAGGAGATGGAGATGTGACCGACCGTAGGCGCATTCTTGTCGTGCTCGCGCTCGCGATGGCACTCCTGGCACCCAGCGTGTTGGCCCAGAAGCCGGCTCCTATCCCCTCGCCTCCGCCGTCCTCCCTACCGGCTAACTCTTCTGGGTCCGCGGTTCCCGCCAGTCCGCAGCCCGTTCAACCAGATATGGATTTCGTTATGTTTCTCTCCGGCCGAGTTGCCACCGACGACGGCACACCTGTTCCACACGACGCGTCCGTGGAGATGGTTTGTAACGAGAAGGTTCGGCAAAAGGCGTATGCCACACCTGGCGGCGCCTTCAGCATGCAACTTGGGGCGGGGTCGCGAAACGACTCCGTACTCGACGCTAGCGACGACCCGGCTGCACAACAGATCGGCTCTGGCAAACCTTCTTTCGGAGGGATTCCGCCGCACGATTTCGCGAAGTGCGAACTGCGCGCTTCAGCGAGTGGCTTTCACGGCAACAGCCGAAGCCTCATGGACCTTACTCCTTCCGATCGCAACGTAGATGTGGGCGCGATTGTGATGGAGAGGGTAACCCAGGTGAAGGGTGCAACCATCAGCGCCACCCCCTACAACGCATCAGCAAACGCCAGAAAAGCCTATGAGAAAGGCCTCCTGGCGGAGAAGAACGGCAAACTTGCCGATGCGCGCAAATACTTTGAGCAAGCCGTGGCCATAAACCCCAGGTACGCGAGCGCATGGTTTCGCTTGGGCACGGTGCTCGAGAAGGGAAACGACAAGGATTCTGCTCGCGCCGCATACAGGAAAGCCACTGCCATCGACACACATTTTCTGCCGCCGTTCCTCTCCCTGGCTTCCATGGCGTATGAAGCGCAGGATTGGGTGGAAGTGCTTCAATTTACTGGTCACGTCATAGCTGTCGATCCGTTGAGCTACGGCGACGAGAGTGTCTACGTTGTAGATCTTGATGAGTGGAGTCCAGCCGACGCCTACTTTTATAACGCGGTGGCAAATTACAAGCTCGACAGGATTGCAGAAGCCGAGAAGAGCGCGCTCAAGGCTGAACACGTAGACCTGCTCATGCGGACTCCGGCACTGCATCTCGTGTTGGCTGAGATTTTCACGCGAGGAAACAACTATGACCTTGCCATAGCGGAGTTACAATCCTTCCTGGAATTAGCTCCGCATGCAAAAGACGGGGATCTCGTCCGCGAGCAGTTGACAAAATTGGAGAGGCTCCGTCATTCCACTCCGCCGACCGATAAACCCGTTCAAAACTAAGCATTGTGGAGCAAAACGCAACGAGAGGATTAAGAATCCCGTTAAAAGCTGTCGCACAATATACTTGCTTATCCAAACGCTCAGTTAGGAACCCTACCGGCGGCGACTTTCGAATTGAGAGGGATCACGATTCGACCGTGGCTAGACGCGCTCGCACGCATTTTACCTGGCAGTCTTCGCATCCAGCTGCTCCCTGCTGGGGGGCGCGTGCTCATGGGTGAAATTCAGCAAGGGACTCGGCTTCGCGACCGCAGCGACAGTGCGATCAAGAAGAGAAGTCTCTAGCAACTTCCAGCCATCGTATGAATCTCGCTCTCCGCGGCTGCAATCCGATTTAGCTTTTGCTCGACGACCGCGCTCCCCTGACTCTTCACTTCACGCGCGTGTTCCAAAGCTGCCGTTGCGACACGCGCGATTTGCTGGAGTAGCTTGCGGATTTCCGCTTGCAACTGGCCCTGGCTCTGTTCGACGCGATCCACGAGATCGCATTGCACACGGGTGGTATTCATCTCTAGCAGACACTCGAAAAACGCCATGGCATCTTTTTGAATTACCGAGCACGCACCGACTAGCCCAACAACGACGTCGGCCAGGTAACGCAACGGTGAAGCCGGCTGCGCCACGTTGATCAGCTCTTCGAAGCGGAAGCGGGATCCCACGCGAAAACCTTCCTCGGAGTTAAGGGCGTTCGGCATGCGGGAGAGCTCCGGGATTTTCGCTTCCGAGAGCTTCGCAAGAAACTCGTTCCCGATATTCACAAAACGCCCGGCCACTTTGCGGTACTCCTGTTCGGCGTCCGCTTGTTCTTTACCAAGCCAGGGAAGAACGCGACTCGCCGCAATCGCTTGCGCTGCATGCATCGCCTCCCGCCGGAATGTGGGACCGTACCCTCGGCGTATCCTTCGGAATTCCCCATTTGCTTCCGCTCTTGCCGCAACCAGATTCTCCCGCAAGAAATTCTTTCTCCGTTCGAGAAACAGATCGGAGAGCCGATGCTTTTCCGCCATGAACAGGTATCCGATTTCTCTCAGCGACCGTTCTGTTTCTGCGATTGTTGCCCGCATGGCGGAAATACGGCGCTCGGATTTCTCGATCGGCCGCACCAACGCTTCTCGTTCTTCGAGCAGGACCGAGAGCATCTCCTCAGCAAGCCGTTGTAACCCTCGCTCACCGGCCGCGCGGACCAGGGCGCGGCCAGACTCTTCGACAAGCTTCTGCAGCGACGCTACCAGCAGGTCCCAGTCCCATCCCGTTTTGCTCTTTTCCAGGCGTTCGAACGCGCTAATTTCGTATACAAGTCCCACGGAACGCCCTAGCCTTTTCTCCACCGCCTTCCGCGTAAACGGCCCAGCAATCCGGCGCTCTGCCTCGGTCGCCCGGTCTGCCTTGTTGAGGACGACCAGAAGCTGTCGCACGTGTTTGCCCACCTCTTCGACCAGCGCCAGTTCTTCTCCCGCAATGGGTGGGTCGGCTCCGACCAGGATAATGGCAGCATCAATCTGAGGGACGAAGGCCTGCGTCGCAGCTGTATTCCCGGCGAAAATCGATCCGAGCCCCGGCGTGTCGACTAGACACATGCCATCCGCGAGCAGCGGGCTAGGAACGAATACTTCGACGGCTGCGACGCTCTTGGCGTTCTCCGGGTTATGTTCTTCGGAAACATACTGCATCAACTCTTCGGGCGCGAGATCGGTCCAGGCGCCTCCCTGGTAACGAACGCGTGCGCTCCGTTTCTCGCCGTAACGAAGCACCGTCGGTACTGTGGTGATGGGGACGACTCCAGTTGGCAAAATGGAATCTCCGACGAGGGCGTTGAGTAATGTGGACTTTCCCCGCTTGAACTGCCCGATGCACGCAACGTAGAAACGCCCTTCTATCAGGCGTTCCGCCAGATTCTTTGCCTGCTCTTCCACTCGATCTGAATCGCATGCGTGCGCCAGCTCTGCTAGACGTGTGAGCTTGTCTGCCACATCCACAATCGCGCGCGCATGTGTGGCCGTCGTCTTTCCTTCAGGCGATCCGGTGGCAGTCATCTTTCCCGATAAAGAGCCCATGTTCCATTCTCCGCTAATACGCCTAGAATTGCAGTGCCGTGACGACCATGTGGCGCGGTCCCCTGGCCGTGCCCCCAATACTTCCTGGATTTACGACCGACTGCTCTCCTTGGCGAAGAGAAAACTGAAGATGGGTGTGGCCGACAAAGATAAAAGGTCCACCGGCCGCGGCGCACCCAGCCGTAGTGCGGGAGATCCGCGAGATAGCCCTTATGTTTTTCGATCTCCGACGACCCATCCAAGTCTTTGAAAAGCGGCCATGAGATTTCGGCTGAAGACGACCATGCAAAGGGAGACGCGACGTGCCAAAGTCGACCGGTCGGAGCAAACTCTGAAATCAAAGAAGTTTACCTTAGTGGTCGAAAGTCAGCTCTATACGGCAACCTCCCTTGTGAGTTTTGATGCGTACACGATCGGCAAAGTGCCGAATCATAAAGGTCGATAGAAGTGCGACCCCCTCAGGGGTGCCCAGTCTTTCAAATGAAGGAAGCGATTCTGCAAGCTGTATGGGGACTCCTTCATATTCTAAATCCGCAGCCAGCTTGAATTCGTCGAACTCTATGCTGACTTGCGCTCGTTCGAGTCCGGGATTGAAAGCTAAAGCGCTGTTTACTGCCTCATGGACGGCCTGCACCGCGGATATGACGACTTCCCGGCGCATTCCCCAAGCGGCGCCGTGTTCTTCCATCATGGAACGGATTTTCTCCATGTCGTCGCCAGGCACCACCTCTAAGCTAACTCGTCTTGCTATTCCCAAACGGAACAGCAAGCTGAGAGAGACCACCAAGACCGTCGCAAGCGCGGTAGATGAGCTAAAGAGGGGGTGCAACGCTTCCGGTATACGGCGGTAAAGTTCCGGCGCCATATCCACGCTCAAACCAAAGAGTAGGGAAATGCCCACGGCAAAGATGCGCCGGGAGTCCAACATGCGCGAGGTCAAAAGTTGCATGCCTCCCAGCACGATGAAACATGCCGAATAAATCAGAATGGCCCCAACGACAGGAGCTGGCATTACCGCCAAAACGGCCGCGAGCTTGGGGAAAAACGCTAGAGCGGCAATCATGATTCCTGTCGGAATCGCAAGGCTGCGGCTCGTCGTTCCGGTTGCCAGAGAAAGTCCGATGCAGCTGGAGACGGTGGTCTGAGCTACCCCGCCGGAGAGACCTGAGAAAAACGTCCCTAGACCACTCGCGAGTAGCCCACCACTGGCCGACTTCATGTCCGTTCGCTTCCAATCCGCGTCGTTAATTTTTTGACAAAGCGTTAAATCTCCGACCATCTTCAATCCGGCGGTGAGAGAAGCGATCAAGAATGGGGCGAGAAGAGAAAATCGGAAACTCAATCCGGAAACTACGCGATGAGGAAAATTAATCCACGGCTCGTCGAGCTCACTCACAAATTGCGCCCACGGCAGGACACCCGAACCAAGTGCCAGAATGTATCCCGCCGACAGACCTAACAACATGGGTAAAGCATGCAGCTTTCCTTTATTCCAGACCGTCGCGCCCACCATCACAATGAGTGTTACAGCTCCGACCACGAACGCGCGCAACTCCGGAACAGTTCCAGGTCCGTTGTAGCCGACAAACCTCGGACATCCCAAGCGGATTAATTGCAGTCCCGCCATGGCCACCATTAGCCCGGTTACTTCGGGGGGAAACAAAACCCTGGCCCGGTCCAAAACCCGGGACATTAAACTCAGCAGAATTCCTGCCACAGCAACCATGCCGAAAAGCAGCGGATATCCTCCTGCTTGCACAGCGAGGATGGAAGGGGGCAAGAAGATCAAACTACTGGTAAGCGGGGAAAAATAGCCACTTCCAAGGGCGCCGCGAGTGGACTGCAAAATGGTGGCGAGTCCGCCTGCAATCATGGAGATTCGAATGATGGACTCCGCCTGCGCCTCTGTTCCCCCGATCGAATTCACGATCACCACAACGTAAAGCCATCCCACGGACAGGAGAAATACATGTTGGAACGAAACACCCAGTCCCACCAATAACGGCGGTCTCTCATCCACGTCGTAAAGAAGACTGGAGGGCCTTTTGCGAACTATGTCGGCGCCACTGTTATTGCCACTCGGCGGAAGGAATGCTGCATGCAGTTGACGGATGGTAAACAAACCAACGTTTCGGAGTCCTTGTGAAGGCATTCTCTGGTCTCAGTGTGGGAAGCAACCCAATCCGGATTTCCGTCAGGTAACGAAACCGTGAATTACAGTCGGGGCGGTGCTGCAAGACTGTGAATTTCTGAAGTCTAGCCCTTTGCACCTCTCAAACTAACGAACAACCAGGTTCCAGCGTTTGCCAGGTCACGATGCGCTTCGTCTCTTCGCATTATTCCAGGGCCGGACCTCACTGGGGACTGGACTCCTTCACTTTAGCCAACGGAATCTGCGAAAACAATTGCAGATCGATGATCATGTTTAGCCGCCGATCCAATTGAAAAAAAGTTGCCGCCTTCTTTCCTGGCAGCACCTGGTTCACCGCCGGCACATACTTCACCCGCAACGCCTGCACTTCCGCATCCACCTCCAGCCAGTGCCGCACATAAATCACCGCGTCCTGGTCCGTCATCGTTGACCACATATGCGCGTACTGCTTCAACAAGTCATATTTCTGGTTGTTCACTTCCTGCAAGTCTTTCACGTAATGGTTGTAGATGGGCCAGAACTTTTGCGCCTCCGTATCGGAAAGAGACATATTCTGCCCGATGACCTGCATTTTCTTTGCTCGTAAATCTTGTCGAAGTAAAACGATGTCCTCGTCCGTAATCGACGGGTTGATGATGTTCGGCACGGCAACTTGCTGCCCCGAGTCTAGTTCCCGCGCCATTCTCGACCCCGTCGAAGCCCATCCGAACAAGGCCGTGGTCATCATCATTCCCGCAACGAAGGCCCCAGCCAATCCAGCCTTTCCCTTCAGTTTGTTCTTCATGCTCTTTCTCCTTACCCAGGACTCCACCTCTCCGTCCGCCACGCAAATCCGCTCGCACAAGATACCTCATTGCGGCCAGTTCAGGACACATTTCCTTGCCTGCTGTGCGGGACTGCCTGCTCGCATCAAAGCAGGGGTCAAGACGGGAACAGCTTCAAATTGAGCAGTGAAAGACCGGTTGAAACCGGTGAACTTGAAAAATAAAATCGCCGTTTCGCTATGCGACTGAAAATTCAACTAAATCCCTTTGCCAGCCGCGAGATAGCGACAACTTCTATTTTCTGGATTTGCCCCGTTTTTGCGCGTTTTGCGCCAGTTTCAGTGACAATTTGGTGACCGTGGATGGTTCGCGGTTCATGGATGCGCAACGCCAACGACCGCTACGGCCGATTCGGTCCAGGCTGTGCCGTCGCGTGTCAAGCGATGCGCAGCCTCGTCCCAATGAAGCCGGGTGACCGAACCGCCGCCCTTCTCATACGAATAAGTAGTTCCGTCATCTGAGAACAGCGTGAAATCTGCGTCAGCCCCAGGATAGACATGCACCGATGCAATCGCTTGCGGCTGCTGTGCGCTCTGAACTGCGACACCCAGCGGCACGATGGAGCCAGCTCGAACAAACAGCGGGATGGTGTCTATTGGCGCGGCAACAGTGATCGACTGGCCGCCCTTTACCCGTTCGTTGGTCCAAAAGTTATACCAATCGGAACCTGCAGGTAGGTACATCTTGCGGCTTGTGGCGCCCTGCTCGGTCACCGGCGCCACCAGGAAGGCCGGTCCGAACATGTATTCGTCCGGAATATCCGCTACGTTCGGGTCATCCGGAAAGTCCATGAAGAGTGCGCGCATGAACGGAGCGCCGGTCTGGTAGGTGCCATAGGCGAGTGAATAAATGTACGGGAGCAGTTCATAGCGCAGGCGCAGATACTTCTCAAGAATGGGCTCCGCCTGCTTGCCATACGACCAGACCTCGTTGTGCTTTCTTTCGCCATGTGCCCGCATCACTGGCTGAAAGGCACCCCACTCGAACCAGCGCACGAACAATTCAGGATAGTCTTCATATCTATCCACGGTTTCGCTAACGTCCGAGGAATCGACCAGAGGTTTGTGTGCAGAGCGATAGTTGACTGACACGTTAGGTGAAAAAAAGCCGGCAATATCCGTATCCCAGTAAGGCATACCACTGGCAGTAAAGTTCAAGCCGGCGGGAATAGACCGTCTCAGCATGTCCCAGGTCGAAACAACGTCGCTCGACCAAAACACCGTGCCGTTGCGTTGCGCGCCTAGATAGGCAGCGCGGGCTAGGATCATCACACGGCGGCCATCTCCGAAGTCGCGGCGGAAACCTTCGTAAACTGAAGCGGTATGGAACAGCGGGTACACGTTGTAATACCGGGCTCCTGACCCGATTGAGAACAAATCTTTCGCCGGGTCGATATCCGGTTCCGTCTCATCGAGCCAAATGTAGTCGAATCCGTACGGTTTCACATAACGATCCCGTATCGATTCCCACCACCACTTCGCCGCCGCCGCATTCGTGGTATCAAGGTTCGGTCCGATTTCCTTCGTGAAGCCGCCGGGATCCGGAGTTCCATCGGCAGTGTGAATGAGCCAGCCGTTCTGAAGCAGCATGTCGTAAAACTGCGTGCCAGCAGAAAAGTGAGGCCAGACGCTCAACAGAGTGTTGATACCCATCGAATGAAGTTGCCGGTTCATGGCGGCTGGATCGGGCCAGCGGGTCCGATCGAGGTCCAACTCGCCTTGCTTGGTCATGTTCAGGAAGTCCACGACCAACACATCCAGAGGCAGATTTCGATCGCGATACGCCTTCGCGACGTCAAGAAGTTGTTCCTGCGTCGGATAGATGGCCTTGCTTTGTATGTAGCCGTAAACCGCCCGCGGCAACATGTGGGTGATGCCGGTCAGTTGGCGGTAGCCCTGGTAGACGTCGTCAGTTTGCTCACCCGTGACCACGAAAAAAGAGACCCGGTCGCCAATTTCGGAGGACCAAACGTTTTGCTGGTTAAAGCCGAGATCGACGGTGGTTTTCGATGGATTGTCCCAGATAAGACCATAGCCGCGGCTGGAGACGAGGAAGGGAACGCAAACGTTCTCTCCGCCCATCGCCCCATAATCGTGCCAGCATTTGACTTGATGGTCGCGCAAATCGAGGAGACCTTGTTGCTGTTGGCCAAGGCCATAGTAATGCTCGTCGCTCGGCGAGTCGAAGGTCGCAGAAATATGGTAGCCAGCATCAGACGCTTGCATCGCGGCGTTGTTGGATGATGCGTTCGGAACCATGGACCATCGGCGCATCTTCAGCAGCGGTTTGCCTGCAATGTTCGCTATAAAGATTTCGTCGTTGTACGTTCCCCGGCCCCGGTCTCCATAGAAGTAGCGGTTTCTCAGGGACTGGTTCAACTCGTCGAGCGGCATTGCTTTTGGTGCGGGCAGATTTTTCGGGGCAATACGGACCAGCATTCGCGCCGAACGAACAACCTCGTATCCGGCTGAGTCTTGCTCGTGCGTCCAACCAGCCATGGAACGCGTGCCGACGATGCCATAGCCAGGCAGGCCAAGAGCCGCAGATTTCTCCGAACTAAGGGTCACGCGCAGAACATTTGGGCCGAAGCTCTCCAGTACGATGGTTCGATTATCTCGTTCGAAGACGAATCTATTGCCTTGATCTGATGTGTCGGCACAAAGGAGCGGGGCCAAGACCAACAGTAGAGCCATCGCGGCCTGGGCCAGCACAACCGCATGGAGCGGTTGGATTCGATCATGTTGGGAGGAATCCTGCATCGGATCGCACCCGAAACGCCAGTTGGAAGTGCTGGAACTCTTTAAACAGAAATTACCATTATCGTATGAAGATCACGTTCAAAAAGTCAACGAACAGGACATGTACGAGTGTACTATGACTCCCAAGCGTTAACGTCAACGAGAAGCTGAAAGCCTGCGGATCAGTGGACGCAGTTCTTTCCTCAAGGAGAGCTGCATGAAGCGACTCGGGATCTTGCTGTTCTTGTTTGTGACTTATTGTTGCGCACAGGACCCGGACAGTTATCAACCCTCGGAGACAAATGTCTGGGGATCAGAATATCCCCGCGTCGACAGCACGGGAAGGGTGCAGATCCGTATCAAAGCTCCCGACGCTACAAAGGTGAAGCTGAATTTCTGGAGCGGACCGAAAGTCGACATGCTCAAACAGCCCGACGGATTCTGGACCGTCACCACGACTCCCTTGGTCCCCGGGTTCCACTACTACACACTAAACATCGATGGCGCAGAAGTCAGCGATCCTAATACTCATGCGTTCTTTGGCGGCGGTAAGCTCGCAAGTGGTGTAGAAGTGCCGGAGCCCGGGTCTACTTATTATTCAATTCAGGATGTGCCGCATGGGCAGGTTCGTGAGGTGTGGTACAACTCGAAGGTGACCGGTAGCTGGCGGCATGCATTGGTCTACCTGCCACCGAAATATGACGAGCAGACCAAACTACGCTATCCGGTGCTCTACCTGCAGCACGGCGCCGGCGAAGATGAGACCGGATGGACAAAACAGGGTCGTGCAAATTTCATTCTCGACAATCTGATCGCCGCTGGAAGCTGCAAACCAATGATCCTGGTGATGGCCTACGGCTATGCTGGCCGCGCCGGTCAACCTGCGCCCGATTTCACGGGAAAACCCTTTGGGTCACCCGAAATGCTGAAGGCCATGAAGGACATGGCCGCTGCGTTTGAAGATGATGTCACGCGGGCGCTAATCCCGTATATCGATTCCAACTTTAGGACACTTTCCGATCGCGATCATCGCGCCATGGCTGGCCTTTCCATGGGGGGCATGCAAACTTTCCAAATCACACTCGATCATCTGGATCTGTTTTCCTACATCGGAGGATTCAGCGGGGCCGGCGGTATGCTTGTGCTTGGAGACCGCAAACTCGATCCCAAAACCGACTACAACGGCGTATTTGCGAATCCCGCCACCTTTGCCAAAAAAGTCCATTTGCTGTGGCTCGGCGTCGGCACAGCCGAGCCGGAGCGCATGCGCGCCGGCCTGCAGAGGTTGCACACCTCGCTGCTCGAAGCGAACATTCCACATGTTTTCTACGAATCATCCGGCACCGACCACGAGTGGCAAACCTGGCGCCGCGATCTCAAGGATTTTGCACCAAGGCTGTTTCAGCAAACCAGCCAATGAACAATGCAGCCGTTTTGTGCAGGTTGGAAGATCGAAGAGCGTCAACTCCAGAGGCCTACTCCGAACATGCGTAAACCTAACTGTAAGGCACTTGTCGAAGTCGCGGTTGTCTTGTTCGCAAGCTGCGCGTACGCGCAAAATTCCGCCCCCCCGGCCTACCTCAACCCTTCGCTGCCACCTGAACAGCGCGCCGCGGACCTGGTGCACCGCATGACCGTAGAGGAAAAGGTCAGCCAATTGACCAACCAATCGCGCGCCATCGAGCGCTTGCACATCCCCGCCTACAACTGGTGGAGTGAAGCGCTGCACGGTGTTGCCTCGAGCGGCACCACGGAGTTTCCCGAGCCGGTTGGCCTGGCGTCTACGTTTGACACAGACGCCATCCATCGCATGGCCATCGCCATCGGCATTGAAGCGCGCATCAAGCGCGCACAGTTTGAGCGCGCCGGCCACAGCCGCGCCCAGGAAGGTCTGGACTTCTGGGCGCCGAACATCAACATCTTTCGCGACCCTCGCTGGGGACGCGGCCAGGAAACCTACGGTGAGGATCCATTCCTGAGCGCGCGCCTGGGCGTGGCCTACGTCACCGGAATGCAGGGCGATGATCCGAAATACTATCGCGCCATTTCCACGCCCAAGCACTACGCCGTCCACAGCGGGCCCGAGCCGACGCGCCACACCGCCGACGTCAAAGTCAGCAAGCACGACGAACTGGACACCTATTTGCCCGCTTTTCGGGCCACGGTCACCGAAGGCAAGGCTGGCTCGGTCATGTGCGCCTACAACAGCGTCAACGGGCAGCCCGCGTGCGTCAACGAGTTTCTGCTGCAGGACCAGTTGCGGGGCAAATGGAATTTCCAGGGCTACGTGGTCTCTGACTGCGCCGCCATCGTCAACATCTTTCGCGATCACCACTTCACCAAGACGCAACCGGAAGCTTCCGCCCTGGCCATCCAGCGCGGCATGGATAACGAATGCCTGAACTACGCGGACAGCAAAGACGATCGCGACTACCAGCCCTACCTCGACGCTTACAACACGGGCTTTCTGAAGGAGAGCGACATCGACACGGCCTTGATTCGACTGTTCACGGCACGTATGAAGCTTGGCCTGTTCGATCCCCCGGAGATGGTTCCGTATGCAAAGATCGACGAAAAGGAGCTCGACAGTCGCGCGCACCGCGAACTGGCCCGTGCGCTTGCCAACGAGTCCATGGTTCTGCTCAAAAACGACGGCACTCTGCCGCTCAAGAAAAGCGGAATCAAGATCGCTGTCGTAAGCCCAGTCGCCGACCAGACCCGCTATCTGCTCGGCAACTACAACGGCAGGCCCACGCACACGGTTTCCGTGCTGGACGGAATCAAAACGGAATTTCCCGACGCGCAAGTCACGTTTGTGCCTGGCACGCAATTCTTGCGTTATGAAGGCGATGTCATTCCGGGGTCGCTTCTCGCCACTTTGGAAGGCCGCCCAGGGCTCACCGTGGAATTTTCTACCGGAGAAATGTGGGGGCCGCAACGAACGGTCCTGACGGAACGGCCGGTGAACAACCTAGATTTGAAGGCGGAGGATATCCCCCAGGAAGCCGCAGGCAAATATCCGTTGCGCATCGAGTGGAGCGGCTTCCTCACCCCAACCGAAACCGGTGACTACACAGTCGGCGTGCGTCTGCAAGGCGGGTTCGCGCGACTCGAGGTCGATGGCAAACCGCTGGCCGACGGCTGGGTCGGTGCCGATGAAGCGCCACAGGTGCGAGCCGGACACATTCACCTCGAGCAGGGGAAGAAGGTCTACCTCAAAGTTGGTTACGGGCAAGGCAGCGCCGGGCCATTGATGGCGCAGTTGATTTGGTCGAAATATGATCCGCGGCCCAGTCCCGAAGCCATGCAAGCGGCGAAGGGCGCTGATGTCGTCGTCGCTGTTCTGGGCATCACCAGCGAATTGGAGGGCGAAGAGATGCCGGTCAGCGAGGAAGGATTTAAGGGTGGAGATCGCACCAGCATCGATCTTCCCAAGCCCGAGGAGGACTTGCTCGAAGCGGTCGCGGCCGTTGGCAAACCCGTGGTCCTCGTGCTGACCAATGGCAGCGCGCTCGCCGTGAACTGGGCCAACCAACACGTGAACGCGATTATGGAATCCTGGTATCCAGGCGAGGAAGGCGGCACGGCTATCGCACAAACGCTTTCCGGTACGAACAATCCGGCTGGCCGGCTTCCGGTCACCTTCTACACGGGAGTCGATCAGTTGCCTTCGTTTGAAGACTACGCCATGAAGGGCCGCACTTACCGCTACTTCGAAGGCAAGCCGCTCTACCCCTTTGGCTATGGCCTAAGCTACACCACATTTTCCTATCGCGGGCTTCGCCTCCCGAAAAAGGCAATCAACGCGGGCGATCCGCTCATCGCGGAAGTCACGGTTACCAACACCGGCAAGCGTGAGGGCGACGAGGCCGTGCAGCTCTATCTCAGCTTCCCGAATCTGCCGGGAGCGCCGCTGCGTGCTCTGCGCGGATTCACGCGCGTGCGGCTGCAGCCCGGCGAGTCGCAGAATGTGCGCTTCGAACTGAAAGACCGTGATCTGAGCATGGTCACCGAAGCTGGCGATCCGATCATCGCCGAAGGCAAATATTCGTTGTCGATCGGGGGCGGCCAGCCAAATACCGGCGCTCCGACTGTGCTTGGAGCGTTTCAGATCAAGGGAACGAGAACTTTACCGGAATAGGAACAGGAGGCACGATAGCGTGCGTTCAAAACCCGAGAATCTCACTTACGCAAAGCAACTCATCCTACTCGCAGTGCTGCTGTTTCCCAGTTCTGCTTTTCCACAAACTCAGCCCGTTCACGCCACCATCGACGCCTCCAAGACTAGCCACCCTATCTCGAAATACATCTACGGGCAGTTCCTCGAGCACGCTGGGAATCTCGTCAACGAAGGGGTTTGGGCCGAAATGCTCGCGGATCGTAAATTCTATTATCCGATCTCTTCGCAACCGCCGGAAGAGCCACCCACACCTCCTTGGCGTCGCCGCGGGCCCTTGCGCCACTGGACGCCCATGGTAGCCGACGAGTTCATCACGATGGACAGTGAAAATCCGTACACCGGCGACCACTCACCCTTGGTAAAACTCGACAAAACGGAACTGCATGGATTTATGCAGTCTGGCCTGGCCGTACGAAACGGGAGAGCCTACACAGGCAGGATCGTTCTCGCAGGCAGCCCGAAAACGACGGTGAAAGTGACGCTGGTCTGGGGCAACGAAGCAGGCGACCAGCAGACGGTAACGATTCCCGCTCTAGGCTCCACTTACCGTAAGTTCCCGCTCACTTTCGTCGCCAAAGCCGACAGCGACGACGCGCGACTCGAGATCACCGGTACGGGCGTAGGCGCGTTTCATGTTGGAGCTGCTTCGCTGATGCCGGCCGACAACATTGAAGGTTTCCGCGGCGAAGTGATCGAAGCATTGAAGCAACTCCACTCCGGGGTGTATCGCTTCCCGGGGGGCAACTTCGTCTCCGCGCACGAATGGCGCAATGCTGTCGGCGATATCGATAGGCGACCTCCTACCTACGATCCGGTCTGGCATGCTGTGCAGCCAAACGATGTGGGCACGGATGAGTTTCTGACACTTTGCCGTCTTCTCGATGTGGAACCGTACATCACAGTGAATGCCGGCTTTGGCGACGAATGGTCGGCGAGAGAGTTGGTGGAATATACGAACGGTGCGGTCACCACGCCCATGGGCAAATGGCGCGCTGCCAATGGCCATCCCAAGCCCTACAACGTCAAGTTCTGGGGCATTGGCAACGAACCCTGGGGCGATTACCAGATGGGCGCCCTGTCCATCGAACAATTCGAACTCAAACACGTCCTGTTCGCCAAAGCTATGCGTAAGGTGGACCCCTCGATCATTCTGATTGCTGGCGGCGCGATGCCCGACGTGATGACCGGAGCGAATCAGTCCAAACGTATCGGGGGCAAGTTCGTTCCGGACTATCTGTCAACAGCGGACTGGAGCGGCCACATGCTCGCCCACTGTCTGGACTACATCGACATGCTCAGCGAGCACTTCTACTCTTCGAGCAATATGCACACCGATCTGAAGTTGGAGAAGAAGGTAAATATCGGTCCGCAATCACTGATCGAGTGGGAGCGTGCGCCGGCTACACAGGTCCGCGTGAAATACGAGCATTATCAGAAGTATCTAAAGCTGATTCCGGCGCTCGAGGCCAAACCAGTGCCGATCGCCATCGACGAATGGGCCTACATGGACCGGGACTCGCCTCCTGGCTCATACAAAACCGCCCCCGCTTATGCCTGGGCATTCCATGAGATGTTCCGCCACTCCGACATCTTTCAGATGGGTGCGTTCACCTTCGCCACAGCCATGATCAACGAGGACCGCACTCGCGCCGTGCTCAGCCCCACGGGTCTTCTGTTCAAAATGTATCGCGAACATTTCGGTACCATTCCGGTGGAAGTCTCAGGTGATTCCCCTCAGCCGAAGCCGATCTTCCCCGCAGGCGGAGACCAACCCGCGGTCAATCCCGGCAGTGACACCTATCCTCTGGATGTGAGCGCGGCTCTCAGTGACGATCACAAAACTCTCACCTTTGCAGTGCTGAACCCGTCCGATTCCCAGCAAAGTCTGAACCTCACTATTCACGGTACGAAGGTCGCAAGCCAGGGTCATCTTTGGCGAATGGCGCCCGATAAGCTCACCGCCGTGAACATCGTGGGACAAAAGCCCGAAGTGGAAGTGCAGGAGCAGGAACTAACACCCGTACCGGATACGATGTCCCTCCCGGCCTTCAGCATCAGCATCTATTCGTTTCCAGTGCAGTAGTTGGTCTTATCAGTATGGTCTCTGGCCTACAGCAGGTTGAGAAAATCTTGCAACTAAGAAGCGAGGCAACATCAATTATGTTTTCGATATACCGGATAGTCGTGTGGTCCCTACTCGCGCTGGCTTCGTCTGCCCGAGCGCAAATGGTGAATCCATGCGTCAGCATGATGAACTTTAAAAGTCCTGGTGTTCAAATCACCAAGGCGGTGTCGATTGCCGCCGGAACCACGGAGCCGAATCCCTATGGGCCCGGTCACAGCGCGCCCCTTCCGGCTTACTGTCGCGTCGAAGGTGTAATAAACCATCGCATCGGAATAGGTGGCGAGGAGTTTGGCATCCATTTCGCGTTGGCAATGCCTGACAAGTGGAATGGCGATTTCCTGATGCAAGGCGGCGGGGGCGGCAACGGCGTTGTGTTCCCCCCACTCGCACTAACCGCTGCCGGCGACACACCGGGGCTAGTGCGCGGATTCGCTGTGGTCAGCACGGACACCGGCCACACAAGCCACCGAGGACCGTTCGATTTCGATTTCATGAAAGATCAGCAGGCCTATCTGGATTTTGCCTATCTCGCAAACGCCCAAGTCGCATCGCTGGCCAAACAGGTGATCGCACAGTATTACGGCAAGCCCGCCGCCTATTCCTATTTCGCCGGATGTTCCACCGGCGGCCGTGAAGGCATGATTGTCTCGCAGCGCTATCCTGGCACGTTCGACGGGATTATCTCCGGCGATCCCGCCATGCGCACCGGCCTATCGAATCTGGCCATCGGAAAATGGATCCCCGTCGCCTTCAACCAGATTGCGCCCAAAGACGCCGAAGGCAAACCCATCGTCGCCCAGGCCATTACAGACGCGGACCGCAAGCTGATCATCGATTCTCTTCTGAAGCAGTGTGACGCCAAAGACGGAGTCGCCGATGGCATGATCTCAGATCCACTGGCGTGCGATTTTGATCCTGCGGCGCTGACTTGCAAAGAAGGAAAGACTCTCGACTCCTGCCTGACTCCGGACAAGGTAGCCGCAGTCAAGAAAGCCATGGGCGGTCCAAAGACGACCGGCGGAATCCAGGCTTATCCGGGATTTCTCTACGACACAGGGATCGCCGCGGACTCTCCCATCCGCGGTATTCTCTCGCCGGGTGCCGGGATTTTCGGCCCGGCCACGACCGCGATGGAGGTAGATGTTGAAAAAGAAGCCCTGGCGGATGCGCAACCGCTGGTGGACTCGATGTCGGTGAACCTGACCACTTTCGCTGCACACGGAGCAAAGCTGATTTTCTACCACGGCGACAGCGATCCATGGTTCTCGCCGCTCGATACCTTCGACTATTACAAGGACATGGCTGCTGCGAATGGCGGGTTCGAGGCTGTGTCGAAGTGGAGCCAGTTTTACTTTGTGCCGGGAATGGGTCACTGTGGCGGTGGCCCGGGCCTCGATCAGTTTGATTTTCTCGGTGCTATGGTCAACTGGGTAGAGAAGGGGATCGTGCCGCGCTCGGTGCTGGCGACAGGCAAAGCCTATCCTGGTCGCAGCCGTCCATTATGCCCTTACCCCAAACACGCCCACTACAAAGGACGGGGCGACACAGAGGATGCCAACAACTTCGAATGCCGTTGATAGCCGGAACCGCAAAGGAGAATCCAATTTCCTTGGGCAAGTTGGATTTCTTAATGTGGACAAGTAATGTTGAATAGTCGGCTTCGCGTTGAAGTTTCCTGTTCTGGAATTGGGGAACAGTTTGGGGAACAGTTGTCCCCACAAATGGCTTTTTTTTCGACCCCACAATCGGTGTTGTGCACCGCGCTAAAGGATTGATTCCGAACAACAAGGCCTAGGACTTTTCAACTTGCTAAACCGTTTTAGCGGCGAAATCCCCTAACGAGGGTTCGCATCCCTCCCTCTCCGCCAAAGTTCCCTAACCATTTCAAACTAAAGCTGGTTATAGGCATTCGCAAAGTCACTTCATCGCATACTTTGAGGTGTGCGGAGGCGAGGTTGGGGAACCGGAGGGAGGAATCGTCATACCCTACGCGCAAACCGTTGTCTTGAAGAGCCTCTGCGAGCGGTGTAGCGTGGTTGCTCGGAGTCGCGCCTAGCAAGCGGAGGAAATCTATGAAACGAGAAATCATTCGTGTCGAGCCACTGGCGACCTACCTCGAAAAGTACAAGGCGCCCGCTACTGATCGAGGTTTAATGTCCGGCGGGTTTATTTTGTGTTAGGCTCTTCGATACTCACCGACGGAGTTCGTCGTCCCAGCCGACCCAAAAAAATTATCGCCAGGTCCAGAGACGGAGGAGTGTAAGACTACCCAAAAGGAGGACCTGATGACCGAGACCACTGCTACACAACGAGGCGCCATACCGGAGCCCTCGCGGTTCAACGTCGACCGCACACATCCGGGTCGGTGGACGATTACGTTCAACAACCCGCCGATCAACATCTTTGTTCCCGCAACGATCGTCGAATTGGGAACACTGTTGACCGAACTTGGGGCGGACCCGTCCGTGAAGGTCGTAGTATTCCAGTCGGCGAATCCCGATTTCTTCATCGCCCATCTTGACGTAGCCAAGGCCGCGGAACGGCCAGAGGTGCTGGGCCTTTGGCGCGACATTGTCTTGCGCCTCTCGTCCATGCCAGTCGTAAGCATCGCCAAGATTCGCGGCCGCACGCGCGGCATCGGCAACGAGTTCGTGCTGGCCTGCGACATGCGCTTCGCCAGCCGGCAAAGCGCCGTATTCGGCAACCCTGAGGTCGGCGTCGGGCTGGTCCCAGGCGGCGGAGCGATGGAATGGCTCCCGCGCATGGTCGGCCGCTCGCGGGCACTTGAGTTCGTGCTCAGTGCCGACGATTTTGATGCGGATATCGCCGAACGCTATGGCTGGGTGAACCGCACACTGGACGATAACGAGCTGGACTCGTTTGTCGATACACTCGTCCGGCGTCTGGCTTCGTTCGACCGTGAAACGCTATCCGCGGCGAAGGCGCAGATCAATCGGTTCGGAATCCCGACACCTGCCGAGCTTCAGTCGAGCAATGACATGATCTTCCCAATGCTGGCCTTGCCCAGTGCACAGGCGCGCCGCGTTAAGCTCCGTGGTATCGGTTACGGTATTCAGAGCGACTTCGAATTGAACTTCGGCCGGTACCTCCCTAGTTTCGGGGAGGCGGACGACGATGACACGGATAGGCATCAATAAAGCGTTGGCAGGGAGAGACCTATGTCACATCATTTCGACACCAAGCTGGCGAGGGAAGATCCGAGTCTCAACCTCTGCGACTTCTATCTCTTTGACGGACCACCGGGCAGGACGGCCATGGCCATGACCGTGAATCCAGATGTGGGATTATCGGCTCCGGATACGCTGCATCCAGAAGGGCTCTACGCGTTCCGGTTCGACCTGAACGGAGATGCGCGGGAAGAGGTTACGTTCAAGTTCAGGTTTGGTGAACCACGACACGGAGATGGCAGTGAGCATACTCACATTCAGCCGTTTGTGGTGCGGAAGGCAACAGGTGATGACGCTGTTCGCGGGGACGCCGGAAAGGGTCTGGTTGAGGGTGAAACCGGTTCGGTCGCGACTGATTCGGATCTTCGTGTGTATGTTGGGATCGCTCCAGATGTATTTGCGGCCAATGCTGGATTCCGGGAATTTATGACCGCTTTCTACAAGGACCAGCGCTACGATGGGGACGCACTTCTGCATCAGCAGAATCCCTTTGCGAGGCGGAATGTTACGGCGATTGTGCTGGAGGTGCCGAGCGAACTGATTGGGAAGGGGAAAATCAACGCATGGGCAACGATCTCCCTCTTTGGCCATGCACCGGAGGTACAAGTCTCGCGTTGGGGCCTGCCTATGGTTACGCATCTCTTCCTGAGCCCTCCGAGCGATCAAGAGCTGAAAGAACAATTCAATGCGTCGGTTCCGTCTGAAGATCTTGAGCGCTTCGCGAAGTCGATTGCGGATTTTGCGGAGAAGATGACGACCTATGCTGGTTCGGCGCCGAATCCGGCTGAGTACGGAAGGCAGATTGCTGAGCGGCTTTGCCCGGATACATTGCCCTACGAGCTTGGAACGCCAGCGGCATTTGAGGTGGCCAGCTTCAATGGACGCGCGCTGGTTGACGATGCGATGGATGTGATGTTGACACTGGCGGCCAACATACTCCTTGTCGATGGCCTTGCTCCGGACCGCGGGCGTATTCGGAAGGATTTCCCGTATTATGGAGCGCCGTATACGGCGGAGGAGCAGATAGGGGTGACGCCGATGCCGCGACCCGCCAAGAAGCAGGCGGGAAGCGGCGCTTGAGAATGGTGTTGAGGGTCGGGGCGCTTCCGTCGGCAGCTCGCATTTCAGCGCTATGAGGACGGTCGCCATTCCCACAAGACAGGAGTCGGCGATGAGCACGAAAGACGTAAGCAAAGACGAAGCGACGAAAAGCACGAGCGTTGCAGATCTCGATATGAAGCTCGAAGTCGTGGTCATCCCTGTTTCGGATGTCGACCGTGCAAAGGAGTTCTACGCAAGGCTTGGGTGGCGGCTCGACGCCGACCACGACAACAACAACGACTTTCGCGTGATTCAATTCACCCCACCTGGTTCCGCGTGCTCGATCATCTTCGGCAAGAACCTCACGGCGGCGGCTCCCGGCTCTGCCCAAGGTCTTTATTTGATCGTCGCCGACATCGAGGCTGCCCGCGAGAATTTGCTCCGTCGCGGCGTTGAGGTCAGCGAGGTGTTCCACGGCGCCGGCGATGTTCACAGTGGCCCAGACGAGCCCTACCTGTTCGGGCGGATTCGGGTTAAGGGTCCCGATCCCGCGCATGGCAGCTATCGGTCGTTCGCCTCATTCCGTGACCCGGACGGCAACGGCTGGCTGTTTCAGGAAATCACGACGCGACTTCCCGGCCGGATCGACGGCACAACGACGACCTTCGCATCTGCCAATGATCTGGCGCGCGCGTTTCGGCGCGCAGAGGCGGCACACGGCGAACAGCGCAGCGGTCAGCGCGACGCGAACTGGCCAGACTGGTATGCCGCGTACATGGTGGCGGAGGCAAGCGGGGCGAAGCTGCCGACGTAGCGACTTCGAACGATCGCTCCGGAGACGAGTGGTCGGGTCGATCCCGGCCGAGTCTAGGGTTGGACAAGCGGACGCACTTTGCAAGCCGAAACGGAGGAATTATGAGCACCGCCACCGGGTCTTCCCTCCTGCAACGCGAACCGCAACTTCTCGGCCAAACCGTCGTTGTGATCGGCGGTAGCGCCGGCATCGGCCTCGAAACCGCTCGACTGGCCCGTGATAGGGGAGCGAAGCTCGTTCTCGCCGCCCGTAATCCTGAGGCCCTCCAGCGCGCAGCGAGCGACCTTGGCGCACAGCACACCGCGGCCTTTGACGCTACCGACTTCGCTCAACTGGAGCGCTTCTTCAACGAGCTGCCGGCTCGGATTGATCACGTTCTTCTCACCGGTCCCGGTCCTTACTATGCGAAGTTGGCCGAGTTCGACTTTGACAAGGCGCGCCGAGACGTGGAGGCGCATCTTTTCCTGCCCATGCAGGTGGCTCGCATGGCGACGAAAAAGGTTCGTGCGGGAGGAACGCTGCTCTTCATGGGCGGCACCGGCGGCCGCCATAGCGCGCCAGGAATGGCGCTGATCAGCGCTCTGACGGCCGCAATGCCAGCGTTAGTGAGAAACCTGGCCCTCGAGATCGCGCCGGTCCGCGTCAACCTCATCGCCGCTGGGTTTGTCGACACACCATTGTCGGCATCTCTGCTCGGCAATCAGCTTGATGCCCGCCGCGAGCAACTCCGCACTACGCTGCCGGTCGGGCGCGTCGTTGGCCCGGCCGACATAGCCGCGCTCGCCGTGCACATTATGACCAACACAGCCCTTACAGGCGGCACTTACGACATCGACGGCGGGCAACAGCTCGTCGAGCAATGAGCAAAGCACTTTTGCATAAGGCTGGGTACTCCATATCGGTCGGGGATGCGGGAGGTTTCGCGCCCAAGCTGCGGTGCAAGGAAGAGGCAAACCGCTTGCGCGAAAGTGCGTGTACGGAAAATTCCCGGAACTCTCATTGACCTTACCGGCAAAATGCCGTACACTCAACAAGAGGTTAGAAGGAGGCAGATATGGCTACGGCGCTTAGAGGAGAGCGTGTTGAAATCCGAATGACACGCATGCAGAAGCGAGATATCGAGCGGGCTGCCAATCTGCGCGGGACTTCCGTGACGGATTTTATTCTCAACGCGGTGCAACCTGTCGCAACAGAGGCAATCCGAGAGTTCGAGGTGTTAGAGCTCCGGAATGAAGATCGGCAAGTGTTTATCGAAGCCCTGCTGAATCCGCCGGAACCCAACGAAGCATTGAAGGCGGCGGTCGCTCGACACAAACGAATGGGTCTTTAATCTTTGCCCGGCAATTTCAAAATCGAGCCGCTCGGCAAGAAACACGACCGGACGGCTTTTTCTTGCGGCAACGAGTCCCTGCAGCAATATCTCAAGAACCAGGCCGGACAGGCAGTCGGCAAGAATCTAGCTGCAGTGTTCGTGCTGACTCCTGACGGAAAAAGGATTGCGGGCTACTACACGCTCTCATCGTATGCGGTCAAACTTGACGAAATACCGGGAGAGATCGCCAGGAAACTGACACGGATGCAGGAGGTTCCCGCAACCTTATTGGGACGATTGGCAAGAAGCGTTGAGTTTCGAGGACAGGGAATAGGCGAAATCCTGCTTGTTGATGCCCTGAAAAAAGCGTTTCAGAACAGTGCGCGCGTTGCGTCCTGGGCAGCTATCGTTGATGCGAAAGACGAGGGAGCTGTGGAGTTTTACAAACGCTATGGCTTCATTCCCTTTCCGACTAGACCGAATCGCCTGTTCTTGCCGATGGCCTCGATACAAAGGATGTTCCAAGAGAAAGACAGTCCCTCTGTTGGTTCCGGCAAATCATGAAAGGCGGGCAAAACGCGGCGCGCCGTAGCGTTCTCGCGATCAGCAAAGAGTCCACGAAAACATGCTCTCGGCTGTGTCAGAACTGTGTCAAAACTCCATCTATTCTGCGGGAGTTTACTGCGCGCTGAGCCGACAGATACCTAAGAGCTCTTTTTTGTGCGATCTAAGTCGTCCGGTTGGTATTACCCACGGTAGGTAATCTGCAGTTCGTCGAGCTTCAACGCTTTAGTCAAAGCCTGCTGCGCGAGGGTTTGCTTCGAGAGCACGTAGGCGGCGCGATCAGGGCCTTTCTCGCCTTGCCGTGGATAGAGCAGAACGAACTGCTGAATCTGCTGCAACTCTTCAATGAGTTGTTCCATGGAAAGATCGCTCCAGGCGACTTTGGCTTGGCGATGCACATACTGCAATAGAGAGATGCCCAGCATGCAGTAAAACGCATGGATGCGAATCTTGCGGTCGGTCCAGTGATGCATCGGTCCCCAAGCGAGCCACGCTCCGTCTTTCAGGCCGCGAAAGACGCGCTCAACCTGTTGTTGGCCGGCATAACCGGCCACCACTTGTTCCGCCGTCCAGTCCATACGGCTGGTGAGTAGCACGGTTCGACCGAGACGACGACCGAGGAGACGCTCAAACGCGGCTTGATCGAAATCAAACTGTAGCTGCCATTGGCTGGAGCCAAACCACATCGCATCGTCGGGAATGTGCTCGGCAATCCACGAGCACGCATTTTTACTGACGGGGGACAGGAGCCAAACGGTGGGATTGGGGACATCGGAAAAGAGACGGAAGTCAGGACGGGTTTTCTTGCTTTGTTTGGAGCCGAGAGTTGCCACGTCCAACGGAAAAGCCCGTGGACCCTCAAACACCCACTGTGTCGTGGGATTGTTTTTGCGGTGCTCCTGCAATTCTGTAATGACATTTGGTAAGAGATGCACTGGTGCGGCTCGGTGTTCCGTCTTCGTGTCAATAATCTCGTGATGCCACACCGTGCGAATGACGTTCAAACGCTCGTTTTCAAAATCAATATCAACCCACTTTAGTCCACGCAGTTCCGCAAGTGATAATCCCGTCCACGCAGCCACCACCACAGCACACCGTGCTACCCCATCCACGGCGGCTGTAATCTTCTCGACTTCCTCCAGCGTATACTTGTGCGTTTTTGCTGTCCGCTTACCGACCTGAGTTAGCGCTAATCACCAACTGGCTTGCGGGAAAAGCGTCATCTACTGTCGCATCGAGTGCCTCGCGGTCACCGAATTTTCTGATGGTCTCCAATGCTGCGGCTACATCGGCTCCAAGAGATAGATCTTGAGGCGAAACCCTGCGCTGTCAAGCGAAGTGGAGTTTTTTGCGGGCGATCACGCATCCCGTTCGCGAAGCAAAACGTATGCCGTGCTCCTTCCGCCCGCCTCGTCCTGTTTCAGGATTCGCTTTTCGATCAGATCCTGGATGTCCCGAAGCGCTGTGTCGTGGGAAGTCTTCGCAAGCTTTCCCCATTTTTCAGTCGTCAGTTTTCCTTCGAACCCGTCGAGCAACATATTGATAATGTTTTTTTGCCGTTCGCTGACTTCGATCGATTCTTCCTTGAGATGACGCCAGAATGCGTCTTTTTCAAGCACCGCCGCCGTCAGCGTTTTTGCTTTCGCGATCGCCCGTCCCAGGCAATCCAGAAACCAGACCAACCATTTCGTAACATCCATTCCGGCTTTTTGCGTCGCTTCAAGAATCTCGTAGTAGGCTTTGCGTTCCTCTCGAATCTGTGACGACATGCTGTAGAAACGCTGCGGACTATTTTCAAGACGTGCCAGAGATATTTCGGTGATCGCGCGCGCGATTCTTCCGTTGCCGTCTTCCAAAGGATGAATCGTCACAAAATACAGATGCGCCAACGCTGTCTTGATGAGCAGTTCGCTCACCGCATTTTTGTCTTCATACCAGCCCAAAAACTGTTTCATTTCCTGTTGGACATGCTTTGGTTCGGGAGCTTCGAAATGAACTTTTTCCTTTCCTTCTGGTCCGGAAACAACTTCCATCGGACCTTCCCGCCAGGCACCCGTTTTTATCTTGCGCATTCCGCTGCGCCCAGTCGGGAACAATGCCGCGTGCCATCCAAAAATTCTTTCTTCGGTAAGAGGAGACGCGTAGTGCTGTGTGGCATCGAGCATCATCTCGACGACTCCTTCGACGTTCCGGTCGGCGGGTCGCGTGCCCGCGGCTTCGAGACCCATGTGACGGGCCAGCGAAGAACGGACGCTCTCTGGATCTAGTTCTTCCCCTTCGATGGCGGAGGATTTGACTGTTTCTTCGGTTAAGGCCGCGAGCGTCGCTTCATTCTTGAGTTGATAGCCCAAGCCTTTCATCCGCCCTAGCAGCAGCCCTTGCTCGTACCGAGTTGCGGACAGACGTGGAACGACGAGCTCCGCGTTCCAAGCGAACTGGGGCCAATCGGTGGACAGATAGATGTAGGTCATATTCGACGCTTATTCTACGCATTATTCTACGCACTGTCTCTAGCAATCTACGCATAAGCTACGCACTATTCGACGCATGTTTAAAGCCTTACCCTACAATTAGATACAAGCATTTTGCTGCCACGGAGCTTAATCGCACCCCTCCAGATCGACTGCGAATAACCTTGCAAAACCTTCGGATTCCTCAGCTGGCGTTCTTCGATTGCCTTCAAAGCGCTCGCAAACAGATCCTGAAGATCGTTCATATTTGTATTCCAGGACGTGACTGCACTGCTATCGTCATCGTCGGGGCGATGCATGAACACTGTTTTCCGTCCACTGTGGCTGGCAGATGTAAGTAGAATCTGATTCCTCTGAGCTCTCTTGATTTTTCGCGGCAAACTCTGCAACTGCAGCGGCTTTCGTCTCTTCTTCAACCTCAACGTAGTATTTCAACGTCACTTCGGAACCCGAGCCGTGACGGAGTACCTTGGCAACGGTTTCGATTGGCGTCCCATTGTTGTACAACCGCGTACCGAGACCACGACGGAATGCGTGGAAGCCGCGCCACTCGACGCCCGTGCCTTGCAGCGTCTTCTTGATAATCTTCGACCCTACCCTCTGGAATCTCGACGCCGTCTGTCGAGTTCGGACCTTGAAGCGTTCCGCTACGGCGGGCATGTGTGAAGATTGCCGACAGCAAAGAGTTGATGTTCAAGAACGATTGGTGGGAGAGTTCTTCCTGTTCGTCAATGCGGTACAAGAGACGCTGAATATCGGCTGTCGTACAAGTCGAAAGCCGGAGCCCGCCAATGCGCGACTGAATCTTTCACTGTGGACGGACTCTTTTTGGTCTTGATGTTCGGGAAGTACACCGTCTCCGCGTACTGTTGCAGGGTCATAGGCCCGTTGACTTGCAGGCCTTGATTCAGCGGGTCAAGAACTTCATCGGCCAGTGGACGGACACTACGCTTCGTGATATTGGTCGTTGTAGTCGGCCAGCCTGCGCGAGACCTGCTTACCGTCCGCACGGTAGCGGACATGCCAAGCGCCGTTGGTCTGGTAGATGTATCCCTTTTGCATGTCGAAAATCTATCGGACCAAGGGTGAATGTGCAACAAAATGTGCAACGCTGGTTTACACAAGTACAATAGAATCAATGCGGAGGAGTGGCAGAGTGGTTAAATGCGGCGGTCTTGAAAACCGTTAGACTCGAAAGGGTCTCGGGGGTTCGAATCCCTCCTCCTCCGCCAGATCACAAGTCACCGCAATACGGGCGGTGATTGCGGTTGAATAGAAAAACTCTAAGGAACCGTGATCCGGTCTCCCAAGGAGCCAATTGTCGAAAGTGGCGGATGTTGAAAGTATAGATTCGATCGCAGCCCGCTTTCTTCGCGCAATATAGATGCAAAGCTTCGTAGATCCTGCCACCAATCCATCCGCTCTCGGAACATTCCTGAAACGCCTCGCGATACGTCGCCGACGTCAGGGCAACGGCCCAAATCGCGTTGCCGTCAGCTTAATCCAGGTTAATTCGTTCTGAATGCCATGTGGCACGTATTTCTTGACAATATGGCACGATGAGTCTAACCTAGAATGGATATGAGCCCTGTTCTACAACGTAGGAAGCAAACTCGGCGAGTCGGCGCGCAGACGCGAATCTCCCGGCACTACACTTCACTTGGAGCCAGCTTGGGCTTAGCGGAGCGCGAAACCAATCTGTTGATTGCGGAGCTTCGCGTCGGCCTGTCCTACCGAACCATCGAATCCCTCTCTTTGCAAAGCGGCATAGCGGTCGAGGACATTGCCTCACTCATTGAGCTGCCGCAACGCACCTTGGCGCGCCGAAAACACGCGGGGAGACTCAACCCGGGAGAATCCGAAAGACTTCTCCGGCTCTCGCGTGCTTTTGAAGGAGCGGTTGGTTTGTTCGAGGGGAATGTGGAAGGGGCTGTCGCATGGCTCAAAAAACCCAACCGCGCACTCGCCGATAAAGCCCCTTGGGATTATTTGCAAACCGAAATCGGCGCACGGGAAGTCGAAAACCTCATCGGACGCTTAGAACACGGGGTCTTCACTTGAGGGTTGCAGCTTGGCGAATCGTCAAGCGCAAATTACAAAGGACGGCCTTCACCGGCGAAGGAGCTCGTCGATATGGAGGCCGATGGAACTCCGAGGGTGTGGCGGTTGTTTACCTGGCACAGTCCCAATCCCTCGCCGCTCTCGAAATGCTCGCCCATTTGGATTCCGAAGAACTCTTGAAATATTACGTCGCAATTCCCGTCAGCTTTGACTCGGGATTGGTCGTGGACCTCGACGTTCGATCTTTGCCGAGGAACTGGCGGGCTCATCCGGGACCCAAGAGTCTCCAAACCATCGGCGATACCTGGGCATCGTCAGCCCGTTCCGCAGTTCTACGCGTTCCAAGCGCTCTCGTTCCCTCAGAAAGCAACTTTCTTTTGAACCCGCACCACTCCGATTTTGGCAAAATCGCTATCGGACGACAAGTTCCGTTTAGATTTGATCCTCGGTTATTTGGATAACCTCGGGACATTCATATCAAGCGCCGTCAGTGCTGCGTTTCCATGTCTCTCCCGGCGATTTCGTTCAACAGAGCCTTGTATTGAGGATTGTCTTTGTAAATGGCGTAGGCAAACATCGCTCCGCAACCTTGCACCATCGGTGCCCCATAAATGTAGGCTTCCTTCGCAATCGCTTCGGCCTGGTTGGGAGAAATCTGTTGTGCTTGGCAAAATTGCACAGAAACAACGAGCAAGACAACAAGAACCCAAGAACTCACTGTCTGAACGCGAACTGAAGTGGCATACCGCCTGCAGCCCAGTCCGCCCTGACACACCTGATACAGTGAAAAGGCCGAATTAGAATTCGCGGTCGTCGCTATTTTAGAGGGTAATTAGCAAACCCTTTGTTTCCCATCCGAAGGTTGTAGCGAACCAACGCATGCCAACGAGTGCCCGCCGTCATACTACGGAAAGTAGAATCCCTCCTCCTCCGCCACTTCGCAATATGCGAAGTCTCTCCTTGACCGATAGTTCGCATTTTGAGAAGCTCATTCCGTGAGAGTCATTAGCCGGAAAAAGATCCGGAATGCCAGTGCAGAGCACCCGGAGTGGGAGGCGTCTCTATTGACCTGGTACAAGGTGGCAAAGAATGCCGATTGGGCTCACTTTCCGGAAGTGAAACAGAGCTGGAAGAACTCGGACAACGTTGGGACATGCGTTGTCTTCGACATCAGCCACAACAAGTGTCGATTGGTTGCGTGGATCAACTACAGAAGCAAGAAGGTTTTTATTCGACACGTTCTGAGTCATGCCGACTATGACAAGGAGAAATGGAAAGATGACTGCGATTGCGATTGAAAGATACAGTATCAAAGGTTTTCCTGCACCTCGGACGATCACAACAGAGGCACAGAATAATCACTACACGGAAGTACTCTACAACCTGGAGCGTCGCGGCCACCTGTCCGCAGCCGAAGAGAAGTACGCCGAGTTGCTGACGGTTCTAATCGAGGCTTACGAAGAGAAACATTACCCGATTCGCGCGCTATCACCTGTAGAAGTCGTGACGGAATTGATGGCCGCGAACAACCTCAAGCAGAAAGACCTAGCGCCTCTGTTCGGTTCGGAGAGTATCGTCTCCGAGGTCTTGCATGGCAAAAGGGAGATGAACAAGCAGCACATCGAAAAACTCAGCCAGCGGTTTAATGTGTCGCCGGCCTTGTTCTTTTAGGCCGGGGTAATTGGGTAAGACGCAGAAGATGGCGTCTGAACGCTAAGGACACTGCGGTACCGGGTGATACCCGTGCTACAAAACCAGGCCGAATTATGCCGCGATCGAGCCAGTGTTTATGCGGTGAAAGCGTTAATTCTTTGGTCTCGATGTTCCGACTGTAGCAAACCAACGCATGCCAACGAGTGCCCCCCTCATACTACCTGACTTCGAATCCCTCCTCCTCCGCCACTTTTAGAAACTGCATTCAAAACGTAACCGGGGCCATTTGAGAGTGCAGGTTTCCGGCTGGCGTGCTTACCCAGAATGCTCCTCAGTATCACGATCGCGGTTGGCCGCTTTCCTCTTCGTGCGCGGCATTTCATCACCTGTACGCGGCGGGGTTCCGCCGCTCCGTCTCATGAGTTTGTCGAAGGTCTTGAAATCCGCGCGCTTTTTGCGGTCAGCAAAGAACTCCGCCGTTTGCAAAGCCGATAGCTTTTCAGCCACGGCGGTGGCCACGAACTGGTTTATGCTTGTTCTATCTTCCTTGCTCTGGCGCTCCACAGCCTTCTTTAGCGAGCGTGGCAACCGCAAAGGGTATGTCATTGTCTCTGTCATCTTCTTATCCTCCCTATCGCCACACGCGGGATCATCACTTCGATGCCGAAGTGCTCAGGCACGGTCCCAAAGTCCCGCACGTTGAATGTGACCAATCCATCGGCCCGTGCATTGACTGCTGTCTCCAGTACCATCTCGTCGCCAGGATTCCGTAGCTGTGGCCGCCAAAGAAAATGTATTTTCACCGGCTCTGCCATCGCCATTACAGCATCCAGGAATATTGCAACTTCCCGCACACTCAACCCGGCTGCTAGTTGGTGCTCGGCCTCCGAGCAGATCGCTTCATACTCCATAGCCAGGGGAACGCTGACCAACAGAGTTACCCTGCCTCGCCGCGCCGCACGTAGAATTGCCGCGGACGCACCGCCAGGGCTACGCATTGCTGCGACGAGCACATCGCTATCTGCCACCAACCTCACATCGCCGATGATATCATATCGCAGGCGATCTTACACTGGTTGAATATCTGGAAAGAACTGGGGTAGGGTCATGCCTCCGGATTGGCCTGAATTTCTGGTCGCATTCATCATCACCCGCACGCGATCTTCCGCCACTCCACTTCACGAGATTGTTAAAGATATCTTGACACAAACTGTGTAGTATTACATAAATATAAAAGTAATGGAGGCCGTCATGGAGTCTGCGATCACCGTCAAGGGTCAGGCTACAATCCCGAAGGCTATTCGCGAGCATCTTCGATTGAAACCGGGGGATCGGGTCAAATTCTTTGTGCATCCCGATGGCAGCGTGGTTCTCTTGCCGAAACTCCCTGCGGCGGCCTTGCGGGGCATCATCAAATCCAGACGTCGGCGGCCTGTTACAATCGACGAGATGACCGAGGCCGCCGCTGAAGGCTCTGCTAGCGGAGCGCCACGCGCTGGACGTCGATGATCGGGCTCGACACGAACATTCTCGTCCGCTATCTCACCGAAGACGACCCAATACAGTCGCCAAAGGCAAGAGAGATAATCGAGCGGCGGCTAAGCGAGGAAAGTCCCGGCTTCGTCAGCATTGTGGCGATGGTCGAGACCGTGTGGGTGCTCGAACGAGCCTACGGACTGACAGCCCACGAAGTCGTAGGCGCCGTCGAACGCATGTTGCAAACCGATGTCCTCGTTGTCGAGTACGAACAGGAGGTTTTTACCGCCATGATCGCATTGAAGGATGGACGAGGCTCGTTCGCCGACGCCGTAATCGCAGCTCTCGCTACGAGAATGGGCTGTTCCTGCACGCTGACGTTTGACCGCAAGGCACTGAAGCTTCCGGGATTCGAACTTCCCTAACACGCGCCGAACCCAGTTTAACCAGATACGGCCAAATCGATCCAGTTGCAGCCGCTACAAAAACAGTCTTAGTTAGATGCGACAGAAACCCTCTGTTTAGGATGTTTAGGTGGCAAGTCGCTAAATCCTTTGTCCTTTGTTTCACGCGTTCCGAGTGTGGCAAACCAACGAGTCCCAACAAGTGCCACCGCTCATAACACGTAACTTCGAATCCCTCCTCCGCCGCCGCTAAACCTAAAGCAGTTTGGGAGTTACAGAGATTTCGCTCTACTCAAATCGAATGATTGCTCAGTTTCTTTATGCCAATTTCATCCGAACTGTTAAAAAACCGTTAGGCTCGCAGTACGTGAGAAGCGAAAAACGACCCAATTTGTTTCAGAAGATCGTCCATGCGCTACAGCGCCTTCCGTCAGCTAATGCTCGGTTGCGCCTCGCGTTTTCAGGCGCCCGGCGCGAATGGCTTTCACCATAATCCCATAGTCGCGCTCAGCCTGGTCCGCGTAGGCGTCTGCAAATTTCGCGAGGGCTACGTCGAATGTACCGCTCTTCCCAAGATAACCTCCGATCAACGCGGCATCCCCCGTTCGCGCGTGCGCACGCGCCAGCGTCCAGCCGCAAATCTCCACGTACTCAAGCCAGTCGCCTTTCGTCATGTGGTCCAGATCAATCTTCATTTTCATGTCGCGGAGCTGGCGGAAATAATAAGAGTGGCCATCCTCGTCGCTGGTCCATCCGAGGAACACATCGCTCGCCGATTGCAGCATGCGCTGGCCAGTCACCACGCGCTCGCCGTGATTGGCGTAGCGGCTCTTGCCGGCGTACGGCTCAAGCACCGAAGGCAGAGCTTGCTTAAATTGCAGCAGCATCGGGTCATGCTTACCGGCCATCAGCAGAGCCACGGCACACCGCGTTCCTATGCTACCCACTCCGACGACCTTCCGCGCAACATCGATAATATGGTAACGGTCCAGAATGATGCGGCGCTCTTCCGGAAGCGTCCTGCGGTAGTTGTGAAACATTTCGGTGACATGTTTGCGCATCAAGTCACTCGCGTGCGGATGATACACGAGCGGCGGATGATCCACGATGCGCGTACGACCGTTCACCACATCCGCGATTTTCGGGAATATGTGCTCCGCAGTCTGCAACCGCGCCTTCTTTTCCACTTCTTCCCAGCGTTTTCTTGAAGCCTCCGTCTTGGCTTCCTCAATGAAGACCTCGGCATCCATGCGCGAATACCACACTTCCAGTGCGCGCATGGGGGCATATTCGCGCATGTGCAAGCGATAGGATCGCGCCATCGTCAGCACGGCATCGCGGCAGCCCCCGGCCCCCATGCCGATTTCGCGGGAGGCAAGAACAATGCTGGCCGCCAGCCGCTTGACGTCCCATTCCCACGGCGCGCGAAGCGTTTCGTCAAAATCATTGATGTCGAAAAGGAGGCGGCGTTCGGGACTCGCGAAGCCGCCGAAATTCGCCGCGTGGCAATCGCCGCAAGCCTGCACACGAATGCCTGTCACAGGAGTCTTCGACAAATCCCACGCCATCACCGCGGCGGAACCCCGGAAAAATGCAAAGGGCGATTGCTGCATCCGGCCATAGCGGATCGGCAGCAGTTCCGGGAGGCGGCCGCGGTCGGACTGCTGCAGCACCTTCACGGGATCGGGGCGGCCCGGCGAAGCGGCCCATTTGGCGTGCGAAGTCCTGGGCACCTTTTCGCGCAGAGCTTTTCCCGCGCTCATGCGCTCTCGCACACTCGGCCCGAGTCCGTTCGATCGTTCGCGTTGAATCTTCGAAGCTTTCTCTCGGTGGCTGGTCATTTGCTAAGCCTTGTCGGCTACCCGTCAAGAATACGCTTTTACAGCTGTTTCGTAACGAAGTCCAGCCTGGGCGAGCGCCCCGGGTGCCGCTGCAAGCGATCGCGCGACGCAAGTCCAAAAAGACGCAAACGAGCGAGGGCCAAGGTGCGTCTTGTTGAACGGATGGCCCACGCGGCCGCTGTCGAATAGCAGTGGATTTCTGCTTCCGGCGGGATATAAACTCCGGCGAGCCGAGGAAACCGGAAATGAACCGACGGAATTTTATTTTCACGGCAGGCGCCACACTTGCTTCTCTGTCCGCCCTGCGATCCAAGGCAGTTTGTTCGAGCCAGCGCATCGGATTCGCTCCCGAGGCCGATCCGTCCGCGAAAATGCCGCTTCTGTTCGGCACCGACTACTATCCCGACCAGACTCCGGAGGCGCTTTGGGAGCAGGACGCCCGGGCGATGTCGGCCATGGGCATCACCAACGTGCGCATCGCGGAATTTGCATGGGCTCTGATGGAGCCGCAGGAGGGCAAATTCGATTTCGCGTGGCTACATCGCGCCGTGGAAATTCTGCGCACGAACAATATCGCGGTGATTCTGGGAACGCCTTCGGCCGCGCCGCCAAACTGGCTCACGCAGAAATATCCCGAAGTCATGATGGTGAACGAGCATGGCATGGCGCTGGCCACGGGCGCCCGCCGCTTCACATGCCCCACGAATAAGACCTACCGCCGCTTGTCGCTTGCCATCGCCACGGAAATGGCTAAAGCATTTTCGACGGCCCCGGGAGTGATTGGCTGGCAGATCGACAACGAATTGACGTTAGGCACTTCGCCGCGCTGCTATTGCAGCTACTGCCGCGAAGGATTTCAGCAATGGCTGCGCGACAAATACAAAACACTGGACGCGATCAACACGATTTGGGGAACTGTTTTCTGGAGCCAGACCTACACGGACTTTTCTCAAGTCCCCGTGCCTCTTCCCTCCGGGTCCTATGCCAATCCTGGATTGGCTCTCGACTATGACCGTTATCAGAGCTACGCGAACATTTCTTTCCTGGAAGAGCAGCTGGCAATGCTGCGCAAGCTGTGCAGCAATCATTTCGTCACCACGAATAATGTGCCGGGCCTCACGGACACAATCGATATGCGAGAGCTGTTCCGTAATCTCGATTTCGTCGCTTCCGACAACTATCCCGGTTTTTTCGCCATTCACCTGGGCAATCCGGAATCCGGCACGAACGTTTCTGGCGAAGTCGTCGCGCCGGTCGCTGCCTTCTCCCACGATTTTTCGCGTTGCATCAAAAATGGCAAGCCTTTCGTGATCATGGAAGAACAGTCCGGAAAAGCGGGTCAGCCGACCTTTTCGCCACAACCCGACCCTGGCCAGGTGCGCCTGTGGTCCTATCAAGCGGTTGCCCACGGAGCCATGGGCATAAATTATTTTCGCTGGGACACGACCAACTTTGGCGCCGAGGAATATTGGCACGGTTTGCTGAGACACGACCGCGGTCACAGCCTCAGTTTCGATGAAATTCAGCAGACGATCCGCGAATTAAAATCGCTCGGCCAGGAAGCCCTGAATGCTCCCTATTCCGCCGAGCTTGCCCTGTGCTTCGACTCCAATTCAGATTGGGCCTTCGCCATCCAGCCTGGCCAGCCCAAAGTCAAATATTTCAGCGAAGTGGTTCCGTGGTACGGCGCGATTTCCGCGTCCCGTGCGGGCGTAGACATCGTCGATGCCACACGGGACCTTTCCGCGTACAAAATTGTTTTTGCCCCAGTCATGTACATCGTCACGGCGCAACAGGCAGAGCGTATAGGCACGTACGTCCGCAACGGAGGCACGTTCGTCGCGGGATTCCGCCTTGCCGTGAAAGACGAACACAGCCGGATTGTCGATACCCCCCTGCCCGGCCTGCTGCGCGACGTGATGGGTGTGGAACTGCTTGATTATCAGCCGATCTATGCGGAGAAACAGAATGTGCAGTTCTCCGGATTGCTCGCGGGGCCGAACGCCGAATGCCACATATGGGCCGACATCCTTGATCCAAAACAAGCTGAGGTGCTTGCTACCTACACGGGAGGAAATTATGCGGGAAAAGCCGCGATCACTTCTCACGTGTCCGGCAAAGGCAAAGCCATTTATGTCGGTCCGCATCTAGAGCCACCGGACTTGGCCCGCGTTCTGCTGACGCTTATCCAAGCGCACGGAGTGAAAAAATCGATCGAGGCGCCGCAAGGCGTGGAAGTGACCGAGCGCAAGTCGGGCAAACTGAAATGGATCTACCTTCTGAATCACACCGCCAAGCCGCAAACCGTGAAGTTCGATGGAAGCTTGAAGGATGTTCTTAGCGGTTCAGCGCAATCCGGTTCGGTCAGCCTGAGCGCATACGGCGTCGGCGTCCTGCTATCTGAAGAAAACGCATAGGCCCGCCTAAGTTGCCTCGCGCACTCTAATTCATTTTCATTCCAGGCATAGCGGAGTGATCCATATTGTCGTGGCCCTGGTCGTCGTCATCGGTGGACCAGATCTTCTTCGCGTCGGTCTCATAGGGGTATACATGGACCATCCATCCGAAGATATGAGGATAGAATTGCCCGCCGGCTTCGTCGCAGGCTTCCTTGGTGGTGATGGAGCCCAGTAAGCCAAACTTTGCATCGGGCCCGAAATAAGCGGACTTTTGGCCCTCGGGCGCTTTGCAGAAATTGATGTGCTGGTGCCAGCGCGCGATGCTGAGCGGAATTCTGTCGTTCAATTCCTCTTCGGTGGCGTCAACGCGATCGGTGTACATCGCCCCGACCAGCTTGTATCCACCGTCTGGCGTTTTCTCATAGAGCAAGGAGGTCGGCTTGAGCGGATCGAATTTAGACCTCGCTTCGCGACCGTATTCGTGGTTCGTAAAATGATATTGGGGCTGCGGGACATTCGGTAGAAAGATGACATAGCCGTCGGCCAACGCCTTGCGGTAATCCTGATAAGGGGCCATAGCGGCTTTCGCTGCTTCGACGACCGCATCGGCTTTTTGCTGATCACCAGGCTGTGCCGGTTTGATCGATGTCATATACATATGTCCAGACATGTGCGCCATTTTGCCGTTTGGCGTACCGGCCGCGCTCATACCCTGCTGATCCGATTGCGGAAGACGATCAGACGGCGCAGGTGGTGTCGCGTCCGAAAAACCCACCGTCAGGCAGAGCAGCACGGCTAACCGCAGGCTCGAAGCGAACTGAAATCTCGGTGAAAACGGAAACATGGAATGCCTCCCCGGGGGGCCGGCCCACCTACAGCTAAAGGGACGTACCGCTTAATTCTACCGTTGCCTCGGATTTGTCTGTCTTTTAGCGGCTTTGGAACCCCTCCACAGAGCCAACCCGGACAAAATACCATAGCGGCGACGTTGTCAGGACGGGAAAGGGTAAAGCCCTAACAGGACGAGGACCAGCACTGTAATTCGCTTCATGGATCACCTCTCTCGGAACACTCGCCTACCGATAAGAACACGCTCGCGGGACAATAGTTTCCAGGCGCCGAAGTGGCATTACTCGACAACGCGCCCCCTGGTTCCCGCGGTGCTTTAGGACATCACCCGGTTCCTGCGATTATTGCTTTTGCGTGGCCGGGGAAATCGCGGGGGGATTGGCACCGTAGGTGATGGCGACGCGCGTTTTCGCTAGCGGAGCGGAATCGACGAAGCGCACGCTGTCCCCGTCCTGCTGCAGCCCCAGATCTTTCCACATCGCGGATAGCTCGACGTCGTAGGGCTTGTCTTTCATTTTGTCGTAGAGCGGAAGCAGGACCGAGACACCCACTGCTTGATCGCCTATGCGTAAAGCGTCGGTCAATTCCCAATCCTTGCCGATGTTTCCACCGGCGTTCAGAATGCCGCGCAAGGCATCGTCGAGGCCCTTGGCGTTATTGGTCTGTTTGTGAATCTCGACATCGGCGAGAAAACAGAAAAGCGCGCCGCCCCAATACGTGCGACCCCATGTGTGCGTGTGATCCAGGCCTTCGTCGCCCGATTGTGGCAGGCCCTGATGGAGGTCGCGAACTAACTCAAACCACATTTCGTGAGCGTCCAGATGGCCGGCGCGAACGCGGGCGATTGGTTCGACATATGTGGCAATACCTTCTTCAATCCAATGGTGATTTTCTGCCACGGACGGAAAACTGAGATGCACCATTTCGTGGGTGAGCATCCAGTCCTGCGCCAGACCGGCCATTATTGTTTCCCTGCCGACGTCAATACGAATAAACCCGCCGCCTGGTGCCGGAAAAGTGGTGCCACCGCGCACTCCTCTCGCTGCAGTGGGAATGATGCGGAGGCGCAAATTCGGCACCGGGTAGTGGCCATAGTAGGCCTTCACGGAGTCCGCCGCCCAGCCGACCCATTGCTGCAGATCCTGCAGGGACACTTGAAGCTGGCCAGGGTCGACACTGGCGTTGATGCGTGAGTCGCCGACCGTATAGGTGAACGTCGTTTCGTCGGCGGAAGAATTCGTGGTGGGCACGAGCAACGGCGCTCCCAGCAGACAAAGTACGATTCGCAACAGGGAGAGTGGGCGCGCACCGGGGGTGGCACGACGCAGAAATCGGTCATAGCGAGCCATCTTTGATTAAGATGCCGGTTTCGCGTGGAAAGCAAGGAGGAAAATGCCAGCTCGCGGCCACGGGGAGAGACGCATGGAGAGGCTTCCCTAAGCGGTGATGCTTTCGCCATTCGAGGAAAGTAAGAGCGCGCCGCAACTGCAGGCGTGGCCCTACAATGGGGAAGAGAAATCGCGGTATGCCCAAACTTGGGAAGATCACATGGCTCATCGGAGCCTGGGCGGCGTTCCTTGCCCTCTATGCGGCCGCGGACTACTATTTCGGGCCCGGAGCGAAGCTGTCGTCGTTTGGCGACGTGGTGCAATGCTTCGTGCCCCTCTTGGCAAACGCCGGATTGCTGATCAATGCCGGCACACCGCACTGGCGGCGCAATCTTTTTTGGATGCTGCTGGCGCTCAGCTGCACCATGTGGATGGTGGGGCAGTTTCAGTGGACCTACTACGAAGTTTATCTCCGCCAGGACGTGCCGGGACTGTTCGCCGGCGACATTATTTTTTATCTGCGCGGAATCCCGTTGATCGCGGCCCTGGCGCTGCGGCCACATCGCAAGCGTGGCGAACTGCATCTCGGCCTGGGGTATCTGGATTTCGGCCTGTTGCTGACATGGTGGACTTTTCTTTACGTGTTCGTGGTTCTGCCGTGGATGTATGCCACGCCGACGCTGGCCATTTACAACACGAATTACAACGTCCTCACGTATCTGCAGCATTTTTTAATCACCATCGGTTTCGCGGTTTGCTGGTTGCGCACGAAGGGGGCGTGGCGAACGGTGTATTTCCATTTATTTGGGGCGACCGCTCTTTACATGCTGGACTCGCTGATCACGAACATAGCGATCGCAAAGAATATCTACTACACCGGCAGTTGGTACGACTTGCCGATGATGACGGCGTTTTTCTGGTACGCAATAGCGGGCGTGATTGCGTTTCAAAAGCGCGTTGAGCTGGATGCGCCGATGGAGGGCGATGACGAGCGGCTGGCGCGAGATTACGTGTGGGCGAGCCGCTTCGCCATGGCAGCGGTGCTGAGCCTGCCCTTGTTTGCGCTGTATGCGCTGCGCATTGAGCATGACACCCTGGCGGTGAAAGATTTCCGGCTGACGGTTACGCTGGTGGCCGCGTTGCCGCTGGCCTTGCTGGTGTTTTTGCGGACACACCTTGCAGATGCCGATCGCGCACGGCTTCTGGCGCGCTCGGAAAGTTCCATCGAGAACTTGCAGCGGCTGCAGGCCCAGATGGTGCAGTCAGAGAAACTGGTTTCGCTGGGGCAACTGGCCGCTGGCGCCGCGCACGAGATCAACAATCCATTGACGGCGATCCTCGGTTACTCGGATTTGCTCGCGGACGACGAATCTTTGCCGGAGCGCGCTCGCGGCACGGCTGTGAAAATTCGCGAGCAGGCGCGGCGGACCAAGAGCCTGGTGCAGAATCTTTTGAGCTTCGCGCGGCAAGTGCCATCTGAACGCACCCTGCTCGATATCAATACAGTGCTGACGAATGCGGTGCAACTGCGGGCGCTCGATCTGCATAGCGGCGGTTCCACGATTGAGCTGCAATTGGAGTCCGTGCTTCCCGGAGTGCGCGGCGACAACAACCAGCTGATGCAGGTTTTCTTCAACATTATCAGCAACGCGCTCGATGCGATGGCCGCTTCAGGCGGCGGCAAGCTGACGCTGCGCACGTTGCGGGACCGCGGCAACGTCGTGATTCTTTGTTCCGACAGCGGTCCTGGACTGAAGGAACCGCATCGCGTGTTCGATCCGTTCTATACGACAAAACCGGTCGGCAAAGGCACCGGATTGGGGTTGAGCATTTGTTACGGCATCGTGCAGGAACATGGCGGAAAGATTTTCTGCTATAACGGCCAGACGGGTGGAGCGGTGTTTCGCGTGGAACTACCCGCAGTGCTGGCGGTTCTGCCGCAAAGGGGCGTGCCGCAGGGCGGCAGCACCCCGGTATCTACGAAGTCGCACTGAACGTCCGGCTGCGCGTAAATTTCTTGCTATTTAATCCCACGGGTTGCGTAATAACTCATGATAGAGCGGCGCGTGGGTGTGCGCGAAGAGGCCGAGCGGATGAATGATATTGCCATTGCGACCGACAAGTTGACGCGCAAGTTCGGGGACTTCACCGCGGTAGACGAAGTCGATTTGCGCGTGCAAGCCGGGCAATTCTTTGGATTTTTGGGCCCGAATGGCGCTGGCAAATCCACCACGATCAAGATGCTGACGGGATTGCTGGCACCGACTTCTGGCCGGATGGGATTGCTGGGACTGGATTTTCAGTCTCATCCCGTGGAAGTGAAGCGGCAGATTGGCGTTGTGCCGGAGGGCATGGGTTTGTTCGAGCGGCTGACCGGCAACGAGTATCTGCGATTTGTGGGACGCATGTATGGTCTGGATCGCGCCACAACCGAGAAGCGCACGGAGGAATTGCTGGAGTTCATGCAGCTGGCGGACCGCGAAAAAACAATGATCGCAGATTATTCCCACGGCATGCAAAAGAAGCTGGCGTTGGCCGCCGCGGTGATTCACGGGCCGCGGATTTTATTTCTGGACGAACCATTTGAAGGCGTGGACGCGCTGGCAGCCGGGGCGCTAAAGGCCTTGCTGGGAAGGATGACGGAGCGCGGTGTGACGATTTTCCTGACTTCTCACGTGCTGGAAATCGTGGAACGGTTGTGCAGCCATGTGGGCATCATCCACAAGGGCAAGCTGGTGGCGCAGGGCTCGATGGAAGAATTGCGCGCCGGCGTGCCGGGCGAAGCGGGAGAAAAGAAAACACTGGAACAGATTTTCCTGTCGATTGTGGGCCAAAGCGGAGCGGAACAAGTGCGGCTGGAGGAATTGACGTGGCTGACCTAGCGCATTTGCCCGGCGTGTTCGAGCAGATCCGGTTGGTGGCCGGCGTGCGCTGGCTGATCCTGAAACACGGTTTGCGCAGGAAGAATAATGTTTGGGACCTGATTGGCATGATCTGGGTGGGAATTGCCGGCACGGCCGGGGTGATCGGGTTGTCTTTTGCATTTTATTTTGGCGGTTACGAATTCCTGAAGACGGAGCGCGCCGCATGGTTGTCTCTGTTGTTCTGGGGAATTTTCCTGTGGTGGCAGGTTTTCCCTATTTTTGTGGCGGGATTCGGGTCAAATTTTGAATTCGCGACGCTGCTGCGGTTTCCGCTGAGCCGGCGGGCTTTTTATTTGTTGGGTTTGGGTTACGGGCTGTCCGATTTCGCGGCGATTTCGTCGATTTGCTGGATCGTTTGCATGATGGCGGGCGCGATGACCGTGAGGTTGCACGTTTTTCCGTCGATGGCGCTGGTGTGCCTGCTGTTCGTGCTGACTAATTTGACCTTGGAGCGGCTGGTGGGTTCGTGGCTGGAGAAATTGCTGTCAAAACGACGATCGCGGGAGATATTTCTGGCGGTGTTCGTGATGTGCATGGTATCGCTGAACTTCCTGAATCCGATTTTGCAGCGATGGGGACACGGCAGTAACAAGCCGAAGCTTCTGCACCTGATTCCGTATTTCAACTGGCTGCCGGGATCGCTGGCGGGAAACGCCGTGGCCGCCAGCGTGCTGTCCAATTTTCGCGGGTTTGCGATCGGGATTGCCGGGCTGCTGGTCTGGAGCGTGGTCACCAGCGCGCTCCTGTGGCAACGTTACGCGGCGCAGTACAGCGGAGAAATGATCAGCGAAGGCGCCGCGCCGGCGGCGGCGAAGAAGCGGGTGCGAAGAGAGATTGTTGCGGCGGAGCGGCCCGGATTGCTTTCGCCGCAGGTGGCGGCGGTGGTGTTGAAAGAATTTCGCTACATGACGCGCAACGGTTTCGCGTTTTTACAACTATTGATACCACCGGTGATGGTGGTGTTTTTCTCCTACCAATTCGGGCCGGGATCGATGTTGAAAGATCATTCGGTCAAGCCCGCGCTGTTTTTTCCCGGAATCATGGCTTATCTGATTTTGATTATGCTGACGCCTGCCTATAATTCGTTTGCGTTCGAAGGCAAAGGCATTCAAACATATTTCATGGCACCGGTGCGATTTCAGGATGTGTTGCTCGGAAAGAATCTGTTTGTGCTGGGGCTTGTAGCATTTGAATTGGTGTTGGCACTGGGGTTGCTTACGTGGCGCGGAGGATGGCCGGGGTGGCCGGTGTTTGCGGCGACCGTTGCGGCCGGGGCTTTTGCGGTGTTGAGTCAATTCGCGATCGCGAACTGGTCCTCGCTGAGTTTTCCCAAGAAGATGGAGATCGGGAAGATGAAAGGACAGCGGAATTCGGGAGTTGCGGTGTGGACGGCGTTTGGGGTGCAGATCGTAGTGATGGGAATTTGCACACTGATATTGCTGGCGGGCCGCTGGACCGGGAACCCATGGCTGGCGCCGCTGACGTTTGCGGGACTTACGGCGGCGGCGCTGGGCGGATATGCGGCATCATTGACGGCAATGAATGGATTAGCGGAAGCAAAGAAGGAAGTTTTGATCGAGACGTTAACTCGTTAAACGACAAGCCCTCGATAGGGCAAATTATGAACGTCACTACACTTGACTGAGTTGCGTCATAGTTGCGACTCGCCGGTCGAATAAGCACGGTGACGGCACCGTTCCGAGGGGAAGCTTGCCCAAGCGGTTGCTATAACAGAACGTTGGGTGTAGGAGACGAAACTAGCGGACTGCTGCTGCTCACGGAATCTCACTGCTTCTGAAGTCTGGCGGGCAGGTTCTTGGAACCTTATTTTCCTCGCTGTGACCCTCGATTAGTTCGCTACGATTTTCACTCGACTGCCAAATACCTGATAGTCCATGAACTGGCCCCGGCACCAGTAGATTTTCTTGTCGTATTCAGCCTGCGAAGATATCGTGATGGGAATCAGCCGGGGACTCTCATCCTTCCGTTGCAGCCATCCGTAGGTGACCACGGACTGATAATCTTTCCACTTACCAGGAAGTTCGAGATGCTCCGATATGCGGAGGATGTTGGTATCCTCATCGGTCCAGACTTCGCCGTAGCAACCGACGGTGCCAATCTTGTTAATCGCGAAGAATACAAAATCGAAAATGGATTCAAACCTACACACCGCATCCTCTGGATCTGCTCGATACTGAAAAATCTTCATCTGCCGCCCGTTGACGACCACGTCGCCTGCTTGATGAATTTGCAGTCGCAACTGGGTTCCTACCATCGTTGGGAGCTCGGACCATTCACCGCCTGGAGACATCGCTGTGTTTAACGGCGGGAGAGGTACGTCCTTCAACTCTTTTTTGCCGTTCGGATACTCGCGGAATCGCTGATAACCGTCCAAGACCCGAACTTCGTATGCGGACGCGACAACCGGCCTTCCGTCTTCCGTCCCCCAGACAAAGGTCTGCACCGCGATGAAATCGCGCATGCTATCGGACAGAATTTGGGCTTTGCTCCGCAAGACCTTAATCTCAGCGGATTCTTCGGATCGGTGCTGGAGCGTCTCATGGGACTGCGGCAGGTATTTAGGATAAAGGTCTGCGGAATCTGGAGAAAGATCCTTGGCGGACGACCGGAATATAGTTGCCGCCAGACAGGGCTGTACTTTCCTCACAAAGTCAGCCAAGGAGCGAATCGGAACTGCCAGCGCGATCGTTTCGCCGTCTCTTGCTACCGCGTTCAGAATGCCCACGATCTCCTGGGTTTTGCGATCGACGACTAGACCGCCGCTGGCGCCCGGGCGAATCGCCTTACCACTGGACAAGTTATAGTCGAAAGCCAGGAGACCAGTTGTCGTCTCACCTTTAAAGGTTCCGTGAAATTGTACGATGCTCCGCACAGGATTGCTTGTTTCTTTTGGATAAGTATAGATGTCTACTTCCTGGCCAACCTGTAAGTCTTCGAGACTAAATGCAATGCCGTGGTAGTTAGACAGTGGACGGCGTAATTCGAAAATGGCCAAGTCCCGAGCGAGGGTGTACTTCATAGGGGTCACGTAGGTGCCGCTATTCAAGGTTGCGTCTTCGTCGTCCGGTCCCGTAGCGACATATCGTTGGACTATTTTTTCGCCTTTGATTTTAGGGGGCTGTGCGATCATCGCAACATGATAGTTGGTGCCAATGAAACGACAGGCTGGATCCAGACAAAATCCAGTGCCTAACTCGCCTGCAGCGCCTACGCCCCGCAACTTTATGTCAGTCAGAGGAAGGACAGTCTTATCAAAGTCCTGACCGCGCACACTTAGGGAAGAGATCAACGATAATCGGTCCGAGAATGGGTGTTGGGCGAGTGCCAGGGAGCATAAACTCAAACAACAACTGAGGATTGAAACGACTTTGCGCAAAGCCATTAGACATCACCGAGACTCGGAACGAGTCCGCTCTGATGATTAGCAAGCGTTCCTCCACGCAATGACCACTAAACAAAGGGTTTAGTCAAAACGTTCGTCACCAAAGACGAACAGTTGAACTCCTACGGGACAGCGGTGTGACAGGAATCACGGGCGGGCATACAGAACAATTTCTGTCAGCTATTCCTAGACACAGGTAACCCCGCCATGAGCCGCGCTGAATCTTTTGATCATGTCGTCTGAGAAACTGAGAAAGGCACCGCGCAGTGTCGCTTCGGAGTTTTCCCCTGGCAAACGGAGCGGAATTACCAAGTCTGTTCCGGTCCATTTGTGGAATCGGCGACCGTAGACCATCTCGGGCGTTGCGCCCAAAAGGAAATTTCCAAAACGCGAATTCAAATCTGGGAGGCAGGATATGGTCAGGAACAGTTCGACTAATTCTGGCCTTTCCGGCAGAGAAATACTCCTTTGACACACCCGTCTCAGGCCGCTGGTTTAATCAACGCTGAAGTCGATGAGAATGAGCTTTGCGCTGCCGCTGCTTATGGCGACTCCGTGTCCCCAAAAATATTGTCCGCCACATGTCCATCCAATCCAGCCAACGTTGTTGAGCGCAGAATAAAACGCAACCGAATCGTACTCGCCATAAACGTTGCTCCAGCGATCGGGTGTCAGTGGCACGGTGAACGTAATCGTTTTGTTGTCCTGAGAGCCTAAATTATAGCCGCTCGCTCCAGCCCACCAGCGTCCGTTGGGATTGCGAAGATCATCGTTCTTTTGTTCAAAAAATATATGAACCGTCGCCGGAAGAATGTCGTTGGGGTCAATCACTTTGTACTCCGGTGATTCGCTCTCAACCCTGAAGGTAACGTTAACCGTGTGCAGGGTTGTGGTTGCGTTGAAAGGAGTCTGTACGTAGTTCACATGGCCGCCGGATTTCGATTCTGGAAATTCGAACGACCACAAGCCCGCAATGTCAGCGGATGGCTGAGACGGCATTTCCGAACTGTAGTAGATGTACCAATCTTGGGGATTGGGCGAGACTACATTTGCCTCCAGGGGCGGAATGTCTGGCGGTGGTTGAATGCCACACCCTGCTAAACAACTCAGTAGTACGAGTGCAATCGGTCCCTTCTTGATGCACAACCAGCGATGGCATCTGCCCGGTTCCAACATAGTGTCCTAGGAAAGACAAGCAACTACAGCACCACCATAGCGGCACGCTCGTAGGTCGGAGATTCGGTCTGCGACCACATGAGGGTCTCCACTCGGTCCAATCCAATCTCCTTAACGAGTGAGATGGCCCAAGCTTCCACACCGACGCAATGTTTCGATATGAAACAGTTCGCAAGCCAGGAACTAGCTTCGTGGCGGGTCAATAGCCCCAATTGTTTCAACACGCCGCATTAATCAACCGAGTCTCATGGCGTTTTTAGAGATGGCAAGAAACCTGCCTTTGCGTCTTTTACCAGTGGTTTAATCGCACATGTGGGAAATAGATACGCCGATGTGGGACTGGGAGCCAGGATGTCGCGACTGGGGATTCATTGCAGGCGGTCATGACCTGTTTTACTTTGTATTGTGTTATGCATTTAGCGGCCGTGGGATTCGATGGCGGTACTACGTTCTATGCCCGACACCAAGGATTTAGGGAGATGGACCCGTTAGTACAACCATTGGTCGGGTATAAGGTGTCGACGCCAAGGATGGTTACCTTCGGGGCCGCAGAGATCGGGGGGACCAATCTGTTGGCCAAAAAATATCCCAAGATAGGAAAGCTGCTCAGGACTGGGTTAACGGCTGTGCATGTGGAGTGCGGAGTGCATAACGTTATGGCGTTGGGAAGGGGATGGTGACTGCCAGGAGTCTGACGAGTCGACTGTCCTTGCTGTACTGGACAAGGACATTCATCAGGGACAAACAACTGGATGGTCACGAAAGAAGAAAACCAAGATCTCTCAAGACTTCTGTAGGGCACAGACACGAACGGTACAAACTTTTCGATCGGCGCGGGTGTGATTTTCTAAATCAGCCAGAAGGACGGCTCACTGACCGTAGTTTCAGGGTTACCTTTCTCCGCCAACGTGATGGATCCCGTTTTGCTATTGCCCGGGTGCTCGCGACAGTCTCTTTACATGGTCAACCTGTCCCTTTACCTTTTTCTGTCGGCCAGTTCACTCATTTTTCGGGTTTTCGTCCAGGCTATGCCGGCCTGGGTGGCAGACCATTACCGGCGGGTTCCGCGCTTCCACCTGCTCTCCAATGTGGGCCGTGCCACGATCTCGTTTTTCACAGAGCCCGGAGACGAAGTGCGACCACGCCCGACTGGCCGCTTGCTCTATTCATATTCCCGGTTTTCTGACAGACTGTTCTAAAGGGAGTTTATGAACGAACTGACCAGAACGATCACCAAAGAGATTCTCAATCAAGCGAACGAGGCAATCGGGCGAGGTGAGACCAGAGGCCCAAAGCTTGACCAGTGTTGGAAAAGATTCGAGAAATTAAACGGCGGAATCGTCGGACTAAAGTCGTGGGAACAGATCAAGAGAATTGCGGAGGCCTATCTGGCAGATGGAAAAGGAACCGAAACTCACGATATGTCAGGCGATCACGAGCGGTAGCGTTCAGACGGGGCCGCTCTTATTAGTTGAAGCACATACGGTTCAGGGGTCTTGTGCAGTTTCCGGCAGCAATCAGGAATTTACAAACAAAATGTATCGCTTCCTGAATGAGGTCCTCGCTCGATTCGCTTTGTAAATCGTTTTTCCTTCTTCGATCGTCTCGACAACCTTGCTGTCCTTGATCGACATGGGATCGGCCTGCAGCGGATTCTTGTCCAGGATCACCAGGCCAGCGAGCTTGCCAGACTCCAGCGCACCCTTCGATTTTTCCTCGGAGTGTTGATGGGCGGCATTGATGGTGATGGCCTTCCACGCCTCCATCGCGGTGATACGCCGGTGCGGGCCGGTGACTTTACCACTTCGCGAAATCCTATTGACTGCCGTCCACACGTCCCCGCATTGTTTCTCGATTTTGAGCATCAGTCTCTCGACTACGGCCTGCTTGTCTTTGCAGCGCGTAATGTCAGCCTGTGGCTTCATCAGTCTCTTGCTATCAAGGTCCACTTGACCGACAAACAGTTCAACGCTCGCCATTCCTATTCGAATTATCAGCTCTTCGTCGTCGACACCGGCCAGATCGCCAAGCCCAAAGACGTTTCCAACTAACGTCAGACGGTCCGCCTGATGCTCGACGCCGCTCGTACCAAAAGCACTGGTCCGGGAAGCGCTGGCGTTTATCGGGACTCAGCAACAAGGTCCTCACTCAACTAGCTTTGCGCCCGCAGCGCAATCGCCACATGCGGAGCTTACTCGGTGTATAATCCCGGTCAACTCGATGCGGGAGGGTAAAGGTTGAGCGCCACTCCAAATCTTTTGGTTCCCATATGTTGCGAGCGCGTGATGCGCTACAACCAGTTCTTGCAACAAGGCGGCACCGGCTACGGGGTGCTCTTCTGCGAAGTGTGCAACAAGAACGTAACGTTTGAGCTCGAACATCTAGCCGACGTAAGCGTGTATGGAGAAGGCGCGCGCTTGCTGGGCATGTTGGGATCTCCGAAGCCTCCGGCTGTGAAACGGAAAAAACTGGATGGCGATGCGGCGGTGAACGACAAGACATTGTGACGTAGGCCGCCTCTTACAGAGGCGCGGGCCAACCATGATCGACGAGACCATCTCTCACTTTCGCGTCATAGAAAAATTAGGGGAAGGTGGGATGGGAGTGGTCTATAAGGCCGTGGACACACGGCTGGACCGCCCGGTTGCCCTGAAATTCCTACCAGAAAAAATGGCACGAGACTCGCAGGCACTGGAGCGATTTCGCCGCGAGGCGCGCGCCGCATCCGCTTTAAATCATCCGGGTATTTGCACCATCTACGACATCGGAGAGCAGGACGGCCGGGCGTTCATCGCCATGGAGTTCATGGATGGCGAAACACTGCGAGGCCTCATTCATGGCAAGGCCTTGCCTCTCAACGAAACGCTGAAACTTGGGATACAGATAGCGGAGGCTTTGGAAGCGGCGCACGCCGAAGGAATAATCCACCGAGACATCAAACCCGCGAATATTTTCGTGACCAAGCGCGGACAGGCGAAGGTGCTCGATTTTGGGCTGGCGAAACTCCTTCCCAAAGGGTTTGGCGGCGAAGCGCCGGATTCCACTTCGCTGGTGGGGATCATCAGCGGCACTCCTTCGTATATGGCACCCGAACAGATCCGCGGAGACAGTCTGGATGCGCGCACGGATATCTTCTCGTTGGGCCTGTTGTTGTATGAAATGGCGACAGGACGCCAGGCGTTCGGCGGCGGCACAGGCGGCGCGATTATCGAAGCCGTTCTGGCAAAGTCTCCCGTTTCGATGCGAAGTATCAATCCGGATATCCCGGCGAGGCTAGAGGAAATCGTCAACAAGGCGCTCCACAAGGATAGGGATGACCGGCAACAGCGCGCGGCGGACGTAGGAGCCGAGTTGCAACGACTGCAGCGCGGCACGGATTCCGGCGGGAGAGTTGCAGGAGTAGAAACAGAATCCGTCCCGCTACCTGGCGCGAGTGAACTGCACTCAAGCAGGGAGCCCGGGACGCAGAATTCGCGGGGGCCCATGCGCGCCCCGCGGACAGAGCGCGTGTCGAAAATCATTGACTCGCTAGCAGTTTTGCCCTTCGAGAACGCGAGTCGCGACCCGGAGTACGAGTACTTGAGCGACGGAATTGCGGGGAGTCTTATCAATATTCTGGCGACCGTACCTAAGTTGCGAGTGATGGCCCAGAGCACGGTATTTCGCTACCGGGGACGGGGAATTGATGCGCAGGCGGTGGGTCGAGAGCTGAATGTGCGCGCCGTTCTGACCGGAAGAATCATGCAAAGCGGCGGGGCTTTGCGGATTGGGACCGAGCTCGTGCATGTGGAGACAGGTTCCCAATTGTGGGGCGCACAATACGATCGAAAGCCTGGGGATATCTTTGCGATTCAAGACGATATCTCCAACGAAATTTTTGAAAAACTGCGCTTGAAGCTCACCCGTGCGGAAAAAAAGAGACTAACCAAACGCCAAACGGACAATGTTGAGGCTTACCGGCTTTATCTGAAAGGCCGTCATCACTGGAACCGCTGGACGGAAGAGGGATTCTACAAGGCCATCGGATACTTCGAGGAGGCTGTCGAGAAGGATCCGAGCTACGCTCTGGCCTATACGGGCTTGGCCGACTCGTACGTGCTTCTGGGGTGGAATGGCTATCTGCCTCCGAAAGATGCGTTTCCCAAAGGAAAACTGGCGGCGATGGGTGCGCTACGAATCGACGCGGATCTCGGCGAGGCGCACACGCCCCAGGCGGCCGTGTTGTGGCTTCACGATTGGAAGTGGCGGGAAGCGGACCAGGAATTCGAACGCAGCTTGGCGCTCAATCCCGCTCATCCGACGGCGAGTCATTGGTATGCCGAATATCTGATGACCATGGGACGGCACGAAGAAGCGATCGCACGGATTAAAAGCAGCCAGGAGCTGGACCCGTTGTCGCTGATTATCAGCGTGGCTATCGGGTGGTCGTACTACATGGCGCGGCGATATGACGAGTCCATCGAACAACTGCGCCGCACTGTGGAACTGGATCCCAACTACCCCGTGACGTACTGGATTCTCGGACTATTGCTGCGGAAAATGGGCCGTTATGAAGAGGCCATCGATGAGGGTGAGAAGGGGGTGAAGCTTTCTGGCGGCAGTCCGGTGATGAGCGCGGCTTTGGCGCAAACTTTCGCCGCCGCGGCGAAAAGAAATAAGGCAGTCGAAATCCTGAATGAGCTGACAAAACTAGCAAAGCAAAAGTATATTGCCCCTTATTACTTTGCCGGAATCCACGCTGGGTTGGGAGAACAAGATCGCGCGATGGAATATTTGGAGAAATCATACGAGGAGCACTCGCACTGGATTATCTATCTTCACATTGATCCGAGCATGGACGGTTTGCGGTCCAACCCACGTTTTCAGAAACTGTTGCAGAGTGTCGGCCTTCCCTTACGATCCTGAAACCGGTCTGATGCAAGCCTGGTCTTCGGTTTCGTACCCAGAAAAAAGGGCCCGCAAGGTCCTCGTATTCTTTTGTCTGGGCGGACTGTACAAACACTACGGGAGATGCGCTGTTTAGCGGCACGCTGCTGCGTTCTACTCGGGCCACTCGCGACAAAGCCCCTTGGTGCTAGCGACCAATCTGTCCAGTGCGAGCGCTCTAGATCGCCTGACATCGGCCAGCCTGCCTTCCGTCCGCGATTATTGAAACGGCTGAGCCTATTGGTATGATGCGTATGAATCGCTCGCATGTCTTCGAACTCGGCGTGCGCAAGCGGGGTGAAGGATTCTAATTCGTTGGCTTTCTGACTGTCCGGAGTAGCTATGAACGGATTCTGGGAACGAGTAGCAATTGCTTTTCGGTGTTTCTTTTCAATCTTGTTCCACGGTGACATTCCTAACGACATTGTTCGGCAACGAGTCACGCCTGCCGACCAGGTTCAGCAGACGCCAGCAACTCAAGCTGCGGTCACTCGCCCGAAGGAGATGGAGCGGCCGGCCTTGGAAGGATTTGATCGCGCCGTGCAGATGCTTGCACTGTTTCAACGAGACGGGCGGCTCATCGATTTCCTGACAGAGAATATCTCCCCCTATCCCGACGCGCAGCTAGGAGCGGCTGTGCGTACGATCCACGAAGCTTGCCGCAAGGTGCTCGAACATTATGTAAAGCTGGAGCCGATTCTGAACTCCGAAGAGGATCAACCGGTGACCGTTGAACGCGGTTTCGATCCGGCAGCCATTAAATTGCTGGGCAATGTGAGGGGAGAGCCGCCGATTCGCGGTGTGTTACGACATAAGGGCTGGCAGGTGAAGGAGGTGAACCTGCCGCCGTTGCCGCAGGGTTCGGGGCGCATGGTAATTGCGCCGGCCGAGGTTGAACTTTCCTGAGCGGCTGAGGCACATCTGCCACAGATGAGGATTTGAAGAGGAGATTTCATTGGCGGCCAAATACATTATCGGTATTGACCTAGGGACTACAAATTCGGCGCTGGCATACTGCGAGGCCACTGCGGCCGAAGAGAAAAGTCAAATCGAGGTGCGCAGCATTCCGCAACTTGTGGATCCGAACGAAGTGGCGGAACGCACGTTACTGCCGTCGTTCCTTTACATCCCGGGCGAATTCGATTTTCCCAAAGGCAGCTTGGCCTTGCCGTGGGAGCCTGAACCGAACCTGGTGATAGGAGAACTGGCGCGCAAACGTGGCGCGGAGAGCCCCAACCGCCTGGTCGCCTCCGCCAAATCCTGGCTCTCTTACGCTGCTGTGGACCGCACTGCGCCGATCTTGCCTTGGCAAGCACCCGAGGAGGTTCCCAAGCTATCGCCGGTCGAAGCATCGTCACAATTCCTGCGCTATTTGCGCACTGTATGGGACAGCGGCCAGGCGGGAGAGCAAGGGCAACCGGCTCTTGCGGAACAGGACGTGCTCCTCACTGTGCCCGCTTCCTTCGACGAAGAAGCACGCGAGCTCACCCGCCGCGCTGCCGAACAAGCCGGCTACAAACATGTCACGCTGCTCGAAGAACCTCAGGCCGCTTTTTACGCGTGGCTGGAAAGCCAGGGTGATGCCTGGCGCCATCGCATCAAAGTGGGCGACCTCGTTCTCGTGTGCGACATCGGCGGTGGCACGACTGATTTCAGCCTCATTATGGTTTCCGAAGAGAACGGCGAACTGACGCTGAAACGCGTCGCCGTTGGTGACCACATCCTGCTCGGCGGCGATAACATGGACTTGGCGCTGGCGCGCGTTCTGCAGCAGCGCCTTGAAGCCTCGGGCAATCGCGTCGATATCTGGCAGTTGCAGGGGCTGTGGCATCAGTGTCGAACGGCCAAGGAAAAGCTGTTCGAATCGCCAAAGACACAGACTCGCCCAATCACATTGCTCGGCAAGGGGACAAAACTCGTCGGTGGCACCATTAAGACGGACCTGTCGCGCGAAGACCTCAATCAGATCCTCGTGGAAGGATTTTTTCCAAAAGTTGCCAGCGACGAACTACCTGCCCGGCAGCGCCGTGTTGGCTTTCAGGAGTTGGGCCTGCCATACGCGGCCGATGCCGCCATCACCAAGCACCTCGCGCGCTTTCTCTCAGAGCAAGGGCGCAGCAGTCCCGAGGCAGCGGCCATCCGCAGGAGCGACAGCGGACTTGCCTGTCCCACGCACATTCTGTTCAACGGCGGGGTCATGAAAGCGGCGGTGCTGCGCGACCGCGTGGTCGAAGTGCTGAACAGCTGGTTGCGACAAGAGGGATTCGAGGCGCTCGGGAAAGAGCAGATCCTCAAAGCTCCCGACTTGGAGCACGCCGTTGCGCGCGGCGCGACCTATTACGGGAAGGCGCGTCGCGGTCGCGGCGTGCGTATCCGCAGTGGCGCCTCTCGCACCTATTACATCGGAATTGAAAGCTCCATGCCAGCAGTGCCCGGCATGGAGGCCCCGCTCAAGGCGCTCTGTGTCGTTTCCTTTGGCATGGAGGAAGGATCGGAAGCTACGATTCCCGACAGAGAATTTGGACTCGTGGTCGGCGAACCAGCCGAGTTTCGTTTTTTAAGTTCCAGCGTCCGTAAGCAGGACCAAGTCGGCAGCCTGCTGGAGGACTGGGGTGACGATATCGAGGAACGCAGCCCCCTGCAGGTCACACTCAAACTCGATGGCCAGCTGGGCAAGATTGTTCCGGTGCGGCTGGAAACTCGCGTCACCGAACTCGGCACCCTCGAAGTCTGGTGCGTATCGCGTGACGGCCAACGCTGGAAGCTGGAGCTGAATATCCGCGAAAAGACCAAGCGGTGAGTCGTCGGTGTCCTCTCGTTATCTGATCGGAATCGATCTGGGCACGACAAATTCTGTCGTGGCCTACCTCGATACGCAGAATGCCGCTAAGGCGGCTTCTCCTATTCGTGTGTTCCCTGTGCCGCAGTTGGTAGGACCGGGCGAAGTCCGCACGCTTCCCGCGCTTCCTTCGTTTCTCTACTTTCCCACCGAGGATGAGTTGTCTGCCGGCGGCGTGAGCGCTACCTGGAACGAGCAACCGCCCATGGTCACCGGTGTGCTCGCGCGCGAGCAGGGAGCGCTGGTGCCGAGCCGTCAGGTGTCATCTGCGAAGTCGTGGCTTTCCTATCCTGGCGTGCATCGTCGCGGCAGGATCCTGCCGGCGCAAGCGGAACCGCCGCAACCGATGATTTCTCCTGTAGAAGCATCCGCGCGTTACCTCATGCATCTGCGCGACGCCTGGAACGGCGCAATGGGGACGGATGCAGAATCGCGTTTTGAGCATCAGGAAATCGTCCTGACCGTGCCAGGTTCGTTCGATGAGGAAGCGCGTGAGTTGACGGTTGAAGCCGCCCGCAGTGCCGGGCTCCTGAAGCTCACTCTGCTCGAAGAACCGTTGGCCGCCTTTTATGCGTGGATCGCGGCAAATCGACATGCGCCGGCCGGGAATAAGGAACGCCTCCGCGATGGCGCACTGATATTGATCTGCGACATCGGCGGTGGTACCACGGACTTCAGCCTGATTCGCGCTCGTCTCGTCGATGGCGAGTGGGAATTTGAACGAACAGCCATCGGAGAGCACCTTTTACTGGGCGGCGACAATCTCGATTTTGCGCTCGCCCGCTATGTGGAGAAGAAACTCAAAGACGCTAAACTAACGCTGCGACAGCGTTATGCATTGCGCCGGACCTGCTGTGCGTCGAAAGAGCGACTGCTGAATGACTCGTCCTTGGAGCGCGTGCCAGTCACAATCTTGGGTAGCGGTCGTGCTGTCATCGGAGACGCCCTCGGCACTGACCTGACCCGCGAGGAAGTCCTGCAGGTTCTGGCGGACGGCTTCTTGCCAGTCACCCTACGTCATGAGATGCCGGCACCTGGCACGCCAACAGGATTACGCGAACTCGGCCTACCCTACGCCAGCGATCCTGCCATCACCAAGCACCTTGCTGCATTTCTGACGCAAGCCGCAGACGCCATGGACGCCTCGTCTGCAAACCTGCGAATGGTTCGACCTGATGCCGTGCTCTTCAATGGTGGCTTCTGCGCTCCCGCTGTGACTCGCGACAGGATTGTCGAGGCCATTTCCGCCTGGTTCGAAGAAACGGAAAGAGGCTGGTCGCCCAAGCTCCTCAACAACGACGAGGTAGATAGTGCTGTTGCCCGTGGTGCTGCTTACTACGGCCGCGTTCGACGCGGCACAGGTTTGCGGATCAGAGCCGGCAACGCGCGCACCTATTACATCGGGTTGCCCTCGGACCACGGTCTCCAGGGCATCTGTGTTTTGCCCGCCGGGGTCGCGGAGGGCACCACCCTTCCTCTGCTCGATCGCGAATTCTCTGTGCTGGCTAACCGCCCGGTGTCGTTCACGCTTTACAGTTCGCGTACACGGCACGATGCACACGGCGAAGTGGCTGTACTGGACGAAACAAGCCTACATCGTCATCCGCCGCTAGTGACCTTGCTGCGGTATGGCAAGAGACGCGACGTGTACCTGACCATACGCCTCAGAGCCACTTTCACCGAGGTTGGTACGCTCGAACTGTGGTGTGAATCGCAGCAGACGCCGCATCGCTGGCGCTTGCAATTCGAACTGCGCGGCGAAGAGGCACAAGCGCAGCAAGTCGATACGGTTAAAGCGCAGCCTACACTGGCACGCTATCCGGGTGTCACGACTTCCGACGCAATTGTCGAATCTGCTGCGCAACTGATCAAAAGTGCCTTTGGCGGCTCGGCGCACGACGCTTCGTTGCCACCCGAGGCCCTTGTCGGTCAGATGGAAGCAGTGCTCGGCGCAAAAAGAGACTCGTGGCCCGTCTCGACCATTCGCCGGTTCGCCGATGCGCTTATCGAGGTCGCCGCTGGTCGCAAAAAGTCTCCCCGCCATGAGATGCGTTGGCTTAATCTATGTGGCTTCTGTTTGCGTCCGGGATTCGGCGCGCCGGGTGATGATGCGCGCGTCAACCGCTCGCGAACCATCGCCTCGAACAACCTTGCTTTTGTGGACGACCTGCAATGTCAAGTCGGAGCGCTAGTGCTATTGCGCCGGATCGCCGGCGGCATCCATGCCAATGAGCAGCTCGCGCTCTATCGGAACCATACTAGCCCTCCTGGGAGCAAGAAGAAGCGCATCAACCGCCAACTCGAGTACGAGAAGTGGCGTCTCCTTGCGAACCTCGAGCACCTGCAAGCCAGCATCCGTGCCTCGCTGGGCCGTGAGTTAATGGCGAAGATTAGAAAGGAACCTGGAGATGCAATTTGGCTGTGGTCGCTCGGCCGACTGGGTGCCCGCATCCCCCTGTATGGGCCGCAGCACTCGGTGGTGGAACCTGAAATTGCCAGCGAGTGGCTGAAAACTCTCTTGGACTTATCCCCGCACACGGCCGTGACGGATACCACTATCGTGTTGATCGCGCGGCGCACCGACGACCCCTCGCGTGACATCGATGAGGCAAATCGCGCACAGGCAATTTCTCGCTTTATGGCGCTAGGGATCGCCGAAGAAACCATCCAACTTGTAGCAAAGTGCGTCCCGCCCGAACGGGCGGACGCGGTGCGCAGCTTTGGTGAATCGCTGCCGCCCGGCTTGCAAGTGGTCATCTCCTCCAGCTGCCTGCTGTCACTCGCCGCGTTGCACATCTCCGGTCCGAGTCCTTCGAAATCGGCGTGACCAACCGTCGAATCAGCAATTCTCCATGGCGGATCGGGGCCTGCGTTACGGGTAAAAGGGCGCGCAGCACTCCGGCGTAATTGGGCTGATCTTAGGAGAAGTCGCCGTACTGACTGCGATCGGCGTTGTCGTTGCTGCGGGGCTTACGCTCCTTGGGGCACAGGCAAAGGGGTGCTGACGGGCAGGACGCCGATGCCATGGCCAACCCTTCCTTACGCAATCGAGAGGCTGCTCGTTTTGATTTGTGCGGAATCGGCGACGAATTGCTTAACCTTGTCCTGGATCTCGTCTCGGACGCGGCGGAACACTTCTTTTTTCTGATCGGGCAATCCACCGGCGGTATTTGGGTCCACGATATTCCAGTGCAAAACGTCGAGGGCGAAGGGGAATATCGGGCTCCTTTCCTTAGTCGTATCACAGATGGTGATTACGCGGCCGAACTGTTCTTTCAATGATTGCGCGACGCTTTTCGTCTTCTGGCCCGAGATGTCGATTCCTGCTTCCTTCATCACTTCACTTGCCAGCGGACTCGAGGCGCTGCGTTCGATTCCCACACTCACGATATCAAATCGATCGCCCGTGAGGCTTCGTAGAAAACCCTCAGCGATCAAACTTCGCGTGGCGTTGCCAGTCGACAGGAATAGAACCTTTAGCTTATGGCTTGCCATTTCTCCCATTTCATCGACTCGATCCTCTCGACCGGTGTCGTTTCCCACCCTCATGCTGGGACTTCGCATGGAGCAAGGCAGTCCCGTTTCGCACAGTATTGGAAAATTAATGTGGCGCGCCCTCGGGTCGTGCCTCCGATTACGGACGGGGCACCGACAAGTACGAAGTTATTGCGAGCCAGAAGTCCCGTTCGCGGAACTGTGATGCCATTGCTCGTAGCAGTGGGGCAGATCTTCTCGAACGCCGTTTGCGGCCAACTTTCAAGTAGCCGACAAATCGGCCAGAATATCGCTCCAATTCCCAGCTAATTCCTTAATCTGTCTGGCAGGCCAACCAACCTCTCCCGTCAGCGCCCTTTTGCGGCAAATGCCTACGTGTGAAATTTTGTTGGAACATTTCGGTGGTTGCTATCGTATTCCGATAAGAGGACACCGTGGGCGAAAAGCGAACCGATCTTCTGCGTGGAACGCTGGACCTGTTGATCTTGAAAGCCTTGTCGCTCGAACCGCTACACGGAGTCGGCGTCTCCCGGCGCATCACGCAGGTCACTAGGGGAGCATTTCAAGTCAGCTTTGGCTCGCTGTTTCCGTCGCTGCACCGTATGGAAGAAAAGGGATGGGTGGAAAGCGAGTGGCGCGCCTCGGAAAACAATCGCCGGGCGAAATACTACCGGTTGACTGCATCGGGCCGGGCACAGCTCAAGGTCGAGGAACGCGATTGGAACCAGCTGGTCAAGATCATGACGGCGGCAGTGGAATCGGCCTGAAGCCGGGAGGGATGCATCATGGCTATGCGAATCTTGAGTTCTATCCGCAACCTCTTCCGTAGACGCAGGGTCGAGGAGGGGTTGCGCGAGGAGCTCCAGTCTACTGTGGCGCTTTTGACGGAGGAAAAGAGGAAAGAAGTGCGTTCGGAGTCAGAAGCCCGACGCAGGCGCTACTGGAACTCGGAGGCGTGGAGCAGGTCAAGGAAGAGGTGCGCGCGGCGCGGGCGGGGCGTTTTCTGGACGATTTCGTGAGGGATTTGCGTTTCGCCTTCCGCACATTGGCCAAATCGCCGGGTTTCACCGCGGTAACGGTCATCACGATTGCGTTGGGCATCGGAGCGAACACGGCGATATTTGCCGTCGTGAATTCCGTCCTCCTGCAGCCTCTGCCCGGTCCTAAGGCCGGCGACATCGTGCTGATGTCTAACCTTTATCCAAAAGCTGGTGTTGTCTACCAGACCGAGAGCAGCGCTCCCGACTACTACGACCGCCTGAGCAAAGTCACAGCATTGCAAGAGCAGGCAATGTTCCGGCGGGTCGACCAGGCCCTGGATCTTAACGGAGTGCCAGAGCAGATACGCGGCATGGCGGTCACACCGTCCTTCTTTCCGTTGGTGGGTGTCTATCCTTTCTACGGCCGGACATTTGACGCCGGAGAAGGCGAAGGTGGGGCAAACCAGAAAGTGATTCTCAGCTATGCGTTGTGGAAGCAGGTATATGGGGGCGATCCCTCCGCCGTCGGGCGTCAATTGCGCTTCGACGGAACTCCGCTAACTGTCGTGGGCGTCATGCCCAGGGACTTCGTGTTCGTCGATCCCGATGTCCGATTTTGGGTGCCATTGGCTTTCTCCAAGGAGCAGAAAACTGAGTATCACAACAACAATTGGAGCAACATTGGTCGGCTTAAGCCCGGAGCTACGATTGCTCAAGTCCAGGCGCAGGTTGATGCGTTGAACGCCGCTAACCTGGAACGTTTTCCGCAGTTCAAAGACATCCTCGTCCAGGCGGGCTTCTACACGAAGGTCGAGCCGCTTCAACAGATGCTGGTGCGTGACGTGAAAGAAGGCTTGTACCTTCTCTGGGGCGGAGCAATGTTGGTGGTGCTGATTGGAGGGTTGAACATCGCGAACCTGGCGATCGCCCGTTGGAGCGCAAGAAGAAAAGAAATCGCCACGCGGCTCGCCATAGGCGCAAGCCGTGCACAAATCGGGCGCCAGTTGATTGTCGAGAATGTTCTGCTGTCGATCACGGGAGGCGTTACAGGCCTGGCGCTCGGGCAGGCTTCGCTCGCGGCGCTGTCCGTAGCGGAGCTCGACCGCTTCCCCCGGGCGTACGAAGTCCATATAGATTGGATCGTCGTTCTGGTGGGACTGGGAATTGCCGTGGCTCTGGGCGTGTTAGTTGCGCTTGCGCCATTGGCGAGCGTCTTCAAAGTCGACGTGAACTCGATGCTTCGCAGCGGCGCGCGCACGGGCGGGTCAGGATTCCCGGCGCGCCGCCTGCGCCAGACACTGGTCGGCGCTGAAGTTGGATTTGCGTTCGTGCTTCTGGTGGGCACGGGTTTGCTGCTGGCAAGTTTTCGTCATCTACTCGCTGTGGATCCGGGATTCACAAGAGGTGGCGTTCTTACCGCCTCCATGACCGTGCCATCGTCGAAATATCCCTCGGGCGTGGAATTGCGCCAGCTAGTAAGCCGGTCGCTGGAAGCGATCCGGTCGCTGCCGGGCGTGGCCTCGGCTGGCGTGACGACGCGCATTCCCTTCGGCGGCGATTATGATGACAGCATCATTCTCGCCGAGGGCTACATCAACAAACCCGGCGAATCCGTGATTTCTCCGCGCCGCCTCGCGGTTACGCCCGGGTACTTTGAAACGATGAAGATCGGGTTGATCGAAGGCCGGTATTTCGAGCCGCGCGACACAGAGAGCGCCCCGGGTGTCGTGATCGTCGATGAACAGTTGGCACGTCATTTTTGGCCAAACGAAGATCCGATCGGGCGGCGCATGTACCAGCCCGACAACCCAACGAACCCGATGCAGACCGATGCCAAAACGCGCTGGTACACCGTTGTTGGAGTTGTTCGCTCCGTGCGGCTCGAAGACCTCGCTGGTTCGCGGAGTGCGTTTGGCGCTTACTACTTTCCCTATCCGGAGAATCCGTCGCGCACCTACACGTTCGCCGTCAGAGTCAATCGCGATAGCGATATGGGTGCAGTGACTCGAGCGGTGCGTCAAGCAGTGGCGAAGCTCGATCCGGAATTGCCGCTCTTCGATATCAAGACGATGGATGAACGAGCCCAACTGTCGGTGTCCTCGCGCCGAACCTCGATGACGCTGGCAACAATCTACGGTGGCCTTGCGCTGTTTCTTTCAGCAATCGGCATCTACGGAGTTCTGGCGTATCTGGTAACACAGCGGAGGCGCGAGATTGGAATTCGAGTCGTGCTTGGCAGCAGCTCCGCGGGGATTGTGGGATTTGTTCTCCGCGAATGTTTGATGCTCGTGGCTGTTGGGCTTGCGCTCGGGCTGGTGGGTGCAATTGCTATGAGCAGGCTGATCGCCACTCAGCTCTACGATGTGCATCCGTTGGATCCGCCCGTCATTGGAGGGGTCAGCCTGCTGCTCGGAACAACGGCCCTCGCGGCCTGCGTTTTGCCCTCGCTCCGCGCCTCGCGAGTGGACCCCATGGTTGTTCTCCACGAAGAATAGGTATCGGCCAGCCTTTCTCTCAGAGTCGGCGGCGAGCACTCTGAGCGTGGAGGGGAGAGGTGCGCTGCAGGTGTAGTGGGGTGATGCGGCCGAGCACAACGCGAGGAGGACAGAGCGCTAGCGAACCCCATTTCCGGCCAACTACCGGTCGGCCGACATTACCGGCCATCTCTGCCTGTTCTCATGGCATCTCGGGATGATGGACGACTTCTGCGGTGGCCTGCGCATCACGCACCAAGGCAGATCTCCATAGAGCTGCCGACCTTTCCGCACCGACTGAACTCAAAAGATCTTCCGTCTTCCTTCGAGCAGCGCGTCGAGATTGTCGACGCGGTAGTTGACCATGAAGCTGGCTTTGCTCGCGGCAAAATATTTCGTCGTCTGGGGGAAGATGCACCACGCAGTCAAGGCTTGGGGACCGGGCTCGGTGCCGTCTGCTGCCTGCGCTTTGCGCCCGTGAAACGATGCTCCCTGGCCGTGCGATTCGCGCTGGATGCCGAGATGCTTCTCATACCAGTCATAGAGCTGCGACGGGTTCTCTGATTTGAAGAAAATTCCGCCAATGCCGGTTACGCGCTTCATGAGTCTCCTTCACCAGATTCACGGGCCAGAACTGTAGCGGGGGACGTAAAGGTGGTCGTCACCCTTTTGGGTGATTCTGCATCGCGGAGCAAAAAATCATCCTTTCGGGTAGGGCGACACGCGTCACGGGATTAGCCGGGCGGTCTTGCCGATCTGCACCGCCTGGGTGCGCCGCTTTGCCCCGAGCTTGTCAAACAGCCGGCTCGAATGCGTCTTCACCGTGTTTTCGCTGACGAATAGCCGCTCGGCAATCTCCCGGTTGCTCAACCCCGTGGCGATGAGCCCAAGAATCTCCATCTCGCGCGGTGTAATCCCGAGCTGGCTCACGCGCGTCTGGTCGGCGACGAACGGAGCCATCGCCTGGACCGGGGCCTCGACCGAGGGCTGCGCCGGGACTTCCTTGATGATCACTGCCGGCTTCTTTCTCGTGAGTGTCTGCCCGAGCCAGATGCCCAGTCCGGCAAACAGGGCGGCGACCAGGGCGCCGTAAATCTCCACAGAATGCTCGACGACCAGGAAGCGGTACTCCGTCAGCTTCAGGACGGCGATGAGCAGGCCGCCGGCCACGCCGTAAAGCAGGATATCGCGCACCGCGCGGCGGCGCGAACTCGGCGCGGATTCCCTCGTCAAGGTCACGGGAGGCCATGATATCTGAAGACTGCAACCTTGGGGAGCACCCGCCTCCTACAACCGGGCAGTCGCTTCTTGGCGATTCTGGGCTAGTTGACGCGCAATCCGGTATCCACCCTACAGACCCAAGTCGACTCCCGCGCATCTGATGGAGAGGCTGCAGATGCCTGCGAGGTCCGTCGGCTGACATGGGAGATACGCTATGAGGGCAGTCGTGCTGCATGAGTATGGTGGTCCTGAGAAGCTGAAATTTGAAGACCACGTTGCCGAACCGCAAATTAACGGAGGTACGGTACTGATCGCGGCAGCCGCTGCGAGCGTCAATCCGATTGACTGGAAACTGCGTTCCGGGATGCGGCAGAAGGATTTTCCGTTGTCATTTCCTGTAATTCTGGGTCGCGACGTGAGTGGCGTCGTACGGGCCGTGGGCGCAAATGTGAAGCACTTCAAGCCCCGGGACCGCGTTCTTGCCATGTCCAACGCGACCTATGCCGAGTTGGTGGCAGTGGAGGATTCCGACGTGACCCATCTGCCGGATGACGTGGACCTGGCCGACGCGGCGGCGATCCCGCTGATTGCGCTGACGGGAGATCAGCTTGTGCGCCTTGCGACAAATGTGCAAAAGGGACAGGTTGTTCTGGTAACGGGAGCGCTCGGCAGTGTCGGGCGGGCGGCAGTGCATACGGCAAAGAAGATAGGAGCGCAGGTAATTGCAGGTGTTCGCGGGAAAGAGCTGGATAACGCCCGCTCCCTCGGTGTCTCTGGCGTGCTGGCGATTGATGACGATGAAGCGATTGAGAAATTCCGCTTCGTGGATGCAGTTGCAGATACCGTTGGCGGTGACGTTGCAGCGAAGCTAATCGCAAAGGTAAAGCCGAGTGGCACCTTTGGTTATGCCACCTTTTTACCGGAAAACGCGGCGGCACAAAATCCGACCGTGAACATTAAGCGTGTGCTCACGAAGCCTGATCCATCCAAGGTTCGTGAATTTGCCGACGATGTGCGCGATGGCAAGTTCGTTCTGCCTATTGGTCGCCGGATGCCGTTGCGTGATGCGGCTGAGGCCCATGTGTTAGGGGACAAAGGCGGTATTGGGAAGATCCTGCTGCTTGCGCCGGACTCACCAGGCTGATTTCTTCACGGCGAACTCGGTGGAAGTGAGATCATGGCACTTCATCGCCTAGAAAAAAGCACGTGGGACAGTCTGCGACGCGTATTAGAAAAATTCGACTGCGTTCACGCCCCCGTTGCCTGACGCGCGTTCGGGTAGAGTAATGACTGACCGGAAGTTTCTCCGAGCCAGAAGTCCGAATGTGGGAAGCGGGACCTCGACGAGAATCGCTTAGGTTTACTCTCCTCGAATGCCGTTTTTGGCGCAACTTCCGACCAATCCACTCCTACTTGCTTTGAGAACCGGTTATTGCCCGAACGGCATGTAGTATGGCTCTGACCACCGTACAACAACCGGAACGACAGGGACTCCAAGTCTCAACCACGCGCAATGAGCAAGTTTAGGAGGAACAGGAAACAGAACCTAAAAGTGAAATCCTCGTGACTGTGCAAAAAGGGACAGTTGCAGCACTGCCACCGCAGTATCCTCGCAGAGCCTCAGGAGTCCTGGAAAAGCGGCGGGCGTTTGCCCACTGGACCTTCAGCCAGCAAAGCAAGAAAAAATGCAAGGAGCTTTGATGGGCAATTTATTGGACCTGGCCGTGAAAGCGCACGGTGGACTAGAGCGCTGGAGCAGAGTGAAGTCCGTAAGAGTCGCCGCATCGATCATCGGAGCGATTTGGTTCGTTAAGGGTAAGGGTGACGCTCTCAAAGACATCATCATGACTATTGAAACGAACAAAGAGCGCCTCACCACCGACTTCCCTGGCCAGGACAAGCGTTCCATCTTTGAGCCTGCACGTGTCGTCATGGAAAAGAGGGATGGCACACAGATTGACGCACGCGATGACCCTAAAAGATCCTTTGAAGGGCATCAAAGGTCCACGCCGTGGGACGACATCCACGTGGCCTACTTTTGTGGCGAAGCGCTGTGGACCTATCTGAACACTCCCTTTCTTTATACACAGCAGGGATTCGCGACCGAGGAGATTTCTTCGATTCAGGTAGATGGCGAGACGTGGCGGCGATTAAAGGTGACCTTTCCAGACAGCGTGAAAAGTCACAGCCGCGAACAGATATCGTGCTTTGGGCCGGATGGCCTCCTGCGCAGGCATGATTACACCGTTGATATCCTCGGTGGAGCAACTGGTCTCAACTATGCCTCGGACTACCGTGATGTCGACGGAATCATCGTGCCGACAAAGCGCCGGATTTATGCATATGAAGGGGACTATCAACGGGTGCAGGAGCCCCTGCTCGTTGCCATCGACATGGGAGAAATTACTCTGGCCGAACAATCTCCGCGCACGCTAGCCGTGGCGCACTCGACCTGATGTTTAGGGCTCGGCAAAGCCGATTCGCTTGGCATCTATTGCACATACTTCGAAAAAAGAGAAGAAGGCTAATCATGTCCATCGGGACACTTTTCACTCCTCTGCGACTAGGCGCGATCCAACTCCCCAACCGTATTGTGATGGCACCTCTCACGCGCATGCGCGCTGGCGCCGACAATGTGCCCACCGCATTGAACGCGGAATACTACGCGCAGCGTTCCTCAGCCGGCCTGATCATTTCGGAGGGAACCGCGGTCAGCGCTCAGGGGCAGGGCTATCCAAGTTCTCCAGGGATCTATACGACTAAACAGATTGCCGGCTGGCGTGTTGTGACCGACGCTGTGCACGCCTGTGGCGGTCGGATCATCATGCAGATTCAACACAACGGACGAAACTCGCATTCGTCGTTGTTGCCGGATGGATGTTTGCCGGTAGCGCCTTCCCCCATCCCTCCAAACCTTCCCGGGTTCACAAAGGACTTCCAGCAAGTGCCCATTGAGGTTCCGCGGGCTCTGGAAACCGCAGAAATTCCTGTGATCGTCGGAACCTTCCGGCAGGCTGCCCTCAACGCGATCGAGGCTGGATTCGATGGAGTTGAAGTGCAAGGAGCAAATAGCCATCTGATCGAGGTGTTTTTGGAAGACGGAACGAACCAGCGCGCCGATGCCTACGGTGGGTCGAAAGAAAACCGCGTTCGATTCCTTCTGGACATCGTTGATGAAGTTACGGCGGCGATTGGACCGGATCGAGTAGGCATACGCCTGTCGCCCTTCGGACAATACGGGGGCATCAGCGACAGCAATGCTCTGGAATTGTTCACATTTGTTATTCAGGAGCTCGATAAGCGTCGCATCTGTTATCTGCATCTGATCGAGGCGAAAGGATCCGAGATGGGTTTAACGGACGAACTCCACGAAGACGCGGTGAATAATGCGGCGCTCTTTCGTGAGGTGTTTCATGGACCTCTTGTTTCGGCAGCTGCGTACACCCCGGAAAGCGCCGCATTGGCCATCGAAAACAAGCAAGCAGACGCGATCGCATTTGGTCGTCTCTTCATCGCAAATCCGGATCTTGTCAGGCGAATTAAAGAAAGCAAGCCGCTTAACGCCTACGACCGGTCCACCTTCTACGGCGGCGGAGAACATGGATACACAGACTATAAGACTCTCGGACAACAATCATTGCCGGCTGCCATTGCGTGCTGAACACTGCGCAGCCAAACCCAACGGTTGAACGAATTTCTTCCCGCCTCATCGGAGTCTGGACCTTGGTGGCCCTCGGGTTGGCTGTGAACTGGATTGTGGCGGACATTGTTCGAATGGAGGATGGGCTCCTGGTGGAACACTGGGATGTAATCGAAGACACTCCTCCGTCGTCCAAAAGCGGCCTCCTTATGTTCGGCGATAGATTCGCTGGCTGACGGCTGGCAAGAACCAGAGTATTAGTATTTATGACGGAAAACTCGGTGATCTCGATCAGTAAAGAAGAAGTCCAGACATTTTATGAAGAATTCCTGGAAGCGCTGAAGTCCGGGGACATTCCGTCGCTGGAGCGAATTTACGCGGACGACTACCTGCTTGTGCGCCCGAACGGAGATACTCTTAGTAAAAAAGAGCTCCTCGCCGACTTGCGCCATCACTCCATGAGGTTCACTTCATTTCAAGTGCAAGACGTTCTCATTCGCACCATAGGCGTAGTTGGCATACTCACGGCTGAGGTCCGAAGTACGGCAGTCAGAGATGACCTGGAGATTAAAACGCACGCCATACAGCTGGCAATCGTGTCGAAGGAAAACGCAAGAATTACGATTTCCCATTTTCAGTCGACGCATGTAGTCAGGCCATCGATACCGTTATCCGAAACCTAGGCACCGCCAACCCCGAGAGAGCGAAGAAGAGAGTCTCAATTCGCTTTTTCGCGAATCTCAACGGAGACGCCAGGGCGGATGGAATCGGTGGCGTTGCGGACCACAATATCGCCCGCCTTTAGATCTCCAAATACCTCTGTTTTTCCGTTCACGACGACTCCAGCCTTCACGTCCACCCACTCCGCCTTTCCTTGCCGAACACGAATCACGAATGTGCGCTGCAAGTCTGTGGTGACCGCCGTCACCGGCACGAACAGAGTTGGATACGCACGCTGAATCGGCCAGTCGACACTTGCGAAGGAGCCAGGGGTGATTTGCGTGTCCGCGTTGTGATAATCGAGTTCGACCTCCATCGTGCGCGTGTTTTGGCTGATATCATGCGAGACGCGCGCAATGGGTGCACGGAAAGTTTTTCCAGGGTATGGGGGGACACTGAAAATGACCTCCTGGTTTTCTCGAACTCCAGCTACATACGCTTCCGGTACGGGTACGACCACACGCAAGCGATTCAGGTTTTCAATTTGGACGATTGGTTGTGCGCCGGACTGGCCCGCTGCCGGTCCAACCAGCGCGCCCGGATGCAGATTTCGCTGGGTCACCACACCGTCAAACGGAGCGCGCATTTCCAAATACGATTCCAGTTGAGCCACACCGCGCAAGACATTCTGGGCGGCTTGAACATTCTTTGTTGCCGCCTCCACTTGCGCTTTGTCGGCTGCCGCCGTTTGGTCGGCAACCTGAAGATCGTTGCCCGCAACCACACCGGGTGTCTGAGCCGCCTCCGCCAAATGTAAATAGGTTCCGTGGTCCGATGCGAACTTCGCTTGCGCTGCGCTGAGTTGAGCTTCCGCCGTCTTGAGCGCGGCTTCCGCCTGCCCACGTTGCGCCACGATCTCGGGGGCGGACAGGCGAATCATGACTTGCCCAGCACGCACGCGCGATCCCCGGTCCACAGTGATGCTGTCCAAGAAACCGGTAACCTTGGGGTAGATGTCCACAACTTCGTAGGGGGCAATCTGCGCCGGTAGGGAAAGCGTCGTCTCGAGTTTTTGAGATTCGACCGCAGTTACATTCACGATCTGTGCTGGACTTGCGGTTGAGGTTGAAGTGGCTTTCTGCACCGTGGGGTTGCCGCATCCCGCAAGAACACTGCCAAGGATAAATATCGTCAAGAGCGATCTCATCGCGAAACCTCCGGTGCACCGGCAAATGGACTTTCCGGATCGTCAGGGTCAAGGGAAGGCGAAACGAGAGAAGCGCGTTTCTGCACCAGGCCGAAAATGGTCGGCAGGACGAGCAACGTTGCCGCGGTGGCGCAGAGCAAGCCCCCGATGACCGCCCGGCCAAGCGGCGCAGTCTCCTCGCTGCCCCGTCCAATCGCGAGCGCCATCGGGATCATCCCTGTGATCATGGCAAGGCTGGTCATCAACACCGGGCGCAGTCGTTCGCCTGCGGCATTCCGTGCGGCAACCTTCGCATCCGCGCCACCCTTTCTATTCTTTTCGGCGAAGGTAACCAACAGGATCGCGTTGGCCACAGCAACGCCGATCGCCATGATCGCCCCCATGAAGCTTTCCAGGTTTAGGGTGGTGCCTGTGACCAACAACATGAGCAGGACACCCGTGAGCACGGCGGGAATGGTGGACAAAACGATCAAAGATAGACGGATAGACTCAAAATTCGCTGCAAGCAGTAGAAGGATGACCAAGATGGCCAGTGCAATCCCGATGCTCAGATTGCCGAAGATCTGCCGCATTGCACTAACCTGCCCCCGCACCTGAATGCTTACACCACGCGGCGGACTGCCCGCGCGGGCAATTGCGCGATCAATGTCTGTCGCCGCGCGACCCAAGTCGCCTTTGCCCAGATTGGCGGACAATCCGATCATCCAAAGTCCATTCTGACGGTCAAGCTCTCCGGGCACGCTACCGCTGCGCACAGAAGCCAGCTCACTCAGGAGAGGGTTGGCGCCGGTTGCGCTTGAAACCGGAATGGTCGCGACATCTTTCACGGAAGTCATCTGAGCCTGCGGAACCTGCACTTGCACCTGGTAGCTCACTCCGGACTTGGGATCGCGCCAATAATTCGGGGACACGAACCGGCTTGAGGCCGTCGCAGCCACAACCGCTTGTCCGACTTGATCGGCGGTTACACCGAGCTGCCCGGCGAGCACGCGGTTCACGTGAACGTCTATCGAGGGGTAGTGCAGGGGCTCTTCGTATCCAAGGTCGCGCAGTTCGGAGATTTGCGAGAGCTCTTGCCTGACGCGCTCCGCAAAGCTGAGTACATCGTTGTACTGTGGGCCGGTCGTGGCTACTTCAATTACCGAAGGCGTGCCAAAATTCAGGATCTGACTAATCAGATCGCCGGGGTCGAAAGAGAAATGCGATCCCGGGAACTCGCGCGGCAGCGAGTCGCGGAGTTTTTCCTTCAAATTGCCGAGAGAGATGGGTGCCCCAGGCCGAAGCGCGACGTTCATGACGGCCTGTTGAGGGCCGTTCGTCCAGAGGAATACGGCATTGATGGGGTAGGAAGAGCCCTGCGTGCCTACATAGCTAAGAGTGATGGCGACGTTGCCTGGACCCGCTTCACGATTGATCGCGTCGAGCACTCGTCGCGCCATTTCCTCGGTCACTGGCACTCGTGTGCCATCGGGGGCATCGAAGCGGAGACGAAACTGATTCGCAGTGGCGGAAGGGAAAATCTCGCGCGGAAGCCACGGGCCGATGAGAAAGAGCACGGCGACGGCCGCCACCGCATAAACGCCTAATAGCAGGGCCGGATAGTCCATTAAACGATCCAGCCAGGTGTAAAACCCTTTCCGGAACCGATCGAACTGGGATTCGGCGGAGCTTTCAGCGTGCACGGTTTCCACCTTCAGAAGCCAGTTGGAGAGCACCGGCACGAGCGAGCTGGACAGCAGATACGACGCCCCCATCGAAAATCCGACCGCGAGCGAGAGGGGAACGAACAGGGAGCGGGCTGGACCCACCATAAAGAAGGACGGCAAGAAAACGGCGAGCACACACAACATCGCAAGAAGGCGCGGGTTGGCGACCTCCCGGCTGGCCTCCAAGACAGCGCGGGCTTTTTGTTCGCCGGCGGCCAGATGCACATGGATATTCTCAAGAAGCACCGTCGCTTCGTCTACAAGGACACCAACGGCGAGAGCCAGCCCGCCAAGAGTCATAATGTTGATCGTCTGGCCAAGCGCCCACAACCCGACCACCGCCATGAGCAGAGCGAAAGGGATGGTAATAACGACGATTAACGAACTTCGCCAATCGCGAAGAAAGAAAAGCAGCGTGAAGCCCGCGAGTATCGCGCCAAGCAATCCCTCTCGGAGAACGGACTGGAGAGCATCGCGGACATACCCTGATTGGTCCAGTTCGTAGGTAATTTTGATGTCTTCAGGAATCAAGGATTGAAATCGCGCGAGGCTCTCGCGAACTTCGTTCACCACGGTAATTGTCGAAGCGTCGGGCCGCTTGGTTACAGGAATGTAGACGGTTCGTTTGCTGTTTAACAAAGCATAGCCCGCGAGGACGTCCGAGGAATCAGAGACGGTTCCGACATCCCGGAGGTATACGGAAGGCCCCGAGCCGGTGCGCAAAGGAATCTCGAGCAAATCCGTAATCTGCCCGACGGTTGAATCCGTGGTGACCAGGGCCTGATAGTCTCCGACATTGGCATTCCCCGCAGGTTCAATGCTGTTGCCCGAAACCAGGGCCTGCACCACGCTTTGCGGCGAAAGCCGGTACGAGCGCAATTTGGTTGGGTCCACGCTGATCACAATCGTGCGCTGATTTCCACCAAAGGGCGGGGGTGAAGAAACACCCGGCAATGTCGCAAAAACGGGCCTGACGCGATTCAAGGCAAGATCTTGAATTTCGCCAAGGGTGCGCGATTGGCTCGAAAAAACGAGATACCCAACCGGCAGTGTGCCCGCATCGTAGCGGATCACAAATGGAGAGACCGTGCCCGGAGGCATAAACGCACGGGCCCGGTTCACATAAGATATGGTCTGTGCCAGCGCTTGGCTCATGTCCGTACCAGGATGAAAGGAAAGTTTGAGCAGTGCCGTGCCTTGGATCGATTTGGCTTCGACGTTCTCGATCCCGTTGACATAAAGGAAATGGTATTCGTAGTAGTAGGCGATAAAGCCTTCCATCTGCTGGGGACTCATACCACCATAGGGCTGAGCTACATAAATGACGGGGAGATCAAGGTCCGGAAAAATATCGATGCGGGTTCGCGTCAGGGCGAAGATAGACGATAGACCCAAGGCGATCACGATAATGACGACTGTGATCGGCCGGCGCAACGCTGCGCGAATCAGCCACATGACTAGTGCCCCCCTGGCGTGGTGCCGCGCACGACTCGCAAAAAATCTTCCAGGTTTCCTTGCGCACACGCGACACCAAAAAGCTCCCGCCAGACATTCAACCTTCCAATCACGTCGTCCATTTCTGCCTGAGCGAGTAGGTTCTCAGCGTCAGCTACTTCCACTAACGTTGCCAAACTTGATTGAAAGCGGGCCTTCGACTGAGTTTCTGATTGCCGTGCCGACACCAATTCCACAGGAGTTTCCTGAGCGATGAGTTCAGCGCCCTTCAGTTGATCGCGCGCCGCTTGAACCTGGCCCGTCAGGTCTTGAATCGTTTGGTCGTAGTGTGCCTGCCGCGAGCGTTCGTTGGCCTTCGAGATTTCTTCTTCTTGGCTCCGCGCTTTGAAGGCAAAAACATCCGGAAAGAGAATGGTTATCCCGGTGACCCAATTTCCACGCCCCGGCGCCGCGCCATTCCAGTTGCCGATTATCGACCCGTCGTTTGGAACTTCACTCCCGCGGGCAAACGCCTCCCCTTGCAGAAAGAAGCGCGGATAATTACTGCGCTCGACGATTTTTTCCTCCGCCTGAGCCTGCCGCACGGAAATCATTTGATCGATCGCCAAAGGATGATCGGACGCCGGAGATTCCAGAAGCGAGGAGTTTCCTGGCAAGTTCAGAAGCGCGTCGGCATCCAATTGGATCTCAGCCCCTGCTGCTCCCAGGAGAGACGCGAGGGTGTCCAGGGAGGCACGCGCTGCCTGCTGCGCTTGATACAGACGCGTTTTCGCTCGCGCCAGTTCCGCATCCGCGCGCGACGCGTCCGCTCCAGGCCGCAGTTCGTTATCGACAAGGACATGAATGGATTTGTCGAACACCTGCCAGCGGTCCACGTTGGCCTGCGCCGCCTGAACCACTTGCTGGTTTGCGACTGCCAGCAGAAAGTAATTTCCGACCGCCGAGGCCACCTGTAGCCGTGTCAGGGCAAGATCGGCTCGTGACTTTTCTTCGGCAGTCCGCGCTTGCCCTACCCTGGCTGAACGTAGTCCGAAGTCCAAGGGTTCCCAGGAAAAAAGGGCTGCTACTTGACTCCCCCAGTAGCTTTGTCCACTCGAAGGACTAACCGGGCCCTCGACGCTCGGAGTGATCGGCGTGGGCAACCAGATTCCGTCAACTTGATTCTGAGTGGCTCGGCTGACCTGATACACACCGTTCAGCTGCGGGAGATACTGCGTGCGAGCAAGACTCACTCCAGCCCGCGCTGCCGACACCTGTTCCAAAGATGCGCGAACCGCGGGATAGTGCTCAAGCGCGTAGCGCAAGGCATTTTCGAGCGTTAGGGGTTTCGCGGGAGTTTTATCGGATTGCGCCTCGGCCAAAGCTGGAAAGAGAGACAGGGAGCACACAATCGCGGCGCTTGCATAGAGTTGCTTCCAACAAGTTCTGGTCACGATTCCCCCTACCAGCCGATTGCCTCCCGGATCGCAACCGGCTTAAATGTCATCTGCGGGCTGCACTCATTCCAGCAGTTCACCCAAGAGCAATTTCACCTTTTCTCTCGCTTTGGCAAGGGCTTTTCGCCCGGTCGCGGTCGCGCGATATACGCGTCGACTTCTCCGGCCGCAGCATGTTTTCTTGGAACGCAGCAGCCCTCTTCTCTCGAGACCATGTAACATCGGGTAAAGAGTGCCCGCGCTCAACTTGTAGCCGTGGCGTTGCAATTCCTCGATCATGCCAAGACCGAAGATGCCTTCCTTGCACGCGTGGTAGAGAATGTGGATGCGAATCAAGCCTGAGAGTAGACCTTGGTCTTTGCGGGACTTGATTTCGGTCAACTGCATAGTAGTTATCGTTTATCGATATCGAATATCGATTGCTAGGAGAAGGACAATAGACACAATCGCACTCCTTGTCAATGTGTACCAGCGACTGTCGATTCCGCGACTGTGGCTAACGACCGTCATCGTCAGGGCAGAAGTGCCCAAGACTCGCCTACAACGGAAACGGTCATCCTTGATGCGGAACCTTGCAGACTCTCCCGAAATGGGAAGTGCTGGATCGCTTGCGTTCTCCTCTCCTCGAACGCCGTTTCTGGCCAGTTTTTCCGAATTCGCGATGAGACTCCGGGAACGTAACGAGCGCGAATAGCATTCCTACAAGTGGCGTTCGTTATGCGGTCAGTGGCCAACGCTCGTTTGCCATGAAAGGCTGGCGTCTTCATTTCCCATGGGAACTCCGTGGTCCTATCATCGAGTCCACGTGATTCTATCTTCCTGATCGATAGCGCGCTCAAAACTCCAGGCGCAATTGAAACGCGATCATACGTGGCGTGCTATCACCGCCCAACCCGACGCCGAGGAGGCCCGTCGGCGGAGAAGTGCTGGAAGTAAGCGCACCAAACCCAGTCTGGGTAGAAGGCTTCCCCGGAATGCCGGCCAGCACCATGCTCGGAAGGGCGAAATTCGGATGGTTGAATACATTGAAGAATTGGACGTCAAAGCGCATCTTCACACGCTCGGTCAAGGGAAACCATTTCGTGAGATAGAAGTCACTCCAGGTAAAATCGGGGCCGCGCAGTGCGTTGCGGCCAATGTTTCCGAACTGACAATTCTTGGGGCTGTCGCCTCCATAACACGCCCCGGTGCTCGGATCCACGGCGGATAGAAAAGCATTGGGATTGAGCCATTGCACTGTGCCAGGTTGTGTGACCCCCGGAATTGGCTTGTGTTCGTAGAGCGGCACGCCGGGAACAACGCTCGCGAATTGCGGCCCGCTTCCGTTTACAATGCCATTTCCATTTGCAGAGTATGGCGTGCTCAGGACCGAGAACGGGACTCCACTATGCCAGAATACGGTTCCGGACACCTGCCAGCCATTCAGCGCGTATCCCAAAGGCCGGTTTGCGACTTTGCGTGGCAATTGATAGACGTATTGAGCGTTGAGATTGTTGCGGATGTCGTAGTCACAGGGACCATAGTCCCGCGCCAAGTCTCCTGGGAGCGGGGACAAAATACCTCCGGCCGAAAACTGCAAAAAACCGCCGTTTGAGACCGTGTCCATGCAGCGGCTCCAGGTGTAGTTCAATTGTCCCATGAGGCCGTGCCCGAGGCGCTTCATTGCGGTCATTTGCAATCCGTCGTAGTGACTGTTCGCGCCCGTGGAAAATTGCGTCACTGCGCCGAAGCGAGGATCGGCAGGCTGTTCATAGGGAAACGGCGCAAAGCACCCATCACAGACGGTCTGATAGCCGTTCACCTGTGTCAGATACGGCTGGTTCACTGCACGAGTGCCCACGTATTGCGCGTGGATGCTGGCTGTCGAACCGAACTGGCGTTCCAATCCCAAACTCCACTCCATGAAGTATGGCGCGTGAAGTTTTCCCTCGGGCATTGCCGTGATGGCAACCGGAGCAAGACAGGTAGAGGGGTTCGATTGTGCAGACGCGCAGGAAAGCTGTCCCTGCGAAAATCCCGCACTGAAGGATTGATTGGCGGCCACGGTTGCGTCAACCGCGCTGTTCGATACTCCCGGCGCAATGGCTGTCCCACCAACGGTTCCCAGAAGTCCGCCCTGGAAAGTTTGGACGTAGGGCGGATTGACGCCAACCACATCGGCGATGGCACCCGGCAAAATATCGCTGAAGAGCCCAAAGCCGGCGCGCAACACAGTTTTAGGTTCAAACTGCCAGGCGATGGCTGTTCTGGGTTGCAAGATCGCGAGTGGCGTCGAGGAAAATACGTGACTGAGACCGGTTTGAATTGTAGCGTCCAAGGGCTGATTCACATCATGGGAAATGGAATCAAAAGAGCCGCTCAGGCGAGCGATTTGCTGATGAGGATTCAATGGGTTGGAATTCAAGGTATTTCGCAAGCCGAAGGTCCACGTCAGCTTCTTGGTCACCTGCCAGGTATCCTGCGCGTAGAGATCGAGATTGAGAAAGTTGAAGGGTTCGTTTGCGGAGGTGGGGAAAGTCTTTGTTGCCGTGGACGCAACTCCATAAATGAATTGTGGCAGTGTAGTGTAAGTCACCGTCGGGACTGACCCCTCGCCGAAATCATAGTCGTTCAGACGGAAAATCCGGGTATTGATTCCGAAGCGGAGTTCGTGCGCACCATGGCTCCAAGCGAGATTGTCGTTGATGAAGAACCGGGAGGCGCGTCTTCCCTGGACCCATGTGTTGTCGAGCCCACCGAGCGTAGTGAAAGGGGCGTTCGCACCGCTGCCTTCGAGAACGATGGGGAATGCGGAAAGAGTCTTTTGAAAATCCGCGGGCCCAAATAGGCTCTCGTACCACGAGAATGCCGGGTTGAAGTAGTTCACAAGATTTTGCGAGAAAACATGCGTATAGCCTGCGGCAAAAGAGTAGAGCGGCTGAGGGGAAAGAGCGTTGAACAAAGGGTTGATGGGATCTGTCCAGGCGGCTTGCAACCCGGTATCAGCCTGAAAGCGATACCAGGTGGTGTTTTTCTCATTGATGTTGTAGTCGATACGAGCCGTCTGGAGCTGTTCATGATCGTCACTCGAATGTGAAATGCTTTGGCGATTGGCGCAGCCGTTTCCATCATTGGCAATTGCAGGCGCAACTCCACCCGCATCGAACGGACAGCCAAGTACCGTGAGAGGCGTTCCGCTGGTATTTCCGTAGAGCGAAAACATCTTCTGATAGAAGGGTACGGACTGTGGTGAAGGCTGATACAGCGTGCCCGTGACGGAGTCGGTTCCACCCAGAGGGAGTTGTTGCAAGACGTAATTCTGGAACGCCGGAGTGGGGACGGTAGTGGCTGTAACAATAGGCAATGCAATCTGAATCCACTCGCTATCGAAGAAGAAAAACAGCTTGTCGTGGGCAATCGGGCCGCCCACGCTGCCCCCGAAATGATTTACCGTGGACCGCGGCTTATGGTTTCCTGGAGTGGAATTCGTGAAATAGTCGGCTGCGTTGAACCTTGAACCATTCCACAGCTCATACAGATTTCCATGAAACTGGTTGGAACCGGATTTCGTGACGTAGTTGACCTGCGAAGCGCCGTAGCGCCCCTGGTCGACGGAATAGGAGAGCGTGTTGACGGTAACCTCCGATATGGAGTTCAAGCCAAGGACGAGATTTGTCGACAATCCGCTGTTCAGATTCGTCAGCGGATCATTCGTTTCCAAGCCATCGACGATATAACCGTTCGAGAGAGCCGGCAGCCCGTTGAACTCAACGTTGCCATACCCATTCGAACTCCCCACGAAATCATTGCTACTTCCTGCCGTGTTGATAAGCGCGCCGGCGGCAAACTGAAGGGGGTAGGTCAAATCACCGCCTGGATTGGGAAGGTTCTCGAGCGCGGGTGCATTCAAAGTTGTGGATGTATTGGCATTCGCCGGATTAAGGATCGGAGCTTCGCTGCTTATCTCAACGGTCTGATTGGCATGTGCGATCTTGAGTCTAAACTCGATGGTTTGCTTCTGGCCCAGGGCGGAGGACACAGCGTCGTTCTGCTGTGGTTCGAAGCCCTCGGCTTCGACCTTCACCGTGTACATCCCCGGCTTCAACTGTGAAAAGTTGAAGCGGCCGGAGTCGTCAGTACTCGCGCTTCGCCGCAGTCCCGTGTCCCTATTCGTAACCGTGACCGTCGCATTAGGCACGGCTGCGCCGCTTGCGTCGCTGACTTGGCCGATGATCGCGCTGGTCGTTTCACCTTGGGGGAATGTTGCTGCGGGCAAGAGACAAGCGAGCCAGACGAGAAAGACAAATATCGCCAGAGCTCGACGCAACATGCGCGCAGACCAAAATCGGCTGGCCTTGCCGGTTCGCATGCTTAACCGTACTTAATACAATTGCTTAATGCAAGTAAATACATCTGAAAGAACCGCCCGTGCAGGCAATTCCAAGATGCGCCTATTTTTATCGCATGCCTCTTCGATGATCTCGCTGCTCCCCGATTCCTGTTGCGAAGTTTCCTTGTTTTTGTTGCTGGAGAAGGACCGTTGCGGCAACCCTGCCCGGTCACCTTCGAGGCCCTGTGTGGAGATTGGTGGTAAAGTAGAGCGCGACACAGATTTCCGTCGATGCCATGATGATGATCACCATTTCCAAGGAGAACTATCTCAAGGCCATTGCAGAGGCTGAGGCGGAAGGCAACACGGTGATCTCCGCGCTTCTGGCCCATTGGCTTTCCGTGACACCACCGGCAGTGACCGCTGCCCTAAAGCGACTGAGAAGAGACGGTCTGGTCACCATTGATAAGAGCGGCCGCATTCAGCTGACTTCAGAAGGACGGAAGGTCGCCGAGCAAACCATTCTTCGCCATCACCTGATCGAGCGCATGCTCTCCGAGATTTTCGGAATGTGCTGGGTCGAAGTTCACGAGGAGGCGGAGCGTCTAGAGCATGCTGTTTCTCCGGCATTTGAGAAGAAACTCGTCAAAGTGCTGGGACATAAAGAAACCTGCCCTCACGGGAATGGTCTGACCGTTATGAACCCCGAACAACGGCGAAGGAAAGGTCAGAGCTTACTCAGCAATGCCGAGGAGGGCCTGTCATACCGAGTGTTCAGCGTATATGAAAGGGATCGCAAGCTATTGGAATTCCTGGAAGAAAAAGGAATCCGTCCAGGCACTCATGTGAAAGTGGAATCCCGAAACTACGATGGAACCGCCATTCTTAAGGTTGAGGGAAAGCGCATAGCGCTGGGTTCTCCGGCGGCGGAGAAGATCTGGGTAGGCCCAGAACACTAACCGAACTATTAATCTCAGTTAATAAAATCTGATATACTGCGCTTTATTCCGGCGGAATGGGTCGGTATGTCCCCGGCGCAGAACGGAAACGGGTGTCAGGGGGCAGTGGAATACTGTGAGGGAACCGCTTATGGGGGCAGGACCTCCGTCTAGGCTAACGCCACAAGCCGTCACCCAAGAAGATGTCGTAATAACCCACGAGGACGTGGATCGTGCACACGACCGCGTCCGCGTTTCGGCGGCGCGCGCCGAGCGCGGTACCTTCTCCAAGTTCCGTCTACTGTGGTTGCTCGTCGGACCTGGAATTCTCGTGATGCTTGGAGAGAACGACGGTCCTAGCATGATTTCCTATGCTGCGACAGGCGCACGCTTTGGAATTGGGTTCTTCATTCCCTTCGTCATCCTGACGTTTTGTATGGCGATCGTCGTACAAGAGATGACCATGCGCCTGGGTTCCGCCACTCATCGCGGTCATGCGGAATTGATCTTTGTCCGCTTCGGGCCATTTTGGGGCTGGTTCTCGATGATCGACCTGGCCATCGGCAATTTCCTGACGCTGATCACCGAGTTTATTGCTATCCGGGCCGGCCTGGGATTCTTTGGCGTTCCCCCATGGGCTGCGGTGGGTAGCGCACTTGTGTTTTTGTGCTTGGCCGTTATGATGCACCGTTATTGGACATGGGAACGAACCCTGCTCGCTATCGCCGCTTTCAACCTGGTTTTCGTTCCCGTTGCCCTGCTCACTCACCCGAATTGGCGCTCTGTTGGTCATGCACTCATCACCTGGAAGCCGCTCCCTGGCGGTTTGAGCCAAGACACTTTGATCATCGTGCTGGCTGATATTGGTGCAACTGTGACCCCGTGGATGCTTTTCTTTCAACAGAGCGCAACCGTCGACAAAGGACTTACCCGAAAAGACATCCATCTCGGTCGTTTCGATACGGTAGCCGGGGCGGCTTTGGCCGCCATAGCCGCAGTCGCAACCATCCTCGCAACCGCTCCCTTATTCGCGCACCACATGACTGCCGAGAACTTCCAGGGTGCTGAATTCGCGCAAGCACTGCAGCCGCTGATCGGACGATTCGGCGCGGCATTGTTTGCACTGGGTATCGTTGAGGCTGGGATGGTTGCGGCTGTCACTATTTCCATTTCCTCCGCCTATGCGTTCGGCGAAGTGGCCCGCAGGCCTCATAGCCTAAACCTGCCAGTGACACAAGGTAAGGCTTTCTACTCCGTGTTGTTGCTTTGCGCGGGAACTGCTGGAGCAATTGTCTTAATCCCTGGGCTTCCGCTGGTTTATGTGGTTCTACTGGTCAACGTGGTCGCCGTGCTGGCAATGCCACCGGCGCTTGTATTTCTCTTCATGCTTGCGAACGACCGCGAAGTTATGGGCGACCTGGTGAGTCCGAGGTGGGCGAACATACTCGCTGCCGGCGTCGTCATCTTTCTGACCCTTGCTGGTCTGCTCTTCGGCATCAGTGTAATTGCGCCGAATGCCTTCGCGTTTCTTGGCGGGACGTAGGAGGAACGTAGGATGCCTTCAAAAGATAAAGGTCATAGTGCTATCACCTCCGCCGATCAAGAATTGGTGCTGTCGTCACTCGAGCCGGAACAACTGGCCGGACTGAAAAAGCACTTTATTCCCAGGCGTCACCTGAGGGGACTTGAAAAACTCGTTATGTGGTCTCTTCGAATCTACCTGCTGTTCATGATGGTGGTAGTGATATACCAACTGTGGGCCGGTCTACGCTAGAGAACTACTCTCGACAGGAATGGCCTGAGCACTCTCAGAAAGGACGATTCGCCCGCGAGTGAAAGCGCTCGCAGCTCTCGAGCCTAGTTTCGACAAGGTGTTCGCGCGAGCCGGCTTTCCAGCTTCGACTCGATGTGCCTTTGATCTTTTCTGAAATCGCCGCAGAACAATTTCGCTGGAACGGATGCCTCACAGCTGTTAAGCGCGCAACTGATGCAACCCATAGTTCTCAATTGCAATGGGCCGCGCACTCGGAAGGATGCAGTTCAGCGAAGCGCGCCAGAAGTCCGGATGTGCGAAGCGAGGTCCCGGCGAGCCCAACAGGAGACTTGATGGTGGCTTTCTTATGTGGTCGTGTATTTCACCTGCGACTTGTCTTTGTGGGAAGGAGTTACCGCCACTTCGGATCTTAATACCGGGACAAGATAACTGGCGAATCCGATGCCGACAAGAATCGTTCCGAACGATTTTTCCGGCGTATAGGTCCGAACGACCGATTTCCCGAACTCGAGTCGGTAGAACCCAGTCTTATAGCGCCGCTCAAAAAGTTGCTGCATCGCTTCCTGTAGATTCGCTTCCGCTTCTTCGACCGATCCGTTGCCGGCATACTCGCACGCAAAACCGCCAAGGTAAGAGCCATCGGAAGTGCGATAGACCTTGGCCATAAGCAAGCCGGCGGTGATCCGTGTTCCCGGCTTATCGGTGTGCTGAATCGAGATGATCCCCTCAAGCACGGACCCATGGTGGATGTCGGGCAGGGCGGAGAGTTCGACCGTTTCAGGGGGCAGCACGGAGGTGTAAAGCATCACGTTGTAATTCTCGATGCCGGCCATGTGCAAAGCTGCGTCGTAGGAACCGGTCTCGATTCCGACATCGCTCTCTCCCCAGCCGATCAGCCAGAAATATTCCTTCGGAATTCGGCAGCCAATTTCGGAATAGCGAGCAGGAGGATGGTTTGACATTTTGAGATTACGCAGCGGCAGCTTAATGCCGTTCCGGTCGGGGGTCAAATGGAGGGCGTGATTTGCACGTTTTACCGATTCCCCGATAAGCCGCTTCGGGTCTGTAGGGTCAGATATCTTCGCTCGAGCGTTATCGTCTCCTTTGATCCTATAGTAGGTTGCCGAATTCATACGGCTATTCTGCATTCTGTCGGCGCACAAAAGGAAAACGGCAGAGGCATAGTGCCGCCGCCGTTTTTGTTCCTGTGCCGGTTGTTGCGGCTTAGTTAGACCGTTGTGATTTGTGAAGCTGCGAGTTCTTGACAAGCTACTGTTCGTCGTCCTCCTGCAACTGCGCAGAAACGGGTATCAACGTGCCAAACAAGCCATTCGTTTCGTTGTCAGGACCTGCTGTGAAGAATAGAGTGCTTCCTGGCCCGGAGGCTCCGCCATTGCCGAACGCGAGCGCCCATAAGCCGTCGATGTTAACGACCGCGCCGGCCGAATCCAACATGTTCCCGATGAATTTGCCAGTTAGCGGGTTAAACGCTGCGATAGTGCCCCCGCGGAAGTTGCCGACTAGGATAGTGTGACTGAATTCGCCGAAGTCCGCCGGGGTGAGGACAACGCCCCATGGGGCGTTGAACCACTCTCCATGCTGCAGATGCGCCAGCTTCCTTCCATCCGGGCTAAAGATGGCAACGTAGCCAAGCCCCGCGCCTCCCACAGGGTCATGTTTGGCTGCATCCTGTTTGGCATAGGTCACATAAACGTTTGGGCCGATACCCTGAACGTTGAAGGGTGCAAAGTCCGGCGGGATCTCATCATCATCGAAGAGTTCTTCGGAGATGCGCACCTGCTGGAAGTTCGAATCGAAAACGTCGATACGGCCGCTGCGGAAGTTCGCCGCGAGGAGGAACTCCTTGCCATTAATCTCTGCAATTGTTGCACCCTTGTATACGGCTCCGTTCCTTTTGTTGGGCACCTGCGAATTATCGACCTTGATAATCGCCGTAGTCGCGTTGACGCTCGGATTCCAGCCTTGAACAGTGCCGTCCTCTGTTACGAAAATGAAAACAGCTGGCGCTCCTGAGGCCAGCAGGAAATCACTCGCCCCTCCGTTGAATATAGCCGACGTTGGGGATCCCGGAGCCGGCTGGCCGGGGGCATTCGGAATCTTGACGCCGTTACCCGGCGTTCCTCCCGGTGCATTGAGTGCGACGATTGTGACAGGCGAAAGTACCGGCGTTGGGCTCTGGGCTGACGGATTCAACGGGTTTAGTCCGGACGTGTTGTATAGGGTTGAGGTGCCGCCGGCGTTATTGGAAATCCACCATGGCGTTCCTGGGCCATGGACCAATCCCCACGCATTTTGAAGGTTTGGGTCGGTTACAACTGCGGCCGGGGTCACCGGCACGTTCGAAACGAGGTTGGTTTGAATGTACTCTTGCGCGAAACACAGAGGGGCGAGTAACAAGGTTAGGCTGACAGTGCCAAGCCAGTTACGCAACTTTGACGAATTCATTTTTTGTCTCCTAATCAGGCGTTAATCGTGGAATTGGGTCACTAGCCACAAGGCCCGTTCGATTGGGGCGTCCGCACAATAATCCGGGGGAACTCCGCAGTTGTCACAACGAAGTCAAACGGGTGTCTCTTTTGTTCCTTGTTGATAGTCAGGACGGCGGGAAGCGTGCAATCAGGGAAAACCAGCGCGATTCCGTAACTCCTGGCAAGGACAATCGGGACTCTGAGTTCGTCGTCCGATCGCCTCCGGATAGCGGCCGATTCTGAAGATGAGTCGCGGCGATTTATTTGCGCTTCTGCCCGTGTAAGAAGAATCGAGCGATCGCGCTCGTCACGTCGGCGTCGATTGGCAATCTCGGCTTGGATACGGACCTTTGCGACGATCCCCAAGTCCGGTTCGAGGACATGGATCGCTGATCTCTTCGAACGCCGTTTGAACGAAGCCGCTCTGCGGCGGACGCTCACGCGTGAGGTGAACTGAGCACTGGGTGCCTAAAGGTTGAGATATAAGTTTGGGTCACAAGGAGGTGTCCCCGTGACCCATCTAAGAAAAATGATGCTGGAAGAACTCCAGCGTCTTAATTACGCAGAGACTACCATAGAAACCTACATCCGTGCAGTCAAAGAGTTTTCTCAACACTTCAACTGTTCCCCTGATCGCTTAGGTCCCCGGCACATTCGTGAATATCAGGCCGCGTTGTTTCAGAAGCGGAAGTTCTCACCGAATACAGTGGCACAACATCTGGCAGCCCTACGTTTTTTCTACATCAAGACGCTCAAGAAGGCCTGGAGCATCGCGGAGACGCCCTACCCGAAGAGGGGCATTCACCTGCCAACGATCCTTAGCAAGGATGAAGTCGCACGACTCATCGATGCGGCTCGTCCTCCCTTGCATCGAACACTGCTGATGACCCTCTATGCCACGGGACTCCGACGTGCGGAACTCGCGCACCTGAAAGTGAGTGACGTCGACAGTGAGCGCATGGTGATCCACGTCCAAGGTGGTAAAGGCCGCAGAGACCGCGATGTGTTGCTCAGCCCAAAGTTGCTCGACGAAATCAAACGACACTGCTGCCGGTTGCGGCCAAAGCCCAGCGTATGGTTGTTTCCTAGCAGGCATGCTCACGCCAGTGATCGGCCCATCACTTCCAAGGCGATCTACCATGCTTGCAAAATTGCTGCCCGGCGGGCCGCGCTCCCGAAAAACGTGCACCCGCACACCCTTCGCCACTGTTTTGCCACCCATATGCTCGAAGCAGGCGCGGATCTGCGTACCATCCAGAAATTGTTAGGCCATCGCGATCTCGAAGAGACCGCCCGCTACTTGCACCTCTCGCAACGTCACTTGAGCGCGACCGCCAGTCCTCTGGACTCGCTGAAGCTGAAAGACGAATCACCACAGGACCGGTAGATGTACCGGCCACTCCTCGAGGTGGCCGATATCGTCCGCGCCGTGGGAGACGCATTCATCGAACGAAGCCGTAAGTGGATTGGCTGGAAGCATGTCAAAGTGCTGCTGGCCATTGCGCGGTGTCGCACCGCCGCGCTCGGCGGCCATCTCGATGAATGCACCCGCTGCGGACATCGTGCCATCTCCTACAATTCGTGCAGAAATCGGCATTGCCCGAAGTGTCAGTCGGGCGCTCGCGAATGTTGGCTGGAAAAACGTCGCCAGGAACTCCTTCCGACGTCTTACGTGCATATGGTCTTCACGCTTCCCCGTCACTTGGCCCCATTGGTCTTGCAGAATAAGAAGGTCATCTACGATCTCCTGTTTCGCACCAGTGCGGAAACTCTTCTGGAAGTCGCGCGCGATCCCCAGCATCTCGGTGCGGAGATCGGCTTCTTCAGCGTGCTGCATACCTGGAGTCAAAAACTCGACCTTCACCCGCATGTTCATTGCGTGGTACCGGCCGGTGGACTGTCTGCTGATCACACGCACTGGATCAAACCACGCTATGACTTCTTTCTTCCCGTCGAGGTGCTCAGCCGCGTCTTTCGCGGCAAGTTCCACGAAGCGCTCAAGCGCGCCTTTCACGACGGCAAGCTCAACTTTCATGGAGACTTGAAGTTCCTCGCTCAACCGAAAACCTTTGCTGCCTGGCTGAGACCACTGTTCCGAAAGGACTGGGTGGTCTATGCGAAACGCCCGTTCGGAGGCCCACAGCATGTGCTCCGTTATCTGGGCCGTTACACCCATCGCGTGGCCATCTCCAACCACCGCTTGGTCTCATTTGCTGACGGAAAGGTTACGTTTCGTTGGCGCGATTCCGCTCACAACAACGAACAGAAATTGCTGACTCTAGCTGTCGATGAGTTCTTGCGCCGCTTCCTGTTGCATCTGCTTCCCCAAGGTTTCGTGCGCATCCGAAACTTCGGCTTCCTGGCCAATCGCAGACGTGCCACCACTTTGCCACTTTGCTTTCAATTGCTCGGTTCAACACCACAAACCGAGCAAGAGGTCTCCACCGCCAGTCCCAGCGATCTTTGGACTTGCCCCAAGTGCGGTGGTCTGATGCTGATCATCGAAAGACTTACGGCTGCAGAGATCCGGCTGCGTTCTCCACCGGCCCGGGATGCCGTCGCGGCATGAGCAGACCGTCGACATCACGAAATCTTTTGCGTGCTTCGGCTCGCTCCCTCTCTTTTTGTCTTTTTGTCCAACCAATCCCTTCTCGCCTTCTCCCAGGACATCCTTCGGCGGCACATTTGCCTGTTCAGGCGGTTCTCTACTCCGCAGCCCATCCCCGGAGCTTTACCAAACTCACTCTTCCCCCTATTGAATTTGCATAAGTCCGCGCCCACCGCAACCCCGAGCGGCTTCCTTCAAACGGCTGTATCGAACGCGCGCAGAGCACCGCTCCTCAGGTCACACCTTCGTGGAAACGCGCGTCCGATACAGCTCTAACGTTTCTGGATAGTTTCGTATTGACGAGATCCGGGAGCTCTATCTGGTGTGCCAGAACCAAACACCAGGCGGTCAGCGGTACGCGGCGGCCTGGATGCCGTACAGCTCCGAGTACTGACCGCCCTTGGTCATCAGCTCATCATGCGTGCCGACCTCCACGAGTCGCGCCCCATCGAGCACGACGATGAGATCGGCCATGCGGACCGTCGAGAAACGGTGGGAGACGAGGATCGTGATGCGGCCGTTGTCGCTATCACCGGTGCCGCGCGCCGCTGCGGCGTAGCGGTCGAACAGCGCGTGTTCGGTCTCCGCGTCCAGCGCTGCAGTCGGTTCGTCGAGGACCAGCAGCAGCGGCTGATCGCGCATGAACCCACGCGCCAGCGCGAGCTTCTGCCATTGGCCGAACGACAGCTCAACTCCGCATGGCCACGTCGGACCGAGCTGAGTGTCGAGGCCCGAGGTCAGACGGGCGACTACGTCGCCAGCTCCGGCGCGGTCGACAGCCGCGACCACGGCGAGCTTGTCGTCCAATCGGGGGACATCGCCCAATCCGACCGTGTGCCTCGCACGGAATTCGAAGCGAAAAAAATCCTGAAACGCTCCCGCGAGACGTGCCCGCCACTCGCCGGCTGGCAAGCGCGCCAGTGGCGTGTCGTCCACGAGGATTGAACCAGATGATGGCTCATACATCTTCGCAAGCAACTTGGCCAGCGTCGTCTTGCCGGCGCCGTTCGCGCCGACGATCGCAACGACGGCACCAGCCGGCAGCGTCAACGACACGTCATCCAGCACAACGCGCGACGTGCCGGGGTAGACGAACGACACGTGGTCGAGCCGAATGCCACGGCGCAACACGACCGGAACCGGCAGATCGCCAGACGCAGCGACAGAGGCGGCGTAATCCTCGAGCCACGCGAGTCGCCGCGAGCCGTCCATCCAGAATCCGCGCAGGAATCCAATCTCGCCGACAGTGGCACCGATATACGCCGACAAGCGCGCGCCTGCGGCAAGTACCAGCAGCACCGCACTCGCCGGGGCGCCGAGGCCGGACGACACGAACACGACCGCGCCGACATACGCCAAACCAAATATTGCCCACGCCAGCGCGTACCACAACGCCGAGCCCCAGCGAGCCGTCGCTACCGGTCTATACCAGCGCTCCCATGCTGCTCGACGCTCTGTAACGAGGCGCTCTCCGATGCCCGTGACCCGCACTTCCTTGCCGGGCGGCGCGGTCGTTGCGATCGTGAACAGGTGACGCGCCAGCCGATTACTTTGTGCCCCGCTCTCCTGCGCGGATCGCTCTACATCCGGCCGCCACGTCGAGGTTACTGCGGTCGGTATCGCGAACACCGCTAACAGGATAAGCGCCGGGTGAATCGAAGCCAGCAGCGTCATCGTCACAGCCAGCCGCAAGATCCACCCGAGAGTGGAAAACACCGAGAGGTACATATGGTCCAGCACGAACACCTGATTGCGAAGCATGGACAGTCGATCGAGATACTCCGGGCGTTCCTGATGTGCGATCGTAGCGACCGATGCCTGTAATTGTGCGACGTGTGACTCGAGCGCAATGGTCACCTTGTCGCGGAAGCGGCGTTGCACGCGCGTGCTGACCGTGCGGAGAAACCACGTAGCCGCAGCCGACACACCGAGCCCAAGCGCCGCGCCTTGCACCGGGCCGAGTCTGTGCTCGAGGACGCCTTTGCCGAGCAGCATCAGCCACAACGCAAGGAACGCGTCGGGCAGCGCAGCGAGCTGCGACAGTACGAGCGCCGCGACCATCAATCGCGGTTCGTGGCGATACCCTAGCTTGCACAGGCGCCACATCGACGACAGTGGGGGAGGTAGCGGCTCGATCGCGCGATCTCGATCAGGAGAGGACGTCATAGGTAGTGCCCAACTCCTCGTCCGGGACTTTGAAGCGCTGCGCCTGCAGATCGAACATTGTCCGATAGCGGCCGGCGAGCGCCATTAGCTCGTCATGGGTGCCGAGCTCGATGACCCCTCCGTGTTCGAGCACGCAGATACGATCGGCATGGCGGACGGTAGAGAAGCGATGGGAGATCAGTATGGTCGTGCAATGCCGCGTCGCAGCGAGAAGGCGATCGAAGATCTCCGCTTCTCCGCGCACATCGAGCTGCGCGGTCGGCTCGTCAAGCAGTACGACTCCGGCACCGAGCTTGACAGCTGCCAACGCTCGGGCGAGTGCAATACGCTGCCATTGGCCACCCGACAGGTCGGTACCGCCGTCGTATCCGCGGGCTAGGACGGTGTCCAATGCCGCCAAGTTCGTGGCCCCTGCCGATTCGAGCGCAGCGCGCACAACATTGTCTGGCGCGCCGGCCGGCGCCACATTGTCGCGCAGAGGCAGCTCGAGGCGGATGAAGTCCTGGAACACAGCCGCGACGCGCGCGCGCCAGGACCCGAGATCGAACTCGCGAATGTCGACACCGTCGATTTCGATCGCACCCGACTGCGGATCGTACAACCGGCACAGCAGCTTCGCGATTGTTGTCTTGCCTGCACCGTTCTGTCCAACAATGGCGAGCGACGAGCCGGCGGGAATCGTAAGATCGAAGTGCTCTAGCACAGTCGCGCCTGCAGGGTACGAGAAGGTGACATCCCGGAGACGAATCTCGCGCGCAGGCTTCGCGTCGGCGGGGCGATCGCCAGGGCGGAGCGCGCCAGCGGGGCGCATCGCCGGCTCGAGTCGAAGCACCGCGGCGACCGGGGCAGCCGCGCCGTCGAGCGCCCAACTGAATCCGCCGAACGCGATCATCGATACGCCGACGGCGCTCTGCACGTAGACGACGGCTTCCCCGAGAGTGATGCGGCCGTGGGAGGCGGCGCTAGCCAATAACCAGAACATTAGGACGTTCGCGGAGAGGACGAGAAGCATGCTCCAAAGAACAGGTCGCTCGCGCAGACGCGTGGCTGCATATTGAAGCTCGTGCAAACGAGTGCGTCTGGCGATGAAACGGTCGATCGTCCAGCCGGCCAGGCCGAACAGTCGCAACTCCTTGCTCGCGGGCGGGTCTACTGCCAGCCGGTACGCGTAGTCGGCATCCCTCTGTGCCCCGCGCACCGCCTCGGTGTTGCGGTCACGCCAGATTGCGCTCTCTCGTAGAAGCCAGTGCGTCGCCAGCCAGGCACCAGCGAGCACGACCGGTGCCCACCACGCGTACCGGGCAAGGATCATGGCGCAGGCGATGCCACCGATCATCTCGACCATGCCGTTCGCAATGAACTCCATGGAGATCGACAGCGGTGGGCCAGTCATGCCGAGGTCGAAGTCGCGTGCCACGGTAAGGTCGCTCGTGAGTGTTGCATCCTCTAGGTGCCCCAAGCCGGGCGAGCGCACGCAAGCCTCGGTGAGCCGGTCGTAGAGCCATGCGGCAGTGCGGTCGCCGAGGTTGGCGCTGACCGCCTGGTGAATCGGGCTGAGCACCTGCAGCAGCACAAAGATCGCACCGACAAATGCGAGTGGGCCGTTGAGAGGACTGCCGCGCTGCACGGCACCGACGAGCACGCCCATCGCGATCGCGAACGCCGCCGGCAGGATTCCCCTAAGCAGGAGGATCGTCCACCAAATGACGGCAAGACCAGGATCCGCCTTCGCCAGGACTCCGAAGAACTTCCATTCGTTGCGATCGGTCAGTCGTTGGGACACAACCGCATTTTGCCACAGAACTGCAGCGCAGGAGCTCTCCCGCCACGCGCCGCCGAGCAAATGCTTGGAACTATTGTGTAGCGGATCGAATCGACACGTCCACTGCCTGCACTCTTACGGAGCGCGCGAAAACTCGTTCACGATCTCGGTCAATCCAGAGCTCCTGGTGCCCGTCGGGCACTCGTTCGAGTGAACTCGGCGCAACCGCTGAATGACGCGGGGGGTCCCGAATGGCACCCCGGTTTCGAGCAACTCGGAAACTATTCCGGGCCAGGAGTCCGCTTGGAGTGCTACGGAGCGCCGATTGCATTTCGATCTGCCCGAACGACATTTCTGGCCGGTGACAGGCACTTTTCCAGAGCAGCGATAAACCGGGAGTTAGCACGATGCGGGCCAAACAGATACGATGGGAATTCCACTTTCCGCCAACAACATTCCGAAACGACCGCGGGGAAAGAGGGGATATTGCCGAGGTGCGAATCCGATTTGTCCTGCCTTTTCTTCTACTCTGGGTACTGTTTGGATGTGGCGGAAGTCTCGCTTCTGACCTGGCCCTGGTCGGAGCCAAGATCTATCTCTCGCCTACGGAACAACCAATCGAAAAGGGCTCAATCCTAATACACGATGGCCGCATAGTTGCTGTTGGGCCGAGCGCTACCATGAAGATACCTCGCGGTACACCCGTGATTGATTGCGCGGGGCTCACCGTGACCGCCGGCTTCTGGAACAGTCACGTACACCTTATTCTCCCCGGCTTGCTCCACGCAGAAAAATTGTCGTCCGAACAACTCACTTCACAACTCGAAGAGATGTTGACGCGATGGGGATTCACTACCGCCTTTGACATCGCTTCCGTGCTGGAGAACACGAATCTTATCCGCCGCCGCATGGAAAGCGGCGAAGTGCAAGGCCCGAGGCTGCTCACCACAGGAGAGCCGTTTTGGGAGAGAACACCGATTTACATCAAAGGATTTCTCGAAGCCAATCACGTCGCGATGCCGGAGATCGCATCGCAAGCGCAGGCAGCAGAGCGAGTTCGGCAACAAATATACGACGGTGCGAACGGCATCAAGATTTTTGCAAATTCGGTTGAGCAAAACGATATTTTTACGATGCCGCTCGCCATGGCCCAGACAATAGTCGCTGAGGCGCACCATGCGCACAAACCTGTTTTCGCCCATGTATCTAATGACGAAGGAAATGAAGTGGCTATCCAGAGCGGAGTTGACATCCTGGCGCACACTACCCCCAGTGGAAGTTTTTGGAGCGAATCTTTTGTCAAACGCCTAAATGCGGCTCACATGGCTCTCACCCCCACCCTGACATTGTGGGATGTCGAAGCCAGAAAGGGTGGTGCTGCTCCTGACCTAGCCGAAAAATCGGTCAACAAGGCGATCCAACAGTTGAAGGTATTCTCCCAATCTGGCGGACAAGTTCTCTTTGGCACCGACGTGGGCTACATCGACGAGTCGGACACTTCAGAAGAGTTTCTGTCGATGTCTCGTGCCGGTTTGAGCTTTCAACAGATCCTCGCTTCACTCACTACGAATCCCGCAGAGCGGTTCGGTTCTTCGAGCCATTGCGGACGCATCGCTCGGGGCATGGACGCCGATCTTACCGTCCTACAAGCTGATCCTGCCGACGATCCCATTGCTTTTTCGAAAGTGCGTTACACAATCGTGGCCGGCAAGCTCATCTATTCTCAGAAGTGAATCCCTCGGACGCCCTCTACAGAGCGAAGTTGATTTTAAGTAATCGACTACTGCCATCGGAAGGGGCCGCAATCGGACTTTAGCCGTCGACCTAATAAACGCCCATCTCGTCAATGTGAATTCCGCGAAGCGATCGAGAAGTTTTGGGGGACAAGCTCGTGCTTCGCTTTCCTCGAACCCCGTTTGTGGCCAACATACAAGTTGTCGCCGATCCATTCACACGAACTGGACGAAGTCGCCAGACCCGCGACTACTCTTCCCGCAACGCTGCCATGGGATCGACCCGGGTGGTCCGCCATGCGGGAACCACCGTCGCGACAAACGCTACAACCGCCAACAGCGTAGGCACTGCGATGAACGTACTGGCGTCTCTCGCGCTTACCTCGAACAACATGCTGGACATGACTTGGCTCAATAACGCGGCGCCGACGATACCGGCCACGATTCCGATAACCGCCAGTTCCATTCCTTGTCGCACGACCAACTTAATAATGTCGGCAGGAAGCGCGCCTAATGCCATCAAGACGCCAATATCGTGCGTGCTCTGCGTCACAAGATAGGACATCACACCGTAGAGGCCCATAGCCGCGAGTAACATCGCGAACGCCGCGAAGGCACCCAGCATCGTGCTGGAGAAGCGCTGCCGCGCCAGCGAATCGTAGAGCCGCTCCTGCATGGTGCGTATTCCGTAAACGGCGACGGATGGATCAACCCCATGAATTTCCCCGACAATTGCGGAGGTCAGTGCAGCCGCATCGGTCGATGTGCGCGCCACAAGGAACATGCCATTCGAGGGATCCTGCTCCTGCGGAAAATATGTGGCGATCTTGCCGTCGGTTTCGAGTCCATATTGCTTCACCGTTCCGACCACCCCGACAATCGTGATCGGTCTTTGCGGATTGAACCACAGATGTTTCCCGACGGCATCGCCGTTGGGCCAGAAGCGCTGCGCAAATCTGTCATCGATGATGACCACTCTAGGCATGTCGGCGGTGTCATGCTCCGAGAAAAAACGGCCTTTGATCAGGGCAATTTCCATCGCCCGAAAATAATCCGTGCTGGCGTTGCGCAGGTCTACTTGCAACTCCTGCCCTGGAGACGGCGTGTAACCTTCGACGCTTATGCCTCCCCAACCTACCGATCCGGTTAGCGGCAGCACCGAGACTAGGCCTTCGGCAGTGACCCCTGGCAAATGCTTAATCCGGTCTTCAATTTCGCGATAGAAGGCAGCCACCGGCTTGTCGTCGTGGTACTTCGGGCCGGCGGCGGCAACCTGCATGGTCAACACGCGGTCTGTCGTGAAGCCAGGACTGACGTTCTGCAGCCGGACGAAGCTGCGTATCAGCAGTCCGGCCCCGATCAGCAGCATCAGCGAAAGCGCCAACTCCGAAACCACCAGCAAACTGCGCAAACGATGCCGCCGCAGATATAGACCACCGTCGTTCTGCCCGCTGCGCCCTCCGGCCTTTAGTGAGGAATTCGGATCCAACTTGATCGCGCGCCATACCGGCGCTAGGCCGAACAGGATGCCGGTGAGGAGCGAAACCCCGAACGTGAATGCCAGAACGGCTTTGTTGATGCCAACGTCCTCCAGCCGCGGAATATTTCCCGGATTCATCGTGCGCACCACGTACAAACTCACGCGAGCAACCAATAGTCCCGCGGCTCCGCCAAGCACCGCCAGGAAAATGCTTTCGGTCAGTAATTGTCGTGCCAAACGTTGCCAACTCGCACCCATCGCCGTTCGAATCGCGACTTCCTTCTCGCGCGCCGCCGCACGCGTCAGCAAAAGGTTGGCAACGTTGGCGCAAGCGATCAGCAGCACCAGCGCCACCGAACCCAACAGAACCAGCAACGCCCTGCGAACGTCTCCCACGACCTGCTCTTGCAATCCCACCACTTGCATGCCGAAACTGCTGTCGCGTTTGTCCTTCTCGCGGATGCGGCTGGCAATCACGTCAATGTCGGCCTGCGCTTGCGGGATGGAAACGCCGGGCTTCAGCTTCACCAGAATGTTGTAGTTTTCGTCGCGCCTGCTTTGTGCGGCGTCAGCTCCGAGCGGCAGCGGCAGAAACACGTCCACCTTGTCCATCGGTCCTTCCGACGGCATCACTTCGGCGTTCATCAGGAACCCGCGTTGCAGCACTCCTGCGACCGTGTAGGGGCTGCCATTGAGCGTGATGCTCTTGCCAACGATTTCGGGATCGCAGTTGAACTGGCGTTTCCACAACCTGTCGCTGAGAACAACCACCGGCGGTTGGCCGGGTTTGTCTTCGTCCGGTAACAACAGTCGCCCCAGCAAAACTTTTGCGCCGAACATCTTCAGCAGACTGGATTGCAAGCGCATTCCGTCAACCAATTCGGCTTGCTCGCGGCCAGTCAAGGTGTACGGGCGGCTTTGCGCGAGCGCCATCTGCTCGAAGGAATGGTTCTCGTTCTGGACGTCAATGAATTGGCCGGGCGACGGCCAGTCACGGAAAATGCCGATTGCCGGCGAATGCAGCCACACCGCCGCCAGCCGGTCCGGCTGTGGATAGGGCAAGGGACGCAGCAGCAGCGCGTCCACCACGCTGAAGATCGCGGAGTTGGCACCGATTCCAATGGCCAGCGATGCCACGATGACTAACGTCGACAACACGTTCTTGCGAAGCGTGCGCCAGGCGTAGAGAAGATCTTGCAACCAGGTGTTCATCACCACTCCCCATGCCGAACAACCATAATATGACGCGCCTGCATTCCAATAGGAAGGATTTCACCGCAGTTCCGTCGAGAATTCCTCGACATCAGGAGCGACGCGCCGGTACTGCCTGCCACTGCATTGCTGATCGCTTGCGCGCTTATCTCCGCGAGCGCCGTTTCTGACCAACTTCCCGGTAGAAGACTAATCCCATTAAAACAGCGACCTTGTACTGTGCCTTCATCGCTGCATGCGAATCCGCGTTTCAGGACGGCGACGATGGTGTGCGGATTGCCGAGGAGATTGCTTTTGGGGTTCCGAGTTACCTTTGCTCAGAAAGCGGAGGAGGGAGTGTTCCGTACCAATTGCCCACTGGGCGAAAACGTTTAGCGTGACATCAGGAATTGGACTTCCAATTCGATTTCCGAGATAGCGATCGGAGCGAGATGCGCTCCGGACAATTCCTGATTAAGCCCGGGAAGTTGATTTGTTTTGAACTCGTTCCATTCTGCAATCGCTGCTTTGACCCGCTGGTTGGACTCATCGTAAACGGCCATCGCTTGCGAAGGCACGGCGCGATCTCCACTTTCGACGACACGCAAAGCCGACGCCATATCGGCGAACGCATCCTGCAGATCTCTAAGCTGCCCCGGACTGGCTGTCGGCTTGGTCTCAATCTTGGAAATTGCAGTTTGCGCCTCCAGCAGGGCAGACTTAATAGCCGAATCTTTCTCATCAACCCTCCCCTCTAGCTCGGAGAGTTGTTTCCGTACGGAATCGATTTCCGCGAGAACGCGGCGCGCTTCCAAGGTTTCGGCAAATATCTGCTGAGCGAGTTGCAACTGCTGCTGAAGTATCTCGGCAGTCGCGGACGAGCGGAGATCCATGAAAATTGTTAGAGGCTGAGTCTGCGACTGTCCGTCGACAGTGAGTCTCACCGTGTACATCCCCTGCACAGCTTTAGGGCCCCGGGGATTGCGGTATTCGCCTTCTTCATCCACGCCAGGTCCTCCCGAACTGCCCCAAGTGAGATCCCAGACAAAGCGATGCATTCCAGGATTCGTTTCAAGGGCTTCCGGTTTGGGGAACCAACGCTCGGCAATCGGAACTGGCAGGTGCTTTTCCGGATGTTTGTCTTCCGATGAGAATCTGCGGACGAGCTTCTGCTGCGAATCGATGATCTCGAGTGTCACGCTGCTGGCGGAAGACTCAAGTAGATAGTCGATGACAGCGCCAGGGGGTGGGTTCTCGGCCGTGGGTTCCTCCGGTGGTAGCGGAGTGCCCGTGAAGGAGTCGTTGTCGATACGATACGCTGCCGCCGGACGGTAAAGCCAGAATCCCTTATCCTTCTCGGCATCGAACGCCTGTCGAAGCGGCGTGATGTTGTCCAGGATCCAGAAAGAGCGGCCGTGCGTGGCGACCACCAAATCATCGCCGTGAATCGCGAGATCGCGCACGGAACTCACCGGCAGATTCAGCTGCAAGGACTGCCAATCGCTGCCGTCATCGAAGGACACATAAACCCCCAATTCCGTCCCGGCAAAGAGCAGTCCCTTTCTCTCCGTGTCTTCGCGAATGCCACGCAGGAAAGAGTTGTCCGCGATGCCCTTCCTAATCAGTTGCCAGCTAGCTCCATAGTCTCGGGTTCGGTAGAGGTACGGTGCCTGATCGTCCAACCGGCTCCGATCGACAGCCGCATATGCAACCGCAGTATCGAAGTGCGAAGCTTCGATAAACGATATCTTGCTCCAAGCTGTCAGACCGGCGGGCGTGACATCTTTCCAGGTTTTGCCGCCATCGCGGGTAAGATGAATTAGCCCGGTATCGCTCCCTGCCCAGATGGTGTCGCGGTTTAGAGCGGATGGCGCGATGGTGAATACTACGCCGTAGCCACGTCGCTTCGCGTTCTCGGTCGTCGTTGGTCCTTCCGTTTTGTCTTCTGGCTGTTGTGCCGCTCCCGTCAGATCGGGGCTGATGGTCAGCCAGTGCAGTCCACCATCGACCGTTTTCATCACATATTGCGTTCCAAGGTAGAGCGTTGTGGAGTCCACAGGGGAAAAAATAAGAACGGGGGTCCAAGGGGCTCTATATTTCCGCACATTAATCTCGGAACCAAATGTTGGAACCGGCCAGGGAGTAACATCCTGGCTGAATCCAGTCAGCCGGTTGTAGCGGGCGACGGTGCCGTAGGTTCCACTTAAATAGATGATGTTCGGATCCTTGGGATCGGGCGCCAGGTATCCGCTTTCGCTTCCGCCCGCTGGAAACCAATCTCGTGGAGTGATCTGGCCGTGATCGGTGCGGCTCGGGACAGCAGCGCTTCCACTGTCCTGTTGCGCCCCGTAGACGACGTAGGGGAATTTGTTGTCAGTGACGACATGATAGAGCTGTGCCGTCGGCTGGTTGTACCATGTGCTCCAAGTCTGGCCGTGGTCCAGGCTGACGGTCGTCCCCTGATCCGTTCCAAGAACCATGCTGTTGGAATTCTTGGGATCGATCCAAATCTGGTGATAATCGTCTCCGCCTGGCGCCCCGCGGAGAATCGAAATCGTTTTTCCTCCGTCGACGGATCGATAAAGAGCGACGTTTGGAATGTAAAGCACATCGCGATTCTGCGGGTCGACGGTGATGCTGTTGAAGTACCAGGCACGGCTGGTGAGACGAGGATCCGCATTCTGCAAAGTCCAACTATCGCCACCATCGTCGGAGCGATACAAACCTGCTTTCTTTGCCTGAATCAGTGCGTAAACGCGTTTACCATCTGCCGCAACGTCCACTCCAATGCGTCCCCAATCACCGTCGGGCAGACCATTGCTGAGCCGAGACCATGTTTTCCCGCCATCTTGAGACCGGTACAGCCCGCCACCGGCTCCGTCGATCGCAGCATAGGTACTCCACGGTGGACGATGCGCATTCCACGCGCCCGCAAACAACAGCTGCGGATTGTCCGAGCAGATCGCCAGGTCTGAAATCCCGATTTCCGGTCCTTTATCGAGTACCTTGGTCCAGTTCGCTCCTCCATCGACCGATTTGTACACGCCACGCTGTCCGTTTGGTCCATAGGCATGGCCGAGAGCACCCACATAGACAACCGTCGGATCTCGCGGATCAACTACGATTCGGCTGATTTGGCGCGTATCGTCTAAGCCTACGTGCGTCCACGTGGAGCCGCCATCATTGGATTTGTAAACGCCATTTCCGGACGACAAGTCAGATCGAATATCCGACTCGCCAGTTCCCACGTAGATCGTCTTGACGTCAGAGGGTGCTACCGCGATGGCTCCGATCGAGCCCACAGCCTGGTCGTCAAAGATTGGCCTCCATACAGTTCCAGCGTCCGTAGTCTTCCAAACACCGCCATTGACTGCGCCAAAATAAAAGGTCGTCGAGTCGCCCGGCACTCCCCCGACCGCCACCACTCGACCTCCACGGAACGGGCCAATGAGTCGCCATTTGAGTCTGTTCATGAGTTGCGACGGAACGGATTGCGCAACTGCGAACCCCGGAAGTAAAACAACGAAGAGCGCGATAAAACTCCAATGAAAACACAACCTAAGTTTGGCCAAGGAGCAGTCCCTCGCTGGAAGCCAGTTTACCGGAAAACGTAAAGCGATTGGTCGGACAAGAAAGGCATCGGGTCTTGTTCGTTTCTGAAGCGTGCACTGCTGCACAGTATTAAATATTGAAATACAGATACAGCCACCGATGGCGCGATAAAGAAATTTGGCTACGACGGCAGACGGCTCAGGCCCCACGTCATTATCGGAGGTGTGGGAGAACTGGCCGAACGTTCCTGGCCAGGCCGGTGTCTGAGTATCGGGGATGTTCTCATTGGCATCAAAGATTTACGCATGCGTTGCGTGATGACCAGCTTCGATCCCGACACGCAAGAACAAAAAGTGGGAGTCCTCAAGGAGATTGTTCGAAAGTTCGCGGGCAAGCTCGCTTTGAACTGCTATGTGATCCGTGGTGGCAAGATGCGCGTGGGTGATGATGTCCACCTCCTCGATTGCGAGAATTAAAAACGGCCAACCCGACTGTGGTGATACGGCGGTCGACAGAGAAACTTTGCGAAAGCGTTATCGTCCAGCGCGGGTGCGGCTACTCTTCGTCGGAGAGGCACCTCCGGCCTCCGGAAGATTCTTTTATTGCGCGAACTCCGGCCTTTACCGAACCATTCGGGACACCTTTGTTACTGCTTTCCCTGTGCTCGGCGAGACAGATTTTCTTAAATCGTTCCGCGCGCTGGGGTGTTATTTGGTGGACCTTTGCGCGGTTCCAGTCGATCAGCTGACTAACCAGCGCCGCGCAAAGATTTGCGGAGACGCAGAGGTGCGTTTCAGCAGGATGCTCGAACAACTGTGCCCGAAAATCATCGTTACGGTTGTTCGCTCCATAGGTCCTAACGTCGTTCGCTCTCAACAACAAGCAAACTGGAGAGGCGCATATTACGAACTTCCGTATCCGGGACGATGGCAACATCACCGACAGGCCTTTGAAGCCTCACTCGTACCCGTTCTCCGCCGGGAACTAGGGAAAGAGTTGCGTTCCGGTCATTTGTGATCGAACGACATGCGGAGGACAGGGAAAGTTACGTGACATCGTATGCGGGGGGCGGCGAAGTGCAGGCGTCGCGCGAGGGACGTAGCCGCGCTGGCGCGGACATGGGATGGAAATGTTTTATTTTGGGACCGCACCGGTAGTTAACTGCAGTGGAAGTGAACGCGGGGCGACGTCGAGCGCGGGAGCGCCGGTCGTGGAGCATAGATCCGGCGGAACTTCCCATTTGGAACACGGTACATGGTGGCTTTCGGAATCTATCGAAGGCCAACAACGCGACTCGATTCAGCCAGGCCCGTCCAGCAACTCATTGCCGCTTGGCTGTGTAACGCGAATCTCTTCAATGTGAATTCGGCGATACGAGTCCGAAATCCGGATCTCGGAGGTCTCGTGCAAGATCGCTTGCGTTCTCCTTTCCTCGAACGCCGTTTGAACGAAGCCGCTCTGCGGCGGACGCTCACGCGTGAGGTGAACTGAGCACTGGGTGCCTAAAGGTTGAGATATAAGTTTGGGTCACAAGGAGGTGTCCCCGTGACCCATCTAAGAAAAATGATGCTGGAAGAACTCCAGCGTCTTAATTACGCAGAGACTACCATAGAAACCTACATCCGTGCAGTCAAAGAGTTTTCTCAACACTTCAACTGTTCCCCTGATCGCTTAGGTCCCCGGCACATTCGTGAATATCAGGCCGCGTTGTTTCAGAAGCGGAAGTTCTCACCGAATACAGTGGCACAACATCTGGCAGCCCTACGTTTTTTCTACATCAAGACGCTCAAGAAGGCCTGGAGCATCGCGGAGACGCCCTACCCGAAGAGGGGCATTCACCTGCCAACGATCCTTAGCAAGGATGAAGTCGCACGACTCATCGATGCGGCTCGTCCTCCCTTGCATCGAACACTGCTGATGACCCTCTATGCCACGGGACTCCGACGTGCGGAACTCGCGCACCTGAAAGTGAGTGACGTCGACAGTGAGCGCATGGTGATCCACGTCCAAGGTGGTAAAGGCCGCAGAGACCGCGATGTGTTGCTCAGCCCAAAGTTGCTCGACGAAATCAAACGACACTGCTGCCGGTTGCGGCCAAAGCCCAGCGTATGGTTGTTTCCTAGCAGGCATGCTCACGCCAGTGATCGGCCCATCACTTCCAAGGCGATCTACCATGCTTGCAAAATTGCTGCCCGGCGGGCCGCGCTCCCGAAAAACGTGCACCCGCACACCCTTCGCCACTGTTTTGCCACCCATATGCTCGAAGCAGGCGCGGATCTGCGTACCATCCAGAAATTGTTAGGCCATCGCGATCTCGAAGAGACCGCCCGCTACTTGCACCTCTCGCAACGTCACTTGAGCGCGACCGCCAGTCCTCTGGACTCGCTGAAGCTGAAAGACGAATCACCACAGGACCGGTAGATGTACCGGCCACTCCTCGAGGTGGCCGATATCGTCCGCGCCGTGGGAGACGCATTCATCGAACGAAGCCGTAAGTGGATTGGCTGGAAGCATGTCAAAGTGCTGCTGGCCATTGCGCGGTGTCGCACCGCCGCGCTCGGCGGCCATCTCGATGAATGCACCCGCTGCGGACATCGTGCCATCTCCTACAATTCGTGCAGAAATCGGCATTGCCCGAAGTGTCAGTCGGGCGCTCGCGAATGTTGGCTGGAAAAACGTCGCCAGGAACTCCTTCCGACGTCTTACGTGCATATGGTCTTCACGCTTCCCCGTCACTTGGCCCCATTGGTCTTGCAGAATAAGAAGGTCATCTACGATCTCCTGTTTCGCACCAGTGCGGAAACTCTTCTGGAAGTCGCGCGCGATCCCCAGCATCTCGGTGCGGAGATCGGCTTCTTCAGCGTGCTGCATACCTGGAGTCAAAAACTCGACCTTCACCCGCATGTTCATTGCGTGGTACCGGCCGGTGGACTGTCTGCTGATCACACGCACTGGATCAAACCACGCTATGACTTCTTTCTTCCCGTCGAGGTGCTCAGCCGCGTCTTTCGCGGCAAGTTCCACGAAGCGCTCAAGCGCGCCTTTCACGACGGCAAGCTCAACTTTCATGGAGACTTGAAGTTCCTCGCTCAACCGAAAACCTTTGCTGCCTGGCTGAGACCACTGTTCCGAAAGGACTGGGTGGTCTATGCGAAACGCCCGTTCGGAGGCCCACAGCATGTGCTCCGTTATCTGGGCCGTTACACCCATCGCGTGGCCATCTCCAACCACCGCTTGGTCTCATTTGCTGACGGAAAGGTTACGTTTCGTTGGCGCGATTCCGCTCACAACAACGAACAGAAATTGCTGACTCTAGCTGTCGATGAGTTCTTGCGCCGCTTCCTGTTGCATCTGCTTCCCCAAGGTTTCGTGCGCATCCGAAACTTCGGCTTCCTGGCCAATCGCAGACGTGCCACCACTTTGCCACTTTGCTTTCAATTGCTCGGTTCAACACCACAAACCGAGCAAGAGGTCTCCACCGCCAGTCCCAGCGATCTTTGGACTTGCCCCAAGTGCGGTGGTCTGATGCTGATCATCGAAAGACTTACGGCTGCAGAGATCCGGCTGCGTTCTCCACCGGCCCGGGATGCCGTCGCGGCATGAGCAGACCGTCGACATCACGAAATCTTTTGCGTGCTTCGGCTCGCTCCCTCTCTTTTTGTCTTTTTGTCCAACCAATCCCTTCTCGCCTTCTCCCAGGACATCCTTCGGCGGCACATTTGCCTGTTCAGGCGGTTCTCTACTCCGCAGCCCATCCCCGGAGCTTTACCAAACTCACTCTTCCCCCTATTGAATTTGCATAAGTCCGCGCCCACCGCAACCCCGAGCGGCTTCCTTCAAACGGCTGTATCGAACGCGCGCAGAGCACCGCTCCTCAGGTCACACCTTCGTGGAAACGCGCGTCCGATACAGCTCTAACGTTTCTGGCTAACTTCCGTGTTGCCGACATTACCGGCCAATCTCTGCCCGTTCTCATGGCGTCTGGGATGATGGACGTTTTCTGGGGTGACCTGCACATGTCGCACCAAGGTTGATCTTCAAAGAGCGGCGATTCGTTTTATCGATCTGCTGGGTTGCAGAGAGCTTGGCGAGCGAAGTTGCCATCTCCGATAGTGATCCGTATGCGGACTTCTACGGCTACATGTGGTATACGAAGGCCGAAGCCGTCGCCGATCACAAAGTAGAAGTGCACTTCGCGTCTGGCAACGGCGGGAACAAGATTTATATCGTCCCATCGGCCCATATTGTCGTCGCCATCACTTCAAGCGCCTATAATCAGCACTACGGACAACGACGATCCCAAGACATTCTGTTGAGGATTCTCGCGGCCACGCGGTCCAAGTAATTGTTTGAGCCCTTCGAGAGGATTACGGGCTACTCTGCCATAATCGGGTAAGCCAAGGTTTGCCGACAACTGGTCCACCACCATGCGGTCAATATTGGCCGTAGCGTCCGTTCGCGGAGTCGATGAGCTTTTGCGAGTCATAGCCGACACCATCCTTAAAGACGATCTCCACTTTTTCAATATCCGAAATCGTTGTGCCTGGATCGCCTTTGATGATCACGAGGTCCGCATTTTTCCCGGCGGCAATGGATCCAATCTGATCCTGCTTGCCCAGGTAGATGGCCCCGTTTAGGGTCGCAATTCTAATGGCCTGGACGGGCGAGAACCCGGCCTCGACCAGGAGTTCGATCTCGCGCTGGTCGCCAAATCCGGGGACGACGCCCCCGCTGCCTGTGGGATCCGGCCCCGCCAACAGCAACCCTCCAGCTGCGGCGAACGCATATTCCATCTGCAAGTCGCGCTTGAACAGCATGGCCCAGTCGGTTTTTGGAGGCTTCATTGTCGCAGGCCGCTCGCGGCTGTAAAGGTAGGCCTCGCGTGCTTCTGGCACCATGGCTTCAAGAACCTGCTGTCGGAGCGGAGGACGACCCGGGATTCCCTCCTCAAACACCGGAAGCGTCGAGGTGATCGCGACATGATGCTTCACCAGCGTATCGATCAGGTCCTTCGCCTCTGGAGTATTGGGATCCATATGCTCAAGGGTGTAGTCGCCCATGCTTGAGCTGCACTCGTCCGGCTTCTTGTCAGGATCGAGCTGCGTATTCACAAAAAAACCATGCTCCAAGTCGTCGATGCCTAGTTCCGCCGCTTCCTTGTATGTCACCGAGCACAGGTGCCCTGTAATCTTGATCCCGCGCTTATGAGCTGCTTCAATCGCAGCCTCCAGTTCCGCGCGGGTGATATTCATGTATGCCTTGAACGAGGTCACACCACGGTCTGCCCAATAATCGACCATCTGCCTCGCCTCGTCAGGGCTACTCAGCTCATGCATCTGAATGAAATAGCTGTGCGGTCCTTCCAAATAAGGTCCGGTCACGTCGATGTGGGGACCAGGCAACTTGCCCTCGTCGATCGCACGTTTCAGATTCAGGTCTGCATAGGTCTCGACGCTTCCCGTAGTGCGCATCGTGGTCACGCCCCCAGCCAAATAGAGACGAGGCGCGGAGAATGTCATCTGCGGCAACAGCATCGGCGGCTCGAAGTTCCACTGGCTGTCTTCATTCGGCTCGGCGATGTAAAAAAGGTGGTTGTGCATGCCGACGATTCCCGGCATCACCGTATATCCGCGCAGGTTGAGGACCGTCGTTCCGTCAGCGGCCGGAGTTTCCGAACTCGCTTCTACCGAAGAGATCTTGCCCTGTTCGATGATCAAGTTCTGGTCCTCGACGGGCGGTCGTCCCGTACCATCAATTACACGCACGTGCTGAAGCACCACTCTCGGCGTGTTCACCCGCACATACTTCTGCACCGGTGGGGATAGCGATGCGGCCTGTTGGGCGTAAATGCCAGGAAGGGTAAAGAGCTGAAACGCGCACAAGATCAGGAACCGACTAACACGCATGGAATCCTCCAAGTCTCGGAATTGTAGCCCATCAGCGCAAGCTGACCGAGAGGAGGCTGAAACTAAAGGCCGTCAATGATGGCATTGGCATCGCGCCGAATCCTTGAGCTGGGTGCGCGGTTGTGCAAGGGTTGCCGACGATTCGTAATCTGACCGTGGACGGCTGTCCGTTTCCGCAACAGTTTTCTCCCGCAAGGGAACGATTCCGGGCCGTTCCTCTTTGTCGATATGCTGATAAGCTCAGATAGCAAATAGACTTAACTAAGAGGAAGTTCGCAAGTGTTTCTGGACTGAGTTCTTTGGATTTCAGAGGTGTACCTATGCAGACGCTCTGGCAGGATTTGAAATATGCGCTGCGGACACTGCGCAAATCGCCCGGCTTCACGCTTACCGCCATTCTTACCCTCGCGCTCGGAATCGGCGCCAACACTGCGATTTTCACGGTCGCGAATTCCCTGCTGCTGCGGCCGCTACCTTATCGGGACCCAGCGCAACTGGCGCGCATCAGCACGAATCGCGACGGCAGTTGCTGTGCCTCCCTTCCTTATCTCACGTTGCTAGCCGAATCCAATCACTCATTCTCAGGTGTAGCTGCCTATCAATTCGAAACCGCCAACCTGGTGAACGGCGACATGGCCGAGCAAATCGACGCCGAGCGCGTGACTTGGACCTTCTTCGATGTGCTGGGCGCAAAGCCGCTGACGGGACGCACCTTCACGCCCGAAGAAGATCGCCCCGGCGGAAACCAGGTCGTGCTGGTCGGCTACGAGCTGGCGACGCGCCTTTTCGGCAGCGAGCGAAATGCCGTGGGCCAGCACGTGGTGCTTGACTCCAAGGACTACACGATTATCGGCGTGCTGTCTCCGAAATTCGGCGTGCAGTTGCTCGGCCGCCAGGCGGAAATCTGGATGCCGCGCATCTTCGAATTCAGCATGACTACGCCGGCGCGCATCAATCTCGGCGGGATGTATTACGAATTGATCGCACGCCTGCGCGCGGGCGTAACAACGGCGCAGGCGCGCGCGGAAACGACCCTCATCTTTCAGCAATACAAGCAGGACAAGCCGCGCAATTACGACGCGACGTCGGACGTGGTGATGAGCGTCAGCGATCTGCAATCGAATCTGGTGGCCGATGTGCGCCCAACGTTGCTGATTCTTTCTGCAGCCGTCGGTTTCCTACTGCTCATCGCATGCGCCAACGTAGCCAGCCTGCTGCTGTCCCGGGCGCTCGGGCGGCGTAAGGAATTCGCGATTCGCGGCGCGCTGGGAGCGCCGCGCCTGGTGCTGATGCGCCAATTGCTGACGGAAAGCGTGCTGATGGCGGTGCTGAGCGGCGCGCTGGGAATTGCGCTCGGCATTCTGGGAACGAAATCGTTGGGCGCGTTCGCGCAAACGAACTTGCCGCAATTGGCCGCCGTGCCGATGGATTTGCGCGTGCTGGCGTTCACGCTGGTGAGTTCGGTGCTCAGTGGAATTCTGTTCGGGCTGGCGCCCGCGCTGCAATTGTCGCGGCACACTCCCGGGGTGGCCTTGTCCGACGAAGGACGAAACGCTGCGGGCAGCCGGCGGCGCAATCGCACGCGCAGTGCGATCGTTGCCGCGCAAGTGGCGCTCTCGATGGTGCTGTTGATTGGCGCGGGATTATTGATCCACAGCTTCGTGCGGCTGCGCTTAGTCTCCCCGGGATTCGACGCGAAAAACACGCTGACCGCGCAGACGTTCCTTCCGCCCCCGGTTTATCCGCAGCCCGCCCAACGCATCGCTTTCTATAACGATGCGCTGCGAAATCTGCGAGCGATTCCCGGCGTGCTGGCGGCGGGCATCTCGACTGCGCTGCCCGTGCTGCCGACGCATGGAACGCCAGTGCGCTTCGAAGGCGAACCCGAAGTTGAACTCGGGCGCCGCACCATCGTGCTGATCGAGTCGATCAGCCCCGACTATATCAGGGCGATGGGCATGCCGCTGGTGGAGGGGCGCGATTTCAACGATCGCGATGACGCGCAAGCGGCTCCGGTGGTGATGGTGAACCAAGCGGCGGTGCGGCGCTTCTGGCCGCATGACAAGCCGATCGGGAAATCGGTGTGGGTCGGGACGCTTCCGGCTTCCAGGGTGGTCGGCGTGATTGCCGACGTGAAGAACAGCACGCTGGCGACACCGGCGCAACCGGAAGTGTTTTTGCCGTACCCACAGTTGGCGTCGCCGACGCTCTACTTCACCGCGCGCAGCGCGATCGAGCCGCACGCGCTGGCCTCGGCGCTGCGCAGCCAAATCACGGCGGTAAATCGCGGCCAGCCCATCACCGGGGTGCAGACGATGGTAGAACGTCTCGAATCGGCCAGCGCACCAACGCGATCGATGATGTTGCTGATCGGCGTCTTTTCGGCGACGGCGCTGCTTCTTGCACTCGTCGGAATTTATGGCTTGATCGCGTACTCGGTGGCGCAGCGGAACCAGGAATTGGGAATTCGCATGGCCCTCGGCGCATCCGCTGCAGACATTTTCAAGCTGGTGATTGGAAACGGGCTGAAACTCGCGCTGGCAGGAATTGCCGTCGGGCTCGTCGCTTCCTTTGCACTGACGCATCTGATGACCAGCCTTCTGTTTGAGACTAGCGCGACAGACCCGATTACATTTATCGGCAGCGCGATTCTGTTCGCCGCAGTAGCAGCGCTGGCGAGCTATCTGCCGGCGCGGCGTGCGATGCGCGTCGATCCCATGGTGGCGTTGAGATACGAGTAGTTCTTCGCGCAAGTGACCAGCAACCCTTTGTTCAAGTCTGACTCGCGGACAATTCCGGTGATTGCGCCCGGATCACGGACAACCCTTCGACAATCCGGGAGCTATCGGCTCATGATTCACCCGCCCCTTTCTCCATTCCTCGCGTCCGGCTTTGGTCTCGACCTTCTACAGCATTCCTTCCAAGCGAACGTAGCTCGCTTCCATTCCGCGTTCCATTCCTGTCGCAAGCATGGCCGCCCGCGTCTGGGCATCGGGTAGCGTCATTCGTATGGTCATCAAAGTTCCTTCGCCATCCGGATCGAATGTGGTTTCCACGTGGTTCTCCGGCGTAGGATCCGGCAGGTGCATCCGTTCGACATGTACGATCCTGCGGTAAGGCTCAAGTTGCAGATATTCGCCGGTGATGTGAAATCCGCCTCCTTTGGTGTTTTTCCACTCATAACGGAACTTGCCTCCCGGCCTCGCTTCATTGATGCAGACGGGCATCGTCCAGCCTTCAGGACCGAGCAACCATTTCTGTATCAATTTTGGGTCGGTGTGGGCGCGGTAGACGGCCTCTGGAGGTGCCGCAAAGCGCCTTGTCACAATCAACTGCTTGTCGCCTTCCGTCTTCAACGTCATCTTGCTCATCGTTTTTCTCCTTTCTTGTGTTTCTCCATCCCGGCCAGAACTTCGTCCAACCGGTCGTAGTTCTTCTCCAGGGCTTTTCGCAGGAATGCAAGCCATTGGTCCATCGCTTCAATACCGGCCTTTGCCAGGCGCCGAGGGCGCTTTGTACCATCCACGCGACGAACGACGAGCCCGGCGTCTTCGAGCACTTTCAGGTGCTGCGAGATTGCCGGCTGCGTCATCTCGAATGGCTTCGCCAGTTCCATAACGGTCGCCTCACCGCGGGCGAGACGCGCAAGAATGGCTCGTCGCGTCGGGTCGGCTAAGGCAGAGAAAGTGGCGTCAAGGCCATGCATAGGTCATAGCTTATATAAGTGCGCACTTATTGTCAAGGCGAGTTTTAGCACCGCCATGGGAAATCTGGGAGAGCGGACTGGGGCTCGGGTTCGCCGGCGACTTCTACGATTTCCTCGTGCTGGATAGCAACCAGCTCGGTATTCTCGTCGCCGACGTAACCGGCCACGGCGTTCCTGCCGCACTCATTGCTTCTATGCTGAAGGGCGCTTTTGCAGGCCAGAAGGCGCATGCTGCGCATCCCGAACTGGTTCTGGGCGGTCTGAATGAGGCACTCTGCGGAAAGTTCGAAGAGCACTTCGTCACTGCAGCTTATCTCTACGCTGATCTTGATGCAAAGATCGTCCGATATGCAGGCGCGGGGCATCCTCCGCTTCTGGTCAGCAACCGTTCGAACGGCGAGGTACGCTCTGTCGAACAGAATGGGTTCTTCCTTGGAATGTTTCCCGAAGCGGTCTACTCATCGATCGAAATCCCGCTGCAGCAAGGTGATCGCTATGTGCTTTACACCGACGGTCTGCCCGAATCCACAAACGCTAAAGCAGAAGAGTTTGGCCTTCCCCGTTGCAAGCAGTTTCTGGGGTCCCATTCTCGACTTCCTTCGCCAGCAGTTGCTGACCAGCTACTCGGCGAAATTGCCCGCTGGTCTGCCCGCTCTTCCGGTCGTCTGCAGGAGGATGACATGACGCTCATCATTATCGACTCAATCGAGTCCTCACGATCTGAACTGACTTTTGCGAATCCTTGATTGTTGTGATTTAGCGACTAACTCCGATAAGTCCGCTCCGAGGACGCGTCATGAAGATGAATATCGTTAGCGCTGTATACCCCGTTTCTGGCCAACTTCTGGTGCCGACAGTACCGTCAGAATTCGGTGCCGCGCTATTCCTCGCGTAACGCGCTCATTGGATCTACCCGGCTGGCCCGCCGGGCCGGTAGGAAGGTCGCGATCAACGCGGCTGCCAAAAAGACAGGAATCATGATCGCAAAAGTCGATGGATCGGTGGGCCGCGCTCCGTCAACCATATGTTCCAAAAGACGCCCCGCAGCCAAAGCGCCCAAAATACCTACAGCAATGCCGACGACAATCATTCCAAAGCTCTGCCCGAGTACGAGCCGCATAACATCCCGCGCGCTGGCTCCGAGCGCCATGCGCAATCCGATTTCCGGGACCCGTTGGTTCGTCAAATAGGTCAGCACACCATAGATGCCGATGCACGCCAGCAGCAAAGCCAAGGCCGCGAATATGCCGAACAACCACAGAAGAAAGCGTTGCCGATCGAGTGAGGCGCGCGCGAGGTCATCCATAGTATGAACGTCGTAGAGCGTCTGGTCAGCAGCGGGCCCGCGCAATTCTCGTCGCAGCGGTTCGGCTACACTCAACGGCGTGATGCTGGTGCGGACGGTGATCGACATTACCGAAGAAAGCAGATGCACCAGAGGGTCTGGCAACTGATAGAAAGAAAAATAGATTTGATCGCGTACTCGCGATTGATCATCGCCAGCGAGCCCCCAATGCCTGACATGGCCCACCACACCTACGATTCTGACAGGGTTGGAGTCCATTCCTTGAATCCACAGGCCCTTGCCGACAGGGTCGCTTCCCGCGAAAGCATGTTGCGCTAAATTGTCGTCGATCACGACGACAATTTCATTGCCGATGCGGTCCTGTTCATTCAGGAACCGCCCTCGACGCAAGCGCATGCCCATCACCTTCAGATAATCGGGCGTCACAATGGATGTGAGCGCGAGAGGAATTTGGTCCGGTGGGGGTGGGACTGGCGTAGCCCAATAGCCCACGGAGTCTTCGCCTACCCGCATGGGGACGACGTCTGCCAGAGCGACCGACTGCACTCCGGGTAAGCGGCGGGCGCGCTCCAGAACGTCCTGCCAAGCTGTACGCGCTTTCGCTGGGTTCTCAAGCACAGCGGGAGAAAGCGCCACGTGTGCGGCCAGCACGTTTCGGGTATTAAATCCGGGGTCGAGCGACGACAACCGGAGCAGCGTGCGCCCCAGTATCCCGGCCGAGACCATCAGCACCACCGCAAGCGCCACCTCAGCCACCACAAAGCCGCTATGCAAACGACGCGTGCTTCCACCCAAGCTCCGGCCCGCGCCACGGAGCGCGCCTTCCGCTTCGCGCGCTGGAGCACGCAATGCCGGAGCAAGACCGAAAAAAAGACTGCTCAGCAGCGACACGCCGAGGGCAAAAAACAGCACTCGCCAATCGAGCTGCACGTCCTCGGCGCGCGGCAAACTTCCCGGCCAAAGCGATACAAACGGATGAATACTAGCGAATGCGAGCAGTATGCCCAGTGCGCCCCCAGAAACGCCGAGCACGCTGCTCTCGGTCAGACATTGGCGCACCAACCGACCCCGGCTCGCACCCAATGCCACGCGCATGGCCAGTTCTCGCCCACGCGAAACGGCCCGCGCCAGCAGCAGGCTGGCGACATTGACACACGCAATCAGCAGCACCAGGCTGACCGCCCCGAGCAGCAGCCATAGTGTGGGCCGGACATCGCCCACCACCTCTTGACTCAGTGGATGTGCCACCATACCGCGTCCTTGATTGTCCTCCGGGTATTGCGTAGCGAGTTCCCGGGCAATCACTGACATCTCGGTCTGTGCCTGCGCAAGTGTCACCTTCCGCTGAAGGCGCCCCAGAACATGAATGAAAAACGCTCCGCGATTCTGCATTCTCGAGTCCGTGTTTTGGCCAAGCGGCGTATATATGTCGGCCTCGCCATCCAACCGAAATCCTGCGCGAGCGATACCGACGATGGTGTAGGATTTCCCCTCCCAAATAAGGTGCTGCCCGATCGTTTCTCGGCTTCCGCCGAAGCGGCGCTGCCACAGACTGTGGCTGATGACCGCAACCGGTGCCGTGCCGGGCTGGTCTTCTGCCGGCAGAAACGCGCGACCTTCGACTAGCGGGACGCCCAGAACAGAAAACAATTCAGACGAGATCAGGCGGCCGGAAATGTACTCCGGTTCGCCGGGACTCGTTACCGTGCCTCCTCCATACGTCCATGCAGCTAGGGAACCCAGAGTGCGGCTCGCCCTTTGGTAATCGTGAAACTCAGGATAGGAAAAGCCCCACTGCTCACCATACTTTTCCGTCTTTCCGTGCAGAGCGACCAGCCGGTCAGCTTCCGGGTAAGCCAGCGGCTTTAGTAACACGCCATTAATGACCGTAAACATGACGGTGGTCGCTCCGCTCCCGAGCGCCAGCGTCAAAATTGCTACGGCCGCAAAACCGGGTCGCTGGCGCAGCGTACGAAGTGCATAGCGGAAGTCCTGAAATAAGTCCTCCAGCCAGCGTGTGCCACGGGCATCGCGGCACATCTCTTTGACCTGCTCTGGACCGCCAAGGGCGAGCCGGGCATTTCGCCGTGCCGTGTCGGGAGCATTGCCTTGCGCGATCAGCTCATCTGCAAGTTCGTCGATGTGGAAGCGTAGTTCCTTCTCGAGCTCTTCCTCCATTTCCTTCCGTCGCCACAGACGCTGCCACCAGTTCACCGCGCACCCCTATCGGCCATTCCAAGGATGAGTGCGATCGCATCGATCAATCGCTGCCAACTGGCAGCTTCCGTTTCAAGCTGCTTCCGGCCTTTCCCCGTCAGGCGATAGAACTTCGCTTCGCGCCCAGTATCGGTCTCCTTCCAATCCGCCGCCAGGAGTTCGCGGTTTTCAAGCCGGTGCAGAGCCGGGTAAAGCGAACCCTCCGGAACCTGGACCACACCGCGCGATACTTGCTCCAATCGCTGGGCAATCGCGTATCCGTGGACAGGGCCAAGCGCGACAACCTTCAAGAGCAAGAGATCCAACGTGCCTTGGGGGAGATCCGTTTTCGGCTCCGTCATCGCTTATACCTCCGCCTTCTATATATAGATTAGATCAGGACACATAGAAGTGCAAGGTATGTGTGACAAAGATTGTGGATCGATCGTGGGCAAACCGAAGTCACTCCGAGCATGAAGTCCGGTTGGGGTGCTAGAGAGCGCCGATTGCACTGCGATCTCCCGGAACCCGGTTTCTGGCCAGCTTCCGGGTGGCCGTCGATTCTAACAACCAGAGATGTCCAATTTGGGCTCTTGCAACGACTATCTTGTGCAAGAAGAACTGCGGCGAAGAAACTGCCAGAACCCGAATCAAAGGTGATAATTCGTCATGACAACGAGAGCGATAGAACATCCAACAGCGGTATCCCGAGCCGAATGGGAAGTAGCGCGCAAGTTGCTGCTGGCTAAGGAGGAGGAATATATCTTCGACCCCTCGCAGGGGAAAAGAACGCTGGCCGATCTCTTCGCTGACCGCAGCCAGCTCATCGTCTATCACTTCATGTGGAGGCGTGATTCAGGTGATGGCTACAACGGCTGCTCGTTCTTAGCCGACCATATCGACGGAGCCAATCTGCATCTCGCCCATCACGACGTAAGCCTGGGTACGATTTCCCGGGTACGACCCCACGACCGGTACGACGCTGGAGGGTCGGTGGATTCCGGAGGTGGGGACAGCGATGCGCAATCGTCGAAGAGCCAAGGCGTATGCCATATGCCTCGGGACTGACAGGCGGTGTCGTTGGGCTATGGCTTGTTGAGCGGTGTCTTATCCTTGCTCTCTCTAAACTGTCCATTCGCCTGCCGGAACGCTTGTGCAACGTACTCAACTGGCTTTACCAAATGTGAGGAGGACGAGTATGAAGTATTTGTGCATGGTTTTTGTTGACGAGAAGAAATTAAACGCCCTGTCAAAGAGCGAGTCGGACGCTCTCACCACCGAGAGCCTGGACTATGACGAACTCCTCAAAAAACAGGGCCATTTCCTGGCCGCACAGGCCCTAAAACCCGTTCACACAGCCACCACCTTGCGGGTCAAGACCGGCAAAGTGGTCGTTACTGACGGCCCGTTCGCCGAGACGAATGAGCAACTGGGCGGATTCATCCTGATCGAGGCCAAAGACCTGAACGATGCCATCCAAGTCGCGTCGAAAATCCCGGTAATACGGATGGGAGGCGTCGAAGTTCGGCCAGTTCAGGAGCAGTTCCGGCCGTAGAAGATTAAGGGTACTCGCACAAAGGAGAGGAGCGCGTGAGACGCATGTTCTTGAACGTAGTTGGCATGTTTCTACTGACGTTACCCGTCAGCGCTTTTGCGCAAATGGACATGAAATCAGCCGCGAGCGAAGCCCTCGAACAGCTGGGCAATGGCTTCGAATCGAATTTCGTGAAGGTGAACGGCACATCGCTTCACTATGTTCGCGGCGGAACAGGGCCCGCAGTCATCTTGATTCACGGGTTCCCCGAGGATTGGTATGAATTCCACAAAGTCATGCCGCAGCTGGCGAAGCGGTTTACGGTCGTGGCGGTTGATCTGCGCGGCGTCGGCCGATCGGCTGTAACTCCAGGCGGCTACGACTCGGCCAATCTCGCAGAAGATATCCATCAACTTGCCGAACAACTCCATCTGCAACATGTTTACGTGGTCGGCCATGATATCGGAGGTATGGTCGCTTATGCCTTCGCGCGACGCTATCCAGAAACGGCGCGCGGAGTAATGATTCTGGATGTGGCGATTCCGGGGATTGAACCGTGGGAGGAAATCAAAGGGCAGCCGGCATTCTGGCATATTCGTTTCCACCAGACAGACCTCCCCGAGAAACTCATCGCTGGGCGACAAGCCATCTACTTTCGCTACTTTCTCTCTGCGAAGTATTTTAGCGATGCCGACGTCGGTCACTATGCGGAAGCTTACCGGGATCCCGAACACCTTAGAACGGCGTTCGAGTTTTACCGTGCGTTTCCCGATAACGAGAATTTCGATGCTCAGCAAAGCAGCACAATGGAATTACCAATAGTGCTGGGCACTGGAGAACTGGACGCTTTCGCACCATACTTGGCTCGGATCGCGGAAGCATTGCGGATGCATGGGTGTGCGAACGTCAGGACCACAATTGTCAAAGGCAGCGCACACTATGTGGCGGAAGAACAGCCCGAGGCGGTGGCTGAAATCATCTTGCAATATGCTTCGGAGTGACAAATGTTTCCCTGGTACGCGAGTTTGCATAGGACGTGGAGCGCTATTGGGAAATGCGTACGCCGTGCAACGTAGGAAGAAACAAGGAGAAGAAAGCCCGAACGCGCTGGAGAAGCCCAACCCAGGAATCGCGTCCGCTGCCCATTCCGGATTATTCTGGCGAACCGCGATTTCGACGGCGGCTTCCTTTTGAAGAAGGGTCCGCGCTATTTGGCCGACACCAGCGACGCTGGTGAGCAAAACGGTGATGTCTATGTTCGATTCTGTCAACGATCTTGGCTGAACGAGGCAGGACAGAACTAGTTTAAGCGATTAGATCCGGAGGCCGCCCTAGTTCTTGGGAGCCGACCAAAGTGGCGGTGCCTGATCCGGATGATCCCTCAAATACTGCTCCAGGGGTTCGTTTCGCAACACGAATCGGAATCCGCGCTGGGTATTCACATCGATTGTTGTTGGCAAGTCCAGCTCATCAAACCCAATCACGTGTTTAACGGATTGCGGTGAACCTAACCGGCAGCTATCCGGCTTCCACGACGTCGAACCCCGTTGCGGCAAATGAATGGCACGCGAACGAGTATGCAACTTAGCCGAGGGAAAAACGTGGGAGGCTTCCGTACTTGTTCGACCTTTTTCGGTTTGGATCGGCTCTTCGAGCAGGACTCCGTCAGGGCTTAGCGAGCATGCGTCGAATGTACCTGTAGAGAATCAACAACAAGACGGCCCCAATTATGGACATGATAAAACCGGCAGTTTGTCCCGCTCGGTACCAGCCAATGAGCTGACCCAGGTATGTCGCGACAATAGATCCCGCGATTCCGATAGCCATGGTGATCCAGATGCCGCCGGGGTCCTTTCCCGGCGTTAACAGTTTTGCTATGGCGCCCACGATTAATCCGATGATCGCTTCCCAGAGAATGCTCAACATTCGCCTGCCCCTTTCGCTAGCTCACGTTTCTGCGACGCTCCCCCAGTAAATGCTCGCTTGCGAGGCGCAGTTATGTTCCACTCAAATCAATCCTGGACATACACGTCGAGCCGCTCGGCACGGTGATGACACGGCAAGTCCATTCATTACGCTTCAATTGTTGGGGAGCTCAAAAACCTCTCACCCCTGCCTTTGCCGTTCCGCGACTTTTGCCAGCGCAACGGTCAACGCGGCGCCGCCGAGAGTCTTCACAAGAGTGGTGTGCTGAGCGTAGAAGCTGCTGACGGACTCGACAATCGAAGGATTAGCGTTTTGCGCATGAGTGGCGAGCTGCTGAACAGCTTCAGGGGACAGGTTTTGGGCCTGCTCGGGCGTCAATTGCGGCGTGCCAGAGCCAACGAGCCCGGCCAGTCCCGCGCCCGACAGGACCTGGGTCAGAGTGCCAGGACTGACCGACGACAGTAAATGATTGATCATTCCCGCTTTTTGATCGCCCGTTGAGTTGTTAAACAACGTCGTGAGCATTTGTCCAAAGGCCGGGGTCTTATCCGAATTGAACGCGGCCGTGAGACCTTCGGCAATCGCACTTGGTGGAGCGGCTTGTGCCACCTCATCAAAGTGCGCGTGAACATCCGGGGCCGGTTGTGCTGCAGCCGCCGCACCGCCACCTGTGTACTGCTTCAGCAGATTTCCCACTTTGTCTGTCCAAGTCATATCACGCCTCCTCTATTTATGTCGAATGCTTCGCTACTTGAAACCGTCCGCAAAATGCTACTTAACCGCACTACCTACGGGATCAACAGATTCATTCCTGCTTTGATCTTGTCCGGGTCGGCAAGTTTGTCTTTGTTCGCGTCGAAAATCTTCATGTACATGTTCGAGTCGCCGTAGAACTGCTTGCTGATTTTCGAGAGGCTGTCGCCAGGCTGTACGGTATAGGTTCGCGCAGCGGGCGTCGAAGGACCGCCGACTGCCGCTGCAGCTGCCGCAGCCGGTGCCTGGATGTCCGCGATGAGATCGGAGTAGTTGGGATCAACAAGCTTGATCTGGTCCCAGACGCGGTTCTTTAAATCCGCAGAAGGCGCGGAGGCCCGAATCAGGAGCTTGTCACCTTCCATATTCACGTTTTGAAGTTGAACGCCCTGAGATTGAATGAAATTTAATACGGACTGATACTTCGTTTTGAGCTGCTCGAATCGATCTGCCATTGGAATCTCCTTTTTTGCTGAAATGTGAATTCCCTGTCATGCCTGCTAGTCGCCATTCATTCTTCGCAGGACGGTGGCCTAGATTCAGCGCGCCTGCTTCGGACACCTATCCGCTATATCGGGATCTCCATTCCAAGCGACTCGGGCGGGAAGTTGGTAGGGATGGTAAAAATCGGCTGAAGCTTACACTGAGGTGCACTGGAACGCAATCGCAATCAGGAGCCACCTCGTGCGAGCCGATTGGGCGGCGATTCGAAGGTAGTTCGTCTCGCTGTGCTGGGGGCCCAGTTCTCGGAGGGCCGCTTGGCTACTCGGTAGTTATTCCGGGCCAGAAGTTCGCTTGGGTGAAGCGAAAGCTCGTCGAAGATCGCTTGCTTATCTCCGCAAACCCGTCTCTTGCCAGCTCCTCGTTTGTAGACATTCTAGCAATTGCAGCCTCGCATTTAGTAGTGCAGGATGAACGGTATCGCAGTCGCAAAGCGGCAGCGATTCCAATGGCCAGCGATGCCGCGCTCCGATCGGAACGGCGTTTGAACCAAGCCGCCCGTCGGCGGAGGCTATAAAGAGCAAGACGGTTCGGCGGGAGCTATTTCTCTTTGCCGAAGAAGGTAGCAATCGATTTCTTTGTCTTCTGGAAGATGCCTCCGACATCGGCCGTGATACTAGGATCCTCGGCTGTCCCAATGACACGCAAAGGCACACCAGTCGTATTTTTTGAAGTCTTGTCTGAACCATTTAACTTCGTGAGTAATCCCGCGCCGACTTTGCCGATGCCCTGTGCTGAATCGACTTTTGCGACGAGCTTGAAGTCCAATTCATCAGCGGAAGATACCGTCCCGCTCCCAGTGAGCTCGCCCACCGCCGGAATCACGGCGTCGATCTCGTCAACCACAACGATGGCGTTCGTAATGCGCACGTTTGCTCGCAACTTTTCAATATTTGTCGTGTCTCCAGTCTTCAAACCACTCAGTGCAGCGATGCCGTCTATTTTTGAACCGATGTCAAAACCGGCGAGACATGTGTTGTCGAGCGCGATCGGTCCGCTGATAACGAGCGATTTTTCAGGGCCAATGATGGCAAGGTTCAAAGCTAGCATTCCACCCTTCAGAACCGCCCCGTTTGGCAGACGAACGCCGGCCGCAGTCATCAAATGTTGGAGTTCATTGATCGGCAAGCTTTGCCCAGTAAGTTTCAAATTTAACTCTGGCTCAACCCCGCCGGTGGCCTCAGGCTGATACGTTCCGCTCACATGGATCGCGGCGTCTCCGATTTTTGCCATGGCGTCCTCGATCTGCACGGTGTTTTCCTTCAGTGGATGGGTGCCACTGTAAACAAAGTCCAGCGGCTCCGGCGCAACGGCGGCGCCCTTGCGAAGCTTCAGATTCCGGATATGCATAGTGCCATTAGTGGTGAGGATGTGACCGTCGGAAGCGGAGCGCATTTCGATGTCCGCGAGGAACGACAGACCCGCATTGCGAGCGAGAAATCCGGCAGCGACCGGGTCCAGCCGCTTGATGGAGATTTGCGCGTCGGCCGGGCTGGTTGCCGCGTCGACACGATTCAACGGGCCGACATGGCCAATGATGTCAACAGTGCCCCCGGCGGGCAAGTTCGCGCTTAGCTCGAATGGAAACTGAGAGTCGAACGAAAAATCGCGTACGCTGAGATTCATGTGCTCATACACGCTGGGTTGGCCGTGCCCGGGGAGGCGGGCGATCAGGGCGCGACCGTCTTCGATTGTGATACGGCCGACGGTGAGCACGGGGAACTCGGTCGCAGAACCTTTCGAGATTCCCGAAGCTGCATCCGCGACAGCGCCGCTAGCGGAGAGAGTACCGATGCTTGAAAAATTCCACGTGCCATTCACAGCGCGAATCAACGTGATTTGTGGAGATTTAATCTGAATACTTTGTAGATTCACTTTACGCGAGGAAATCAGTGGCCACAGCAAGACACCGATCCGGATCTCCTTCGCCGTCAGAAATGGGGCAGCATTGAAATTGGGATCATCGGCGACACTTAGGTCTTTGGCGACCAGGCTTGCAGAGGAAAGCGACAGGCTCAGGTCTCCTAATTTCACACTTCGGCCAAGCATGGTTGTGAGTTGCGTTTCGATGGTGGGACGGAATGTGTTTGCGTCAACGAAAAACGGAATCAACGCAACTCCCAAGACGACGAGACCGACTGCTGCCAGCAGTGTTTTCGTCCAACGTTTCACGAAAAACCTCGGTGCCATGGTGTCGAAGCGCCAGCGAACTTCGCGGAGCCTCGGATTTTGCCCTAAGGCAAGCCAAAAGCCCTACGACAGTCCGGTTCGAAGAAGTGAGCTGTCATCAGACACTAGCTATCGGCTACCACGGTCTTGGAATCCGTCGTCCTCAAACTAACTTCCATGATGCTAGTGCGGTTAGATCTGTGTTTCCGTGTGGGCTTTTCAACCTTTACCTGCGGCCACGGAGCCCCTCGCGTTTGCACTGTTGGCCATCGCAAGGTTTCAGCCGACATCGGCGTACGGATGCTATTCCTTTGACTTTGCCGCCTTCGCCGTGACGATCGATACGTCGGCTCCCGTAACAACCAGCGGGCCTCTTCCATTTTTCGATCCCAGCTGCCTGGCGGACATAACTGTTGCGGCGGACCACCCCATATCGTCTATACTCGAGCGCTCTTCGCAAGAACGACTTTTGGCATCACTATGTCGAGTCTGCCGTCATTGAATGTTGCTTTGGCCTCCGGCGGATAAACTTCACAGGGCAAATCGATGACTTGGTACATCATTTCCGCGTGCCTATGCGAATGGGGATGCTTTTCAGATTCGAGACTTTCGCGCGGCTCGGTTTTTCCGCTGATGCTCAGTCGGCGCGGCTCGAGACTCACTTTGATCTCCTGCCTATGGAATCCATGAACCTCGGCGCGTGCGGTAAGCTGCTCGCCGGATTCCGAGAGGTGGAACTTCACAGGCGTGAGTAGCTTGGATTCCGCGAGAAACCAGTCTTCCCTGTCGTTTCCGTGGACCCGCCCACGGCTCTCGAAAATCTCGAAGGCGCGCTCGGCAATCAAATTGACTACGTCTTGTGTATGTTCGAAGAGGTCTTTAGCGGACACGAGATTCACATCACTGCTGACTTCGATAGATGACTCGACTCTAGCATGGTCTTTCATGGCTTTTTCCCTCCCTGCAGAATAAATTCTTATTCCTGCGCGCGAAAGACAGAGGCATCGTTCGGGTGGCCCCGTTCTCCGCACGATTCCGTTGCCCAGCCTGGTCACACCGTGAGAAGGCGGCCGAAAAACGACCTGTAGCGGCGCAGCGCCAGACGGAGATCCTCTGTTGAAACATCATCTCCGCGATCCCATTGGCTCTCGAGTTTCGCTCTTTCAGCTGCGAACATCTCAGCCAGGCGCTTCATTGCTCCGGCGACGAGACTATCTGCCTGCTGTACTGCCTGTCGAGGCTCGTCAACAAAACCCACTTGGATGGCATCCCACCGTGCGCGAAAATCCTTGGCTTCCTCAGGCGAAAACAGCGGCGTCGCCTGCTCGTCGATAGCCGGAGCGGTTGCGGCTGCCGCAGATGAAGCCCCGCCAACTCTGAGGCTTGACGCAGAAACAGCTCCCGCCTCTTGGCGCACGCCGGCGCCGGCCAAAGTCGCAGTCCTTAGTCCTACTTCCGTCGTTTCGTCTTTTATTTTCTTAGCTTCATTCATTGGATTGACTCCTCTTTCTATCTTGCACTCCTGATGACGTAACACACTTTTTCCGCTTCTGGACTGGAATTTATTATGCTGTCTTCGCGCGCGCTAGTTCTGGTTCGCCGACCAACTCCTCAAAGAGTGTCCGGTAATGAATCATTGCTTGGCGCAAGTCTTCTGTGCTGGCCTGCCCTTGGCTTTGCCGAACCGCGATTTCGTGAGCTGAACGGTAATGTTCGAGAACCAGTGGATGATCCACGGAGATATCCGCTGCGCGCTGTTCAAAGTCACTCACTGGATAGCCGCGCGTTGACATCACATCGCGCAGCAGTTGATCGGCTTCCGTTACCGCTGCTCCGGGGCCATCAACGAACCGCGCTTGTACCCCGCGCCAGGAGTCTACGAAGCCAGCACGATCCCCAGGGCCGAGCGGCTGTATGTGGAAACTCTCCACGCGATCTGCGCGCTTATCGAGCACCGCTTCTGCTTTCTGCCGACTCCCGCCTTCTTGCACAGCGCGGTTATATTCAGCGCCACCGAACTGAGTGCGTAGTCTCTCCGTCTTGCGTTTACGAACAGAAAACACAATTCCGATGCCTACCACCAATAGCACGACGACAGCTATGATTGCGGCAATCTGTACCGTGCTTAACGCTGATAGATTCATAACTTGCCTCCATCTTTTGCTCGATTCTTTAACCAAAAGGCAATGCTTGCGGTTCGCGATCGTGCGAAGTACTACCGGCTCACGGCTTTTCAACCACTTTTTCCGCCTGACCGATTTTTGCCTGGATCTTCCCGGCTGTCTTTTCGCCCAGACCTTCGGCTTCTAAGTCCGGATTGTTGGTCATTTGGCCCACTTTTTCTTTCAGCTTGCCCTTTAGTTCGTGAACTTTCCCGGCAATCTCATTCTCAGTGCTTGGCTTCATCTTGTTATCCCCTTTTGAATCGGCTTGAACTCTGGGCCTTAACTCGCCCCGCACAGTATCTGACTGCACGGGCCCGGATATGAGTCGTGGGTTTGTGGACTTCGGAATTGCAGTATCCAGCTTTGTGAAACAAAATGCTGTTCGATAGTGCACATTTCGGTGTACTGCAACATCACGTCTTTCGGGAGTTCTTGGTTATTGACTGAAGGGTGTGTGGGCCGAGGGCGATATGGGCAACGAACATCGCCGATTAGTCTCAGAGCAGCGCGCTCTCAGAGTGCAGGGATCAATCGATTACGCCGATGCTTGTCGGCCGAGGAATGATCCTCCGACAGGAGCTCAGGCATCTCTCGCCGTGCGATATGCTTTTTGACCAGCTTCAACCACACCGGCGACGTTGGCCTTCACATCGTCTACTGCTTCCTGGGCGCGTCGAGACAATCGCTTGCCCGTTGATGTGGCATCGTCAAAGCCGTCCTTCACAGTGCGGGTGATGTAGTTGCGTGTTTTCTTTCCTGAGGCTGGCGCAAAAAGGAATCCAACAAGCGCTCCGATTCCAATTCCCACGGCAAATGTTGTGAATTTGCTCGACCAATTATGCTGATCGGCCTCGTCCGCAGCCGTCAGCAAGCCTGCCTCCCTGCACTTGCCCCCTGCTTCGTGAACGTAGCTTGCAGTTTCATTTTCAGTGTGTGGTTTTATCATACTTTTCCCTCGATCTAGTTCCGGTGTAGAGCCCTACCGACGCAAATCTCCGCGAGTCGATGTCGCTATAGAAAATACTTCAGGCGACCAAGTGCTGTGGCGTATAGGCCACGACGCTGGCTTTCTTGAGTTCCGTTATGACGTATGCAGCATTGTGCAGGTCGAGAGTTTCGTCCGTTTCAACCGACGCGATCAGTAGCTGCAAAAAACGACCAACAATTGCCCGTTCCGCCTCGGCAATGAGCGCTCCCAGCATGGCCTCATCCGGTTCAAACAAAGCTTCGATGTAGGGCCTATGCCATTGCCGGGACACGGAATAGTCTTTGATTTTGAGTGTACGTTCGGAGACAAAGGGACTGGCAAGCCTTGCGCAGTCCGGATGGATCGAAACCCTTTCACTATTAAAAGGTTGCAGCTCGGACTCGATACCATCAACGGATATCGGGCCCATGTACCGATGGTTCGAAACGTTCCGCACTACGAGTTCGCGTACATTTTTTCTTCGCGGCATAAAGGACTCCCAACCGGAATAGATAGCATGGATCGAATGGGAGTTCTGTTCTGTTTGGTACACGAATGGAACAAAGAAATCGGAGCGGGTCGTACAATCAAAAACCAGGTCCGACGGACTGTTCTGAAAAGAGCTGAGCGTGCTGAAAGTAAACGACTTGCGACTCGGTCGGCTATTTCCATTCTTAGCGAGCGCATGGGTGCTGGCGCCAAAGTGCCGAACCCTGTTCCCGCCGATGAAGCCAGCTTGACTGCGGGAGCTCGCCTTTATCGGGACCACTGTTCACTGTGTCATGGTGATCCGGCACACCCCAAGTCGCCACTCACCAACACTCTCAATCCCCCGCTGCCCCAATTTATGACGGACATGGCCGACATGCCGGAGAACCAGAATTTCTATATCTTGCAACATGGAATACGCTGGACCGCGATGCCCGGTTGGAAAAATGTTCTAAGTGAACGGCTTTTTACGGAAACAGTACACAGCGTCGAACACCCATCCGCTTCTCACTGAAGAGGTTTTCCAATGTAGCTCGCAGCTCTTTGCGATTCATGCCTCACACTGCGCACTGACAGCGGGAAGCAACGCGCGTTAGAAGACCAGTAAGGCAAGCTACCCCTTCCAGAGGTACTTACCGCAGGGGCAGGCGACCGTCTCCGCTGGTTGTTTCTTTTCCAACGGTCGGCGGCAAACTGGGCAATTTCTCTGCCACATAATTTATACCTGTCTTTTCTTCTTACGAATGGGCCGGTCGAAATAAGTCTAGTAAAGCGCAGTGCACCTGTCTGTCCCATTGAGCACACCAATGCCTGGACCGGTATGCCAGTTCGCCCGATTGCGCGTACGACAGCTGCGGTCGTACGACGGGATCCTCTAGATTAGTACGACCGCACAGGTTTCAACGGCACCGATAGCACGACGCCGATGCCGCCGCGGAATTTCCTTTCCAGCGGATAGCTTGTAGTTCTCATTTTTCCAATCACCATCGAGGATTCGCAAGAAGTGAACCTTATTGGACAGCTTTCGCAATGAGTACGTGCGATTTTAAGTATGTCGCGTAGCCTCTTAATCCGCGCAACCCGCAAATGTAAAGCAAGATCGGGCAAACGAAGGATGATCTGGCAAGGTAACGAAAATGCGTATTCATCATTCAGTGCGATTTCTACTGTTCATAATTGCGATATTGGCCATCCCGGTCGTGTCACTCGGTCAGATCGGTGTCTCTGTCCGAGTGGCTCCTCCCGCGCTAATGGCCTACTCGCAACCTATTTGCCCCCAAGAAGGATATCTATGGACTCCTGGTTATTGGGCATACGGTCAGGCCGGCTACTTCTGGGTGCCTGGTACTTGGGTCGAGCCGCCCGCCATTGGTTTGCTATGGACTCCGGGCTACTGGGGATGGGATAGCGGCGCATATGCCTGGAACGGTGGTTACTGGGGTGCCAGCGTCGGTTTCTACGGCGGCATAAACTACGGTTACGGCTACGGTGGTTCAGGCTACCAAGGCGGGTATTGGAGAAACAACGAATTCAACTACAACCGATCTGTGAATAACGTAAATGCGAGGAGCTTTCACAACACCTATGAAAAGGGTGTTACTAATGGTAGAGCGGGAAACCACGTCAGCTATAACGGCGGACACGGTGGAACAACGGCCCGAGCTACAACTTCCGAACAGGCCGCGGCTCGTGAATCTCATACTGCGGAAACGGCCGCACAAACAGGACATCAAACGGCCGCCAGCGAAAACCACTCACAATTACAATCCGTGAATCATGGCAGGCCGCCGATCACTGCGACATCCAAGTCGGGAGAACTAACCGGAAAGAGTGTGGTGGCAACCAAAGGTACTGCGAGTGAGAACAACGCGAGAGCGACTCACGCGAACGAAAATAAAACGACTGAGAACAAGTCTGCGGAGAACAAGGCTGCTGTAACTCGCAGCAATGAGAACAAAGCAGCTGAAAAAAAGACCGCCGAGAACAAGTCCGCCGAGAATAAAGCCGCTGTAGCTCACGCCAATGAAAACAAGGTGGCTGAAAAAAAGACTGCTGAGAACAAGTCCGCCGAGAATAAAGCTGCCGCAACTCGCAGCAATGAGAACAAAGCAGCTGAAAAAAAGACCGCCGAGAACAAGTCCGCCGAGAATAAAGCTGCCGCAACTCGCAGCAATGAGAACAAAGCAGCTGAAAAAAAGACCGCCGAGAACAAGTCCGCCGAGAATAAAGCTGCCGCAACTCGCAGCAATGAGAACAAAGCAGCTGAAAAAAAGACCGCCGAGAACAAGCCTGCCGAGAATAAAGCTGCCGCAACTCGCAGCAATGAGAACAAAGCAGCTGAAAAAAAGACCGCCGAGAACAAGTCCGCCGAGAATAAAGCTGCCGCAACTCGCAGCAATGAGAACAAAGCAGCTGAAAAAAAGACCGCCGAGAACAAGTCCGCCGAGAATAAAGCTGCCGCAACTCGCAGCAATGAGAACAAAGCAGCTGAAAAAAAGACCGCCGAGAACAAGCCTGCCGAGAATAAAGCTGCCGCAACTCGCAGCAATGAGAACAAAGCAGCTGAAAAAAAGACCGCCGAGAACAAGCCTGCCGAGAATAAGGTTGCCCATGTAAAACCAGTGAAGGCGCAACCGGAGGTCAAATCCGCTCATACGAAAACCAGTTCACAACCGTCGCATCAGGAGCCTTCTCACGCGCAAAGCGCACCAAAGCCTGCCACGGACCATCAAACTGCAGCCAAACCCGCAGCCTCCCGGGAGCCCGAACCCTCGCATCAGAGTGAGCCTGGCGCCGAAAGAAAGCCCTAATCCCAGTTAAAACGGGATGGACCATTAGGATGGATCGAATCCAGAAACTCGAGCGGCCCGTCGAATAGTCGACGAGTCGCTCGTTTTCATCGTCGTCAAGTCTGGGTCCTCGGATTCGCTTTTTTGCGAGGGCAAACGACCACTGATGACACCTAACACGCCAGGCTAGCCTGACTCGATCACCAAGGATGTCAACGAAAATCATCAAACATTAAATTGCGTTGTTTGAGCGTTCAAAACAGCACAGACACACCTCATCCATACGGCTAGTGTCGTGGTTCCGACGACAGTTCCCCTGAGGGCACCCGCCGAAGGTGCGGTAGCGGGTGTAACCACAGGAGGCGTGATTGGTGGCACTTTGGGATTACTGGCAGGCGTAGGCCTTCTTGCTATACCTGGTTTGGGCCCATTCGTCGCTGCCGGCCCGATTGTGGCGGGGCTGGCGGGGATCGGCATGGGAGGATGGGTCGGCGGATTTGCCGGTGCATTGATCGGAGTGGGTATTCCTGAATACGAAGCCAAGCAATACGAAGGTCGCCTGCAAAAGGGAGGAATTCTCCTTTCCGTGCATTGCGACAATACAGATGAAATTGCGCGTGCTATGGAAGTATTGAAACGCACAGGCGGAGAGGTGTTTCCTTCACGGGCGAATCTTCTGTGGATCCCAAAAGAACAGATCGCGATGTGGCCACCAAAGTCGCCGGCGCAAACCACTAAACGGACCACAGTAGGTCGATTACGATTTCCTCCGTTCCTTTTAAGAGAAAGTCGCCAAAAAAAGAGACCTACGTTGGTTGTGGCCGATATCCTCCGCGAGCGCTAGGGGCATTTTGCTTCGTGACTTGACGTCGCGTGGACTTGGCCATGCGAGGCTGCGCCATTTGTTCTTTGACGCTCGAGAGGGATTCTTCAGCGAGTTCCTTCTTGGTTTTCTTTTTAGCCATGTAGTTGTTCCATCAGAACCAATCCCGTTCAGCCTTACACAAAGAACATAGAAACAGTCCTTCTGCTGGCCGGGATCGAACCTCACCGTCCTTCAGTCTCATTCTTGGCAGTTACCATACTGCTCGGTAGACATCTGCGAAACGCTCGAATAGCAATGCCTATAGAATTCACATCTCACCGCAACGCCAAAGGCAATTTTGCCCTAAAGTTCGATGAAACCAGGCGGCCAGGGCAGCTTCCAGGTGGTCAAACTGCAAAGGCCCGCCCGGGCTACCGTATGCAGTCACTCCGCATAGGGGCGTGACCGCCACAAGTTCCATCAAACTAAAGGAAGATCATAACTGCACTCAGGGCGCGTGTCTGTCCGGTTGTGAACAGCTGCCTTGGAATCTGACTGATTGTTATCCCGCACACGCAATTCTCAACTTCCCACTGTCGGAACAAAATAAGATCTCCGACTGTACCGATGTGCACAGAAATCCGCCTCGTACTCGCATAGTATGAGGATCCAGAGGAAGTGAAACGACCAAAGAGCCACTAGCTTCCTCTGATCGTGGAGCCAAATGGAAACTATCTTAATCGTTCTTCTTGTTGTGTTTTTGTTGGGCGGCGGCGGGTGGGGATATTCCCGCTGGAGCAGGAATTAAGTTTCTTTTACGAATATGAGCGAAGTCGCTGAACAAACGCAGGCACACGCTGTCGAAATGGCGGCGTTGCCTTCGATTTCGACGTCCGAGAAATTGCTTCGCAGAATCGCCACCCTGCTTTTCATATTGGTGATGGGCTTGATGACGGTATTCGGCTACTATGCCAGTTCGATTTGCATCACCGTTGTCCTGGGAAGGTTAATTTTGTTGAGGGAGGATCAGGATGAAAGCTGAAAAAGAAGAAACGACGGTCCATTCCGCTGGTCAAACTACACGCGACGAATTGATCGAGCTGCTGAATGAAGATCTTTCGGGCGAATATCAGGCGATCATTTCCTACATCGTGTATTCGCAGGTATTGAGTGGAGCCGAATATATGAACATCGCCGGAGAACTGGAGAAGCACGCGGCAGAAGAGCTGAGCCACGCGCTGATCATCTCAGAACAGATTGATTACCTGGGTGGTATGCCCGCCGTCCAGCCAAAACCGGTTCGGACCTCCAAGAAAGCCAAGGAGATGCTGCAATTCGACCTTGAAAACGAAATGAACACCATACGGCGCTATCGTGAACGCGTACATCAGTGCGAGGATTTGGGAGAGTATGCGATGGCCGAACACATTCGCGAAATTTTGAAGGATGAGCAGGATCACCTGATCTCGCTGGCGACCGCTCTGGGAGAAGACGTGCCGGTAGTGAAAAATGTGATGAGTACTCACGCGGGCAAGTAATCACGGCATCGAGAACGTTTATCTGCGCCAACGGGAATAACCCCAGCCTCCTCCACCGAGCAAGAAAACGACCAAAAGGATGATTAATATCGTCATCATTGGAATCCTCCCAGATGAGAAAGTCGATTCGCCCGTTCGAAGAAGAGGCGAGTCAATTGCCCATGGACCCATGATGTTAAGTGAAAGGGGGACGGATTTCTGTGCACATTGAGACACTAGATCTGATTTTGGTGAATCTCGACGAACGTTCACAATCGCCCAGACATTCGTCTTGATTTAATGGCTGGGACGTCTAAAGGGAATCAGTGCGACTGCTGCTGCGAAGACCGCCAAGACAGGCAGCCCGAGTACGAACGCCATAAATGTCGCTAGAACAACCATTGTAGAGCCTCGACTGATAGTAAGGAGTTTCCATATCGCTCGCTATCCTCTTTCGGACAGTTTTGTAAAAACCTCCCGCCAAACACACATCAATACCTGCACCATCGGCGATGGTGATCCGCAACCGGCGACGAGTGGTTTATCAAGAGTTAGGTTAGACCACCGGAAAATGAATATTCAA